>CAVTBY010000005.1:0-364149 GCA_963733085.1 Ilumatobacteraceae bacterium
CATTACCAATTGCTAGCTGGCGAGATGGTTCAGATCCGGTTCGTTGCCCAGCCGTTTGCTGACGGGCGGGATTTGCGTGACTTCGTGCACTCGGTTGCCAACGATCCTGCCCTGACGCACCTACCTCGATGTCGTCGTCGCGGGCGACGCTCGGATGCAGCCGGCTCCGTGACGACTTGGAGACGATCGGGGTCGGGGCTGGTGAGATCCGGATCATCATCGGCATCGACGAGGGCGGCGCCACGCGTCAAGGTCTGGAATTGGCTCGCACCTGGTTTGGTACCGTCCACGCTTTCCACGACCGCAGCGGACGAACCTTCCACCCCAAGGTGTATCTGGCGCGGGCGCAATGTTTCGGCTCGGCTATTGGTCGGCTCCCACAACGCAACGGCGGGCGGGGTCTACTTCAACGACGAGGCCGGGATCGAGGCCGAGTTGACTCTGCCAAGCGATGGCGAGCTTCGGCAAGCGTCCAGAAAGTATGTCGCCCGGCTCTACGCCGATGGCGAGCTGTGCAAGGAGCTCAGCGACCCCGTTCTTGCCGAGATGTTGGCGAATCCCCGTTATCAAATTGGCAACGAGGACGATCTCGTTGTCGCCCGTCCTCCAGGCGCGCCAGAGGAGCTCGACGCAGACGTGGACGTCGATGCGACGCCGGCCCCTGCCGCGGCCTCACCCTCGATGTTCGGCGGGAGTTCCGAGTCAAAGCGGCCCGATCCAGGGGTCGGTGGACCCGCGAAGAAGGCCGCGCCACTGAAGAAAGCAGCGCCGACCAAGAAAGCAGCGCCGGCCGGAACAAGCTGCGCCTGTCGGTCCACCGCCGGTGTACCCGCCCGCAGCACACGCTGCCGTGCAGAAGCGATGGTTCAAGCGCCTGTCTGCCTCAGACGCACAACACCCGCCGACTGCCGGGACCAATGTGACGGGCGTGCTCAGGTTGGTCCAAGCCGGGCACCCAATCAATCAGACGAACTACTTCCGGCATGACTTCTTCGCCGCACTCCCTTGGGCTGGAACGACTGAGCCGTGCGGCGTTCTCGAGCACACAGTCGTTCCCTTCGATGTTGTCGTTGCCGGTGCGCATCTGGGCACGCGAAACCTCCGCGTGGACGATGCGGCGTACCGCGAGGCCGGGCAGGGTAACCACACGTCTGTCCTTCATTGGGACGGCCTGACGGCGACTCTTGGCGGTACTGACTACACCGGCCACTACGTCGTAATCGAGCGGCTCGCCGACGGGTCTGATATACAGACTTGAGATCACCCCTCACGACCCCGGCCCTGGCGCGTCCATCGTGAAGGAACGCGGGCCGTCAGCGGAGGACGACTTCTACCGGAACTGCTACCGGGACGGGTAGAAGCGGATTAGTGACCACAGCATGGTTGAACACGGCGATTCACGGAGGTCCAGCTCAGAGGCCAGGGAACGGACGCGAGCGGACTTCCATGAACACTCACTCCTTCGGAGTTCGAAGTCCTTCCTCATCGCTCACGAGAGCTTCGTATCCGGAAGGGCCGAATTCTACCGAAGCCCGGCGACACAATCAACGGCGGCTTCCGCCGACACAGTCGATGATTGTCTCAGGCTGCCGCCCGGGGAGGAGCGATGACGACGATCGACGCCTTCGCCAGGTTGGAACTCTCGCCGTCGGACTTCTGTAGGCCTCCAGGGTGAAGATCATCCCGTGTTCCGGATGCCCGGGGCGGGGCCATCGCACGATGCCCTGCCCGTTGGAGCTGGCCTCGCCAGAAGTGATCGACGCCACACCGTACTTCTCCCCCACGGTCAGACCAGGTCTGCGGGAGTCACGCCCTTTGCGCTCATCACCGTTCGAGATACACGGAGACCGCTACAGCGGGAACGCCAGCTCTTCAGTTCGCTCGCGGCGGTCCTGGTAAGGTTCGTGCCCGCTCGAACCGCTACACCCTCTGACCACTTCGTGTTGCTCTCGATGATCATCCGGTAGATCAGTTCAACGTCGAGAATCGACGCGTCATCCTGATAGACGGTGCCGGGATCCGGGGCCACAGTCAGTTGTTGTGATCAGGTCGCACCAGAGGAAGGGCCTGTAGGCGTCTCCAACCTCGTCCTGATGGGCCGCGAGGGGACCCTCCTCTTCACCATCAGGTCTTTTGATGAAGACAGTGTGACGTTTCCGCTTCCTCGATTTCGAGGAGCATGTTCGACGGCCGTGCCCTCCCATTCGAGCAGGACGCCCCCGTCTATCGACGCCATGACATCGGGGAGAGGAATCGTTCGTCGAGACTCTGGGAGGAATTTGCCCGTCATTCTGAGCGTCGGACAGCCGGGCGGACGCGCCGTCGCCGTCCCAGTCGTCGCTCAGCCTCGACAATGGCTCGAGCAGCTGAACGGCGAGATCGCGGACGGGATGACGCTGTGCGCCTACTCCCTTTACCGCTAGACGGCCGTTGACCACAAGTCGAACGTCCGGTTCCGAGAGCCATCGACCGGTGTCGCCACGGCCGAGGGGCCGTGGCCAAACCTCATCGTCGCTCAGGGTGGATCGTGAGCGAGGATCCATTAGGTCGGTCCTTGTGTTTCCCCTTCTTTCTCGTCGTTGCGCTGCCATACCGCGTGCATTGCTGGCGTCGTTAGATCGGCGAAAGCGCGCACGATCCACTCATGGCGATTTCGGCAGACTCGTACTCCCGATATGTCGGTGCGTGTCGGTCTACCGCGTGCAGTGAGATTCATCACGAAGATCGGGTGATTCGACGGACGCTCGAACCCCGGCGTCACTGTGACATGCAAGCGCCCTAGTGGCAATTCAGCACCGGCGGGGTCGGCGATCACGAACCGCAATTCCGAAATAGACTGCTCGGGATCCGGAGAAAGCCATCAGTCAGGCTTTCTCGACCG
Organism: Ilumatobacteraceae bacterium; assembly: GCA_963733085.1. Classification (GTDB taxonomy): domain Bacteria; phylum Actinomycetota; class Acidimicrobiia; order Acidimicrobiales; family Ilumatobacteraceae; genus Desertimonas. The sequence continues at coordinate 2,882 of CAVTBY010000005.1, forward strand.
GCGAGAAAGCTGAACACACGGCTTGCATCGCCGTGACTGTCCCAGACGTCGACGGGTTCGATGTGGTTGACGTAGGTGACCTCGACCTGTTCGTGCTCGAGGAACCCATTGGTGAGCGCACTCTCGCCGATTTCTACCCACCGCGAGAAGGAATTCCATCTGCTCCCCCACCGTCCGTACTCAGCTTCTGGCGCAACCTTGCGCCAGTTCGCCGCGATCCAGTTCGGCTGGAGCTGCAGCAGTTCGTCGCCAACGTCGTTAAGGAACCAGTATCGGGTTGGCGGGGGACCAGTCAGGAGCTCAAGCGACATCTGACGTTGCTCGGCAAAGGCTCCGAAGTGCTCATCGGGGCCTCGTATCCTGCGTTCTCTCTAATCACAGGAAAGCCCGCGCTCCCGAGGACGGGTGACTTCGGCGACAGTCAGCATCGAGTAGCCCTCGACCGGCTTGAAACGCGATGCGATGACGACCTCGGTGACCGGAGGTGAGGCGAAGCTCGGAAGTGGTTGCGGCATCCTGAGGTCAAGCTATTGCCCAAGCGCAGGGCTGGCACCCGCGGTTGCTCGTGATTCGTGACTCCTGAATCATGAGTCCAGAGTACTGACCCGATAGATGCATGCGGGAACATACGCGTGAGCTCTCGAAGATGATCTTCAACGCCCAGCATCGGCTCGCGGTCGCCCAGGTTTCTGCTCCGCCGAAAAAGCCTAAGTACTCGGCTACGAGGAAGTGGCAGCCACGTCAGTCGGTCTGTCGCAGCAGGGAACCAGCGATCCTGGTGCGAGTCGGAGCTCTTCGACGGATCGAGGTGGGTCGTTCCGTGCATTACCAGCGCGCCGAGTCGAGCTTCTGGCCGTTTCTGCAGGAACTAATATCACGGGGGTAGCCCGTCGGCTCCAGCGCAGCGAAGCCAGAGGCGCTATTCGGCGACTGCGAGTCGGGAGTTGGTGAAGTATTCGGCGACGACGTGGTGCAGGTTGTGCCACATCACCTGGCTAGCGGCCCAGGCGGAACTGATCATAGAGAACCTTCGCAGGTACGCAGCCGAAAGGGGGACTTCCGACCACGACACATCAGCGAGACGCCAGGCGTGCCGCCTCCGGGTTGCACCCCACGTTGCACCCCGGGCTGCGCGGTCCGGCTTTGGGCCGAGCCGTTCGCATTTACACCCTCTGCGCTGGGCATCTGGTGGGGCTAGCAAGAATCGAACTTGCGACCTCATCCTTATCAGGGATGCGCTCTAACCGACTGAGCTATAGCCCCGGAGACCGGCGCCTGGATGGCGGCCAGGAAATCTGGCAGCAGTCGAGGCTATCGGCGGCTCAGCCGCCGCGGGCGCGGCGGACGCGTGCCTCGGCACCTTGAGCGGCGGCCGTTTCCGGCATGCCGCTTGCCGGGCGGCGGGCCGGTGCCGTGGCGAAGCGGCGCATCGGAGAGGCCGTCTTCTCGATGACCTCCTCCTCGAGGACGGTCAGGCGGATGCCGCCGACGAGATCGGTGATCAGGTTGAACAGCGTCGCTGTGAGTACCGCCAAGCCCGTCAAGGCCACCGCTCCGAACAGGCCTCCGATCCAGGCATTGTGGAAGATCTCGCCACCGTCGAGCTCGAACACCTCCCACCCTGTCGACTCCATCCCACGCTCGATGTTGTCGATCGTGCCGGTGGCGTAGGCGACGTTCCACAACAGCACGCCGGCGATCAGAGCGATCGCGTAGGCGACGACGCTGAAGGCCGCCGCGACCTTGAACACGCTCCACGGATCGACCTGACGAACGACGCGGGTGACTCGCCGCACCCGCGGCCTCCGACCGGCAAGTCGCGGTACCGGGGCCACGGTGGTCGGCCGCAGTGTCGCCACCGGCTGTTCCGGTGGGCGTGTAGGCGGCCTGGAGACCGTGGGCGTTGCGACGTGAGCGCCACGGGACGCGCGTCGAGCCGTCGGCTGGGCGGCCAACGGCACGGCGATCCCCGACACCGTTGTCGGGCCGCTCGCGGCGGGCTCGGCCGTCGGCATCGGGGCTGGACGCTTCGCTTGTTTGGCTCCAGGAGGAGGCGGCGGCTTGGAACCCTTCGGTTCGGCGGGCGGAGTGGGTACCGGCGCCGGTCCTATCAACAAGGGGTCGCCACTCACGAGTTGGGACGAAGGCGGATCCGGCTGCGCTGTCCGTTCGGACTCGTGCTCCGGTTCGAAAAGCTCGTGAGTACCGCCGGTTTCGACCGCCACGGGTCCGGACTCGTCGACACTGGCTTGCGCCACCGAGTCGTCTGTCTCGCCCGATGGCAACGCCCGATCCGGCTCGACATCACCGTTGCCCACTGCCGGCAGCAAGTCTTGCTCGTCCGAAGGCGTCGACGCAGGGGCGTCGGAGCGCTCGGTTCTGGCCATGACGTCGAGTGTACGCAGCGCTTCCGCCGTCTCCCGGGCAGGCCGTCGGCCTCACGGCCCTCGGTTGCTGGCCGACGCCGTTGCCGCGGCGCGCCCGATCCTCACCTTCACGGTGATCGTGACCCCGTCACCGTCGGGCCGGCTCGACCACGAAACCAACGTCGCCCCGTTCTCGGCGGCCACCTGCGTCGAGGCCTCGCGCCCTCCTTCGACGCCTGCCAACGCTGCCGCGTCGGCGGCGGTTCGCGCCCTGCCGGCGTCGACAACGTTGCCGCCAAGCTCGGCGAGCGCCACCGTGGCGAGGATCGCCAAGGCGACGGCGATGAGGGCGAGCGGGACGGCTTGGCCCCGATCGTCGCGCACGCACACCGCGTACCTCCAGTCGACTCGGATTGTCGGCACCGCATGGTGCGATGGAGGACGTCTCCTGCGCGGACGTCGATGTTTGACTACTCGTCGGCGGCGAAGATCGGGGCGACTGAGGCGACGATCTGGCCGTCGTCGAGGTTCATCACCCGTACACCGGTGGCCCCGCGTCCTTGCGACGAGATCTCCCGCACCGGCATGCGGATCGTCACACCCCCAGAGGACACGGCGACGATCTCGTCGTCGATGCCGACCATGAAGGCGGCAACGACGTGACCCTTGCGACCGGTGAGCTTGATCCCGATCACACCTTGGCCACCGCGCCCTTGGGCGTTGTAGTTCTCGAGCTGTGTGCGCTTGCCGTAGCCGGCCTCGGTGATCATCAGGATCGCCGTGTCGTCGCGGGCGACGTCGACCGAGACGACTTCGTCGCCGGTACGCACGCGCATGCCGCGGACGCCGGCGGCGGTGCGTCCCATCGGACGGACCTCGTCCTCGTTGAAGCGGATCGTCATCCCCCGCCGGGTGACCATGAAGATGTCGTCGCCACCACTCGTCTCGATCACACGAACGAGTTGGTCACCGTCGCGCAGGTTGATGGCGATGAGGCCGTCACGGCGGCTGGAGTCGTAGGCGTCGAACGCCGTCTTCTTCACCTGACCCTGCCGGGTGGCGAAGAACAGGTAGCGCTCGCCGGCGAAGTCGCGGGTGTCGATGATCGCCTGGATCGTCTCGCCGGGCTGCAAGGGCAGCAGGTTGACGATCGGCATGCCCTTCGCCGTCCGCTCGCGCTCGGGGATGTCGAGCGCCCGCAGCCGGTAGACCTTGCCGAAGTTGGAGAAGAACAACAGGTGGGCGTGGGCGGTCGTGAAGATGACATGGCGGACGAGATCGTCGGCCTTGAGCCGGGCACCGGCGACACCACGGCCACCGCGAGCCTGCGTCTTGAACTGGCCGGCCGGGACGGCCTTGACGTACTGCGCCTCGGTCATCACGACGACGAGCTCCTTGTCGTCGACAAGGTCTTCGATCGACATGTCACCCGAGTCGAGGACGATCTGGCACACGCGTGGCGTCGCGAACTTCTCGCGGATCGGTCGCCAGCTCCGACTTGATGACGCTGCGCAGCAGCACCGGATCGGCGAGGATCGCCTGCAGCTCACGGATCGCCTCCCGGGTCTCCTCGAGCTCGCGCTCCAACTCGATGCGGGACAGCCGGGTGAGCCGGCGCAACTGCATGTCGAGGATGTCGATCGCCTGAATCTCGGAGAAGCTGAAGGGCTCGGCCATCAAGCCGTCCTTGGCCGCTCCGGCGTCCTCGCTGGCGCGGATCAGGGCGATGATCTCGTCGATGACGTCGAGCGCCTTGATCCGCCCCTCGAGGATGTGCTCGCGGTCCTGTGCCTTGCGAAGGCGGAACTCGGAACGCCGGGTGACGACCTCGACCTGGTGGTCGATGTAGCCCTGGAGCAGCTGGGTGAGGTTGAGCGTGCGGGGAACCCCGTTGACGAGGGCGACCATGTTGATGGCGAACGACGACTGCAGCTGGGTGAGCTTGAACAGGTTGTTGAGCACCACGTTGGCGTTGCCGTCGCGCTTGAGCGTGATGACGAGTTCGGTCTTGCCTTCGGCGGACGCGTCGTTGACGTCGGCGATGCCGTCGAGCTGGCCGGAGTCGACGAGTTCCTGGATGCGGGCGGCGATCGACGAGCAGCTCGTCTGGTACGGCAGCTCGGAGACGACGATCTGCATCGCCCCCTTCTTCGACTCCTCGATCTCGGCCGTCGCCCGCACCTTCACGCTGCCTCGGCCGGTGCGGTAGGCATCGATGATCCCGGCCCGGCCGAGGATGCTGCCGCCAGTCGGGAAGTCGGGGCCCTTGACGAACTGCATCAGGTCGTCGGGGGTCGACTCGGGGTTGTCGATGAGGTGGACGACGGCGTCGATGGCCTCGCCGAGATTGTGCGGCGGGATGTTCGTGGCCATCCCGACGGCGATGCCCTGGGAGCCGTTGACGAGCAGGTTGGGGAACCGCGCCGGGAGCACGACCGGCTCTTCGACCTTGCCGTCGTAGTTCGGCCGCATGTCGACGGTGTCTTCGTCGATGTCGGCGAGCAGCTCCATCGCCAACGGGTGCAGGCGGCACTCGGTGTAGCGCGGTGCGGCCGCCGAGAAGTCGGGCGACCCGAGGTTGCCGTGGAAGTCGATCAGCGGGTGGCGCAGCGAGAACGGCTGGGCCATGCGCACGAGGGCGTCGTAGATCGCCGCGTCGCCGTGCGGGTGGAAGTTGGCCATCGTGTCGCCGGTGACGCGGGCGCACTTGACGTGGTTGCGGTCGGGACGGAAGCCCTGCACCTCCATGTCCCAGATGATCCGGCGGTGCACTGGCTTGAGCCCGTCACGTACGTCGGGCAAGCGCCCGCGCCGTGATGACCGACATGGCGTAGTCGAGGAACGAGCTCTCCATCTCGTCCTGCAGGCCGATCGCTTGCACCGGCTCGAACGGCAGCTCAGGAGGAAGTGTGGCGTCAGACATTGTCGTTGGCTTTCGGCGGGGGTGTGGGGGCAGAGGCTCCGCCGGAGCCCCTGTCGCGACGGGAAGCGAGCGCAGCGAGGAACGAGGAAGGCGAAACATCAGAAGTCGAGGTTGCGGACGTCGCGGGCGTTGGTGGCGATGAAGTTGCGGCGGCTCTCGACGTCGTCGCCCATCAGCACGCTCATCACCTCGTCGGCGAGGGCGGCCTCCTCGACCGTGACCTGCAGCAGCGTGCGTGTCGCCGCGCCCATCGTGGTGACCTTGAGCTCGTCCCAGTCCATCTCGCCGAGTCCCTTGAGGCGCCCGAAGTCCTTCTTGTGGTTGGGATGCTCGTCGAGGAACCGCGCCTTGGCGGCGTCGTCCTTGATGTACACCTTCTCCTTGCCGACCTCGGTGGAGTACAGCGGCGGCTGGGCGATGTAGACGAAGCCGTGCTCGACGAGCGGGCGCATCTGGCGGTAGAAGAACGTGAGCAGCAGCGTGCGGATGTGACTGCCGTCGACGTCGGCGTCGGCCAGGGCGATGACCTTGTGGTAGCGGGCCTTGGTGGCGTCGAACTCCTCGCCGACACCGGCACCGATCGCCGTGATCAGCGCCTGGATCTCGTTGTTCTTGAGCATCTTGTCGACGCGGGCGCGCTCGACGTTGAGGATCTTGCCGCGGATCGGCAGCAGCGCCTGGGTACGCGGATCGCGGGCGTTGAGGGCGGTGCCGCCGGCGGAGTCGCCCTCGACGATGAACAGCTCGCTCTCGGCGGCGTTGCGGCTGGAGCAGTCCTTCAGCTTGTCGGGCATGCCCGCGCCCGACAGCGCCGTCTTGCGGCGGATGGCGTTGCGGGCGTTCTTGGCCGCGACCCGCGCCTGGGCCGCGGAGATCGCCTTCTTGACGACGCGGTTGGCCTCGGTCGGGGTTCTCCTCGAGCCAGTCGCCGAGACGTTCGTAGGTGGCCTTCTGGACGAACGAGCGCATCGGGACGTTGCCGAGCTTGGCCTTCGTCTGACCCTCGAACTGCGGGTCGCGCAGCTTCACCGAGATGATCGCCGTGATGCCCTCGCGGATGTCCTCGCCGAGGAGGTTGTCGTCCTTCTCCTTGAGCAGCGTCTTGGCCCTGGCGTACTTGTTGACCACCGACGTGAGCGCCGTCTTGAACCCCTCGACGTGCATCCCGCCCTCGGTGGTGGAGATGCCGTTGGCGTAGCCGTGGATGCCCTCGTAGTACCCGGTGTTCCACTGCACGGCGATGTCGAGCATCTGGCCGTCGTCGTCGACGTCCTCGAAGTGGCAGACCTTGGAGAACAGCGCCTCCTTGGAGGCGTTGAGGTGCTTGACGAAGTCGACGATGCCGCCGCGGTACTGGTAGGTGACCTTCTGCTCCTTCTCCGGACGTTCGTCGACGAACAGGATCTCCAGGCCGCGGTTGAGGAACGCCATCGTCTGCAGCCGCTCGAGCACCGTGCGGGCGACGAACTCGGTGCCCTCGGCGACGAACACGGTCGGGTCCGGCCAGAACGTGATCGTGGTTCCGGACTTGCGACCGCGGGCCGGTGTCGGGCCGACGACTTCGAGCTTGCCCTGTGGCTTGCCGCCCTTGGCGTACTCCTGACGGTGGTGCTTGCCGTCGCGGTCGACCTCGAGCAGGAGTCGCTCGGACAGGGCGTTGACGACGCTGACGCCGACGCCGTGCAGGCCGCCGGACACCTTGTAGCCGTCGCCACCGAACTTGCCGCCGGCGTGCAGCACGGTGAGCACGACCTCGGCCGCGCTCTTGCCCTTGTTGCGCCCCGACGGGTACGGGTCGACGGGGATGCCGCGCCCGTTGTCCTCGACTCGGCAGCCGCCGTCGGCGCAGCAACGTGACGACGATGCGGTCGGCGAAGCCGGCCATCGCCTCGTCGACGGCGTTGTCGACGACCTCCCAGATGAGGTGATGCAGACCAGCGAGACCGGTCGAGCCGATGTACATCCCCGGGCGCTTGCGCACCGGGTCGAGACCCTCGAGCACCTGGATGTCCTTGGCGCCGTAGTCGCGGGAACCACCGTTCGGCGCGCTCTCGCCGTTGCCGTTTCCGGCACCGCTGATGCTGTCGTCACTCGACACGGATGTGTTCTCAGTTCTCGTCATGAAGCGTCTTCGTTCGCTGCGCTTGGGTCGGCGGACAGGGGGTAGTGCCTGACCGCCGGTCGGGGCAACCACGATCTCCTGCCGATCTGCGGATCTGCCCACGTCACGGGCCATTTCCGACGGCCCGCAACCTGCCTCGGGAAGACCGCTTGGAGGCGTGTTTGCGATGTACTCTCAGTCTACCGGCGGGGTGTCACGGTGGGGTGGACCTGATGGGGTCCGCTGTCGACGCCGACCGCCGTCGGTCAGCGCCGGCGCCGGCGACGCGGACCTCGACGGTGTCCACGGCGGTGCCGGTGACCTCGTGGATGCGTTGCTGGACCCGGTCCGTGAGCAGGCGCATCTGCGTCGCCCAGGCCGGATCGGAGACCTCGACGACCAGCCGTCTGCCGTCGAGGCGGACCGGCTGGACGTGGGCGGCCACGGCGTCACCGACGATCTCCGTCCAGCGACCGAACACACCGCCCATCGCCTGTGCCGCGCCGACTTCACGGCGCGGCCCTCCCTGCATCGATCGCACGAGGCCGTCGAGCGTCTCGCCCAACGACATCGGATCCTGCTCGCGCCGGGAGGTCACCTGCCAGCCCCTCCTCCGAGCTCTGTGTCAGCGAACACGACGCCGGCGGTCGTGTTCGCTGACACAGACGGCCGGTCATGGCTCGATGATCGCGCCGTTGGCGATGCGAATGACGCGCTCGGGTGTGGCGGCCGGCGGGATCGTGCCGGCGGTGGTGATCACGATCTGGCCGGCGGGGAGCATCTGCAACAGGGCGCTCGCCCGGTGGGCGTCGAGCTCGGACAGCACGTCGTCGAGCACGAGCACCGGTGTCGACCCGGTGCGCTCGGCGACGAGACGGTGAACTCCGAGCCGGAGTGCGAGGGCAAGCGTCCGCTGCTCCCCCTGCGACGCGTGGGATCGGGCCGGCATGTCGGCGAGTCTCAGCTCGAGCTCGTCTCGATGCGGCCCGACGGTCGACACACCGCGTCGCACGTCGTCGTCGCGGGCCGTGGCCAGCGCCGCAGCGAGGCCCGTCGCTCGCCACGGTGGCGAGTAGTCGAGGCTGACCGCGGTCGGCCTGCCGGCCAGCTCGTCGTAGGCCTCGAGGATGTGCGGCCCAGCCCGCTCGACGAGCGCTGCTCGCGCGGTTCCGAGCTGCTCGCCGCTGGCGGCCAGGCGGCTGTCCCACACGTCGAGCGTGGTCACGGCGTCACCGTCGAGACGCCCGCCGAGCTGACGCAGCAAGGTGTTGCGCTGGCGCAGGATGCGATCGAGCTCGAGGCGAATCGCGTCGTACTTGATCGCGAGGCTGACGAGGGCGTCGTCGAGGAACCTTCGGCGTTCGGTCGGCCCACCCTTCACCAACGCCAAGTCGTCGGGTGAGAACACCGTGACGCGCAAGACACCGAGCAGGTCGCGGGTGCGACCGAGGCGCTGGCGGTTGACCTGGACACGGCCGCGGCCCGACGGCGTGATCTCGACTTCGATCAACGACTCCCGACCGTCGTCGTCGTGGAGGTCGGCGCGCACGACAGCGTTCGCAGCTCCGACGCGGACGAGGGCGTCGTTGGCGACCCCACGAAAGCTCTCCAGCGTGGCGAGGTAGACGAGCGCTTCGGCGAAGTTTGTCTTGCCCTGCCCGTTGTCACCGACAACCACCGTCGTGCCCGGCGTGAGCTCGAACGTCGCGGCCGAGTAGTTGCGGAAGTCGACGAGCTCCAGCCGCTCGATCGTGGTCAACGGGACTAGGTCTTCTCAGTCGCGGGGACGTTGAACATGTCGGCAAAGTCTCGTTCAAGGGCAGTGGGGAGCTCGACCTTCTTCTTCAACAGACGGTGAGGAAGCGGACCGAGGCAGATGATCTCGGTGCGTAGGGCGGCAGGCTTTGCTGCCCGCTCGGAGCTCCGAAGATGGGGGGATCCAAAGGGGGAAGGTCTCCTTCCCCCTTTGCTAATCGCCAGACGCGACACGCAGGGGCATCAGCAGGTAGAGGTAGTCGTCCCGCTCGACGCCGCGCAGCACCACGGCCTTCACCGGATCACGTAGTTCGAACTTCACCTCGTCGGCGTCGATGGCGTCGACTCCGGCCATCAAGTAGTCGGGGTTGAAACCGACGAGCATCTCCGTGCCCTCGTACTGAACGTCGACTTCCTCGACGACTGCGCCGTAGTCCTGGTCGCGCACTGACAACGTCAGCGTCTCCCCGCCGAGCTTGAGTCGAACGGCCGAGGCACTGTCGCGTTGGGCCATGATCTTGACGCGGCGAAGTGAGTCGAGCAGCGCCTCCTTGCCGATCGTGAGCACGTTCTCACTGCTCGCCGGCACGAGGTTGCGGTAGTTCGGGTAATCGCCCTCGATCAGTCGAGTGGTCAGTCGAACGTGACCACACTCGAACGTGGCGTGTCGGGCGCCGAGGCGCACGGTCAACTGCTCCGCCGCCGAGAGGATGCGTTGCAATTCGGCGAGCGCGCGATGGGGCACGAGCACTCGTTGGCCGGCAGCGAGGATGCCCTTGTCCGGCAGCTCGCGAACGGCGAACCGGTACGAGTCGGTGGCAACCATCCGCACGGCGTCGTCCTCGGCGGCGATGAGCACACCGGTGATGACGCCGCGAGCTTCGTCGGTGCTGGCGGCGCGGACCACCTGACGCAACGCATCGGCGAAGTCCGTGGACGACAGCGTCACCGCCTCGGCCGCCGGATCGACCTGGGCCGGGTAGTCATCGACGTTGTAGTTGCGCAGCGAGAACTGCGATCGACCGGCGGAGATCGTGACATCGTCGTCGCCGGCGGTGACCTCGACAGCGCCGGCCGGCAACGACTTCACGGCGTCGGCACTGAGCCGCGCCGGCACGACGACCGCTCCGTCGCTGACTCCCCCGACCGTGACTGCGAGGCGGATGGACATGTCGAGGTCGGTGCCGGTGACGGACAGCTCGTCGCCGACCAGCTCGAGATGCAGGCCCTCCAGCACCGGCAGCGCGCCCGTCCGGCTCGTCGCAGCGCGACCAGCAGTCGTCAACGCCTCGGCGAGCACGTCTCGCTCACATCGGAACTTCACAGTGGCGCCCTCTCGATTGGTGGTTTACAAGAAGTAGTAGTCGTAATAGGTGCTGTGGATTGGGGATAACCCACGATTGGTGCAGCGTACGACGGACATGTCAGCGCGCGCGTTGTTCGCAGGATGTTCCCAGCCGCGAAATCACGTGGATGTGCTTCGGTGGACAACGCGCGTTGTCCACCGTCGTGGTAGCCACTGTCCCCACGTCGTTCGCAGGCTGACCACTGCGCATTTACTTGAGTCGTTGCAACAGGTCGGTGACCTGGTCGTAGATCTGCTTGCGTTCACTCATCAGCTTCTGGATCTTGTCGACGGCATGGATGACCGTCGTGTGATCGCGGTTGCCGAACAGGCGGGCGATGCTCGGGTAACTCAACTCGGTGAGATTACGGAAGGCGTACATGGCGATCTGCCGTGCCGTGACGAGCGGTCGCTGGCGGCTCTTGCCCTTGAGCGCCTCCACGTCGAATCCGAGGATGTCGGCGATCTCTTGGAGGAGCTCGTCGTCGGTGCGCGGCTTGGCGGTGGTGTCGCCGAGTAAGTCGGCGAGCAGTTGTTGGGCGAGCTCCGTCGTGATCGGCTCGCCGCTGAGGCTGGCGTAGGCGGTGACACGGATCAGCGCACCCTCCAGCTCGCGGATGTTCGACGGGATCTTGCTGGCGATGAACTCGAGCGTCTCGGGCGGCACCTGGACGTGATCGCGGTCGGCCTTGTTGCGCAGGATCGCCATCCTCGTCTCGAGGTCGGGCGGCTGGATGTCGGTGACGAGCCCCCACTTCATCCGCCCGATCAGGCGCTCTTGCAGCGTCGGGATGAGGTCGGGCACGCGGTCGGACGAGATCACGATCTGCTTGTTGGCGCCATGCAGGGCATTGAACGTGTGGAAGAACTCGTCCTGCAGACCTTCGCGCTCCTCGAGGAACTGGATGTCGTCGATGAGCAGGGCATCGACCTCGCGGTAGCGGCGTTGGAAGGCGGTGTTCGTCTTGTAGCGAATGGCGTCGACGAACTCGTTGAGGAACGTTTCGCTGGTGACGTAGCGCACGTCGTAGTGCTGGTAGTTGTGATGGATGTAGTGGCCGATCGCATGTAGCAGGTGGGTCTTGCCGAGTCCCACCGAGCCGTAGATGAACAGCGGGTTGTAGGTCCGCCCGGGCGTCTCGGCGACGCGCAGGGAAGCGGCGAGGGCGAATTGGTTGGAGGGACCCTTGACGAACGTCTCGAACGTGAAACGCGAATTGAGCCGCGCGTCGTCGGCGTCGAGTTCGGGCCGTGGCGGAGGCGTCAATCCGGGCCCATCGAGCGACTCGAGCGGGGCGCCGTCGATGGTTGACTCGGGGCGCTGGTCGAGATCGAGATAGGGCGTGGAAGGGTCGACGAGGATGACGAGCTGGCAGGGACCTCCTGTCGTTTCTTCGAGGGCGTCGGAGACGAGCGGTAAGAAGCGCGTGAGGATGCGGTCGCGAACCTGATTGTTGGGAACGCTGACGGTCAGCTCTCGATCGCCGATGCGGATCGGCGCGACGTTGCTGAACGTCGACATCCAGACGGCCTCGGTGAGCTGCGTTCGCAGAACATCGGCAACCGACGCCCACACTTGGTTGCCATCAGTGAGCTGCATCGCCTGTTCCCCTGCCTGTTGCGGTCCACAAGTTACGCACAGGTTGTGGAAGGCCCTTCTACCACGTCAGCGGTGAGGCCGAGCGGTGGCCGCCGTGCCGAAGTCGTTGTTCAGGTCGTCTGTGCAGAAGCAGCGATGGTAGCAGCCTGCCAACCGTTCAATTTCCAAGCTGCCGGCGCTGTTACCAGGAGTAACGTCAGGTCTCGGCGAGCGGTTGTCGAACGATTCCACGAGGCCCTAGCCTTGATGCGTTCAGGCTCCGCGCCTGGCTGCTCGCCGGAGCGGCCGTCGCTGGTCCGTGGTCGCGGCGCCTGGCCATTCGTCGAACATGTCCGAGAAGGTCGAGAAACCGTGAAGCGCACATTCCAGCCCAACACCCGCCGTCGTGCTCGCAAGCACGGCTTTCGCGCCCGGATGCGCACTCGCGCCGGCCGGTCGATCATCAGGGCACGGCGGCTCAAGGGCCGCACCCGGCTCTCGGCTTGATCTGGAGGATCCGCGGACGCCGGGCGTTCCAGACACTGGCACGCTCCGGTCGCACGGCCCGAACCGAGACCCTGTGGTGCACCTTTCTCAACGATCCCGCGGCGGTGCCGTTGCGCGTCGCCTTCGCGGTCGGCCGCTCGGTCGGATCGGCGACGCGTCGCAATCGGCTGCGCCGTCAACTTCGCGCCATCGTCGCCTCGATCACCGCGGAGATCGGAATGGACCACGGATGGCTGCTCGTCGGCGTCACACCGGCCGTAGGCAAACACACGTTCGGATCGCTCCGGAGCGAAGCTGCCATCCTGCTCACCTCGGCCGTCGAAAAGTCGCCACGATGAGCGCCGAGTCCGAGTCCCTGGCTGTGCGGCTGATCGACTGGTACCAGGCGGCCCGCGTCGGTCGCCCGTCGCCGTGTCGGTTCACGCCCTCATGCTCGACGTATGCCCGCGAGGCCTACCTCGTGCACGGCCGCTGGCAGGGAACGTGGCTCACCCTGCGTCGGCTCCTGCGTTGCCGACCCTTCGGCCCGTCCGGATACGACCCCGTGCCGCATCCCAAACACTCGACCGTACTCACGAGGACTGACTGCCGATGATCGCTGCCGGAGTGTTCGACCTCCCCTCGAGCCTGCTCGCCTGGTTCTACAGCCTGACCCACAGCTACGCGGCCGCGATCGCCTTGATCGCCGTCGTCGTCATGGTGATCACCGCACCGCTGACGTTGAAGAGCACCAAGGGCATGCTCGAGATGCAGCGGTTGGCGCCGGAGATGCGCAAGTTGCAGGCTCAGTACCGCAACGATCGGACCAAGCTCAACGAAGAGATGATGAAGCTCTACCAGGAGCACAAGGTCAATCCGTTGTCGTCCTGCCTGCCCCTGCTGGCCCAGATGCCGGTGTTCATCATCATGTTCCGGATCCTCTACGGGTTGACATTCAAGCCCAGCGGCGGTCAGGGAGCGTTGGCCCAGGGCATCTACTGGGCGGCCGGCCGCCAAGGCGAAGAGGTGGGGTTCCTCCCCCGCTACATCTCCCACGACAGCGAGTTGTTCCAGTCGTTGGTCGGTGAGACCGAGATGGTGTCGCTCGGCCTCGACCTGGCCAAGTCGCCGTTCGCCGCCCTCGGCGACAGCTTCGGTATGGGCCTGATCTACCTCGGCCTCGTCGCCGTGCTCGGCCTGCTCTACTTCGTCCAGCAGCGGATGGTTGCGGCGCGCGCCGCCGTCAGCCCGACAATGTCGCCAGCTCAGCAGAAGCTGATGCAATACCTCCCCGTCGCTTTCGCCGTCTTCCAGGTGTTCTTCGTCCTCGGCCTGGTCATCTACTACATCGCCCAGTCGATCCTGCGGATCGGCCTGCAGCACTACATCACGAGGGCGTTCTACGGTCACGACGAGTCCCTCGGCCGCCAGGCGCAGCGGGCCAGCGAGCACGCCCGTGAGCTTGCCAAGCAGGACAGCGAGGCCGGAGGTGGCGGCGGCGGGCTGTTCTCCCAGGCGCGCCGAGATCTGGCCTCGACGAAGGCGGAGAAAGCGGCGGCGACGGCGGCTGTGGCTACGGCGGCGACCACGCCCAAGCCGTCGAAACGTACGACTGAGCCGAAGAACCGCCCGACACCGTCGGGCAACCGCCCGTCGGGCCGGCCTCAGCGCGGCGGCACTCGCCCCGGCGGTCCCCGGTCGAAGAGCACTGGCAAGCGCCAGCGCTGAGGAGGAGTTCGTCATGGAGTGGGTCGAGGTGACCGCCAAGTCGGTCGAGTCGGCGAAGGAGCTGGCGCTCGATCGCCTCGGAATCAGCGTCGACGACGCCGAGTTCGACATCGTCGAGACGCCGCGACCGGGCCTGTTCGGGCGGACTCGCGGCGAGGCGCGCGTGCGCGCCCGGGTCAAGCCGGCAATGGTCCGTCAGAAGCTCGATCGGCGAGGTCGACGCAGCAGTGCCGAGAGCAGCGATCGGCGGGCGTCGTCAGCTATCACGACGACACCGGGCGATGAGGTCGGCGGCGGGGCTGCGGCGGCGGCGCCCAAGGACGACGCCGACCGTCAACGGCGCAAGCGATCCCGAGGCACTCGACCGCGATCCACCGGCAATGATCTCGCCGCCAGTGGCGATTCCCAGCAAGGAGGGGTGATGGACGACCACGAGAGGGCGAACGCCGAACCAGTCGCTGTCGACGACGTACGGATTGCTGCAGAAGGTTTCGCCCAGGGTTTGGTGAACGCTTTCGGCCTGCAAGCGACGACGAAATCGCAGGTCGAGGGCAACGAGATCGAGGTTCGCATCGACGCAGCAGGCGACGGACTCGGTTTGCTGATCGGGCCGAGCGGTCGCACCCTGCTGGCCATCCAGGATCTCGCCCGGGTTGCCGCCCAGCGTCGCCTCGGCGACCACGAGACGAGGCTGCGTGTTGACGTCGCCGGTTACCGCGAGAAGCGCCGAACCGCGCTGGAGCGTTTCGCCGGGGAAGTCGCCGATCTGGTCAAGACGTCCGGGGTGGCCAGGGCGTTGGAGCCGATGCCCTCGTCGGATCGTAAAGTCGTCCACGACACCTTGACGACGATCGACGGTGTCGTCAGCAGATCCGAGGGTGAGGATCCGTACCGCCGGATCATCGTCAGCCCGACGGCCGGTCACGACGACGTCAGCTGACGGGCCGCTGGTCGAGGCGCTGGGCGCCTCGCAGCGCCACGGCATGATCGGCGCTGCGCCGATCGCAGACGTCATCGATCACAGCACGGCGTTCGTCGACGCTGTCGCGGACGTGACGGGAACGGTCGTCGACCTCGGCAGCGGCGGTGGTGTCCCCGGTCTGGTAATCGCTTGGCGCCGGCCCGACCTGCGACTCATTCTCGTCGATCGGCGCACGACGCGAACCGACCACCTCCGCCGTCTCGTCATCCGCCTCGATCTGGGCGACCGCGTCGACGTCCTCGCCGCCGATGCCCGGGAGCTTCCCCGTCTCCTCGATCGACCGGTTGATGCGGTCGTCGCCCGCGGATTCGGAGCGCCCGACGTGGTGCTCGACGCGGCCCGACCGATCCTCACCGAGACGGGGATCGTCATCGTCAGTGAACCTCCGGAAGGGCCCGACCGCTGGACCCCCGACGTGGTCGGCGACGACTTCGTGCGGCTAGCCAGCGCACCACACGTCGCCGTGCTGGCACGCGTTCCACGGGGAACATCGTGACGAAGCGGCGGGCGCCTGCGTATCCCTTCAAGCCTTGAAGGTTTGGACCTAGACTCCCGGCGTGACCGACGCGGCGTTCCCACCGCCTCCGTCGCCGGCCGAGGCGGACTTCGACACCACGCCGGTGATCACTCCTCGCCCGGCCGAGGAGGCTGCCCAGGTCGACAGCGTGGAGGCCGCCGATGAGACCCGTCGACGCTACCCACTCCCCCGCGTCATCGCCGTCGCCAACCAGAAAGGTGGCGTCGGCAAGACGACCACGACGATCAACGTCGGCGCTGCCCTTGCCGAGCTCGGCCAGCGCGTGCTCATCGTCGACCTCGACCCGCAGGCGAACGCTTCGACTGGCCTCGGCATCGAGAACCGTGGGCTGGAAACCTCGATGTACCACGTCCTCATGCAGGATGTGGCGCTGGAGAACTGCATCGAGCCGACCGACGTCAAAGGCCTGTTCGTCGCGCCGGCGAGCCTCGACCTGGCCGGCGCCGAGATCGAGTTGGTACCGGCGTTCAGCCGGGAGACACGGCTGCGCCGCTCGATCGAGGCCGTCCTCGAGCAGTTCGACTACGTGCTCATCGATTGCCCGCCGTCGCTCGGGCTGCTCACGGTGAACGGCCTCAGCGCCGCCGCCGAGGTGCTCGTCCCGATCCAGTGCGAGTACTACGCGCTCGAGGGGCTCGGTCAGCTGCTCCGTAACGTCGATCTCGTGCGCCGCAATCTCAACCAAACGTTGCACGTCAGCACGATCGTGTGCGTGATGTATGACGCCAGGACAAAGCTCGCCGACCAGGTCGTCACGGAGGTGCGCGACCACTTTGGCGACAAGGTCGTCGACACCGTCGTCCCGCGTTCGGTGCGGTTGTCCGAAGCGCCGTCGTACGGGCAGCCGATCACGACGTTCGATCCTCGTTCGCGCGGCGCGCTCGCCTACCGCGACGTCGCCAAGGAGATCCATGATGAATCGACGCAGCGGATTGGGTAGGGGCCTCGGGTCGCTGATCCCCCACGTCGGCACCGACTCAGAGACCTCGGACACGCCGACGCTCGCCGAGATCGCTGTCGCCGAGATCAGCCCCAACCCGAACCAGCCGAGGGTTCACTTCGACGAGGAGTCGCTTGGCGAGCTCGCTGACTCGATCGCCCAGCTCGGCCTGCTGCAGCCGATCCTCGTGCGTCGCGTCCCGGATGGCTACCAGCTGATCGCGGGGGAGCGACGTTGGCGGGCGGCGCGACGGGCCGGGTTGACGACGGTTCCGGCCGTGGTGCGCGTCTCTGATGATGTCAACGCCGTCGAGGAGGCATTGGTCGAGAACCTGCACCGTGAGGATCTCACGGCCCTCGAGGAGGCAGCGGCATACCTGCAGCTCATCGAGGAGTTCGAGCTTACCCACGACCAGGTCGCCCAACGGATCGGAAAGAGCCGGTCGTCGGTCACCAACACGCTGCGACTGCTCGGTCTGCCGCCGGAGGTGCAGCGCCTGCTCGCCGACGGCAAGCTCAGCGCCGGCCACGCCAAAGCGTTGCTCGGAACGCCTGATCGCGCCCTTCAGGAACGCCTCGCCACGCTGGCGGTTGCGGAGGGATGGTCGGTGCGGACGATCGAGGAGGTCGTGCGGGCCGGGGGAGTGCGACCGGGGGAGACCGCGCCGAGCGACGACTCCCCACCACCGTCACCACGCGGCCTCGCCGGCGGGACACCAGGTCGGCTACGGCCGCCGGGTCTGCTCGAGCTGGAGGAGCTGCTCGCCGCCCACCTCGACACGCGCGTCGGGATCCAGATGGGGTCCAAGCGCGGCAAGATGACCGTCGAGTTCGCCGATTTGGAGGATCTCGAGCGGATCTACCGCCTCATCGTCGAGTGACAGAAGTCTCAATGGCAGGTTGACGTCAACCCAAAAATGGGCACTTGAGACCTCATCTCGATATTTACACAGGAGTGGACAACTCTGTGGATAACCGGTGGTGCTCTCGCGTTTGCCCAGCGTAATGGGCTTGTGTCGGTCACGGGCACATGCCCGCCGAGCGCCCGTACCGGCGAACCATGGACGACATCCCCGGACTCGAACGTACGTTTGATAATCCGCGTGTGACAACGCGCACAGAACAAACCGGATGGCAACGGGGTCGGTAGTTGTTGGAGCCGGTACGTGTCGAGCGCGAGCCGGGGAAGGAGCAACGAGGTGATGGGGGTCGGCAGGGTGTCGACGACGCAGACGGGCAAGGTGCCGGTGGCCGTGATCGGTCTCGATGACGCCGGAGCTGGGGATGCCGCGACCGTCGGGGCGAAGGCCGCGGCCCTAGCGCGGGCACGACGCGCCGGCCTGCCCGTCCTGCCCGGATTCGCGATCACCGCCGGCGCGGCAGCGACCATTGGCACGACGACAACGCAGCCTCCAGCGCTGGCCGCCATCACCGAGGCATGGAGTGAGCTCTCTGCCGCCGGTCGCCGGCCGCTGGTCGTCCGGTCGTCCTCGGTCGCCGAGGACGGTGCGGTGAGTTCGATGGCAGGGCGGTTCACCTCGGTGCTCGGCGTTCGCGAGTGGGAGTCTTTCCTCGCTGCCGTGGCCAAGGTCGTCGCATCCGCCGGAGATGAGCCGATGGGTGTCCTCGTTCAACCGTTCCTCGAGCCTGCCTGGGGCGGCGTGATGTTCGGTGCAGATCCGGTGACCGGCCACAGCAACCGCATCGTCGTCAGCGCGGTTCGCGGCGGGCCGGATCAGCTCGTCAGCGGGCAGGTCGACGGCGTGCAGTTCAAGCTGTCGCGTCGCGGCAGGTTGGGCGAGGCCACCGATCCGCTGCCGGGGGAGTTGCGCTCACGGCGCACCCGACGGCAACTGGCGCGGTTGGCCAAGCAGGCCACGGCCGTGTTCGGGTCGCCGCAGGACGTCGAATGGGCGATCGACCACGACGACCGTCCGGTGCTGCTGCAGAGCCGCCCGATCACGGCCGTCGGCTCGGAAGCAGCGGCCGGTGGACCGGTGTTCGGCCCAGGGCCGGTGGCCGAGACGTTCGCCATCCGCCTCCGTCCACTGGAAGAAGATCTGTGGGTGTCTCCGTTGCGCGAGGGGATCCGCGAAGCGTTGCGCATCGTCGGCACGACGCCACCACGCAAGTTGCGGGCAAGTCCGCTGGTCGTCGTGGTCGACGGCTGGGTCGCCGCCGACCTCGACATGCTCGGTGTCACCGAGCGCCGGCGATCGGTCGTCGCCAAGCTCGACCCACGACCACCGGCGCGACGGCTGAAAGCCGCCTGGCGGGTCGGACGCCTGAAAGTGGCGTTGGCCGCGTTGTCCGACGACCTGATCGACGACGTCGACAGCGACCTCGCCGGGCTGCCGCATCCCGAGGCATTGTCGCCGGCGGACCTGCTGCACGTCCTGCGCCGAGCGCACCAGACACTCGTTGCTCTGCACGGGCACGAGGTCCTCACCGGCATGTTGCTCGACGAGGACGGGGCGCCGACAGCGGCCGCTGCGGCCCTGCGCGTTCTCGCCGCCGAGCGCGGTCCGACGTCTGGCAATTCGACACCGACCGACGCGGACACACCGACCGAACGGCTCAGCGATGAGGACCTCGTGGCCCGCCATCCAGTGCTGCTCAGCCTGCTTCCTCCGAGCATCGGCGCCTCGATCCAGCTCCCCCCACCACCCGCCTCGCCACCGCCGGCCCCCCCGGCAGGTGGCGAGGCGTCGGTGCGTGAGTCGCTGCGCTTGCGCATCCGCTGGGTCCACGAGTTGACGGCACGGGTGGCGATGGTCCTCGGCACGGAGCTCGTCCGGCGCGGCGCCCTGGCGACGGCATCGAATGTGAGCAGCCTGAGGTTTGACGAGGTCGCCTCCCTGATCGAGTCGAACGGCCCGCTCGTCCGTGACCTCCGAGCTACCCCGGCGGATGTTGTCCCCTCAGCGCCTTTGCCAGCGGCGTTCCGGTTGACCGACAACCAGGTCGTCGTCCCGCTGGTCTCGGACACCGGCGGCGGTGGGCGGGGCGCCGGCAGTGGTCGTGGCACTGGACCCGTGCACGTCGGCGTCGAGGATCCACCGGCCCCCGGCGATGTGCTCGTCGTTCGTACGCTCGACCCGGCCCTCGCCGGTGTTCTCCCGACGCTCGCTGGTCTCGTCGCCGAGACCGGAAGCGTGTTGTCCCACCTGGCCATCCTCGCCAGGGAGTACGGAGTGCCAACGGTCGTTGGCTTCGCCGGAGCGACCGAGCAGTTCAAGCCGGGTAGCTGGGTCCTCGTCGACGGGTCGACGGGTGAGGTGTCGCCGGTCGACGACGCTGAATGGACGGCGGCATGAACGCCCGACGCCTTGGGATGCTGGCGACGATCGCCGTGATGGCGGCGTCGGGCAGCTACGTCTTCGTCTACCTCTATCGCTGGGAGTGGAATCGGGCGTTGATCTCGGCAGCCATCTTCGTCGCCGCCGAGGTCGCCCTGTTCGCCGCGATCCTGCTCGCCCGCTTCGCCCGACTCGATCGCAGGGTGGAAGCGCTGGCGGGGGCGCGACCACCGACCGATGACCGTGTCCGCAGGCGGTTACAGGAGAACACGCCGGCTCCGGCGAAGCCGTTCGCCTGGCTCAACCGGTCGCAGACCAACGTCTTCGTCCCCGTGCTCCTCGGCGCCGGGATCGTCCTGTCCGGACTTGCCTGGTTGGTCGACCGCATCGCCCGCGTGACGGCCGGCCCGGCGGTGGAGAACGATCTCGCCCGCCGCCTCGGCACCCTGCAGCCGCCATCCGGCGGATTGCTCGGGGGCCGGCCGCGGGACCCGTACCGTCCGCGCAGCCCACATCCGGTGCGATGAAACGTGTCGTCGTTTCGGTCCTGCTCGTCGTCATCGGCATCGTCGCCGTCGATGGGCTGAGCGACCTCACCCAGAGCCGCCCGGAAGCGCCCAACCGGGAAGCTGACACCGAGGTCGTCGTCGCCGTCGACGAGAATCGCTTCCGCGGGGGCGTCGACGAAGCGGCAGCGGCGCTGTGGGCGGTGTGCGCCGGTCAGACGGACTCGCGGCCGGTCGATGGAAGCGCGCTCGACGAGATCGACGCCGGGGTTTATCGAGTGGTGTTGCGTCCCGCCGTCGGCGAGGGAGAGCGACGCAAGCTCGTCGGCTGCCTCGAGGACTTCACCGTCGAGCGCGTGCGCGGCGACGTGCGCGCGTTCCGCAAGATCGACATGGTGCCGCCCTTCCCAGGCGTGTGATTTGCGAAGCTGGAGCAACCGATGGGTGTTTACGGGACCGAATCGTCATGTAAACACCCATCGGTTGGCGATGGCGGGATTCGAACCTTCCAGAGCCAGCGCGCCTGACCGGCGCGACGACCAGACCCGTCGGCCCTAAAGGCCTTCGTTCAGGCCGCGGCCTGCAAGTGCGCGGCGCACGGGCGGCGCCGGTGTTGCCGAGCGAGCAGCCACTCGGCGCCACGGAGGAAGAAGGCTCCGACGATGAAGCCGGCGACGACGTCGGACAGCCAGTGGACGCCGAGATAGGTGCGGCTGGCACCGATGGCGACGATCAGCGACGCCGACGTGATCGTCGTCGCCCACCAGATCCGCCGGTTGCGCGTGTACAGCGTGACGACGAGCGGCGCCAATCCCCACAGGGCGGCGGCCGCCATGACGTGGCCGCTCGGGAACGACGGGCCGGTTCCGTTGACCAGCCGTTCCAGGTCGGGGCGCTCGCGGTCGACGATCGCTTTGATCGTGAACTCGAGCAGTGGCCGGCCGAACGTGGCGATGAGGACCACCGTGGCCACGGCCCGGCAACGTCGCCAGGACACGGCGGCCAGGATCGTGCCGAGCGTGAGAACCGCCTTCGTGCTCCCCAGGAAGGAGATTCGCCTGACGACCGCCGTCATGCCCGACGTCCGCGCGTCCTCGACGGCGCGCTGCACGGGCTCGTCCCAGTGCAGCAGCAACCACCCGTCCTTCGTCCAGGCGGCAATGGCCAGCGTCGCCAGCAGTGCCGCCAAGGAGGCTGCGAAATAGCGCCAGCGCTCGAGCATCATCGCCGGCGTCAACGGCGGGTGGCAGTGCAGACAGGGATGCGAAGGCGCGGTGCTGATGGACCAAGAGCGTAGCCGCGCCGACGAGCGACCCGGCGCCGTGGCAGGCGGGAGCACGGGCTCGTTCACCGCGACGAGGCCGTCAGCTCACGGGGTGAAGCCACCCACGCGGACAATGCGACGACGACGGCATCGCCGATCGTGCCGGCGGCATCGGTGATGCGCTTGACCGGGCCGAGCGAACACACCACGGCCGTCATCCGCGTCTCGCGCAGCACCGGCAGCCGCATCCCGGCCGTCGTAGCCTCGCCGAGCTCACCTGTCGCCGAGAACGACATGGCGAGACGCTGTGCGAGCGACTGACCTCCGGCCGACGTGAAGCCCTCTGTCGAGTAGTACGCGACGGTCGCCGCGGGGGTGGCCTGCGGCTCGAAGCCGACGTACACGCTGGCTTGATAGCGGTTGGCGGCAGCTGCCTGGCGGGATGGATCGAGCTCGTCGACGGCGACGACGCGGGCGCCATTGCTGCGCAGGTCGTGGACGACGGAGCGAACGAGGGCGCCCAGCCCGCCGTACTGACCGACCACGATTCGCTGATCCTGCACGGACGCGGCGACGCGGTCGAGTCGTTCGAGCTCGCGGATCGCCGCCATCCCCGGCCCGCTGCCGGTACGCGAGCTGATGACGGTGAGTGCCTTCGCTGTTCCCGGGCCACAGATGCCGTCGACGTCGAGGCCGCAATTGCGTTGGAAGTCCTCCAGCGCACGGGCAGTGAGCGGTCCGAAGATGCCGTCGACGCGTCCGCAGTCGAAGCCGAGCCGACCGAGCTGCGATTGAAGGGTGCCGACGTCGTCGCCACGAAGGTTGGGAGCGAGCAGCTTCAGCGGCCGGTCGCCCAGTCGCCATGACGCTTCGACGAGGGCGAGCCAGGTCGTCTCGTCGCAGGTGCCGTGCTCGTGCAGGCCACGGTGGCGCTGGAACTCCAACACGGCGGCGACAGTCGGAGTGTCGAACGAGCCGGGCTCGGCTCCCGAGGGAGCGAAGCCGGCTCCTCCGAGGCGACGTTGGAGGTCGCGTATCGCCTCGCCGTGTTCTCCAGGGATCAGCGGACGGAAACCAGAAATTCGTCGAGCTCCTGTAGCAGCTGGGTCTTGCCTCGTGCTCCGATGACCCGCTTGCTCAGGTTGCCGTTGGAGAAGACGAGCAGCGTCGGGATGCTCTGCACGCCGTAACGCAGGACCAACTCGGGGTTGTCGTCGGCGTTGACCTTGGCAATGGTGATCTCGGCGCCGTGCTCGGTGGAGATCTCGTCGAGGATCGGCGCGATCATCCGGCACGGTCCACACCACTCGGCCCAGAAATCGACGACGACCGGCTTGTCGGCGCTCTGAATGTGCTCGTCGAACGTGCCTGTCGACAGGTTCACGATTCCTTCGGCCATGTGTTGCATTCCCTTTGTGCTCGGGTCCGGAAGCGGACCAACTCTACCGAGGTACAACCACCCGCCGGTTCACCGCATTCCCCAGGGTTCCACTGGTAGGAGAGCCGTCAGGCGTGGGCGTGCTGGGATTCCAGCCAGCGCTCGGCGTCGATGGCGGCCATGCAACCGGAGCCGGCGGCGGTGATCGCCTGGCGGTAGGTGTGGTCCTGGACGTCGCCGCAGGCGAAGACCCCGTCGATGTTCGTCGCCGTGGAACCGTCGCGGGTGATCAGGTAACCCTGATCGTCGCGTTCGAGGACGTCGGCGAACAGGTCGGTGTTGGGGCGGTGGCCGATGGCGACGAACAGGCCGGTGACGGGGAGGGTCGATTCCTCGTTCGTGTGGACGTTGCGGAGGCGCACGCCCTCGACGCGCTCGGTACCGATGATGTCGGTGACGACGGTGTCCCACAAGAACTCGATCTTCGGGTTGGCGAACGCGCGGTCCTGCATGATCTTGCTCGCCCGCAGCGTGTCGCGGCGGTGGATGACGGTGACCTTGTCGGCGAAACGGGTGAGGAACGTCGCTTCCTCGATGGCCGAGTCTCCACCGCCGACGACGGCGATGTCCTGGCCGCGGAAGAAGAAGCCGTCGCAGGTGGCGCACGTCGACATCCCGTGCCCGATCAGTCGCTCCTCGGCCTCGAGGCCGAGCATGAGCGACTGCGCGCCAGTGCTGACGATGAGCGACTCCGCTTCGTAGACGTCGTCGTGGACGTACACCTTGAACGGTCGTGAGGACAGGTCGACCTTCGTCGCCTTCTCGGTGACGAACTCGGCGCCGAAGCGGAGGGCCTGCTCACGGAAGCGCTGCATCAAGTCTGGGCCCATGATCCCCTCGGGGAAGCCGGGGTAGTTCTCGACATCGGTGGTCAGCATCAGCTGGCCACCGGGCTGATCGCTCGTGCTCGACGGCTCACCCTCGATGACGAGGGGGTTGAGGTTGGCCCTGGCGGCGTAGATGGCGGCGGTCAGTCCGGCCGGGCCGGAGCCGACGATTACGACCTGTCGAGTCGCGTGGGAGGAGTGGGACACAGAGAACCGTCCGGAATCAATCGTTCGAGAAGCGCTTGCTCAATACAAACAACCCGCCGAGGCAGATGATTCCCCCGATGATGAAGTAGCTCAGGTACACCGACATCTCGTGACGGAACCAGATGTCGAGCAACGCCTGGGTCGCCCGCGTGAGGACGATGATCAGCAGCACGACCGCGGTGATGCCGAGGATCCCGGCGAGCAAGCCGAAGACGACGCCGCGAGATGCCGTGACGAGCGGTTTGGTGGTGCGCTCGCGCACGGAGCCAACGACACGCTCGATCGTGTCGGCGAGGTCCGCCGCCCAGTTCGGATCGGTGAACGGATTGCCCGGCATGGCCGAGCAGACTAATCACTGCGTTCCCCGGCCACGCAGGCCGTGGCATGACGTGCGTGCGGGGGGTTGCGCGTGACCGTCCTGCCGCGCTGCATCGCCGTGCCGTCGCGGCGCTCACGAGACCGCCGGCTTCCAGGGCCAGCGCGCTTGCCGGCGCATCGATCGAACCCACGGAAGCCGACGAAGACCCGGGTGACCGCCGGTTACCCCTCGGCTTGGTCTGCCGATGGGGTGCGCAGGACGATCGCGCAGTTGTCGAGCGACACGGCGGCGTAGCCGTCGGCCGTGCTGGCTACGGCGACGTCGGTGACGGTGCCGTCCGCGTCCTCGACGATCGCGTCAGGTGGGGATGATCGAGGTCCCGTCTCGCAGTCGGCGACGACGTCGTCGAGCGGCGGGGGAGTGTCCTCGAGCGATTCGGCGAACGAGCGCAGCTGATCGGCGTCGCGAAGCACCGGCGGCGCCTCTGCCGCGGCCGGCGCGGCGGCTGCGTCCATCATCAACTCCGTTGTCGCCATCGCTGCCGTTGCCACCGCTGTTGTCGCCACCTGTGCGGACGCCACGTCAGGGGGAGCCTCCGCCAACGGCTCTTGCGCCGTGTCGAACTCGGCTGCCGTCGTGACGCTCGGGGCCGCCACAACACCCGGCGCCGTGACGTCGGCTTGGCGGACCTCGTCTGCCGTGTCGTCGTCACCTCCCCGATTGGCGACGACGAACCCGCCGAGGACGAGCACGGCGACGGCGGCTGCCGCCGTCAGACCCTGCATCCAGTGGGCTTTGCGCCGGCTGGCAATCGGGACGACGTTGGGCGGGGTGGGGGCGCCGGCCTGCAATTCGTCGAACGCCGCCAGGGCAGCTGCGATCGCGGCGTCGCGTTGCGCCGGTGGCGCCGGCGGGGTCACGACGACTGCGGCACGGACCCGGCGCAGCCGTTCGACTTCGGCCAGCAGTGCCGGGTCGCTCTCGACGCGGGCGCGCTCGTCTGCCGTTGCTTCGCCATCGAGGTAGGCGCTCGCCAACTCAACGGCGTCGAAGTTGTCGTGGTCAGCCATCATTGGTCGCTTCGTGCGGGGGAGTGGATGTTGGACGCTCCACGGGCGGGTCGGGGTTCCCGAGGCGGCCGGCGAGGAGCGACCGGCCGCGGGCAATCCGCGACTTCACGGTGCCGACCGGGACCCCGATGGTGGCGGCGATCTCGGCGTAGTCGAGGTCGCACAGGTCGCGCAACACGACGGCGACGCGGAACTCCTCGGGAAGCTCGTCCAGCGCCTCGTCGATCGCCAACCGGTCGACGGTGGCCTCGACCCGCCGGTGAGACAGTGGGTCGGCGACCTCGGGGGTGGTGCCCCCCTCGTCGGTGACGTGCGGTGCCGGCCGCCGGTCGCGCTTGCGCAGCTCATCGAGAGCGGCGTTGGTGGCGATCCGGTAGGTCCACGTCGAGAACGCCGAGCGGCCATCGAATCGGCCCAGCCCACGCACGATCGAGATCATCGCTTCCTGCGCTGCGTCATCGGCGTCGCGACTGGCGCCGGCGATGCGCCGGCAGATGGCGTGCACACGGTCGTAGTGGCGTCGCAGCAGGGTGTCGAGGGCCTGCCGGTCGCCCGCCTGCGCGGCGGCGACGAGCGCTCGATCGTCGGCAGCCTCGGCGGGACGCATCGGCGGTCGTCAGCCGGCGGTGAAGGCGAGTTCGCCGAGCACTGCCTGATACGGATTCCCGCAGGCCGGGGCATGGCCGGCCTGGCGGAACAGGACGAGCACGTGGCGGGCGGCCGTCGGGATATCGACGGCGTGTGATGCGGATGAGTTGCCCACGAGGCGCTCCAATCGCTGCCCCCAGAGGTCGATCTCCGGCGGGACCTGCTCGGCGTCCGTGGCGAACACGTCGACGACGTACGGGGACGAGCCGACGTCGAAGCTGATCGTCCCGCTCGACGGTGACGTCAGCGTGGCGACGATGCCGACTCCGGCCTTGCCCATGTACTGCTCGGTGTAGCACTCCGTAGTCCAGTTCGTGCTGGCGTCGCCGTCGGCACGGGACTGGTCGAGGATGTCGTCGTTCTCCTCGCCGTTGCCGCCGTTGACGGCGGGGTCGAACGACGCCAGGGTGGCGATCTGGCTGACTGTGCCGGTTGCTCGGGCGCCTGCAGGCGGGGTAGCGGCGGCCGCTGTCGTGGTCGCCGCGGTGGTGCCGACGACGGTCGGCGTTGGTGATCCACCGTCGTCGGGACGGATCGTCGCCCACAACACGAGCGACACGACGATGCCGATCGCCAGCAATAGGCAGATGACGACGAACGACGGCGCGAATCGCGTCTGCATGTCGCGCGCCGGGCGGCCGCGCAGTTGGGGGCCGGCGGTCGGTGTGCGCTGGCGTGGCTCGTCGCCGTACACCGGCGGTCGCGGCGGGGTCGCCTCGCCGGCGATGGCCCTGGCGGCGAGTGCGCGTCCGCGTGCCTGCGCGCTTGCGGGATCGAGACGGCGACGGGTGCGGCGCATCGGGGGTTGGCCGGGAAGCCGAGTCGATCCGTCGTCGATGTGTTCGAGCGTCGAGGGCGGCTCGCCGGCGAGCCGTAGCAGCTCGGCGCGCAGGTCGGCGCCGGACGCCGGTCGCCGGTTCGGGTTACGGGCGAGCAGACGGTGGATGAGGTCGACGAGGCCGCGTGACAGCGTGGGCCGAAGGCGGGCGAGGTCGGTCGGATCGCGCTGCAGACGGGCGAGGGCGGTGTCGGCATCGGTCTCGCCGATGAAGGGAACCCGCCCGGCGAGGCACTCGTAGAGCACGAGACCGAGCGAGTAGAGGTCGGCACGGCCGTCGAGCTTGCGACCGCGGACCTGCTCGGGCGACAGGTACTTCGCCGTGCCCATCATCACGTTGTCGCTGGTGAGGTCGTCGCCGCCGTCGAGACCCTTGGCAATGCCGAAATCGGTGAGCAGGACACGGCCGTCGGGGGTCACGAGGATGTTGCCGGGCTTGACATCGCGGTGGACGAAGCCGGCACGGTGCGCCGCATCGAGGGCGGCAGCGACACAGGTGCCGATGTGGATCGTCAACTCCGGGCTGAGCCGGGTCTGGACGTCGAGCAACTGGCGCAGACTCTTGCCGTCGACCAGTTGCATGACGACGGCTTGGCGGCCGCCCTCGGCGAACACGTCGTGGACGGCGACGATGTTTGGATGGGTGAGGCCGGCGACGGCGACAGCCTCGCGGCGGAAGCGCTCAGCGACGACGGGATCGGCAGCCAGGCTCGGCTTCAACCACTTGAGAGCGACACGACGATCGAGCGAGAGGTCGGTCGCCAGCCACACTTCGGCCATCCCGCCCTGGGCGAGACGACGCTCCAACCGGTAGCGACCGGCGAGAACGACGGGTCGGTCACCCTGTTGAGGAGACGCGCCTGGAGCGGGGGGCGTGGTGGGAGCCGGCATTCCGCCACGTCAAACTAGTTGTAGGACCCGCCGAACTGGGGGAGGGTGGTTTTCAGCGGCTCTCCGAATCTGGCGATCCTCCATGTCTTTGGCACAAACGGCGCCACGAACGACGCCAAATCGACCAAAGAGGTCTGCCGGAGTCTTGGCGACGAGGCACGATCGTTGTCGTGGCCGACGCCATCTTCGAAGATCCACGGCTTGCCCGCGTGTACGACCCTCTCGACCCGGATCGCAGCGACCTGGAGGTCTACATCGCGCTCGTCGAGGAACTCGGAGCTACCTCCGTGATCGACGTCGGCTGCGGCACCGGCTCGTTCGCCTGCGCCCTGGCCCAACGGGGGATTGCGGTCACCGCGGTCGACCCGGCTGCCGCCAGCCTCGAAGTCGCCGTCGGCAAGCCCGGAGCCGAGACAGTGCGCTGGCTGCACGGCGATGCCACGGCCTTGCCCCCGTTGAGCGCCGACGCCGCCTTCATGACCGGCAACGTCGCCCAGGTCTTCGTCACCGACAGCCAGTGGATGGAGACCTTGTGCGCCAGTCGTGATGCCCTTCGCGCCGGCGGGCGGCTGGTGTTCGAGACCCGCGACCCAGCCCAGCGAGGTTGGGAGCAGTGGACGCCGGAACTTACCCGCCGGTCGATCATCGTGCCGGGAGCCGGAAGGGTCGACGCTTGGGAGGAGGTCATCGATGTGTCAGGACAACTCGTCACTTTCCGGTCGATGATCGCGTTCAGGCGGGATGACGTTGTGCTGGAGTCGGTCTCGACCCTGCGCTTCCGCGAGCGGGCTGAGGTCGAGGACACGCTCGTCGACGCAGGGTTCGAAGTCATGGACGTCCGCGAAGCTCCGGACCGGCCAGGCCAGGAGTTCGTCTTCCTCGCTCGGCGCACGTCGCTTGTGTAGAGGAAAGCGACCAGATTCGGTCTGATTGCTGCACACAAGCGCTCGATCCCGGCATCGGCACCGCACCAGCCGTCGCCCAAGCACCTCGCGCGGAGCTACCGCTCTTGGAAGGCGACGCCGATGGTGCCGAGGCCGGCGTGGGCGCCGACGACGGGGCCGATCTGACCGACGACGATCTCGTCGGGGTACAAGGGGCGCAACTGGGCGACGAACTCGTCGATGTCGTCGCAGTCGGCGTGGAGCACGGCGAGGTGCTCCATCGATCCGGAAGCGGCGGCCACCTTGTCGACGAGGAACTTGAGCGCCTTGCTCCTCGTGCGCTGGCGGCCGTACTGCTCGACGACACCGTCCTCGACGGCGATGATCGGCTTGATCGACAGCGCCGTCGCCAGCAGCGCCTTGGCGTTACCGACACGACCACCCTTCTTGAGGTTCTCCATCGTGTCGAGGGCCCCGAACACCCGGGTGCGGCCGACGAGATCGGTGGCGGTGGCGACAATGCTGTCGAGGCCGGTGGCGTCTGCAGAGAGCGAGGCAGCCTGGGCGGCGCAGGCGAGCACCATTGTCCCGGTGCCCAGCGACACGGTGCGGCTGTCGACGACGCGCACCGTGATCCCGTCGGCAGCAACGGACTTGGCGGCCAGTTCGGCGCTCTGGAACGTGGCCGAGAGGGCACCGGACAGCGTGATCGCGACGATGTGGTCGGAACCTTGCTCGGCCAGCCGTCGATAGGACTGCTCGAACCGGCCCGGTGACGGAGCGGCGGTCGACGGCAGAGTGGGCGAGGCCTTGCAGCGCCGCCAGAACTCCGCAGTCGACAACTCCTCGCGGTCGACGAACTCTTCGTCCCCGAAGCGGATCGACAGCGGCACGATCTCGACCCCCAGACGGCGAACGACGTCGTCGGGCAGGTCGCAAGCACTGTCGGTGACGATCCCAATGCGGCTCATCGGTGCACCTCTCGGTAGGACTGCGAGCGACGAGGCGCCAGCCGAGGAGCGGCCAGAAGCGGCCTGCGTGGCCGGGGAACGCAATGAACGTTCATTCGGGGATCATCGCATGCTCAGTGCGTCGGTCGGCTCGCCGGCGTCGCAAGTGCATGTACCACCACGACGCCAGCACGAGGGCGGCGCCGCCGGTGACCACCTGACTGAGCCCGTTGACATGGCTCACCCGACCCTTGAGCACCACCGGCGGGCCGATCTGCGCGCCATCCGGAGCGAGCACGTCCACCTCGATCGTGAACGTCCCGCGCGAGCGCGCCTCGACGGGCACGTCGACTTCGATCGAGCCGAGCGCCGGGACCTCCACCGACTCGGTCGGTTTGTCCGTCGCCAGCTTTGGTGAGCGAACGCGGAGTTCGACTCGAAGCGGCTCCGGACCGGTGTTGCGAATTGGCAGTCGCAGCGTGTTCGACGTCCCGGTGAACGTGAACGTGAACGGCTCCGGGGCGACGATCGCCGAGAGCACGGCGTCGACCTCGGTCTCGATCTCGGCGAGGCGGGATGCTGCCGTGGCGTCGTCGACCTCGGTCGACAGCAGCTCGTCGAGTTGGCGGTTCCACTCGTCTGGCAATGTCGAGTCGATGAGCATCGAGGCAGCATGGTGCGCGTTCTCGCGGACGGCATCGACGTCGGCCTGGCGCTCCGACGGGGCGACCTCGGCGAAGGCCGCTGGGGGCGCCGAGATCGTCATCGCGCAAGCAACCGTCAGTACAACGAGGACGTGGAGCGGGCGGGGGGACCAGCCGGGTCTCACACCGAGCGGACCTCGAACTGGAGAACCGTCAGCAGTTCTTCCATCGGGGTGAACCCGAGCGACCGGTAGAGCGCGAGTGCCGCCGCGTTGTCGACCGACGTGTTGACCAGACAGTCCGGCAAACGGCGCCTGATCATCCAGCGCAGCGCATCTGTAGTGAGCGCCCGCCCGTGGCCGCGACGCTGCACCCGCGGGTCGACGGCAAGGCGTTGGAGGTAGCCGTGCTCCGACGACGCCCCGGCGATGGCGAACGCCACCGGCTCGGCGAGAGGACCGATGCCGAGTCGTCGGCGCGGCGTGGAGACACGGTAACGAGCGGCGTGGACGGGGGTGGCCCGGCAGATCTCGGCGAGCTCCATCGCATCGTGGCCCCAGGGGCCGCCGAAGGCGGAACGGTCGATCTCCGCCGCCGCCCCGAACTGGTGGCGTCGCAGCGTGCGTGTTGACCGGTCACCGTGGCCGGCGGCGACGGACTGCACGTGGGCATCTCTGAGATCGGCGCGCAGCAGCACGAGTCGATCGGCGATCTCGAATCCCGCAGCCTCGAAACGAGCGGCAGCCCGCGGGTAGAGGGCGGCGCTGCGGAACGTCGTCGGCGTCGAGAGGCCTGCGGCGGCGGCATCGAGCCAGTCCCGGAGCTCGTCGACCTCGGGCACGATCGAGTCGTCGCGGAGCCGGACGTGGACGAGCGCGCTGCCATCGGACGCGGTGCGTACCACCAGGGAACGCAATGCACCGGCCGAGCGGAGGTTCACTCACTGCCACGGTACCGGCGCTGTCCGGGGTGGCTCTAGCGTGGAACGCAATGACCGTTCTGTTCGCGACCCATCCGCTGTTCCTCGAACACCGGACTGGTGCGCATCATCCCGAGCAGCCGTCACGCCTGACAGCGGTCGCCGACGCCGTTCACCGGCCGGAGTTGAGTGGCGCCATCGTCCCGATCGAACCGCAGCCGGCGAAGCGCGCCGAGCTCGAGCGCGTGCACCCACCGTGGTTCCTCGAACGCCTCGATCACCTGTGTGCCGCGGGAGGCGGATGGATCGACGCCGATACGGCCACGAGCGCGCACTCGGCATCGGCCGCAGTCCTCGCTGCCGGCGCCGGCCTCACCGCCGTGGCGGCGCTGCGACGGGGTGAGGGTGACGCGGCGTTCTGCGCCGTGCGGCCCCCCGGCCACCACGCAACACCGACCGACTCGATGGGGTTCTGCTTGGTGTCCAACATCGCGGTCGTCGCCGCCGACCTCGCTGCGGCCGGCGAGCGGGTGTGGATCTTCGACTTCGACGCCCATCACGGCAACGGAACCCAGGCGGTCTTCTACGACGACCCTCGCGTCCTCTTCGTCAGCACCCACCAGTGGCCGCTCTACCCCGGCACCGGCCGGCGCACGGAGACCGGCGACGACGAGGGGTTCGGGACGACGGTCAACATCCCGCTGCCGCCGGGCACGACCGGCGACGTCTACCTCCGGGCGTTCGACGAGGTTGTCGCCCCGATCGTCACCGACTTCGCACCGACGTGGTTGCTGATCTCGGCAGGATTCGACGCCCACCGTGCCGACCCGTTGACGGATCTCGCCCTCAGCGCCGGCGACTTCGCCGCCCTCACTGCCCGCGCCGTGGAATTCGTGCCAGCGGGGCGCACGGTGGCGATGCTCGAAGGTGGGTATGACCTCGACGCCCTCACGGCAAGCACGGCCAGCGTGCTCGGGGTCCTCGCCGGGGCCGGCAGCGGCACGGCGGAACGGTCGACGGCCGGCGGTCCCGGCGCCGACGCCGTCGCCGCCGTTCGCGACCAGTGGCACGAGGCCGGCGCCCTGTAGCGCTCCCGACCTCGAATTGGTGAGCGCAGCCAGCAGGTTTCGGCCTTCTCGATGTGTCGGTGAGTGCACCCGCCGGTCGATGCCGGGTTCTACCGCCACAAACGAGACGAATTTGTCGTCAGCGGCGCCGCAGAATCGCGGCACCGTCGCTGTCGCTGGTCTGGCGTCGAAGCCGTGCCAGCGGGCGCCTACGCCGTACCCTTGGCAGCGGGAGGAACCGCGACTCACGCCCATCACGACCGATGAACATTCGCTTGCCTCGGGTGGCCCTGGTGGACCGGCTCAGTCGACCCGACGCGCCAGCGGTCACCCTGATCGAGGCGCCAACCGGGTTCGGTAAGTCGTGGCTGCTGCGCCGCTCCGCTCCGGAAGGGGCGATCCGACTCCGCGGCGAGCTCGGCCCGTTGCTCGACGAACCACTCGGCCAGCGGGCGGTCGTCATTGACGACGTCCAGCAACTCGACGGCTCGGCGCTGCGGATCCTCGTCGAGCGCATCGAGGACGCTCCCGCCGATGCTCGGCTGATGGTCGCCGGACGGTTCCTCACCGAAGAGTTGCACGAGGTCGCCCACCTGCTCGACGGGCTGGTCCTCGATACCTCGGCCCTGGCGATCACTACCGACGAGATCGTTGACGCCGTCCCCGAACTGTCTCGGGCCGTGGCCGACCAGGTCGTGCAGGCGGCCGACGGCGGAGTCAAGCTCGTCGTCACCGCGCTCGACCAATGGCAGCGCCAACCCACCCAGGATCCTGTCGCCATCGTCGCCCACGTGTCGCGCAGCGCCAGCGCGGCAGCCCTCCAGGAGCTCGACAGCGCCGATCGCGTCCTCGTCGGGTTGCTCGCTCGCACGCCGGGTGTCGACCAGGCGTTGCTGGCGTCGCTCGGGGGAAGTGGGTTCGTCTGGCGGGCCTTGGCGGCGGGGATCCCGTTGCGCCGCCAGATCACCGGCGACATCGACGTGCTCGACGCCCCCTTCTACCGCTCCCACGAGATCGATGCGGCGACGGCGACACGGCTGGCGTCTGCGCTGGCGCAGCGCGGCCGACCGCTCGAGGCCGCCGGGCTGCTCCTCGATGCCGGTGTGCCGGACCGCGCTGCACGGCTGCTGATGAACCTTCCCGAGTCGGTCACCAAGTCGGTCGAGCCGCGAGCGATGCTCAGCGTGCTCTCTCGCCTCGGCACCGTCACCGACAGCGAGCCGGCGCTGCTGCTGATGCGAGCCAACGCGGCGGCTCCGCTCGGACGACTCGACCAGGTGATCGACGACGTCGATCGAGCTGCCACCCTCGCCGAGCACGCCGATCCGCCGGTGCGACGGCGCATCGAGGCCGCCGTGGCCCGCACGGAGTTCTTTCGTGGCCATCGAGACAAGGCGATCGCTCTCGCCAGCAGCGGCCTGCGGGACATCGGTCCCGGTGAGGAGCACACATTCGCCCGCGCCCACGAGGTGCTGGCTCTGGCGACCGCTGCGAGCGAGACACGTGACGACCTGCAACTGGCCGCCGAGTCGTTCCGTGTCGCGGCGGCGGCGTGGGATGCGTGCGGCGAGAGCGCCCTCGCCCGCAACTGCCGCTGCGACCTGGCGATGGCCGTGCTCATCCCGCTCGGACGGTTCGACGAGGCGCTCGCTGTACTCGCCCAGGTGCTCGCCGTCGCCGGTCTCAACGACGCGGAGCGCTCCTGGTTGATGACCTACGAGGGGTTCGCCCTCCTCGAAGCGAACCGCCTGGCTGCCGCAGCGGGACGCTTCGATCGTGTCGCCGATCTCGGGTACCTCCAGGACAACTCGACGATCGTCGCCACGGCGGCGTGGGGTCGGGCCCTGATCGCTGCTCGCCAGGGCGACCTGGCGGCGGTGTTGCGGTGGATCGCCACGGCGGAGAACACGGCGCTGGGTGATGCCGACGACCTGCTCGGGGTGTCGTTCCTGTGCGACGTGACGACCGCGCTCGGGGCGTTCGGGGAGCTCGGTCTCGCCGAGCGCTACCTGCGCCGTGCCGAGTCCCGTCCCAAGGTCTTCGATCACGAGGTGCGTCGGGCGCGGTTCGTGTTCGAGGCTCGTCGCGGGATTGGTCGGCAACGTCGACGAACAACTCGAGGTGACGCGACCGGCCGAGTGGTGGCGAGTCCTCCTCGTGTCGGCGTTGGCCAGCGCCAGAGCGGGTGACCTCGACCGGGCTCGTGAGCTCCACGCGTCGGCGCAGCGCGAGCTACTCGGCCTCGGCTTCGAGGGTTTCGACACGCTCGGTGAACGACGTGCGAGCGAGGAATTGAACGAGTCGCTGCAACGCGATCTGGCGACGGCCGGTCGGCGTCCGGCAGTTTCCGGCGCCGAGGCCGAAGCAATGCGCGAGGCGTCGACGCCCGGTCGTCGCATCCGAGTCATCGGCGCACCAATGGTCGTCGAGGGCGACGCCGGTGTCGTCGACATTCCAACCGGCAACCCGCAACGCCTGGTCGGCGTCGTCGTGGCCCACGGTGGCGTGGCGACGTTCGATCAGATCGCCGAGGCGCTGTGGCCGGGCGACGACGTGGAGACGAGCCGGGCGCGGCTGCGCAACGTCCTGCTGCGCCTGCGCCGCGGTGTTGGCGAGGTACTCACCAGGTTCGGGTCGGGCGTCCGCCTGGCGCCCGACGTCGGCTGCGACCTCGACGAGTTCGAGCGCTTGGCGACGGACGCCTTGTCGTCCGCTCGCAGCGACCCGGAGATCGCCGGACGGCTGGCGACCGAGGCAGTTGCCCTCGTCGATGGCGCCGTCCTCGGGGATTTCGAGTACGAGGAGTGGGCGCTCGCCAAGCGGCGCATGGTCGATCATCAGCTGATCGGCTTGCTCGACCTCCTGTCCGTGCAGGCCGAGGACAATGGCGACCTCGTGCTCGCCCAGGCTCTGGCCGAGCGCGCCTTGCGACTCGACCGCTACACCGATTCGCGTTACGTCCGCCTCGCCGAGTTGATGACCCTGCAGGGTCGCACCGCGGCGGCGGTGGCAATCCTCGAAGATGCGTCAGAGGTGGCCCGCGAGCTGGGCGCTACGCCGCCGAAGGCCGCCCAGAGTCGCCGTGACGAGTTGATCCGCCGCGCCGCCAACGGCTGAAGCCGGGCTGCGTCGTCAGACGCCGATGCCGCCGCGGGGCCCACGAACCCCGATACCGCCACGAGGGCCACGGACGCCGATGCCGCCGCGGGGTCCCCGAATTTGATGCGCGCTGAAGCAGAAGGTAGAAGCCATGGCCCCATCATCTCGGGTCGCCGTCCTATTCGCGTCCCACCCGGCAACAGCATCTGGCGTCCACCATTCGGGACGGGTTCACACGGCGGTGTTACCGCTCCCGGCGATCATCGTGAGCGTGACCATGACGCTCGATCATGCCCAGCTGCGCCACCTGCCGGTCGGGCGGCGAGATGCGCGACATGCACCGTCACGTGGTCGCACTGTGGCGACGCTGCTCGAACGTGGATCTGCGGTTGCCCTCCGGCAGCGGCCCACGATCGCCCTCGGTGCGCTCGTGGAACGGACGATGCTCACTGGGGATCGCCTCGTCACCGCATCCGACGTCGCCGGCCACTCGTGGTGGCTGCCAGCCGCAGCCGTGTGGTCCGACGCCGAATGCTCCGACCTGCCTGAGCACCCGCGGCCGATCGGCCTGGCAACGGCTCCGACCAGGGACGCAGCGCTCCTCAAGGGCATCAGCGACCGGCTCGGTTGGGAGGCAGTGCTCGGGTTCGAACGGGGCCGCGACCTCCCGGCGGCGCCCACATTCGACGGCAAGCTGACCGGTCAGGCCATCGTCCTCGATGGTCGCCTCGGCCACGCGGTGCCGACAGTCGTCGTCCTCGGCGTCGACACGATGCGGTGGGGCGCCGGCGCGACCTGGGAGTCGGCGTGGCGCCGGGCCCTGTATGGCGACGACCCGGTCGTCGATCCGAGCAGGGAGCTGGCCAAGGTGGCCGAGCTGCTCGCCGCCGCCGATCTGGGCGTGGCCGGCGTCGACCTCGGCACACCGCGCTTGAGCACGGCGGGCGTTGCCCGCTGGTCCGCCCAACTCGTCGCACGCGACGGCTCGGTACGTTCGTGGGACGCGCCCTGAGTCGACTGAAGGGTGTGGCGGCGGCGGTAACTGGTGCGCCGACTTCTCCACCGCGAGGTGTCCGCCGCGCCTCGCAGCTGGATTGAGGTCCACACCAAGAACCACCGCCGCCACCGTTTCTCCCCCAGAGGCGCGATCTGGGTGGCTCGCAACCCGGAGACCCCCTGAGCCGCCCAGATCGCGTGGGAAGGGGACGACGTTAGCCTCGGGCGATGTGTCGGCCGCGGTGATCCCGGAGCGCTTCACCGCCGTGCTCGCCGAGCTGGCGCCGCTAGCGGAACGATTCGCCGCGGCGGGCCACCAGCTGTATCTCGTCGGTGGAGCGGTCCGCGACCTGTTGCTCGATGAGCACGGCGACGACTTCGATCTCGCCACCGATGCCCGTCCGCCTGACGTCAAGCGTTGTCTCGACGGATGGGCGAAGGCGATCTGGGAGCAAGGCGAACGGTTCGGCACGATCGGGGCGATTCATCGATCCGCCGACGGCCGGGAACGGAGCTATGAGATCACCACGTTCCGCTCCGAGTCGTACGTCGACGACTCACGCAAGCCGCAGGTGACGTTCTCCGGCCGCATCGAGGACGACCTCGCCCGCCGCGACTTCACGATCAACGCCATCGCCCTCAGCGTCATCGCTCCTGACGGGGCGCACCCGATTCTCGTCGACCCGTTCGGAGGCGCAGCCGACCTCGCCAAGCGACAGCTGCGCACGCCGCTCGCCCCGCAGGTCAGCTTCGGTGACGACCCATTGCGCATGCTGCGTGCCGCCCGCTTCATCGCTCGCTTCGGCCTCGAACCCGATGCCGCCCTCGTCGATGCCGTGAAGACGAGCGCGCAGCGCCTGGAGATCGTGTCGGCGGAGCGTATTCGTGACGAGCTCGACAAGCTGATCGTCGTCGACCGCCCGTCCGCCGGGCTGTGGTTCTCCGTCGACACGGGGCTGGCCGAGCACTTCCTGCCCGAGCTCCCGGCTCTGCGGCTCGAGCACGATCCGATCCACCGCCACAAGGACGTGCTCAGCCACACGATCGCTGTCGTCGAAAACGTGCGCCCGCCGGCCGTCGACTCGGAGGGCGCGCCGGGCTACGACTTCCGCATCACCCGCCTGGCCGCGTTGTTCCATGACGTCGGCAAACCGCGCACCCGTGGTTACCAACCGGGCAAGGGCACGACGTTTCACCATCACGACGCCGTCGGCGCGCGGATGACGCGCAAGCGCATGGAAGCGCTGCGCTATCCCGCCGCCGACATCGCCGCAGTCACCGCCCTGGTTGCCCTGCACCTGCGCTTCCACACCTACAAGATGGGATGGACGGACTCGGCGGTGCGCCGCTACGTGCGTGACGCCGGTGACCACCTCGCCGAGTTGAACGTGCTCACCCGCTGCGACTGCACGACCCGCGACGCTCGCAAGGCGGCGACCCTCAGCAAACGGATGGACGACCTCGAGGAACGCATCGTCGAGCTGGCCGCCGCCGAGGAGCTCGCGTCGCTCCGTCCCGAGCTCGACGGCAACGCTGTGATGGAGTTGCTCGGCGTCGGCCCCGGCAAGATCGTCGGCGAGGCCCTCGCCTTCCTCATGGAGATCCGTCTCGACGAGGGCCTGATCGGCGCCGACGCTGCGGCTGATCGCCTGCGGCGGTGGCACGCCGCCCGCACCTGACCGGGGTACGGTCGAGATCCAGTGCGCGACGACTTGACCGACGCCACGGCGATCCGGCGCCGCGCTGCGACCTGGCGCTGGGTCGTGTCCGTCGTCGTCGCGGCGACGTTGCTGTTCGCCGCCGTGGTCCTCGTCATCCGCATCGGCGAGCCTCGGTCCCGCACGACGGTCATCGTGCTCGGGGTCGCCGCCGGGCTGGCGTTGTGCGCCGTGGTCGCCACGTGGCTGGAGTCGCGGCGGATCACCGGCCACCTCCATCGCACCATCGAACGGCTCGTCGACACCGAGTCCGAGCTGCGCATTCTCCTCGACGACCTTCCCGAAGCCGTCGTGTCGATCGATGCCGGCGGGCTCGTGCGCGGCACGAACACAAAGGCCGCCGAGCTGACCGGACGCTCCACCGCAGAGCTCGCCGGGACGCCGCTGCGCGAGCTCGTCGACGCAGGAGACCGTCCGATCCTCGACGCCTGGCTCGCCGAAGCCCGCTGGCGTGCGGGTGTCGATGCGACAACCCTGCGCGTGACGGGTGCCGACGGCTCGATCACAGTCGTCGAGGCGACCTATGACCAGCCCCGCGGGCTCGACCGACGGAGCAATCGTCCGGCTCGTCGACCTCACCGAGCGGGAGGGCCGGGGCCGTGCGCTCGAGCAGGCGCGCCGCCGCTTCCAGCAGGCGTTCCACTCCGCTCCAACGGGTATGGCCCTCGTGCGCCTCGACAACTCGACGATCATCGACGCCAACCGTTCGCTCGCCGAGATGCTGCAGCGCCCTGTCGACGATCTTGTCGGGCGCAGTATCCGCGAGATCACCCACCCCGACGACCTCAAGGCGGCCGCCGTCCATCGTGCCCGCCTCGAGTTGGGAATCGCCGACACCTATCTCCTCGACCAGCGCTACGAGCGCAGCGACGGGACCTACGTGTGGGCCCGGACACGCGTGTCCGTGACCGAGGACGACGGTGTGCCGCTGGCGATCACCCATATCGAGGACGTCACCGAGCAGCGCCGGGTTGCCGAGCAGCTGCGCTGGGCGGCAACGCACGATGACCTCACTGGTCTTCCCAACCGGGCCGAACTGCTGTCGCGGGTCGACGAACTGCTCGCCGAGGCGCCGGTCGGGTCGGTGGCGTTGCTGTTCATCGACCTCGACAACTTCAAGGCCGTCAACGACAGCCTCGGGCACGGCATCGGCGACCGCCTGTTGACGGTGCTGTCGGAGCGCATCCGTGGCGCCGTCGGCGACGGCACGCTGCTCGCTCGCTTCGGCGGCGACGAGTTCATCGTCGTCCTGCAGGGTGGCGCCAACGGCTCGTTCGATCCCGGGGGAGTGGCCGAGAGGCTGCGCTCGACGATTCGCGAGGCGGTCGATGTCGAGGGCATCGAGTTCTTCATCACCGCCAGCATCGGCTTCTCGGCCAACGCCACCGAGGGCACGGTGGCCGCCGACTTACTGCGCGACGCCGATGGGGCGATGTACCGGGCGAAGTCCCGCGGCCGCGACTGCGTCGAGGCCTACGCGCCGGGATTGCAGGAGACGACGGCGCTCGCCCTGCGCACTGCCACGGAGCTGCGCCGAGGAATCGACCGCGGCGAGATCGTGCCCTACTACCAGCCGATCGTCGAGCTGACGACCGGCCATGTCGTCGGTTTCGAGGCACTGGCGCGCTGGCTCCACCCCGAGCGTGGGTTGCTCGGTCCCGAGCAGTTCCTTGCCCTGGCCGAGGAGACCGGCCTCGTCGGCCACATCGGTGAGGCGATCCTGCGCGACGGGCTGGCCCAGCTCGCCCGCTGGCGGGCCCGTGATCTGCCGTTCGCCAGTGCGTACCTGGCGGTGAACGTCGGGACTCGTCAGGTCGTCGATGCTTCGTTCGCCTCGCTCGTTGCCGGCCTGCTCGCCGAGACCGGGATCCCGGCCGACTCGCTGTGGCTGGAGATCACCGAGTCGGCGCTGCTCGCCGACGTCAAGGCGTCGACTGTGGCGATGCGCAAGCTGCGTGGCCTCGGCCTCCACCTCGCCGTCGACGACTTCGGCACCGGCTACTCGTCGCTGACGTATCTCAAGCGCTTTCCCGTCGAGGCGATCAAGATCGATCGCAGCTTCGTCGCCGGCCTCGGACTCGACACCGACGACACGACCATCGTCGAGGCAGTCGTCCACCTCGGTCACTCGTTCGGACTCGAGGTCATCGCCGAGGGGCTGGAGACCCCGCTTCAGCTCGCCCGCCTGCGCGACATCGGCTGCGACCGCGGCCAGGGCTACCTGTTCGGCCGCCCCCGCCCGGCCGGCATCATCGAGAGTGAACGCGCGACGACCTGATCGAACGGAGAGCGAGCGAACGAGTGAGGTCGAAAGGGCTACGAACCCTGTTTGCGGACCTTGATCGCCAAAGTCGTGGGGACCGCTGACTCGCCGCTGACGCCGAGCTCGTCGAAGCTCTCGACGCGGAAGTTGGAGCGGTCGAGGGCGGCGAGCAGTTCGCCGACGGTGCGGCTGTCCTCGCCGTACCGACGCACCTTGCCGCCCGGAGTCGGTCCGACGGCAGCGAAGGGATGATCGAGCACGAGCACGAACGGCGCGCCGGGCTTGAGGACACGGTGCACCTGGCGAAGGATCCGACCGAGGTCATCGACGTCGTCAAGGGTGTGTACGGCGAGGACGACGTCGATCGTGCCGCTCGGGGCGAAGCCGAGGTCGCCGAGGTCGCCCTCGTGGCATTCGACCGACACGTCGGCGTCGGCGGCGGCGACGCGCAGGTTGGTGAGCCGGTCCCGGTCGGGATCGACGGCGATCGCCTTGGCCCCGCGGAGGGCAAGGGCGATCGAGTTGTTGTCGGCGATCCCCAGCTCGATCACCCGCCGCCCACCGGACACGTCGCCGAGCAGGCCGAGCTCCTCGTCGCTCGGGACAGCTTCTCCATATGTCACGTTCTCGGTCACGGCATTGCTCACAGGTGCCCAGTGTGGCCTGGGCGGACTGGCCCGAACGGTATAGCGGATTCCGCCCGGTCGTCGGCCCGTCTACCCTTGTCGGGATGTCGATGTCGATCAGCGCGCTGCGTGGGGCGGGGGAGCGCCGCGGCACCGTCGACCATGGGTTCGCCCGGCGCATCCTGATCAACGAGTACAAGCGCGGCCGGCTGAGCCGCGACCAGGTGTGTGACGCGCACCCCGAACTGATCCGGGCAGCGACCAATGTCGGCTCGCCAATCGACCAGTCCTGCCCGATCTGCGAGGAACTCCAGCTGCGCCTCGTGACGTACGTGTTCGGCGCTCGACTACCCGCTCACGGCAAGTGCGTCACGACCGCCAAGGAGATGGCGATGCTCAACCGCCGGCGCGACGAGCTGTCTGCCTACGTCGTCGAGGCGTGCGTCGGCTGCCACTGGCATCACCTCCGCAAGGTCCTCCCCCTCGGCGGCCGCTGACCTCCTCCCATCGGAGTGTTTGCTGTCATCGGAGTGTTTGGCGCGGGGCGTGTCGTCACGAAACACTCCATTGCGCGGACAACGTGACACCCCGCGTTCATGCTGGCGGGATGTTGACGTCGCGCCGATACACTCGCCCGGTCATATTCACCCTGCCCCGCGACGGGGCCCCGCGATCGCAACGACGACCGGGTCCGAAGGGAGGTTGCCACGCATGATGCGTGCATACGAGTTGATGGTCATCATCGACGGGGACGTCGACGATCCCAAGGCGCAGTCCTACGTCAAGGTCGTGACCGATGCTGTCACCGCTGCCGGTGGCTCGGTCCACGGCAAACCGGATTGGTGGGGGAAGCGTCAGTTCGCCTACCCGATCAACCGCAAGGAAACCGGCTACTACCTGGTCGTCGAGGTCATCGCCCCGGCCGGATCGCTCAATGAGTTGGAACGCACCCTCCGCATCGCGGACGACGTCGTCCGCCACAAGCTGATCAAACTGCCCGCCGCCGAAGCGACGCGGCGCGGCATGACGGTCGACGCCGCCTGAGGCGCCGGCCGCACAACGAGGGAGAGACTGAACATGGCAGATAACACCGTCACACTCGTCGGGAACGTCACTCGCGATCCCGAACTGCGCTACACCAGCGGCGGTCGCGGCGTCGCCAGCTTCGGGCTGGCCGTCAACCGGCGCTACCAGTCCAACGGCGAGTGGCAGGAGCAGACGTCGTTCTTCGACGTCGTCGCCTGGGGGACTCTTGGCGAGAACGCCGCCGCGTCGTTGCACAAGGGCACTCGGGCTGTGGTCTACGGCCGCCTCGAGCAGCGCTCATGGGACACCGAGGAGGGTGCCAAGCGCACGAAGATCGAAGTGATCGCCGACGAGATCGGCCCGAGCCTGCGCTGGGCGCAGGCGCAGGTCGAGAAGACGGCGCGCACGACGGGCGAGGCCGGCCAGCAGCAGAGTCCTGCGCCGGCAGCCGCCGCACCCGCTGGCCAGGCCGAGTCCACCTACACCGACGAAGAGCCGTTCTGAGCCGCGGCTGACGTTTCCAACGACGAACCCCACACGCATCCGGAGAGAAGATGGCGAGCAAGAAGAACCGTGCCCGCGCCGCTGAAGGACGCGGCGCCCCGTCGGTACAAGAAGAAGACGAGCGCGCTCGTCCTCGAACGCGTCGAGTACGTCGACTACAAGGACGTCGACCTGCTGTCGCGGTTCATGAGCGACCGGGCCAAGATCCGCAACCGACGGGTCTCCGGCAACGACCTGCAGCAGCAGCGTGACGTCGCCGGCGCGATCAAGATCGCCAGGGAGATGGCGCTACTGCCGTACGCCCGACGCGTCGCCAGCCAGCGCACCCGGCCGCCGCGTGACGGTCGTCCGGGCCGCGGCGAAGGTGACCTGGTGACCGAGGACATCGGCACCGACGTGGCGCTCGACGACGAGGTGGCGATCGACGAGGCCGAGGGCTTCGTCGACGACGCCGCGACCAACGGCGACGACGAGGCGGAGTGAGATGAAGGTCATTCTCCGCTCCGACCTCGACCGCGTCGGCAAGCGCGGCGACATCATCGACGTCGCCGACGGATTCGGCCGCAACTACCTGCTGCCTCGTGGGTTGGCGTTCCGCGCCAGCGACGGTGCCGTCGACCAGGCCGCCAAGATGCGCCGGGCACGCGATCTGCGTGACGCCAGCGACCGCGAAGCCGCCCAGACCGTCGCCAGCACGCTGGTCCCCAAGGTCATCACGATCACGGCGAAGGCCGGCACCGAAGGCCGCTTGTTCGGCTCCGTGACCGCTGCCGACGTCGCGACCGCGGTGGCCGACCAGACCGGTGTGACGATCGATCGCAAGCACCTCGATCTCGAGCCGATCAAGTCGGTCGGCCAGCACACCGTGACCGCCCACTTGCACACCGACGTCTCGTTCCCGATCACCGTCGAGGTCGTCCCGGCGTAGACCTCAGGATCGACGGCGACCATCGATTCTGGGGCCGCAACGCGGACAGAAATGTCCGGATCGAGGCCTGAGAATCCGTCGACCCGTCGCGAGGGCCGGCGACCGCCCACTTCGAGAGCCAACAACCCTGCTACCGGCGCGGCGGCCAGACCCACGGATCTGTCAGCAGAGCCAGGTTTCCGCACGCCTGACTCACCAATCGCGGTGTGACACCCCTCGTGCACCATCGAACGCATGATCGCGTCGATGTTGTGCACAGCAAAGCCCCAGGGCGGTCCACAGAATTGGGTGACTTGTCCAGCGGATTGCCGGCGCTCCCCCCTGGTTGCGCACAGGGCCGCACTGGCAGGGTGACCGGGTGGATCGCGCCGACCGTTCCAACTCCTCGAGAGACCGCGGCTCTGGTTCGGCGCGCCCAGCCAATGGGCGGATCCCGCCACACAACCTGCAGGCCGAGGAGTCCGTGCTCGGCGCCATCTTGTTGTCGCGCGATGCCCTCGGCGCCGTCATCGAGGCCGGGCTGCGCTACGACGACTTCTACAAGCCCGGCCACCAACACATCTTCGACGTCGCCGTAGCGGTCTCGCAGTCGGGTGGACCGGTCGACACGATCACCGTCGCCGACGAGCTGTCGCGACTGGGGCTGCTCGAACAGGCCGGCGGCGTCGAGGCGCTACACGCCCTGCAGAACGCCACGCCGGCGATCTCCAACGCCGCCTCCTACGCCAGGATCGTCCAGGACGCGGCGATGCTGCGCCGCCTCATCCTCGTTGCCGCCGACATCTCCGAGATCGGCTACGGCCGCCCCGACAACGTCGACGACGCCCTCGACGACGCCGAGAGTCGCGTCTTCCGCGTCGCAGACCGGCGCGTCGTCGACAGCTACCGCGACATCGGCGAGCTGATGAAGCTCGCCGTCGACCGCATCGAAGAGAACTTTGCCCGCGGCGACACGATCACCGGCATCGCCACCGGCTTCAACGACCTCGACGAGTTGCTGTCCGGCCTCCAGCCATCGACTCTCAACATCGTCGGGGCACGCCCGAGTATGGGGAAAACCGCCCTTGGCCTCGGCATGGCGACGCACGTCGCCAAGCACAGCGCGCGACCGGTGTTGGTGTTCTCGCTCGAGATGGGCCACGTCGAGCTGACCCAACGGATCCTGTCGAGCGAGGCCGAGGTGGACTCGCAGAAGATCCGCAACGGTCGGCTGTCAGAGGCGGACTGGGCGAAGATCGG
The DNA here is from genome assembly GCA_963733085.1 of Ilumatobacteraceae bacterium. GTDB lineage: Bacteria > Actinomycetota > Acidimicrobiia > Acidimicrobiales > Ilumatobacteraceae > Desertimonas. Next base: position 47,794 of record CAVTBY010000005.1, read on the forward strand.
CCGGGCGATCGGACGGCTGGAGGTGCCGCTGTTTCTCGACGACAACCCGAGGGTCACGGTGATGGAGATTCGCGCCAAGGCCCGCCGTTTGAAGATGCAGCACGGCGATCTCGGGATGATCCTCGTCGACTACCTCCAGCTGATGAGCGGCGGCGGCAATGCCGAGAACCGCCAACTCGAGGTCTCCGAGATCAGCCGCAACCTGAAGATCCTCGCCCGGGAACTGGAGGTACCGATCGTCGCTCTCAGCCAGCTCAGCCGCAACCTCGAGTCCCGCAGCGACAAGCGCCCGATGCTGTCCGACCTGAGAGAAAGCGGTTCGCTCGAGCAAGATGCTGACGTCGTGATCTTCCTGTACCGCGACGAGGTGTACAACAAGGAGTCACCGGATCGGGGGGCTGCCGACGTGATCGTCGCCAAGCACCGCGCCGGGCCGACGGGGTCGATGCGGCTGGTGTTCCGCGGTCAGTACGCCCGCTTCGACAACGCTGCGCCGCGAGGGATGGCCTGATGTAGGGACGCGGTGAAGATGATCAATGACGCGGCTACTTGAGCAATGCGTGAGCAATCGGCGCGCCTAGATGAGCAATCGGGTGGTGAGGGGTCCGGCGAAGCGGCGGGATCAATCGCCTTTGACTTCTCGTCCCGCTCGTTATGGGACTCGTCCGCGGTTGCCGACTCGCACACGTAGCCGTCGTTCGTTACGGTCGGCTGCTGGCTCGTTTGTGTCAGCCCGACGACTCACAATCGGTCATTCGTCTGACACAAACCGACGTCAAGGATTTGTGTCAGCCCGTCGAGCGATATCTGGTCGAACAGCTGACACAAACTGCGAGCGCGCCGTACTCGGCGTTCTGCCCGGAGCGCAACGACACCGAACTGACGCTCCGAACGCTCATGGCGAAGGCCTGGGTGCCGCCGAGCGTCGGAGCGTCACTGCGACGCTGGGTTGTAGGAAATGCTCATCTTGAGCAACATGCATCATCGCTGCGGCGGCCAGCAGTGCTCATCTTGGCCGTCCACAGTGATCATCTAGACCGCGTCCCTACACCTGACTGTCGGAATCGCTTGAATATGCCGCGCTCGTCCGGTGGCTCGGTTCGGTTCAAGTGGCTGCGGCGGGGCGGTAGGCGTGGACGACGGCGCCGGTGGCAAAGACCTTGGTGTCAAGGAGCTCGAGGCTGCCGGTGCTGGCGGGGCGAAACAGGGGCTCGCCACCTCCCTTGATGACGGGGGAAGTGCAGATCCGGTACTCGTCGAGCAGGCCGGCCGCGGCGAGGGCGTCGGTCAGCTGGCCGGTGCCCCAGGTGAGGAGGTCGCCGCCTTCGGCCTGCTTCAGTCGGCTGACCTCGTCGAGCAGGTCGGGGCCGGCGATGACCACGGTCGGATCCCACGCCGCGTTGTCGACCGGTTGGGTGGCGATGACGTACTTGGTGATCGAGTTGACGTGGTCGGCGAAGGGGTTACCGCCCCTGGTGGGCCAGGCTTGGGCCATGCCTTCGTAGGTGATGCGGCCGAGCAGCAGTGCGTCGGCGGCGAGCGTCATCTTGAGTCCGTAGTCCTGCAACTCCTCGTCGGAGTACTGGAACGACCACTTGTGTGGCTCGTCGATGTAGCCGTCGAGGGTGGCGTGGGTGAAGCTGATGATCTTGCGCACGACAGGTTTCTACCGCGATCGCCTCGTCGCTGACGACGGCGAGCACTTCGGCTGATCACGCCCAGCCTGGCCAGCTACGACGCCGCAGACGCCGACGGCGCTGACATCTCGTCGTGCCGGTCGTACTCGTCGTGCAGTTTCCACCAGGAGTACGGCGGACCCTGCGGGTAGCCGGGCGGTGAGTCCTCCCACTCCTCCTGTCGGCCCAGCGGGGTGATGTCGAGCAGGCTCCACACGTTGCCGATGGCGTCGGCGGCACGGCCGTTCGTGAAATAGGTGCGGTAGATGCGGTCGTCGGCGCGAACGAACACGTTCAGCCCGAAGTACTCGTCCACACCGAAGTCCTTCGAGAAGTCGTCGAGGGTGCTGAACCAGGGCACGTCCCAGCCCATCCGAGCCTTGTAGCGCTCAATCGCGTCGAGAGGTGCTGGCGAGACGAGCACGAAGGTCGTGTCCCGTACGTTCAGGTGGGCGAGATGGCCCACGTTGTCAATGAACATCGCGCACCCCGAGCATCCGCCGTCGGGCCAGTTCTCGACGCCCGGCTCAAAGAAGGCCCGGTACACGATCAGCTGGGTCCTGCCGTCGAACAGGTCGGCCAACGACTGCTCGCCGTCGGGTCCGACGAACCGGTAGTCCTTCTCGATCTCGACCCACGGCAGCCGGCGCCGCTCGGCAGCCAGCTCGTCGCGGGCGCGTGTCGCCTCCTTCTCCTTCTTCAACAGCGCCTCACGCGCCGATTGCCACTCCTCGGCTGAGACCACTGGCGGGGTGTCCATCCCGGTCGTGTCGAGGCCATTCGTAGCCATCTCGTCGCTCCTTCGGTCGGTCGTCGGTCCACTTCGCGTGCGCGACCCTGAGCCGTTTCTACCCACATGCGGCGTCGACTATGCCGCTGAGTCCGGCCGAGCATGGCGTCCGCAGCCGGCCAACATGTGCAGGTTGTTTCGACCCTCGTTCAGCAGCGATGAGTTTCGCGGTGGTCCCACGTCTCTACCCCGGACCTCTGCAGCGCACTCGAATCGGGGAGGCACCTTGCGACTTCTTCTCACGTCCGCGGGCGTCACGAACACCAGCATCCACGACGCGTTGGTCGATCTCCTGGGCAAGCCGATCGCCGACTCGAGCGCCCTGTGTATCCCCACCGCGCAGTACGCGCACCCGATGGTCGGGCCCGGCGTCCAGGCGTGGCGGTTCATCAGTGGAAATTCCGACAATCCCATGGTCGACCTGGGCTGGAAGTCCGTCGGTGTGCTCGAGCTCACCGCGCTGCCCAGCATCGACGACGAGCGCTGGGTGCCCCTTGTGCGGGGGACGGACGTCCTGTTGGTGGCAGGCGGCGATGCCCTCTACCTGTGCCACTGGATGCGGGAGTCCGGGCTGGCGGACCTGCTTCCGTCGCTGAGCGAGACGGTCTGGGTGGGACTGAGCGCCGGGAGCATGGTGATGACCCCCAGGATCGGGGAGGAGTTCGTCCAGTGGAGACCGCCGACCGGCGACGACAGCACGTTGGGCATCGTTGACTTCTCCATCTGTCCACACCTGGCGCAGGACGGCATGCCGGGCAACTCCATGGCTGCGGCGGAACGATGGGCGTCGGGCATCTCGGGTCCGGCGTACGCGATGGACGACGAGACGGCCATCAAGGTGGTCGATGGCACCGTCGAGGTCGTGTCACAAGGGCACTGGAAGTACTTTTCGCGCACAAAGGCGGTTGATTAGGCAGGCTTGCGCGCCACGTACACCGAGTCCATCGGATCGGCCGGCGCCTCGTGCACCTCGACGTCGACGAACCCGGCGGCGGCGAGCATCTCGACGGCGAGCTCTTCACCCCAGACGGTGCCGAGGCCTGCCCCACCCACCGCCAGCGACACGGTCATGCAGTGCAGTGTGCTGATTGCGTAGAGCAGCGGCGCCATCGGGTTGCCGATGTTGTTCTCCAGGTGGCTCGATGCACGCACGTCGAACATCACGAACACCCCGCCCGGCTCCAGGGCGTCGAACACCCGGCCGAGCACGCCGGCAGGGTCGGCCTGGTCGTGGATCGCATCGAATGCGAAGATCGCGCCAAACGGCGGGTCGGTCGGGAGCTCGAGGACGTCGACCGTCTCGAAGGCGACGTTGGCGAGCCCGTAGTCGGCCGCCTCGTCGCGGGCGCGCTCGATGGCGTCCGCCGCCAGGTCGTAGCCGAACACCCGCGATGCGGGGAACGCCCCGGCGAGGATGTTCGTGGTGTGGCCGGTTCCGCAGCCGATGTCGGCGACGCGGATCCCCGCCGTCAGGCGCTCGGAGAGATCGCCGGCGAGTGGGACGATCCCGTCGACGAGAACCCCGTCGAACATGCCGCGACTCAGCGCATCCATCACGTCGGTGAACTCCGGGCGGAATTCCGAGTACGGCACGCCGCCACCGTCACGGAAGGCGCGAGCGACCGGCTCGATGAACTTGGCGAGGTGCGAGCTTGCCAGGCTGAACGGCGCGACGTTGAGCTCGCCGTCACCGGTGAGGCAGCAGGCGTGTTCCGCCGGCAGCGTGTACAGCTGTGTCACCGGGTCGTAGTCGATGACGCCGGCGGTCACCATCGAACCGAGCCACTCGCGGACGTACCGCTCCTGGAGGCCGGCACGGGCGGCTAGTTCGTCGCTCGCCGCCGAGCCGCCGGCGGCGGCCGCGAACAGGCCGGTGCGGTGGCCGAGCTCGACCATGTAGGTGACAAAGCTGCCGACGTAGTGGCCGAACAGTTGCTCGGCAAAGGCCTCCGCCTTGCGCTCGTCGAGTGTGGTGGTCATCGCTGCAGCCCTCCTTAGAGCATGAATCCGTCGGGTTCCAGGCCGAGCAGGATCTGTCCGAGCATCTCGTAGGTCGGCGGCGCGACGAAATGATGCTGGGTGATCGCGTGAACGTCGCGCAGGCAGCGCTGGAGTGGGCTGGCGGCGAATAGAGCCGTCCCTCCTGCCGCCGTGTACATGCGATCGACTACGTCGGCCGACGCCGTGACCGCATGCGTCGCGGCCACCCGCAGCGGGGCGACGTGCTGCGGAGGCACCGGCGTGCCCTCCTGGGCCAGGTCCCACACCCGGGCGCACTCGGCGACCAACAGCGCCCGCGCTGCGCCGGCCGTCGCCGTTGCTTCGCAGACCGCAAGCTGCGTGGTCGGGCGCGTCGCCAAGGTCGACGCCATTCCGAACGGTGTTTTCGTCGCAGCCAGACGGAACAGTTCGTCGATCGCGGCGCGGGCGATGCCGAGCGCTGCCGCTGCCATGCCCACCGAGAACAACCCGACGATGGGGAAGCGGAACAGTGCCCCCGCGTACTCAGGTTCGCCTTCAGGCATCGCGATCGCTCGGCAGTTCGGTACGAACGCATCGGACACCTCGATGTTGTGGCTGCCCGTCGCCCGCAGGCCGGACGTGTCCCAGGTGTCGACGATTCGAACGTCGGATCGCTCGATCCAGGTCATCACCATCGCCGGACCCGCCTCGCCCTCCTTCACGGCATCGCCGGTGCAGACGAAGTTTGTCGCCGCGAGCCAGTCGCAGTGGTGGCAGTTGCTGACGAAGGCCCACCGGCCGGTTACGCGGTAGCCACCGTCCACCTCGACGGCGCGGCCGGAAGGGGCGATGATGCCGTTGACCACGCTGTCGCCGATCTCGGCAGCTCCCTCGCGCGGCGTGAACGCTTGCAGCACTCCGGCGATGCCGCAGTTGAGCGCACACCATGCCGCCGACCCGTCATGACGGCCGATCTCCTCGACGACATCGATCACGGTGAGCGGGTCGGTCTCGAGACCTCCGAGCTCGTGCGGTCGGCAGAGGCGGAACAAGCCCGCCATGGCGAGAGCTTCGGCGGTCGCTGGCGGGAGATGCCGGTCGCGCTCGCCTCGGTCGCTGTTCTCCCGAATCAGCGGTCCTAGCTCACGAGCGGTCTCGACGAGCGTGTCGTGAACTGCAGCGACTCTCATCGCCGACGAACGTACGCAGCCTGGAGGCGGGGCAACTTCGGCCGATTCGTGCATTTCGGCCGTCGCCCCTACATCGAACTATGCAGTCGCCGGCGTGACGAGCCCGTGCGCGTGGGCATACGCGGCAGCTGCGGTACGTGAGCTGACTCCGAGCTTGGTGTAAAGGTTGGCCAGGTGGCGGGCCACCGTCTTCTCGCTGAGGAACAGGGCGGCCGCGACCTCACGGTTGGACATACCGCGAGCGACCAACCCGAGTACTTCGGCCTCGCGGCGCGTCAACCCCGCTGGCGGCTCGGCGAGCGGACGAGCGGGGTCACGTCCCGGGGGCGCGACCACGCCGAGCCGGGCGAACGCGGTGGCGGCGGCCTGCTGCTCGATGTCGGCCGCGTGGCCGAAGCCGAGGGACCGCTGGGCGGCGGCGAGCAGCATCCGTGTCTCGGCGACCCGGTAGGGCACGCCGAGTTCCTGCCAGCGCTGGCGGGCTGTCCGCAGCGCCTGCAGGGCGGCAGCGGCGTCGCCCTCGGCGAGTCGCACCCGCCCACGCGCCAGCGCCGCTGAGGCGGCGAAGCCAGGGCTCCCGTACACGCGAGCCGACGTCTCGAGGTCGCGGCACGCCATCGCAGCCGCCGCCAGGTCGTCGGCACCGATGGCTACTTCGACCAACGCTTCCCACAGTCGGGTGCGGGTGAGCGGGTCGGACATCGAGGTGTCGGCGGCGCGCAGCGACTCCAGCGCCTCCGCGCTACGTCCCTGGGCGTGCCACAGCAGCGCCGATCCGGGCTGTGCCTCATGGCCGAGGCGATGCGCATCGTCGTAGCCTTCGGCGGCGCCTTCCAGGTCGCCACGCAACCGCCGAAGCTCGGCCAGCTCGTAGCGGGCGAGGGCGACGGCGAAGGTGTTCATCTCGGCGAGTTCGTCGCAGACCCGTGTCGCCTCGCGCTCGGCCTGATCCCACTCGCCGCGAACTTCGAGCAGCTGGGCCCGATGCACCCGACAGACGCCGACGAACATCACGGCGCTGCTGAAGCCGGCACACCATCGCTCGGTGGCGTCGGTCCACTGTTGCGCCCGGCGCAGGTCGGCGAGGTCATAGCAGATGCTCATCAACTGGCAGTAGAGGTGCCCGGCATACGCCGGCCGGACGCGCCCGGCGACCACCGGGAGCATTGCCTCATCGAGACGGGCGAGCCCGACCGAAACGTTCCCTGCCTTGATCATCGCCGTGCCCTCGCAGGCGACGGCGTTCGCATGCAGCGTGTCGTCGCCGTGGCGAGCTGCGATCGCGCCGATCTCGGTTGCCGCGTCGATGGCGCCGTCAAGCTGTCCCGCGGCAAGCTCGCCTTCGAGCTGGAACAGCAGCAGATACCCGTACTCGACGCAATCGGACTGGCCGTCGAGCAGTCGTTGGGCGCGACTCAGCCAGCCCGAGCCGATCGCCTCCTCGCCGCGCATGAACCAGAAGAAGGCGAGGTCCATCGCCAGCATCGCCGCGGCGCAGACCTTGGGATCGGACCCGGCGAGGTAGCTGGCGTACGCCTCCTCGGAACACGCCAGGCTCTCCTCGATCTCGCCCAGCCACCACGCCGAGTCGGCGAGAGCAGCGAGGTCGGGCGGCGACAGCTCGCCATCCCCGCGAGCGTCGAGAAAGCCGGTTCGCGCCTCGGCCCAGCGGTTGGCGGCGTAAGCAGCGCGGGCCGCAGCCAGTACGTCCTCGGGCACCTCATCCATCATCACGCATCGCCACCACGGCTGATGGAGGTTTTCACGACGCAACGGGGGCACGCGGTCATCCGCTCGTCCGTCAGCTCCGAACTCCTTGCAGACGACCCGCCGGGTCGCGAACCAACGAAGGAGGACATCATGGACAAGCACCAACGCACGCCCGGCGTCGGCAGCCGACGCAAGACTCTGATGGTCTGTGCTCTCGCGTTGGGAACACTCGTTGCCGGCGGTGCGATCGCAGCCACCGCCGCTTCCACTGACACACGCGACGAGTCCGCCGGCGGCTACCTCTGCTACACAGTCGACGCGTACGGCCGCGTCAACCGGCTGTGCGGGGCCGTGCCCCTCTACTACATCCCGTACTGACCGGGGCGCTGCCCTCGATTCAGGTGGTGGGGTCGAGCGGTGGGTGTTCGAGCACGCGGGGCCGGTACTCGACCAGTTGGATGCGACCGTCGAATGTGCGGTTGCCGATCATCTCGAGGGCGACGTCCGGGTAGCCGTCGTAGATGCGCTCCGCTCCCGTGGCGCCGGTGATCACCGGGAACATCACGACACGGAAACGATCGACGAGTCCGGCCCGCAGCAGCGACCGGCACAGGCTGATGCTGCCGATCGTGCTCATCAGGTCCGAGTCGCTCTCCTTCATCGAGCGAACGACTTCGACGGCGTCATCTCGCACGAGCGTGGCGTTGGCCCACGTGAGCGGTGCCTCGAGAGACTTGGAGAACACCACCTTCGACGCTCGCGTGAGTCCGTCGAGGGAAGCCTCCTCGTCGGTGTTGAACTCGTCCGTTCCCGCCGGAGTCTCGCCGCCGGCGAAGCCCGACATCAGTCGGTAGGTGTTCGCTCCCATCACGTACGTGACCTCGGGTTGTTCACCCAACCAGGCGAGGTACTCAGGTCCCTGGAGACCCCAGAAGCCCGGCCAGCCGTCCGCCGACGCGTAGCCGTCGAGCGACGTGATGAAGTCAACGAGGAGTTCTGACATCGTGCATTCTTACCATGAGGCGCGAAATGGTCGGCAGACCGCCATTTCGCGCATCAAGCGGTAGATGAGAAAGGAGCCTGGAGGTGCCGGAGGAGTTCGAGGGTGACCTGACGTCCGCAGTGTTCTGGGGCGCCGATCTGCGAGGTGCGCGGTTCCGGGACGTCAACTTGACGGATGTGAAGATCTCGCACGCGTGGCTCGTCAATTTTGAGATCGACGCGTTCATCGACGGGCTCGTGGTCAACGGGGTCGACGTGACGGCGTTCGTCAACGAGCGCGACCAGTGGTACCCCTTGCGGAAGGTCCTGCACGTCTCCGACCCCGAGAGCATGCGCACCGGGTGGGCTGCGCTGCGCGAGCAGTGGGCGGCGACCACCGCTCGTGCCCAACAGCTCCCGGCGGAGGACATGCACAGCTCGGTCGACGGCGAGTGGTCGTTCGTGCAGACGCTGCGGCATCTCGTGTTCGCGATGGACAAGTGGTTCACCGCACCGATCCTTGGTGGACAGTTCCGGTCGGATGGGTTGATCGACAGCGGTTCCGTCGACTTCCCCTGGCCAGACGTCGACCGTGAGGCAGCGCCATCGCTGGCGGAAGTGCTCGAAGCACGCAACGATCAGGCAACTCAGCTCGGCGACTACCTGGCCGCCATCACCGCCGACGACCTCACCCGGTCTGTCGACGTGCTCGAGAACGGCCCCCACCTCGTCCGCGACTGCATCTCGACAGTGTTCGAGGAAGAGTTCTGGCACAACCGATATGCCGAGCGCGACCTCGGCAAACTCGAAGCCAGTAGATGATCAACTGCCGTCAGGCCAGCCACCGCGGTGCAAGACGACGGGATTCTGCGGCAGTGCAGTCGTGGGATGGTCGATGAAGGCGGCGGTGCGGGCCGTGTAGTGGCCCTCGCCTCGCCATCCACCCGGGGGCGTCACGAGTCCGGCGGAAAGTGAGCTGTTGCCGAGAATCCGTGCGAGACCCGCCTCGAGAGTCGCGACGGTGTCCGGCCCGAACCGCTCGTTCCACGACGTCTCGATTTCGGTCAGCCGTTCGAGATGGAAGTGCTGGGCCGCGGATCCAGTGGCCGTCAGGGCGACGACCTTGCCGCGACCGTTCGCACCCGGCGCGACCTTCGCGTGGTCCTCGCGATCGAGCCACGTGAGCATCGTGCTCACGGCCTCTTTGGACAGACCGGTGGCCAGCGGCAACGACGTGATCGGAGACGGATCCGGACCGAGGACTCGGAGCACGTTGGCGGCGATCGGCAACGAGACAGCGGAACCGTGCTCGTAGTCCATTGTGTAAGCGAGCAGGACCCGGGAGAGGAGTGTGGGAAGGTCCCGAATGAAATGGCCATCGCTCTCGCGCAGCGCGACGACCGGGGCCGCGAAGAGTCCCTTGGCGTTCAGCACGGGCAAGTAGCGAGGCATCGCCACACCGAGTTGGTCATCGATCCCGGCGACGGCGTTGCGCAGTTCATCGACATCCTGCGAACCGAATCGCTCGACCCAACGCTCCTCGACCTCGGCGACCACCGGTTCCCACAACTGCCGCGCGACCGCTCCGGCCGTCGTCGGTCGGAGCACGGTCTGAGGTTTGACGCCCCGCGCCGAACCGAACCCATCGCGCCGAGGGACGGCGCCGTCCCGCGGGTCGTGGTCGACGGCGACGTACCGCCACCGCTCCAGGCCACCCACGATCGAGGCGACTGGCTTGTGCGGCTGACACGTCGCGTGGGCCACGTCACCGACCGCGATGCCGTCGTCGGTGACGTATCGCATCACGTTCGACCACATCACGAGCGAAACCGGCCGCGCGCCGGTGTCGCGTAGCCCTTGCTCGACCTGGTTGTCGGCCTCGATCGTGAACGCCAACAGCACGTGCGACAGACCAACGGACAGCGCTGGCGTTTCGCCCATCGACCTCTCCTTCCGGTCCACCACGCGGCTATGCAGTGGGCGACACGGCCGTTCGGCGCATCCGCCGGGGCGCGTCGCGGTTCATCATCTCCAACAGGTAGGGGCCGTCGAGCGATGGGCCGAGGAGCGAGGCGGACGCCTGGGAGTGCTGCCACAGCAGACCCAGGAAGTGGAGACCAGGGATGGAGGTGACGCCTCGCGCGTTGCGTGGGTAGCCGAACTCGTCGAGTAACGGCGCGTCGATCCACCCGTAGTCGAGTCCGTACCCCGTCGCCCAGATGATCGTCGAGATCCCCTCGCGCCGGAGATCCAGCTCGGTCAACTCCTCGGGCTCGTGGACGACAGCGACACGACTGTCGGGCGGTGCCCCGATCGCGGCCCGCTCGATGTACGCATCGATGATCGGACGGAAGCGTTCGTCGAAGAACTGGTCGGCCAGTTCGAGGTTGCGCGTGAGGTCGCCGGCAAAGGTCAGGCGCTCTCCATCGGCAGCGGTCAGGTGCCCGGCCAGTGCGATTCCATCGGCGGCGTACTGGCGCAGGTTGGTGTCGTGGCCGCCATCGTGGCCGGACAACGCCGGCATCGCGCTGAACCGTCGGCGGCCGTCGGGAAGCTGCTCCGCGGTCGGCAGCGTGACACCGACTTCCGGGCCGCGGCGGATGACGTCGGCGAGCCAACTGAATAGGTCACGGCCGCGGTAGCGACGAGGCACCCGCCCGGCCGAGCCCACAGCGACATACACCTGCCGGCCGGCGGCGAACAGCTCTTCGGCGACCTGTAGCCCGGTCTGTCCGGAGCCAACGATGAGCACCCCACCCGGGGGCAGCATCGCCTCGCTTCGATACTCGTGAGCGTGGAGCTGCGTGACGCGGTCGGCGATGTGTCGGGCCAGGGATGGTATACGCGGGGTGTGATAGCTCCCAGTGGCGACGACGACCTGCCGCGCCAGTAGCTCACCGCGGCTCGTGGCGGCGCGGAAGCCGGCGCCGTCGATCGGCGTCAGTCGTTGCATCTCCGTGGCGAGGGCGACGGGAGCGCCCACGACGTCGGCGTACTTGGCGACCCGCGCAGTGATCTCGTCGCGGGTCATGAAGCCGTCAGGTTCGGCGCCGTCGTACGCCCAGCCGGGGAACGAAGAAGTCCAGTTCGGGGTCACCAGCCGGAATTGGTCCCACCGATCCTGCCAGCCACCACCCAGGTGGTCGCGGCGGTCGATGACGAGGTGCTCCCGACCCGCCTGGCTGAGGAAGCTCGACATCGCCAGCCCGGCGTGGCCGGCACCGATGACGAGGACGTCGATGTCTTTGGGCAACGTGGCATCGGTGACAGGTCTCGACATCGTGATCACTCCTTCGGCGCTCAGTACCTGCCATCAGTGTGATGCGAAGCGACGCCGACACGTGTCCCGGAATCCTGTGAATCTTGCCGCACAACCGGTGGAGATCTCGACGGGAGGTGCGTCAGCTGCGTTGAGCGGTGCCTGATCGCCGCCATCCTGGGCGCGTGTTCCTCGGTGACGACCTTCTCGCCTGGCTCGTGCTTGCGCTCGGCGGGGCGCTGTTCGTCGGCAATGTCGTCGCCATCGCCCGTCCGCCGGAGAAGCCGGAGCACGATGCCCTCGAACGAGCCCCGCTCGGGCGTTCGCTGCTGATGGCCGCGGTCGGCCTCGTTGGCGCCGTGTGGGCGCTCGCCACGCTGGTCACGTCCTAGGGCGCGGCAAGTTCACACACGGGCGACGGTTCGGAAATACGCCCGAAACACAGAAGTGACACCGTCGATCAACACGAAACGCCGGTCGCTGACCGGCAGGCATGGGCAGCGCCGCCCGCAGCCAATGAACCGACAAAGGAGCTCAGGTGGACAGTGGTTCTCTGGCGTGGGTGCTGACTTCGGCGGCGCTCGTGCTCTTCATGACCCCCGGTCTCGCCCTGTTCTACGGCGGCATGGACCGCAGCCGCAGCGTGCTGAACATGCTGATGATGAACTTCTGGTGCATCCTCGCCGTTCCCGTGCTGTGGGTGACGATCGGTTACACGCTCGCCCAGAACCCGTTCGACAACAAATGGATCGGCAACCTCGACGCCGCGTTCCTGAACGGCATCGGCATCCTTGACGACAACGGCGGGGCGATCGCCACCGTCGCCTTCCTCGGGATGTTCGCCGTGATCACCCCGGCGCTGATCTCTGGGGCGGTCGCCAGCCGGATGAAGTTCTCGGCGTGGGCTTTGTTCGTTCCGCTGTGGCTGATCCTCGTGCTCTGCCCGGTGTTCAAGGTCGTCTTCGGCGGCTACTTCTACCAGCGAGGTTCACTCGACTTCGCCGGCGGCACGGCGATCCACGTCAATGCCGGCATCGCCGCCCTGGCCGTCGCCCTCGTGCTCGGCCGCCGCGCCAACTGGCCACGGGAGAACTCGGCACCGCACTCGATGCCGCTCGTGATGCTCGGTACCGGCATCTTGTGGTTCGGCTGGTTCGGGTTCAACGCCGGTTCGGCGCTCGGCGCGACCGGTCAGACCGCGCAGGCGTTCATCAACACGTTCATCGCCGCTGCCGCCGGCGGCTTGACCTGGGCGCTCGTCGAGCGCGTCCGCGACGGCCACTTCACCAACCTCGGCGCCGCCTCCGGCATCGTCGCCGGTCTCGTCGGCATCACGCCGGCAGCCGGATTCGTGTCGGGAATGGCACCGATCGCCATCGGCGCTCTCGCCGGTGTCGCCAGCTGCTTCGCCGTCAAGGCGAAGTACCGCTTCGGCTACGACGACTCGCTCGACGTCGTCGGCGTGCACTTCGTGTCCGGACTCGTCGGTTCGCTCGCCGTCGGCCTGTTCGCCAACCCGGCGTTTTTCGGCCTCGACTTCAGCGAGGGACTCTTCTACGGCGGCGGGCTCAACCTGCTCGGCGAGCAGCTGTTCGCCAACGCCGGCGTCGGCGCCTACTCGTTCGTGATCACGCTGGCCATCGCCATCGCCTTGAAGAAGACGATCGGCATCCGTGTCAGCGAGGAAGTCGAGACGGCGGGAATCGACCACCACCTCCACAACGAGACGGCCTACGACTTCGGGGCGCTCGTCGGTTGGATCACCGCTCACAGCGATGCGAAGGTGGTCGCGGAGATGGAATCCGAGCTCGAGTTCGCCGAGGGCGAGCGCGAGCTCGAGGAGCTCGATCGGGTCGTCACCGACTGAGTCCGCAGTGTCGGCCCGATTGGAGTGTCTCCGGCGGATCGTGGGTTCGGCCGTGCTCGGTTGCGGTTGCTCGACGGATTCTTAGGCCTCGATCCGGACATTTCTGTCCGCGTTGCGGCCCCAGAATCGATGTCCGGCGATTTGTGTCAGCCGCATGACCGGTTCGTGGTCGCCGAGCTGACGCGGGCCCGCCTATCCGACGGGATAGGGCGTGTTCTCGACGGACGTGCAGGCGTCGGGGTACTCGGCGAACCACGCCTGCAATTCCGGGAGGGGTGACAGGTTGTCGCCCTGTTGCCACGCAGTCAGGTACTCGTCCGGCCAGATGACGCCGCGACGGACCCACCACTCGTCGTTCGGGCAGGGCAGCGACAGCCCGAAGTGGACATGGCAGGCGCTGGTCCGGCCGGTGTCGCCCATCTCGCCGAGATGGTCCCCGGCGGCGACACGTGCCCCGGGGACGATCGCCGGGTCGATCAGCTGGAAATGGGCGAGGTAGTAGCGGACGCCATCGTCGCCGATGATCGCCACGGCGTTTCCGCCACGAGTCGCCGGATCGCCGACGTTCTCATCCCAAGTGTTGGGCTGCACCTCGTCGACGACCCCGGACACGGGCGCGAGTAACGCCGTCCCGCAACCGGAGCTGGCGAAGATGTCGGTTGCCCGGTAGCTGGAGTGGGCCTCCGGCGTGAACGAGCTGTTCACCGCCGGGTCGACCGGGAACGCACGCGGGACGAGCTCCGGGTCGATCGTCGTTGTAGTCGTCGACGTGGATGTGGTCGACGTCGATGTGGACGATGTCGATGCCGGCTCCGTGCTCTCGGGGGTGGTGCTGTCGGCCGTGGTGCTCTCGACGTCGACCGGCGGATGATCGGGCAGCGGTTCCAGTCGCAGAGGGTCACCACCGTCGCCGCCTCCGACAGCGGACACGGCGATCACCCCGACGGTCAGGACGACGAGCGCGGTCAGGAGCGTGACTCGCCGGCTTGGCATGACGGCGCAGTGTACGAGCGGCGTCCCGGGGGGATGACCTGATCGGCGCCCTGGCAGCGCCGATACTGGAACCCATGGCTGGGCGCACTCGGATGCCGCGTCGGCGCTGGCGGAACGTCGTCGCCGCCACCGCGTTGGCGATCGCTGCCGGTGCATGTGCCGACTCGCGCGACGCATCTCCGGACGACACGATCCCGCGGATCACGTCCGACTCGTCGGCGACGTCGACCGTGCCCCCGACCACGATCGGCCCGCCCACCACGACGACACCGGCGACCACCGCCGCCCCGCTGCCGCTACCGACACAGGCCACGTTGCCGCCGACGCAGCCACCGGTCGCGCCGACGCAGCAACAGACAGCACCTCCGACGCAACTACGGACCACCGAACCGGCGGGACCGACGTCGACCGTTGTCGTCACGCCGGGTGAGCCGCCGAACTGCTCGTCGGACGCGATCGGTGCCGACACCGGGCATCTCGTCATCGAGGACGTCAGGTGCCGCGCCGGGTGGGCGATCGGTCGCGTCGATCCCTGTCCGCCGGGCGAGGGATGCGCGGACGTCGACGTCTTCCACGTGACCGAGAACGGATGGACTCACGACGGGTTGTTCTCGATCGAATGCCCGGAGGCGCTCAGCGAGTCCGGCATGTCGATCTACACGGCGCTGGCATTCAACCCGTCGGCATGCGAGGGCGATGCCGGTCCGGCGGAGATCATCCGTCCCGACACCACCGGCGATCGGGTGACGCAGCTGCAGGTCGCTCTCGTCGGTCTCGGCTATGACCTCGTCCCCGACGGTCGATACGGGCCACGCACGCAGGCGGCCGTGCGCGACTTCCAGTCCCGTAACAGTCTCGAGGTCGATGGCATCAGCGGCCCGCGCACGCAAGCGGCGCTCGGCATCGGCCCCGGCGCCACCCCTGGGTCGACGTCTCCACCCCCGGCGGCCACGACGACGGCACCAACGTCCGCGGTCGTCGTCACTGCCGGCCAACCTGTCGAGTGCACGGCGGCAGCGATCGGCGCCGACCTCGGTCGCGCCGTGGACGGGATCACGGCGTGTCGTGGCGGCTGGGCGCTCGGGCCGGAGTCGTGCGCAGCAGCGGGCGTCGACTGTCGCGTGGACGTGTTCCATGTGACGGACGAGGGCTGGGTCCACGACGGAGCGTTCCCCGCAGAATGCGTCGACGACCTCACGGCCGCCGGAATGGCCGTGCACACTGCCGCCGAGTTCGCCGAGTTGTGCGCCGATGGCCTGCCCGAGCGCGAGAACGTGCTCCCCGACTCCTCCGGCCCGGAGGTCGAGCAGGTTCAGATCGCTCTTGTCGCCGTCGGCTATCCGATCGCCGTCGACGGCACCTACGGCCCGCGCACCGAGGCGGCCGTGCGTGACTTCCAGGCCGCCAACAACCTCGAGGTCGACGGCATCGCCGGCCCGGATACGCAGACAGCGCTCGGCCTTTGACCTGGCCCGGAGCGGTCGTCTGGCGTCTCCGATCGATCACCGAATGATCACTGTGTAATTACCTCGCCGATCCAAAGCCGTCACCTCGGCTTGCTCCCATGTAGTCGTTGGACCTCAGCAGGCGACGATTCCTTGCCCTGGGCACCGCGGCCGGGGCGGCCGGGATCGGCGCAGCGCTCTCCCGCCACGCTGTCGCCGAGGTGCCGAGCAACATCACGAAGGCGGCATCACCGCTTCCGCGACGAGACCCGTTCACCCTCGGTGTCGCTTCCGGCGACCCGTGGCCGCAGAGCGTTGTGCTGTGGACTCGACTCGTTTCCACGGCAGACGACCCCTACGACACCGGAATCGACCAGCGACCACACGAGGTCGAATGGCAGGTCGGCAGCGATGCAGGCCTCACCGACATCGAACAAGCGGGCACCGTGCTGACATCGCCCGAGCATGCCCACGCGCTCCACGTCGTGGTCGACGGTCTGCGACCCGGACGCGACTACTGGTATCGATTCAAGTGCGGTCGCTGGTTGAGTCCGATCGGCCGCACGAAGACCGCTCCGCATCCCGGTCTGGCGGTCGGCCACTTCGACGTCGCCGCGGCATCGTGTCAATCGTGGGGCGCCGGCTACTACACCGCGCATCGACATCTCGCCGCCGACTGGCCCGACCTCGTCGTCTTCCTCGGCGACTACCTCTACGAGCGCGCCATCGACGAGCGAGCGTGCGGTCGCCGACTCGTCACTCCGCTGCCCACCCACCTCACCACGGAGACGCACGATCTCGCCGGCTATCGCGCCAGGTACGCCTGGTACAAGGCTGACCGCGACCTGCAGGCCGCCCACCAGGCTTCCCCGTGGATCGCCACCTGGGACGACCATGAGGTCGAGGACAATTACGCTGCCGGCGTCCCCGGCGGCCCGGCGTCGCCGGAACAGTTCGCCGTCCGCCGAGCCGCCGCGTATCAGGCGTACTGGGAGCACCTTCCCCTCCGTGCGCCGCCGCCGGACGGCGCGTCGATGAGGATGCATCGGCGCCACGGCTTCGGCACGCTCGTCAACATCCATGTACTCGACACCCGTCAGCACCGCTCCGATCAGATCGCCGGGGCGGCATGGCAACGAGCCACCGCCGAGCGCGACGACCCGCGCCGAACGATGCTCGGTCACCGCCAGCAACGATGGCTGGCGGATGGGCTGGCCCGGTCGACGGCGACGTGGGACATCGTCGCCCAGCAGGTGATCGCCAGCCACCTCCACGTCGACGGCCGCGACCACGGCATCGTCAACGTCGACACCTGGGATGGCTACCCGGCCGCCCAGCGACTCCTGTATGAAGCTCTCGCGACGGCACCCAACCCCGTCGTCCTGACCGGAGATCTTCACGCCGGCTATGCCTTCGACATCAGGCCTGCTGGTGCGGCGAGCTCGACTCCGATCGGCGCTGAGTTCGCAACGACGTCGATCAGCAGCGGCGGCGACGGCGCCGAGCTTTCCGACTCCGGGCGGCGCTTCCTCGCCAACACCCCCGACCTGCACTATGCCAACCAACGCCGTGGCTATCTCCGTTGTCGAGTGACACCGACGGAGATGACGGTGGACTTCCGGGTAGTGCCCTACGTGACGGGTGCCGACGATGCGCCGGTCCGCACGGACCGCTCATTCGTCGTCGAGGCAGGTGCCCGTGCCGTCCACGTCGCCTGATGGGGCACATTGGTGAGTCCACGCACCAGATGTCCGGCTCTCCTCACGTCCCGTGGGTCGCCCGCGTGCTGCGCCACGGTTGCTGGCTCCTGAAGGCGTGGCGCGGCCCGCGTTGCCGGGCTCTCCCCGGAACTGTGAGCGCTGGGCGCCGATTTCGGCGCCGACGGCTCACAGTTCTCCGTGCCCACCGACCGCCGGCGATTCTGCGGCCGCAACAACGACAGAAATGTCCGGATCGGGGACCCAGAATCCGTCGAGCCCGTCGCGATGGCCGGCGACCACCCACTTCAAGAGCCAACCACAGCTACAGGCGCAACGGCCAGATCTACGGATGAGTGAGGAGCCGCAGGCGTCCCGCTGGCCGGGCTCACCAATCGAGGCGCTCAGGCGAAGTCGGCGGGGCGGGGGCGGGCGTTTTCGGCGATGCGCTGGGCGGATTCCGGCGTCACCCGCCAGAGTTCGGCTTCCGGGCTGTACACGAAGTTCACCGACCCACGCTTGGTGTCTCGCTCGACTTTGATGATGCACACTTCCCACGTCGCACCGTCGGGACCGGTAGTCGCCGCTTGCAGGTCGCGGAACCGCTGGAAGCCGGTCGCCCGCACCGGCGTCGGCTTGCCGGGCCCCTCCCCGGCATAGCGGTAGGCGGTCATCTCGCTGACTGCCGGGGTGATCGACACGATCACGGCGAAGGAGTCCCAATCGGGGTCGCCGACGAGCGCCTGCTCCTCGAGCAGGGAGTGGACGATCGTGTTGAGCGCTTCTTCCTGTTGCACAGGGACGCGATCCTATGTCGTCGGAACCTCCGGGCCTCGGGCGACGACTCATCTAGTGGCGATCTTGATACCGTGGAGACGCCGCCGACCCTGCTAAAGCGACCCCGAGGACTTCCCCGCGAGATGACCGACGTACAGGCACGACCCGACGAGCTCAGTTCCTTCGACACGACCGAAACTGCGGCCGCCAATCAGCTCGAGACCGACCGCGACACCCTCGACAACGCGTTCATCGCCTTCCGCAACGCGCCTGGTGGCGGGTGCGCGGCGCAGGGTGACGCGATCGTCGGGGCGGCGATGACGAGCCTGATCAGCGAGCTGCGGGAGATCCCCGCCTGGGTCAAGCTCGTTCACGACGCCCTACTCGCCGCCGACCACGCCAGCGAGAACGGGTTGGTGTCCGTGAACGGCGTCGCCTTCGACTCGGCGCTGCGAGCCCTCGCCGCCGAACGCAACATCGACATCACCCAACTCGTCGCCTCCTCGCAGATCACAGTGACTCCGCCCCAGGTGGGCACCGTTCCGCAGGACTCCGGCTACGTCAACGATCCGGTGTGCACAGCCACCGGTCACCTCCTCGTCGACTCCCACGACTTCGCCATGCCGCCGCGCCTCGACGTCATGACGTTCCGGCGGACGTACGCGTCGCAGTCGATGCAGCCGGGGGCGTTCGGTCCCGGCTGGTGGGCGTGGACGGAATGCCGTGTCGAGGTCGATGCTGATGGCTCGTTCCACTACGTCGGTCCTGACGCCCTGCAGCTCACGATTCCCGCCAGCGGAGACGGTCGGCGTTGGGTCCGCGCCGATCTCGATCTCACCGTCGAACGACTCGACGAGAACTCCCTGACGCTGCACTGGGGCCGGCGATCGCGTACTCCGAACCAGCACTGGACCTTCCGCGATGGCCTGCTCGCCGAGGTCGCCGGGCCGTTCGCAGGATCGACCAGCTTCCACCACCGCTCCCGCCGGCTGACTCGGCTCGAACACGACAGTGGTCGTACGCTGGAGTTGCGCTGGAAGGGCGACCGTGTCGTCGAGATCATCTCGTCCGACGGGCGCCATGCCACGTTCGACTACAACCCGGCGGGCGCTCTCGTCGCCGTCGGCAACGCCGTGTCCCCGGAGACCTACGAGGTCGACGACGCCGGCCGAATCATGACGATCAGCGACGCCGACGGGATCCGCACCGTGGCGATGGTCTACGACGCCGAGGGCCGCGTCATCGAGCAGACCTCGGCCACGGGGTTCACGACGCGTTTCGACTACGACGAGGTGCGCCGGACGACGCTCTCCGATCCGGACTTCAATCCGCTGTCCGTGTACACCCACGACGAGCGCGGTCGCGTCGAGATGTACGCCACCGGCGGGGGGTTCCGCTTCACCCGGCGCTTCGACAGTCTCGGTCGCGTCGTCAGCCAGCGCGACCCCGATGGGCGCAGCTTCACACTGGTTGACTCCTCCGCCGGCGCGCTGCACCGCGAGGAGGTGCGTTGGTCGAGCGGCGACATCGAGCGCTACGACTACGACGACCTCGATCGGCTCGTTCGTCAATCCACGAACACGACAACGACCAAGTTCCGCTACGAGGACGATTCGATGTTCCCCTCGCGGATCGACGTCGTCGGTGAGCATGGACTCGCCGTCGACATCGACTGGGAGTTCGGCACGCCGACTCGCATCGCCGACTCCGACGGTGTCGTCGATCACCTCACGGTGCGCCCTGATGGCACGATCGCCGCGGCGACGAATGGCGTCGGCGACACGACGCGATTCGACGTCGATGCTTCGGGGGCAGTCGTCGAAGTCCGGCATCCCGACGGCCGCGTCGTGGGCTACGAGCGAGACGAGGCTGGCCGGCTGACCGCCGTCATCAACGCCGCCGGGCAGCGCGGCGAGATCCACTACTCGCCGGCCGGGCGGATCCTGTCGTGCGTCGACCCCGACGGAGCCACCACATCGGTCGAGTACAACCGCGCCGGACTGCCGCAGCGCCTCGTCGCCGCCGATGGCATCACCACCGATCTTCTCGTCGACGACAAGCAACGCATCGTCGGCGCCCGTTTCGCCAACGGCGACGCGGTCGGACTTGAACTCGACGAGTTCGGTCGGCAGATCGCCATCGACGTCAACGACGACCGCTGGGTGATGGTGCGCGATCCGGCCGGCCGAATCGTCAAACAGGCCGATCCGACGGGACAGGAGCTCGCCCAGGAGTACGGCGACCTCGGCGGGTGGATGGCGATCACCGACGCCGCCGGAAAGACGTGGCGGATGGAGCGCGACCTCGTCGACCGGGTGCGGACGTTGACGACTCCCGACGGACGGCAGTACACGGCCGCCTTCGAACCGGAGGGCCTGCTGGCGTCGCAGACAACGCCGGACGGACGCCAAGAGTCGTACACCTACACCGACGCCGGCCGCCTCGCCGAGGTTAACGACGGCACGTCGACGCTGCGTTACCGCTACGACGACGCCGGGCGGGTCGTCGGCCTCGATAGCGGGACCGGATGGTGGACGTTCGACCTCGACGCCGCTGGAAACATCACGCGACGCGTGTCGCCGGCCGGGCGCGAGCAGCGATACGAGTACAACGTCCTCGGCCAGCTTGTCGCCCTTCATGCTGCGGCAGAGACCTGGCGGTTCGACTACGACACGGCGGGTCGGTTGACAAGGTCGCTCGACCCGACAGGGTGCGAGTCGCGGTTCACCTACGACCTCACCGGACGCATGGTCGAGTCCGCCGACTCCCTCGGCTCCGCCGTCCGTTACGGGTACGACGTCCGCGGTCGAATCGCCGAGATGGTCGACGCTCAGGGAGGCGTGGTTCGGTACGAGCACACCGCCCTCAACCAGCTGGCGTCGATCACCGACCAGCTCGGCCGGCAGACGATCGTCGAGCGCGACGCCGCCGGACGCCACGTCGCGACCTCGTACCGCGATCCACGCACGGCCGCGGCTGGGCCGTCGCAGTTCGATCTCGCTGAGCTGACCGGTGCCGCCGCTGATGTCGCCAGCGCGGCCGGCGACGGCCTGCCGAGCGTCACGCGCTCGGCGGGGATGGTTACGACCTGGACGCTTCCCGGCGGTGAGCACATCGAGCTCATCCGCGACGCCGACCTGCTTCCCGAACGGCTCAGCTCGCCGGGATTCGTCCGCACCTGGACCCACGACCCGTGTGGTCGGGTCGTCGAGGTCGTCGATCACCGCGATGGCACGACGTCGACAACCTCGCTGCGCCGCGACGCCGCCGGGCGGGTGATCCAGCAGGACGTCGACGGGGACGTCACGACCTACGCCTACGACGGAACCGGCCAGCTCGTGTCGATGTCCGACTCCCGCGGACAGTCGGCGTGGGAGTACGACGAGCTCGGTCGTCTCGTCGCCGAAAGCACACCGGCTGGCGAGCGCCGGTTCAGCTACGACGCCGCCCACCAGCTCGTCGAGCTCACCGACGCGGCCGGTACGACGACGTTCGAGTACGACGCCCGCGGCCGCCGGGTCAAAGCCAGCGGCGCTGTCGAGACCACCTACGTGTGGGGTGCGTCGCATCTCGAAGCGATCGTCACCGACGGCGACGTGTGCCGATTCGACACCGATGTCACTGGTGCGTTGCGCCGCGCGGGCGACACCAGCATCGCCTGGGATCTCGCCGCCGGTCCACCGCGACCGATCTCGCTGGACGGGGCGCCCGTGATCACCGTCGATTCCGGCACGTTCGCGACGGTCGCTGGTGACTCGACGGTGCAATGGCGGCCGTTCGAGCTCGCCGACGCCTGGGGCGACGCGTCCGAGCATGACGACCGCTGGCATCCGTACTTCGGTGTCGCTACGCACGGCGTCGTGTGGCTCGGTGCGCGCCCATACGACGTCGCGACGCGCCAGTTCCTCGCTCCCGATCCGCTTGCCCCGGTGCCTGGACGGGCGGGTTCGACGTCGCCGTACACGTACGCCGCCAACGACCCGATCAACCTGTTCGACCCGACTGGCCGGTCGCCGATCTCGATCGAGGCGTTCAACGACATCCGTGACCGCCGCACGGGTATGCAGTGGCAGAACATCGCCACGGTGGCGATCGCCGCCACGGCCATCGTCGTTACGGTCGCCACGCTCGGCACCGCTGGTCCCGTGGCGATGGTGCTCGGTGGTGCGGCCATCGGGGCCATCTCCGGTGCGGCGTCAGGAGCTGCCCGAGAGGGTCTCGAGGCCGGGATGAACCTCGGCGACGGTGAGTTCAACGGCGAGACGATCGTTCGCGACGCCGTGGTCGGCGGTCTCGGTGGAGCCGCTGGCGGTGGACTCGGCGCCGGTGTCAATGCCCTGACGACAAGCACCCGCCTGGCCAGCACCACCGGTGTGCGACTGTTGTCGACCCGGGGCGGTTCGATGGTCTCGGAGGGAGTGTCGGGAGCCGTCGACGGGGTCATCGGCGAGACCTACGACATGACGATGCCGGCATCGTGGGGTGCCGACGGCCGATGGGACAACGGGGCGATTGTCCAAAACACCGTGATGAGCACTGGCGCCGGGGGACTCCTGCACAACGTCGGCGCCCCGGGCCACGGCGGTGCCGATGTGCCGACGTCGGGAAGCGCCGATCCGAACACGGTGAATTCGCCGGACTCCCCGGCGCCGGACCTGCCCGATCCGGCGCCGGCGAGCGCCGGTGCCGACACACCGGACACACCGAACACGCCAGATCCGCCGCAGGCGGCCGATGCGCCCGACACGCATTCGGCGGACACGCCTGATTCGCCGGCGGCTGCTGATACGCCCGACACATCGAACACGCCGGACACAGCCGACACGCCGGCGGCTGCGGACACGCCGGATACGCCGGACACCGCTGATACGCCGGACACCGCTGATGCGCCGGATACCGCTGATACGCCGGACACCGCTGATACGCCGGACACCGCTGATACGCCGGACACCGCTGATACGCCTGAGGCTGCGGATACGCCTGAGGCTGCGGACACGCCGGACACGGCTGACACGCCTGAGGCGGCAGATACCCCGGACACCCAGGACACCGCGGGTACGCCTGAGGCTGCGGACACGGCCGATACCCCGGACACCGCGGATACGCCGGACACCGCTGACACGCCTGAGGCTGCGGACACGCCCGACGCGCCCGACACGGCAGATGCGCATGAGCCGGCAGACACTCCGAACACTCCGGATACCGCGGCTACGCCTGAGGCGGCGGACATGCCGGACACCGCGGAAACCCCGGACACGCCGGACACAGCCGATACTCCTGAGGCTGCGGACACGCCCGACGCTGCGGACACATCCGATACGCCGGACACGGCCGATACGCCGGACACCGCTGACACGCCTGAGGCTGCGGACACGCCCGACGCTGCGGATACACCCGATACGCCGGACACGGCCGATACGCCTGACACACCCGATACGCCGGACACCGCGGATGCTGCTGACGCTGGCGACACGCCCGATACGCCGGACACGGCTGACACACCCCAGGCCGCGGACACGCCGGACACTGCGGATACGCCGGAGGCGGCGGACACCCCTGACACGTCAGACACACCCGACGTCTCCGATGGTGAAGCGGCCGTTGCCGCTGGCGCGGCTGCTACGGCCGGCTCACGCGTCGCTGCTGACGCAGTCGCCGCCGTCTCGCCAGATGGCCTCGTTCGCAGTCAACGGTCGTTCCGGTCCAACACGTTCGAGTTCAGGGCCGACGCCGAGGGCACGACGCGCTCGGTTCGGTTCGAGATCAACGAGTCCGCCACCGGCCTCGACCGCAGCGCGGCCGAGGTCCGAGCGCAGGGCGACGCCGCCGACCGAGGACTGTTGACCGACCACGGCGGCCACATCGTCGCTCACCGCTTTGCCAGCGATCAGGGCGACATCAACATGTTCCCGCAGGACGCCCAGTTCAACAACAGCGCCTACAAGAAGCTGGAGAACGAACTGGCGGCCTGGGTCGACAACGGTTTCCAGGTCGACGGCTTCACAACGCTCGACGGGCCCCCCGGATCAGCTCGCCCGGACACGATCACTGTCGACTATGTCGTGATCAATCCGCAGACAGGCGAGATCGTCTACTGGCGTGCGGTTGAGTTCCAGAACCAGGCCAATCAGACGTTCGCCCGGATGTCGACGAGGCAGATCAGGGCTCAACACGGTGTCACCCATGAGCTGCGCGTTCGTGACGCCGACGGTCCCGGCTCAGATGAAGCCGATTCTGCCGCCGCACAGCAGACATAGTTGTCCGTTGTGAGGTCGCAGAATCGCCGGAGATCGGGCTGACCGCCGCCCTCCGCATCGAGCTGCTCGGCGACGGTGGCATTCGCGTCGAACCGCCGACGGGTGCTGGTGGTCTCGCCAGCGGG
Source organism: Ilumatobacteraceae bacterium (assembly GCA_963733085.1). Classification (GTDB taxonomy): domain Bacteria; phylum Actinomycetota; class Acidimicrobiia; order Acidimicrobiales; family Ilumatobacteraceae; genus Desertimonas. The sequence goes on from CAVTBY010000005.1 coordinate 72,523, forward strand.
CGGATGGCCCGGCAATGGATCGATGATGCAGCGCAACGCGGCTACGCCGTGGAGATTGCCGGGGACACGGCAGCCCCGGCGCACGCCGGTTTGATCGCTGACGCCCGCGCCAAGATCACCGGGCTCACCGTGACAACAACCGCCCCGGCGCCGTGGAACGACGGCTGGACGTCGTTGCAGGTGGCGGCCAACAGCGGTCTCGCCGAACAGGCCGGCGAGCTGGCTGCTCGTCACTCGGACGTGTCGCCGCAGCGGGGACCAAAGTCGCCCTATCGGCTGGCGATGCAACACGGCCATATCGACACACTCGTCGCGTTGCGAAACGCTGGCCTCGAGCCGCCCGCCGGATCACAGCCACCGGACGCGCTCCCGGACGCCGTCGTGCTGCGCAACTACCTCCCCGGCTTCGTCCGCTGGGTGGCGCTCGCCTGCGCCGTCGTCGGCATCGTCATGGCCGTCGCCCTGCAGCAGTGGGCGTTCCTGATCGTCGCCGTGGTCGGGGTCGCGGCCGTCGCCGTCGGCAACTTGATCATCGGCCTCACCAGAGTCGCAGTCGACGGGCGCCTCCTCGCCGTGCGCCAGATCGCCCGCTGGCAGGGGCCAATCGACCTCGGTGACCTCGTGGCCATCGGCTACGCCCCTGCCGCCTCCAGGCGGATGTCAGGAAGATGGCGCTTCGTCCAGACGGTCGCCGGCCCGCCGTACGGTCGCTCGGCGTACCAGGGTTTCGAACCCGCGCTTGCCGACCAGCTCAAACAGCGCGACGACCTGCGCGTCGTCACCATCTACGTCGGGCGCGGCTTCCTCTCGCCGGGCTTCGAGCGCCATCTCGCAAGATTCGTGCTGCCATCACCGGCGCTCGTGTCCGACGGCGCCAGGCGAGTCTTCGATCAACTGTCGAGCTAGCCGGTCAGAAACGAAACGACCGATGGGTGTTTTCATGACGATTCGGTCATGAAAACACCCATCGGTCGGGTCTCGACGTCCTACGGGCCGAACTCCGGGTGCAGGCGCACCGGGTCGCCGGTCTCGGGGAAGTCGGGCGAGCTGGGGATCGACGGATTCTCCGGCGGCGGGCCGTAGTCGACCTCACCGGCGAAGAACTCGACGACGCCCCAGCCGCGCGCTCCCTCGTTCTGCTTCTCGTGCTCGACCCAGCGGGCCTTGTTGATCCGGTTCTGCTGGCCCCGCGCATACGCCCACGCCTTGGCAATGCCGTTGGCGAGCGCTTCGAGGGCAGCGGCGACGCTCTCCGACGAGGAGCCGTAGGTCGTCACCTTGGTGTCGAACACGTCGCGGTGCGGACCCTTCCACGACTCGACGGTCGCCTGCGCCGTCTTCAAGTCGGTCTTGCTCGTCCGCACCGACTCGGCGAGCGCCCACAGGTCGCGTGCCGCCGGAAGGGCGAGGTCGAACGGGAAGACGACGTCGGCATCGCTCGCCGCCGCCTCCCCGTAGACCGTCAACTCGACGCTCGGTGCTGCTGCCCCGGTCATCGCTGTGAACTCAACGAGGTCGAAACGTCAGGCCTGCGCCGGCACGGTGTCGGCGGCGTTGACCGTCTCGATCTGCTTGTTGATGAAGTCGACCAGCTTGGTCTGCGCGTCCGTGGCCTTGGTCTGGGCGTTGGTCGTCCAGTTGGCGACGAGCGTGACGGTGCCGTCCTTGGCGTCGCCCTTCCAGTCGGTGTTCTCCAACCGAGTCTTGTGACCGGTCATCGCGTCGTTGATCTCGGTGAAGCGGGTCCCGACGGTGGTGATCAGATCGGTGAGCGCGGTGACGTCGACTTCCTGGATACCGGTGTCGGCCTGCGGCGTCGGGGCGTTGATCTCCTTGCCGCTCACCGTGATGCTGATCGGCTGGCCGCCGAGTGCACCGGCGATGTTGCTCGTCGTCGCCCGGATCCCGTCGGCGAGGCCGCCGAGGTCCTTGGCCATGCCGCGGGCGAACGCTTCGGCGAGCTCGCCGGCGTCGTACTTGAACTGGTAGGCGTTGGTGCCGAAGTAGTGCACACCGACGACGTCGCTGCACAGCGTCGTCAGCGCCGTGTAGATGCTGTCGAAGTAACCCTGTGCAGCCGTGCCGTAGGCCTGCACGTCGGTCGGGTTGACTCGCTTGAGGGATTGTGACATCGCTCGGTCTCCTTGCAGTGTGATCCGTGTGCTCAGCAGAAACTGAGGGCGGTTGGCAGCCGACGAAAGGGTAGCACCGTCGCGGACTGAGTTGTCCTCGGACGATGCCGGCTGGTCGCCGACAAGCTGTATGACGACACGGCCGCCGGATTGGTTCGCCGCGAGTCGCAGACGGTCCGATCCACCGTCCGCGTACGGTAGGAATGAGGGGATGGAGCTGCTGGTCCGGGTGCGCTGGCGCCACGTTCCGGCGGCCGACCTACGCATCGAGGTCGAGCCCTACCACACCGTTGGCGACCTGCTCAGTGCCGCGAGCGACTTCTGCGACGGTAACTGGGATGCCAGCCAGCCGCTGTACCTCGAGCGTTCCGGCGACCATGTCCCTCTCGACGTGCCGATCATCGAAAGTGGCATCGTCTCGGGAGACACGCTCCGCTTCGAGCTCTACGGCGTCGACCCGCTCGACCGTGAGTCGCTGTCGGAGGCAGTGAGCTGCGACGTCACTGCCGGGCCGGAAGCGGGCCGGTCGTTCGTGCTGCTGCCCGGCCGGCACGACGTCGGCCGGGCGACGGGCGCCGCCGTGCGCCTCGACGACGTCACGGTGTCGGACCATCAGCTGGCGATCATCGTCGACGACGACCTCGTCACCCGGCTCGTGCCCGATCCTTCGGCGACCAACCCGGTCGTCGTCAACGGCCATCCGATCTCCGAACCCACCCGCGTCGGCCCCAACGACGTCGTCCAGTTCGGTGCCACTGCCGTCGCCCTGCGCGTGTTCAGCCGGACCTCCGACAGTGAACGCGACCAACTCGGCCAGGTGCCGTTCCGGCGCACCCCGTACAAGCCGGTGGTCGTCCAGAAACGCGAGTTCAAGCCGATCGGCAACGTGCCATCCAAGCCGGAGCCGCGCCGGTTTTCGCTGATCACCACCGTTCTGCCTCTGGTCGGCGGCCTGGCGATGTTCGCCATGTTCCGCTCGCCGATGTTCCTGATGATGTGCCTGCTGTCGCCGTTGTCGATGGCCGGCCAGTTGGTCGACAGCCGCAAGAGCGGCACGCGCAAGTTCGCCGAGTCGATCGAGAAGTACCGCGTCCGCCTGGACAAGCGCAAGGCGGAGGTCGAGCAAGCCCTGCTCGACGAACGTGCCGACCGGATCCACCAATCACCCGACCTTGCCGACCTCGCCCGCCGCGCCACATTGCGCACCCTCGACCTGTGGGCCAGGCAGCGCCGCGACGACGAGTTCCTGCGGACGCGGCTGGGGATCGGCACGGTGGCCTCGAAGATCACCGTCGACCCGGAGACGACCGGCGAGGACTACCTGAGAGAGGCGACGGCGACGCTCGTCACCGGCTACGACCAGGTGCCCGCGTCCCCGATCTGCGTCAACCTCGTCTGAGCTCGGTGTGTTCGGTCTGCACGGCGAGCTCACCGACGTGCGGGCGATGTGCTCGTCGATCATCCTTCAGGCGGTCACCCTGCACAGCCCCGAGGACCTCATCCTCATCGTCGTCGAAGGCGAGCCCCAGGGCCTCGGGGCGTGGGCCAAGTGGCTGCCGCACACGCGCTCGGCGACGTCGCCGATCTCTGCCCGCCATGTCGTCGAGGACGAGACGGCTGCCACCGACATGATCCGTGAGCTGGTGTCCGTCGCCACACTGCGCACGGCGACCGACGATCGAGTCGATCATCGGTGGCCGTGGATCCTCGTGATCCTCGACGAGAGCGCCAACGTCGACGCCGCCCTCGCGTCGCAGCTCCTCGACCTCTGCCCGCAGTCCGGGATCTCCGTCGTCGCCGCCGTCGGGTCCGATGCCCGGGTACCCCGCCAGGCCAAGGCGACGATGGGTTGTGTCCCCCAGATCGGCGGCACACTGGCGCTGTCTACGGTGTGGTTCACCGACCCCGAGGTCCCACCCGAGCATCTCGAGCTCGAGCCCGCAAACGCCAGGCTGATCGACCAGGTGGCGATGTCACTGGCGCCGCTTCGAGACGCGACCGCAGCCAGCGCGACAACGGCGATCCCGCGCATCGTGCCGTTGCTCTCGTTGTTCGGACCGGAGCTCCCCTCGCCCCTGTCGGTCGCCAGGGAGTGGGCGCAGCCGAAGCCCTACGGACTGCGCGCTCCGATTGGCATCGGCCCGGCCGGGCCGCTCGAGCTCGACCTCGTCGAACACGGGCCGCACGCGCTGATCGGTGGCACGTCGGGCGCCGGCAAGAGCGAGCTGCTGCAGTCGATCGTCGCGTCGATGATCCACAACTACCCACCGACGCGGTTGACGTTCCTGTTCGTCGACTACAAGGGCGGTGCGGCGAGCGTCGTGTTCAACGACGTGCCGCACACGGTCGGATACGTCACCAACCTCGAGGCCTCGCTCTCGCTGCGCGCGCTGACGTCGCTGCGGGCCGAGCTCAACCACCGGATGCGACTGATGGAGGGCAAGGCCAAGGATCTCGCCGAGATGATCGAGCGCTACCCCGATGAGGCGCCACCGTCCCTAGTGATCGTCGTCGACGAGTTCGCCACGCTCGTCAAGGAGGTTCCCGACTTCGTCGCCGGCGTGGTCGACATCGCCCAGCGCGGGCGCAGCCTCGGGGTCCATCTGATCCTCGCTACGCAGCGCCCCTCCGGCTCGGTCAACGAGAACATCCTCGCCAACACCAACTTGCGCATCTCGCTGCGGATGCTCGACAGCATGGAGTCGAAGACGATCATCGGGGTCGGCTCGGCTGCCGAGATCCCCCTCCCGCTGAAGGGCCGTGGCTTCGCCAAGCTCGGTCCGCGTGACCTCATCGAGTTCCAGTCGGCGTTCACGGGGGCACCCCTCACCCAGGAGAACGAGGCGATCCCCGTGATCGTCGAGCGCTTCGGCAGCATGGCCCGACTGGCCGGTACGACGACGACCGGCTTCGGCCGGACAACCGGGGGCGGCCGCCGGACGACCGTCAGCACGACACGGCCGCGCACCCTGACGTACGGCGACCCACTGTCGGCGGTGCTCGCCCCGCCGGTCGGTCTGCCGATGCCACCGCCACATCGCGACCCGCCGCGACAGACGGCGCCCCCACCGCCGCCACCGCCGGCGACGGCCGCAGTGCCCGCCCCGCCGCCGTCCACCTTTATCCCGGCGCCGCCGTCGGTCGACGGCCATAGCACCGCGGTGAAGACGACCCATCTCGATCTCCTCCTCGACGCGGTGCGCAAGGCGATGCCGACCCTGCCGGCGCCGCGCAAGCCGTGGCGGGAGATGCTCCCGGAGCTGTTGCCGTGGGGAACCATCGAGCCGCCCGACTACGTCAGCGAACGCCGCGGTCGCGGTCGCTTCATCACCCTCGGAGTGCTCGACGATCCGGCGGCGCAGGCGCAATACCCGGCGGTCTTCGATCTCGAGGAGGGCGGTGGTCTGCTCCTCGCCGGCGGTGGCGGCGCCGGCAAGACGACGGCGTTGCGCACGGTCGCCAGGGCAGCTGTCGACGGCGCCACTCCCGACGAGGTTGCGCTGTTCGTCATCGACTGCGCGTCGCGCTCACTCGGCCCGCTGCGCGACCTGCCGCACTGCGCGGCGGTCGCCACCGGCGACGACCTCGAGTCGATCACCCGTGTCATCGTCATGCTCACCGCCGAGCTCGACCGCCGGCGAGCGCTGTTGTCCGACCTCGAGGTCCAGGCGGAGACACTGTCGGTGTACCTCGACAAGGGCCGTTCGCTACCGCGGATCGTGGTGCTCGTCGACGGCTATCAGAACCTCAGCGCCATCCTCGGCACCGTGCAACCGATGGCGATGGGCCCGCTCGACTGGATCGCCGAGTTCCATCGGGTCGTCACCGATGGTCGGCAGCTCGGCATTCACATCGTGCTCGCCGTCGACCGGCGCCAAGCGGTGCCGGCGCTGTTGATGTCGTCGATCGGCCTGCGCCTGGTGCTGCGCCAGACCGACGAGCAGGGCTATGGCGACTTCGGCATCCCGCTCGTGATGAGCCGGGGACTCGACCTACCCGCCGGCCGTGGACTCTGGAACAACCAGCTTGTTCAAGTCGGTCTCGTCGGCGACGACCCGTCGGCTTCGGGTCAGGGCGCGGCGATCGCCGAGTACGCCAGCCGGCTCGGCGGCGAGCTGCCGGCCGAGCTGACGACCGGTCCGCCGCCGGACGAGGTCCACGTTCCGCTCGTTGGCAGCTCGCCGACGCGCGCCACGCTGGGACGGTCCGACGTGTTCGGCGATGTCGTCGAGGTCGACGTCACCTATACGGGGCTCTGCGTCGTCGGTCCTCCTCGGTCGGGCCGCACGACGGCGTTGCGTCAGGTCGCCCGCTCCCTCGTCGCCCAGGGTTACGAGGTGTGGTCGGTCGGGCTCGGCGACGACGTCGGTGGTCCCGGCCGCCACACCGCCGCCAAGGTCGATGGCGCCGTCGAGCTACTCGAGGACTTCGCCGCGTTGTGCGAGTCGTTGCCTCAACAGCGGCCTTACATCCTCGTCATCGACAATGTCGATCGCTACGACAACGGTGAGTTGTCCGGCGCCTACGAGCGCGTCGCCAAGTCGGAGAACAGCCGCCTCGTCGGTTCACTCGATATCCGCAACCTGAGCGGCTACACCCAGAACCTCGTGCTCTCGGAGATCCGCCGAGAGCCGACGCTGCTCGTGCTCAACCCCGAGTCGGCGATGGACGTGATGCAGCACACCGGCGTCCGCCCCCAGCTGCGCCCCGGCTTCAAGATGACCGCCGGCCGCGGCATCCTCGTCGAGAACCGCCAACCACTCCGCATCCAGGTCGCCACCGGTGCGAGCTAGCCATTCTGGGCCGCCGTCCATTCCGGAGCCGAAATGCAGACAGAAATGTCCGGATCGGGGACCCAGAATCCATCGAGCCCGTCGCGACGGCCCAGATTTGGGTCACCGATGCGTGGTGCGATGGAGGGCCGTGACGACGGCCTCGAACGTGGCGGCGTGCTCGGCGCCGTGGTCGGCCGGGAGAAACGCCTTGGCCAGCGCTCCGCCATTCGCCAGTTCGGCCGGCGAGTAGTCGGTCACCGTGGCGCCGGCGACGAGCCACACGCGATCGGCGTACGAGAGGGCGAGGTCGAGGTCGTGGGTCGAGATGACGACGGTGAGGCCGTCACGGGCGAGGCCGGCGACGATCAACGACAGCTCCACCCGGCCGGCGATGTCGAGGAACGCCGTTGGTTCGTCGAGGACGAGCACGGACGGTTGCTGAGCGAGGGCGCGGGCGACGAGGACCCGTTGGCGTTGGCCGTCCGACAGCTCGCCGAACTGCCGGTTCCACAGGGCCTCGACGCCGAGGCGGGCGGCGGCGGCCTTGCGCGATGCGGATGTCCTCAACGCTCAGGTCGCCGCGCCAGCCGGTGTGCGGGTGACGGCCGAGCAGGACGATGTCACTCACCGAGAGCAGGCCTGGGTCGACACGATCGGTCAGCACGACGGCCACCTTGCGGGCCCGTTCCTGGCGGTCGAAGTGGCGCACGTCGCGACCGTCGAGCAGCACCTCGCCGCGAAGTGGTGGCTGGCTGCCGATCAGCGTCCTGAGCAGTGTCGACTTTCCGCTGCCGTTGGGTCCGATCACGGCCGTCAGCTGGCCGGCGGCAGCGCGCAACGACTCGACTTCGACAACGATCGAGGTCCGAGTCCCGTGCCCGTAGCCGGCGGCGAGGCGGCGTGCCTCGAGCGAGGTCATGTGACGACCTCGCCACGGCCCCGCCGGGTGAGCACCCAGATGACGACGGGAACACCGAGCAGGGCGGTGACGGCGTTGAGCGGGAGCACCCCCTGACGTCCGGGTAACTGGGCGACGACATCCGCTACGAGCGCCATGACGGCGCCGATCATCGCCGACGCTGGTAGCAGCAGCCGGTGATCCGACGTCGCCACGAGCGGGCGTGCGAGATGGGGCGACGCCACGCCAACGAACGCCACCGGCCCGGCAAACGCCGTCACGACGCCGGCCAGCATGCTCGTGACGAGAAGGATGAGCAGGCGATCGCGGCGCACGGCGACACCCATCGACTCGGCGTAACGCTCGCCGAGCAGCAGGGCGTTGAGCGTCTTCGTCGACAGCAGCGAGACGACGATGCCGGCGATCAGCGCGGGGGCCATCACCTTGAGCTCGGCGTTGGTCACGCCGCGGAAGCTGCCGAACCCCCACGTCACGAACTGGCGTAGCCGGGCCGGGTCGGCGCCGGCGACGAGGAGGCTGACGAGGGCGGCCAGTAGGTAGCCGATCATCAGGCCGACGACGAGGATCGACGCGGTGCTGCGCACCCGGCGCGACAGAGCGAGGGTCACGAGCGTGACGGCCATCGCCCCGACGAACGCCGCCCCGCTGATGCCGACCTTGCCGGCGACGTCGAGGCCGCCGATCCACTGCGACGATCCCGTGCCGGCGACGAGCACGACGATCGCCACGCCGAACGAGGCGCCGGCCGTGACGCCGAGGACGAACGGATCGGCGAGCGGATTGCGAAAGATCGTCTGCATCTGGACACCGCACAGGCCGAGGGCGGCGCCGGAGAGTCCGGCCGCGACGGTGCGCTGCAGTCGCACCTTGCGGACGATGTCAAGGGCGCGGTCGCTCGCCTCGTCCGGCCGCAGCAAGGCGTCGAACACCTCGGCCGGAGACAGGCGGACCGAACCGAGGGCCAACGAGGCGACGATGGCGAGGAGCAGCAGAGCCGTCAGCGCGGCGAACACGGCGATCTGTCGTCGCGGCGGCGCGGGCGAGGCGGCGGCGACGGCAACTACGACGGCGGGACCTCGCTGAGGAACGACGAACTCGTGCTCGGGCACGAGGTCCGGATGGAGCACGGCGACGTAGTCCAGGAGGTACTCGTCGATCATCACCGGACCGCTCTCGATGAAGTTGACGGTCGGGTCGACTGCGACCTCGTAGGTCCACGCACCGCCGGAGTCCCAGGCGGCGAAGTCGGCGAGCCGTTCGTCGAGGGCGACGGCCCCCTCCTTGGTGGTGAAACCTTGGGTCAACAGCCAGACGTCGGCATCGGCGCCGTCGGCGAGCACCGTCTCGATGTCGAGCTCGATCGAGCCTGTTGACTCGTCGTCGGCGTAGACATAGTCGCCGCCGGCGTCGGCGATGAACTGGGCGGCGACGCTGGCGCCGCCGTTGGAGTACCACGTGCCCCCGAACAGTCCACCGGTGATCACCGTCGGCCGCTCGGCCACGTCGGCAGCGAGCTCAGTTGCCGCGTCGTAGTCGGCGAGCCACTCGCCGTACAGGTCGTTGGCCAGTGCCTCGGTGTCGGTCAGGGCGGCGAACACGCCCACCCACTCGGCCCAACCCTGCGGCGTGGTCTCCAGCCACTCGAGGTTCGGCACGATCGGGAATCCCGGCGGCGCGGATGACGTCGTGCTCCGGGATGGGGAAGCCGCCGGTGACGTACACGTCGGGATCGGCCGCGACGACGACCTCGGGATCGACGACGAAGCTCGGGGCGAACGACTCGATCTCACCTGCGGCCGCGCGTTCGGCGAGCGTCGGGGTGACGATCAGCGACGTGTCGCCGACGCCGGTGACGGTCTCCTCGATGTCGAGGACGTCGATGAACCCGTAGTGGCTCGACGACTCCGAGAACATCGTCTCGATCGGCACCTCGATGACGGTGGCGCCGGCGAGATCCTCGTCCAACGACGGCGGCTCGGCGCCACGCTGGACGAGGACGAATGTCTCGGCGGTGTCGCCCGTTCCGGTCGTCAGCACCTTGTGGTCGCCGTCGTAGGTGAGGGTGAAGTTCTCGGCGTGCTGGACGGTGAACGCGCCGCCATCCGGCTCGCTGGTGGGGGGTTCGGTGGTGGCACCGGCCGGAACGCCGCCAAGGGCGGCAAGTGCGGTGCCGAGCGCCAGGGCTCGTTGGAACATGGTCGACGTCTCCTCGCGTCTCGATGCTGTGCTGAGTTGCACCGAGCGGTGTCCTGGCTCCCGGATCGACGATCCCTCCCCACCTTCCAGCCGCACTCGGCCGTGGTGTCGACGCCGTCGCCTTCTCGACGGCGTGGGGAGTTCACTTCCCGGTCACAGTTGCGGGACAGCCCCGGATTCGCACCGGCGTTCCCTCTCGGTAGCGGTGATGCTACTGCCGACGCGGTGCATGGTCCGTGTGCGTGCGCGTGCTAGCAACCGATGGGTGTCCGGGGGACCGAATCGTCCCCTAAACACCCATCGGTTGACCGGGCAGGTAGGTTCGCTGAGCTGTGGACCGGCCGCCGCTCAGCGCTGGTGATCGGCGGGCGCTGGCGGCGACAGCGGGCCAATTCTTCGTCAACGGTGCGATGACAGCGTCATTCATCGCCCGGGCACCGCAGATCCGCGATCGCCTTGGCGTGAGCGTCGACGAGTTCGGGCTGCTCCTCACAATCGCGGCGATCTTCGGCATGATCGGCAGTCTCGTTGCCGGGCGGATCGTCCACGCCGCCTCGACACGTCGGGTTCTGCAGGCCGGCGCAGTGATCATGGTGCTCAGCCTGCCCGTCATCGGCGTCGCCCGCAGCCCGGCGGTGTGGCTGATCGGCATGGCCTTCTATCTGTTCGTCGACGTCTTGGTCGATATCTCGATGAACCTCCAGGGCTCATGGATCAGCGCCCGCCGGCACACGCCGGTCATGAACCGCCTGCATGGCCTGTGGAGCCTCGGCATCCTCGCCGGCGGTCTCGGAGCGGTCGCGGCGAACGCCGTCGGGCTGTCGACGTTCACCCACCTCGTCATCGTCGCCGCCGTCATGGCGGTCGCCCTCGCATTCGTAACGCGCGATCTGCTGCCAGACGACGAGACGGGACACGGCGACGCGGCGATCCCGCCAGCCCCGCGAGCGGCTCGGCTCGCGCCCGTTGTCCTCCTCGTCCTCGCCGGGATGTTCGCCGTCGTCACCGAGGTCACTGGCGGCGACTGGGCGACGTTCCGCTTGGCCGACGACTTCCACGCCTCCGCCGCGCTGGCGAGTGTCGCCTTCGTCGCCTACAGCGTGGGGATGACGTCGATGCGCTTCGGCGGTGACTGGTTGCAACTCCGGCTCGGCCGTATGGGTCTGCACCGCCTCAGCGTCGGCCTCGCCACCGGCGGTCTGGTGATCGCGTCCCTGGTGCCCAACGAGGCCATGTCGATCGTCGGCTTCTTACTCGTCGGGGTCGGCGTCGCAACGTTCATGCCCAAGCTCTACGACGACGGCGCCCGGCTCCCGGGACGCCGGGGCGCCGGGCTTGGAGCGATGACCGCTGGAATGCGTGTCGCGTACCTGATCACCCCCGTCGCCGTCGGGGGCCTCGCGGCAACGAGCCTGTCGGTCGGCGGGGCCATCGCGATCTTCACGCTCCCGGCGATGGCCGGCCTCGTCGTCGTCACCGAGTGGAACGAACGGCTGCTCGGGCGGCGTCCATCCGTTGCGTCGTGAGCCGGGGCACGGCGAAGGCGAGCAGGGCGAACTCGATGCCGCCGGCCACGAACCAGGGCATCCGCAGAGCCATCTCGCGGTCAGTGAACCGCTCGGAGACCGTCACGATCACGCCCCCCAACGCGGCACCGATCGGGACCATCCCCCAGGCGAGGAAGCGGTAGACGCTGTTGACGCGCCCGAGCAGGTGGTCGGGGATGATCGACTGGCGCAAGCTCACGGTGATCACGTTCCACAACAGGGCGAGCACACCGGCGAGCAGGTTCAAGGCGACGACCGCCGGGACGTTCGACATCAACCCGATCGCCACCTCGACGACCGCGCTGCCGGCGAGCGAGACGGCCAGTGCCGGTCCGGAGCCGAAGGCATTGCTCAGCCATGACGCTGTCCACCCACCGATGATCGCCCCGGCAGCGCCGCCCATCATCACCGCCGCGAACTCGCCGGTCGATGCCCCGAGCACCTCTTGGGCGAAGAGCACGTACACCGAGTAGGTGATCGATGCCGAGGCGTTGAACAGGCCGAGGATGATCGCCATCGTGCGCAGCAACTCGTGGTGCCACAGCCAGCGGATTCCTTCGACGAGCTCCTTGCGCCACGATCGCTCTGCGACCGTCTCGACCCGGCGCGGCGCTATGGCGATCGTCGCGATCAACGCCGCCGACACGACGAAGGATCCGGCGTCGACGAGGAACGGGACGGCGAAGCCGACGAGCAGCAGCAACGACCCGAGCGGTGGCCCGGCGAAGTGGTTGGTCGCCTCTTGGGCAGCCCACAGCCGACCATTGGCCTTCTCCAACTGCTCGGCACGGACGACCGCCGGCATCAGCGTCTGGGCGCAGTTGTCGTAGAGCATCTCGCCGACACCGAGCAGAAACGTGGCGACGAGCACGGTTACGTACAGGAACACGTCAGTCGAGACGACCGAATCGAGCTCGTCCGGGCCGGGGAGATCGTCCCCGCGGAAAAGCACGGCGATCGCCACGAACACGGTGATCACTGCCCGCGCCGAGTTGGCGCCGATCATCAGCAGACGCCGATCGTGGCGGTCGGTCAGCACGCCGGCGGGCAAGGCGAAGAGCAGCCAGGGAAGGCGCTGGACGACGACGATGATGGCGATCAGCAGCGGATTGCGGGTGATCGCCGACGCCAGCCATGGATAAGCGACGAGGGCGACGCCGTCACCGAGATTGGAGATCGTGGCCGCACCGAACAGGCGGTGGTAGTTGCGGCCGAGGCGGCTGGTGGGCTGGAGGGTTGCCGCCGTCATCGGTGATCGTCGAAGGACACGAGCTCGTAGGTTGGCACGCGCTGGCCGACCGGACCAGTGCAGGTCAGAGGAGTGACCGCCCCCGTCACCGTGCGGGCGACCTCGACAGCGACGGCTCGCTGCTCACCGACTGTCGAGATGTCGACGAGGAATCGTCCGGGTCGCTCGGCGACGCGCCGGACTGCCGTCACGGCGTCGATCGCCGCCAGACCGAGCTCGCGACGGACGAAGAACTCGGCCGCTTGTTCGTAGAACCCGAGCACGGAACGGCCGCGGTAGTGGTCGAGATGGATTGCACCGTCCTTGTAGTCGTCGATCACGCGTCGTGCCGAGGCGTCATCGCAGCGACCGAAGTACAGGCCCTCGGGGAGGATCACGAGGTTGCCGGCGAAGCGGTCGCCGCCGATGTGCGAGCACTCCCAGACGTCGTCGCCGTGCGGCCCACCACGGAGGGCGCGGGCGAGCGGCCGGCCGAACGTCGCGCAGCAGGCGTCGTGTCGCCCATTCGTGCACACGAGGAACAGCGGATTGTCGTGGCGATCCCAGTGCGGCGCGCCGTCGGCGCCGGGCAGGACCTCGGCGGCGTCGGCGGCAGCGTGCAGGGTGGCGACTCGCCGGTCGCCAGCATCGACCGCGATCGGTGCCGCCACCGGAGTCGACGAAGAACATCTGCAACGCGTCCTGCGACGACCGGTCGAGGTCGCGGCGGATGGCGATGACGCGGATCTGCTCGGCCTGCAGTCGACGTCGCCAGTCGGCATTGGCGAAGCGGGCGAGATCGGTGTCGGCAACGGCGTCGCGACCCCATGCCCCGCGCACCTCGATGAGCAGCCAGCGACGAACCTGTGACGCCGTGGCGAACATCGGCTCGTCGCGGTCGCGGGCGGCGACCGAGCACTGGAACTCAACCACCGAGCACGCCTTCGGTCGCCAATCGACTGAGCACGGCGATGCGGGACTCGTCGTCGAGGTCGCCGTCGACAGCGGCGCCACAGAACGATGCCGGTGCCCGCAGGACGGCGGCGACGAACGGAGTGCACTCGGCAGGGAAGCGCAGCCGCCGGTCGCCGAGGTGGAGCGTCCGTTTGCCGTCGTCTGTCGTCGTCGTGTCGAGCCACAGCAGCGGGCCGGGAGTCACCGCCAGCTGCTGGTGGAGGTCGACGTGCGCCTGCTGACGCCGGCGCAGGCGGGTCTGCGGCTGCCGACGCCACACCTCGGTGGCGATTGCGTGGCGGAGTCGATGGTCCGACAGTCGGTCGGCGAACGTGGCCAGCGCCTCTTGAGGGTCGGGTCGGTCGGCACCATCGAGGCCGCCGAGCCCTCCGAAGGGCACCCGGTCGGCGAGCGCCGAGCCCCCGGCCACGTCGTCGATGAGGTCACGCAACACACGGTTCCAAGTCAGCGCCATGATGCCGATCGTCAGGTGGGCGGACTCGACGTCCATCGTCTCGGCGGCATGGGGCACGCCGCGGGGGATCGCCAGGCAGTCGCCGGGTTCGAGGACACGGTCGAGTATGGCGTCGTCGAGCTCGTCCGGCGACGGCTGACGGACGGGCGGGCCACGTTTGACGGGACGCTGCGAGCGGGCCAGGGCGGGCCAGACCCGCCAGCGCTTGCGCCCGGCGAGCTGCACGACGACGACGTCGTGGAAGTCGAAGTGGATGTCGAGGCCACGCTCGGCTGGTGGAGTCAGGTAGGCGTTGACCTGGACCGGCTGATCGAGCTCGAGCGCCAGGTTGGTCGACAACTCGGCGTACGCCCGGTCGCTGAACTGGAGTGCTTGGAGCACGACGGTGGTTCCCGCCGCGTAATGCTCGAGGACGCGATTCGGCTCGACGACGTCGTCGAGTTGTTCGTTGCCGACGGGAGCGCTTCGGCAGTAGTCCCGTCGCGACAGGGTCTCGCCGAGGCGAACGAGGCGGAAACCCGGGGCGCGAACTCCTCCGCTGAGGAACCGGTCCCAGAGCCGCTCGGCGTCGCTCCATGGAGCCTCGACAGCGACGCGTCGAAGCGCCAACTCCCCGGCAACGAAACAGCCGGCATCGTCGACGAAGTCAGCGAGCCGGGGCGCCTCGATGTGGAACTGGCGTCGATCGACCCATGCGTCGACGACGCCAGGGGAGACGGCCGAGCCGGCGCCGACCCGGTCGTCGTGGCGCCGGGCTGTCAGGCGTCTTGGCCGTCGGTGTCGCCACCGTCTTGGCCGTCGGTGTCGCCGCCATCCTGTCCGTCGGTGTCGCCGCCGTCTTCGCCGTCGGTGTCACCGGGTGTCTCCGGGGTCGCGCTCCAGGTGGTTTCCAGGTCTTCGTCGGAGGTGGTCATGGCTGCACCGTACCCCACCGCCACCAAGCGCAGCAGCGGAGGCGAAGGGTGATACGGCACGGCCGCCGGTGTGGGATCATCGCTGTCGTGGTCGTGAGCGACAGGGACCTGGCGATCCGCTTCCCGTCGGCGGACGACGCCGTCCTGCGCGATGTCTACGCCCGCTTCGGCGGCGCCGTGTACACCGTTGCCCTGTCGATCCTCGGCGACCCCGGCCGTGCCGCCGACGTCGTGCAGTCGACGTTCGTCAACGCGTGGCAGGCGGCCGGCCGGTTCAACCCGGACCAGGAGTTGGCGCCGTGGCTGTACACGATCGCCCGGCGCCAGGCAATCGACGCCTACCGGCGCGAACGCCGGACTCACCCCCATGACGCAGCCGATTTCGACGAGGCCGAGGCCGCGGTGTCCTTGGAGGCGACGTGGGAAGCGTGGCAGGTGCGCATCGCCCTCGATCAGCTTCCCGACGACGAGCGCCACGTGGTGAAGCTGGCGTGGTTCGACGGCTTGGCCCACGCCGAGATCGCCGACAAGCTCGGCATTCCGGTCGGCACCGTCAAGTCACGGTCGTACCGCGCTCACCGCAAACTCGCCGAACTGCTCGCCTACGTACGTGATCCCGCCGAACGATCCTCCGAGTCCTCCGCGGAGAACCAAACGATCTCGTCCGACGTAGGGAACGGTGAGCCCCGACGGCATCCTCAGAGCGATCGATCATGAGCAGCGACGAACCGATCAGCGGCGGGACCGGCGAGCACGGCGACGATCTGTCTGCCGCGTCGCTCGAACGCTTCGGAACCACACTGCGACGTGCCGCGGTCTGGGACGAACCGCCCGATGACCTCGGCGACCGCATCATCGCCCAGATCGAGGCCCTTCGTGCGGGCGACGGTCACGCCGGTGACGTCACTCCGACTGGCGTTCCGTCGCGTGACGTGTCGGAGCTGGGGCGACGCCGGGGCGTTTCGTGGGTGTGGCCGGGGTTGGCGGTTGCCGCTGCCGCTCTCGTCGCCTTCGCCGCCGGTGCCCTGCTCACCGGCGACGACGATGACCGTCGCTCACGGGAGCCGATGGCTGTCGTCGCGTTGACAGCGACCGATCTCAGTCCCGGTGCCCGGGCCGAGGGCGATGCCGTCAATGCCGGGGCGGGATTCTCGATCAACATCGACGTGTCCGGCCTTCCGCCGGCCCCCGTCGGCGAGTACTACGAGGGATGGCTGCACAACGCCGAAACGGGTGACTGGGTCAGCGTCGGCACGTTCCACATGCGCGACGGCGACGGCCGCGTCGTGCTGTGGTCCGGTGTCGAGCTCGGTCGCTACAACGAGCTCGTCGTCACCTCCGAGGTCGAAGGATCGACCGGGGGTCACGGCGACATCCTCCTCGAGGGGCAGTTCCAGGCACGCTGATCAGGGCATTCGTTCGATCCTGACACAACGTGACAGAGATCATGAGTCGGGGCCGATCAACTTCGTCTCTGCAAGTCGGTACCCTCGGGGTATGAGCGATTCCGCCACCTCGACGATCTCCCCAGCCAACACGTCCCGGCTTCCAGTGGCGTCGATCCCCGCGGTTGTTCTCCCCGGGGCGGTCGTCACCCTCACGCTCGGCTCTGACGAGCTGCGCTCGGCCGTCACCGCGGCGAGGCAGACCAGCGAGGCCCGGATGTTGCTGCACACGGGCAGCGGCGACATCGCCGTCGTCGCCCAGGTGCCCGACGTCGGATCCCTGCCCTCCGGGGATCCGGCGGCGGTGATCCGCATCGAAGGGCGTGCCCGCATCGGGGCCTTGCACCAGTCCGAGCGGGGCGCGACCTACGCCGACGCCGAGGTGATCGTCGACCCCCGACCGACACCGCGGGTGGAAGCGCTCGCTCGCGAGTTGCGCGGCGTTCTCGGTGTCGTCGCCGAGTTGCGGCGGTCGCGGCGGTTGCCCGAGCTGCTGCGCACCGCTGCCAACCCTGGCGTCCTCGCCGACGGCGTGGCGACGTGGGCGGAGTTCGATGACGAGAGCCGGCACGCCGTGCTCGCCGCCGTCGACGTCGGGGAGCGGGTCCAACTCGTTCTCGACTGGGCGCGCAACCACATCGCCGAGTTGCAGGTCGCCGAGTCGATCCGCAACGACGTCACCGAAGGTGTCGACAAGCAGCAACGTGAGTACTTGCTGCGCCAGCAGTTGGAGGCGATCCGCAAGGAGCTCGGCGAGGGTGACGGCGACGTCGTCGCCGAGTACCGAACGAAGCTCGCCGAGTTGCAGCCACCGGAGGCCGCGTACAACTCGATCGCCAAGGAGATCGACCGCCTCGAGCGGACGAGCTCGCAATCACCCGAGCACGGCTGGATCCGCACGTGGCTCGATCGCGTCTTCGAGCTGCCGTGGAACACGCGCAGCGACGACAACCTCGACCTCGACAACGTGCGCGCCGTGCTCGATGCCGATCATTACGGGCTCGACGACGTCAAGGCGCGAATCGTCGAGTTCATGGCCGTGCGCAAGCTGCGCAGCGAGCGTGGGTTGCCTGTCGTCGATGGCGAGGGCGACGGTGACGCGGCGCCACGTCCAACGCCGCGCCAGCACGGCGCGATCATCACGCTCGTCGGTCCTCCCGGCGTGGGCAAGACGAGCCTCGGCGAGTCGGTGGCCCGGGCGATGGGTCGCAAGTTCGTCCGCGTCGCCCTCGGCGGCATCCGCGACGAAGCCGAGATCCGCGGCCACCGCCGCACCTATGTCGGATCGCAGCCGGGGCGGATCGCCAAGGCGATGGTCGAGGCCGGAACGGCGAACCCCGTGATCCTCCTCGACGAGGTCGACAAGCTGTCACCTGGTGGCTGGTCGGGTGATCCCACTGCAGCTCTGCTGGAGGTGCTCGACCCGGCGCAGAACCACACGTTCCGCGATCACTACCTAGAGCTCGACCTCGACCTCTCCGATGTCGTGTTCATCGCCACGGCGAACCTCCTCGACACCGTCCCCGCGCCGCTGCTCGACCGCATGGACGTCGTCCGCCTCGACGGCTACACCGACGACGAGAAGGTGTTCATCGCCCGCCGCTACCTGTTGCCTCGCCAGCTCGAACGGGCGGGGCTGCACGCGGGTGAGCTGGACGTCGACGACACCACGATCGTCGCCGTGATTCGCAATTACACGCGGGAAGCAGGTGTGCGATCGCTGGAGCGAGAGCTCGGGCGGCTCGCCCGCAAGGCGGCGGCGAGGATCGCTGCCGGCGACGATGTGCCGGAGGTCGCGCCCGGTGCGCTGCGTGATTGGTTGGGACGACCCAAGCTCGTCGACGACGTGCCCGACCGCACCGAGCTGCCCGGCGTCGCCACCGGCCTCGCCGTCACCGGCGCCGGAGGCGACGTCCTGTTCATCGAGACGACGGCGTTCCCGACCGGACCGGACACCGAACCGGGGCTGACGCTCACCGGTCAGCTCGGTGACGTCATGAAGGAGTCGGCGCAGATCGCCCTCAACTACGTGCGCTCCCATGCCGGCGAGTTGGGTGTCGACGCCGACTCGATGCGCCGACGCTTCCACGTCCACGTGCCGGCTGGCGCCGTGCCCAAGGACGGGCCCTCAGCGGGCATCACGATGACGACCGCACTGGTCAGCCTGCTCCGCGATCAAGCGGTCAAGCCGACCGTCGGCATGACCGGCGAGATCACCCTGCAGGGCGCCGTGCTCCCGATCGGCGGCGTCAAGCAGAAGGTCCTCGCCGCCCACCGCGCCGGCCTCACCGAGGTCGTGCTCCCGAAGCGCAACGAGGGCGACCTCGACGACATCCCCGAGCCGGTGCGCGAAGCGATGACGTTCCACCTCGCCGACACCTACGCCGACGTCGCCGCCGCCGCCTTCGCCTAGTCCCACCCCCGGCCATCGGAGTGTTTGCTGCCGGGATTCTCGGCACCTGACACTCCGATGGCGGCGCTTCCCTCCGCTAACCTGAGGCGTCTTCGCGGATGTAGTTCAATGGCAGAACATCAGCTTCCCAAGCTGAATACGGGGGTTCGATTCCCCTCATCCGCTCTCGTGTGATGTCGCGAGACATCGGAAACCGCCGACGGCGTGACTCCTTCGTCCGATCGGTGCGCGCACGTCGATGGCGCATCGATCAACGAATCAGCTCACAGCGACGACGTCATCATCCACATGGGAGTGAAAGGAATCGCCGAGTAGGGCGTCAGACGTGCTCGAGCAGGCCGAGCTCGTGCATTCGCTCGATGGTCTCGCTGCGCGAAGACACGCCGAGCTTGCGATAGATGGAGATCGCCTGGGTCTTCACCGTGTGGCGGGAGACGTACAGACGCTCGCCGATCTCTCGGAACGAGAGATGGGTCGGCAGGAGCGGCAGCAGCCGCAGCTCGGCAGTCGTGAGCGACGATGCCCCCAGGCTTTCAGCCCGAATTGTTTCGACCCTCGCCCGCAGCTCGTCGGCCTCCTGCGGCAGGTTGCCAAGGTCCGGCCGTTGCTGGAAGATGTCGTTGGCCTGCTGGAGGACCGCCCGCGCGCCTCCCGGATCGGCGAGGGCGATGTAGGCCCTCGCCATCTCGAGCAGCGCCCGGGCCGAGACAACGGGGATGGCGTAGGTCAGCACCGGTCTGAGCCGAGCGGCTCGTGCGACGAGCTGGCGTCCCTGCTCCTGGTCACCGCGTCGGGAGGCGATCCGGGCAGCACGTGCATAGACGAGGGCGCTTGTCCAATAGTCGTCGAACTGGCCTCCATGCATGATCGTCAACGCCTGATCGACGAACGCGCCGGCCGCCGCCCAGTCATCCCGTTCGATTGCCGCGGTGGCGCGGTCGGCGTGGAGGAGGGCGGCAAACGGTCGGTCGCCGCTGCTCGTCGCTTCGTCGACGGCGCGGGCGAAGAACCCATCGGCGCGGTCGGCGTCGCCCTCGAGCAGGTAGGAAAGGCCCTCGACTTGGATCATGTTGGCGCGAAACCCACCGGCTGGGAGGAGTCCCTGCAAGGCCATCTGGGCGTCTCGCCGCATCGCCTCCACCCCGTTGCGGCACCGGTTCGCTCGCAGGTAGGCCACCATGCCTTCGACGGTGCTCCCATCAGGGAGCAATCCTGTCGCGCTGGCCGCCTCAGCGGCGTCCGCCCAACGCTCAGCGCGGCCCGGGCGTCCGGCGATTGCAAAGCTCACCGAACCGGTCACGGCTATCTCCGGGTAGCGCTCGATCAGGCCGTTCTCCTCGAACCACTCCAGCCAGCGCAGGACCGTGTCGGCGCGTCCACTCGCAAACACGGGGTTGCAGATCTGCAACACGAGGCGGGCCACCGTGTCGGCGTCGCCGGCGGCCTGGGCGTGGTCGATGGCGTTCTCAGGCATCCCGTTCGCTTCGCACCAGATGGCCGCCCGGGAATGGAGCTCGGCCACGTTGGCAGGCTCACGCCGCCGCAACTCAGATGCCAGCAGCTCGCGGAACAGTTGGTGGTAGCGATACCACTCCCGGTGGCGGTCGAGCGGCACCACCAACAAGTTGCGGCTCTCCAACCGCTCGAGGAGCTGGGTGGATCGCTTCCCGCCTGTGACGGCGTCACACAACGCACCGCACATGCGGTCGAGAATCGACGTGCGGGTCAGAAACAACACGTCGGCGCGCGAAACACGGTTGAGGAACTCGGAACGCAGGTAGTCAGCCATGAACCGGTCGTCGCCGGTGAAGGTCGATCCAACCTCCGTGGATGCGCCACCCGCCTTCATCGCGAGCGCGGCGAGGTACAGCCCGACCGGCCAGCCCTCGGTCAGTTGGACCAGCTCATGAACATCCGCTTCGGACAGTTCGACCCCGGCCGCGCTCAGCAACGAAGCGGCCTCGTGGTGTCTCATCGACAGGTCCTCGACTCCGACTTCGACGAGGCCGCCTTGAGAACGCAGCCGCGCTGCTGGCAGCGGCAATGCGTCCCGCGAGCCGATCGCGATCTGCGAGCCATCCGGCAGTCCGAGTGCGAGGGCGGCGACGGCGTCAAGGGTGTCCTGATTCGTCACGGCCTCGAGGTGATCGAGAACGAGGGACACTGGTTGCTCCATCGTGGACATCGCCGCATTCAGTCGTCGGGGCGCCTTGATGCTGGCTCCGGAGGAGGTGATCGATCGGAACACCCCGGGATCAATTTCCTCGATGCGGTTCAACGCCATGGCGATGTAGGTCAACAGGACGGTTGGATCATTGTCTTGGGCGTCGGCGGACACCCAGCCCACCCGCGATGGAGTGCGTTGTGCCCATTGCGCCAGCAACGTCGTCTTGCCGTAACCGGGCGGAGCGACGACCGAGATCACCGGCGACGTGCCGGCGGCGGCGAGGCGCTCGACGAGGTCGGTCCTCGCCACGAGCCCCGGCCGGGCAACCGGAGGGTGGAGCTTGATGTCGGCGACCTCGAACGCCACCTTGGGCGACAGACGGTTGACCCCTCCGGGTGGCGATGCCGAGCCATCGCCAACCCGCGTTTCCACGCCAAGAAAGTAGCTGGCCGGGCCCCGCGCGTGCGGAGCGAAAGTGAGCGTCTCACGATGTGGTCAGTGCCGCGTGTGACCTACTCGGACCGCCTACAGCGCGTTCCCGCTGTCGTCGCACGGTGGCGGCGCGTCCTGGCCGGCGATCGACAGTTCCTGGTCGATGATCTCCAACGTCCGCTCCATGGCCACGGGACGGAGACCCCCAACGCCGTCGTGAAACGGATTGTCGAGGAAGTTGAGGAGCAACAGCATCGACGTGATCACCGCCACCACCGTGCCGATGAGCAGCGCCTGGACGACCGCCCGCTCTCCGCTGTCGGCGAAGAACAACATGAAGATGAAGATCAGACCGGCGCTGAAGAACAGCACCACCCACAGCGGCGTCGGAATCACCCCGATCGCTCCGTGGATTCGATCGTTGCGGGCTTCCTCGCGCGTCGACGTCTGGTCCATCCATCGGTCGTAGGCGGACTGCTCCGTGGGCGTTTGCGGGTCGACCGTGCGCAGCGTCCTGAACATTTCGATCCCCCACGGGTTGATCTGCTCACCAAGCGTCCCGGACTCCATTCGCTCCCACTGCACACCGGCCACCGAACGCGCATAACAGACGAGTTCGCCGGTCAGCTCACTGGCCGCTTCCGGCGCGAAGAACTGTGCCGTCTCGACCTGCTGCGCAACGGTGAGGGCTTCGACCTCGGCGCCGGCGCGAGCAGCGTCGTAGCTCGTGAATGCCAGAAAGACAACGAACCCCAACAGCACGGCGAACCCCGTCGCCAACACGCCGAATACACCCGCGGCACGATCTCCATCGTGGAAATAGCTGCCGTCCGGGGCAGTGCGACGAACGAGAAGCATCGCGGCGATGGCGATCGCCGCTGCCCCGACGACGACGAGAGAGGCGAGGACGAGGCTCATGACGGTTGGTCTCGGGGCCCCGGGCGGTGGGTACCTCGGGGCATGACGCTAACCCAGCGGCCCCGATGCGACGCGACAACGATCGGGCAGGCGGACTCGGGACTTTCACCCATACAGGGCGATGTCAGCGGTCTTGTTGATTCGTACGTTGGTGGCATTGGTGACAGGACCACCGTTCTCGGTGTTGCGACCTACGCGGACACGGGCACCGCAATGGCCGATTTCCAGACCCTGTTGCGAATCCATCAAACCGGTGAGGGCAATCACGTCGCCGCCGCCATTCTCGTGAAGGGCAGCGACGGCAAGCTTCACCTCGACCACCACGACACGACGGCAGCAGACCTCGAGTGGGGAGGTGCGCTCGTCGCTGGCGCGCTGGCGGTCGTCGCCGCCCCGCTGGCGATCGCCCCGTTGAGCGTCGCCGCCACCCGGAACACCACGTGGGCCGGAGCCGGAGGCATCGTCGGCTACTTCTGGCACAACATCCCGAAGGGTCAGCTGTTGCGGATGAGTGACCTGGCGGAGTCGGGACAAGCCGCCTTGGTTGTCGTCGTGCTCGATCACACTGCGACCGACATCGAGGCACTGCTGGGCAACGCCACCGAGGTGATCGTCGCCGAAAGCGATGGCGGCGACATCGAACTCGCCTTTGAGGAGGCGATGGCGCGCGAGCAACCGCTGTCCTGATCACGGCCGAGCCTGGCCGGACGGTCCGGATGCACCTCGGAGACGGCGCTGCACCAGCAGGGTCAGCGTGCTGCCGGTGACGATGCACACCACGTTCGTCGTCAGCACCTCCAGCGCACCGCGACCACCCTCGGCGGAGCCGAGCCCGATGGCACATCCGATGTACGCAGCGGCAGGAATCGTCGTCACGGAGATGGCGACCCCGACCGCCGAGCTCGCCGCGGTCTCGTACGCCAGCATCCCAGCCATGCCAGCGGCGAGGGCGACAAGAACGGCACCCGGTCCGACCTCGGTCAGCGACGGCCCGAGCACGCTGTCGTCCAGCACCAAGTCATCGTCGACACGTCCGACGAGCCGAAGCACAGCGGTCGTTGCCGCGGCTGTCAGGGCGGCCGCCGCAAGTCCGATGCACAGCGTGAAGGTGGCCCGCCCGGCGAGCACCCACCGCCGCTCCACGAGCCCGACGGCGGTGGCCGAGATGGGTAGCAAGTCCGGGCTCAGCGCCATCGCCCCGACCACGAGGATCGATGAGCCGTCGAGCACCCCGACGCCTGCGACGACTCCGGCGGCGGCCATGAAGAGGAGATACAGCAGTGCGGTGCGGGCATGTTCTGCAGCCCGGCCAGTTACCTCCGCCCATACCGCCGTCGCGCCCGGCGATGCTCGCTGACGCCGCCTCCATCCGAGCGGCTCGATGCTGGTGGTTCGCCAGAGGACGACGTCGTCGGCGGCGAGACCGTTGCGCCGCAACAAGTCGAGCACGTCGTCGGCGACGTCGACGTCGAGCTCGCCGGTCACCTGGGTGAGGTTCCTGGCAGTGCGACCGCCGATCATGACATGCCGTACGCCGGCGATGGTGCCGAGCTGCTGCTGGACCGACTCGGCTCCCTCCGGAGGTACGTAGGCGCGGAGTTGGAGCACGGCTCGGCGTCAGTCGACGCCCTCGTCGGGGAGCAGGCTCTTCTGGTCGAGGGTGTACAGCAGAATGAATCCGGGCACGACGATGACGGCAGCAGCGATGACGGCGACGAGCAGCGCGCCGAGCGTGCCGGACGGCGCGGCGGCGTCGGACCTCGAGCGTCTCGGGGAGGAGGTACGGCCACTGCGCCACGCCCCAACCGATCACGATGCTGGCTACGGCGCCGATGGAGAGCAGGCGGGCCCAGCGGTGGGCATCGCGGACCAGCAGGACGAGCGACGTGATGCCACAGGCCGCCGACACGAGCACCAACGGGAGTGCCTTGGAGGTCAGCTCGTCGAACAGGTAGCGGGCGTCGGCTCGCAGAATGAAGATTCCGATGAACGCCGCCAACCCGGCGACGACGCCGGCCACCATCGCCCGACGGCGGAAGTAGTCGGCCATCGTCTCGTCACCCAGCCGGCGGGCATCCCACACCAGGTACACCGCGGCCAGGTAGGCGACGACGACGACCGCCAACACGCCGCCGAGCACGGATGTCGGGTTGACCCAGCTGTCCCACGGGTCGCCGGCGATGCCGCCGGCCGGAACGCGTCCCGACGCGATCGCCCCGGCGATTGCGCCAAAGCAGTAGGGGACGATCACTGAGGAGACGGCGAACGCGGCCCCGAAGTTGCGGCGATCACGCGTGCGGAACACGGTCTTGCGAAAGGCGAAGCTGGATCCACGGAGCACGATCCCGAAGGCGGCCAACGTGAGCGGGACGAACAGCGTCAGGGTGATCGACGCGAACGCTTCGGAGAACCCCGTCCACAACACGACGAGGCAGAAGATCAACCACACGTGGTTGGCCTCCCACACCGGTCCGATCGAGTGGTCGATCATCTCTCGGGGGCGTTGGCCGGTGGCCGGGCCGCCGGCGACGAGATCCCAGAAGCCGGCACCGAAATCGGCGCCGGCGAAGACGGCGTAGGCGGTGACGCCGGCGAGCAACACGGCGGCGATGACCCCGTCCATCAGACAGTCACTTCCTCGTCCTCGGGTGCCTCGGCGAGCGGCTCGCGCGGGCCGTACGGCACCTCGTGCTCGGCGAGGCCGAGTACGCGGAAGCGCCTGCTCATCTTGCGCAGGATCAGGATGGTCGTGATCCCGAGTCCGATGTACAGGGCGCCGATGAGCACGAACGTGATCCACACCCCGGTGTTGCCCGTGGCGGCATCCTCGACCCTCATCAGTTCGTAGACGATCCATGGTTGGCGGCCAACCTCACTGACCACCCATCCCGCCTCCATGCAGATGATGGCGGCCACGCCGGCGCCCGAAGCGATGCGCAGGAAGAGCTTGCTCTTCGGCATGTCCTTGCGGAAGATCCAGCACAGCCAGTACCAGGCCGACAGGAGGAACAGCAACGTGCCAAGCCCGACCATCACGTCCCACGCGAGGTGAACGGTGTTGACCTGAGAGATCGTCGGACGCTCGTCGGCTGGGACCGTATTCAGGCCCTGGATGACCGTGCTCGCTCCATCGGTCGGATCGGACAGCCATGAGGCGAGTCCGGGGATCCTGATGCCGCCGGTCACCTCTCCATCCGAGTTGAGATGGCCGAACAGTGTCTCGGGGACGTCGTCCGTCGTCTCGGGTACGAGCTCGATCGCCGCGAACTTGACCGGCTGGTTGTTGTACACCCAGCGGGCCAGCGAGTCGCCGACAGCCATCTGCAGCGGGATGGCGACGGCGGCGACGGTGAACGGGATCAGAAATCCGAGACGGTGGTAGCGGTCGCGACGACCGCGCAGCATTCCCACCGCATACACGGAGGCGACGAGGAAGCCCCCCACGACGTACGCGGCGATGACCATGTGGGCAGCCATCAGCGGCATCGCGTCGTTGAAGATCACCTCCCACGGATCGACGTCGACCACCTCGCCGTTGCTGTCGAGGGTGAACCCCTCCGGCGAGTTCATCCAGGCGTTGGCGGCCACCACCGAGACGCTGCCGAGGATGCCGGTGAGCACGACCGGCACACCGGTCCAGAAGTGCGCCCACGGCGACAGCCGTCGCCATCCGTAGATGTAGATCGAGATGAAGATCGCTTCGGTGAAGAAGAAGATCCCCTCGAAGGCAAAGGGGATGCCGAACGCCTCGCCCCATTGGCCCATGAACTTCGGCCACAGCAATCCGAATTCGAACGACAGCACCGTGCCCGTGACGGCGCCGACGGCGAAGGTGACGGCCATGTATTTGGACCAACGTTGGGCCAACTGCATCGCGTCGGCATCCCCGCGTTTGATGCCTCGGTAGTTGGCGATCAGCGCCATGAACGCCCACGACACCCCGAGCGGCACGAGGATGATGTGGAACGCGAGCGTGAAGGCCATCTGGGCGCGCGCCCAGGGCACCGGGTTCACCGCAAGGATCGACCCGGCCAGACCCTCGATCACGGCGCCCATCGCTCCACACAATCATCCGAGCGTGCTGCTGTCGTCACCCATCCTGGATGAAACGCGCTCAGCCTTCCCTTTGCGGGAGCGCGCTTCGTCTTGTTCACGGGCAGTGGGGAGCCCGACCTTCTTCCTCCACAGACGGTGAGCAAACTGACGGAGGCAGGTGAATTCGGTGCGGAGGGCGGGCAGGCTTTGCTGCCCGTCCGGAGCTCCGAAGATGGGGGGATCCGAAGGGGGGAAGGTCTCCTTCCCCCCTTCGCTTCTCACAAGTGGCTGAAGCCGGAGGCCTCCTCGGGCGTCATCGAAACGGTGACCGGATGCTTCGTGAAGTGTTCGACGGCGTTGTGGAGGTCGTCGAGGAGGATCGTCGCCAGGTCGCGGCTGACCCCCTGGCGGACCAATATGCGTTGCACGGCGATGTTCGATGCCGATCCCGTCAGCGGGTAGGCCGGAACCTGCCAGCCGCGGATACGCAGTCGATCGGCGAGGTCGTACAGCGTGTAACCGGGGTCGGCGCCATCGGCCAGCTTCCATGCCACGGCGGGGATACCTTCGTTCGGGTCGCTGGCACAGATCATTTCGAACGGTCCGAGCTTGGCGATCTCGTTGGCGAGATAGCGCCCGGTGTCGTACGACGCCATGTGGATGCGGCGATAGCCCTCGCGGCCGAGGCGCACGAAGTCGTAGTACTGGGCGGCGATCTGCCCGGCGGGCCTCGAGAAGTTGATCTGGAACACCGGCATGTCGCCGCCGAGGTAGGACACGTGGAAGATCAGGTCGTCAGGCAGTTCGGCGACGTCACGCCACACGACCCAACCCACGCCGAGCGGTGCCAGTCCGAACTTGTGGCCCGACGTGCTGATCGACTTCACCCTCGGCAGCCGGAAGTCCCACTCGATGTCGGGCGCGCAAAAAGGTGCCAGGAAGGCGCCGCTCGCCCCGTCGACGTGGATGTCGACGTCGAGTCCGGTGTCGGCGTGAAGCGAGTCGAGGGCTTCGGCGAGGGGCTTGACCAGTTCGTAGGTGCCGGTGTATGTCACGCCAAACGTCGGCACGACCATGATCGTGTTCTCGTCAACGCGTTCCAGCATGTCGTCGACGTCCATCGCGTAGTGGCCCGGCGACATCGGCACCTCGCGCATCTCGATGTCCCAGTACTTGGCGAATTTGTGCCACACGACCTGGACCGGACCGCACACCATGTTCGGGCGATCGGTGGGCAGACCGGCGGCTGTCCGCTTGGCCCGCCAACGCCACTTGGCGGCCATGCCGCCGAGCATGCATGCCTCGGACGACCCGATCGCTGACGCTCCGACCGTGTTCGCCGATTCCGGCGCATTCCAGAGGTCGGCGAGCATGTGCACGCAACGGCGCTCGATCTCCGCCGTCTGCGGGTACTCGTCCTTGTCGATCATGTTCTTGTCGATCGCGAGGTCCATCAGGCGATGGACCTCCGGTTCCTCCCAGGTCTGACAGAACGTCGCCATGTTCTGGCGGGCGTTTCCGTCGAGCATCAACTCGTCGGAAACCACGGCGAAGGCGTCCTCGGAGCGCCACTCGTCGGTCGGGAACCGGTACTTCGGTGCCGCCTTGGCGGTGTCCTTGCTGGAGTAGACGGAGTCGTCGAGCGAGGAGCGGATCGACTCACGAGCATGCAATGTCATTGGTATCTCCCTCGCGGTGGGCACGGCCCCGCTTGTGGGGGACGAGGCCGTGCTCCAACGATTGCAGTCGACGGCACACCTGGCGGCATCAACCGATCTGGATGATTCGCTGATATTGGGGCCGAGCGGCGAGAACTGCCGACGCAGCAGGCACGAAACGGTCGTTTCAGTCGGCACTTCGGATTCTTCCCGCGCAGCCGAGGAGTCCATCCCGCGTTCAACCAGATCGGATGACGACGAGCGGGGTCGTCCCGTCGTATATGTCGAGTGCGGCCCAACGGGCCAGTTCGAGAGGAGTCGCGTGAACACGACTGGACCACGCCGGTCGGAGGTCGTCGCCGTGTACGCGGCTGGACTGTTCCAGGGACTCAGTCTCGTCGCCGTGCCCGCTGCCGCCACGATCCTCACCAGTGCCGACGGCTACAACCTGTCCGCCAGTGAGTATGGGCTGCTCTTCCTGCCGCAGGTGATCCTCGCCATCGCCGGGTCGTTGGCGCTGCCTTCGATTTCCGGGCGCATCGGACTCAAGCGGGTGCTCCTCGTCGGTCTCGCCGCCGACAGCGTGGCGATGGCGCTGCTCGTCGTCAGCAACAGCGTGCGCACCGACGCGGTGGCGTTCCCGCTGCTGCTGGTGGTGACGGGGTGCCTCGGTCTCGGCTTCGGACTGACGCTGGGATCGATCAGCACCTACGCCGGGGCATTCCAGCCGCAACGTCGGGAGGTTGCGCTCACCGCCCTCAACGTGCTGCTCGGTTTGGGCACAGCGCTGTCGCCACTGCTGATCGCCGTGTTCCTCGACATCGGCGAGTGGTGGTACCTGCCACTCGGAACGGCGATCGGATTGGCGGTCGTGCTCGTCGTGACCCTGGGGCAGCCGCTGCATCGCCGAACGGTCGTCCGCAGCCACCGGCGCACCGCGACCGAAGATTCCACGTCGCTTCTGGCTGTTCGCCGCCGCCCTCGTCGCCTACGGCGCGGCGGAGACGATGTTCGGCAACTGGGGCACCACGCTGCTCGTCGACGATGGAGTCGCCGCCACCTCGGCGACCTACGCTCTCGCCGCGTTCTGGGCGGCGGTCACCGCCGGTCGTCTCGTGATCGCCCTCGTCGCCGAGCGCATCGGCTCGACCCGCATCTTCGTGGTGTTGCCTTGGGCAATCGCCGTTGCGCTGCTCATCGCGCCCGCCGCAGACACCGCGGGTGCGGGGATCGCCGTGTTCGCCCTCGCCGGCCTCGCCTGTTCCGGGTACTTCCCGATGACCATCGGCTACGGCGAGTCGTCGTTCCGCGGCATGGTCGAACTGGCCGCCGGCTGGCTGATCGCCGCCTA
The DNA here is from genome assembly GCA_963733085.1 of Ilumatobacteraceae bacterium. GTDB lineage: Bacteria > Actinomycetota > Acidimicrobiia > Acidimicrobiales > Ilumatobacteraceae > Desertimonas. The sequence continues at coordinate 102,082 of CAVTBY010000005.1, forward strand.
CCAGATCGGCTACGGCCTCGCCGCCTTCGGCGGTGGCGCGCTGCAACGATCCATCTCCCTGCCCACGCTGTACCGCTGCACCGCCGTGCTGGCGGTGGTGATGGGCCTGCTGTCGCTCCCGATCACCCGCTCCCGGATCACCCATTCTGGACGATGACCCGTTTCGGCGACCTCCGTACCGTCGAACCAGAACGAGTCAGCTGACCATGCGAGGAGGGCGCGATGCCCGACCACTACGACGTCATCGTCATCGGAACCGGCGCCGGAGGCGGCACCCTGGCCCACACCCTCGCTGCCTCGGGCAAGCGGATCCTGCTCCTGGAACGGGGGAACTTCCTGCCCCGTGAGACGGAGAACTGGGACTCCAAGTCGGTGTTCCTCGACGGCAAGTACATCTCACCCGACACCTGGTACGACGCCGACGGCAAGGCGTTCCAGCCGCAGGTCCACTACTTCGTCGGCGGGGCGACCAAGCTCTACGGCGCGGCGCTGTACCGGTTGCGCCCGCAGGACTTCGGTGAGATCAAGCATGCCGACGGCATCTCGCCGGCGTGGCCGCTGAGCTACGACGACTTCGAACCTTGGTACACGAAGGCAGAGTGGCTGTACCAGGTCCACGGCAACCACGGGGACGATCCGACCGAGGGCCACTGGTCGAAGCAGTATCCCTGGCCCGCCGTCTCCCACGAACCGCGGATCCAGGAGATCACCGACGACCTGGCTGCGGCCGGCTACCACCCATTCTCGGCACCGTGCGGGATCCTCCTCGACGAAGCGGACCGGCCGCGCAGCACGTGTATCCGCTGCACCTGGTGCGATGGCTATCCGTGCATGGTCCACGCCAAGTCCGACGCCGAGACGATCGCCGTACGGCCGCTGCTGATGGCGCCGAACGTGACGCTGCTCGTCGAGGCCGAAGTCGTCAAGCTGGAGACCGATTCCACCGGCGGAAGCGTGACGGGGGTTGTGGTCGCACGTGGCGACACGCACGAGACCTACTCAGCCGAGATCGTCGTCGTGGCAGCCGGCGCGTCGAACAGCGCCAAGCTGCTGCTCCAGTCGGCCAACGATCAGCACCCGAACGGCCTGGCCAACGGCTCCGACCAGGTCGGGCGCAATTACATGTACCACAACTCCAAAGCAGTCGTGGCGCTGTCCAAGGAGCGCAACGACACCGTGTTCCAGAAGACGCTGGGGCTCAACGACTTCTACCTGGGGCGCGATGGCGACGATCGACCACTCGGCAACATCCAGATGGTCGGCAAGTCGAACGGCTGGGCGATGAAGGGCGAGGAGCCCAAGCTGACGATCCTCGCCCCGCACTGGAGCCTCGACGAGGTCGCCAAGCACGCCGTCGACTTCTGGCTGACCACCGAGGATCTCCCTGACCCGGACAACCGAGTCACTGTCGACGGCGAGGGTCACGTCCATCTGGCGTACACGTCGAACAACGACGAGGAGGCCGACGGGCTGTACCACGAGCTGAAAAAGATCCTCAACCACATCGGGATGGCGGAGCACCACGTGCTCGGCAAGAACTTCTACATGAAGATGAACATCCCGATCGCCGGCTGTGCCCACCAGGCCGGCACCTGCCGGTTCGGCGACGACCCGGCCACGTCGGTGCTCGATGCGAACTGCAAAGCCCACGAGGTCGACAACCTCTACGTCGTCGACACCAGCTTCTTCCCGAGCATCGGTGCCGTGAACCCAGCCCTCACAGCGATGGCGAATGGCATCCGTGTCGGCGAACACATCTCCGAGCGGCTGGCCTGAGCCGTCCCAACCCCGAAGGAAACGACATGACAACACTCACTGGCAAGGTCGCCATCGTCACCGGCGGCAACAGCGGCATCGGCAAGGCGGTCGTGCTGGCCCTCGCCGAGGAAGGGGCCAACATCGTCATCGACTACGTCGCCAACGAACAGGCCACCGAGGACCTCGAGAAGAAGGTGGCAGCGTTGGGTGATCAGTCGATCGGTGTCGACGCCGACGTGAGCAAGGTCGAGGACCTCGAACGACTCGTCAAGTCCGCCGTCGATGCCTTCGGCCGCGCTCGACATCATGGTCAACAACGCCGGCGTCGAGACCCGCACGTCGATTCTCGACACCACCGAGGCGCAGTACGAGAAGGTGATGGAGATCAACCTCAAGAGCGCCTTCTTCGGAACACAGCTGGCGGCCAAGCAGATGATCGCCCAGGGCGACGGGGGTCGGATCATCAACATCACCTCGGTGCACGAGGACTGGCCGATGCCCGGCAACACCGCCTACTGCCTCTCCAAGGGCGGGATGCGGATGCTGACTCGCACGGCCGGCGTCGAGCTCGGTCCCCACGGCATCACGCGTCGTCGGGGTCGGCCCGGGTGCGGTCGCCACGCCGATCAACATCTCGACGATGAACGACCCGACGAAGATGGCGACGCTCGACGCCGCCATCCCGCTCGGGCGGATGGCCGAGCCGAACGAGATCGGCAGCGTGGTGGCCTTCCTCGCCGGTGACGGTGCCAGCTACCTCACGGCGACGACGATCTTCGCCGACGGCGGCATCATGCACTCGAGCCCGGGCCTGTAGCCGATGGCCGGACGAGTCGGCGCGGCACCGGGTCGTCGATCGTCGGCGGGGGCTTCGGTGGGCTGCTGGCGATCCGGCATCTCGCCCATCCGCCCGTCGACGTCACGCTGATCGATCGACGCAACCACCACCTGTTCCAGCCGCTGCTGTACCAGGTCGCCACCGGCATGCTCTCGCCGGGGCAGATCGCCCCGCCGCTGCGTCACGTCGTCCGGCGCTACAAGAACGTCCGCGTCGAGCTGGCCGAGGTGACGGGGTTCGATCTCGAGCAGCGGATCGTGCACGCCACCACGGCCGCCCATCTCCGGGACCTCGAGATCCCCTACGACAGCCTGATCGTCGCCGCCGGGGTGAACCAGTCGTACTTCGGCCACGACGAGCTCGCCCGCTACGCGCCCGGAATGAAGACGATCGACGACGCCCTCGAGCTGCGCCGGCGGATCTTCGGCGCCTTCGAGATGGCGGCCGTCGAGGACGACCCCGCCGAGCGGGAGAAGTGGCTCACGGTCGTCATCGTCGGCGCCGGCCCGACCGGGGTCGAGCTTGGCCGGGCAGGTGCGCGAGCTGGCGGTGCGTTGCCTCAAGGGCGAGTTCCGCACGTTCGATCCCGGCGTCGGTGCGGGTGCTCCTGCTCGACGGCGGCAAGGAGCCGCTCGCCACGTTCGGCGACCGGCTGTCCGGCAAGGCGACGAAGGAGCTGGAGCGCATCGGCGTGGAGTTGCGGATGGGCGCCAGGGTGGTGGGCGTCGACGCCTTCGGGGTCGATGTGGCGAGCAGCGACGGCAGCAAGACGCGGATCGAGACGCACACGACGATCTGGGCGGCCGGGGTGCAGGCCACGCCACTGGCCGCCAAGCTGGCCGAAGCCAGCGGTGCCGAGGTCGACCGGGCCGGCCGGATCCAGGTGCTGCCCGACCTCACCGTGCCCGGGCATCCCGAGGTCTTCGCCATCGGTGACATGGCCGCCCTCGGCAAGCTGCCCGGCGTCGCCGAGGTCGCCATGCAGGGCGGGTTGCACGCCGCCAACACGATCTGGCGACGGCAGAACGGCAAGGCCGCCGACCCTTCAAGTACCGCGACATGGGCAGCGTGGCGACGATCGGCCGGTTCCACGCCATCGCCAGCGTGCGCAAGGTACGCCTCAGCGGGTTCCCCGGTTGGTTGGTGTGGTTCTTCGTCCACCTCGCCTTCCTCACCGGGTTCGGCGATCGGTTCACGACGATGATGCGTTGGTTCCGGTCGATGATCGGCCGTGGCCGCGCCGAGCGTGAGTTCAGCACTGCCCACACGGGCGGCGACCTCAGCCTCCCGGAGTCGGTCCGCGAGATCGTCGAACCGACACCTGTTTCCCGACGCCCCGATCGTCGCCGACACCGGCACTCCGTGAGCACGACAACGCCCGCGTCGGCGTCCCCGCCGGGACGAGCCGGTCGGGTCTTGTGCTCGCCGCCCTGATCCTCGTGGCGGCGGTCGCCAACCTCAACCTGGCCGTCGCCAACGTCGCCCTGCCCGACATCGGCAAGGCCTTCGACGCGTCCCAGACGGAGCTCAACCTCGTCGCCGTCAGCTACTCGCTCGGTCTCGCCGCATCGGTGCTCTACCTCGGGGCGATCGGTGATCGCTACGGGCGCAAGCTGCTGCTGATCGTCGGTGTCGTGCTCTCCGTCCCGGCATGCCTGCTCGCCGCCTGGGCCTCGTCGGTGGAGGTGCTGATCGCCGCCCGAATCCTGGGCGGGCTCTCGGCCGGCATGGCCTACCCGACCACGCTGGCGCTGATCACCGCGCTGTGGTCCGGTCCGGCGCGCACGAAGTCGATCGCCCTCTGGTCGGCCCTCGGTGGGGCGATCTCCTCGCTCGGACCGCTCACCGCCGGCGCGCTGCTGGAGGAGTTCTGGTGGGGTTCGGTGTTCTTGATCACCCTGCCGCTGGCGGTCGTCGCCCTCGTGATGGCGGTAGTGCTCGTTCCGAGCCACGTCCACGAGACGACCGAGCCGGTCGACAACCTCGGCGGCGTCCTGTCGATCGTGCTCGTCGCCAGCCTCGTGCTGGCCATCAACTTCGCCCCGGTCCCCAACGAGGGAGCATTGGTCGCCGGGCTGGCCGCCATCGCCATCGCCGCCGGGATCGCCTTCTTCATCCGGCAGCGCCGGGCGGCGGTGCCCCTCTACGACCTCGAGGTCGCGGCGCGGCGCACGTTCTGGGTGGCTGCCTGCGCCGGGCTGATCGTGTTCGGCACGCTGATGGGGGCGATGTTCATCGGCCAGCAGTACCTGCAGAACGTGCTCGGCTACTCGACGGTCGAGGCCGGCGCGGCGATCCTGCCGGCCGCCATCATGATGGTGCTGATCGCGCCACGATCGGCGAAGCTCGTCGAGGCCGGGGCGCCCGGTTCACCCTGCTCGTCGGCTATGCCTGCTGCCTGGCCGGGTTCGTCACGATGCTGCTGCTGTGGAACGAGGGCAGCTCCTACTGGGCAGTCGGACTCGGCTATGCACTCGTCGGCGCCGGCGTCGGATTCGCCGGGACCCCGGCGTCGCATTCGCTCACCGGATCGGTACCGGTCATCCGCGCCGGCATGGCCTCGGGCACCGCCGACCTCCAACGAGACCTCGGTGGGGCGATCATGCAGTCGATCCTCGGCGCCCTGCTCACCGCCGGGTACGCCTCGGCGGTCGCCGCCGCCATCGCCGCCGACCCGAACTCCCAGGAGATCACCGACGGCGTCCAGTCCCAGCTGCAGAAGTCGTTCGCCGGAGCCGAAGCGGTCGCCGAGCAGTACCCGCAGTACGCCGACGCGATCACCGCCGGGGCGACCTCGTCGTTCCTCGACGGGGCCGATTGGGCGTACGCCGCCGGGATCATCGCCATCCTCATCGGAGCGGTGATCGTCGCCGCCCTGTTCCCCCGGCGGGCAGAGGAACAGGCGCTTCTCGCCCAGTACCACGCCGAGGACACCGCGCCGGCGATCAGCCCGACCTTGCAAGTCGCCCAGTAGACCCGCGGTCGGGTCGGTGTCAGCGCCTAGCGAGAAAGCGCAGGCGGGCGGCTCTGGCGTCCCACGCATACACGACCGCGCTGCCGGCGATGAGGTCGTGGAGGGCGCGGCGATCCCGGCGCAGCACGATCAGGAGGAATCCGAATCCGAGCAGCAGGAAGCTGAACGGTAGGGCGAGGACGCGGACCACCGCGTGCCACGCGTCGAGGTCGCTGCCGTCGGCGCGCACCGCCCGCACTCCCATCGCTGCCATGCCGAACGTCCGACCGGACGCAGCGAGCGGATACGCGAAGTAGATGAACACCCAGATGCCGAGAGCGACGTACGACACGACTGGCGCCTCTTCCAGGCGAACCGGCTCCCGGAGCAGCACGGTCAGGATGTATTCGACGACGTGCCCGCCGAGCGTGAACAGGGCGAAGATGGTCACCAGATCGATGACAAACGCGGCGAAGCGGGTCACGATTCCGGCGTAGTGCCCCTCGAGCCCTGTGCTGCGCCCGACGCCGAGCCGCACATCCTTCTCGGCCGCAACAGTCATGCCTTCGCGTCCGGTTTCAGGAGCAGCAGCGGTGGCCCGCCCGGCGGCATCGATGGGTCGCGGCGCAGAAGGCGACCGACCCAGCGGTGCACGAACGAGTCGAGGCCGACTCCCTGGCTGCGGACGATGTCGATCACCTGGCCCATCACGGCAGACCCGGATCGCGCCATCAAGGTGCCGAGCTCGGTCTGCTCCACGAGAGCGTCGAGGTCGACCCGTTGGACGACCGTGTTGAGGTCGACCTTGGCGATGACTCGATCCAAGTCGAGTCGGTCGACGACCGCTTGCACGTCGATCCTGGCGACCAGGCCATCGAGGTTCGCCGTGGCCAGGATGGCGTCGATGTCGACTCGAGCGAGGAGGCGATCGATGTCCACGCGCTCCAAGAGGGCGTCCATGTCGAGCTTGTCGAGCAGTTCGTTGAGGTCGATGCGGGCGAGCAGCTCCTGCAGGTCGACCCGCTCCATGACCGCCTGGACATCGACCTTGTCGACGATCGCCTGGACATCGACCTTGTCGACGACTGCTTCGACGTCGACCTTGTCGACGATCGCCTGGACATCGACCCGCCGGACGACTTGGTCGACATCGAGCGCGTCGACGACCCCTGGGGCCACCTCGTTGGCTACGGACTGGACGATCTCGGTCGCTCCATCGAGGAGCGAGTCGAGCAGTCCTGGGCGTTGGCGACGGCGCCGACCACGTGGGCCTCGAGCCACGACGGATCAACCTGGTTCGGGCGTGTGGCTGCCGGCCGCGGCGACGTAGCTGTCGAATGCCTCCGTCAGGCACTCGATCAGGAGGTCGGGCTGGGCGATGGCGACGGAGTCGAGAGCGATGCCGACGTCGAGTCGATCGCCGTTGCCGAACGCAGTGATGTTCATCGGGCAACCCAACCGCGGACCGAGCGGATAACTCGCCTCGACCATCGATCCGCAGATGTTGCGTGTCGCCCGCACGCCAGGGAGCGCGGTCGCGGCGAAGTCGACCGAGTCGGCTTGGGCATGCAACGCCGGGAGGAGCAGCCGCGTCGGCAGGCGCCCAAGTGCCGCGGCCAACGTCGACGCCACCTGCAGCGCCGGCTCACGGCGGGCCTGCGCCAACCGCTCGACCACGATCCCGAATTGCGGCCCTGGCCGAGCGACCGACGTCGGAACCTCGAGGCGAGCCGGGGCGAACCAGTTGCCGCCTGGTTCGTGATACCCGCGCCGGCTCGTCGGGGTGGCGAGGCGAAGCTCCGCGGTCGGTTGGCCGAGCCGCTCGTGATAGCGGCCGAGGCCGGTCGCCGCGGCGGCCACGAGCAGGTCGTTTCGGCTTCCTCCGAGGGCGAGGGACGCGGCTCGAGCGCCCTCAACGGAGACGACCTCGAAGTGGCTGAGCAGCGAACGTGCGGCCGGCCGAGACGACAGCGGCCCTCCGGTCACCATCATCTGCCGGGATATCGAGTTGGCGACATCGAGAGCCCGCTGCACCCCGCGCATCGCTGAGTCGACAGGATCCACCTCACGCGCCGTGTTGACACCGTCCAGCAATCGGCGCACCGCCCGCGGGGCGTCGATGGTGATCGTCAGCGTTCCTCGTTGGCGACCGCCATCCGCCGGTTCCCTGGCGACGGGCCACTCCTCCTCTACCTCGTCCTCGGTCGTCGTGGCCTCGTCATCGGGCCACTCGTGCTCGTCGAACAGCAGGCCGACGAGGCGAACCCCTCCGAGACCGTCGGTGAGCGCATGGTGAGCGCGCAGATACAGAGCCGCCCGCCCATTCTCGAGACCGTCGATCAGCGTCACATCCCACGGGGAGCGTTCGGGGTCGAACGGAATCGACTCGAGCAGGCCGACCAGGTCGAGGACCTGCCGCATCGACCCGGGCGGCGCGACCGCCAGCGATCGAAGGTGGTTGCCAGACACCGGATCGGAATCCTCGACCCAAACCGGCCGGGTCCGCATCGCCGTCGGATCGTCGGGACGCCTGCGCAGCCGCGGTTCGTGACTCGCCACCAGGTCGAGGCGTTCTTCCAGGGCCTTTGAGGTCGGCGACCGGTCGAGGATCATCAGCGCGCCGACGGTCATCCGCAGCGTGGCGTCCTGGCCGACCCGCCACATGATCGCCTCCATCGGGGTCAGCCGTTCAACCATTGTGTCAATCTCCCGGGCATTAGTCGTCCCGCATCGAGGCGGCGACGCTCTCCCAACCGTACACATCGTCGCCGGTCGACGACCCAGCGTCATCATCCAGTTCGGGTGATGCACGGCGACGCCGTGACGCGAACAATGGACGTTGGGCCGAGCCGATGAGGGAGTCTCAATGAGCACCAAGCAGGGTCAGAGCGCAGCGATGCCGTCGCCGTTCACGCCGATTGCCGACTACGGGTTCCTGTCCGACTGTCATACCGGGGCGCTCGTCGCTCCGGACGGTGGCATCGACTGGCTGTGCGTGCCGCGGTTCGACTCACCGAGCGTGTTCGGCAGCCTGCTCGATCGGGAAGCGGGCACGTTCCGATTCGGTCCGTACGGCATCAACGTGCCGACGCAACGGGTGTACGAAGCCGGGACCAACGTGCTCATGACCACCTGGAAGACGCCATCGGGCTGGGTCGTCGTCCGCGACGCCCTGGCGATCGCTCCGACCAGTGGTCCCGATACTGTCACCCCGCACACTCGACCCCCCGCCGACGACGACGCCGAGCACCTCCTCGTCCGTACGGCGGAGTGCATCGACGGCGAAGTGGACATCGAGCTCGTCTGTGAGCCCGTGTTCGAGTACGGCGACATTCCAGCCAGCTGGGCCCTGCTCGACGGGACCACACACACGGCCGACGCAACCGGGCCGGCACACACACTCCGCCTCCACACGGACCTTTCGCTCGGCGTCGAGGCCGGGCGGGTCCGCGCCCGGCGCACGCTCCGCCTGGGTGACCGAGTCTTCTGTTCGCTCTCGTGGGCCGAAGGACTGGCGTCGCCGGACGACGTCGATGACGCGGCCAGGCGCGTCGAGACGACGGTTGCGTTCTGGCGGAACTGGCTCGACCGGGCGCGGATCCCCGACCATCGCTGGCGCAATCCGATCCAACGTTCAGCCTTGGCGATCAAGGGCCTCACCTACATGCCCACAGGAGCGACGGTTGCCGCCCTCACGACCTCGTTGCCGGAGACACCCGGCGGCGAACGGAACTGGGATTACCGGTACACCTGGCTACGCGATTCCACATTCACACTGCGAGCCCTGCACTGGCTCAACCTCGACTGGGAGGCGGGCGAGTTCATGCAGTACGTCGCCGATCTCGAGGTCAACGAGGATGGCGCCCTGCAGATCATGTACGGGATCGACGGCCGGCGAGACCTGACGGAGTCGACGTTGCCGCATCTGAGCGGCTACGCCGGGGCGAGCCCGGTGCGGGTCGGTAACGGCGCCTTCGATCAGCGCCAGAACGACGTTTTCGGCGCAGCCCTCGACTCGTTCCTGCTGCACACGCGCCGGAGCCAACGTCTGCCTCGCCGTCTCTGGCCACTCATCCAGGCCCAGGCCGAGTGCGCGTCGGGCATCTGGCGTGAGCCCGATCAAGGCATCTGGGAGGCTCGCGGCAAGCCCCAGCACTACGTGTCTTCGAAGCTGATGTGCTGGGTGGCGCTCGATCGCGCGTCCAAGCTCGCCCACCTCCGCGGGGCCGGCGACCTGAGCGAGAAGTGGGGCGCGATCGCCGACGAGATCCGTGCTGACATCGAGAAGTTCGGCGTCAGCGAACGTGGTGTGCTGCGCCAGCACTATGAGACCGAGGCCCTGGACGCCTCCACGTTGTTGGCGCCGATCTTCGGTTTCTTCCCCGGAGACGACGAGCGGGCGCACAACAGCGTGGTGGCGATCGCCGACGAGCTCACCGAGAACGGGTTCGTGCTGCGCTATCGCACCGACGAGACCGACGACGGACTGTCCGGCAAGGAGGGCACGTTCCTGATCTGTTCGTTCTGGCTCGTGTCAGCGCTAGCCGTCGTCGGAGAGCGGGCGCGGGCGCGCGACCTGATGGAGAAGCTGCTGCGCATCGCCTCTCCCCTCGGTCTGTACGCCGAGGAGTTCGACGTCGAGACCGGCTATCACCTCGGTAACTTCCCGCAGGCGTTCTCGCACTTGGCGTTGATCGAGGCGGCTGGACGGATCATCGCCAACGAGGTGAGAGAAGAACTCACCTGAGCGCCAGCGTGAACCGCGCCGCGTACGCGTCACCGGGCTCGACGAGCGGCGCCGAGCCGGCGCCGAGAGCGTTGGTCGGAGCGGCCATCGGCTCGAGCGCTCCGTAGGTCTTGCCTCGAGGCACCCAGACCTGGGCGTAGGGATAGGCGGAGTCGCACCGCAGCTCGATGGCTGTTCCGTCCTCGGCCTCGAAGGAGAGCCGGCGTTGCCGACCGAGCACATAGAGGTCATCGAACGTCCGACGTCCCAGCGGGGCGCGCTCTGCCGGCTCGGCCGCGTCGTCGCCTGTCGGAATGCTGAGCGGGTCGAGCACCGCGTGCCGCCGGGCCGGCAGGTTGAGCAACCATTGGCTCCGAGGGACATCGGGCAACCGGAGATACGGATGCCACCCGAACGCGACAGGTACCCGTCGTTTGCCCGTGGGAATGACGGTGGTTTCGACGTCGAGCTCGCCATCGCGTGCCGTCACCCCGACCTCGATCCGGTGTGGGAACGGGAACGCCGGCGCATCGACCTGGATCGACGCGCGGAGCCGAGCCGTCTCGCCGCGAACGTGGAGACGGTCGACGCTCCAACCAGGCGCACCGACGAGCAGTCCGTGGATCGGCAGGCCGTTGTCGTCGGTGCCCAGTGGCAGCCCGTCGAGATCAACGGTGACACCGGCTGCGCGGTAGCGACGCGACGCCAGCCGGTTCGCCCACGGGGCGAGCAACGGGAGCCCGGACGTTCCGCCCGCCCGCAGCTGGGCGACCCCGCCTGGGAGGGCGAGGTACTCGCGGCCGCGAAAGCGTAGGGACACGCCGGTCATGCCGACGCCGGGGAGGAACGTGGCCGTCAGACCGCCAGCGGTCAGGGCGATCCCCGTCTCGCCGCGGAATCGGATCTCCCCCGCAGCTCGTCGGCACGACTGGCCAGGTTAGGCACTGCTGGTTCATCCGTTCAGGATGATGCCCTGCATCGGCGCAGCGTGAGAGGTTCTGGAGCAGGCGTTCGCCGGACGCCTCCGCGCGGCCAAGGAGGGCGCCCATGACTGCTGTTGCTCGCCGGTGACATCACCTTCGGGGGCTTCGACTGGACCGGGGACTTCACCACCGTCGACCTGATCGCCGCCTCGACGAACGCGCTGAACGGCGCCCTGCTCGCTCGCCGGCCCGATCACTACCGGAACTTCACGGTCGTCGGCATTCTGCTGATGGCGCTGCTCGGCGGGATCGGCGGCGGGATCACCAGGGACATCCTCGTCAACGAGATCCCGGCGGCGATCACCAACCCGGCGTACATCACGCTGTGCGTCGGGTTCGGCGTGCTCGGCTACTTCCTCGCCTTCGCGTCCGGGCAGTTGTTCCGGGAGGGCCTGTTCCAGTTCCTGACCGCGTTCTCGCTGCCGTGGTACGCCATCGCCGGAGCGATGAAGGGCGTCGAGGTCGGACTTCCCGTGCTCGGCGTGTTGCTCCTCGCCGTCGTCGGTCCCACCGCTGGTCGCTACTACATCGACATCACGTCGGGGGTCCCGCCAAAGCAGTTCGTCCGCGGTGAATGGTTCGTCGCCGTGGCCGATCGTCACCGGCATCGTCTGGGTGGCTTGCGACTGGGCCGATTTCAACACATGGGTGTCGGTGGGCATCGCCTTCGCCGTCGGCTTCACGTTGCGGGTTACCGCGTTGTACCGCGGTTGGGAGGAGCCGTTGCCCAAGGAGCCGGCGGGCGTCTACCAGCACAGCGACGGCAGGCCGTTGCTCGGTCGCAAGCTGAAGGGAAAGTCCGTCCGCGAATTGCGTGATCTCGGGTTGCTGGTCGACGAGACCGAACCGGCAGCTCCAGGGTGAACGACGGAACCAAGCGGATGCGATGCGTCATGTGGGCCCTCCCGCTCGGCCACCTGCTGACCCACCAGAGGATCACGCGCCGTCACGTCTCCGGCGCGGCGATCATCGTCGTCGGACTGGCCACGTTCGCCACTGTCGGAGACCCGGCAGCCGGCGTCGACGACGCGCCGACCTCGAACTGGATCGCTGCACTGCTGGTGATTGCCGCGGTCTGCATCGCGCTCATGCTCGTCGGTCATCAAGGCGGCTACCTCGCCAACCTGTTCCTCGCCCCATCAAAGAAGAAGGCCGCCGCCGAGCAAACGGCGCCCGTGACCGAGGATGCACATCTCGACGTCGGTCAACTCAAAGCGTTGATCGAACAGCAACAGACAGCCCTCGACGAGATCAACTTGCTTCTTCGTGCAGACCGAACCTGAAGCGATCGAGCGGCTTCGTCGGCAAGGGCCTCAGGCCGATCGGCCAGCTTCCGGGGGCGATGCGCTGCCCATCAACAGCAGCTCGATGCGAGTGAGCGGCTCTGCGATGCCGGTGCTGAAGGCGTGGCTCGATTCGTCGTCGTAGCCGACGAACTCGCCGAACCGCTTCCAGCCGACGAGCGCGGACGCGTCGGCGAACGGGCCCACGACCGTGGAGTCCGTCTCCCACTCCATGAGCACCCGCCGCAGGTAGTCGGACACGCGTGCCAGCTCCTGCTGCAGCGACTCAGTGTTCGGGTCGAACAGTGACCGTCGCGCCTCGACGACCCGGCCGTACATCTCGACGGAGAGCTGGGTGTCGTTGAGCTGAGCCATCTGGGCCCGAAACCCGTTTGCTTGTTCGCGGGTCAGAACGAGGCCGGCCGGGGCGTCGAACCCGAACGTTCTGAGGGTGCGCCGCGCGGCCTTGATCTCATTGAACGCAAGATCGACCTGGTTGGCGAACGCGAGGAGCGATTCCCGCTTGCGACGGGCGTCCTCGCGCCGTGCATCACGATCTCGCAGGACGGCCCCGACGACGCCTCCGGCCAAGGCGAGGACAACGATCTGAGCGGCGCTGCCGGCAAGGTTCACCCAGATGTCGTCGGACCGCTCGGGTGCCATCATGGCGGCGGTAATGAGGAGCGCAATCGCCCCCACGACGATGACGCCGACGATTATCCACGGGCGTTGGCGGTGGAGCGTGGCTCGCGTGTCGACCATTGGGCTCAGGCCGGCGACTCGGTCGAGTGCTCGTCGCTTACCAGCTCCGACTTGGCGAACCGTGTCGTGCCCCTAGGGGCCTCGCCGGGCTGCCGCTCCCGCCGGCGCCGGCAGTGGGGTGTCGTAGCCATCGAGCACCAGTCTGCTGCACCCGCGACCACGTGCGAGCAGCCGTCGTCGCGCAAGCGCCAGAACTCCGATCGGTATCGAGACGGAGAGGCGGTCACTCATTCGCCGGGCCGCCCGTACTCGCGTTGCGTGCGCGTCCGACCGGTAGCGCGGCAGATCCTGGCAACCCATTTCTCAGCACGAGCGGCGCTGGTCAGCCCACTGGGGGCCCAGATCCACGGGACCGAACGCGGCGTTTGCTCTCACAATCTCGCGCCTCGGCGATGTCTTCGCCGGCGGATACTCACGTTCATGCAGCGGGGATCCATCACCGTCGCTTTGTGCGGATCCGTCGAAGTCGAAGCCAGCGGAGCGACTCTTGCGATAACGGCCGTTCGTTCCGAACGCGCGTCGAGAGTCGTCCGAACGGGATGATGTCGGGGCCGACGGGATCGTCCATGCTGAAACGGCCGGATGTCCGTCGCGTCGCAGAGGCTGACGCTCGCGGTGGGTTGTCGGCAACCCAGAAGAAGGGACACTGCAAAATGCGAACGAAGCAGTTTGGACGCGTTGTCATGGCGGCGACGGTGCTCATTTCGTTGGCCGCGTGCGGCGACGACGATGACGACGACGACGAGCTCGAGAACATCGAGAACACGGTCGAGAGTGTCGCTGAGGACATTGGAGACACCATTGAGAGCGTGGTTGACGGCTGACCCCGGACCCGAGTCGCCGCCCAGACCTACGCATGCGATCGCGGATCGCACGGTGAACGCAAGCACGATCATGCTCACGTGTCGCTGATGTCATCGCCGGCCGTGGGCGCAGCCGCCGAAGAGCTGTCACGATCGCTGAACGCGTGGCCAGTACGAGCGGACAATCGATAGGCACTCTGAGCCAGGACATGGCGCGCAAGGGTCCACGGATCCTCGATCATGCCGACGAGCTCGCCGATCAGTTCGAGAACGACGAGCCGCTGATGAGGGCGGATGCCGTGGCAGGTGTCAACCTCGGCCGCCGTTGGAAAGGCCTACACGAACAGGCCTCACAATTCGTTGCCAGCGCCGGCGTCGACGGCACGGCGTTGGCCAAGGAGCTTCGTCAGTTGCTACCGCTGAAGACACAGTCGCACCACAGCGTTGAAGGTCGCTGTCGTCGTTCGAACGCGTCGTGAGGACGACTCGGCGTTGATCTTGGATCGAACGCGAATCGGTCGCGTCGCTGTCCTCGGCGGTAGGCGAAGACACGATTGCGCGGCGGGCACACGCATTCACTGGACGTCATCGAGTGCGGTGACGCAGGCCCTTGTCAATGATGTCGTGGGAGCTGGCCGGCGCTGGATCGTGGGCGGATGCCGCTACAGACCGAGGAAGTCGTGCACGGCTTGGGTGTCCATGCGGAAGCCGAACCCGCCGCCTGCGCAGTTCTGATTCAGTCCGAACGACGTGACGGCGACGATCGTGTGCGTCCCTTGGCTGAGAATCGGGCCGCCGGAGTCGCCGAAGCACGTCCCGCCACCGGTGCCTCGGGCGCCCGAGTGGTGGATATTGAAGCCGTCGGTGAGGGCACTGCGAAGGTTGACGAGCTTGACCGACGCCTTGAGTCGGTTGGTCTCGGCCATCTCCGTTGGTCGGATGTCCTGCAGGCCGTAGCCGGCGACGTCGAAGCGCACGTTCTGTTGGCCGCGCCGGGTGGCGAGGCCGTCGAGCGTGCCGACACCGGCGATCGACGCCGCTCCGAGTCCTGGCGCGACGTCGAGGTGGACGACGCCGACGTCGCCAGTGTTCGGAAAGTTGCCGAAGCTGAAGCCGGGGAAGGTCTCAGGACTGCCGGTGAAGCCACCCGTGAACGGGTAACCGAGGCTCCTGGTGACCTGTTCGTTGAACCACACCTGTGCCGAGGCCGTGCCGGCGGTGCAATGGCCGGCGGTGAGGAACGTCGTCGCCGAGATCATCGAACCTGAACAACGGTGGGTTGGATTGCCGGCGGCGTCGTAGAAGACGACGAGCCCAACATATGGGTGGGCGCCGTTGTCAGGTTGACCGTTGGTGACCGCATCGGCTGGTGCCGACAAACCGACCACAGCGAGCGCCGCGACGAGGGTGGCGACCAATCGTGTCCTCATGGTGAACCCCTTTCCAGCCCGCGTCCTCCGAGTGCGCGGTCTCGCGGGCGATGGTACGCACGGCGGGGTTGGCAAGCGCGGATCCCCGGCGAACTGGAGACTGTGCACGAACTACCTCCACACAGATTCGCCGAGCTCCAGCCGATACGCCGCCGACGCGCAAACGCTACGAAGGTCTCTGTTTCGACGCGACCGCCTGAGCGTTTCCAACCCGCGACAAGATCTCGCGGCCAACGCGTCATCGCTCACCCTTGCGCAGCTATCGCTGCGTGAATAGGCTGCCGCCGCGTCGTCCAGTCCCAGCGCGTCTAGCCCAACGTTGAAGGGTTCGGAGGCGCGATGACTTCGAGTGGTTCGCATCGACGAACTTCTCGCACGCGGGTCGCATACCGCCGCCGGAGTCTCCGATTGCTCGCAGTCGTCGGCGCCGTCGTGACGATGTCGTCGTTCATGCAACCGCTGACTGCTGGCGCCATCGTGCCGGCGGCGCCAGAAACGCCCGAACCACCGACGATCCCACCCGTCGAGGAGCCCACCACGACGGCAGCACCTCCGCCCACCGAGGTGACGACGACGGCAGCCCCGCCGACCACCTCAGCGGAGCCGTCGACGACCACTCCTGAGGAGCCAACGACGTCGTTGCCCATCCCGACGACGGTGCCTGAGACAGTGCCGGAGACATCCGTGCCGGAGTCGTCGACCACGACCACCGTGGTGCCAGTGGTGGACATCACGCTCACTTCGTTGTGCACGTCTGGGGAGAAGTTCGAGGCGGGCACGCGCACGTTCCGTGTTGACAACAACAGCGGTGAGAACCTCGAGATCACGCTGCAGAACGCCGAATCTGGCGCATCCGTCAGTGGGACTGCGCCCCCTGGGCAGTCGACGTGGGATGTTCCAGCGGGCGGGGGCGCGAATACGACCGCCTTGGTCGTCGATGGGCAGACGGTTGCCACGTCTGATTCAACGAACCTGGTCTGTGCCGTGTTGGACGGCAGTGCGGAGTGCGATCCGGTCGAGGGTCAGACGACGGTCACCTGGACCGTGAGCAGCAACGACAGTTCGGCCATCGTCATCACGGCTGACGCGCGTGGCCTGTCGTTCACGCCCGGAACCGTGGCGTCTTATGGGACGTCGTCGGCCACGGAGGTGATCGAAGGTCAGTCGGCCGATCAGGAGATCACTCAGACGGTCACAGTCCAGTTGGGTGATGGAAGTACTTCGCAGCTGAGTGCAGTGGTCGTCGCCGCCGCCTGTGAAGGTCCGCCGGCTCCACCGGAGGTGACGTTCACGTTCACCACTTCGGCGAGTCCACCGGTGGCGCGGGTCGGCGACACGGTGGAATACACGTACTGCGGGCAGAACACGAGTGACATCCCGCTCGAGGTGGTGCGCCTCGTCGATGACCGGCTCGGGGTCGTGATCGAGCTGCCCGATGTTGCCACGGTGGTCGCGCCGGGCGAGACCTTGTGTAACACGGATGTCGGTCAGCCGGTCACGTACACGGTGACGGAGGCGGATATCGACACGACGATCATCAACGCCGCGGTCGTGACGGTGCGCACGCTGGAGGACACACCGCGGGAGTTCCAGGCGGCGGCCGGGACCCGCGTCTCGGTGCCGTTGCCGGGGCTGCTGCTGTCGCTGTTGGCCGGGGAGGACGGCCGAAGCTGGGTCTGTCACGCCACCGGTAGCCATTACAACCAGCAGGAGGTGTCGACGTCGTCGCTCGGCGAGGGATCCGGTCACAACGACGACGGCCATCAGGATGGCCGGGACATCGTCCCACCTGGGCCCTGGGATCCCGATGGCCGCAACTGGAACCCGGACAACGAGGGGATCTGGCTCAACGGGTGTGGTGGTGTCACGGCGGTGCCGGTGAACCCGACGGTGGTACAGGCGACCTGCAGTGGGGGGGTCGTGACGACGCCCACGGTGGTGCCGTCGACGCGCCCGCTCGGAGTGCGCTACACGCAGTCGCCGGCCGGTCCCTACAACGGGAACCAGACCACGACGGTGACGGTGACGGCGACGCTGACATTCGGCTACGAGTGGGGGCAGATGCCGGCCGGTTGGGTGAAGGGCACGACGACGGCGACCTACACGGTGACGTTGCGGGCGGCCGCGTGTGGCGTGTTCACCCCGACCGATCCGACGGTGACCCAGGCGAGCTGTGCCGCGGGGATCTTGAAGCCGTCGTTGGTGTTGCCGACGACCGACGGCGTCGCCTATACGGTGAATCCGCCGGGTCCGTTCGAGCCGGCGACGACGGTGACGGTGACGGCGACGCTGACTGCCGCCGGCGGGGCGTGGCCGGCGACGCTGCCGTCGGGGTGGACGCGGGAGTCGAACACGGTGGCGACGTACAAGGTGGTCTTCGTCGCCCTGGCGTGTACGCCGGTGGCTCCGGTGGCGCCGACGGTGACGCAGGCGACGTGTGTCAACGGGGCGTCACCGCGCCGACGATTGACTTGGCGAGCACGACGGGCGTGAAGTACGTGGCGCTGCCGCCGTCGCCCTACGACGGCACGGTGGACACCCCGGTGATCGTGCGGGCGCCTGCTGCAGACCGGCTACACGTGGTCGCAGATGCCGGATGGCTGGATCGAGACGAGTGGGTCGGTGGCGGAGTACCACGTGTTGTTGAAGGCCGGGTCGTGCCAGGTGGCCACTCCGGTGGCGCCGTCGGTGACGGAGGCCGTGTGTCGTGGCGGGGTGTTGCTGCCTCCAATCTTGAAGATGTCCGAGACACAGGGGATCACGTACACGGCAAGTCCGTCGTCGCCGCCGGCGTACGTCGCCGGTCAGTCGGTGACGGTGACGGCAACGTTGTCCGCTGGACGTACGTGGCCGGCGACGTTGCCGACCGGTTGGACACGTCAGTACGGCGACGACGGCGACGTACCAGGTGACGTTCGCGAGCGAAGGCGTGTACGCCGGTGTTGCCGGTGGCAACCGGTGGTGACCCAGGCGACGTGTGCCAATGGGGCGGTGACGACACCGACGGTGGTGTTGGTGGTGACGCCCGGTGTCACCTACGAGCTCAGTCCGTCGGGTGCGTACAACGGCGCGGTCACCACGGACGTGACGGTGACGGCGACGGTGGTCGACGGGTTCGCGTGGGGTCAGGTGAGCCCGCCGTGGACGCAGGTGTCGGACCTGAGGGCGACGATGACGGTGACGTTGAACGCGGCGTCGTGCGCGCAGGTCCTGCCGGTAGCGCCGACCGTCGTCGAAGCGAGGTGCCGTGCCGGGGTGGTCGAACCGCCGTCGTTGACGTTGGCGTCGACGGACGGGATCACCTACACGCGTCGATCCGGCTGGTCCGTTATGCCGCGGGTCAGGTCGGTGACGGTGACGGCGACGTTGGCTCCGGCTGGGGTCGGCTGGCCGGCCGATCTTGGCGCCTGGACGCGGGTGTCGGCGACGGTGGCGACGTTGACGGTGACGTTCAAGCCGATGGCGTGTTCGCCGGTGGTGCCGGTGGCGCCGACGGTGGGTCAGGCGACGTGTACGGCGGGGGCGGTGCGAGCCGCCGACGGTGACGTTGCCGTCGACGACGGGGATCGTCTATGTCGTCGAGCCGGCGGAGTTCGGTGCTGGTACGGCGGATCGTGACGGTGACGGTGACGGCGACGGTGCAGGATGGGTTCGGGTGGGGGACGATCGTTGCGCCGTGGGTGCGGGTCGATGAGGACACGGCGACGTTGGCGGTGGTGTTGAAGGGGACGTCGTGTGACGCGGGTGACGCCGGTGGATCCGACGGTGACGCAGGCGGTGTGTGTCAACGGTGTGGTGACGGCGCCGACGTTGACGTTGGCGTCGACGACGGGGATCACCTACACGGTCGATGCCGGCTGGTCCTTATGACCAGGGTCAGACGGTGATGGTGACGGCGACGTTGGCGGGTACGGGGGTGGCTTGGCCGGCGGAGCTGCCGGCGGGGTGGACGCGGACGTCGGACGACGGTGGCGACGTTCGGTGGTCGTTTGAAGGCGGTGGCGTGTACGCCGGTGGTGCTGGCGGCGCCGACGGTGGCGTCAGGCGACGTGTACGGCGGGTGTGGTGGTGCCGGCGTCGGTGTCGGTGGGGCCGACGACGGGGATCATCTATGTCGTCGAGCCGGCGAGTTTCGGTGATGGCAGCGCTGATGTCGAGGTGACGGTGACGGCGACGGTGCACGATGGGTTCGGGTGGGGGACGATCGTTGCGCCGTGGGTGCGGGTTGATGCGGATACGGCGGAGTGGACGGCGACGTTGGCGTTGGCGTCGTGTGACGAGGTGACGCCGGTGGCGCCGTCGGTGGTCGAGGCGGTGTGTGTCAACGGTGTGGTGACGGCGCCGACGTTGACGTTGGCCGGTCGACGACGGGGATCACCTACACCGTTGATCGACGAGCCGCCTTACGAGCAGGGTCAGTCGGTGACGGTGACGGCGACGTTGGATCCGGCGGGTGTTGGTTGGCCTGCTGATCTGGGTGATTGGGTGCGGGTGTCGGCGACGGTGGCGACGTTGTCGGTCGAGTTCGATGCGGTGGCGTGTACGCCGGTGGCGCTGGCGGCGCCGACGGTGGGTCAGGCGACGTGTACGGCGGGTGTGGTGCGTGCCGGCGTCGGTGTCGGTGGGGCCGACGACGGGGATCATCTATGTCGTCGAGCCGGCGAGTTTCGGTGATGGCAGCGCTGATGTCGAGGTGACGGTGACGGCGACGGTGAGGATGGGTTCGGGTGGGGGACGATCGTTGCGCCGTGGGTGCGGGTTGATGCGGATACGGCGGAGTGGACGGCGACGTTGGCGTTGGCGTCGTGTGACGCGGTGACGCCGGTGGCGCCGTCGGTGGTCGAGGCGGTGTGTGTCAACGGTGTGGTGACGGTGCCGACGTTGACGTTGCCGTCGACGACGGGGATCACCTACACCGTTGATGATGATCCGCCTTATGAGCAGGGTGGGTCGGTGACGGTGACGGCGACGTTGGATCCTGCTGGTGTTGGTTGGCCTGACGATCTGGGTGATTGGGTGCGGGTGTCGGCGACGGTGGCGACGTTGTTGGTCGAGTTCGATGCGGTGGCGTGTTCGCCGGTGGTGCCGGCGGCGCCGACGGTGGGTCAGGCGACGTGCACGGCGGGTGTTGTCGGTGCCGGCGTCGTTGTCGGTGGGGCCGACGACGGGGATCACCTATGTCGTCGAGCCGGCGAGTTTCGGTGATGGCAGCGCTGATGTCGAGGTGACGGTGACGGCGACGGTGCGGATGGGTTCGGGTGGGGGACGATCGTTGCGCCGTGGGTGCGGGTTGATGCGGATACGGCGGAGTGGACGGCGACGTTGGCGTTGGCGTCGTGTGACGCGGTGACGCCGGTGGCGCCGGCGGTGGTCGAGGCGGTGTGTGTCAACGGTGTGGTGACGGCGCCGACGTTGACGTTGCCGTCGACGACGGGGATCACCTACACCGTTGATGATGATCCGCCTTATGAGCAGGGTCAGTCGGTGACGGTGACGGCGACGTTGGATCCTGCTGGTGTTGGTTGGCCTGACGATCTGGGTGATTGGGTGCGGGTGTCGGCGACGGTGGCGACGTTGTTGGTCGAGTTCGATGCGGTGGCGTGTTCGCCGGCGGCGCTGGCGGCGCCGACGGTGGTGTCAGGCGACGTGTACGGCGGGTGTGGTGACGTGCCGGCGTACGGTGTCGGTGGGGCCGACGACGGGGATCGTCTATGTCGTCGAGCCGGCGAGTTTCGGTGATGGCAGCGCTGATGTCGAGGTGACGGTGACGGCGACGGTGACTGATGGGTTCGGGTGGGGGACGATCGTTGCGCCGTGGGTGCGGGTTGATGCGGATACGGCGGAGTGGACGGCGACGTTGGCGTTGGCGTCGTGTGACGCGGTGACGCCGGTGGCGCCGTCGGTGGTCGAGGCGGTGTGTGTCAACGGTGTGGTGACGGTGCCGACGTTGACGTTGCCGTCGACGACGGGGATCACCTACACCGTTGATGATGATCCGCCTTATGAGCAGGGTCAGTCGGTGACGGTGACGGCGACGTTGGATCCTGCTGGTGTTGGTTGGCCTGACGATCTGGGTGATTGGGTGCGGGTGTCGGCGACGGTGGCGACGTTGTTGGTCGAGTTCGATGCGGTGGCGTGTTCGCCGGTGGCGCCGGCGGCGCCGACGGTGGGTCAGGCGACGTGTACGGCGGGTGTGGTGACGGTGCCGGCGTCGTTGTCGGTGGGGCCGACGACGGGGATCATCTATGTCGTCGAGCCGGCCGAGTTTCGGTGATGGCAGCGCTGATGTCGAGGTGACGGTGACGGCGACGGTGACTGATGGGTTCGGGTGGGGGACGATCGTTGCGCCGTGGGTGCGGGTTGATGCGGATACGGCGGAGTGGACGGCGACGTTGGCGTTGGCGTCGTGTGACGCGGTGACGCCGGTGGCGCCGTCGGTGGTCGAGGCGGTGTGTGTCAACGGTGTGGTGACGGTGCCGACGTTGACGTTGCCGTCGACCGACGGGGATCACCTACACCGTTGCACTGATGATCCGCCTTATGAGCAGGGTCAGTCGGTGACGGTGACGGCGACGTTGGATCCGGCGGGTGTTGGTTGGCCTGACGATCTGGGTGATTGGGTGCGGGTGTCGGCGACGGTGGCGACGTTGGTGGTCGAGTTCGATGCGGTGGCGTGTTCGCCGGTGGCGCCGGCGGCGCCGACGGTGGCGTCAGGCGACGTGTACGGCGGGTGTGGTGACGGTGCCGGCGTCGTGTGTCGGTGGGGCCGACGACGGGGATCGTCTATGTCGTCGAGCCGGCGAGTTTCGGTGATGGCAGCGCTGATGTCGAGGTGACGGTGACGGCGACGGTGACTGATGGGTTCGGGTGGGGGACGATCGTTGCGCCGTGGGTGCGGGTTGATGCGGATACGGCGGAGTGGACGGCGACGTTGGCGTTGGCGTCGTGTGACGACGGTGACGCCGGTGGCGCCGTCGGTGTCGAGGCGGTGTGTGTCAACGGTGTGGTGACGGTGCCGACGTTGACGTTGCCGTCGACGACGGGGATCACCTACACCGTTGATGATGATCCGCCTTATGAGCAGGGTGGGTCGGTGACGGTGACGGCGACGTTGGATCCTGCTGGGGTTGGTTGGCCTGACGATCTGGGTGATTGGGTGCGGGTGTCGGCGACGGTGGCGACGTTGTTGGTCGAGTTTGATGCGGTGGCGTGTTCGCCGGTGGCGCCGGCGGCGCCGACGGTGGGTCAGGCGACGTGTACGGCGGGTGTGGTGTCGGTGCCGGCGTCGTTGTCGGTGGGGCCGACGACGGGGATCACCTATGTCGTCGAGCCGGCGGAACCGTATGACCCGGCTGAGGAGACTGACGTCGTCGTTACGGCGACCGTTCTCGACGGTTACGGGTGGGAAGGATCGGACGACGCCGTCCGGCTTCGCAACGGTCGGTCGGGGTCCGCAGGGAGCGCCGCCGCCGGTGGAGTTGCCCGAGGGCTGGACATGGGTGAGCCCGTCGACGGCCACGTTCGACGTCACATTGGCGGCCGCACCAACGTGCCCGCTCATTGAGCTTCCGGAGCCGGCAGTCGTGGATGTCGAGTGCGTCGCCGGCGAGACAACCGCACCCTCAGTCGAGCCGATCGAGACCGAAGGTGTTGCCTACGAGATCGATCCCGCCGGGCCGTGGGAGCAGGGTGATGTCGGTGACGATCACGGCGACGATCACCGATCCCGAGGCAGGTTGGGCCGAGCCAATAGGTGGCGGCTGGACGATGGTCGACTCGACCACCGCAACCTATCTAGTGACGTTCGCCGAGATCGAGTGCGTCGTCCCCACCGAGCCCACCACGACGACAGCCGCGCCGACGACGACGGCTGCCCCGACGACGACGGCTGCGCCGACGACGACGGCAGCGCCGACGACGACCGCAGCGCCGACGACGACCGCAGCGCCAACGACAACCGCAGCGCCGACCACCACGGTGCCTGCTGCCCCGGCCAATGTCGTGCTGACGGGCAATGCGGTGTGCGCTCCGGACGCTGCTCAGACGACCGTGACGTGGACGGTGCGCAACGTCGGTGGAACCCCGTTGACGATCACTGGTGACAGTCGGAGTGTGGCGTTCACTCCATCGCAGGTGCTGCCGGGCGCGGATGCGACGGGATCGGAGGTGATCGCTGGCGCGGCCACTGATGAGATGATCAGCGAGTCGGTCACGTTCGATGCTGGCGGAGGCCGGACGGTCGAGGCGACGGCATCGGTGACGGTGCCGGCGTGTGCGGGGCCGGTGGCGCCTCCGGACATCGTCTTCACGTTCACGAACGAACCGAGCGTGCCTGTCGCTGAGGTCGGCGAGACCGTCGAGTACACCTACTGCGGGGAGAACCAGAGCGACGTTGCGTTGGAGGTGCTGCGCGTCGTCGACGACCGCTATGGCGTGCTCGAGCTGCCTGACTGTCGAGACGATCGTGCAGCCGGGTCAGACGTTCTGCAACACCGACCTCGACCTCACCGTGAGTTATGAGGTGCAGCGCAACGACGAAGGCACGACGATCGTCAACAACGCCGTCGTGACGGTGCGGCCGGTCGGCCAACCGCAAGCCTTCCAGGCCACCGATCCTGCCGAAGTCGAGGTACCTGGTGAGTTGGTTCCGTCGACCCGGTGACCGCAACCGCCCTCATCCGCTCTCTTGTGATTCAGTGACAACGATCGAGATGTGTTCGGGCGGACTGCTGCCAGCAGCTCCACTTCACTCGGCATCGCTGTCCGCGGCAATCAGTTCGTAGGTTCCTGGCGAGAGGTCGACAGCCACGAAGAACGTCGAGGTCGAACCGAAGTCGTGAAACAGGCCGATGATGTCGCCGGGCAGCCCGAGGGCCGACCCCTCGGGCGGCCTCTCGTCGTTCCCGAACGCGGCGTCGACGGCAGCGAAGAACTCGTCCGCGGAGACGTCCGGGTCCAACCGGATCAGGGTGGGCTCGAGTTCATCGGCCCCGACGAACCGTACCGGGCCACCTGTTAGGGCAGCGATACTCCCTCGAGAACATGGATGGTCATGCACCGCGTCGCACGCTCTGCCACAACCGATGGGTGTTTACATGACGATTCGGTCCCCTGGGCACCCATCGGTTGCCGGCGCGGTCGGTGCCCAACGGGCATCAGAACGGCGCAGGCCGGGTACGAGTTGGCGTGCCGATCGTTGGCTTCCACGCGTCTCATGAGCAGTTTGCGCCGTCGCGGCTGCGTGATGCCGTCGTGGCTGCCGAGGCAGCAGGCTTTCGAGCGGCGATGTGCTCGGATCATCTCGCCCCGTGGAGCGAGCGTCAGGGTCATTCCGGGCACGCCTGGTCGTGGCTCGGCGCGGCGATGCAGGCGTCGACGGTGCCGTTCGGTGTCGTCACGGCTCCGGGCCAGCGCTACCACCCGGTGATCGTCGCCCAGGCGATCGCCACACTCGGCGACCTCTTTCCCGGCCGTTTCTGGGTCGCCCTTGGCTCGGGCGAGGCGCTCAACGAGCACGTGACCGGCGACCGGTGGCCGGCGAAACCGCAGCGCGATGACCGCCTCCTCGAGTGTGTCGACGTGATGCGCGCGCTGTTGCGAGGCGAAGAGGTGTCCCACGACGGGCTCGTGCGCGTCGATCGGGCGAGGCTCTGGAGCCTGCCGGCACAGGCGCCGCCGTTGTTTGGTGCGGCGGTCAGCGAGGAGACCGCTCGACGAGTTGGCGGCTGGGCCGACGGGCTGATCACGGTGAATCAGCCAACCTCGGTACTCCGAAGGGTGATCGACGGCTTTCGTGAGGGTGGTGGAGCGGTCAAGCCTGTGGCCGTGCAAGTGCACCTGTCGTGGGCAGAGGATGACGCCACTGCCCTTGCCGTCGCCCACGATCAGTGGCGCAACTGTGTGTTCGGTCCGGAACTCGCTTGGAATCTCGAGTTGCCCGAGCAGTTCGACGAGGCGGGGCGCTGGGTTCGCCCTGACGACGTTGCCGCCAGCGTGCTCGTGTCCGCCGATGTCAAACATCACGTCGAGTGGTTGCAGGAGATTGCCGATCTCGGCGTCGACCAGCTGTATCTCCACCAGGTCGCCTGCGGTGTGGAGCAGGAGCGCTTCATCGACGTCTTCGCTGATCGGGTGTTGCCGGAGGTCTGCTCATGAGTAGCGCCAGGACGAGCGACCTGTGGTGGAAGACAGCGGTGATCTATTGCCTCGACGTCGAGACGTTCTTCGACTGGGACGGCGACGGCGTCGGCGACCTGATGGGTCTCACCGAACGGATCGACTACCTCGCTGGGCTCGGCATCAGTTGTGTCTGGCTGATGCCGTTCCAACCCTCGCCGAACCGTGATGACGGCTACGACATCACCGACTATTACGGCGTCGACAGTCGGCTGGGATCGCTCGGCGACGTCGTTGCGCTCGTACGCACCGCCAAGGACCGCGGGCTACGGGTGATCATCGACCTTGTCGTCAACCACACGTCGGATCGTCATCCGTGGTTCCGCGCCGCACGCGCCAGCCGAACCTCGCCGTTCCGCGACTTCTACGTGTGGGCCGACACGCCTCCGGATCAGCCGAAGGCGGAGGTCGTCTTTCCCGATGCCGAGGACAGCATCTGGAGCTACGACGAGCGGGCCGGCCAGTACTACCTCCATCACTTCTATTCGCACCAGCCCGACCTCAACATCGGCAACCCGAAGGTGCGCGAGGAGATCGCCAAGATCATGGGCTTCTGGCTCGAGCTCGGTGTCGATGGGTTCCGTATGGACGCCGTCCCGTTCCTGCTCGAAACCGGCGGGATCACCGGCGATATCGCGCTCGACCCACACGACTGCCTGCGCGATCTGCGGTCGTTCGTCGCCCGGCGTCGCGGCGACGCAGTGCTGCTCGGCGAGGTCAATCTGCCGGCCGACGAGCTTGCCCGGTACTTCGGTGGCGCCGACGGCGACGAGGTCCAGCTGCTGTTCAACTTCCCATTGATGCAGGCCACGTATCTCGCCTTCGCCCGTCAGGACGCCAGTCCCCTCGCTGCCGCGCTGACGAACACGGTACGCGAGACCGACGATCAGCAGTACGCCAACTTCCTGCGCAACCATGACGAGTTGACGCTCGACAAGCTGACCGACAAAGAGCGCGACGAAGTGTTCGCCGCCTTCGGACCGGACGAGGAGATGCAGCTGTTCGGTCGTGGCCTCCGTCGCCGCCTGCCGTCGATGTTCAATGGTGACCCCCAGCGGATCCGGATGGCCTACAGCCTGATGTTCTCACTCCCGGGAACTCCGGTGCTGTTCTACGGAGAAGAAATCGGCATGGCAGAGAACCTGGCCATCGACGGCCGCGCCAGCGTCCGCTCGCCAATGCAGTGGAGCGACGACCGCAACGGCGGATTCTCAGCTGCACGGCCTTCCCGACTGCGCCGCCCAGTCGTCGAGGGACAGTTCGGACCGCTCGCCGTGAACGTCGCCGCCCAGCGTAGGGACAACGACTCGCTGCTCAACTGGATGGAGCGGATGATCCGTCGGCGACGCGAGACCCCCGAGCTCGCCTGGGGCGACTGGCGAGTGCTGTCGACCAATGTCGCCGCCGTCTTCGCCCACCGCTGCGATTGGGATGGCGGCACCGTGGTTGCCGTGCACAACCTCGCCGCCGACCCATGTGCGCTGCGAATCGATCTCGACGCAGTCGACGACGGAGCGCGTCTCGACGACCTCCTCGACGGACGGCCGGCGTTCGCAACACTCGACGAAAAGTCCGTTGAGCTGACCCTCGAAGGCTACGGCCATCGCTGGTTCCGGCTGATCCCACCGGATCGCATCGCAACGCCATAGTCGTCGTCGCCGGTTCCGCTCTCGACGAGCTCAGACAGCATCACGCGGTCGCTCACAACCGATGGGTGCCTGGGGGACCGAATCGTCCCCTACACACCCATCGGTTAACCGCGGCGGCTAGGCCACTCGGGCGGCGAACAGTGCACGGGACCGAACAGCGCTACGAGATGCGAGACAGCGCCCTCGAATGCTGGTCGCCGGTGAGGTCCAGCACGGAGTCATCGCCGCCGAACTCGTTCGGGGCGTAGCTATCGGCTGCCCAGTCGTTCTGCCAGCGGTCGCCGTCGATCAGATAGCGAAACCGATATGCGCGACCCGACGCGACGACAAGCTCGGCGACGTAGCCGTGACCGTCGTAGTACATCGGATTGGCTGTTCTGGACCAGTCGTTGAACTCGCCGACGACGCAGACCTCGTGCCCACCGACGCCGTACTGCCAAACGAAACGTGGCGCGGACCTTGCCTCGTCCATCGGCATGGGTTTCGATCATCCTTCGACCCTCCGCGACCACGTGTCAATTCGGACAGCCGACCCAGCCGGTCCGCCCAGCGAACCCAAGCGGGTCGACGCCCACTCTCCGCGGGCTCGCTGCTGAACCTGTCATCCCGTGTACCCCGCACCGTTCACCGCCAAACAGACCGATCGGCGCGCTCGTCTGACGTGAGCGCGTTCCGCCTCTGGGACGCCCTAGATGAATTGGTCGATGAAGCTGTGAGCGCCCTCGTGTCGACGCGGAAGCCGGCGCCGCCGCCGGCGCAGTTCTGATTGAACACGCAAGACGTCACGGCGACGATGGGTGTGGGTGCCGGGGCTGAGCACCGGCCCACCGGAGTCGCCTAAGCAGGGACCTCCACCGGTGCCGCGGGCACCTGTGTCCGGCGAGTGGATATCCCGTGTCGGTGGTGACGTGCTCGTTGAACCAGCATGAGCTGTCCCTCCCCTCGACGTGGGCTAGGCGGTGACCGGGACGAGCACTGCGGCGGCGTCGAATCCGGCCGAGTTCTCGATGACGTAGGTGAACAGGCAGACCCCGGTACCGGTGGGAGTGCCGGAGAGCAGTCCGGTCAGCGGCTCGAACGACAGCCCGCTGCATGCACCGACGGCATCGAAGTCAGTTTGGGTGATCGTTGCCGCAGGGCTGCCGACCAGGTCGTTCGCCAGCACGCTCACGCTGACTGCCTGGCCCACGGACACCTCGGAGCTGATGTCGGATATCGCGCCCGGAGCGACCGCCGGCGACGTCGAGCTGCTCGATGTCGTGCTGGTCGAGCTTGTCGTCGAGGTCGTCGAGCTCGTGGTCGAGCTGGTCGAAGTCGGCGCTGCCGTCGTCGTGGATGATGTCGAGGTCGTGGTCGATGTGGTGTCGCACGGTCCCGTTGAGTCGCCGTGGTTCTCGACGTGGGCATCCACAGCCGGAGATCCGATCTCGATGGTGTGGTCGTTTTCCGGGTTGCCTGGTGGCACGTGACAGATCACGACCTGGTCGACCGGGCCGTTTGCGGCGCCGTTCCCGTTGCCAGGGTCCTCGCCATTGCCATTGCCATTGCCATTGCCATTGCCATTGCCATTGCCGTTGTTGCCGTTCCCGTTGTCGCCGTTCCCGCGGCCGTTGCCTCCGCTATCGGCCACGGTCTGGCCGGCGAACGCCGTCAATCCAACCGTGAACAGCCCCGCCGCGACGATCGCTCCGAGACGTGCGAGCGGTTTTCCTTTGCGCATCTGCTGTACCTCGCGTTGTGAATATGTCTCCATCCGTGGCCCTTCCAAGGACGAGCGCACGATCCGTACTTCACCTACATCGCCGCGAGTGAGCAACGGGATACGGCGCACGGCGGAAAGGCCGCACGTATTTGACACCGAGGCCATATCTCAATGCGTGCATGCGACGATGTAGCCGTTGTGAACCACGACGACCTCATCGCTCGCCTTCGTGCTCTGTCCAGCCAGGCGGTGGATGAACGGGTAGCTCACACCCACCTTGATTGCGCCACGGCGGCGGCCGCAGTTGTCTCCGGCCGCCGCCGCTGGCTGCTGCTGGCGGCGTGTGCCGCAATGTTGATCGTGCCTGCCGCTGGCATCGTTGCGGCACGGACGAGCGGCAGCGATGGCGACCCGACTGGCGTCGTCGACCAACCGGTGGTCGAAAGTGATCCGCCTGCACCGGAAACCACCACGACGGTTGTGACGACAACGACGACCCCGGTGGTGACGACAACGACAACTCCGGTGGTGACGACGCAGGCGACACAAACCAGCAGTGCAGCTGTACCTCCGGTCGTAAACGTCGCGCCGGCTGGTCAGCCTGACGGCGGCGGTCAGGCCGGGCCACCCGAGAGTGTCCCGGCCGGGCCGCCTGAGGGCGATCCGGGTCCGCCCGACGGTGCTCCGGCCGGGCCTCCCGACGGCAATCCAGGTCAGTCCGAGAACGCCCCGGGCCGCCCTGACGGTGTCCCGGCCGGGCCGCCTGAGGGTGTTCCGGGTCCCCCAGACGGCGTCCCGGCTGGGCCGCCTGATGGCGTCCCCGGCAAGGGTGGTGGCCGGACGGGGTGACGACGCTGGCTCCGTTCGAGACCGTCACCGCAGCAGGGGTGCGGTCGGCCATCGGCGATGTCGAGGCGGGCGCGTGGTCGCCGACGTTGGAGGGCAGCTACCACGACCTTGCCGGACCCGTGCTCGGCTACTTCCGGTCGCACCGAGTCGATCAAGCGGAGGACCTGCTCGGCGAGGTCTTCGTTAGCGTCGCCCGCAACCTTCACCGCTTCCGCGGCAACCGTGACGACTTTCGCCGCTGGGTGTTCGCCATCGCTCATCGCCGCCGCGTCGACCACGTCCGCAGCTGGCGTCGACACCGACACGTGACGGTCGCCGATCTGCCGCATCGCCCGTCGACCGACCGGCCCACGGGCCTCGACGTCGACCTCGTTGCGGCACTCGCAGAACTGACCCCACTGCAACGTGAAGTCGTCGTGTTGCGCTTCGTCGCCGACTTGCCGATACGCGATGTCGCCCGCATCGTCGGTCGGTCCACGGGGGCGGTGAAGGCGGTGCAAGTCCGTGCGCTCGCCCAACTTGCCAAACGCCTCGGCAGTGCCGGCGCGTAGGTCCGCCGGCACGAGTTCAGAGTTGGCCTCGATCGAGCCACTGCGACGAGCGGCGCCAGCCGACAACGTCGAAGAGTCAACCGATGGGTGTCAGGGGGACCGAATCGTCCCCAGAACACCCATCGGTCGGCGTCTCACCACCGCACTAATCTGCGCCCGTGATCCTCTCCGACGTCGACCTGCGCAAGGCGATCGCCGCTGGGCGGATCGGTATCGAGCCGTTCGACGAAGCGGCAGTGCAACCGTCATCGATCGACGTGCGGGTCGACTCGCTGTTCCGGGTGTTTCGCAACCACACGGCCCCGGTGATCGACGTCAAGCGGGACATGCGTGACCTCACCGAACTGGTCGAGATTCCTGCCGACGGTGTTTTCATGCTCCACCCCGGCGAGTTCGTACTCGGCTCGACCGTTGAGCGGGTCACCGTCCCCGACGACCTTGTGGCCCGGATCGAGGGAAAGAGCTCGTTGGGTCGCCTCGGGTTGCTCATTCACTCGACCGCGGGATTTGTCGATGCCGGATTCTCAGGACACATCACCCTCGAGCTGGCCAACGTCGCCAGCCTGCCGATCACCATCTATCCAGGGATGAAGATCGGTCAGATCTCGTTCATGCAGATGACCTCGCCCGCCGAGCACCCGTATGGTCAGGGCGCGGCGGGATCGAAGTACCAGGGGCAACGCGGGCCGACGCCAAGTCGCTACTTCGAGAACTTCTCGCCGCCGGATTGACGACGAGTCGACCAATCCATCCCGGCGTCGGCATCGAACCAATCCTGTGAACCGCCTCCGCCGCATTCTGTCCGCGTTCGTCGGGCCGACGGCGATCGCCGGCTACGCCGGCATCGTCGTCGCCCTCGTCGCCCTTGCCGTCGCCGAAGCGTTGACGGCTCTGCGCCGGTCGTGGCGGTCGCCGGTCCTCGACGTCGGCGACCGGATGATCGACATTCTCGCCGAGTACCCGGCGCTGAAGGAGCGGGCGATCGACTGGTTCGGTACGAACGACAAGCTGGCGTTGCTGATCGGGATCGGTGTGCTGCTCACCATCTACGCCTTCGTGATGGGCGTCGTCGCGATTCGCAAGAGCCTGCTCGTCGGCACCGTGATGGTCGGCTTGTTCGCCATCATCGGCACGTGGGCGGCGCTCGGCCGGGCGAACACCTCGTTCGGGGCGATCGTCCCAACACTCGTGGGCGCCGCGGTGGGGGCGGCAACGTTGCGGTTCATCGGCCGCCGCCTCGCGGCGCCCACGGCGACCGATGAGCCAGCCGAGGTGTGGGCGCCGAGCGCGGCATCCGACACCGCTGAGCCCTCGGGCGCCTTGGCGATATCGTCCGCCGCGCCCAGCCGGCGTGGCTTCCTCGGCGAGTCCGCCCGCCTGCTCGGCGCCATCGGCGCCGCCGCCGCCGTGATCGGACTCGGCGGACGGGCGATCGCCAAGACGAGATTCAGCGCCGCAAGGTCACGCAAGAACGTGGCGGTTCCGACCGCCGAGGAGCCGCTCGCCGCCCTACCCAGCGGCGTCGAAGTCGATGTCGCCGAGATGCCGCCGTTCATCACGCCCAACGAAGAGTTCTACCGCATCGACACCGCCCTCGAAGTCCCGCAGCTGTCGACGTCCAACTACACACTCACGGTCAAAGGGCTCGTCGACAACGAGATCACGCTTTCCTGGCAGGACCTGCTCAACCGGCCGATGATCGAGCGCGACGTCACGCTGACGTGCGTGTCGAACAACGTCGGTGGCCACTACATCGGCAACGCCCGATGGGTCGGTGCCCGCCTCGACGAGCTGCTCAGCGAGGCCGGACCGCGCGACGGCGCCGACATGGTCGTCGGCCGCTCCGTCGATGGCTACGAGTGCGGCTTCCCATTGGAGAATGCCCTCGACGGGCGCGACGCCATGATCGCCGTGGCGATGAACGGTGAGGCGTTGCCGCTCGAGCACGGCTTCCCGGCCCGCCTCGTCGTCCCCGGGCTGTACGGCTACGTCTCGGCGACGAAGTGGCTGACCGAGATCGAGCTGACTCGCTTCGCCGACTTCGAGCACTACTGGGAGCAGCGCGGCTGGGCGGAGAAGGCGCCGATCAAGTTGCAGAGCCGCATCGACGTGCCCAAGGGACTCGCCCGTGTCGCCGCCGGAGACGTCGCCGTGGCCGGTGTCGCTTGGGCCCAGCAGGTCGGCGTCGGCGCTGTCGAGGTGGCGATCGACGACGGACCGTGGCAGCAGGCGGAGCTCGCCGCCGAGGACACGATCGACACGTGGCGGCAGTGGGTGTATCGCTGGACCGACGCCGCCCCGGGCCGGCACTCGATCAAGGTGCGGGCAACCGACAGGAGTGGCAACGTGCAGACGGCCGAGCGCGCCGAGCCGATCCCCGACGGCGCCACCGGTCACCACCAGATCGTCGTCATCGTCGAGTGAGGCGAGCCGATAGGCGAGCCATCGACGGTCGGCGTCGATTCCGGAGCCGCAACTCACGGATACATCAGGCGAGCCGAACCAGCAGTACGGTCCCAGCGTCGTCCGGTTCGGGCCGGCGTGTGTTGCTAAGGTCGCGCCGTCCGTTACCGCCGTGAAAGGACGCCCGATGAGAACTCGTTGGACCTGTCTTGCCGCTATCGCGACCGTCGCTGCGTTGGGCGTGACCTTCGCCGCGACCACGACGTCCGCGTCCGGTTCCGCATCGCTGCGCCCGGCGGCCGCGCCGGTCGGCGCCGGCTGTGCGGACGTTCCCAGTGAGGGCGAAGCGTCGATTGCCGGCATGGCCGACGACCGGGCTGGCACCGCCGCCGCCAACAACCCCGATCTCTCGACGTTCGTCGGCGCGGTGGACGAAGCGGGGCTGGCGTCCGCCCTCGATCTCGAAGGGCCGTTCACCGTCTTCGTCCCGAACAATGCGGCGTTCGAGAAGATCCCTCAGAACGTCATCGACTCGATACTCGCCGACGCCGATCTGCTCAACTCGATCCTCACGTACCACGTCGTCAGTGGCCAGGGCCTCGCCCCGGCCGACTTGGTGGCGGCGGGTTCGGTCGAGACAGCCAGCGGCGCCCTGCTGGAGATCGCCCAGGAGGGCGACGTGATCTCGATCAACGGTGGTGAAGCGACGGTGGTGTGTGGTGGCATCCCGGTGGCCAACGGCTACCTCTACATCATCGACACGGTCCTCCAGCCGCCGAGCGATGACGTGGGTGCCGGCGGCAGCACGAGCGGGCCGAGCAGCAGTGGCCCAGACGTCACAGCGGTGGCGACGCCCGGCGAAGGACCGCAAGGCCCACTGTGTGCGACGCTTCCTGCCGAGGGCGAAGGCTCGATCGCGGGGATGGCCGACGATCCGGCGGGGACCGCCGCGGCGAACAACCCGGAGTTGTCGACACTGGTCGCCGCCATCGAGGCGGCCGGTCTGACCGACACGCTCAACGGCGAGGGCCCGTTCACGATCTTCGCGCCGAGCAACGAGGCATTCGCGGCGATCCCCCAGGCAGACCTCGACGCCGTCCTTGCCGACACCGAGCAGCTCACGAACATCCTCAGCTATCACGTCGTCGAGGGCGAATCGCTCGCCGCTGCCGATCTGGCGGCGGCGGGCTCGGTGGCGACAGTGCAGGGCGGCGAGCTGACCTTCTCAGTGCAGCCGGACGGCACGTTGAGCATCAACGATGGCGACGCCAACGTCGCCTGTTCGAACATCGTCGTCGGCAATGGCACCGTGCACATCATCGATCAGGTGCTCGTCCCCCAGGCGACGTGACGCCTGCATTTCCAATCCGCGCGCTGTTCGACTCCGAACCAGCGATGTGCTGGCGCTACTTGAACGTCAGCGGAACAAGTTCTGGCCGCCCATGGGCATCGAGGACGACGAGTCCGCGCTGATCGGCCGGGTCGCCGAGGGCGATCACGGTGCGTTCGGCGCGCTCTACGACCGGCTCGGGCCGCTCGTCTACGGCGTCAGCAAACGAGTGCTCCACGACCCCAGCTATGCCGAGGAGGTCACCCAGGAGGTGTTCCTCGAGATCTGGCGCCAGGCGCCACGCTTCGACGGCAGCCGCGGCTCGGTGCGGGCGTGGGCGGCGACGATCGCCAGGCGGCGGGCTGTCGACCGAGTGCGTAGCGAGCAGGCCCGCCGGGACCGTCAACGCGCCGACGCCGCCGTCGCTGACCCCCCGGCCCCGGCGACGGACGAGGCGGCGATCGATCGTGACCTGAGGACGCGGGCCCGCGAGGCCCTCGGTCAGCTGTCCGCGCCTCAGCGCGAAGTGCTCGAACTCGCCTACTTCGGCGGGTTCACGCATGTCGAGATCGCCAACCATCTGGGTATTGCATTGGGTACGGCGAAGACGCGGGTGCGCGACGGGTTGATCAAGCTGCGCCAGGCGATGGAGACGACATGATGGCCGACGATCGAGACGAGCTACTGGCGCTGGGCGCGGCCGGGGCGCTGACGCCGGAGGAGGCTGCCGAGTTGGAGCGGATCCTGACGACGGATCCGCAGGCCGCGGATCGCTACGCGGAGATGGTCGACGACGTGACCGTCCTCGCCGAGTCGGTTGCCGAACCGCCGCCCGCCGGCTTGCGCGCCGCAGTGCTCGCGGCCATCGCCGCTGAGCCGCAGGAAAGCGCGCTCGGCGACGCGTCGGCCGCGCCACTTCCTCCGCCGACCGGGCCGGCGGCTCAACCGGTCGAACCGGAGCATGTCGCCCCGGTGGTGCCGATCCACCGCCGGCGGTGGTGGATCCCGGCGACGGCCGTGGCGGCGGCGATCGTCATCATTGGCGGCGCCCTCATCGTGACCCGCGACGCCGACGCCCCGAGCGACGACATGATGGCCGCGGTGCTCGACGACGAGAATGCCGTCACGGTCGAACTGACCGGTCCGGCAGGGGAGCTGCGGCTCGTCAAGTCCGAGGAGCACGACGCCACCGTTCTTGTCGGCGACGACATCCAGGCCCCGGCCGAACCCGAGGTGCTGCAGCTGTGGGCGATCGAGGACGATCAGCCATCGAGCATGGGCACGTTCCGCCCGAACGACGACGGACAGGTCGAAGTCGTGATGGAAGGCACCGAGCCCGAAGGTGCCCTCTATGCCGTCACGGTCGAACCCGAAGGCGGCAGCGACCAACCGACTGGCGACATCGTCGCCGGACCAGCCTGACCCATCCGAGTGTTCCGGGTCATCCGAGTGTCACGTGACGACCTGTGTGTCACCAAACACTCCGATGTCGTCAAACACTCGGATGGGAGGGGTTAGTCGGGGGTGGGGGCGAGGGGGAAGTCGACCTCGTCGAAGCTTGCTTCGCCGGCCTCGATGGCGTCGAGCAGGTGGATGGCGATGTCGGCGACCTTGACGGAGTCGTCGGCTCCGGCCGCCTTCGTGCCGTCGTCGAGCATGATGTAGCAGAACGGGCAGGCCGTGGCGATCCGGGTCGCCCCCGTCGACAGCGCCTCACGGGCCCGCTCCTCGTTCACCCGTACCCCGACGGTCTCCTCCATCCACATCCGTGCCCCGCCGGCACCGCAGCACATTCCCTTCGTTCCGTTGCGCGGCATCTCGACGACGTCGATGCCCTTGATCGAGGCGACCACCTTGCGCGGCGCCAGGTAGACGTCGTTGTGGCGGCCGAGGTAGCACGAGTCGTGGTAGGTGATCCGCTCGTCGAGCGTCGCCTGGGCGACGTCGAGGCGCCCGTCGGCGATGAGCTGTTCGAGCAGCTGGGTGTGGTGGATCACTTCGTACTGCCCGCCGAGCTGCGGGTACTCGTTGAGCAGCGTGTTGAAGCAATGCGGGCACTGCGTGATGATCTTGCGCACGCCCATGCCGTTGAGCATCTCGATGTTCGGCATGGCCAGCATCTGGAACAGGTACTCGTTGCCGGCGCGCCGGGCTGGATCGCCGGTGCACATCTCCGACGGCCCGAGGATGGCGACGCTGATCCCGGCCCGGCGCAGCAGCTTGGCAACCGCCTGGGTCACCCGCTTGTTCTTGTCGTCGAAGCTGCCCGCGCAGCCGACCCAGTAGAGGTACTCGGCCGTCAACGGCTCGCCGGGATCGACGACGTCGACACCGTCCAGATCCTTCGCCCAATCGGCGCGGTCGCCCTGGCTGATCCCCCAGGGGTTGCCCTGGTTCTCCATGCCGCGGAAGGCGGTACCCAGCTCACTCGGGAACTCCGACTCCATCAACGTCAAGTGACGACGCATGTCGAGGATCTTGTCGAGGATCTCGATGTTCACCGGGCAGATCTCGTCGCACGCCCGGCAGCTCGTGCAGGCCCACAACTCCTCGGCGGTGATGCGCTCGAACAGCGAGTTCGCCGAGATCGTGATCTCACCGTCGATGCCGATCGGCGGCGGCACCACGGGGCTGCCGGTCGCCGCCATCACCTCGCCGGTCTTCAACACGATCTCCCGAGGATCGAGCGGCTTGCCCGTGGCGTGGGCCGGGCACACGCTCGTGCAGCGGCCGCACATCGTGCAGGCGTCGGTGTCGAGCAGTTGCTTCCAGGTGAAGTCCTCGACGACCGACGCCCCGAACGTCTCGAGCTCGGTCTCGGCGAGGTTGGGGAGCGGCTTCATCGCCCCCTTCGGCCGGTCGTGGGCGCGCAGGTACATGTTCAAGGGCGACGTGAACATGTGCCGCAGCATCGTCAACGGGAGGATGACGAGGAAGGCGACGAAGGCAATCACGTGGGCGAGCCACGTCCACTGGTGTACGGCGTCGAGGGTGTCGACGGACCAGCCGTCGACGAGCAGGCTGAGCGGCCAGCCGATGAAGCTCCACTGTTCGAAGTCGAGATTCTCGCCGCTGGCCGTACCCTCGGCGATGCGGAACATCTCGGCCGCGAACCCGGTGAGGCCGACGGCGAGCAGCACGCCGAGGATCACGGCGTGCTCCGGCCGAGTCTTGATGCGGATGCGATACGGACGGGCGGCGTAGCGGCGCACGATCGCCCACACGAGCCCGCCGACGAACACCAGCCCGGCGAGGTCGGCGACGAACGCGTACGCCTGGTACGTGCGCCCGTGCAGGAATTTGAGGCTCTCAGGGAGCTGGTGGTCGATCTCCAGCACCGTCGTCACCGCCAGCAGCACGAGGAACCCGAAGTAGATCATCGAGTGCATCAGCCCGGCGGCGGGGTCGCGCAGGAGGGTGCGCATGTACACGCCAGCACGGAAGTCGGCGAAGCGGCGCTTGGCGTTGCCGGAAGTCGTACGCCGGGTCGGCGCCGGCCGGCCACGCTCCCAGTTCTTCATCCGCTCGGCGAACCGGAAGGCTCCCCACACGATGACGACGGGCACCACGGTGTAGAAGGCGAGCTGCAGCGCCCCGGGAACGCCGCCGAACACCTCGCGGTGGATGGCGCTGTCGTCGTGCCAGTCGGTGATCTGCGGCACGATCCCGGAGATCACGGTGAATACGGCAATGCCGATGCCGAGCCAGATCGCCACATGGTGCGGCTTGAACCCGGTCGGCGACGGCGTGACGGTTGCTCCGCTGGCTCGTGTGCGCTCATGCCGTCGGCGACGCTAGTGCATCGTCGGCGGGGGGTTCGGGGGGCAGAGGCTCCGGCCGGAGCCGGTCAGCGCCCTGGTCGCGGTAGACCGCCGTCGGGGGAGTGCGAGGGGGCGGTAGCCCCTTCGCTGCGGCGGCCCGGGCCGGCTTTGCCGGCCGCCGCCAGAGCAATGGGTGCGGCGAAGGCCGCTCGACGAAACTCGACCGAACGGAGAGAGCGAGCGAAGCGAAGCGAACGAGGAGGTCGATGATCGTTAGCCGTAGTAGGCGCGGTCGAGCTCGCGGATCCGGCTGGCAAGGGAGGCAAGGAGCTTGTGCCCGATCGTCGGGACGTCGTCGAGGACAGCGAGGAAGTGGCGTTGGGAGATGACGAAGATGGAGCTGTCGGACTCGCACACCAACGTTGCCGTTCGAGGTCCGTGGTCGAGCAGCGACAGCTCGCCGACGATCGAACCTGGCCCGAGCGAGGCGACCTTGCGCCCGTTGCGCTTCACCGAGACGGTCCCTTCCAGGACGATGAACGCCTCTCGGCCGGTTGCCCCTTGCTCGGCGAGCAAGGTCCCTGCCGTCATCGTCACCTCGTCGCCCGATCGGGCGATGCGTTCGAGCTCCCGATTGGTGCACCCGGCGAACAGCTGGACTCTGCGGAGGTTCTCGACGTGTGCCTTCTTGCTGGCCATCGGTCAACCCTAGTTGTTCACCGACGGGCGAGACACGTGATTGCCCACCGGTGGCGCGTCAACGGCGGTCCACGACTCGCTGAAGCTTGCCGGCGGAGCGTTCCAGTGTGTTCGGCTCGATGACGTCGACCTCGACCGTGACCCCGATGCCGTCCTTGACGGCGGCGGCGAGGGCGACGGAAGCGGCAGTCACAACCGACGTTTCGGAGTCAGCGCGCCGCTCGACACGGACCGCGAGGCGATCGAGGCGGCCGTCCTTGGACAACTCGATCTGGAAGTGAGGTGAGAGACCAGGCGTGCGCAGCACGACTTCCTCGATCTGCGTCGGGAACACATTGACGCCGCGCAAGATGATCATGTCGTCGGAGCGACCCGTGACCTTCTCCATCCGCCGGAACGCAGGGCGAGCGGTTCCGGGCAACAAGCGCGTGAGGTCGCGGGTCCGATAGCGGATGATCGGCAGAGCCTGCTTGGTGAGCGACGTGAAGACCAGCTCGCCAGACTCGCCGCCGGCCAGCACGGTGCCGTCGAAGGGGTCGACGACCTCTGGGTAGAAGTGATCTTCCCAAATGTGCAGGCCGTCCTTGGTCTCGACGCACTCTTGGGCGACGCCGGGACCGATCACTTCGGAGAGCCCGTAGATGTCGACAGCGTCGATTCCGACGCGCTCCTCGATCTCGGCCCGCATCTGTTCGGTCCATGGCTCGGCGCCGAAGATGCCGACTCGCAACGACGAGTCGCGCGGTTCGAGGCCCTGAGCCTCGAATTCGTCGATCAGGGCGAGCATGTACGACGGCGTGACCATGATGACGTTCGGCCGGAAGTCGTTGATCAGC
Source organism: Ilumatobacteraceae bacterium (assembly GCA_963733085.1). Lineage (GTDB taxonomy): Bacteria > Actinomycetota > Acidimicrobiia > Acidimicrobiales > Ilumatobacteraceae > Desertimonas. The sequence continues at coordinate 141,574 of CAVTBY010000005.1, forward strand.
TGCACTTGCCGACTCGTCATCCCGCCGGAGATCGGGATCACCGTGCACCCAAGGCGCTCCGCGCCATAGTGCGCACCGAGCCCGCCTGTGAACAGCCCATAGCCGTAGGAAATGTGGACGATGTCACCGGGCCGTCCGCCTGCGGCGGCGATCGAGCGGGCCATCACCGTCGCCCACATGTCGATGTCGTCGGACGTGTAGCCGACGACACAGGGTTGGCCGGTCGTGCCCGATGAGGCGTGGATTCGTCGGACCTCGGCCTGGGGCACGGCGAACATGCCGAACGGGTAGTGCTCGCGTAGATCGTTCTTCGTCGTGAACGGGAAGTGGCCGAGATCGTCGAGCGATCGACAGTCGTCGGGATGCACTCCGGCGGCGTCGAACGAGCGCCGATAGAAGGGGACGTTGCTGTACGCGTGATTCAGCGACCACCGCAGCCGGTCCAGTTGCACCGCCTGCAACTCGTCGAGCGACATCCGATCGGGTTGCCCGGTGATGGTCACGGTCACGCGGGCGATCCTCCCGCGAACGGCACGGGTATGTCGCCGAATTCGGGCCCTCCTCACGTTTCCGTGGTTCGATCGCCGCGCCGGTCAGGCGCGCTGGCTCCAGAAGCGGGCCCAGCTCGCGCCGAGCCGCCGCGTTCCGTTGCAGTCAGGCGACCCGCTCTCAACCAGTCGCGCGGTCGCCGACCGCTCGCAGAACGGCTCCGCCGAACTCCACCACCTCGGTCCACGCAATGGCGTCGGGTACCCGGGACGTGCTGACGGTGAACGTGTGCGTCTCGCCCGGCAGTAGCGAGACGAGTTGCTCGTCGACCACTGCGCCCGGGTCGACGCGGTCAGCGAACAAACAGAGATCGCGAACGATGGTGTGCGCCGTGACGGAGACGCTCACTGACGACTTGGCGGCGTCCACCGCCACATCCCACCGTGGACGGACGAGGAGTCGGTCGACACCCGTCGTACCGTGCACGGCGCGCCGCCGTCCGGCCGTCGCCACGGTCACACTGTCGACGGCGGCGTAGCCGGGCGGCAGCGCCAGCCGGGCGATGCCCCGTGGGCTCACCGCAGCGTCGAAGGTGACCTCGTCGACGACAACTCCGGCCGGTGTTAGGTGCTGCACCCTGGCCGCCGCTTCCCAGACATCGCCACTGTCGTTGACGAGGGCGAGGATGAGGTCAGGCCCGCCGTCGCCGCTCGGTTGGAGGACCATCAGGCGGTCGGCGAACGAGCGGCGTAGCGCGTACCAGCTCGGCTTGCGCCGTCCGGCCCGGTCGATGACCGCCCAGCTGATCGACGGCCAGCAGTCGTCGAGCTGCCACCACACCACTCCGGAGCAACGCTCGTGCAGGGCACGGAAGTGCCCGATGCCGACGTCGATCGCCCTGGCCTGATTGACCTGCGTGAGGTACAGCCAGTCATCGAAGTCGGTGACCTCGCCGAAGTGGTGGACGAGGGCGCGCCGCAGCTTGCCGTCCCCGTCCTCCGCCTTCTGGTGGTGCTGCACCTCGCGGCCGTCGACGCGCAGCGGCCGGGGCGTGACCGCCGCCGCGATCGTGGCGGCGGTGGGTGGCGCCTGGAAGCCGAACTCGGCGACGAAGCGGGGAAGGTGCGTTCGGTAGTGCTCGTAGTCGAAGCGGTTCCACACGTCCCACAGGTGCACCGTCCCGCGGTCGGCTCGGTTTGGCGGGATCGTCGTGTCGAGGGCGGTCGGCGACCCGTCGACGTACGGTCGACCGGGGTCGAGGGCAGCGACGATCTCCGGCAGCAGGTGACGGTAGAAGCCGTCACCCCACGGACGCTCACCGACGATCGCCTGCCATCCCCACTCCGACCACCCTTCGAGACATTCGTTGTTGCCGCACCACAGCGCCAGGCTCGGATGCGGCAGGAGGCGGGGGATGTTGTCGGTGGCCTCGGCCGCGACCTCGTCGCTCAGCAGCGCCTCGGGGTAGGCCGCACAGGCAAACGGGAAGTCCTGCCACACCAGCAGCCCACGGCGGTCGCACTCGTCGTAGAACCGGTCGCTCTCGTACACGCCACCGCCCCAGACACGCACGAGGTTGGCGTTCGCCGCCACGGCCTCGCCGAGCAGTCCGGCCACGAGCTCGCCGGTGTTGCGCGCCGGGAAGCAATCGGCGGGGATCCAGTTGACACCGCGCACCCAGATCCGCTCGCCGTTGACGTGCAGCGCGAACTCGGCGCCGTCTGGCAGCTCACGGGTGTCGAGGCGGAGCGCTCGAAAGCCGACGTTCTGGACGGTGTGGTCGTAGCGCATGTCGCCGTCCACGACCTCGACGTCGAGCCGGTACAACGGCTGCTCGCCGTACCCGGCTGGCCACCAGCGCGTGACGTCGGGAACGTCGACGACGAGGGCGACGCTGCCGCTGGCGTCAGCAATGGCATCGCCCTGCCCGACGATGTCGCCAGTCGGCGACGTGATCGTCGCCCGCACCGTCGCCGCCGCTGCGTGTCGAGGGTCGACGTCGACGTCGACGAGCACGTCGAGGCGACCGGACTCGCCCGCCTCCGGGGTCTCGGTCGGCAGTTGCGGCGTCGGACGGACCGATCTGATTCGGGCGACCGCCCAGCGTTCGAGTGTCACCGGTCGCCACAGCCCCGACGTCGTCAGCTGCGGGCCCCAGTCCCACCCGAAGTTGCACGCCATCTTGCGCACGAAGTTGTACGGCGTGCCGTAGGGGTTGGGGAGGTCGCCGACCCGGTCGCGCACCACCGCTGCGTACGTCGCTGGGGCATCGAAGGCGATCACCAGCTCGTTTCCTGACGGATCGAGCAACCCGGACACGTCGAAGCGGTACGTCCGGTGCTGGTTCTCGGCACGACCGAGCGTCGCGTCATTGAGCGTGACGGTCGCGAACCCGTCGATGCCGTCGAACACGAGGTCGGCCCGCCGGTCGTCGGGTTCGGCATCGAACGCGAGGCGATAGGTCCACGCCGACTCGCCGATCCACTGCACGGCGAGCTCGTTGCGATCGACGTACGGGTCGTCGATCAACCCGGCAGCGAGGAGGTCGAGGTGCACGCAGCCCGGCACCGTGGCCGGCACGCTGGCCGGGCTGCCGGGAGGCAGATGGTCACCGTGACCCTCCAGCGCGAGCAGCCAGCCGTCGTGCAACGGCGTGCGCGTGGCGCTTCCGGGGAGGTCCCGTGCCAGACCCCGACTCAATCCATCCCCCGATCCGGTTGCCGCTCCGAACGTCGGTCGAGAGTTCGGCTGGTGCCGCGGAACTCGGCGATCACGATGCGCTCGTCACCGTCGCGGAACACGGTGACGTCGTAGATGCCGCTGCGCCCGAACCGGGTGCGCTCCGTGGCGACGGCCAAGAGCACGTCGCCGAGTCGCGCCGGCTCGATGAACGTGATGTCGGCGGCGGCGGCCACCGTCACCGGGCCGTGGCTGTTGCAGGCACAGGCGAATGCCGTGTCGGCGAGGAGAAAGACGTAGCCGCCGTGGGCGATGTCATGGCCGTTGACCATCGCCGCCGTGACCCGCATGCGCACCGTTGCGGTCCCCGCTTCAGTGGCAAGGAGTTCGATGCCGAGGGCTCGCGAGGCTTCGTCGGCGGCGAACATGTCATCAGCGGCCCCCACGAATCACCGACCGTGGAACTCCGGCTTGCGCTTGGAGAGGAAGGCCGCGACTGCGTCGCCGTGGTCGGTGCTCGCGCCGAGCCGGCGCTGGGCCTCGGCTTCGGAGGCGAGCACGGCGTCGAGTGGCGGCTCGACGGCGGCGGCAATTGCCCGCTTCGACTCGGCGAAGGCGAGCGTCGGTCCAGCGGCGAGTCGTGCGGCGAGTTCGGCTGTCGCGGTGCGCAGGTCTGCGGCGTCAACGACTGCGCGATACCAGCCCCCACTCGACGGCCTGCTCCGCCGTGAACGGTTCACCGAGAAGGATCAGCTCGCTCGCCCGAGCCGCCCCAACTGCGCGCACGAGTGTCGCCGAGAGCCCCGAGTCGCACGTGAGTCCGATGGCGGAGAACGCCGTGGCCAGCCGGGCGCCGGCGGCGGCGATGCGCAGGTCGCACGCCAGGGCAATGCCGAGCCCAGCACCGACGCAGGTCCCGTTGATCGCCGCCACGACTGGCTTCGGCATCATCGCCAGCGCCGTGACGATCGGTGCGTAGTGCTGCTCGATCGTGGCGAACGCGGTCGCCGGATCCTCGGCGAGCGCGGTGGCGTGCTCGGCGAGGTCCTGGCCCGCGCAGAAGGCGGGGCCCTCGCCCGTGACGACAACGGCGCGAACCGCTGCGTCCTCGCCGGCCGTGGTGACGGCGGCGAGGAGCTGCGTCTTCAACTCGGCCGTCAGGGCGTTGCCCCGATCGGGACGATTGAGCGTGATCGTCGCGACCGCGCCGGCACGCTCGACGAGCACGACTGGCGCGGTCCCACTCCCCTCGGACACGGGCGGCATCCTATGATGCACAGCGCGCTCGACCGGCAGCCAACTGCAGGAGGATCTGTGCACCCGTTCCGCAAGTCGCTCGCCGAGTTGCAGGTCGGTGACTCCGTCACCGCCGGCCCGCGGACGGTGACTCGCGCCGACATCGATCAGCTTCGCCGAGTTCACCGGCGACACGTTCTACGCCCACACCGACGAGAAGGCGGCCGCGGCCAACCCGTTGTTCGGTGGGATCGTCGCCCACGGGTACCTCGTCCTTTCGTTCGCCGCCGGACTGTTCGTCGCGCCGGAACCAGGCCCGGTGCTGGCCAATTACGGGCTCGACAAGCTGCGCTTCCGGACGCCAGTGCGCCCAGGTGACGAGCTCACGGTCACGTTGACCGCCGCCGAGATCAACCCACGCGATGGCGTCGACTACGGGGACGTTCGATGGGACGTCGTCGTCACCAATCAGGACGACACGCCGGTCGCCAGCTATCAGTTGCTCACCCTCGTCGCCAAGGAGTGGCCGCAGAAATGACTGCGGAGCTGGAAGCGCACTTCGACGAGGTGTTGGCCCGCGACCAACGGCTGGAGCCTCGCGATTGGTTGCCCGATGCCTATCGCAGCACGCTGATCCGCCAGATCGCCCAGCACGCCCACTCCGAGATCATCGGCATGCAGCCGGAAGGGGCATGGATCACCCGGGCCCCGTCGCTGCGCCGCAAGGCGATCCTCCTCGCCAAGGTCCAGGACGAGGCCGGCCATGGTCTGTACCTCTATTCGGCGGCGGAGACGCTCGGCGCCGAACGGGGCGACCTCCTCGAACGGTTGCTGAGCGGGAAGCAGAAGTACTCATCGATCTTCAACTATCCGACGTTGAGCTTCGCCGATGTCGGCGTCATCGGCTGGCTCGTCGACGGCGCAGCGATCTGCAATCAGGTGCCGTTGTGTCGCAGTTCGTATGGACCGTATGCCCGGGCGATGATCCGCATCTGCAAGGAGGAGTCGTTCCATCAGCGACAGGGCTACGAGCTGCTGTTGACGATGATGGGCGGAACTCACGAGCAGCGGCAGATGGTCCAGGACGCCACCGACCGCTGGTGGTGGCCGGCGTTGATGATGTTCGGACCGCCCGACTCGGACTCGCCGAACACCGCCCAGTCGATGGCCTGGAAGGTCAAGCGCCACACCAACGACGAGTTGCGCCAGCGCTTCGTCGACATGACGGTGCCGCAGGCCGAGTTCCTCGGTGTGACGTTGCCCGACCCGCAGCTGCGCTGGAACCAGGCGCGGGGACGCTACGACTTCGGCGAGCCGGATTGGGCCGAGTTGAAACGGGTCATCTCCGGCGACGGCCCGTGCAACGCCGACCGCATCGCCCACTTTCGGGCGGCTCGTGACGACGGAGCATGGGTCCGCGAGGCGGCGGCTGCCCATGCCCGCAAGGTTCGCGATGTCCGCGTCGCCTGACGGGGAACTCTTCGAGGTTTTCGTGCGGACCAAGCGCGGGCTCAACCACGTCCATGTCGGGTCGCTGCATGCGACCGACGGAGAGATGGCGCTACGCAACGCCCGTGACCTCTACACCCGGCGCAACGAGGGCGTGAGCATCTGGGTCGTACCGAGTACGGCGATCACGGCGTCGAGTCCGGACGAGAAGGACCCGTTCTTCGCCCCGAGCGGCGACAAGGTGTACCGCCATCCGACGTTCTACGACATCCCCGACGACGTGCCGCAGATGTGACTGATGTGACTACTGAGCACATCGACAACGCCTACGAGGCGCTCACCGAGGAGAACGACCCGCGCTGGGCGTTTGGCACCGGGTTCGCCGACCCGCTCGCCGGCGTCGACACCACCGTGCCGGACGGGGTGGACGGCGCCGAGCTCGCTGCCTACTGCCTGATGCTCGGTGACGATGCCCTGGTGCTGTCGCACCGTCTGCAGCAGTGGTGCACCAACGCCCCGACGCTGGAGGACGAGGTAGCGCTCGCCAACATCGCCCTCGACCTGCTCGGCCAGGCCCGCCTGTTGCTCACCCGGGCCGGGACCGCCGACGGCAGTGGTCGTGGCGAGGACGACTTCGCCTACTTCCGCGACGAGGCGGAGTTCCGCAACGTCTGCTTCGTCGAGCGCGACAACGGTGACTTCGCCGAGTGCGTGACGCGCCTCCTCCTGATCTCCACGTGGCGACTGGCGCTGCTCCAGCGCCTCGCCCTGTCGGCCGATCCGGTGCTCGCGGCCGTCGCCGCCAAGGGGGTCAAGGAGCTGACGTATCACCGCGATTACGCCGCCCAATGGGCGGTGCGACTCGGCGACGGCACGGCGGAATCGCACGACCGGATGGTCGCCGCGCTCGATGCCGTGTGGCCTCTGACGGGGGAGCTGTTCACCGCCACAGATGTCGAGCGCGACCTGGCGGAGGTGGGCGTGGCAGTCGATCCCGGTGACCTCGCCGGCGAGTGCTCCGCCGTGATCGGCACGGTGCTCACGGCGGCGACGTTGCCCGCGTCGGGGCCGATTGCGCCAACGCAACCCGCCGGTCGAGTCGGCAAACACACGGCGGCGATGCGAGCGCTGCTCGCCGAGTTGCAGGGCCTTGCCCGAGCCGATCCGGAGGCGACGTGGTGACGGCGAGCGACCCGTGGGCGGTCGTGGCATCGGTCCGCGATCCTGAGCTGCCGGCGCTGACCATTGAGGATCTCGGCGTTCTCGATGACGTCACCGTCGAGCAGGGCACCGTTGTCGTCGCCGTGATGCCGACCTACTCGGGATGCCCGGCGATGGACGTGATCCACGACGACATCGTCTCGACGTTGCGTCGCGCCGGCTACGACGAGGTCGAGGTCCGCGTGCAGCTGACGCCGGCGTGGAGCTCGGACCGGATCAGCGCCGCTGGACGGCGCAAGCTCGCCGCCGCAGGAATCGTCCCGCCGGGGCCCGCCCGGGCGCCGGGGAGTCCTATTCCGATCACGTTGCGCCCGGCCGAGCATCCGCTGCCTTGCCCACGATGTGGCTCGGCATTCACGGAGGAGACCTCGCACTTCGGGGCCACGGCCTGCAAGTCGTTGCACCGCTGCCGTCAGTGCGGGGAGCCGTTCGAGCACTTCAAGGCGCTGTGACGGGCGGCGTCTTTCATTCGCTCGCGGTCGCCGAGGTCGCCGAGCTGTGCGACGACGCCGTCGCCATCACGCTCGACGTCCCCGCCGAGTTCGGCGATGCCTTCGCATTTCGCCCAGGCCAGTGGGTCACAGTGCGCCGCGTCGTCGATGGCGTCGAGCACCGGCGGTCCTACTCGATCTGCGCGCCTGCTGGGGCGCAGCCGCGGATCGGTGTGCGGGAAGTACCCGACGGCGCGGTGTCGACCTGGTTGGTTCGTGACGTCAGGCCCGGCGATCGCATCGAAGTGCAACCGCCGAGTGGCACGTTCACGCCGGACATCGACGTCGCCGCCCATCACGTGCTGATCGTCGCCGGCTCGGGGATCACGCCGGCACTCTCGATCGCCAGCTCGGTGCTGGCCCATCCCGGGTCGCGAGTCACGGTGCTCTACGGCAACCGGCGCACGGACACGGTGATGTTCGCCGACGAGCTCGCCGACCTCAAGGACCGCGAACCGTCGAGAGTCGAGCTCGTCCACGTGTTGTCGCGCGAGCCGCGCCAGCCGGAGCTGTTCAGCGGCCGGCTCGATGCCGGAAAGCTCCGGCTGCTCCTGCCCGGACTGGTCGCCGTCGCCGAGGTCGATCACTGGTGGCTGTGCGGTCCCTACGGCATGGTCGTCGACGCCCAGCAGGTGCTCGGCGAACTCGGTGTGTCCGTCGAGCGGGTCCACCGCGAGCTGTTTTATGTCGAGGACACCGCCCCACCTCTGGCCCAGCACGTCGAGCCGGGGATCGACGCCGAGACCAGCGACGTGACGGTCATCCTTGACGGCCGGAGCACGACGATCCCCTTGGCTGGCGACGTCTCGATCCTGGACGGCGCCCAGCGAGTGCGACCCGACCTGCCCTTCGCCTGCAAGGGCGGAGTGTGCGGCACGTGTCGCGCCCGAGTCGTCGCCGGCGAGGTCGACTTGCGCCGCAACTTCGCCCTCGATCCCGCCGAGCTCGCCGCCGGCTTCGTCCTCACCTGCCAGTCCTACGCCACCCGCGGCCCCGCCACGGTGGACTACGACACGTAGTCCATTGGAGTGTTTCGTGCTGATGGAGTGCTACGTGCAGCGTTTCCCGGCAGCAAACACTCCGATGGACCGGTTGCTACACAGTTGACTGGGCGGCGACGGCGGCGGCCTTGGCGGCGACCTCGTCGGGATCGCCGAGGTACTCGGCAGACAGGACTTCGAGGCGGTCGTCGAACTCGTAGCGGCGGGGGACGCCCGTCGGGATGTTGACCTCGGGGATCTCGTCGCGGGACACACCCTCGAGGTGCATCAGCAACGCCCGCAATGAATTGCCGTGGGCGGTGACGAGGACGTCGAGACCAGCGAGCAATTGCGGGGCGATGGCGTCCTGCCAGTAAGGGAGGACCCTGGCGACGACGTCGGCGAGGCACTCGCTGGCCGGCAGCACCTCAGGGGTGAGCCAGCGATAGCGCCAGTCGTTGGCAGGATGTTCTGGGCTGCTCGGGTCGACGGGCGGAGGCGGAACGTCGAAGCTGCGCCGCCACAGGTGGGTTTGCTCGGCGCCATGGCGCTCGGCGGTCTGCTTCTTGTCGAGTCCCTGCAGGGCGCCATAGTGGCGCTCGTTGAGGCGCCAGTGGCGTTGTACCGGCAGCCACTCGAGGCCCATCTCGCGCAGGGCGATGTTGTGGGTGGCGACGGCGCGCACGAGCACCGAGGTATGCGACGTGTCGAAGCGCAGCCCGGCGCCCGCCATCGCCCGACCGGCGGCGGCCGCTTCGGCCTCACCGAGGTCGGTCAACGGCACGTCGTGCCAGCCCGTGAACAGGTTCTCCAGGTTCCACGTGCTCTGGCCGTGGCGCAGTGTGACCAGCGTTCCGGGCATGGGCCGATCGTACGGCGGGAGCGCCCGAACGTGAAATACGACTAGTCCGATCAGATTTGTTGAGATTTGCGCTAAGGTCTCGGCGATGGGAGCGACGGCAGTCCCCACGACTCGGCTCGAGGACGAGGCGATCACGATCATCCGCGAGATCGCCGCCGAGTGCGAGCGGCCCGTGCTGCTGTTCTCCGGGGGCAAGGACTCGGTCGTGATGCTCCACCTGGCCCAGCGGGCGTTCTTCCCAGCACGCATCCCGTTCCCGGTGATGCACGTCGATACCGGGCACAACTTCGAAGAGGTCATCGAGTTCCGCGACCGCACGGTCAAGCAATTCGAGGTCGACCTGCTCATCGCCTCGGTCGAAGAGGCGATTGCTCGCGGCCGCGTCCGCGACGTCAGCGGGTTCGGCGCATCGCGCAACACGCTGCAGACCGTCGCCCTCCTCGATGCCATCGCCGAGCAGCGCTTCGACGCCGTGTTCGGCGGCGCCCGTCGTGACGAGGAGCGTGCCCGGGCGAAGGAGCGCGTCGTATCGCACCGCGACGAGTTCGGGCAGTGGGATCCGAAGAATCAGCGGCCCGAGTTGTGGGGTCTGTACAACACCCGCCACCACCGTGGCGAGCACGTCCGCGTGTTCCCGTTGTCGAACTGGACCGAGCTCGACGTATGGCGGTTCATTTCCGAACGAGATGTCGAGTTGCCCTCGCTGTACTACGCCCACGAGCGCGAGGTGTTCCGTCGCGACGGGATGCTGATGGCCGTCAATCCGCACGTCCTCCGCCGGCCCACCGAGGATCCGTTCACGGCGACGGTGCGCTTCCGCACGATTGGCGACGCCACGTGCACGGCTGCCGTCGAATCGACGGCGGCGACGGTCGCCGACATTCTCGCCGAGACGGCGGTCGCCCGCCTCACCGAGCGAGGGGCGACACGTGCCGACGACCGCATCTCCGAGGCCGGCATGGAGGATCGCAAGCGTCTCGGGTATTTCTGAACGTGTCACGACCGCCGCTTCACTTCGCCACGATCGGCAGCGTCGACGACGGCAAGTCGACCCTCATCGGGCGGTTGCTGCACGACTCGAAGTCGATCTTCGAGGACCAACTCGAGCACATCGAGGCGGTCAGCAAGCGTCGCGGCAACGACTACGTCGACCTCGCTCTGCTCACCGACGGTCTTCGCGCCGAACGCGAGCAGGGCATCACGATCGACGTCGCCTACCGCTACTTCTCGACCCCGCAACGCGACTTCGTCATCGCCGACTGCCCGGGACACGTCCAGTACACCCGCAACATGATCACTGGGGTGTCTCGTGCCGACCTGGCGATCGTCCTCGTCGATGGCCGCCACGGCATCGTCGAGCAGACCCGCCGGCACACGCTGATCGCCGCCCTGTTGCGCATCCCGCGACTCCTCGTCGCCGTCAACAAGATGGACCTTGTCGACTACGACGCGCAACGGTTCGCCGAGATCCGTGACGGTTTCCTCGACCACGCCGAGGCTCTCGGCATCGACCGCGACCACGTGACCGTCATCCCGATCTCGGCGCTGGCCGGCGAGAACGTCGTCGAACCGTCCCGGCTGATGCCGTGGTACTCCGGCCCGACGCTGCTGGCCCACCTCGAGACCGTCGAGGTCGCCGATGCCTGGAAGGTGCCGGCGCGGTTCCCGGTGCAGTACGTGATCCGCCCGCAGCGCGCCGAGCACCGCGACTATCGCGGCTACGCCGGTGCCGTCGCCGCCGGGGTGTTGCGGACGGGGGATCCGGTCGTCGTGCTTCCCTCCGGCGTCACCACGACGGTTGCCTCGATCGACACGGCCGACGGTCCGATCGACGAGGCGGCTCAGGGCCGTGCCGTCACAGTGGTCCTGACCGACGATGTCGACGTGTCACGCGGCGACGTGATCACGGCCAGTTCGGCGATGCCGCTCGCCACGAACGAGTTGACGGCGGCGTTGGCGTGGCTCGACGCAACAGCACCGTTGTCGCCGCGGAACACCTACCGGCTCAAGCACACGACGAGGTCGGTGCGAGCGATCGTCACCGATGTGCGTCATCGCATCGACATCGAGGATCTCGGTGCCGAATGCCCAGCCGACTCGCTGGCGCTCAACGAGGTCGGCGTCGTCACGCTGCGGACGACCGAGCCCATCTTCGTCGACGACTACCGGAACAGCCGAGCGACGGGCAGCTTCGTCCTCATCGACGAGATGACGAACCAGACGGTCGCCGCTGGCATGGTCCAACTCGAGACGGCGTGAGCTCCGCCAATGTCACCTGGCGGCCGGCGACCGTCGACCGTGCGGCGCGCTGGGAGCGCTTCGGCTTCACGGGTGCGACCGTGTGGCTGACCGGTCTGTCCGGGTCGGGAAAGTCGACGATCGCCGACGCCGTCGCGACCCACCTGTTCGAGCTCGGCCGGCCGGCGTACGTACTGGACGGTGACAACGTTCGCCACGGGCTCAACGCCGACCTCGGCTTCTCGGCCGCCGACCGCAGCGAGAACGTGCGGCGCATCGGCGAGGTCGCCGCCTTGCTGGCGGACGCCGGGTTGACGGCCCTCGTGCCGGTGATCAGCCCGTACCGCGCCGACCGCGATCGGGCGCGGGCAGCGCATGCGGCTGCCCGCCTGCGTTTCGTCGAGGTCTTCGTCGACACCCCGCTGGCGCTGTGTGAGCAGCGTGACCCGAAAGGCCTCTACGCCAGGGCACGTGCGGGAGAGCTGCGGGGGATGACCGGCATCGACGACCCGTACGAGGCGCCATTGGCTCCGGACGTGGTCCTGCGACCAGGGCGACGCCGATCCGGTTGCAGCCGTGCTGACGGCGATCGGAGTCGAACCCTAGGCTGCGCCGGTGATCGGTGAGGCCAACCAGGACTTGTTCAATGCGGCGCGGGCTGCCCAGGCGAACTCCCACGCGCCGTACTCGCACTTTCCGGTCGGGGCGGCGGTCCGCACGGCATCGGGTCGCATCTTCGCTGGCGCCAACGTCGAGAACGTGTCGTATCCGGAGGGGATCTGTGCCGAGGCTGCGGCGATCGGGGCGATGGTCACGGCCGGCGAGCGCGTCATCGTCGAGGTGCTGACGATCGCCGACGGTGAGTTGGTGACGACATGCTGCGGCGGCTGCCGCCAGCGCCTCGCTGAGTTCGCCGGCCCGGACACTCCGGTCCACGCCGCCGGGCCTGAGGGCGTCCGCCGCACGTTCACCCTCGGAGAGTTGCTCCCCGCCGCCTTCGGCCCCCAGCACCTCCCGCCTGATTAATCCGAGTGATTCGGGTCATCCGAGTGTTTCGTGCCGGACAGGTATCCACGAAACACTCGGATGACGTCAAACACTCGGATGAGAGAAATGGAACCGCGGCGGGGCGGGCGGTGTAGGACGGGTATGAGGAAACTGCTTGCACTGCTGGCTGTCGCCGCCGGGTTCGCTGTCGGCGTGCCGACGACGTCATCGGCCGGTGGTTGGGTGGTCGTCTCGCTCGACGAGATGCCCGCCGTCCACGCCGGGGAGGACACCGCGGTCGGCTTCACCGTGCTCCGTCACGGCGTCACGCCCGAGCGCGCTGACGACCTTGCGGTCGTCGTGACCGGCCCTTCCGGTTCGAATCACCGCTTCGAGGCCGCTCAGCAGGGTGCCGCCGGGCACTACGTCGCCACCGTCACGCTGCCCGACGAGGGCGAGCACACCTGGAAGGTCACCGGCCAGTTCGTCGACGCCGACCTCGGCACGTTGGACGTGACGTCGCCGTCCGATGGCGGGCCGAGCTGGGCGTGGAACGCCGCCCAGTGGGGGAGCGCGTCGCTGGCCGTCGGGCTGGCCGGGCTCGCCGCATTCGACGTTCTCCGCACCCGCCGCCAACGCCGCAGCGCCGCCGCGCCAGCGTGACATCGCGCGTCGCGGTGTACACCGCTGCCGCCGTGGCCGCCGCCGGCCTGTCCCTTGTCGCGGCCGCGGCGCGTCCGGAAACCGGCGACGAGGTCGTGGCGCTCGACGGCGCCGCGCTGTTCAGGGCCAAGGGTTGCGCGAGCTGCCATGACGGTCCGGACCGCACCTCGATGATCGGCGCCGGACCGTCGCTCGCCGACGCGCCGTCGTGGGCCGGCCAACGTATTGACGGAGTCAGCGCCGAGGACTACCTGGAGCAGTCGATGCGCAGCCCGTCGGCGTTCATCTCGCCGGAGTACCGCCCGATCGGCGGACCCAACGACGGGATGCCGCTGCTGCAGCTGTCCGACGGGGAGATCGCCGCGCTCGTCGACTACCTGCTGGCGCGATGACCGCCTCGGCGATCGACTAGGACGGGCGCATCGAGGACGATGAAGCGCGACTACTGCGGCGGGCCCAGGAAGGCGATGCCGAGGCGTTCGGCGGGCTCCTCGCCCGTCATCGGCACAGCGCGCTCCGGGTCGCGACGGTGGTCCTCGGCGACGGATCGGACGCCGATGACGTCGTGCAGGTGGCCAGTGAGCGTGCTTGGCGCGCCGTCGCGTCGGTCGACCCGCATCGTGGCTTTCGCGCGTGGTTCCTGCGCATCGTCGCCAACACGGCGCGCAACCATCGCCGAGCGTGGTGGCGCCGCCGCCGCGCCGAGCTGCGCGTCGCGGCCCGCCCAACCGCGGATCCCGCCGACCTCGTGGACGATGCCGTCTCGGCCGGTGAGCGCGAGGTCGTCGTCGCCGCTCTCAACCGCCTCGACTCCGTGGACCGACTGGTGATTGCCTTGCGCCACTTCGAGCAGCTCGGCGAGCAGGAGATGGCCGACGTCCTCGACATGCCGCCCGGCACGGTGAAGTCGCGGCTGTCGCGGGCGATGGCGAGGCTGCGTAGCGAGCTCGCCGTGGAGGCGTTTGGCAATGGCTGACGTGCGCCTCGACGACGATCGCCTGGCGATGGTGTTGGCCAGCATCGGCGAGCACCTCGTCGTCGACGGCCTCGCTGCGGCGCCGGCACCGCGAGCGACCCGCCCGCTGTGGCGCCCGCTGCTCGTCGCCGCCGTGACACTCGCTGTCATCGCCGGCGCCGTCGTCGCCATCGCTCCGGCCCGACGCGCCGTGAGCGGATGGCTCCGCATCGGGCGAATCGAACTCGACGTCGATCGGCGAACCGACTCGACCAGCTTGCCGTCGCTCACCGACGCGGCCCGACCGATCGAGCCGTCGGCGGCCGACGGCCTCGTCGGCGAGCGAATGCCAGCCGTCGACACGAGCTCGCTCGGCGCCCCGACGAACTGGTGGACGATCCCCGAGGGCGGCGTCGTGGTCGGCTGGCCCGACGGCGAGACCTCGCTCTGGGTGACCTCGGCGGCGGGCGGTGAGGAGCTCGTCGACAAGATCGTCGTCGCCGAGTCCGACGTTACGGAGCTCCCCGACCTCGGCGACGGTGGCGCCGCGGTACGCGGTAGCCACGTGCTGCGAACCCCGCACCGGCGTGTCGCCGCCGACAGCGTCGTGATCTGGGCCGACGGCGACCTGACGTGGCGCCTCGAGGGCACGGCCGAGCTCGACGACCTCATCGCCGTCGCCAACCAGCTCGCTGGTTGACAGCACGCTCCAGACTTGAGTCATATCGACTCAAGAAGTCTGCTCGCCACGTTGATGACCAGGCTTCCGGCACCTAGGGTGGACGCATCGAACAGTCCGCAGCAAGCAGGAGATTCTGACCATGCCCAAGGCCGTGGGTATCGACCTCGGTACCACCAACTCCGTCGTATCCGTCCTCGAGGGCGGCGATCCCGTCGTCATCCCCAACGCCGAGGGCTCGCGCACCACCCCGTCGGTGGTCGCCTTCTCCAAGGCCGGGGAGGTGCTCGTCGGTGAGGTGGCCAAGCGCCAGGCGATCACCAACCCCGATCGCACCTTCCGCTCGATCAAGCGCCACATGGGCGAGGACTGGAAGAGCGAAGACGTCGACGGCAAGCGCTACACGCCCCAGGAGATCTCGGCGCGCATCCTCCAGAAGCTCAAGCGCGACGCCGAGAGCTACCTCGGTGACACCGTCAGCCAGGCCGTCATCACCGTCCCCGCCTATTTCGACGACCATCAGCGCACGGCCACCAAGGAGGCCGGCCAGATCGCCGGCCTGGAGGTGCTGCGGATCATCAACGAGCCGACGGCAGCGGCCCTCGCCTACGGCCTCGACAAGGAAGCTCAGGACGAGACCGTCCTCGTCTTCGACCTCGGCGGCGGCACGTTCGACGTGTCCGTGCTGGAGATCGGCGACGGCGTCTTCGAGGTCAAGTCGACTCACGGCGACACCCACCTCGGCGGCGACGACTGGGACCAGCGGATCATCGACTTCCTCGTCCAGCAGTTCAAGTCCGCCCACGGCGTCGACCTGGCCGCTGACCGAATGGCCGCCCAGCGCCTCAAGGAGGCCGCGGAGAAGGCCAAGATCGAGCTCAGCCAGGTGCAGCAGACGCAGATCAACCTGCCGTTCATCACGGCTACTGCCGACGGCCCGCTGCATCTCGACGAGTCGCTCAGCCGCTCCAAGTTCCAGGAGATGACGGCCGACCTCATCGAGCGCTGCCGGATCCCGTTCGAGCAGGCGCTCAAGGACGCCAGCGTCAACAAGGGCGACCTCCACCACGTCATCCTCGTCGGTGGCGCCACCCGCATGCCTGCCGTGCAGGAATTGGTCAACTCGCTCACCGGCAAAGAGCCGAACAAGTCGGTCAACCCCGACGAGGTCGTCGCCGTCGGCGCTGCCGTCCAGGCTGGCGTGCTGCGTGGCGACGTCAAGGACGTCCTCCTCCTCGACGTCACCCCGCTGTCGCTCGGCATCGAGACCAAGGGCGGCGTGATGACCAAGCTGATCGAGCGCAACACGACGATCCCGACCCGCCGCACCGAGGTGTTCACCACCGCCGAGGACATGCAGCCGTCGGTCGAGATCCACGTCCTCCAGGGCGAGCGCGAGATGGCGACGTACAACAAGACGCTCGGCAAGTTCCAGCTCGTCGATCTGCCGCCGGCGCCGCGCGGCGTGCCGCAGATCGAGGTCACCTTCGACATCGACGCCAACGGCATCGTCCACGTGTCGGCCAAGGACCGGGCGACCAACAAGGAGCAGTCGATGACGATCTCCGGGCAGTCGACCCTGCCCAAGGAGGACATCGACCGGATGGTCAAGGACGCCGAGGCCCATGCCGAGGAGGACCGTAAGCGCCGCGACGAGGCG
This sequence comes from Ilumatobacteraceae bacterium, assembly GCA_963733085.1. Classification (GTDB taxonomy): domain Bacteria; phylum Actinomycetota; class Acidimicrobiia; order Acidimicrobiales; family Ilumatobacteraceae; genus Desertimonas. The sequence continues at coordinate 158,163 of CAVTBY010000005.1, forward strand.
GAGGTCCGCAACAACGCCGACACGCTCGTGTACCAGACCGAGAAGGTCCTGCGCGAGCAGGGCGAGAACGTTTCCGCCGAGGAGCGCGACGCCGTCGAACAGCCCCTCGCCGACCTCAAGAAGGCGCTCGACGGCGACGACGTGGCGGCGATCAAGTCGGCCAGCGAGACGCTGATGTCGGCGAGCCAGGCGTTCAGCCAGAAGCTCTATGAGGCAGCCGCCCGCGACGCCAACGCCGCCGGCACGTCGGCGTCGGGCCAGACGGGTTCATCCGGCGCCGGTTCGGTCGACGACGACGAGATCGTCGACGCCGAGGTCGTCGAGGACGCCCCGGACGACGACACCACAACGCAGGCATGAGCGAGCAGGGCGACGATCTGCAGCGCCTCGACGGTGTCGAGGGTGAGCTCGATGCCGGTCCGGAGATCGCCGAGGAAGTCTGGGAAGACGACGACCTCGCCAAGCTCGATGGCGACGACGAACTGCTCGCCGACACGATCGACACCGAGATCCACGAGCTCGCCAGCGAACGCGACCAGTTCAAGGACATCGCCCAGCGCCTGCAGGCCGACTTCGACAACTATCGCAAGCGCACGGCGACGCATCTCACCGCCGAGATCGATCGGGCCACCGGTCGACTTGCCGAGGCGCTGCTTCCGGTGCTCGACGCCGCCGAAGCCGCCTATGTGCAGCACCCCGACGAGGTCGGGCCGCTGTTCAACCTGATGCTCGGCGAGCTGCGCAAGCAGGGATTGGAACCGATCGATCTGCTCGACAAGCCGTTCGACCCGAAGCTCGCCGATGCCGTCGCTCACGAACCGGGTGATGGTGGCGAACCGGTCGTCGCCGAGGTGTTGCGTAGCGGCTACCTGTGGAACGGGCGAACGCTGCGTCCGGCGATGGTGCGCACGCGAGACTAAGACGTGATGCTGCGTTCCCCGGCCACGCAGGCCGCACCTGGCATCGGATGAGGTGATTTGATGGCGGCTCAGAGGGAGTGGTTCGAGAAGGACTACTACCGCGTACTCGGCGTGTCCGACACGGCGTCGCCGAAGGAGATCACGAAGGCGTACCGCAAGCTCGCCCGTGACCTCCATCCCGACCGCAATCCGAACAACGCCTCCGCCGAGGAGCGCTTCAAGGAGGTCTCGGCGGCGTACGACGTGCTCGGCGACGACGCCAAGCGCAAGGAGTACGACGAGGTCCGTCGGCTCGGCCCGATGGGCGGCGCGCCTGGTGGCGGCCGCGGTGGCGGAGGGTTCCGCTTCAACGTCAGCGACATGCAGGGTGGTGCCGGTGGCCTCGGCGACCTGTTCGGCGACCTGTTCGGGCGCGCCCGCGGCGGCCAGAGCGGGGCGGCGAGCGGCGTCGGTCCGCGTCGTGGCGAGGACGTCCGCGCCGAGCTGACGCTCGACTTCGCCGACGCCGCGTTCGGGATGACGACGACGCTGCACTTGACCACCGACGCCCAGTGCGAGACCTGCCAAGGCAGCGGTGCCCGGCCGGGTACCTCGCCGAGGCTGTGCCCGGCGTGCGGCGGGCGCGGCGTCGTCGACGACAACCAGGGCCTGTTCTCGTTCTCGTCGCCGTGCCGCCGCTGCGGCGGGGCCGGGACGATCATCGAAGACCCCTGCCCGACGTGCCAGGGCAGCGGCGTCGAGCAGCGCGCCCGCCAGGTGCAAGCGCGCATTCCGGCGGGCGTGAGCGACGGCCAGGTGATCCGCCTCAAGGGCCGCGGTGGCCCGGGGTTCAACGGCGGACCGCCTGGCGACCTGCTCGTCGAGATCCATGTCGCCCCCGATCCGCACTTCGGGCGCAACGGCCTCGATCTCACCGTCGCCGTGACGATCGACTTCTGGCAGGCCGCCCTCGGTGACGTCATCGGTGTGCCGACGCTGCGCGGCCCCGACGTCGTGCTACGCGTCAAGCCGGGCACGCAGGCGGGCAGCCGTCACCGGGTCAAGGGCAAGGGGATCGCTACCTCGAAGGGAACCGGCGACCTGATCGTCACGATCGACGTCGCCGTACCGAGGGAGCTGTCCCGCGATCAACGTGCCGCCGTCGAGGCGTTGCGCGACGCCAGCCGGGATGTAGGTGAAGGTATGACTGGCCGCCGGACCCGTGCGGTCTACGTCATCTCGGTGGCCGCCGAGCTGGCCGGGATGCATCCGCAGACGTTGCGCCAGTACGAGCGCCGTGGGCTGCTCAACCCGGCGCGGACGCAGGGTGGAAATCGCCGCTACTCCGACGAGGACATCGAGGTGTTGCGCCGCGTCGCCGAGCTCGCCTCGGAGGGTATGAACCTCGAAGGCATCCGCAGGGTCATGACGCTGGAGGCCGAGAACGCCCGGCTGCGCGACGAGCTGGCCGCCGCCACGGCCCACGCCCGCAACGCCCAGATCGAGGCCGAGCGCCGGCAGCGCCGCGATCTCGTCCCGCTGCGCCAGGCCGTCGCCGTGTTCGGCGATTCCCCCGAGTTCCTGCGCAAGCCGAACAAGCCAGTTTGAGTTACTCCGTCGCTGTCGCCGCCGTCGCGGCGATCGTTTCGCCGCCCGTCGACGGCCAGTTCGACTACCAGATCGGCGGCGACTACGTGCCACCGGTCGAGGTCGTCGTGGTCTCGCGGGATTGGTTCAGTGGCGAGCCACTCGCCGACGGATACTCGATCTGTTACGTCAACGCCTTCCAGACCCAGTCCGACGAGGACGGGGTCGATCGTCCCGACGAGCGGTCCAACTGGCCGTCCGACCTCGTCCTTTCGGAGCTCGGTGAAGATCCGAACTGGGGCGGCGAGTACCTCGTCGACATCAGCACCGCGGCCAAGCAGGTGGCGGCGCTCGCCCACCTCCGACCGATGATCGACACGTGTGTCGCGAAGGGGTTCCAGGCGGTCGAGTTCGACAACCTCGACTCGTGGACTCGATTCGACGGCACGAGTCTCGAGGGCGAGGTGCCGTTCGGTCAGGACGAGGCGGTGGCGTTCGCCGAACTGCTCGTCGATTACACGCATGACGTCGGACTCGCCGTGGGGCAGAAGAACACCCCTCAGCTTGGTGCCGAGATCTCCCTCCGGTTGATCGGATTCGACTTCGCGATCGCCGAGGAGTGCGGCTTCTACGACGAATGTGAGGCGTACACCGACGTCTTTGGCGACGACGTCATCGTCATCGAGTACACCGACGAAGGCTTCGCCGCGGCGTGCGAGCGCGTCGGGGAGTCGGTGTCTGTTGTGCTCCGCGACGTCGATGTCACCACCCCGGAGACGGCCACCTACGTCTACGACTCCTGCTGACAAACCCGTTTGACGGCCCGACTGTCCTCGGCCACAGTCGGTCCATGGCCATCGATCTCGCCGAGCACATCTTTGCCGCCCTCCCGGAGCTGCGTATCCACCCGACGGCGAAACGGATCCGCGCCTTCGTCGGCGGTGAGCCGATCATCGACTCAACCGGGGCGCTGATCGTGTGGGAGCCGCGGCGGATCGTGCCGAGCTATGCCGTTCCCGTCGCCGACATCGCCGCGCCGCTGACCCCAGCGGCCGCCGAAGCCGCCGCTGAGGAGCAGGCGGTGCACGTCGGCGATCTGCCGCCGGTGCTCGATCCTCGAACCGGCTTCGCCTTCCACACCGTCGACGGTCAGTCGTTCGACATCGCTGCGACGACGGGCGCCCTCGCCAACGCCGCGTTCGTCGCCGACGATCCCGATCTCGACGGCTACGCCGTCATCGACTTCGACGCCTTCGACGAGTGGCGCGAGGAGGACGAACTGCTCGTCGCCCACGCCCGTGACCCGTTCGGGACGGTCGACACGCGTCGCAGCTCACGTCGAGTCGTCGTCGAGATCGCCGGCCAGACGGTTGCCGACACGACGCGATCGGTGATGCTGTTCGAGACCTTCCTACCGACTCGGTACTACCTGCCGCGCGAGGACGTCCGCATGGATCTGCTCGAGCCGACGGATACGCACACGGCGTGTGCCTACAAGGGCGTTGCCTCGTACTGGTCGGCGCGTGTCGACGACCGGGTGGTCCGTGACGTCGCCTGGACCTACGAGGAGCCGCACAACTACGCGGCGGCGGTCGAGGGCATGATCTGCTTCTTCAATGAACGTGTCGACATCAGCGTCGACGGCGTGTCAATCGAGCGTCCGCGCACTCCGTGGTCAGAGGGTTAGCAAAGGGGGGAAGGAGACCTTCCCCCTTGGATCCCCCATCTTCGGGGCTCCGGACGGGCAGCAAAGCCTGCCCGTCCTGCGCACCGAGATCACCTGCCTCGGTCAGTTCCTCACCGTCTGTTGAGGAAGAAGGTCGAGCTCCCCACTGCCCTTGAACTAGACCTGACGACGTGTTCAACGTCCCCGCGACAGGTAAGCCCTAGCGACCCATCGTTTTCAGCGGCGGCAGACGAGGTGGGTGACCTCGGGCGTCCACCGGCCCGAGACTGACGACCACGTGATCGGGCCGACGCCGTCGAACACCCGGACGTAGCTGGTGTCGATCACCACCGGGGCGATGTGCAGACGCAGCTCGTCGATCGACCCGGCGGCGAGGTACTCGTTGATCGTCGTGGCACCGCCGGCGATCGAGACGTTGCGGTCGCCGGCTGCCTCGCGGGAGCGCTCCAGCGCCTCCTCCGGCCCGCCGGTGACGAAGTGGAACGTCGTGCCGCCTTCCATCTCGACCGGCTCACGCTCAACGTGGGTGAGCACGTACACCGGCGCGTGGTAGGGCGGTTCCGGACCCCACCAGCCGACCCAGTCGAGGTCCCATTCCCCGCGCCCGGGACTGAACATGTTGCGACCCATGATGAACGCGCCCGCCGCGAGGATGCCATCGAGCTCGCCGCGGTGCTCGTCGGCGTGGTCGAACATCCAGGAGTGGAGCGTGTCTCCATCCTCCACGCCGTCGCCGAACGGTTGGTCGAGGGATTGATTCGGCCCGGCCGAGTATCCGTCGAGCGAGATCCCGATGTCGCAGGTGACGATGCCCATGTCAGTTCCGACTTTGCCAGACGCGACGATTCATCGGTCAACCCGCTCGCTTCCGAACCTCGTCGATGACCCACTGCAGGTGGACGCCGCGGTGGACATCGCAGGCGTGCGTTGCGACGCCGGCGTGGATCATCGCCGCCAACTCGTGGAGGAGCCCTGCGAAGCACTGTTCGGCGGCCGTTCGACGCGACGTGAGGACGACCCGGCCCGCATCGCCGTAGACGTCGAACTCGAGCACCGACGGATCGATCGGCAGGCGCATCGACAGCACTGCCGTACTCACTGCACCGCCGTCGTGGGCGCTGATCACATGCCACAGGTCGGGTTCTGTGTAGCCCGCCGCGCTGACCTCGACGATCGGGCCGAGGGCAGCGTCGAGGAGGTCGAAGATGTGCGGGCCGATGTCGAGGATCGACCCCTCCTCTTGGCGCCACGGCGATTCGGCATACATGCCGTCGAGCAGGGCGCCGGAGAGCCAGCGCGCCGTACCGCCGCTCCACGGCCCGCCAGCAGCGACTTCGGCGAGCCATTCGTTGGTTTCCGCCGCGAACCGAAACGTCAGGACGACGATGCTGGCGACACCCGCCGCACCGACGGTGTCGGCGAGCCGCCGAGCGTCGTCGAGCGAGGCGGCGATCGGCTTTTCGAGGATCAGGTGACGGCCAGCCTCGGCGGCCACGGCGGCGAGTTCGGACTGCACGGTCGGTGGGACGGCGAAGGCGACGACATCGACGGCGCCGACCAGCGTGTCGAAGTCGTCGAAGGCGATCGTGCCGTTGGAGGCGGCGAGTTCGGCGGCGACGGTTCGGCGCCGCGTCCACACGCCGGCGAGCTCGAACTCCGGATGGCCGGCGAGGACGGGGCCGTGCACGCGTCGGGCCCAGGGTCCGCCGCCGACCAGTCCCACTCGTAGGCGTTCCGTCATCCGCCTAGCCTCCCACGTGATGGCCGCGCCGACCCGACTCGATCAGCTCGACCTCTCGCAGCGGTTGGGGCGGCGCGAGTACGAACAGCGCGTCGAAACGGCGCAGCGGCGGTTGCTCCAACTGCGCCTCCATCTCGGCGGCGAGCTCGGCTCCGGCGAGATCGGGCCGGGCCTACTCGTCGTCCTCGAGGGACCCGATGCAGCTGGCAAGGGCGGCGCGATCAAGCGCATCGTCGAGAACCTCGATCCCCGCCACTACACCGTCAAGTCCTACGCGGCGCCGACCGCCGACGAGAAGCGCCACCACTTCCTCCGCCGCTTCTTCAGCGAGATCCCCGGACACGGCGGAATGTGCGTGTTCGACCGCAGCTGGTACGGACGGGTCCTCGTCGAGCGCGTCGAGGGCTACGCAACCGAGGAGCAATGGCAGCGGGCGTACGAGGAGATCGTCGGGTTCGAGCGAACGCTCGTGCTCGAAGGCGTGATCCTCGTCAAGTTCTGGCTGCACATCAGCGATGACGAGCAGCTTGCCCGCTTCCGGCGCCGCGAATCCGACCCGCTCAAACGCTGGAAACTCACCGACGAGGATTGGCGCAACCGCGCCAAGAACCGCGCCTACGACGCCGCCGCCGAGGACGTGTTCGACCGCACCGATCACGAGCTCGCTCCCTGGGACGTGATCGCCGCCGAGCAGAAGCGCTTCGCTCGCGTTGCCGTCGTCGAACGCCTCAACGAACGGATCGAGGCCGGAATGCGACGGTTTGGTACCGAAGTGCCCGACCGAGCGTGAAAGGCTCGCCGAGTGCTGCTGTACGACCGCGAGTCAGGAGCATTGTGTCGTGAAGCTGACTAGGCGCTATAGCCGCGAAGAGCGCGCCGAGAGCATCTACCAGTACCTCGTCGTCGAGGTGCCGGCGGACGCCGCGGCGTTGGAGGTGACCCTCGAGTACGACCGCACGGAGACGGTCCTCGATCTCGGCCTGGTCGGGCCCGATCGGTTCTGCGGTTGGTCGGGATCGGAACGAACGACGCTCGTCGTCACCGAGCGGTGGGCCACGCCCGGCTACCTTCCCGGCGTCGTCGTCGGGCCGTGGCAGGTGGTCCTCGGGCTGTACCGCGTCGCTCCCGGCGGGGTCGACGTCGCCGTGCACGTCTCGACACCATCCGCGCCGCCCGCTGCGCCGGAGCCGCCGCCGGTCCCGCCGCCGCCGAGTCGTCCGCCCCGACGCGGCCTGCCCGCTGCGCCCGGTCACGAGTGGCTCGCCGCTGACTTTCACAGTCATACCGTCCACTCCGACGGGTCGTTGGAGATCGTCGAGCTCGCCGTCCGGGCGGCGGCGCGAGGTCTCGACCTCCTCGCCGTGACCGACCACAACACGGTCAGTCACCATTCGCACTTGGCCGGTGCCGGCGACCACGCTGGGATCCTCCTCGTCCCCGGGCAGGAGGTGACGACCGACGTCGGCCACGCCAACTGCTTCGGTGACATCGGGTGGATCGACTTTCGTGACCCGCCGGACCGCTGGCAGGCCGAGGCGACCGAGCGCGGTGGGCTGATGGCGGTGAACCACCCGTGGGCGTGGGACTGCGCCTGGCGGATGCCGCTCGCTCGCCCCGCCGACCTCGTCGAGATGTGGCACTGGACGTGGGACCGGCGCGATACGGAGGCGCTCACCGATTGGCCGTCGTTCGGGCAGCGAGCGATCGGTGGCAGCGACTTCCACCGACCGGGTTCCGATGGCGCAGCCAGGTGCCCCGACGACGTGGCTGGAGTGCGCCGACCGATCGGTCGAGGCCGTGCTCGAGGCGCTGCGCAACGGTCGTGTGGCGATCAGCGCCTCGCCCGACGGCCCTGTCCTCCTGCGCGACGGTGACGAGTTCATCCCGATCGACGACGACGGCTGCGAGCTCGTCACCGCCGGCGACTCCGCCTGGCTCGTCGCCGACGGCTCGGTAGTCGCCTACTGCCCCTAACTCATCAAAGTCTTCGCGGCCATCCGAGTGTTGGGTGGCGACCTGTCCGTCCCGAAACACTCGGACTTGGCGAGCTGTTCGGCGTCAACTGACCCGGGCGGACGACCGAACAAAAGTTGATACGTATCGACTCAAGTTTTTCGGACGTCGGTAGACTTGGATCATGGCCCTCGACCCCAAGAAGTGGACGCTGAAGACGCAGGACACGATCAGCGCGGCCGCCGATCTGGCCAAGGGAAATTCGAATCCCGAGCTCACGCCCGACCACCTCCTCGCCGCCCTGACCCGCCAAGACGACACGATCGTCCCCGCCGTCCTCGGCCGCCTCGGCCAGGCGCCGCTGATGATCCGCAACCGCGCCGACGAGGCTGTCGCCCGGCTGCCCAAGGCCTACGGCGGCGACGAGCCGCGCCTCGGCCGCGAGCTGAACGCCGTCTTCGACGAAGCGCAACGCATCCAGTCCGACCTCCGCGACGACTTCCTGTCGGTCGAGCATCTGCTGCTGGCGATGAGCGATCGTCTCGGCGTCGACCGCGAGGAGATGCTTCGCGCCCTCGCCGAGGTGCGCGGGTCCCACCGGGTGACCTCGCAGAACCCGGAGGACCAGTTCCAGGCACTGGAGCGCTACGGCCAGGATCTCACAGCCCACGCTCGTGAAGGCAAGATCGACCCGGTAATCGGGCGTGACGACGAGATCCGCCGGGTCATCCAGGTGCTGTCGCGGCGGACGAAGAACAACCCGGTGCTGATCGGCGAGCCCGGCGTCGGCAAGACGGCGATCGTCGAGGGGCTGGCCCGGCGGATCGCCGACGGCGACGTCCCCGAGGGTCTCAAGAACAAGCGCATCGTGGCGCTCGACCTGTCGGCGATGGTCGCCGGTGCCAAGTACCGCGGCGAGTTCGAGGAGCGGCTCAAGGCCGTGCTCAAGGAGATCACCGACGCCGCCGGCGAGATCATCACGTTCGTCGACGAGTTGCACACGATCGTCGGTGCCGGCGCCGCCGAAGGGGCGATGGACGCCGGCAACATGATCAAGCCGATGCTCGCCCGCGGCGAGCTGCGGATGATCGGTGCGACGACGCTCGACGAGTTCCGCAAGCACGTCGAGAAGGACCCGGCCCTGGAGCGCCGCTTCCAGCAGGTGTACGTCTCCGAGCCGAGCGTGGAGGACACGATCGGCATCCTGCGCGGGCTCAAGGAGCGCTACGAGGTCCATCACGGTGTTCGCATCCAGGACTCGGCGCTCGTCGCGGCCGCAGTGCTGTCCAATCGTTATCTCACCAACCGTTTCCTCCCCGACAAGGCGATCGATCTCGTCGACGAGGCGGCGAGCAAGCTGCGCATCGAGATCGACTCGATGCCCACCGAGATCGACATCGTCGAACGGCGCATCCTCCAACTGGAGATCGAGCAGGTCGCCCTCGACAAGGAGTCCGACGACGTCAGCAAGGCTCGGCTCGACTCGCTGCGCGACGAGCTCGCCTCCCTCAATGCCGACGTCGCCACGAAGAAGCGGCACTGGGAGGCGGAGAAGGAGGCGATCGCCGCCATCCGCACCCTCAAGGAGGAGCTCGAGCAACTGCGCACCCAGCTCGAGCGGGAGGGCGATCTCAACGTCGCCGCCGAGATCCGCTACGGGCGGATCCCCGAGTTGGAACAGCGCATCGCCGACGCCACCGAGCACCTCGACGAGCTGCAGCACGAGAACCGCATGCTCAAGGAGGAAGTCGACGCCGAGGACATCGCCGAGGTCGTGTCGAAGTGGACCGGCGTTCCCGTGAGCCGCCTGATGGAGGCCGAGGCGGCCAAGCTGATTCACCTCGAGGAGCACCTCCATCAGCGCGTCGTCGGCCAGGACGATGCCGTCACTGCCGTCGCCAACGCCATTCGCCGCAGCCGGGCAGGGTTGTCCGATCCCCACCGCCCGATCGGTTCGTTCCTGTTCCTCGGGCCCACCGGCGTCGGCAAGACCGAACTCGCACGGGCGCTCGCCGAGTTCCTGTTCGACGACGAGCAGGCGACGGTGCGCATCGACATGAGCGAGTACATGGAGAAGTTCTCGGTCAGCCGGTTGATCGGCGCGCCCCCCGGCTACGTCGGCTACGACGAGGGCGGCCAGCTCACCGAGGCCGTGCGCCGGCGGCCGTACTCGGTGGTGCTGCTCGACGAGATCGAGAAGGCCCACCCCGACGTGTTCAACGTGCTCCTCCAGGTGCTCGACGACGGTCGCCTCACCGACGGCCAGGGACGAACCGTCGACTTCACGAACAGCGTGTTGATCATGACGAGCAACCTGCCCGGCGACCCGCTCGACTTCTTCAAGCCGGAGTTCATCAACCGCGTCGACGAGATCATCCGCTTCCGGTCGCTGACCCCGGAGGATCTCACCCAGATCGTCGAGAAGCAGCTGCGCATCTGGCGCGACCGGCTCGCCGAGCGAAGGGTGGCGCTCGTCGTGAGCGACGACGCGATGCGGTTGCTCGCCACAGAAGGTTTCGATCCGGCGTTCGGCGCTCGCCCACTGAAGCGGGTCATCCAGCGCGAGATCGGCGATCCGGCGGCGATGCTGCTCCTCGAGGGCAAGGTCACCGACGGTGGCACGATCACCGTCGACGTCTCCGACGGTCAGCTCACGGTTACAGCCTGAGCGTCTGCACGCACATCGACTTCTGCGTCACGACAAACGACGTCCGACGTCGTAGTCGTGACACAGAGCGTCAGGCGATTGCGGCCGACACCATGAACGCGTTGCCCTCGGTATCGACAACGTCGGCTAAACGGATGCCCTCTTCGGTGCGGTCCTCGGGGCCGGAGCGGACGGCGCCACCTGCGGCGACGATGTCCGCGCACGCCGCGTCGACATCGTCAACCCGCAGCCCGAGTTGACCCACGCTCGACGCCCCGCCGCCGCCGTGCAGGGCGATCACGGTCGAGCCGGCGAGCAACTCACTCCAGAACGGTGAGGTGCTGCGGATGTCCAGCCCGACGCCGTCACGCCAGAAAGCCACGGCGCGGTCCATGTCCTCGGCCGTCAACATCACCATCGTCTCGGTGATCTCCATCAACCCAAGGCTAATTCTTACCCCCGCCGACGCAGGGCGGCGGCGTGGGCGGGGAATCCTTCGTGGTCGGCGAGGGCGATCACCGACGGCGTCATCCGCTTGAGCGCTGTCGCGTCCGCCTTGGCGACGGCGGTGCGCTTGAGGAACGTCATCGCCGTGATGCCCGACGACACCGCCGCGAATCCCGACGTCGGCAAACTTGCCGGACAGCCGATGACGAAGTTGGCGGCACTGAACGGAGTGTTCTGGCCGATGAGGATCTCGCCGGCGTTGACGATGGCATCTACCGTCTCGCTCTCCACCGAATCTTCGACGGCCACCTGGAGGTGTTCCGGTGCGATGCGGTTGGCGACGGCGATGGCCTCGTCGAGATCGGCGGTGACGATGCAGCCGCCGTTGCTGCCGAGGGCCGCCCGGGCTGCCGTCGCTCGCTCATCCGGGAGGTCCTCGATCTGTCCCCGGAGTTCGACGTCGACCGCCGTGCCGAGTGCTTCGTCGGGAGTCAACAGCACGACCGTCGAATCGGTGCCATGTTCGGCTTCGATCAGCAGGTCGGCGGCGAGGCGAACCGGGTCGGCGCTGCGGTCGGCGATGACGACGCTCTCGGTCGGGCCGAGCAGCATCATCGTCGTCACTCCGTGGCGCTGCATCTCCACCTGGGCGAGGGTTACGGCCGGTGAGCCGGGGCCGACGACCATGCGCACCTGGGGGATCGACTCCGTACCGAACCCCAGCGCCGCGACACCGGCTGGACCGTTGACACGGAACACCTTGGTGATGCCGAGCTTGCGGCACACCACGAGCACCGCTGGATCGACGGCACCGTCACCCGACCCGGGAATCGGCGGGACGACCAGGACGATCTCGGGGACGCCGGCGACCGTGGCCGGTGTTGCCAATTGATAGGCGACGCTGGGATAGCTCGCCTTGCCCGAAGGGACGAACAGGCCGGCGGATGCGACCGGGGTCAGCTTCTCGCCGACGACGAGGCCGGGCTCGGCTTCGAAGCTCCAGTCGGTGAGGCGGGCGAGTTGGCGCTCGCTGAACGCCCGGATGTGGGCGATGGCGTCGTCGATCGCCTCGTCGACCTCCGGGGCGACAACCGCCGCCTCGATCTCGCTGTTCGTGACGCGTAGCCCGGCAGGCGGGATCGTGACGCCGTCGAATCGCTCCAGCGCGTCGCAGACGGCGGCGTCCCCGCGAGTTCGCACATCCTCGATCAACCGCCCGATCGACGTCCGCAGTTGCGGATCGAAGATGGCGTCGAGCCCACGGTCGTAGAGCGCCGCGCGATCGGCGTCGTCGATGTCGGCCCATCGCCTGATCCGCATCACGGAGTCCACCGCGGAGACGGTACCGAGCCGGCACGGCTAGCGTGACGGCCCGTGCCGGTCACCGTCGTCGTCGGGGCCCAGTGGGGTGACGAGGGCAAGGCCAAGGTCATCGATCTGCTCGCCAAGGAGCACGGCTACGTCGTGCGTTACCAGGGTGGCCACAACGCCGGGCACACCGTCGTCTCCGGCGGTGAGCGCTACGCCCTGCAGCTCACGCCGAGCGGGATCCTCTACGACCACGTCATCCCCGTCATCGCCAACGGCGTCGTCGTCGACCTGCCGACGCTGTTCGCCGAGATCGACACGCTCACCGCCCGTGGCATCTCCTGCGACCGGCTCCGCGTGTCCAGCCGCGCCCACCTCATCTTCCCGTGGCACCAGGCCCACGACGCCATCGCCGAGACTCTGCGTGGCGACGACAAGATCGGCACAACGCTCAAGGGCATCGGCCCGGCATACGCCGACAAGGCTCGCCGCGTCGGCATACGCGCCGGTGACGTGCTCGACCCCCGACGATTCAGCGAACAGGTGCGTGCCCGGGCGATCGCCGAGAATCGCCAGCTCACCGATGACGGCGCCGAGGCCCTCGACGTCGACGACGTGGTCACCACGTTCGATGCCCTGGGGGCCCGCCTGGCGCCGTTCGTCACCGACACGGTCAGCCTCCTCCACGATGCCTTGGCGGCCGGCGCCCATCTCCTCCTCGAAGGCGCCCAGGCGACCTTCCTCGATCTCGACCATGGCACCTACCCCTACGTCACGTCCTCGAACCCGACGGCCGGCGGGGCGTGCACAGGCACCGGCCTCGGTCCACGCGACATCGATCGTGTCGTCGGCATCACCAAGGCGTACACGACCAGGGTTGGCGCCGGTCCCTTTCCGACGGAGCTGACCGACGACGACGGCGACCGCCTCGTCGACGTCGGTCGTGAGTTCGGCACCGTGACCGGGCGGCGCCGGCGAGCGGGTTGGCTCGACTGCGTGATGCTGCGCCACGCCGTCCGCCTCAACAGCCTCACCGAGCTGGCCGTCACCAAGCTCGATGTGCTCGACGGCTTCGAGGAGGTCAAGGTGTGCACCGGTTATCGAATCGGCGGCGGTTCGTTGCCGGCCTACCCCGACCGCGTCGATGTGCTGGCCTCCGTGGAGCCTGTCTACGAGACGTTGCCGGGTTGGGGCGTCGGCCTCGGCGACGTGCGCGAGCCAGCAGGGCTGCCGCCCGGAGCCCGCAAGCTGATCGAGTTGATCGAGGAGCAGGTCGGCGTCCCGGTGCGCGTCGTCGGCGTCGGCGCCGAGCGCGACGACTACCTGATCTGGCAATGATCCCTCGTTACTCGCTCCCGGAGATGGCGGAGGTGTGGTCCGACACGACGCGGTTCGGTCGATACCTGGAGGTCGAGCTGCTCGCCACCGAGGCGCAGGCGCAGCTCGGGATCGTCCCCGCCGGCGACGCTGCAACCTGCCGAGCGAAGGCGCCCGTCGTCGACGACGCCTTCGTCGCTGCCGTCGGCGAACGAGAGCGGGTGACTGACCACGACGTCGCTGCCTTCGTCGACGTCGTCCAGGAGGCGATCGGCGCGCCTGCCGGTTCGTGGATCCACTACGGGTTGACGTCCTCGGATGTCGTCGACACGGCGCTGTGCTGGGCGATGCGTGACGCCGGCCGCCTGCTCGTCGGCGCCGCTGACCAGCTAATCGGCACCGTCGTCGGTCTCGCCCGTCGGCACCGTGCCACGGCGATGATCGGGCGGACCCACGGAATCCACGCCGAGCCGACGACGTTCGGGGCCAAGGCCGCCCTGTGGGCGCTGCAGCTCGATCGCGATCGCACCCGCCTGCGCACCGCGACCGAGACGGTGTCGGTGTGCAAGCTGTCGGGAGCGGTCGGCACGTACTCGAACATCGACCCGGCCGTCGAGCGACACGTCGGCGACGCCCTCGGTCTGCGCCCGGTGCCGGCGACGCAGGTGATCGCTCGCGATCGCCATGCCGAGCTGTTGTGGGCCTGCGCCGCTACGGCGTCGACGTGCGAGCTGATCGCCGTGGAGCTCCGCCACCTCCAGCGCACCGAGGTCGGCGAGGTGCTCGAAGGCTTCAAGCCGGGACAGAAGGGTTCCTCGGCGATGCCGCACAAGCGCAACCCGATCTCCGCCGAGACGATCAGCGGTCTGTCCCGGGTCGTGCGCGCGAACCTCCAGGCCGGACTGCAAGACGTGGCGTTGTGGCACGAGCGGGACATCTCCCACTCGTCGGTGGAACGGGTGATCCTGCCGGACTCGACGCTTCTCGTGCACTACTGCCTGCACCGCCTCGATCGGCTGCTCCACAACCTCCACGTCGACGCCGAGCGAATGCGCCAGAACCTGGGGTCGACGCGCGGCCTCGTGTTCAGCCAGCCAGTGTTGCTCGCCCTCGTCTCATCGGGGATGTCCCGTGACGACGCCTATCGGGTCGTGCAGCGCAATGCCCTGCAGGCGTGGGAGGAGGGCAGCGATTTCCGTTCGCTGCTCGAGGCCGATGCCGAGGTGACGCTCGATGCGACCGAGCTGGACGCGGCGTTCGACCTGGGTCGCTCGTTGCGCAACGTGGACGCCGTTTTCGAGGCCTTGTCGGCGATCGCCTAGCGCAAACTTGTGGCGAAATCTCGCCGGCGTTGTCGAATTTGGCGGTTGTAGTTCGTCATCAGGGTGATGCACTTCATGAACGACTACCTGATGGAACTGGCTGTCAAGAATCTCCAGCGCCCGCCCCGGTCGATCCGGCCATCGCGGACACACGACACGCGTCCGGATCGGAGGAGCCGGGCGACGTGAACTGGGCGGCTTCCGCGTGGCCCAATCTCCGGAGCTGAGGTGTCGGATTCCGACCGTGCGACGCCGGAGAACGGCTCAACTGCTGTCGTCGCCCCGCCATCAGGAGCCCCAGAACGTTTCGTTCAGCCGCGACGGGCGATGCCGGCCTTGCTCAGCACGGCTGCGTCGACACCGATCTCACGCCAGGTCGTGTACGTGATGCCCTGGCGTTCGCTATATGAACGGGCGACCTTGACGAACGCATCTTCCAGTGCAGCGTGATCGTTGACGGCTGACTTCGATTCCAATTCGGCCTGCAGATCTCGTCGCTCCTGGAGCAATTTGAGCTCCCCGAGTGCATCGGCAGATGCAAGCTCGGTTTCGATCGCGGTCAGTCGCTTGGCAATCGAATCCTTCGTCCGGCGCCGACCGCGACGGGGCTTGTTGGCGCGCAAGGATTCGAGATAGTCACGCACGGCTCGGCCTTCGGAACGACCGCGGGCGAGCGCTGCCTTGTGCTCATCGGTCATCGGGCTTTTCGGTCCACGCTTTGCCATGGCGGGCATCATAGGGCCCAATCAGCGCAAGGTTGAAGTTCGCAAATGCGGTTGACGATTGATCGTCAACACGGTGCCACTGTGGCCCGCATTCTGGTCAATCAGCTAGGTGATGACGCCAGAGACGCGATGACATTGAGATGTTCGAGGTCGCCGAGGTCGAGTACTTGCAGATAGAGACGGTCGGCACCTACCAGTTGCCAGCGCTCCAATGTCTCCGCTGCTTCGGCTGCGACCCCAGCAATTCCCTGCTCACGTAACTCGTCGGGGAGGCGACCAATCGCTGCCGCGCGGCGGTCGTACTCGGCCGCATCGGCACCAATAGCAACAACGAGGGCAGCCGAGAAGGTCATCGTCGCCGGATCCCTGCCGACCGCCGTGCAAGCGTCGAGAACACGATTGCGCTGCTCCGTGAAATCGGCGACCGAGCGGAAGCCAAGATTGAATTCGCTGGCGAATCGGGCGGCTAGGCGTGGCGTCCTGCGCTGGCCTCCGCCGCCGATGATGATCGGGAGGTTGGCCTGAGCAGGCTTCGGCAACGCCGGTGAATCGGTGAGTTGGTAGTGCCTGCCGGCGAAGCTGAAGTGTTCACCCTGCGGTGTCGACCACAGGCCAGTGACGATCTCCAGCTGCTCCTCGAGCCGCTCAAAGCGCTCGCCGAGGCCCGGGAACGGGATGCCGTAGGCGGCGTGCTCCTGCTCGTACCAGCCGGCGCCGAGACCGAGCTCGACGCGCCCGCCGGACATTTGGTCGACATTGGCCACGGCGATCGCCAGCACGGCCGGCAGCCGGAATGTCCCCGCCGTCACGAGCGTCCCCAGCCGGATCGTCGAGGTGTCCCGGGCGAGCCCGGCCAGCATGGTCCACGCATCTGTCGGCCCGGGCAGACCTCCGGCTTCGAGCGCCTCACCCATCGCCAGGTAGTGGTCGCTGCGGAAGAAGGCGCCGAATCCGAGTTGCTCGGCACGCTTGGCGACGTCGAGAAGGTCGTCGTAGGTCGCCCCTTGTTGTGGCTCGGTGAAGATGCGGAGCTGGCTGAGGTCGTACACGGCAGGAAGGCTATGGGCGCGTTGACATCCGCAAGGATTCGCTCGCCACGTAGAGGACCGCCGCCCCGGTCTTGCTGGGATCAAAGGTCGGGGCAACGACGGCGACGAGGCGCAGTCCGTGGTCGCCGATCTCGGGACCACTGACCTCCCACGTCACGTTGTACTCGTTGGCTCCGCGAACCTGGAGCCTCGTCCATTCCTGCTCGAATTGCCGCATCGAACGGACACCGGACACGCGATATGCCGGCCACTCCGACTTCTTCGCGGCCGAGTAGTTGAAAGCCTTCTCGAAGCGACATTGCTCGAGCGCGCTGTGGACCGCTGCTCCGACCACTGCGACATCGCCCGCATCGTGCACGGCGGCGCCGTCCGGCATCTCGGCGGAGAGACCGCCGTGGTTGAAGCACGCGGCGACGATGACATGCTGCCCGGCAGAGTCGACGAAAACATCGCACCACCGGATGAACTCCCGCACACGGCGAACGTAGCCGCATTAGCTACGGTCGACGCCGATGTCCGATGCGGATCTCCCCGCGCTGCCGCCGGCCCGGGCGGCATTGCGCGAGCACGTGCTCAAGCACTCCGTGAAGCGGGGTGATTTCACCTTGAAGTCGGGCGCGCACAGCTCATGGTTCTGCGACGCCAAACAGACGGCGTGCCGGCCCGACGGAATCCTCCTCGTCGCCGACGCCGCGCTCGAGATCATTCCCGACGACGCGACGGCGATCGGTGGCCTGACGGTCGGTGCCGACCCGGTCGCCTACGGTGTCGCCGCCGTGGCGGCGACACGGGGCCGCCTGCTGCGCAGCTTCACCGTACGCAAGGAGGCCAAGGACCACGGCATCGTCGGGCGCGTCGCCGGCGCCTTGGAAGCCGGCGACCGCGTCGTGATCACGGAAGACGCGGTGACGCGGGGAACGTCGCTGTTCGAGGCCGTCGATGTCGTCCGCGCCGTTGGCGCCGAACCGGTGCTGATCACGGTGATCGTCGACCGTGGCGGAACGTGCGCGGCGCTCGCCGCCGCCGCCGGCATCGCCTACGAACCGCTGCTCACCGCCGAGGACCTCGGTTTCGAGTCAGGGAGCTGACGGGCGCAGGACCATCGTCTGCAATGCCCGACCGACCGGTCCCTCGTCGTCGAACAGTAGGGCGTCGGCGAGTCCGACGCCGTCCGGCTGCCACCACGACACGGCGTGCGAGCCAAGCCATTCGCCGACCGGGTCACGGTGCAGGGCGATCGTCAGGTCGGCGTTGACGAAGGCGATCTCCCACGGCTCGGCGTGGCGGCTGAAGGCGTTCCCGCAGTCGGCCAGTGGGCAGATCCGCTGGAACGGCGACGGCGTTTCGCCAGGCAACAGGGCTGCGGAGCGCATCCACACCGTCGACGCACCGGGTTCGCGATCCTCACCCGGTGGGAAGCGCATCTCCACGGCCTCGCCGCTGAAGCCGGGACGGCCGTGGTGCCGGCCGGCGTCGATCGGGAACGGGCCTGGTAGTGCCTCGACGACTCGGGGTGTGACTGCACTGGAGTTGTCCAGTGTGTTGGCGAACAGCGGTGGGTCCTGCTCGGCGACGTGCAACCCGACGGCTGTGACGCGGACGACGCCCTCGGAGTCGATGATGGCGGCCCGCGTGCCGCCCACGGTCTTGCCCTGCCGGGTCACCTCGACGTCGATGTGGAACCCGTCCATCGGGATCGGCTTGGCCAGCTCGATGGAGATCCGGGCGAGGCGGAACTCGGGCAGCGCACGCTCGCTCGCCCGGACGAGCAAACCCGAGGGTGGGCCGGCATGGCAGGCATCGGGGTCCCACGGCCCGCGGCAGTGGTCGGTCGGCGTGAACCACTCGACGGCACGGCTGTCGAGGTCGCGGGTACCCGGCGCGGCGAAGAACGTCACGTCCACCGCCGGCACGCTAGGGCACTCGGTGTCAGCGAACACGACCGGCGACGTCGTGTTTGTTGACACAGAACAGGGGGTCAGGCACGCGCCGGGGCACCGGGTCGGCAACCACCGAGGAGATCGGTGTCGAGCCACAACCGGCCGAGGGCGATCCACGCCGCGCCGAAGTACGTCGGCGCCTCGGCGTCGAGGTTCTCGGCGGAGTCGAGGAGATCGGCCGCACGTTGTTGGTCGCCGCCGGCCGCCGCCGCGGCTGCGGCGGCGACGAGGGCCAGTGGATGGCGTTCCGGGCCGAGTCGCTGGCCGTCGAGCGTGTACGTCGCGACGAGGACCCCACCGTCCAACTCGGCGGCGAGGAACGGCCAGGCCCGGGCGGCGACGTCCTGTCCGACGGCGCTGCAGTCGACGGCGGCCTGGATGATCACCCGGGCGGCTTCGTAGCCGTAACGCGGGGGATCGCCGGCCGGACTTGGCTGCGCCCGGGGGGCGTTTCCCGTCGCATCGATGGTCGCCCAGTCGGGCGGCAGATGTGGTGGATGCGCTGTCAGCGCGTCCAGCGCCCCGCGGGACCATGCCGCGACCGGTCCCCAGCGCTGCTCGCCGAGCGTCTCCCAGAGCGCCGACATCGCCGGGGTGGCCAGGTAACTGGCATTGACCGTCCGCGCCTGCGCCGCCCATGGCCCGGCGACGAGCACAGGTGACGCACCGACCGTCACGACCTCGTGAGCGAGAATGGCGTCGTTGATCAAGCGAGCGTCCGCTGTGAGATCGGCATCCTCGAAGCGCTCGCCGGCGAGCGCCAGTGCCGCCGCCGCCAGCAGGTCGGCATCGGCAGCGGCTTGATGGTCGGCGATGCCGCCCTCGGCCCACCGCCAGGCGAGCAGGCCGTCGTCACGTTGCAGATGCTCGTCGGTCCACGACCAGATCTGACGGAACCGTCCCTCGTCGCCGACGGCGACCGCCATCAGCATCCCGTAGGCCTGGCCTTCGCTCACCGAGTCGCCCCCCTCGTCGATACGGGCGATCCGCCCGCTCGGCTGGAGGTAGCGATCGAGGAACGCCTCGGCGGCAGTCACCGCGTCGGCGTGCGGATTGTCGGGTGCCGCCCGCGCCGGCTCCGTCAGCCATCCAGTCGCGGCCACGAACGTCAAGCCGACGGCCAGGGCGATCGAGCGTTGCCGGCGACTCCTGGGCACCGCCCAGACCCTCACGCGGCGACTTCGTCGTCCGCACGGTCCACCGTGGCGACGGACGTGGTGGCAGCAGCGGCGAGGGTCGGCGCCACCGCGGCGGCGACGCCGTGACCGAGGATCACCATGTGCACCGCGGCCAAGGCGACGTTGTTCAACGTCGCTGCGTCACGCCCCTGGGACAGCCCGTAGACGGCGACGGCGGCCAGCAGGGCGATCACCATCAGCGTCGGCGCAGCCGGACCGAGCTGCCTGCCGGTCGTGCCCTGTTTGGGCGTCACCACGAAGCTGCCGGCGCGGCCGCGCAGTGTTCGGTAGGTCGCGTGGACGTGGATCCAGAAGGTCGACGTCGCCAGCGAGTAGGCGGCGAATGTGTACTGACCGGCGCCGACGCTGGCGACGGTGGCGATCGAAAGGGCGAAGTACGGACCGAAGGCAGCGAGGAAGCTGTCGGCGGCGGCGCCGGCGACGGGCTGGGCGCCGGTGAGGATGCGGATCACCGGCAGCGACAGGTAGACGAGCACTGTCCACCCTGTGAGGAAGTACGACGCCGACAGGAGGTACTGGAGCTTGTGCCGCAGCGGCAGGTCGGCGGCGAGCACGCGGGGGATCATGCCGATGCAGCCCCGAGCCCACCGGTGCTGCTGGCTGACGTACGACGCGAGGTCCTCGGGGCCGAGGCCGCTGGCCAGCACCTCCGGGACGTACACCGACCGCCACCCGCGCTCATGCAGGTCGAGTGAGATGGCGAAGTCCTCGGTGAGCGACGCCGACGGAAACCCGCCGACGACCTCGAGGGCGCGGCGGCGGAAGATCACGTTCGTCCCGCAGCAGAACATCGCCTGGTGGGCGTCCTTGCCACGGGCGATCGGTCCGAAGAACAGCGCTTGCTGGCTCCACGCCGCGGCGGCAACACGTCCGGATTCGGCGTTGGCGTAATACTGCGGGGTCTGCACGAAGGAGACGGTGTCATCGGCGAACTCCGGCAGCGTCTTGACGAGCAGGTCCGGGTGGGGAACGTGATCGCAGTCGAGGACGAGCACGTACGGGGCATCGGTTCGGCCGAGGGCGTGATTGATGTTGCCGGCCTTCGCGCCTTCGTGGAGCGTGCGGCGCACGTAGCGGATGCCGTGGCGGTGGGCGAGCTCGAGCATCTCTTGGCGGTTGCCGTCGTCGAGGAGGGCGACGTGGACGCGAGCGCCGTGCATCCGTGTCGCCGCGGCGACCGTTGCCTCGACGACCTCCACCGGCTCGCTGTACGTCGGGATGAACACGTCGACGTCGGGCATCGCGATCTTGCCGGTTCCCGGCGGTCGCCTGCGGCGCGTGGCCAGACATGTCCACCAGAAGCCGATGGCCTGGGCGACGTTGAACAACTCGGCCACGAGGAGCAGCGCGAACAACGCCGGGTTGCCGACCCGGCCTGGCTGCAACAGCCAGCCGAAGTACAGCACCAGGGCGACGGTGCTGGCGACGGCGAGGAGGGTGGCGCGAACACGCTGGGCCCGCCCGGGATCGCCGGCGTCCCACGTCGGGCGCCTCGAGGCGACAGTCGCTCATCGAACGGTCCGTGACCGGTTTGTGTCGGTTGAGAGAACGGCGACTGCGACCGATGGGTGTGTAGGGACGATTCGGTCCCCTGGCACCCATCGGTTAGGAGACCTCAACCTTGGTGTTCTGGCTCGACCTGGCCGCAGGCTCATTTCAACTCCCACACGCGCACATTCGGGCGCTCGAACACGTCGACGATGTCGCGCTGGCGGTCGAGCACGGCGAGTTCGTGGCCGAGCCGGGCCGAGGTGTCCTCGGCGTCGATCACCCGCTCGGTGGCGAGCACGAACACGGTGCGGTCAGCGTCGGGCACCGCAGAGCCGACGGGACGCGCCTCGACGCCCGGCGCGTAGTAGTCGACGACGTCGGCGAGATAGGCCGGTTCGTAGAGCACCACGTCGCCGGGCTCGGCGCGCTCGGCGATCTCCGCGAGCGCGCCTTCGAAGTCGTATAGGCGTGGGTTTGCGCCGTTGAGTTGCTGGTCGACGAGGGCGATGCTCAGCGCCGCGGCCGCCACCGCGGCGCTGAGCAGGAGAGGGCCGCGGCGGACGACCGTCGAGGTGACGACGCGGGCGGAGAGCAGGAACAGAGCCGGAACGGCCCCGGCGAAGTAGCGCAACTCGAACAGGTCGCGCTTCATCGAGCCGACCACGAACAGCGCCGCCATCGGCACGACCACGAGGGCGAGCAGGTACACGCTGCGTCCGGACCGACCACGACCGAGCATGACGAGGGCGAGCAGCATCAGCAACGGCCACATGGCCGCGAGCTGGACCATCACGCCGTCTGCGTGGTAGCCGAGCGTTGCCCAGATCAGGTTGGCGCCGACCGCGTACACGGAGATCGAGCTGCCCAGCGTCGAGCTCCCGGCGCCCGCCTGCCCCGGCGTCAGCCCGGCACCGCGCTGAGCGTACGAAGCGAGCTGATCGAGCAGGATCGGCAGCAGAGGGAGCATCGCCACGGCGACGACTGCGGTGCTGATCAGCCAGCCGCGCACGAGCAGGCGCCGCCGGGCGTGATCGTGGCGCTCCCGCCAGAGAACGGCGCCGAACGCGGCTTGCTGCACGAGCACCGGGAGCACGGCGAAGTACTGCGTCCACAGCATTGCCGCAGTCACGGCGCCGAAGATGACCCAGTCACGGGTCTCGCCATGGCGCAGCGTCCGCACCTGCACGCCGATCGCGAGGGCGGCGAGGAGCATGAACAGCGAGTACATGCGCGCTTCCTGTGAGTACCAGACCGCGAACGGGGCGATCGCCGCGAGCACGGCCGCCACCCATCCGGTGCGGCGGTCGTAGAGCAGGCGACCGGTCCAGGCCATCACCGGGACGATTGCGACGCCGGCGATCAATGACGGCAGGCGGGCGGCGAACTCGGAGGCGCCGAACAGCCGCACCGTGGCCCACAGCATGCTGTGGTGCAGCGGGGGATGAACGTCGGACTCGCGGACGTCGGCCAGCATCGTTCCGAGCGGCAACTGCGCTTGGCGGACGCTGATCGCCTCGTCGACCCAGAGGCCCCGGCTCGTGGCCATGCGCAGAGCCGCGGCGACCAGGCACAGGGCACCCAGTGCCGACCACCTTCGCCAGTCGCGGCCGGCGATCGCAGGATGGGCAAGGACTCGTGGTGGGCGCCAACGGATCACGTTGGGGAGCTCGACGACGACGGCCAGCGTCGCCACGGTGAACAGGGTGATGGCCACGACCGACTCGGCACGGTCGCTCCAGACGACGATCGCCACCGCCTCGGCGATCGCCGCCGCGCCGATGGCTACAGCGATCACCGTCGTGGTAGTCGTCGAGCCGCCTTCGGCCGCACGCCGGGCCACCTCGACACGGATCAGGCCGAGCAACGCCATCGCGAGGACATAAGCGCCGACGAGATGGGCAACGTCGCGGTACTCGGCCCCGAACGCGACGCCGACGATCGGCGCGGCGAGCAGCGTGGCGACCGCGGTGATCGTCAATCCGGTCGCGGCGGTCAGGGCGTACGCCGTTGGTGCCGCTTGGTGGCGTCCGTGGCGGACCGAGGGCAACAGGACGAGGGGAATCGTCGCGGTGGCGAAGAACGCGGCACCGCCGATCGTCGACAGCACGGCGAAGCGTGCGGCCTCGCCGTCGGCAAGGACGCGGTTGGCGGCGAGCAGATCGACTGACTGGACGACGGCGAGCAGCACGAAGGAGATCCCGAGGGTGGCCGCGACCCGCACCGGCAGTCCGGGCCGCCGGGGCGCGGGAGCCATCTCGGTTCGTCCGCCGGCGCACACGGCGAGCGCCGCATAGCCGGAGGCGACCGCCCCGATCGCCGCGCCGAGCGGGCCGAACAGCAGCGCCAGTGGGATGCCGATGGCAAGCCGGGCGGCCGGCTCGACGACGAGGCTGGCACTCACTCTGGCCAGCCGCTCGCGGCCATAGGCCACGCCGCGGACGAGACCGAGCAGCGCTGCGGCTGGGGCGGCGAGCCCGAGGGCGACGAGAAGCGAGCGGTCGAGCCCGGCCGCTTCGGCCAGCGGACGGCTACCGGCGATGAGCGCCGCACCTCCGGCGAGGCCGGCACCGACGATCCATTGCGGCCGCCGTTCCAGGCGCTCGGGCGACAGCGCCCCGGCGGCGCTCAGTGCCGCCGACGGGACGTGGAGGAGGACGAACAGGGCGAGGAACGTGGCGACACCGGCGTACTCTCCCGGGTCGAGGGCGCGGGCGACCACGACGGCGAACAGCACGTTGCCGATCCCGGCAACGAATTGTGCGCCCATCACTGCGACCTGTGGCCGGGCCGTCCGTACGACGGCGTCGGTGCGTCCGAGGAGACGGGCGGGGGCGCTCACCACGTGCCACTTCCCGTCGACAGCGGCAGCCCGGTCAGGTGGCTCGGCTCGTCCAACGCTCCGCCGTCGAGCAGAAGGCGCAGGAGCTGCAACGTGTGCCGCGCCATCGCCGCCTCGTTGCCGACGGCGGCAGCGGTCGGCGGGTCAGTCGCCAACGCCCGTTGCACCGCCGCGGCGAGAACCGCCGCTGTCGCGTCCACTGGAACGGAGACCTGCCGCAGTCGCCGGCTGATCCCCGCCAGCTTCGGCTCGTGGCTCACGGCGAGCGTCCGTGTCCCTGCCTGGCCGGCGGCCACGAGGGCATGGAAGCGCAGGGCGATGACAAGCCGATCGGTGGCATACGTTGCCGTCGCCGCATCGAGATCGGTGGGTGGCTCGATGATCCTGGCCGCCCCGTCGAGCCGTTCGCCCAGCCGCTGGGCGACGGTGTGATCCTCGCTGTCGGGTCCCGTCTGCCAGGGCTGGAGGCGGACGTCGTGGTCGCGGCACAGCGGTGCGATCGCCTCGGCGAGCTTGGTGAAGAGGTGTTCGTCACCTGCGTGGTGGCTCAGCGCCACCGTCACGGAGGGCCGTCGATCCGTGGCCTGGCCACGGTCGTCGACGAGGCGCGGGCGGGCCGACCAGGCCGGGTCGGCGCCGATCCAGAACGGTGCTGGCGCGCCTACTTCCGACAACGCCGAGGCCGACTCCTCGTCGCGTAGCACGAGCAGGTCGACGTGGCGAACCAGCCAGCGGCTGAGGGACCTAGCGGTCTTGCCGCGCAGATCTCCGGCGCCGACGCCGATCATGGCGACCCGCTTGCCCGTGGCCCGCGCCGCCGCGGTGAGCGCACAGGCGTTACGCAACAGGGCAGAAGGGCGGCGTCCCGTCGAGGGGCGCAAGGATTTGAACACGGTGCCGCCACCGACGACCACGGCGTCGCTGTGCCGGAGTTGGCGAGCGACCGACCACGGCGTTGTCGCGACGGCCGGTACTCCGTGCTGACGCGCCGTCGACGCTGGGTCGCTGCTGGCGACGACGACGTTGTCGTCGGACAACGCCGCCAGGAACGCCGAGCAGAGGGCCTCGTCGCCGGGGTTACCCTGCCCGAAGGCGCCGACGAGCAGCACGTTCGGCATCGGCAACCACCTCCTCGTAGAGGTCGAGGTGTTGCCGGGCGATCGCCGGCCAGCGCCGGCCGGCAGCGAGCACGGCCGCCCACCGCCGCAGTTCGGCGAGCGCCGTGGGCCTCGTCGCCAACTCGATGAGCCGGTCGGCGAGCGACTGGGCGTCGACCGGCACCGTCATCCCGCTCGGCGCCCCGGCGCAGCGGGCGAGGGCCGGCGACAACAAGGCGGGTGTGCCATGGGCGAGGGCCAGAGCGAGGGCGCCGCTCGACGAGAACGGTCGGGGATACGGGAAGACGGCGGCGTCGACGGCGCTGAACCAGCTCGCCACGTCCTCGTCGGCGACCCACCCCGTGAACGTGGCAACGTCCCCGTACCGCGCAGTCAGGGTGGCGACGAAGCCGGCTTCGCCGCCCATGCGTGGGTGCTCGCCGCCGGCGACGACGACGTGGATCAACTCGCCGGCGTTGCGAGCCGCGTCGAGGACGACCTCGATGCCCTTGTAGGGGGCGACGAAGCCGAAGCACAACGCCGTGAACCGTCCATCGAGCCCGAGCCGTCGGCGCGCGACGGTGCGCTCGACCGGCGTCACCTCCTCGATGCCATGGGGGATCACGGTCGCCGTCGGAACGACCCTCCGGAACGCCGACTCGTGGACGATGGTCGCCGCGCTCGCCCGCACGATGGCGCTCTGCACCGCGGCGATCCCGGCACCGGCAAGCGGGGCGGGGACGCCGACCCGATGCAGCCGGGTGTAGCGGCGGTCGACGACGGATGCGTCGACGATCTGGTGCATCGTCGTCACCAGCGACGACTCGCCGAGTGCGAAGCGGGCACGGCCGAGGGCGCTCGGGAGTCCGAGCAGTGAAACGGCTCCGCCGTAGAGGAACAGCTCGAACTGGAGATGGACGACTGGCGCGCCGGTCGCTGCTGCGGCGGACATCGCCGCCGGAAGCGCCCGCCGGCCGAGGGAAACGCCCGGTCGACGTCGACCGCGCCGTCGGTGAAGCGGGCTGGCTCGCCGTCGAGGTGGGGTGCGACCACGACGACGTTCGCGCCCTCGTCAGCCAGGCTCTCGGCGAGATTGGCCGTGTAGGAAGCGACACCGCTGTGGCCGCCGTGGCGCTCACCGCGCGGGGGTAGGGCGCGATGAGCGCGACGTCAGGCCGCGCCAGCATCGAGGAGCCGGTGCTCAGCCACAGCCGGATGGCGACCCGCCGGCCGCTGCTCCGCGGCCACGGGCATCGTGCGGTGGTGGATCCACAGCCGCAGGGCGCTGGCGAGCATGCGCCCGGTGTCGCCGATGGCTCGGATCTTCGACCCCGCCTGATCGATCCACACGGTCGGGACCTCGATCATCTCGAAGCCGAGCCGCCTGGCCAACACGAGCAGGTCGACGTCGAACAGGAAGTCGCGCGACGACATCAGCGGCACGACTCTTGTCGCGACGTCGCGGCGGATCACCTTGGCGCCGCACTGGGTGTCGGCGTAGGGGAGCCGGAACAGCCGGCGCACGCCCCAGGCGAATCCTGTCGAGGTCAGCGAGCGACCGGTGCCGCGGGTCCGCGGCGTGACCGAAGCCGGTAGTCGCCGGCTCGCGATCACGCCGTCGGCCCCCGCCGCCTGCTCCGTCATCCGCGCCAACTCCGAGGGGGGTGTTGCGCAGTCGGCGTCGACGAAGCCGACGAGGTCGGCATCGCAGCGGCGAAACGTCTCCATCAGTACGCCGCCTTTGCCGAGTTTGGGGTACTCGTGCAGGACGACCCGGACGTCGTCGCGTGCATGCGTGCGCACGACGTCGGCGGTGCGGTCCTGGCAGCCGTCGAGGGCCACGTGAAAGCGGACATCGGACTGCGGGAACCCGGCGCGATATGCGCGCAGGGTCCGTTCGATTCGTTGTTCTTCGTTGTGCGCGGGGATGACGATGTCGAGCGACATGGGAGCCTCCTGACGGTCCGGGGGGTTGGTCCTTCGTGGGCTGGACTGCGTTCGGTTGTCAACGTGGCCGCGGACCACGTGGCTCCGACCGTAACCAGACCTCCACACCGCTCGCTGGCCGTGGGAGGCTTGTTCACCTGGCCGGAACAAACCGTTCTTGCGTATGCAACGAACGGTTCCGTAACGAGATCGCAACCTAACGCGCGGGCGTCACGGTGGCCAGTCAGGCCACCAAATCGATCGCTGACGTGGTGCGCGCGCCGCTTCCAACGGCCCGTGGAACGGCGCGGGGCCGCTGGTAGTGTTCGGGTGCTCTCAACTGGAGGAGTCGATGGGCCCCCATCGTCTAGTGGCCTAGGACACCACCCTTTCAAGGTGGCGGCACGGGTTCGAATCCCGTTGGGGGTGCACATAAACACCACTGGTCCCGTGGTGAAGTCTGGAGTTCACGCCGGCCTGTCAAGCCGGAGGTCGCGGGTTCAAGTCCCGTCGGGACCGCAGCGCCACCCGCTGTGCGAGAGCACAGCGGCAGCGCGCCGAACGGTCGAGTAGCTCAGTCGGCAGAGCGTCCGCCTGAAAAGCGGAAGGTCCCCGGATCGACGCCGGGCTCGACCACGTGTAAAGGCCAGCTCAGCGGACTAGTCAAACGATCTCACCGTCAGGAAACGCCGCTCGAATCGCATCGCAGAGGCGGTCGGCTGCTTGCTCGTTACGCCGCAAAGCGGTGACGAGCGTGCGGCGAAGCTCCGAGAGGATCCGTGCCGTCTATCGGTACTCGATCAGCTCGGCGTCAGCGGCGGTCACGAACAGGTCATTCGGGCCAACCGTTGGGTGGGTGGGGGACGATTCGGTCCCCCTGGCACCCATCGGTTGCGACAGACAACAGAGTGATTCACGGATAGCATACTCGTTATGCTACTGCGAATCGAGTGTTCGTGAGTGTGCGCCACGCCGTGCTGGCGTTGCTCACAGAAGGACCGAAGTATGGGCTCAAGCTGCGCCAAGAGTTCGAGGAACGCACCGGCGAGGTGTGGCCGCTGAACGTTGGTCAGGTGTATACGACGCTTCAGCGACTCGAGCGTGACGGCTTGGTCGAGTCCGACGACGCCGCCGAGGGGCCGCAGAAGTCGTTCCGGATCACCGCTGACGGACGAGATGAGCTGGCGACGTGGCTGCGCACGCCCCCTGACATGTCGTCGCCGCCGCGCGACGAGCTAGTGATCAAGGTGCTGATCGCCCGACAGATTGCCGGGGTCGACGTCGATGCGCTGCTGCAGGTGCATCGTCGCTACGTCGTCCAACTGATGCAGCAGTACACACGGCTCAAGGAGTACGAGAGCGACGATGTCGGTGTTGGCCTTGTGGTCGACGCAGAGCTGTTCCGGCTCGACGCGGTGATTCGCTGGCTCGACGCAGCCGCCGCCCGGTTGCGCCGCCAACCGACCGAATCCGAAACACCGACCGATGACGTCGCGGCGCCGAGGATTCGACGCCGTGTGGAGGTCCCGCGATGAGCGCGCTGGAACTGCGAAACGTGTCGAAGTCCTTCGGATCCGGCGCCGCCGAGGTTCAGGCGCTGGTGGGCGTTGACCTCGCCGTCGAGCCCGGAGAGCTCGTCGCCGTGATGGGTCCCAGCGGTTCGGGCAAGAGCACGCTGCTCACGATCGCCGGCGGTCTCGAGGAGCCGTCGAGCGGAGAGATCTACGTCGCGGGTGAGTGCCTCGGCGAGATGTCGCGCAACGAGCTGGCACGGCTGCGGCGGCGATCGGTCGGCTTCGTGTTCCAGGAGTTCAACCTGCTCGCCGGGTTGACCGCGGCCGAGAACGTGTCGATGCCGCTCGAGCTCGACGGCGTTCCCGCCAGACGGGCACACTCGATCGCGTTGGAAGCGCTGGCCGGCTTCGGGTTGCAGCAGCGTGCGGACGCATACCCCGATGATCTCTCAGGCGGCGAGCGCCAGCGCGTCGCTATCGCCCGCGCCGTCGTGGGTGACCGCCAGCTGTTGCTCGCCGACGAACCGACGGGCGCGCTGGACACCGTCAACGGCGAGGGGGTGATGCGGCAGGTGCGCGCCGCCTGCCGCGATGGTGTTGCCGGCGTGGTGGTGACCCACGATGCGCAGTTGGCGTCGTGGGCCGACCGCATCGTGTTTCTCCGCGACGGTCGCGTCGTCGATCAAACGCTGCCGCCGCCTGGTCCAGAATCGTTGCTGGCCTCCCGATGAGCAGCCGTCGCGTCCGCGCCCGGGGGCGTCGAGCCGTCGTGCGCTGGGCACTGCGCTTGCTGCGCCGTGAATGGCGTCAGCACGTACTCCTGATCGCATTGATCACGGTCACCATCGCCGCGGCGCTGTTCGGCGCCACCACCGCGTACAACGCGGTGCCGTCGCACGACGGGACATTCGGGGCGGCCTCACATCGCTTCGATGTCAGTGTCGAAGACGTTGGGCAATTCGATCAGTTCGTCGCTGACGCCGAGTCGTGGTTCGGCGGCGTGGAGGTGATCGGCCGGCGCCACGTGCCCGTCCCAGGATCGACCGAGGAGGTCGAGGTCCGTTCGCAAAGCGCCACCGATCCGCTTGGCGCATCGATGATCGCGCTTACCGATGGGAGCTTCCCGACGACGGCCGGAGAGGTCGCCGTGACTGATGGGACCGCCCGCCTGCTCGATGTCTCGGTCGGCGACGCCGTCGACCTCGAAGGCGAACAGCTGACCGTCGTCGGAATGATCGAGAATCCCGATGCCCTCGATGACGAGTTCGCCCTCGTCCCACGCTCGGCCGGCGGAACTCCTGAGTCGGCAAGGATCCTGCTCCGAGCCGATGATGAACGCGTCCACGAGTTCCGCTCACCGGCCGCGCCGTCGCGCTGGGGCATCGAACCTCGCGGCTCGAGCGAGAAGACACTCGCGGCCATCGGCGTTCTCATCGCCGCAACCGTGGCGATGCTCCTCGTGGCCCTCGTCGCCGCCGCCGCCTTCGTCGTCATCGCCCAGCGCAGGCAGCGACAGCTCGGCCTGCTCGCTGCAGCCGGCGCCACCGAGCGGCACGTCCGCGGCGTCATGCTCGCCGGAGGCGCTGCGGTTGGTGTCGTGTCGGCTTGCGCCGGTGCGCTCGTCGCGCTCGGTGCGTGGGTCGCTGTTGGACCGGCTCTCGAGCGGGCCGTCGGCCGTCGCCTCGGGCGCTTCGAAATCCCTTGGTGGGTTGTCGCCGGAGGTTTGGCACTCGCGGTCGTCACCTCCGTCGCCGCCGCGTGGTGGCCAGCACGAATGATCGCCCGCCAGCCGATCATGGCGGCGCTGTCGGGTCGGCCCCAGCCGCCGCGCCGAGCTCGCCGGTCTGTCCTCGCCGCACTGGTGTTGCTCGCCGGCGGCATCACCTGTCTCACGATCTCCATCGATCCGACGGAGGACACCGGCAGCGTCCCGCTCGTGATCGTCGGCCTGGTCGCCACGACCTTCGGTCTCGTCTTGGTCGCCCCGTCCGCCATCCGCGTCGCCGGCGCCGTCGCCCGGCGGGCACCGCTGGCGACCCGGATCGCGCTCCGCGATCTGGGTCGCTACCAGTCGCGATCGGCAGCGGCTCTGGCCGCGATCAGCCTCGGGTTGGCGATCGCCGTCGCGGTCGTGGTGATCGCCGCCGCCAACGAGGCCAGCGCCGATCAGGGCAACCTGTCCAGCCACCAGCTGCTCGCCCACCTGGGCGACCCGGGCGATGGGCCGGTGCTCTCACTTCCGGAGACAGCCCCCGCGGAACTCGATGCGATGCAGGCATCGATCCAGGCCTGGGTCGCCACGCTCGACGACGCCACGGTCGTGGCGCTCGACGCCGCCGTCGACCCGACTCTGACGGAGCGCCCCGACGGGGGCGTCCACCACCCGACCGTCGTCCTCGGGATCCCGATCAGCGAGAACACGACACGCGACGCAGGGCTCGTGTACGTCGCTACACCACCGCTGCTCGACTACCTTGCGATCGACGCGACGACGGTCGATCCCGAAACGACGCTGCTCACCTCGCAACCTGGCGAGGTCGAATTAACTGGCAACATCTCCCGCGAGGCTGGTCCGCTGCCGAAGCCGGTCGTGCATCAGATCGAGGGATCCCCGTACTCCTCGGTCCCGGATTCATTGATCACCGCACTCGGCCTCGAAAGCGGCGGCTGGGAGCCGGCGGCAGCGGGATGGCTGATCGAGTCAAGCCGCCCGATCACCGGCGAAGAGCTGTCGGCGGCGCGCGACATGGCGGTGGCGAGCGGGTTGACGATCGAGGCACGCGACCCACAGTCGGGCCTGTCCACGCTGCGAACCGCGGCGACCGGCATCGGTATCGCTGTCGCCCTCGCCATCCTGGCGATGACGGTCGGTCTGATCCGGACCGAGTCCGCCCGCGACGTCAGCACCCTCACCGCGGTCGGCGCATCGAGCCGGACCCGGCGGGCAGTCACAGCCAGCACGGCCGCCGCCCTGGCCGTCCTGGCGGTGATCATCGGCATGACCAGCGCTTACGCAGCGGTCTACGCCGGCTACACACCCGCCACTGATCGGCTCGACAACATTCCAGTTGCCAACCTCCTCATCATCGCCGTCGGGTTCCCGCTGATCGCCGCAGGCGCCGGCTGGATATTGAGCCGTCGACCGCCGCCCGGCCTCGCCAGGCCCGCGATCGAATAGGCTCCGACGCGGGGCGTCAGTCCCTGACGACGGGGCAGCTGCCGTAGCAGGTGAGGTCTCGCGAAGCCGAGCTGAATTATGCCACTGCGGACAGACTGCCCGCCGTCTGAGGACGCATTGGTGAGCTGAGCGTTCAGAGATCCGTACGCTGCGCTCACCAATGATGATTCCGAGACCGCCCAGATGGTGGTGGGGTGCCGCGCTGGTGGTGACGGCCCTCGGGGGTTGGTCCACGGTTTCGGCGACGGCTCCGCCGTTGCCGCCGGACGATCCGTGGCTGGTCACCGACGTGATCGATGGCGACACGATCGACGTCGCGAGGGGGCCGACGTCGATGACGGTTCGGTTGATCGGCATCAACGCCCCGGAGTCGGACGAGTGCTGGTCGAGTGAGGCGACGGCACTGCTTGCGGAGTTGGTGGGGAACGGCCCGGTGTGGCTGACCGTGGACAGGTCCGTCCTCGACCAGTTCGGTCGGGCCCTGCGCTACGTCATCGACGCTGACGGCAACGATGTCGGCGGGCTGCTCGTCGAGCAGGGCGCGGCGATCGCCAGGAGCTATCCGCCG
The DNA here is from genome assembly GCA_963733085.1 of Ilumatobacteraceae bacterium. Lineage (GTDB taxonomy): Bacteria > Actinomycetota > Acidimicrobiia > Acidimicrobiales > Ilumatobacteraceae > Desertimonas. The sequence continues at coordinate 190,597 of CAVTBY010000005.1, forward strand.
GACACCGCCAACGACGACCGCTACGCCTTGTTGCAGGAGGCGGCTCGTCTGGATGGCCGCGGGTTGTGGGCTGCCGATGCCTGCGGGGCGGGCACCGACCCCACCGTTGCCGTCGAGATCGAGGTCCATCCGGATGCTGACGGCGACGACAACGCCAACCTCAACGACGAGTGGGTGCGGTTCACCAATACCGGCGCGGCGCCGCTCGACCTCGACGGTTGGACAGTGCGCGACGAATCGGCGACACATCGTTACACGTTCATCGACGTTGTCGTGCCGCCCGCCGGCAGCGTCACCCTGCGCACGGGTTGCGGTACCGACACGCCAACGGAGCGGTTCTGGTGCACCGTCGACTCGGCGGTGTGGAACAACAGCGGTGACACGGTGTTCCTGCTCGATCCCGCCGGCAACATCGTCGCGTCACACCACTACTAGCGCGGTCACGCTTCCTTCTGCCATACCGAGATGTGGGACGTGCTGTCACCGGTGAACGGCGCACGCGTCCAAGTGCTCCAGCGTTCGCGCATGGTCATGCCGGCGATCCGTGCCATCAGGTCGAGCTCCGACGGCCATACGTAGCGGAACGGCACGGAGAAGACATCGAGCTTGTCGCCGGTGACCCGGTAATGGTGCGAGTACATCGTCTGGGCAACGGTGTCGGGGTACTCGTCGAATCCGAGGTAGGTCGGGGTGACGGTGAACGGCCGGATGGTCTCGCCCGGGAGCAGCCGCCGCAGGTCGGGCACGCCGACCTCGATGACGAAGCAGCCCCCAGCCTCGAGGTGGGCGGCGACGTTGCGGAAACAGGCGACCTGGGCGTCCTGGCTGGTCAGGTTCATGATCGTGTTGAACACGAGATAGGCGAGCCGGAACGTGCCGTCGACACGCGTCGTGGCGAAGTCGCCGATCGTCACGCTGATCTGATCGCCGCCGGGCTTCTCACGCAAGCGTCGAACCATCGCCTCGGACAGGTCGATGCCATGAGTCGGGACGCCACGGGCGCTGAGCGGAAGGGCGATGCGGCCAGTGCCGATCCCGAGCTCCAGAGCCGCGCCGCCGCCGGCGAGGTCGGCAAGGAAGTCGACCGTTGGTTCGAGGACCGCCGGATCGAACATCGCTGACGAACCGGCGTCGTACCCGGCCGCGACCGAGTCACCGAAGTGGTTCTGCGGCATCGTCACGCCGTTAGGACTGCTCGTCGAGAAGGTCGAGCAGCTTCGTAGTTGTTGTCCAGCTACGGATCGTCATCTGCTTGTACTCCGGCGTTCCGGCGATGCGGCCCATCTTGCTCTGCACCCGTCTGGCGCTCAGGCGAGCGAAGTACACGACCCCGTCGCCTGGCCACGCCTGGTCGACGCCGTCGCGCAGGGCGACAACGCCCATCGCCTGCTTGGCGGTCAGCGGTGCCTTCAAGAACACGGCGTCCGAGTGGTACTCGTCGGGAGATACTCCGAATCCAGGGGGAGCCTTGGTGACGACCTTGCGGAGTTGCGTGTGCGATCTGACGACAACGACGAGCGGTACGCCGAACCGGCGCTCGAGCATGCCCTCGATGTCGTCCTCCAGTGACTTCGCCGGCGAGGCCGATTGGAACAGCACGTTGCCGGACTGGATGTACGTGCGGACCGCTTCGTATCCGCCGTCTTCGAACGCGCCACGCAGGTCGGCCATCGCCACCTTGTTGCGTCCGCCGACATTGATCCCCCGCAGCAGCGCCACGTACTGCTTGGCGACCACGTCACCCACGGTAAACGCTCAGCGCGGCGTAGACGTCGACGGTTTGAACGCCGGGCCGTGGCCGGGGATGGCGACATCGGCGATGGCGAGGACCCTGGCTCGGCTGGCGTGGAGCTGCTCCATCTCGGCGTACGGGTCCTCGGCCGGCCCCTCGCCGTTCCACCACACGTGGGTGAAAGCGGCGACGCCGTCCGACGTGTGCGCCAGGGTCGTGATGTCCTCGGCCGAATGCCCCGGCGTGCGGATCAGCTTGATCGACGGGGAAAGCTCGAAGCCTTCGGCGTCCCGGCTCGTCCACACGTCGTCCTGATAGATCGCCCAGTGGTCGTGGTAGCGGGCTGCCGGAAACAGGGCGGCGTTGATCGTGTGATCGGGGTGGTGGTGGCTGAAGACGACGTCGGTCACCTCGTGAGGGGCAAGACCGAGCGCCGCCAGCGGATCGAGGATCAGCGACCGGTTGCTGACCATGCCGGGGTCGACGACGACCGTCACCGCGCCGTCACGGATCAACCCGACGGTGCTCGCCACACCGCGCTGGTAGTAGCCGGCGGTCAGGATGTGGAACGTCGCCGTGCTGGCAGGAGGGGCATCGCTCATCACCCCATGTTGGTCGTTGGCGATGAGCGATGACAGCCGTGTGGCCTGTCATCGCTCACTGGTGTGCACCATGGCCATGTGGTCGTTCGTCGGGGCGACGGGCGGTGCACAAGCGAGCTATATGCGCCGTAATGCGGATTCGCTCGCTCGAAGCCTCGCTCACTCATTGCGCGCCGATCGGGTGGGGATGGCGACGAGGATGAGGGCGACGAACACGGCGATCGCCGCACCCCAGATGATCGGGTCGTTCTCGAGGTCGTCGAAGCCGAACACGGCGACGGTCGCGCCGAGGGCAACGACTGCCAGTCCGAGGAGGGCGCTGAGCGGGTTGAAGCGATGTGGTGGCATGTCAGTCTCCAAGTCGTCCGAGGTCGAAGATGTTGCGCTCGGTGACCTCCAGTTGGCCGACACTCACCGTCGCCGAGATCACCGCGTCCGCCGCCGCGCCGGGACCGATGCGGATCACCTGGAGGTCGCCATCGTTGGGCTGGGTCACGCCGTTGACGACGATCTCGCCGTCGTAGACGTGCGCCCGTACGTCGATGGTGACATCTTCGTCGACGATGAGGACGATCTCGCCGAGGCCGACCCGCAGGTCCGAACGAGCACCGTCCGGCGGTGCCGAGAACACCGTGACCTCGATCTTCCCGGCGACGAGGTCCTCGCGTTCGGGAAGCCCGAACGGTCTGACGGACCCCACCGAGTGATAGCGGGTCCCCGCCTCGAGGCCGTCGATCCCGGCGCGGGCGGCGTGACCGGCGACGAACCCCGATCCGGCGAACAGCAGCGCCGGCACGACGAGCCACAGCGCCCTTCCCCGCCACGCTCCGATAACCATCCCGATGCCGCAGACGGCAGCGGCAGCGCCGAGCCACCGTTCCGGATGAAGGCCGTCGCCGTTGAGTTGGTAACCGATCGCCCCGGCGGCGCCGACGAGCAATGCCACCGCCAGCGTCCAGCGGCCGAGCACGGACGGCGGGCGGGGTTCGGTGACGGTGGCGGGCGCTGCAGCAGTCGGCGAGGGGCCCTGGTCACCGCCGATTGCAACGGCGGAGTCGGGAATGCCGCGAGGCTGCCAGAGGGCAACAGCGATCCCAGCGAGCACGAACACGATGGTCCACGGGCTGGCGATGTAGCTCGTTCCGTTCTCGAGCAACAAGAAGCAGCTGATCACAATCACGGCGGCCCCGGCGATCACCAGCGGGCCGAATTGCGACCGCCGGCGGCCGCGCAGGATCAACCATGCTCCGCCGTACAGGAACAGGCCGAGCCCGCTGAAGACGGCGAGTACGACGAACGCGATGCGGAACCACAGGGGGTCGACGCCGGTCCGCGCCGCGAGATCGCGGGCGACACCGGCGAGGATCGCGCCGTCGTCGGCATGGCGCGTGCTGCCGACTGGATCGACCGCAGCGTCGCTGGCAGGAGGTGGCCAGGGAGAGGCTTCCACGAGATTCACCGTAAGGACGAGACGACCCGGCGACCATCGGTGATCCCCCTGATTCCTGCCCGTCGGAAGATCCGGGAGACCACCAATACCGCCGCCGCCGGACCTGCGCGACGATTGATCACATGGCTCACACCGCCGCGCCTGGTGCACCGACGCCCGCGGCACCACGGCTCGTCGACGCGCAACGCACGCGGCGCAGCGCCGACCGCATCCTCCTCGGTGTCGCCGGAGGGTTCGCCCGCCGTTGGCGCGTCGACCCGACCCTGCTGCGGGCCGCTGTCGGCTTGCTCGCCCTCGCCGGGGGCATCGGTGTCGCCCTCTATGCCGTCGGCATCGCCCTGTCCGAGCCACGGCCCACCACCAATGGAGCGCCGCCGGAAGCGACTCCGCTACCGCGTCGCAATCTCGCCGTCGCCTTGGCGACGCTCGCGCTACTCCTCGCCGCTCGCGACATTGGGCTGTGGCCGGGAAACGAGGTGATGATTCCGGCGTCCATCGTCGCCGTCGCCGTCGTAGTCATCTGGGCTCCCGCGACGGCGGCCGCCGGCGACGATGGTGGTGCCCTCCGCCGCTTCTCGTCGGCCCCGGCGGTGCGCTGGGTGATTGGAGCGATCCTGGCGATCGCCGGGATCGCCGCCTTGGCTGATCGCACGGGCGGTCTGCGAGACGTGGGCCGGTCGGTCAGCGCCATCGCCATCGCCCTCGCCGGGATCGGGGTGATCGCCGCCCCCGCCCTCGGGCGATTGCTCGCCAACCTCGACACGGAACGAACGCTCCGGATACGCGAGGAGGAACGTGCCGCCCTGGCCGCCCACCTCCACGACTCGGTGCTGCAGTCGCTGGTGCTGATCCAGCGCGCCGACGACCCTCGGCGAATGGTGTCGCTCGCCCGGCGCCAGGAGCGTGAGCTGCGGTCGTGGTTGTACGGCGCCGGGACGGTCGGCGAACCGAGCAGCCTGAATGCTGCCGTCGAATCGATGGCGGCAGCGATCGAGGTCGACCACGAGATGCGTGTCGAGGCCGTGATCGTCGGCGACGCTCCGCTCGACGAGACGGCGAGAGCGTTCCTCGGCGCACTTCGGGAGGCAGCCACGAACGCGGCTCGGCACTCGGGGGCAGACCACATCGACGTCTACGTCGAAGCGGACGTCACCGAGCTCGCCGGCTTTGTCCGCGATACCGGCGTCGGATTCGAGCCGGCGGCGGTGCCCGCCGACCGCCACGGCATCGCCGACTCCATCGTCGGACGGATCGACCGGGCCGGCGGACGTGTCGTCGTGACGAGTCATCCCGGTGAAGGCACCGAGGTGGAGATCCAGCTACCCCGACCGAGGGTCATGAGAGTGGGTCCGCAGACATGACAGCGAGTGCCGGCACGACCATCCGCCTCGTCCTCGTCGACGATCACCAACTGATCCGCGCCGGTGTCCGCGCCGAGCTCACCGGTCAGGAGACGCCGTCCGATCCGGCGATCGAGGTCGTCGGCGAGGCGGCGTCGGTCGAGGAGGCGATCGAGGTTGTTCGCCGCACGAGACCGGACGTCGTCCTACTCGACGTTCATCTCCCGGGCGGAGGTGGCCGGTCGGTCATCGATGGGGTCGCGGGGGACAAGCTGTCGACTCGCTTCCTCGCGTTGTCGGTGTCCGATGCCGCCGACGACGTCATCGGGGTCGTGCGCGCCGGCGCTCGCGGTTACGTCACCAAGACGATCTCCGCCGCTGACCTGCACGACGCGATCGCCCGGGTTCACGGCGGCGACGCAGTGTTCTCACCGCGCCTCGCCGGTTTCGTCCTCGACGCCTTCGCCGGTGACGATCCGTCAGTTGGCAGTGTGACGGCGGGTGATCCCGACCTCGACCGCTTGACGAAGCGCGAGCGCGAGGTGATGCGCCTGATCGCCCGTGGCTACGCGTACAAGGAGATCGCCGCACGGCTGTACGTGTCGGTGAAAACGGTCGAGACACACGTGTCCGCAGTGCTGCGCAAGTTGCAGCTTTCCAGCCGCCACCAGCTCACGGCGTGGGCCAACGAGCGCCGACTCGTGTGAGCTGCTGACCTCCCCCAGCGATGAGCGATGACAGCCACATGGCCTGTCATCGCTCATCGGAGAGTCAAGGTCACGTGCGTTTCCAGGTGTCGCGACCCGCCATGCCGTACTGCTTCAGGGCGAGGACGCGGTCAGGGCGAACGGCGATGAAGCAGTAGCTCGCCGATTGGGGGCCATCGGGTGCGAAATCGTCGAGGTTGTAGGTGAACACACCCGTCCACAAGCGCTGCTTTGTGTCGAGATCGCTGTGCACAACGGCGGTCCCCCACACCTCGACCCCGTCGCCGCTTTCGTCGACCTGCCAGTGCATCGCCACATTCGGGTTGGCCGCGAGGTTGCGTACCTTGACGCTGTTCGCCTCGCTGAAGATCCACACTGTGTCGTCCTGCCACGCCGGCCACACCGGCACCACATCGGGGTTGCCGTCAGCGCCGACAGTTGCCAGATGAGCCCAGTTCGACAGCCGGGTCGTCTCCGCTGCCACTTCGTTAAGGTCCACGAGTCCCCCTTCGGTTCGACGACGGTGGTGAGAAGCTCGAAACGATCGTCGAGCACGGGTGGGATCGTAAACGCCACGGTGCGGATGCGCATCCCGATCGTCGGCGAGCGGGTACGGTCTGCGCGAAGGTTCAGTCAATCGCCACGAGAGTGGCCCGGAGGGTTCAAATGCCAGCAAACGTGTTGTGGATCATCGCCTTGGTGATCGCCATCATCGGGGTGATCGTGCTCATCAACGGCTCGGTGATCGGGGGCATCATCCTGCTCGTCGTCGCCGCCCTCGTCGGCCCCGGCGGCTACAGCATCTTCAACCGACGCGCCTAGGCGGTCGCCGACTGGCGACTAGCCCGCTAGGTGGTCACGCCAGCTTGTCGACGTTGCGTCGTCGGCTGGAAAGAACGCCTCCAGGCGCAGCTCCTGGGCGGTGATGTCGATCGGGGTGCCGATCGTCGAGACGACCGAGAACCAACGCAAGGTCGACTCGCCGTACGCGAAGTGCACGTCGATGACCGGCACGAGCGGGGCGACTGAGCGTGGCGCGGCGTTGAACACCGCAGCGTCGGGGCCGGTCCGCAGGCGCTGCACGAGTTCGGCCGTCGCAACGTCCATCACACCGCCGACGGCTTCGCGGCGAGCTCGCTCGAGCAGGGATGGAGCGACCTCGTCCCAGTTCGTGACGGCGGTGCGGACCGGACCGGGCTCGAGCATGAGCTGCAGGACGTTGGCCGGATCGGGCATCGGCGCCGGGGCGCAGAGTCCGCCGAACAGGCGGGCGGCACCGTCGTTGGCGCGCACGACATCCCAGCGGCGGTTCATGACGACCGCCGGGTAGGGGCGTGGTGCTCGAGCATGCGCTCGAGCGCTGCCATGACCCGCTCGATGGCGGGGTGGTCGAGGTCGTGTTCGGCGTAGATCGGGGCGAACCCGGCGGCCACGAGTAGGCCGTTGCGATCGCGCACAGGGACGTCGAGGGCAACCGCCAGTCGCAACACCATCTCGCGGCTCGGTTGTGACCCGGCCCGTCTCGACGAAACTCATGTACCGCGGCGTTGTCGACGCCGCTACCGCCAAGTCGAGCTGACTCATCGCCCGAACCCGCCGCCAGTAGCGGACGAGGTCGCCGAAGGCGATGGTCTTCACGATCGCGGTCTCAGCCACCGAGGCGACGCTACGCCGATAGCAGCCGTGCGTCGCTTCCCTCGCGGGGAATGGCCGCCGGACCACCGACCATGGATGATCGGAGCATGAACCTTGAAGTACTGACCAGCAACGACGCCCCGGTCGAATCGCAGCCGATTCTCGACGGGATTGCCGCCGACCTCGGCTTCGTGCCGAACCTCGCCGCCGTCACCGCCGCCAGTCCCACCCTCCTCGCCGCCTTCGACTCGCTGCGTCGAACGGTGAACGATCCCTCGTTCGACGCGGTCCACCGGGAGATCGCCGGAGTCGCCGTCGGTGTCGCCGTCGACAACGCCTACGGCGTCGCGTTCCACTCCACCGTGCTCGGCAAACTTGGTGTCGACGCGTCGGACATCGACGCCATGCGCGCCGGCGACGAGCCGGCTGACCCGGTCCACGCCGCCGTGTACGTCTTTGCTCGTGACCTCGTGCTGCGGCGGGGGAAGGTGACCGATGATGTAGTCCATCGAGCGCACGAAGTCGGGCTCACCGACGCGAATCTCCTCCAGCTCGTGGCCGAGTGCGTGTTCGCCGGCCTCGTCGGCACGGTCGACAATCTGGCCGGCCGCGTACCGCTCGACGAATTCCTCCAACCCCGCCAGTGGGCCGCCTGATCACCCTGCGGCCCGCACGACCGATGGGTGTTTAGGGGACCGAATCGTCCCCTAAACACCCATCGGTCAGCCAGTTCCCGGCTTCTCGGTGAGGTTGAAGCTCGGCGGCCGGCGTCCGCGAGCGGCGACGAGGATCGGTGTGTAGCCAACGAGATCGTGTCGACCATGTCGCATGTCGCCGATGACCTCGTCGAGCTGGTCAGCCGTGACGCAGCCGGTGGCGAGGATGCGATCGCCGAGCTGCTCCACCACCGGCAGGAAGGCGATGCCAAGCTCGTCGGCCGGGACGCAGTGGACGATCCCTTCGGCGGCGAGGTCGACGAGCCCTGCGTCGTGAAAAGCCGAACGCAACGCACTACCAAACGTCGGGTCGACGCCGGCCGCGGCGAAGTACTGGGACGACGGCGCTGGCCACCGCCGACCAAGCGCCGCGCGGCGGGTCGGTGACCGAGATCGTGCGGAGGTCGTAGTCCTCGACGACCAGCCAGCCGCCGGGTCGCAGACCCTCGACCAGCTTGGCGAGTACGGTGCGCCGCTGTGGCAGGTGCTCGAGCACCAGGCGGGCGTGGACCAAGTCGTAACCCGACCGATCCACGGGATCGTCGACGACGTTGTGATGGCGGACCTCCAGATTGGTCGATGGTGCCAACCAATGGGTCTCGATGTCGGTCGCCACAACGTGTCCATTGGGCCCCACACGATCCACCAGCCAAAAGGCAACCGACCCGGTTCCGGCGCCGATCTCCAGGCAGCACCAGCCCTGGCTGATCCCGGTCTGCTCGAGTTGGCGGAATGTGAAGGGGTCCCACAGCGCGGCCTGCGCCTCGAGTCGTTCCCGCTCCGTCGCCTCCATGGTGTCGAAGACGTAGGTGGTTTGGCGGCTCATGTGACCGTGACCTCCTGGATCATCCCCTTGGCGTGGTGCGGTGTGCCGTCGGGCGAGGGGACCTCGCACACGACGACGTATCGCCCGGGTTCGAGGTCGAACTGCACGTGCTGCGTGGCACCAGGCAGGATGGCCTGCATCCCGCCGACCGGCGTCGCTGGCACAGCGGTGCCGGCTTCCAAGGCGCGGGCAACATCGTCAATCGTTGCGCCGTCGTCGAGCCGGGCCACCTCCATTTCGTGCGGTTCGGCCGCGGCGGCGTTCGTGACTTCGAGCAGGGCGTCGCCGTCGATCGTGTCGGGCAGCTCGAAGTCGTAGTCGACGAGGTCGACAGAGATGTCGGCGTCGGGTGCCGGCGGGACATCGGCGTTCTCATCCACGGTGAAGGGATGAAGCATGCCGTGGGCGACGTGCGGCTTTCCGTCCGGCGCCTCCACGAGACAGAGGAACACGTAGTTGCCTGGCTCGAGGTCGACGACGGCCTCGGCGTGCGACGTCTCGCCGGGTGCGACCAGGGCGGTGCCACCGACGTACGCGCCGACTTCCAACGCGGCGGGGGGCCCACCGTCGGCGAGCGCAGCGGTCAGTTCCTCGACGGTCGCCCCGTTCTCGAGCCGGAACAACTGCGCGTGGTGCGCCTCGGTTCCCTCGTTGGCCAGCGACACACGCGTTGGACCGGCTGCCACGTCGTCGGGCAGCTCGAACTGGTACTCGTGGCCTTCCGCCGAATGGTCGCCGCCGCCGGCGACGACGTGCAGCTCGGCGATCGCAGCGGCCTCCTCGGCACAAGCAGCGACGAGCGGAACGGCCAACACGGCCGATGCTGCGAGGGCGATCCGGCCAAGCCCGGGATGGAGTCTGGTGTGGGGAGTCATGGCTCCACCATCCCGCTGCGGGGGGACCAATCCAATCCCCCGATCGCGGGGATTGCGGGCGTCGCGGTCAGGCCGCGCCGGTGTCGACGTGCGTCGCGGACAGCCGGTAACCGGGTTCGAAGTGCTCGGCGAACAGTTTGGCGACGAGTTCGCCGCGGCTCGTGACGTCGACCTTCTGGAAGATGTTCTTGACGTGGTCGCGGACCGTGTGCACGGACAAGAACAGCTCGCCGGCGATGTCAGCGCTCGTTGCACCTCGGGCGATCAAGCGGGTGATCTGCCGCTCGCGGTCGGTGAGGTCGTAGGCGTCGATGATGATCGGGACGATCTCGGACGCTTGCGCCGGTTCGATGACCACGGCAATGTGCCCGAACGCAGTGTCGGCATCGCGGAGGCATGTTGCATGGCACACCAACCACTGACCCCGCCGCGAACGAATTCTTGCCCGGGCGGTGCCGTCACCGTCGCCCGAGCTCGCGGCGGCGGCCTGGAAAACGGTGATCATCAGCCACATCGGCACGTCTATCCCGAGCCCGGTGGGCAACAGTTGATCTGCCGGAAGCTCGTCGAGCCACACCGTTGTCTGCTCGTTGGCGGAGATCAGCTCGCCGGTGGGGTCGAACACCATCAACCCCGGCTGCTGGCTTGGTACGTGCTCAATCGCCCCGGGGCGCGACTGGGAGCGGCCGCGCAGTGCCTCACCCAGCGGCTCGGAGAGGCTGGCGACGAACTCCGTCTCCCGTCGGGTGAACGGGGGTTGGCCCTGGCGGCGGAACAGACTGATCGCACCCCACGGAGTGTCCCCGCCACGGAGCACGGCGCGCAGTTCGTCGTCGTAGCCGAGCGGGCGCAGGAAGTTCCGATAGCGCGCGCGCTACGCGTCGGATCGCCTGCCGCAAGGCGCAGCGCGCCGGCGGGGACGTCAGCGCGACTGAGGTCGCGGAACTGATTGATGTCGCCGTCGACGAACTCCCGCCGCCAGTTCTCCGAACACTGAGCCGCGGTCACGCCGGCGAGGTCTTCGACCCGAGTCGGCCCTGTCGGCAGCCCGGTGACGGGATCGGTCGTGACCCACACCGCGGCATCGAACGGGACGATCCGGCGCAGACGTGTGGATGCTGCGTCGAACACATCGGCGACGTCGCCGGCCTGGCCGGCGCGCCTGACGAGCTCGTCCCGTCGCCGCCGTGTGGTGGCGCGATTGTTGGAACGCATCACTTCCAGTGTTCCCGCGCTGAGTTTGCGGGACACCCCTCAATTTGGGGGTTCAGCGTCTGATTTGCGTCGTCGATGGGTCGAGTTCGGAGAACGTCCTCGTCGCCAAGGCTCGCATGTCCGGCACGGTCGAACGCGCGTCCGGCGGGAGCTGACGAAGCACTAGCTCGAGCTGGATGTCCGTGCCGACCTCGTAGAACAGGCCGATGTAGAGGTGGGTGCTCACCTGCGGGGTTGTCGCGACAGTGCGCTGGGAGAAGGCGAACCAGTCCTCGTCGGTCAGGTGGGCGCGGAACGCCGGAAACAACACCGGCTCCTCGTGCGAGAGGTGGGTGTGAACGAGGTCACGAACGTGGCGCGCAGCTGCCGCGCCGTCACCACTCCCGACCGGTGCGGCGGCCAGCTCGTGAAGCGCCGCATCGAGTTGGTCGTGCTCCCTGCTCAGCGCGGCGAGGGCGTCGCTGAGCTCCGGCGCGCAGCTGGTCAGTAGTGGCCAAAGGTCGCTGTCCTCGCTGCGGTGATGGTGGTCGAGCATGGCGACGACGAAGTCGCGCACCTCGCCAACCGTGGAGGTCGGCGCTGAACGTGAGTCCAGTGCGTCGGCCAGGATCGTCGTGACCCGCCGTTGGGCATCGTGTACGAGTTGAGTCTCGAGCACCGCTGGTGATTCAGCTTGGAGTGAGGTCATACCGCAACTCTCGGACAGACCCGGATCCGAGAACATCCCCCGATTGTGGGGCACGACGCCGAACTGTGAGCGCTCAGCGCCGATTTCGGCGCCGATTCCGGCGTCGACAGCTCACAGTTCGCCCTTCGTAGGCTTGGGGCGATGGACCTCGAGTTCAGCGGCGAGATCATCGAGTGGCGCGGTCCGGCACCGTTCCACTTCGTGACTGTCCCCGAAGAGCAGAGCGCGGCGATCGAGGATGTGGCGTCGATGGTCACCTATGGCTGGGGGGCGATTCCGGTCAAGGCCCGAATCGGGAGAACCGACTTCAAGACGTCACTGTTCCCGAGGGGCGAGCTGTATCTCGTGCCGGTCAAGGACGCGGTCCGCCGCGCCGAGGGATTGCACCTCGGCGACGACGTGAGCGTCCACCTCCGACTTGATACCTGAGCATCTGCGGCCTTCCGCTAGTCGCCCGGGCACTCCGTCTCAGTCGGAGGGACTTCGAGATCGACGAGATAGTCGGTCATCAGTTGGTCGCCACAGGCCGAGGCTCCTGCACACGCTGAAGCGACGGTGTCGACCACGATGAGGCGGCCGTCCTCGAGGGCGTCGGCCATGGCGCGGGTGCCCTCCAGCGGCGTCGAGGCGTTGCCCGTAGTGCCGCAGAGCACGATCGGCCCAGCGCCGGCACCGGTGACCTCGATCAGCGGATCGGTCGGACGCGGGGAAGAACGTGCAGAAGTAGGCGCCCGTGGTGTGCGGGGAGAATCGGGGTGCCACCTCCGTGAGCATCGGGGCCGTGGCATCGTCCTCCTCCACGGAACGCCGTACGTCGTTGTCCATGCAGTAGATCGTCTGGAACGCTTCCAGCTCGTTGCCCCACGTGCCGTCACGCGTTGTACGCTGTAGTAGTCGTCGTACATCCTCAGCAGGGCCGCCCCGTCGCCACGCTGGGCTGAGGTGAGCGCCCTCGACAGGGCGGGCCAGGTCGAGTCGTCGTACATCGCCTCGGCGACGGCTTGAAGGGCGACACCACGGGTGATCTCCGGCCGACCTTCGATGCTCGGGATCGGGTGTTGCATCGAGTTCCAGCATCAGCTCGTCGAACGCTCTCTCGGCGTCGCCGTCGTTGTGGAACAGGCAGCTGGGTTCGGCGCTGCACTGGGCGAGGTACGTCGACAGTACGTGCTCGAAACTGGCGAGCCTGGCGCAGCCGCACTTTCCAGCTCGTCGGCGTTCGGATCGTCCGCACCGTCGAACACCGCTGCCCGCACGGTGTCCGGGAACAACGTCGCCCACGCTGCGCCGAGCTGGCCTCCGTAGCTGAAACCGAGGTAGCTGATCTCCTCCTCGCCGAGCGCTCGGCGGATGGAGTCGATGTCCCGGGCGGCGTTGTTGGTGCCGACGAACTGGATGATGTCGGCGTTGTTCGCCTCGCAGGCTGCGGCGAACTCCTCGGCGAGGTCGACGATCTGCTGACGCTCGGCGTCGTCGTCGGGCGTGATGTCGGTCCCAGCGAAGAAGTGGTCGTAGTCGTCGATGCAGTCGATCGCCGGCTCGGACAGACCGGTGCCGCGCGGATCGAACCCGACGATGTCGAAGGCGTCGAGCACCTCGGCATCGAAGAACAGGTCGGCGAGCGTGACGAAGTCGGTCCCGCCGAAGCCGGGACCGCCTGGGTTGAACAACGAGTGAACCGATTCGCGCGTTCGGGTCGTCCGCGAGGCGTCGCACGACATGGATCCGGAACGTTCCTGCTTCAGGGTTGGCGTAGTCGATCGGCACCTCGAGGAATCCCTCCTCGAGTCCCGGCCGAACTTCCGTCCAGTCGATCTCACCAGTCTCCCCGGACGGTTCTCCCTGCGCCGCTGTCCGGCACCGCGATCGAGGTGTCCGGGACGGTCGTTTCATCGACCCCGGCAATATTCGTTCTGGCGGCCTGATGGGGTCCGGTGACACTCACCAAGCCAGCGACGCCGAGCATGGCAAGTCTTTGGCTCACTGGTGCACCATGGCCATGTGGTCGATCGACGGGGGCGACGGGCGCTGCACCAGCGAGCTATAAGCGCCGCAATGCTGATTCGCTCGCTCGAAGACTCGCTCGCCCATTGGCCGAGGCTAAGGCTGACCCTCTGGGACAGGCCATTGAATAAGAGCGTCCGGCAGTAGGTGGTGCAGGGGGTCTCTCGTTCCCAGTACCGCGACTGCGAATCCGACGTCGAAAAGCGGCCAGATCTGGCCGCTCAACGCGGGCAGTGTTCGAAGTGCCGACCGAAACGACCGGTTTCATGTCGATCGCGACGGCACTTGTCGCCGCCGCCCCGACGTCGCCGGAACTGTGACCTGTCGAGGCCGATATCGGCACCGAACGCTCACAGTTCCAGGTGACAGACCGGCGCGTCGGTCGCCCGGCCCCGCTTCTGGAGCCAGCAACTGTTACGCAGCGCGCGGCTCGACCGGATCGCGATCGCACCCACAGAAACCCGAGGAGTCTCCGATTTGTCGGGACTTCCGAGGTTCGAGCATTCTCGGTGCCATTCCTTGCGGAAATCGCAACGTTTGGCAATCGGCTTGCCCGGAAGGGTCGACGCGACACTCCGAGCTCCGAGGAATGGCTGTGTGCGCCAGAGTCGTCGCAACGACGCGGCCCGCGGTGTGCGTCGCCTTCCGGAGCCACCAACCGTGAATGGCGCGCAGGCCCGCCTGCGCGCCCTCTAAAGCGGGATCCGCTCAGCCTGCCTCGACGGGTGCGGATTGCTCCAACTCGTGGTCGTAGATCCCGTCTGGCGAATCCCTCACGGCTGGGAGTTCGCCGGTCCGACGCATGTCGGCGACACTCTGGCGCGGCGATGTCGCCGGGTGGACGCGTGCCCAGCGGCGCGCCGAGCGCTTGGCGACGACGTAGCGCCGGCGGCTGACCAAGGCTGCGATGAGGACTGCGACGCCCGCCGCGGCGACGAGGGGCCAGCGGAGCAGCCCACCGCCACGGTCCGCCGGTTCTGCGGATGCCCTGTCGGCTGCCGCCTGCGCTGGTGCGGGAACGGTCGTCGTCGCGGCGACGGTCGTCGCGGTCGTCGTGGTCGTGTCATCGGCGGCGTCGGGGTCCTCGATGACGCCGAGGGCACGGGCAGTCGACATGTCAACTGCCCCGGTCTGCTGGAGCTCGTCGTTGCCCAGCTGGTACTCGGCGACGGCCGCCATCGTGTCGTTCCCGTACACACCGTCTGCGCCACCGGGGAGGTCGATGCCGGCGGCGATCAGGGCCTCCTGTACCGCTTCGACCACCTCGCCCTCGGCGCCCGGCACGAGCACAGTCCACGGCGCCGCCGACGGGCTGACGTTCTCGCCGGCCAGCACTCGCTCCACCGTGCCGGCGAGGAACGTGGTGATCGCATCGACGCCACGCGACGTGAGGTGCACTCCGTCGGCCTCGAACCACGCCGAAGCACCGTTCGAGTAGGTCGCCCAGTCGGCGACCTGCAGGAAGCCATCGGACGCCTCAGCAGCCGCGAAGAGTTGCTCGTTGTACTCGCGGAATGTGTTGATGCTCGACTGATCCTGCGGATCGGAGTAGTCGACGTCGTCGCTCGTCCGCAGGCTCAGCCAGACCACGTGCTCCAGGTCCTGATCTCGCGCCTCGTCGACGACGCCGGCGATCGCCTCGTCGATCGTCCAGATCGGGTCGTTGTAGCCCGACATGACCACGAGTACCTCACCGAGGTCGCCGTTGAGAGTTTGCATCGCTCCGATGACGTTGGCCGCCCGGTAGCCCTCGCGGCTGATGCACGACGCTTCGATCGTGCGCCGGCACGACTCGGCACTGAACACGAAGTTGAATCGCCGGAGGGCGCCGTAGTCCCCATACCAGCGGACTCCCGTGAGCGTCGAGTCACCGATGAAGCTGACGTGTGGCGCGTTCCCGGCCTCGTCGAAGTACACCGTTTGATCCGCTCGCCCGGGCGACCCATCGATCACCAGTGATCCGGCAGCGACGACCGACACGATCACGGCGCCCCAACGCCGGCGTGCCGACTTGGTGACGGTACGAGAGTGGTCGCTGGCTGACATCAGATCGTCACAAGTTAGCCGCCGCTTCGACATACCCGATCCGACCGACCGGCAGGCTTGGTGACTACCGTCGCGCTGCCTGGATGATCCACGCCGCGGAGTTGTAGATCACGCCCCGGTCGGTCGCGTGGGCGGCGAGAGTGCCGCGAAGCGCGTCGAGCGCCCCTGCGCGGGTCGTGGCGTCGAGTCCTTCGAGCATCCAGCCGAGCATCCCAGCCACGAACTGAAACGCATCGTCGGCGTCGTTTCCGAACCACGTCTGCGCGGCGACGCCGTCGAGAGCGATGTCGTCGAACCCGGCCTGTCCGAGGACGCTGCGCACGCGTTCGGGATCGGCGAGCGAGAACGGCCCTGGCGCAGCGGGCGGCGGGACGGGAACTTCCCGCCCGGCGGTGAAGGCGGCCATGAAGTCTCCGATCCACTCGTTGCGGATGAGCGGCTGCCAGGTCAGCAGCACTAGTCGTCCGCCGGGGCGCAACGCTCGGTGAATGTTGGAGAACGCGGCGACGGGGTCGCCGAAGAACATCGCCCCGGCTCTGCTGATGACTGCATCGAAGTGCTCGGCGTCGAACGGGTGGATCTGCGCGTCGGCCTGCTCGAATCGGGCGTTGGCGAGGCCTTCGTCAACGGCCCGGCGGCGGGCGACGTCGATCATCTGCGATGACAGGTCGACACCCAGGGCAGAGCCTGCTGCGGCCGCCCGCGCCGCGTCGCGGGTCGCTTGACCGGCTCCGCATCCGATGTCGAGAATCCGATCCGTTGGCCCAATGGTGGCGGCGGCGAGCAGGCGTTGGTGGTAGTCAGCCATCGCTCGGTCGAAGTACTCGGCATGAGTCGCCCAGTAGCGACCTTCGTCGCCATCCCAAGCAGAGAGCTGATTGGTGTTCGACGGGTCCACGCGGAGCGGGTCGTTCGTGGTCCCGGGTCGCACACCGTGATCATGTCAAGTGCGCCGGCAATGACCGGCGGACTTTTGGGCCGTGGGAGCGGCTCAGGCTGCCGCAGGTCCGGTCGTTTGGCGCTGAACGTTGATCAGTTGGTGGCCGAGGGCGATCGCCCAACCCGTCCCGTCGGCGGCGATCGGCCAGGCCCAGCCCTCGAGGCGCTCGACGTTGGTGATGACGTGGCAGTGACCGTCGTAGGCGACGACGTCACCGGGTTGGAGCTCGTCAGCGTGGATCGTCGTCATCGTGATGGTGAGTCTTCGGATCGCGGTTTGATACGAGATTCCGCAGTGACGTTCGCTTCGGCCGTGCCCTGGTAGGTCCACCCGAGCACCTTCGGATCACCCTTGGCGTAGAAGGTGTCGAGACTCGTGATCGACATCCCGCCGTCCTCGATGATCGCGACGATGTCTCGATTCAGATTGCACCCGCATGCGACGCGGTTCTGTAGGCCGTTGAGTCGGTCCTGCCACTTCTGGATGTTGGCGTCGGGTGCTCGCCCGTGCTCGGCGAAGTGGAAGGTCCCACCAGGACGCAAGACGCGGCCGATCTCACGGACGGCGGCGGCGGCGTCGGGGATGGTGCACAGCGTCCAGGTCGACAGCGCGGCGTCGACGGAATCGTCGTCGAGCTCGAGAACCTGGCCGTCGAGGCCGACGAAGTCGACGTCGACGTGACTGGCGGCGAGGCGCTCGCCGGCGAGATCGCGGCCCGACTCCAGTGGATCGACCGCCCGCACGCACGTGACGGACCCCGGCAGGTGCGGCAGGTTGAGGCCAGTGCCGAATCCGATCTCGAGCACTTCCCCGGCGAGGGGCGCACAGACCGTGGCGCGGATGCGCCGCGTCTCCTTGGTGTTGCACGCCATGTTCATGATGCGTGGGAACACGCGGTCCCGGTAGAAGCCCACAGCTTCAGTGTCCCACCCGCGGCGACCCGCCTGTCGGATCCCCGCGTCCGGGAGTGCGGTCAGGCGGCGGTAATCAGATCTTCGTACGACTCGGCGAGAGCGTAGAGAGCTTGCCGACCATCCCCATGGAACGAGCTGCCGTGCATGATCGCCAGCGTCGTCGGGTCGAGATCGCCGAGTCGGCGGATCGTCGCCGTGGTCTGAGGAGCGAGGGAGCTCTGGTGGAACATCAGCTCGGCGGCCACAGCCGGCTCCACGACGTCGTTGGTGGTGAGCGCCGGCCCGGCCCCGACCTGGGTGAACAGGTCGCCGCACAGGAGGGTCCCGGTGGTCTCCTCGAAGAGCACCTGGGCCTCCCAACCGTGGGGCACATGGGGCGTCGGGATCTGACGGACCCTCTTGCCCCCAAGGTCGATCACTTCGCCGTCCGAGAGTGGTCGCGGTGGTCGATCGCAGAGATCGTTCAATGACACGTCGCAGCCCAAGGCGCCATGGGCGACTTGGCTGTCGGGTGCGGCGGTCAGCCACATGTTCATCGATCCGCACTCATCGGACTCGACATGACCGAACGTGATCCAGCGCAGAGACTCGACGGGAAGAACGGTGGCTACCGCCTCGGCGATCAACGGGAACATCCCGCGCGGTCCGGTGTGGAAGAGCAGCGGCTCGTCGGCGGCGACGAGGAACTGGTTGAACGTGAAGCCGTCCGGACTGATCTCGGGGATCCAGGTCGAGATGCGGTAGATGCCGTCAGCGATCTCGTCGATGGTGGGTTGCATTGGTTCCATGACCTGGTGGCGTGCATCGCAAGGCGATCCCGTTCAATCAGGACTGAACAATCCAGACGACTTCGTCGTTGTCGTCTGGTTCGTAGGCGCAGTAGAGGCCGGTGCGGACTCGGCGGTCGAGTACCGGTCCGGCCTCTGGCAGCGCCTCGGCGACCTTCCCAATGGCGGCGCGGAGCGCCCGGGTGACGTTGAGCCGGGATCGTTCGACTGCTGACGCCGCCCGCCGGTCGCGGCCGCCGAGGCCGAACGCCTGAGCGAGTTGACTGACGAGCTGGTCGAGCTCGGCCTGTTTGACTTCGGCAGTGTCGAGGAGTCCGGCGTCGAGTGCTTCGTCCGCCTCGGCGCGCAGCTGCTCGATTCGCCGTCGGTACACCGCCCGGGCGTGGGAGTCGAGCACCGCACCGGCGTCTCCGAGCGCCCGGCGGTCGAGGCCTCCGTCCGCGGCGACGCCCTCCACGCAGTCGACGAGATCGAGCACGTGACGCTCCGATCCGGGCCGGGTGACGAGTTCGGCAAGAAAGCGCAGGCCCTTGGACTCCTGCAGCCGAACGCTGGAGCCGTCGCAGGACGCGGTCCACCACTTCCCATCCCTCGCCAACGCCGCCACGCGCCTACCCGATCGGGCGATCCCCGACGGAGGAGTCAGGCGCTCCAGGAGGGCGACGTCGTCCCCGGCGATCACCACGTCGAGTGTCGTCAACAGCGCAGTCGCAGCCTTGGCGTCGATCGAGGCAGCTTGACGGTCGCCAGCTCGCTCGTGTAGCCGGGCGAGATCAAGGTGGATGTTTGCCCGCAGCCACGGAAGGGTGCTCGGGTCGACAAAGTCGAACGTCGCTTCCAGCGTGGAGATGGCGTCGGCCGGGGCGCCGGTCGCGGCCTGAACACGGGCACGGGCGGCGGCGGAGCGGGCCCGCAACGGGGCGATATCGAGGTCAGCGGTGCGGTTCGTGAGTTCGCTGCATGCTGTGACGGCCGCGTTGATGTCGCCTCGGGCGATCTCGGCGTCGACGACGACAGTGAGCAGCTCGGCGGCACGCACACGATCGGCACCGATGACCCGCAAGCCACGACGGGACATCGCCGCGGCGAGGTCGAAGTCGCCGCGGGCGAGATGCAGGCGGGCGGCTGGGAGGAGCGCCTGCATCGCTTGGTCCTTGCCGACGAGCAGCGATTCGGCCTCGGCGAGGCGCCCCTGCCTGGTACGGAGATCGGCGAGGGCGATGTCGGGGTGCCAGCTCGGTATCTGCATCACGGCCTCGAAGTCGGCCTTGGCCGATGTCAACACCGCCTCTGCCTCACTCCAACGGCCAAGCTCCAACAGCATCGTGGCTTGCACGCTGTCGCAGTGGCTCGACAGGAAGATCGGCTCACCTGGCGCCGGGGAGATCAGCCCGCGCTGACGGAGCAGTCCTGTCCACGAGCCGGCCCGCTCAAAATCCGCCGAGTAATAGCAGGCAGTGAAGAACGAACACACCGACTTGGCGGCCGTGCCGGAGTCGTCGGCGGGGCCACACGCCAGCGCCATCGCCTCGTCCAACAGCGCCATCCCCTCGTCGACACGGCCGGCCTGCACGTGGGCCAATCCGGCGTCGGCCAACGCCTTCGTCTCCAGATTGACATCGCCGAAGCGGCGCGCCCGATCCAGTGCCAACTCCGCCGCGGCCAGCAGCGCGGCCGGATCGTTGACGTCACATCCCATCGCCGCGATCGCCACCCACCCCTGTTCGAGGCACGGCGGCTCATTCTCGACGAGACGCCGGGCGCGGGCGAACCACCGCGGCTGGCGGTGAGGTTGCCCATGGCGTTGGCCAGCACGTCTCCCAGTCGGACGCACGCCATCGCCGCCCGCCGCGGTTCGCCGGCAGCGGTGAAGTCACGGATGGCGGTGGACAGGTGCGTGACGCAGCCCTCGACGTCGAGCTGCGCCACCGCCTCATCCGCCGACGCGAGTGCCCGCTCCGCCCCCACCACACCGCCCATCCCTCCACCTTCGCGCACCGCTCACCGGCGCGACGCAGCCAACCGAATCTCCAACCGCTCGGTCACGGGTGACGAGTGTGCGGTACCGGAGTTCGTGGCCGCTCCAGGAGAACGAGGCTGGCGTCGTCATCGAGATCGTCGTCGCACGATTCGAGGACAGATCGGATCAACTGTCGAAGTGTCTCCTCGACGGTTGCCCCGTCAGCCGTCGCAGCCACGACCTGATCGGTGAGCGCTTCGAGGTGCGGTGCAGGTCTGTCACTGCCACGTCGGTCGACGACACCGTCGGTGTAGATCAGAAGCCGGTCACCGGGCTGCAGCACCATCGATTGCGTCTCGCGGACCGCCCCTCCTAGGCCCATCGGCAGCGATGGCGCGCACCACAACCCATGGTCGGCTGACCCGCCGCGAATCAACAATGGTTGGGGGTGGCCGGCGTTGATCCACGTCAGTTCGCCGCTCGACATTCGCAACGAGCCGATCATCCCGGTGACGTAGAAGCACTCGCCAAACTGCTCGATCATGACGCGCCCGATCTCGTCGTAGACCGCGGTGAGGCCGCCACCTTCTCGGCGAACGTTGCGGTAGGTGGTGATGGCGGCGATCGACTTCAGCACGGCGGACATCCCGTGGCCGACGGCGTCGATCACGATGAACTCGAGCAGGTCGTCGTTCACAGCGAAGTCAAAGGAGTCGCCACCGGTCGAGTACGCCGGTTCGAGGATCCCCGCGATCGACGCCGCTGTGGCCCGACACGCGAGCGGGGGGAGCAGATCCCACTGCATCTCGGCAGCGGTCGTCAATGGCTGAGCACGACGAGTCCTGAGGGTGGTATCGGTATAACGGCGCTTGCTCACGAGGATCAGGACGAGGGCGTCACGTACGGCTTCTGCCAAGTCCACGGAGGCAGACGTCTCGCGTTGATATTGATAGGTCAGAACGCCGATACGGTCGCGTTCCTCGACGAGCGGGAGGGCGATTTGCATCTCGTCGACGTGGGCGTGGCCCGACTGGAACACGGCGCCAAGGTCCGAACCCTCGATCGGGACTGATGACACCTCCGTGCTTCCCGGCAGGGGCCGAAGGTGTTGCTGCGAATAGTCGGCGATGTAGACGGTGGCGGCGCGGGCATCCGCCGCTGTGGCTGCCAGCGATGGGATTTCATCGAGTCGATCGACGGGAAGTGCTCGGGCCGCATCCACGAAGGCGTGCACGGCTTCGGCGATCACAACCCGCCGCGACAGGGCTCGTCCGCTGTCGTCACCGGGGGCATGGTCTGCGTGATCCACCGCGCGAGCCTAAGGCTCGTCGCCGTGCCGGGCAGTTGCGATCGCGTTCATGGCTCAGTCGGCTCGATGACGGGTACCGATCGGTTCCATGGATGCAATCACACTGCTTCGCGCAGATCACAAGACCGTCGAGCAGCTCTTCAAACGTTTCGAGAAGGCTGGCGATCGGGCGCACGTCGAGAAGCGCCGGATCGTCGATCGAGTCATCGAGGAGCTCTCTGTCCACGCGGCCATCGAGGAGCAGGTGTTCTATCCCGTCGCCCGGGCGACGGTGCCGAACACCGAGGACATCGCGCTGGAGAGCCTCGAGGAGCATCACATCGTCAAGTGGGTGCTCGCCGAGCTCGAGAACCTCGACCCGAGCGACGAGCGCTTCGATCCCAAGGTCACGGTTCTCATCGAGAGTGTTCGCCACCACGTCAAGGAGGAAGAGGGCGAGTTCTTCCCGAAGGTGCGCAAAGAGCTGAGCCGCCGCGACCTCTCTGATCTCGGCGACGCCTTGGCCGAAGCGAAGAAGTCGGCCCCGACGCATCCGCACCCGCGCGCGCCTGATACCCCGCCCGCCAACGCGGTGGTCGGAGCGATCGCCGGTGCCGTCGACCGCGTCACCGACAATGTCAGCGGTATCGCCCAGGGCGGCGTCACCGCAGTCCAGGACCTGATCGCCCGCATCCTGGGAAGCGACAAGCCGAAGGTCTCACCGACCGGCTCGAGCACGGCGCGGAAACGGGCGAAGAGCGTTCGGCGCACTGCCGCGGCGGCGACCCGGTAACCCCCAAAGACCGACCGATGGGTGTTTTCATGACGATTCGGTCATGAAAACACCCATCGGTCCGCAGGTCATTCGCTGATGTCGGTGCCGCAGTTTTCAGCGACCCAGGCGGTGCCGGGCAGATCGTCAGCCTCCTCGAAGCGCTCGTCGAAGCGTGCGTAGACCGAATCGACGGTCGCGTTGGCCGTCGTCTCGTCCTCCGCGGTGCTGAACGCGCTGATGAGCTCGGCGGTGAACTCGAGGGATGTCTCGAGGTCGTCGCGCACGTCGGGGTCGACGTAGTCGAGCCCGTCGTCGAGTTGGGCGATGAGCCGGCCGATGTTCTCGTAGCCGACCTGAAGCACGGCGAACTCCTCGTCACTGGCGTCGGCGACTTCGAACAGCTCGTCCACTTCCTCGATGACGGCACACCACTCGTCGAGACTGTCGATCCCGACGTCGATCGTGACGCTGTCGGTGATGTCGAGAGCGAGGTGTACTCCGTTGCCGACTTGCAGGCACAGCTCGTGAGTGCCCGGCTCGAGATAGATCATTCCTTCGGACTGGCCGGCGCCGAAGTGGACGTGATCGGCGTCGCGGACGATCGACTCGCCTTCAGCGACGCAGCCGGCGTCGGCGATGACGTGGAAGTGGCCGGCTCCCTCGTGCACTTCGCCGGCTTCCTCGATGGTGACGCCGTGGGCGGTCATCTCCAGCGCGACGCCGCCGGCCATGGAGGCTCCGTCGACCGGTTCCGCGAACGCAGCGGAGCCCTCGTGTTCGCCGCTGTCGTCAGGGATTGATGCGGTGGCGAAGGCCGTGGAGCCACCGCCGAGCAGCATGGCGATTCCTACCGCCGTACCGCCGATGGGCTTGAAACGCCATCTACTCATGTCATTCTCCTTGCGGTTCAAGCCGGTCTGATGCCGGCTCGTACTCGGACGGACGAGCGAGCCGGGCACGCGGGTGACGCGGACATAATTTCGTGCCACGTGTCACCCGCGCCGGCCAGCCGACCGTCTGTCAGTGCATGACACCCGTGATCGAGGTCGAAGGACTGAGCAAGGAGTACCGGCGGTGGAGGAAGGCACCCCGTGTCGCCGTGGACGGGCTCGATCTGTCGGTGCCCGAGGGTGGTGTGTTCGGCTTTCTCGGACCCAACGGCTCGGGCAAGACGACGACGATTCGCTGTCTGCTCGGCCTCGTCGCGGCGAGCGCCGGTCGCACCGCCGTGTTCGGGCAAGTCACCCCGCAAGCGCTTCCGGCAGTCATGCCGCGGATCGGGGCGATCGTCGAGACCCCGGCGATGTTCCCGACAATGACGGCCCGCGAGAACCTCACTCTGCTCGGTGCAATCGACCGTGTCGGGCAACGACGCGTCGACGCCTGCCTCAGCACGGTCGGCTTGGCCGACCGGGCCGATGAGAAGGTCGCCAAGCTCTCACTTGGGATGCGACAACGACTCGGGCTTGGCGCGGCCCTGCTGAAGGATCCGGAGTTGCTCGTGCTCGACGAACCCGCCAACGGGCTCGATCCAGCCGGCATCCGCGAGATCCGCGAGCTGCTGCGTGCCCTCGGCGCCGAAGGTCGTACCGTTTTCGTGTCGAGTCACTTGCTCAGCGAGATCGAGCAGACGTGCGACCGGGTCGCCATCATCGACCGGGGGCGACTCGTGCTCAGCGGTCGTGTCGACGAGGTCCTCGCCGCGGCTGCAAGTCCTGCGCTGCTCGTCGGCCTCCGCGAGATGAGCGCTGCCACGGAGGTTCTCCGTCGCGCCGGGCTCCACGTGGAGGCAGCCGGCGACCTGCTGCGGGTGGCCCTACCCGCGACCGAGTCAGCTCACGTGACGAGGTTGCTCGCCGACGCCGGAATGTACGTGAGCGAGCTGCGGCCGGACGCGGTGTCACTCGAGGACCTGTTCCTCACGATCACTGGGCGCAGCGCTGATGAGGAGGTTCTCGTCGCATGAGACCGAGCATCGTCCACCTGACCACCGTCGAGATGCGCCGAGCACTGCACCGGCGGCTGGTGCGCTGGATGACTCTGCTTGCGGTGGCCCTCGCGGCCCTCGCCGGCGTCATCATCTTCGTCACCAGCCGTGACCAATTGGCACTGACCCGCGACCGCGTGCATCCCGCCCACATGGCCTCGTGGTGGGCGGGCGGGGGACAGGACAGCCTGCTGCTCACGGCGTCGATATTCCTCGTCGTGGGAGCGGCGATCTGCGGGGCGTCCGTGGCAGGCGCCGAGTGGAAGGCCGGCACGATCACGTCGGTGTTGACATGGGAGCCCTCGCGACTACGCCTACACGCGGCTCGCACCGTCTCGGCGGCGATCCTCGCCTTCGCGATCGGACTCGGTTTGCAGGTCGTGTTCTTGCTCGCCGCGGTCCCTGCCGTCCTCCTCAACGGCGACACGGAAGGAACCACTGGGGCATGGTGGGTCGGACTGCTGCTGACGATGAGCCGATTGGCGTTGGTCACGTCGCTCGTCGCTGTGCTGGCGGTGAGCACCGCCAGCATCGGGCGAAACACGAGCGCCGGCCTCGTCGCGATCGCGGCGTGGGTGCTCGTTGTCGAGCGCACAATCACCGGCATCCGTCCACAGTTCGGGCGGTTCATGATCGGAGAGAACGTCGCCACGGTCATCCCGTGGTCGCCGCTCACAGATGTCGGGTTCGAACGGCCGCCGCTCGTCTCCTTGGCCACACTGCTGGCATATCTCGCGACGCTGGTTGTGTTCGCGACGGCCTTATTCATGCGCCGGGATGTCGCCACCGTGTGACCATGACCTGCGTGAGCACTCACGCCGTCGGGTCGGTAGGCGTCAGGCTTCGGGACGCGCTACGCGCCTGGTGTGCGGTCGAAGTGCCGACACCGGTGTTCGCCACGTCGTCTGGCGAGATCATTGCCGATGACTTCGTCACGGCAGCGCGACCGCTCGATGTCGACGCCTTCGTCGCCGACATGTTCCGCGCCGAAGGGGTTTCGTTGGTGCGTCTCGCCCGGCTGTTCGTCGATGATCGCAATGCCGCCGAGGATCTTGTTCAGGAGGCCTTCATCCGCCTTGCCCGCAGCGCTCGACGCATCGAAGATCCGGCCCGCGCTCCTGCCTATCTCCGCTCAATCGTGCTCAATCTCGCCCGTGACCACAACCGCCGCGGGCTCGTTTCGCTACGCCACCGTTCGCCGATCGTAGATGTCGCCGCTGGCGTCGACGACGAGCTCGCCGTCCGCGAGGACCAACGCCAAGTGCTCGACGCGTTGCGTGACCTGCCGGCCCGGCAGCGAGCCTGTCTCGTGCTGCGCTACTACGACGAACTCGGCATCGACGACATCGCGGCGACGCTCGGCGTGTCCCGCAACTCGGTGAAGACCCATCTGCAGCGCGGTCTCGCCGCGCTCGAAGCTCGCTTGGCTGCAGACCCCGAGGACGACTGGTGAGTGCCCTCGAGCAACGGCTGCGGGAGGCCCTTCACGACGGTGCGCTGACCGTGGACGAGAGTCCCGACTTGTTCGCCCGCGTCGAGCTCAGCGTCCACGACGACGAGCGGCTGCGCCGCCAGCACCGGGCCGTCGTCGCCGTGATCGCCTGCGCTGTCGGCGCCATCGCCGCAGTCACGTTCGGAGTCATCAAGACCGACCAAGGGAGGGTGCTGATGGACTGGTGGATACTCGAACTGATCACCCTGGCGGTGCTCGTGGTCATCGCCTTCTGGCTCGGCCCGCTGATAAAGCGTTTCGGACGCAGCTACGCCGCTGATGTGTTCCGCGCCAACCCGCGGACCGGCAAGAGCTTCCTGATGCTCACCGATGTCGCCTACTACCTGATCTTCTTCGCCTACATCCTGTTCACCGTCAGCTTCGAGCCGAAGGGATCGTGGGACGACACCGTCAACGCTGCCCAGCTCCAGCACGAGACAGCTCGCATCGGTGGGATCCTGCTGATCATCGGGTTGCTGCACAGCGCCAACTTGGTGGCCCTGCCCGTGATGGGCCGACTACTCACGCTCAACCGTCGCCTCGACGAGTCGTCACCGCCGCCCGACCACGGCTGATCGCCGCGATGCTCACCGTGTCCGCCGCACTTGCCGCACTTGCCGCGCTCGCTGCGTTCAACGGGCCTGCAGCAGGCGACAGCGACCGTGACGACGCCGTGGCGATCGAGCTGGTGGCGGTCAGCCCTGACGAACAAGTTGCTGGACTCTCCCCGATGCTCGACCGCCTTGACGACGGAGACGTCCTCGACGTTTCCGTGATCGACGGCGCCGAAAGCGCCGAGGGCACCGTACGGCAATGCGATCTCACGTTCCGCGGCTTCCGAGCGTGCACGAACCACTACCCGGTGCGCTTCGACGACAGCGGCCGGACCCGCTTCCAGTACCAACTCGACGACCCCGGAGATTGCGGACCGGACGGATCATGTGCGCTTGTGGTCGACGACGGCGCCGGAACGAGACAGGCGTCCGCCGTGCTCATCTTTGGCGCTCCCGCCCCGCCGCCGCCGACCATCGAGATTTCGCCAACCGAACTGGTCGAGGAGGGCGACCGGTTGCGCGTCGACGTCGCCGGGCTGCCACCGAACGCGGTCGTGCGTGTCGGCTACTGCGAGCCCGAGTGCAGCGCTGCGAAGCAGATCATCGCGGACGGCTCCGGCCGAGCCGGTGGCACCCTGGTTGCCGGTGCACCGTGCGACGAGTGCGGCGTCGCAGTGATCGCCGGTCCCCACGAGACGTTGACCCCCTTGTCGTTCGCCCCGCCACAAGTGCCGGGCTACGACGCTCGTCGACTTGCCATCGGCCTCGTCGTCGCCGCGGTTCTGTTGGTCGCGGCGTGGCGGATCGTCATCGCGGTCGACTGGCGACCGCCATCGGAAGCCGACACGCCCGACCTCGACATGGTCGAGCTCTGACGTGGCGACACCGACCGATGGGTGTTTAGGGGACGACTCGGTCCCCTAAACACCCATCGGTTGTGCTCCTCGCCTCGCTGGATTCAGCGCCAGTCGCTGACCTCGACGTCGTCGGGGTACGGCCTGCCGCGCCCCGTGTCGACGAGCTCCTTGAGACTCATGAGGTACGTCGCCCATCTCGTGCTGCAGTGATTCATGAACTCCACTGGCTCGCGCCAGCCCTCGTGCTTGAAGAGGATGATCGTGTACTCGTTGCGCTGATCGAGACGCCAGTCGATCTCGGTTCCGATCCATTCATCCGGGCCGTCGGTGACCCGCCACCGCACGTGTCCGGAGGGATCGAGCTCGAGGACTTCCATGTCGAAGCCTCCAGCGTCGCCGAACCGGAACGACAGCTTGCCGCCGACCTCGCCGTCGCCGGTGGTATCGGTCGTCCACCAGCTGGCGAGGCCCTCTGGAGTGACCAGCGTCTTGTACACGTCCGCGAGCGGCGCGACGACGCCGACCCGGTGCAGGATGTCAACCATCTCATTCTCCCTTGTTGTTGGTGTTGGTGCGATTGCGTTCGATCGCCTCGGCGATCTGCTTGATCCGCCGCATTCGGGCGTCCCACGTGGCGCCGACCGCGGCCAACTCGGCGACAGCTCGGGCGAGCTGCTCCTCATCGACCACGTAGTGGCGCTCGCGACCGACCGGCGCGGCGTGAACCAGACCGACCCGGTCGAGCACGGCCAAGTGCTTCGATACTGCTTGGCGGGTGACAGGCAATCGCTCGCTCAGTGACGTGGCGGTACCTGTCCCCCCAGCAAGCAGCAGGTCGATCATCGTGCGCCGGATGGGATCGCCGATCGCCGACCACAGGTCGTCGTCGACAGTCGTCGTCATGACGTCGAGACCAGCCGGGCGACGTAGGCACCGAGGGCCGGGATGTAGTGGTCCCATCCGCGCTCGTGGTCGTGGTAGTGCTCCTCGAGCACTGCGATCTCCCAGCCCATCTCCCGGAACCCGCTCTCTTTCATGCGGACCCGGGTTCCCTCGCCGGTCGGGATCAGATCGAAGGTGACGAGCAATGACTGGCCGCGGCGGCCGGGTTCGGCATAGCACCACTGGAACGAGAATCGCTTCGGGGGGTCGACGTCGACGACGGAAAGGTCGACGGACGTCGTCTCGCCGGTGCCGGCGTCGCGCCAGACGAGTTCGCCGGTTGCGCCGGCGACCGGCTCGAACCGGGCGTCGTCGGGCCACCATTCCCGCATGTGCTCGGGGCGGCTGATCACCTCGAAGACCACCTCGGGCGAAGCGGCGATATGGATGTCCCGCTCGATCGATCCGTATTCCATGCTCGGCACCTTTCGCAACCTTTGGTTGCGTCAAAGTACCGTCGTCCGAGCGACATGCAACCTGAGGTTGCGTATGACCTCGGTCACCATGCCGCACCGATGGGTGCCAGGGGGACCGATCCGTCCCCTACATACCCACCGGTTGGCCCGGGTCGGGTCGTAAGCCCCTCCCAGACACTTCGGTCTGCGTTTTGGCTCCAGAATCGATGGCGAACCGTTGCGGCGTCGACGAATGTCTCTTCCGCGACCGATGCAGTGAACGTCTCCGGATCGAGCGACAGAGCGGGACCCGTCTGCGAGGCCATCGTTGCCAGGGCGGCCACCTTGCGATCGAGGTCGGGACCGTCGAGTGCGAGGTGAACGGCGAGTTCCTCCGGTCGAGCGCCGGCCGGCCGTTCGTCGCTCATGTAGCTGCCCCACCGTTCGTAGAACGAACCGAAGCGCGCAAGGTGCTCGATGGTTGAGGTTGCGTAGAGAAGGCGCCCGGGCCCGCCGCGATCCAACCACGCCGCGGTCACGCACCGGTTCACGGTGATGTGGTCAGGATGGAACGTGATCCCGTCGGCGCCGAAGGTGAGGATCGTGTCTGGTCGAATCTCGTCAATGAGGTTTCCCACCAACTGCCGACCACGACGTTCGTGTCGAGCGAGCGCTCCATCGGGAAGGCCGAGGATCCGGTGATCGTCGACGCCGAGCACGGCCATCGCCGCCGCCGCTTCCAAACGACGCAGCCGCCCGAGGCGGTCGGGTGGCCACATGTCGGGTTCGGCAGTCCCGCGCTCGCCTGCGGTCATCGACACGCACACGACACGCTGGTCGTTGTCCCGGGCCGCAGCGATGCTGCCCCCAGCGAGATACGTCTCGTCATCGGGATGTGCCCAGACTGTCAGGATCGTTCCCAGCTCATCGATCGTGTGGTCAGCGGAGATTGTGCGCGCGTTGATCGGTCCACCTCCTTCGGGGAGCCACCGCCGCTGAGCGTCTCGCCGCGCTCGATGTCGACCAGCATCGACGGCGACGCGACGAGCAGCGCGATACGGGTTGTGAGCTGCATGTCCATGCGGGGCAGTCTGCGGGTCACCGCTGACGTGCCACTGTCATCCTCTTGCTCCGGACGCCAGCCCATGTGAGCACCGTGTCAGTGCCAGTCCGCATCATCGAGCGCCATGAGCACTCTCACGATGACCAAACCACAGCAGCGGACCGAGCTTCCCATCGAGCTGCTGGAGGGCTTTCGCGCTCGCGCCGGCGAGCTCGACCAGTCCAATGCCTACTTTCACGACGATCTGTCCGAACTCCGCGCCCTCGGCTACCTAGCAGCCGCAGTGCCCGAGCATCTCGGCGGCTGGGGTCTCGACCTTGTCCAGATGGCGACGAGCCAGCGGCGCCTCGCCCGCTATGCCCCGGCGACGGCGCTGGCGATGACGATGCACACGTACTGGATCGGCATTGCCACCGAGCTCCACAACGCCGGCGACGACTCGCTGCACTGGATCTTCGATGCGGCGCTCGCCGGCGAGGTGTTCGCCGCCGGTCATGCGGAAACAGGTAACGACATTCCGGTCCTCCTGTCGACGTGCCGTGCCGAACGAGTCGAGGGCGGCTATCGACTCACCGGTCGCAAGCAGTTCGGATCGAACGGCCCGGCATGGACCTGGCTCGGAGCACACGCGATCGATGCCGAAGCGCCAGGTGGTCCGCAGATCGTCCACGCTTTCGTGGAACGCGACAGCCCGGGGGTCAAGGTCATAGAGACCTGGGACACACTCGGCATGCGTCCGACGCAGAGCCACGACACCATCCTCGACGGGGTGTTCGTGCCCGACGGGCGGATCGGACGGGTTGTGCCCGCTGGCGAGGCCACGGACCCGTTCATCGTGGCGATGGCGATGTGGCCGTTGTCGCTCATCGCCGCGGTCTACCTCGGTATCGCCGAGCGGACCCTCGAGGTCGCAGTTGACGGCGCCCGGCGGAAGACGTCGATCGCCATCGATCGCGGCGCCTACGCATACCACCCCATGGTCCAGCACCAAGTTGCTGAGATGTATCTCGAGCTCGATGCAGCGACGGCGACCGTCGAGCGCTTCGTCACCGACTGGGCGGCCGGAACGGATCACGGCGACGCCTGGATCCCCAAGGTGTACGCGATGAAGTGGCGAGCCGTCGAGGCGGCCAAACGGGTGGGTGACATCGCCCTCGATGTCGCCGGCGGCGCCGGCATGTTCCGGGGCAACGAACTGGAGCGGCTCTACCGCGATGTCCGCTGCGGTGGCTTTCATCCCGGCAACGACGCTCTGACCCACGAGCTGGTCGGCAAAGCAGTGCTTGGCGTCCTCGCCGAGCAACCGAGGTGGTGAGACCGGAAGCGCTCACCTCAGTGCGCCCAGGGCGAACTCGACGGCATCGTCGCCGGTGAGCTCAGCGCCCTGCGCCAATGCGGCCTCAAAGGCATCATTGCCGAGCGCCTCCCGCAGTCGTTTGCCGAGTTCGGCGAGGGCGGACTCGTCCTCGCCAAAGATGCGGTGGCCGGCTCGAGTCGCCAGAACAGAGCCGGCCAGCACGGCAGCCTCGTGCGGCCGATCGAGGCGACAGAGCAATCCCGCAATCGAGCGCAGCATCGTCCACTGTGTCGACCACATCCCGGCCCGATGCCAGTGCACGACGAGCCGGCGATAGTCCTCGGCGGCGACGCGGGGATCACCGAACCGGGCTTCGATCGACGCCATGGACGTCCCGGCCAGGCCGGTGACGAACGACGCGCCAGTCAGTTCGGCCAGCTCGGCGGCCTTCGCGAAGCACATCCTCGCCCGGTCCACGTCGCTGGCGAGCTCGGACTCGCCGGCGCAGTACCACAGGTACGCGGCATGCGGCGTGCACGCGTCACCGACCTCGGCGAGCAGGGCCGTGGCCTGATCCGCGGCCGCAGGGTCACCGGCGTACGCGAGGGCGAGCAACTCGGTCGCTCTCGGCAACTGTTGCTCGGCCGGATCGTCGGAGGCTTCGGCAGCTCTGCGGTACCACGTCACGGCGTCGGCGAGCCTGCCCTCGAAGAGGGCGTGGTTGCCCCGAACCATGCCGACAACGACGGGCAGGTCGCCCGCGGACTCGGCGACGTCTAGGGCCCGCTCACTGCGGACACCGGCTTCGGACACGTCGCCAGCCATCCACGCGGCGTACGAGGCGACCGCCCACACCTGAGACGCCAATGGGCTGCGGTCATCGCTGTCGATCGCGAGGACTCGCTCAGCCCAGGCAAGGACTTCGGGGCCGAGACGCAGCAACCCGTACTGGGTCAAGCCGACGACCAGGCGCCCGGCATTTTCGACTTCCCGGCGATCGATCAGCCAAGCGAAGGCAACACGAAGCTCAGGGAGGGCGGCGTCGATGTCGGCGACCGCGTGTCTCGAGGCGAGGAGCCGGTGCTCGGCTTCGATCCATTCGACGTAGTGCCGAGCGTGGCGCCGACCTACTTCCTCGGCGCGGCCCCCCTCGACGAGCCGTTCGTTCCCGAACGCGCGCAGAGTTTCGAGCAGGGTGAAGCGCCGGCCGTGGACACGCACGACGAGCGAACGCTCGGCCAGTTGCTCGAGCACGGCGCCGGCGCGGCGACTGTCGAGAGCGCAGACAGTGGCCGCGTCCTCGACCGTAAAGGAACCAGCGAAGACGGAGAGGTCGGCAAAGCTCCGTTGCAATTCCGGATCGAGCAGGTCGTAGGACCACGACACCGCCGCAGCCAACGAGCCGTGGCGACGTGAAGTTCGCGGTCCGGCGGACAGCAGCTCGAAGCGGCAATCCAGCCCAGCGGCGACTTCGTCGAGGTCCAGCGTGGGCAACCGCGCCGCCGCCAGCTCGATCGCCAATGGGAGCCCGTCGAGACGGCGGACGATCTCGGCGACAATCGACCGTTCGGTGGGATCGGGATCGAATTGCGGCAGCACAGCGCGCGCCCGCTCCACGAAGAGCTGGACTGCGGGCCCGTCGTCATCGGATGTCGGTAGCGGTGGTACCACGAAGAGCTGCTCGCCGGAGATCCGCAGCCGCTCGCGGCTGGTCGCGATGACGGAAACGTGCGGGCAGTGGCCGAGGAGCCGGTCGACGAGGCTGGCGATCGGGTCGAGTACGTGCTCGCAGTTGTCGAGCAGCACCACGACCTCGGAATCGCCGAGCACCGTGGCCAGTCGGTCGGAGAGCGTCTCACCGACGTGCCGATCGATCGTCAGTGCTGCGGCGACAATGTCCACTGCGGACTCCTCGTTTGCGCCAGCGAGCTCGCACATCACGACCGCACGCTCCGGGCGAGCCGTCTGCAGACGATGGCCGACCTCGATGAGGAGCCGGGTCTTCCCGACTCCGCCCGCCCCGATGAGTGTGAGCAGACGGCGGTCGTCTGCCAAGTCGATGATCGATTCCATCGTCGCGGCGCGGCCCTCGAGCGACGTGACCGCCAGCGGGAGCCGGCGCGTCGGTCTCCACGGCACCGCATCGACACCCGCGAGGAGGTCCGCCTGCTTGGCGGTCAGCGCGGGCGACGGCGTGATTCCCAGCTCCTCGGCGAGTAAGCGACGGAAGTCGTCGTAAACCCGTAACGCCTCTGCATGCCGGCCGTTCGCGGCGAGCGCCGACATCAGCAGCTCGCGCGGCCGCTCGCGCAGCGGTTCGTCGTCAGCCAGAGCGGCGAGCTCGGCCACAAGGCCTTCGGTCACGCCGGCAGCGAGACGCTGTTGGGCGCGTAGTTCGACCGCCCTGACGCGCAGCTCGGCGAGGGCGGCCGTTTCGACCCGCCCGGCGTCGACATCGGCGAGTTCGGGATGGGCCGGGCCGTGCCACCGCCCGAGGATCTCGTCGATCGTGACCGAGGCGTCAGAGTCATCGGTGCCGACGGCATGGTGGACGGCATCGTTCAATCGGTCCGCATCGACGTCGAGTCGGTCAGGAGCGATGAAGTAGCCCTCGGCCGTCGAGTCGATCGTCCCGTCTGGAAGGCTGCGACGGAGACGGGACATATGCGTCTGCAGCGCCCCGACCGGGTCGCGCGGCGGCTCACCCGGCCACAGCGCTTCGATGGCCGCATCAGCCGAGACGACCCGACCGCGGTGGAGCACCAGCAAGGCAAGCAACCGACGCTGCAGCGCGCCTTCCGGGGAGACGTCGCGCCCGGCGTCGTCGGTCACCCGGAGCGGCCCGAGCACCTCGACGCGCAGCCGGCTCTCGGCACCCATCAGCACAACGGTACGGCCTCTCCGTCGATTAGTACTGCTGACATGAATGCGGACGAAGTCATGCGGTGGGTCGCCGAGTACGAGCGGACGTGGCGTGCCGGCGACCTCGCGGCCGTCGAGCAACTATTCACCGAAGACGCTCACTACCGACCGTCCCCGTACGAAGAGTCGGAGGTCGGACACGAGGCGATCAAGGCGTTCTGGCTCGACGACGAGGGAACGGAGTTCACCGTCGACGCCGCACCGGTGGCCGTCGAAGGTCAGACCGCCGTCGTCCGTGTCGAGGTGCACTACGGAAGTCCGGTGCATCAGGAATACCGAGACCTCTGGGTACTCCGCTTCGCCGACGATGGCCGAGTCGAGGACTACGAGGAGTGGGCCTACTGGCCCGGAAAGTCGTACTCCGCCGCCGACGAGTGAGCTATGGAGTTAGAACGTCCGGCAAATAGGCGTTGAGTGCGCTGACCGCTGCGTCGTCGCAGCTGCTGGCTCTGGAAGGTACCGGCGGCAGGTGTGACGGGTGCAGGTGGAAGTCCCGACCAGACAGGCCGAAACGTGGTCGATCTGTCGGGACTTCGTGGGGCCCGAGCCTTCTGGGTGCCATTCCTTGCGGAAATCGCAACGTTTGGCACCGAGAAGCTGGCTTCGAGGAATGGCTGCGTGCCGAAGACCGTCGCGCGCGCGCAGTACGGCTTCCAAAGCAGTAGCCGATCGGGCGTCGCAAGCCTTCGACCCGTCGCCGGCGCTCTTGGTCGACTCGAACGCTTCTAGTGTCGACACACATGCCGACGAGTCGACGACCAACGTGGCAGCACGAACCGACATCGACGGCGTTGCAGCCCGACACCGTGCCGTCGAAGTCACTGCCGCCGCTGAGCTCGCTCGACCGCATGGCCACCGGCGAGCACCTTGGTCAGTGCCCGACCTGTGGCGGACATGGTTGGTGGGACAACCGTTCGCGCAAGGCGACCGGAGAGATCGGCCGCGCCGAACCGGACTACGTGTGCACGGAGTGCCGACATGGCCGGTGGAACGACGGGCGACACCGGGCCGGGCGGGCCACCACGCGTCGCACGCCGCCGGTGAGAACCGTCGTGCTGCCGACGGTCAGTCCGGGTTCGCACGCCGGCCAACGTGGGACGACGTGCGCAGCGCTCAAGCGCGACGGGACGCCGTGCCGCAATGGCGCGATGGCCGGGTCACCATTCTGCGGCCCGCACGCGGGCGGCGGTGGCGGCACACCGACAACGCCGGCCAATCAGTGTCGTGGCACGACCAAGGCCGGTAAGCCGTGCCGTGCGGGCGCCGTTCGCGGGTCCGACTACTGCCCGCAACACGAACCTCACTGATACGCGCGGTCGACGGTTGCTCGGCTAGGACGGGGCGATCGGGCGGCCGAACGTCACGGCGTCGCGGACTGCGTCGGGTACCCCGACACCGAGTTGCGAATCGGGGCGCGCGCCGAGAGCGTCGTTGACGGTGGAGAAGGCGATGCGCAGGGCCACGAAGGCGGAGATGGCGAAGATCTGCGTCTCGTCGAATCCGGCGTCGCGCAGCGACTGGACATCGTCGGCTGTCGTCGCGTTCGGATCGCGGGCGAGCTGGCGGGCCCAACGGGCGAGCGCTCGCTCGGCGTCGTCGAGCACCTCGTCGTCGCCGCGCAGCACGCCCTCGGCGAGACCGATGCCAGCCGCGCCGGCCAGCTTGTTGCCCCAAGCAAGTGAGCAGTACGAGTCGCCGAGGGCAGATGCGCAGGCGGTGACGAGGATGCCGCGTTGACGAAACGTGAGTGATCCGGTCTCGACGACGTGACCGAGCAGCGCTGAAAGGCTGTCGAGGGCATCGGGATCATGAGCCCACAGCTTGGAGGCGTTCATCACGTAGCCCAGGCCCTGTACGTCGTCGTCGAACAGGCGCGTTGCCCCTGGTGAGGACGGCGCAGCGGCGAGGAAGGACGTCTTCCGCCCCATCGTGTCCGCTCGTCCGGGCTGACTGCGGCTTGCGGGCGACATAGCCCACCGCGGCGACCGGGGCGCGCAGAGGAAGACCGTCGCGAACTCGTTGCCGGGCCACCGCGATCGCCGAGCGGACGAACTCCTCCTCGCCGACGTTCTCCATGGCCTCGTACGCCGGCCCCACCGACGAGATGGCGCGGGCGTAGGTCTCGGGGTCGGCGTACTCGGCGACGAAGGGGATCTCGTGGCGCTCGATGTCGACGAACCCGTACCTCGCCAGCAAAGCTTCACCCGCTCCCGGCCGACCGAGGGCAACCATCGCAGCCTGGTGGTCGACCTTCGGTTCGGTCGCCAGCTTCAGTGGCTCCATCATCCAGGCACCTGGGGACTGTTTGATGTGCCCCCAGACCGTGATTCCCAACCGGCCGCCGGGAACGAGAACCCGATGTGCCTCGGCAACGGCTTCCGGAGTCGTCCCCCAGATCCCCCGAAAGCTGGTGACGACATCGAACGAGGCGTCGGGCCAAGGTAGGGCGTGCATGTCGCCGGCCCGAAGGTCGGCGTGCGGATTTCGGTCACGGGCGACCGAGATCAGTCGGGGCGATGCATCGATGCCGGCACAGGTTGCGCCGACCGCCGTCGCCAGCTCCACGGCGAGGCCGGCCCCGCACGCGATGTCGAGCAGACGGTCACCACGTCCAACTCCCAGGCGATGGTGGAGAGCGACGTACTCCCTGCAGTTCGACGGCTCCGCGAGGGTTGCGAAGTCGACGGCGCGCCGGCCCCAGCCCTCGTCGACCTGCCGCCAGGACGACCGCTCGTCGTTGGCGTCAACCGACTGCTGCGACATGGTCGTCAAGATAGGCAACGAGGTGGGCGCTGAGGTCCTCGGCGTCGTCGCCGGCACCGTCGATCAGGCTCGACTTGCGGCGGCGGAGGAACGGCATGCCGAGCAGGTACATGCCCGGGGCGTCGACGACCACCCCGCCGTCGTGGCGGATCAGTCCCTTGCGGTCGAGCACCGGCACGTCGAGCCACGAATAGTCGGGACGGAAGCCGGTAGCCCAGAGAATCGTGCGGATACCGTCACCGTTGAGGTCGAGACCGAGCGGGGGTGAGTCCTCGACGATGGTCGGCGCCGGCCGCCACGCCGGCTCGAGCGCTCCGTCGAGTCCGTGCTCCGTGGCCCAGGCATCGAACGCATCGAGCAACCGGCCAACCTTGAGATCGGCGAGCGCGCACACGTTGCGCAACGACCCGGAGAACTGCGCCCGCCCCTCGCTGATCCCGGCGAAGCGGCCGACGAGGCGGACACCGATCTCCGTCAGGGCGTTGAGGTCGAGCGTCGTGCGCGTGGGCGTGCCGACGATCTGCAACGAGGGGAGCCGGCGCACCCTGACGACGTCGTCGACCTCGTCGTACCGCTCGTCCATCATGCCGGTGTCGTCCATCCAGCGGTGGATGTCGCGGCCGCGGTACATGCGTGGGGCTCGCACGTGCCCGCCGACAGCCACCGTCACCGGCCGGCCCGATCGGTGGATCTCGTCGGCCAGTTGGATGCCCGTCGCCGAGGCTCCGACGACCAGCACTCCACCGTCGGCGAGTTGGCCAGGGTTTCGGTAGGACGCGGCCGACAGCGTGTCGATGCCGGCGGGGACCGAGGAGGCGACTGGCGGGAGGTGGGCGACGTTGCAGGCCCCGCTGGCCACGACGACGGACCGCGCCCGCCAGTTGCCCTCACTGGTGGTGACTTCGTACCCACGGGCCCCCGGGCGCACGCGGGTGACTGTGGTGCCGGTCTGCACCGGAGCGTCGACGACGTCGGCGTACCGCTCGATGAACGAGATGACCTCGGGCATCGTCATGAACCCGTCAGAGTCGGCGCCTTCGTAGCGGAATCCCGGGAGCCGGCTCTGCCAGTTCGGCGTGAGCAGGCGTAGGGAATCCCAACGCTCCGTCTTCCACGTATTGGCGACCTCACCGCGCTCCAACACGACGTGGTCGACGGAGCGAGCGGATAGCCGGTGGCTCATCGCCAGGCCGGCATGACCGGCGCCGATGACTACCGTCGTGATGTTGCGCGCCAAGGGCTGGCCTCCCGCCCGGGCAGGGCTCAGCGAACCTCGACCGTGACGTTCGTCGGGTTGGTGATGATGTCGTACACCGCAGACCGCTTCTGCGACTGGGCAACGATCGCCTTGATGTCGTCGGGTGAGGCGTCGGCGTCGATGTCGTACGTCACCTTGATGTCGCTGAACCCGTTGCGCACGTCGCTGTCGATGCCGAGGATCCCGGAGACATCCATCCCACCCTCGAGGGTTGCCGAGACGGAACGCAATTGGATTTCCCGGTTCTGGGCGACGGCGGCGACTCCTGCGGTGAGGCAGCTCGCCAAGCCGACGAGCACGTACTCGACGGGTGTCGCTCCGTTGTCCTCGGAGGCGAACAACTCCGGGTGATCAGCGTCGAAGCGTGAACTCGCGCTTGTGATGCTGCTCTTCGCCGAGGCCGAAGAAGCCTTCGACGGTCGATCGGCTGTGCGTTCCGTTCTGCCAGGTGCAGCTCGCTCGCCACTGGAACTGAGCCGCCTCGGGAGCGGCCGTCAAGGCCTCCCGGGCCTCGAGCAGTGCGGCGACGTTGACACCGTTGTCGACGGGGGTATCGGTCATTGACATCGTTCTTGGTCCTTCCATTTCCTGCCGCCCCGGGAGGTTCGCCCGCCTCCGGGGGCGGGCAGAGGAAGGTATCACCACTGGAAAAGTCGATCAGGGAAAATCACTTCCGGCTGGTTGTCGGGGTAATCCCGGGCCGGGGATCACCGGTAGCTCGGACAGTCCGCGGAGCACGAGTCCGTCACCGTGACCCCACGACAACTCGTCATCGGGGACTGCGAGTCGCAGCTGGGGGAAGCGGCGCAGGAGTGTGCCGAGGGCGAGGTGACCCTCGAGCCGGGCGAGGGGGGCGCCGAGGCAGTGATGAATGCCGTGTCCGAAGGCGAGGTGGCGGGTGCCCGACCGATCGATGTCGAGCACCTCGGGATCGTCGTAGACACGCTCGTCGCGATTCGCCGCCGCCAGGCTGATGATGACCTGGGCTCCTGCCGGGATCGTCACGCCGCCCAGCTCGACGGGTTCGGCAGCGTACCGAAACGTCGAGTGCGGGACCGGCGCGTCGAATCGCAAGAACTCCTCCAACGCCGTCGACAGGCGATCCGGATCGTCGCGCAGCGACGCCAGCTGGCTTCGGGTTGCGGCACAGGGCGACGACGCTGTTGCCGATGAAGCTTGCCGTCGTGTCGTGGCCGGCGACGATCAGCTGGAAGATCGTCGAGAGCAACTCCTGAGTGTCGAGGCGCTCGTCACCGTCACGAGCGGCGATCAAGGCACTGACGAGGTCGTCTCCGGGTGATCGCCCCTTCACTTCGACGAGGTGCTTCAACAAGGCCACGACGGAGTCGGAGGCCACCTTCGCATCGGCGTACTGCTCTGGGGTCGAGGTCGGGACGAGCATCCCCGGTGAGGCCGGATCCGAGCGCGCCTCGTTCCGACTCGGGTACACCGAGCAGTTCGCAGATGACGGTGAACGGCAGCGGGAACGCGAACCGGGACACGAGATCGACCCGACTGTCGGCGCCGTCGGCAGCGATGCCGTCCAGCAGAGTCGTCGATGATCGTCTGGATGCGTGGTCGGAGTCCCTCGATCCGCCGCGGCGAGAACGCCTTCGACACCAACCCGCGAAGCCGGGTGTGATCCGGTGGATCGACGGTGAGCATGTGCCGGGCGAATGCCGGCCCGGGCAGGCCCTCGGACACGACGCCGGCATTGGCGAGCATGGCGGCGTGCATGTCCTTGGAGAGTCGGGGGTCGTTGAGGGCGGCGCGTGCTTGTTCGTGATGGACGACGAGCCACGCCTCGTGGCCATCGAAGAGTGTCACCTGGTGGACGGCACCGCGCCGCCTGACGTCGGCGAACAGGGGGAACGGATCGTCTCGATGGCGCGCTCCCCACGCCGTCAGCGCCGCAGATACCTCGTCCTCAACCATCGATCGAGCATTCTCACACCTCCGGGCATCGACGACCCCGCATTCTCATGCCACTTCTGTCGCGCACCGGACGAGAGTGGCATGAGAATCGTTCGGACGACCGCGGCGGGGCGGTCACGCCGAGGTCTGGTCGAGGCGTTGCAGCAGGTCGTGGGCAGCGAGCTCGACCGATTTGTGTCGCCATTCCGAAGCCCGGTACACGCAGGCAATCAGCCCGGTTCGGTGGACACGACGGAAGTCGCCATAGACGAAGGCGTAGCGGGCCTTCGTCCCGTCGGGCGCATCGTCGGTGAGGCCGAGATGCCAGGCGGCATAGTCCTCCCACGAGTGTGACTCGAGGAATTGGTTCTGTTCGTCAGCGCGTGGTTGGGCGTCACCCCAATCGCTGTCGAGCACGTATTGACGAGCGTCGATGAGCTGCCGAGCATGGGCGACGGCCGCCTCGTTGAGTGTGTATGACGCCACCGATGGGTGTTTACCTGACTATTCGGTCTCCTAAACACCCATCGGTTGACTACCGGCCTCCGAGTGCAACTCGACGAGGTACCAGGTCTCCATCTCGCCCTTGCCCTTGACGTCGATCGTTCCCCGACGCGTGCACACGAATTCGTCCTTCAACAGCTCGTAGGTCGCCCGGGTGATCTGGATCTCGCCCGGCGTGCCGTGGGACTCCATCCGGCTCGCCGTGTTCACAGCGTCACCCCAGAGGTCGTAGAGGAATCGCTTCGTGCCGATCACCCCGGCGACGACCGGCCCCGAGTTGATGCCGATGCGCAGCTCGAGTCCGGGCAACCCGGCGTGCGTCGCGACGCGGCCAGCTCCGTCGCGGATGTCGAGGGCAAGGCGTGCCGCCTTGGACGCGTGATCCGGGTCAGGATTCGGCACGCCCGCAGCCGCCATGTAGCAATCGCCAATCGTCTTGATCTTCTCCAGACCATGGCGCTCCACCAGGGCGTCGAAGCGGGAGAACAGCCGGTCGAGGATGCCGACCATCTCGGCGGGCGGGAGGCGTTGGGCGAGCGGCGTGAAGTCGACGACGTCGGCGAAGACGATCGAGGCGGCGGCGAAGTGGTCGGCGATCGGTTGGGCGGCGGCCTTCAGTCGCTCGGCGATGGCGCTCGGCAGGATGTTCAGGAGGAGGGCTTCGGACTTCTCCTGCTCGGCGCGCAGCGCCGTCAGCGCGACGTTGCGCTGGTGGGCGAAGGAGGCGAGGATCGTGAAGGCGATCGACGCGGTGCCGACGACGTTCAACGCCAGCATCGTGCTGATGAACCACACCGGAAGGTCGGCGTCCGAGAACAGCACCTCGCCGGCGAGGCCCGTGAGCAGGAAGATCACCACGTACGCCACGAACCAGGCGACGGCCTGACGAACCTCGAGGAAGACGAGCGCTCCGAGCGGAGCCAGGATGCCCCACAGACCGACCCCTCCGGAGGGAAGGAAGCCGCCGACGAGCATCTGCCCGACGGTCGTCGTCAACAGGATGTCGAGGAGTTGCGTGACCAGGAACGGATGGAAGCGCCGAGTCCGGGCGAATACCAGCAACGAGCCGAGCGAGACGGCGAAGTAGACGAACGGGACGACGCCCACCGCCGAGCCGAGGCTGAGGTAGAGGCTGCCCCATACCACCGAGACGGGCAGGATGAGGACGGCGAGCACGACGAGGAGCGCCTTCTTCTGGCGAAGTTCCTCGTCGTCCCGGGCGTCGGCGCCGATCTGCGCCAGCATCGCCGTCGCCTTCACCCGCGCATCTTCACCCGTTCGGCCGGACCCGGCAAGCGACCCCTATCGGACGATGGCGAAGAAGCGTGTCAGCTCGTCGACGAACAGTTCCGGCACTTCCAGGGCCGGAAAGTGGCCGCCGCGTTCGGGCTCGTTCCAGTAGCGGATGTCGTGGAAGCGCTGCTCGGCCCAGCGTCGCGACGGGCGTTGGAGCTCGTAGGGAAACACGGTGCACCCGGCGGGCGTGTCGACGTGGTCGCCTGGTTCGAGCGGACCTTCGAGCCAGCGGGTGACGTCGTGGAGGCTCTCCCAGTACAGCCGGGCACTCGAAGCGGCGGTGCGCGGCAGCCAGTAGAACATCAGGTTGTCGAGGATCGCGTCGGCCGCCAGTTCGCAGCGTGGATCCGTCCAGCTCATCAGCTTCTCGCCGATCCAGGCGGCGAGACCGACCGGCGAGTCGGTCAGGGCGTAGCCGATCGTCTGTGGGCGTGTGCGCTGCATCGTCGAGTAGCCCGATTCGCTGTCCGGCGCCGCGGCGATGGCGTCGAGCGCGTGTCGCTCGGAGTCGGTGAGCTCGCCGAGCGTGGCCGGATCGGGTGGGGCGAGCGGCGGCATGAGGTGGATGCCGACGACGTGCTCCGGGTCGAGCTGCCCGAGCGTCGCGCTCACGCTCGTGC
The DNA here is from genome assembly GCA_963733085.1 of Ilumatobacteraceae bacterium. Taxonomy (GTDB): domain Bacteria; phylum Actinomycetota; class Acidimicrobiia; order Acidimicrobiales; family Ilumatobacteraceae; genus Desertimonas. Next base: position 232,962 of record CAVTBY010000005.1, read on the forward strand.
CCCAGTCGCTGCCCTGGGCGCCGTAGCGGTCGTAGCCGAGACGAGCCATCAGCGTCGCCCAGGCGCGGGCAATACGCTCGACACCCCAACCCGTGACGGTCGGCTTGTCGCTCCATCCGTAGCCCGGCAACGACGGCACGACGCAGTGGAACCCGGCGTCGTTGAGCCGACCGATCACTTCGCGGAACTCGATGATCGAGCCGGGCCAGCCGTGCGTGAGCACGAGCGGAGAGAGCGGCGCGGGTCACTCGAACGAGCGTGCACGAAGTGGATGCCGAGACCGTCGATGGTCGTGCGGAAGTGACCGACGGCGTTGAGCCACTCCTCGGCCAGCCGCCAGTCGTGGCTCTCCGCCCAGTACGTGCACAGTGTCTGCAGTCTGTCGAGGGCGATCCCTTGCGTCGGATCGGTCGCCGGTTCCGGCCAACGCGTCGCCTGCAACCGCGCCCGAAGATCGGCGAGCTCGTCGCCGTGGACTTCGAGGTGGAATGGCTCGATCTCGTCGCTCGGCATGCGGTCACGTCCTGGCGCTCAAGCCGCGAACGTGGCGACGCGATGAGCGACGCCAGGCATATGGCCCGTCATCGCTCACGCACGGGTAACGCTCGGGTAACGCCAGTCGGGGACGGTGGCGGAACTTTCCCGAGGAGCCCACGATGCCCGTTCTCACCGACCAGCTGATCGTCCAGGGTGGCGATCGCACGTACCACGTTCACGTCCCGGCCAATCCGACCCAGGCGACGGTGCCGGCGATCGTCGTGTTCCACGGCGGCGGCCAGGACGCGGCGACGATTGCTCGGCGCTGGGGGCTCGAACCCGGCAATCCCGTACCGGCCAACGTCGCCGACTACCTGCTCGTGTTCCCGGAGGCCGATCCACGGCTGTCCGGCGAGTGGGTCCACTTCCAGAAGTCCGACAGCTCGTTCCCGACGTACGACCTCGAGTTCGTCGACCTGCTCGTGCAGGAGCTGACGACACGGCTGTACGCGACCGGCTCGGCGGTGGTTCCCGACGTGTCCGCCGACCCGCATTGATCTATGCCGCCGGGTTCTCCAACGGTGGCGGCATGGTGTGGCAGCTGATCAACTCGGACCGCGTCGGCTCTGTTCCGTGGATTCGCCGCCGTCGGGATGGCGCTCAACCCGGAGAAGGCCCAGCGCTACCGCCGTCAGCTCGCCGCGTCCGGCGACCAACCCGCCGCCGTACCCGTCGCCTACGTGCACGGCACCGGCGACCACACGTTCCGGCCCCCGGCGACGCTGCAGGAGGTTTCGATCGACACGACCCAGCCCGCCTTCACGGTGCGCGAGATGCTCACCCGCAACGGGGTCCCGCCGAACGCGCCCGCCGCCACGACGACGTTGATTCCGGGCAGCACCAACCTCACCGAGGTTGTCGCCCAGCTCTATCTGGGCGCCGAGGCGTTCTACTGCGCAACAGTGATCAACGGCGGTCACAACTGGCCGACACCGACCACCGTCGGCAACCCGCCGGTGGCATCTCACTTCGATGCGACCGCCGCGATCCTCGACTTCTGGCACGCTCACGCCTCCCTCCCGTGAGTGCGCCCCCCGGACCGATCTGGGCGGCCTCCGCGTCACTTTCCCCGGTTCGGGTCCCCGCTGTGAGCCGCCCAGATCCTGTGGTGATGGCAGACCGGTGGCAAAGGGGCGATCGTCGAGTTGGATCTCTCGCGCCATCATGTCGTGGTGAGCGATCTCGATGCCTGGGACCGGCGAACTGGCGAGTTGCTCGAGGAGGCATACCTCAGTGCCGGTGCCGGCCCGATGGGTGCTGGTTCCCGCCGCTCTTCAGTGGGAGATTGGCGTGCCAAACGTCAGCATCTCGCGATCCCCATGGATCGTGACGGAAGCTGGCTCGACGTTGGCTGCGCCAACGGCTACCTGCTATCCACCTTGCCGACGTGGTGCGCGGAACGTGGCGTGAGAATCGAGGCGCATGGGCTCGAACTGTTGCCCAGAGTCGCCGACCTGGCCCGCGACCTGCATCCCGAGCTAACTGACCGCATCTGGACCGGTTCGGTGATGCGTTGGTCACCCCCGCGACGATTCACCTACGTCACCGCCCTGGAGGACCAGGCGCCCCCGAACCGGCTCGCTGACCTCGTCGAGCGGTTGCTTGGCACCTTCCTCGAACCCGGAGGACGCCTGATCGTGAGCGCGTACGCCAATCAGGACGAGTCGCCGCGGGACCTGTTCAGCGACCTCATCGCATGTGGCCACCAACCCACAGGCCGGATCTTCATCGAGCGCCCAGGCCGCGGCCCACTGATCACCGCCTGGCTAGACCGTAAGCCAACTTGAGTTCGGTCTGATGTGCGACGTTTCGAGCATCTTCGTGATCGACGGCAACAACGTGATCGGCGCGGTGGCCGACGGTTGGTGGCGCGATCGGCCAGCGGCCGTTCGGCGGCTGCTCGGTCGGCTGCAGTGCCTGGGTGAATCGGCCACGCTCGTGCTCGACATGGCACAGCCGGACCTGGCGGAGGGTGACCACGATGGCATCAGGGTGCGCTACGCGACTCGGCGTGGTCGCGACGCGGCTGATGACCTGATCCGTGAGATCGTGGCCGAAGCTCCGAACGTGACGGTCGTGACCTCAGACCGTGCACTGCGCCGCGACGTCGAGGACGCCGGTGCCACCGTCATCGGTGCTGGCACGTTTCTCGCCCACCTCGACGCCGCCGGCTGCTAATCGCGCCCCCGTTCGGCCGTCAGCCGGCATGGAGAACTGTGAGCTGTCGATGCCGAAATCGGCATTGAGAGCTCACAGTTCGGCGGCGACGCCAGTCGCGGCGGGTAGAACTCACGCCGGCCTGTCCACCAACTTGGCCAACCGCGCCGGCGCTTGGACGCAGTACGAGTCGGTCAACAGCTCGGCCAACTCTGACCAATCGGTGTCGTCGTCGAGGACCAGCCCGACGACATTTCCGCCCCAGCTCGCCTTGAAGTACGGCCGACCGAGGTGCTCGAACGCCATCACCTCGTCCGGCTCAGCGCGGAAGGTGATCCGGAACAGCCCATCCTCGCCGCCGAAGACGTGAGCGATCGTGGCCTGACCCACCCGCCACCGGACGCCGACCCAGGCATCCTCCTCGACGCACTCGGGCAAGCGATCGGCGAGCAGGGCCCGGAGCCGTCGCACCCACGGTTCAGGAACGTCGGGTCGCTCCGGCACTGCCAAAGTCTTTCATGGCGCCCTGTTGCCTTCGCCGGTCGTTTGTTGAGGGGGATAGCCGTCAGTCCACCGTTGGCACGCTCACCTCGCGGATCGGGTCGCCGCCGTCGATGAACAGGCGGCCGCCCGGAACGAGCGCTTGGCCGAGCCGCAGAAGGGCGAGCGATCCCGCCTGCGGATGACGCCCGTCAAAAGCGCCGACGCGCACGGCATGTCACCGTAGAGCGGAGAACTCCGGGACCTTCGACACCGATGGGTGTTTTCATGACCGTTCCGTCATGAAAACACCCATCGGTCGCTCCGCCGGATCAGACGCAGAGCGCAGTCGAGAACTCCTGGTGGCCGCGCCCGGGCTGGCACCGCTGCGACCACGATCCCTCGGCGAGCCGGATGGCGTCGTTGCCGAAGTCCTCGAACCGCAGGACGTAGCGGACCGCCGCGATCGAGTCGTCGGCGATGTTGTCGATCGTGACCGTGACCGTTGCGTTGGCGGCTCCGATGGGATCGACGACAACGTTCACCGTCTCGCCCTCCTGGCCAGGCCGGTCGAGATGGAGTAGCACTCGCGCCGCGTCGCATGGTGAGCGGTTGACCGGCACCGCTGCGGGTCGCGAGAAAGTCGTTGAACGGGGCGACGTTGACTGCGCCGGTCGTGGTGTCGACGAGGGTGTTGATGTCGCCGGACCACCCGGAGCTACTCGGCACCTGAGGCGAGCACTCGCGGAGGTTGGTCGCGCCGACCGGTTCCCACGGCTCGACACTTCCGTCGCCGTCTGCGTCGGTGCCGCCCGACGAGCCCTCGAGCAACGCCGGCCAGGTCCGCGGACCGACCAGCCCGTCGGCGGTGAGCCCGTGATCGGACTGGAAGGTGCGGACCGCCGCCAACGTCAGCGGCCCGAAGTAGCCATCGACCTCGACGTCGTAGCCGTGTCCAACGAGCCGTCGCTGGACGTTCTCGACGGCCAGCCCGCGCTGGCACATCCGCACTGGGTATCGGCCCGGATTCTCCGTGTACGCCGTGCACCGCCGCGCCGCCGTCGGACCCTGATCGGGATCTTCGACCTCGAAGTGTTGGTAGTCCTTGAGGCGTGTCCAGTCGCCTCCCCAGACGAACCCGATTGCCGCGAATGCCTCGGTGACCACGTCGCCGTCGACGATCACCCCGGGGCGGGAGCTGGAGCGGTCGACGAACGGCCGGCCCGCCTCGGGCAGCACGGTGTCGCCCCTGACGTACGGGTTCTCGACGGGATTGATGTCGATCGCTTTGCCCCACGAATGGACCGAGAACGCGCCTCCGCCGGTGATCGGACGGCAATTGAACGCGGACGTGTTGTCGGCCGCCATCGATGCGTCGTCGTCGCCCCCGTAGTGCTCGATCCGCTCCATCCGTCGGATCGGATAGCCCACGTCGAACAACGTGGCGAACACCCCGACGACGTCGTCCGCGACGTCGGCATGGACGACCAGCTCACCGGCGTGGACCTGACCGTCGAATCCCCAGTGGTTCATCGTGATCAGTCGAAGATCGGAGATCGGTACCGGGCAGCCTGGCCGCCACGACACGGCTCGCATCTCGGCCGCCAGCGGTTCGCCGATCGGACCCACCGAAGCCTCGAACTGCGGCTCGGACGTCGGCGGCGCCGATTCCACGACGGAGGATGCTGACCCAACCGCGAGGGTCGCGACAACTCCGCAAGTAGCCGCCCATGATGTGAAGCGAGCCACCATCTTCATCACACGCTCCCTTCGTCGAACCTAACGGCGTGATGCCCGAGAAAGCACGGTGCGTCCGGAACGATTCAATTTGTCGGGACTTCGTGAGGTACAAGCATTCTGGGTGCCATTCCTTGCGGAAATCGCAACGATTGGCACCGAGAAGTTGTCGACTCAGGTGCGACGGGGCGGGGCGAGCAATGCACGATGTAGGACATGGCTGAACCGGGTCCCCGAATGCCAGATGGATCGCGGCGCGCCGCAGAGGACGTCGAGTTGCGCAAGGAGGCGTTCACGATGGCGCTCTACGTGGCGATCTGTCTGCTCGCAGCACTCGCCGCCGTGACCGAGTCGACCGCTGAGGACCACGTGTTCGAAATCGTCTGGGGCACGACCGTCGGCTTGGCGCTGGCGCATTGGCTCGCCTTCAGTGTTTCGGCCCGGCTCGTGGCCGCGGGACAGGTCCGACGTCATGACGCCCGGGCGGCAATGGCGCAACTCCTCGGTGCTGCGGCGGTCGCACTGCTCGCCACCGTGCCCGTCCTGATCTTCCCCGCTTCCGCTGAGCTCGACGTCGTCGAATTCGTTCTGGCGTTCTTCATCGCCTTCGTCGGCTACGCCGTGGCCCGGGGCAGTGGAGCCAAACGTGTGCGGGCGCTTGTCTACGGGGCGACGCTTCTCATCGTGGCCGGGTTCGTGGTCGGCGTGAAGATCGCACTCAGCGGCCACTGAGCGTGTCTGCGTCAGCGAACACGACCGCCGACGTCGTGTTCGCTGACACAGACAGCGGTCAGGGCTCGTCGCCGGAGAAGTAGGGCCAGCCGTCGCGCCACTCCACCTCGCGGATCTGCATGCGGATCGTGCCGCCGTCGTCAGCGTCGTAGTAATGATGGACGGCGTACAGCCGGTCGTCATGCTCGAGCACGTCGAGTGCGCCGGGGCCGACCTGGTTGCCGCGGCGGTCCAGCAGGATCGTCCCACCGCCCTCGGCCATGCGGGACGCCGTCAGCGTCGACGAAGGGACCCGTCGGACTCGCCGATCGTCCGACAGCAACCTTGTAGGTGCTGCCGAGCCCGCGGCAGCAGAGGTCCCACGACACGGCGAGGTACCAGTGTCCGCCGTGCTCGAAGATCTGCGCGTTCTCGATTGCGTTCGGCGGGTCGACGGGATTGCTCGCCAGCGACAGGCGCGGCTCACCGGGCGTACGCAGGTCGTCGGCCATCGGTTGCATCTGGATCCCGGACCAGAACGAGCCGTACACGAAGTGCCAGTCGCGCCCGTCGGAGAACACCTGCGGGTCGATTGCGTTGTAGTCGTCACCGGGCTGCGACGTGAAGATCGGACCGTGGTCGACCCAGCTCTCGAGGTCCCCTGGCGTCGTCGTCGTCGCCAGACCGATCGCCGACCGGTTCGTGCCGAAGCTCGAGGCGGCGTAGTAGAGGTGAAAGGTGCCATCGGACTCGACGACGTGCGGTGCCCACAGATGCTCGACGTCGTAGTCGAGCGTCCACTCCGGCAGCGGAACTGGACCCAGCGACTCCCATGGGCCGGCGAGGCTGCAGGTGGACCGGCGAGCGAAGATGCCACCGGGATCGGATGGGTCGAGCCGACCGGTCGAAAAGACGTAGAAGGTGTCGCCGTCGCTGAACAGGGTCGGGTCGTGGACCGGGTCGTCGATCACACCGCGCTGGAAGTCGCCGATGTCGCCCGTCATCTCGAGCTTGCCGCGTTGGGGAGCGTCGCAGTCCACGTCAACGGTGGCAGCGACACCCGGCATCCCCGCCGGCGCCGCCTGCGGCGAGCAGGACGATCGCGGCGAGCAGAACGGTGCGCACATGGGCGTCAACGACCACCGCCCGACGGTAGCGAGCCGCCGCTTCGTCAACGCATCCCGGCGGCCGGTCGCCGAGCTGGTCGTCTCGCCACCTCATGCGGGCGACGGGGCGCGAGCCTGAGTGCGAGGCGCGCAGCGCCGCGGTGACTGCTGACGATGGATCGCTGCTCATGGACGTCGCCCGCCACGTGACGAACCCATCGGGTCGTACGAGCACTGCACCTGAACCGGACACGCCGTAGACGTCGGTGAACGATTCGGACAAGAGTCGTAGCTCCCCTCCACCTACGCAGTACGCCTCGAGCTCGAGACCGTCGTGGTGCGACGCGGCCTTCCGTGCCGCGTCGCACCAATCAGCCCCATCCTGTGCGGCCAGGAGGACGAAGCGTCGGCCGAACAGATCGAGAGTCGACAACTCGGCGCCCATCGAGCTCGACCCACAGGTGTGGCGCCCGTGAGCCCGGTCGGCCGTGAGTCTGGCGGGGGTCGTCGTGCTCCTTGCCGTCGTCGTTATCGCTGTCGTCGGAGATGATCGCCGCCGACCGGTAGATGTAGCCCAGCTCGATCTCGAGGTCGGAGACGATCGGCTGGTAGTCGGTGGCGCCGAGATAGGTCGCGGTGCGCGTGACGTAGCGGGAGTAGGCCTGCTCGACCGTGAACGCGCCGACGGGACGACGTTCCGCGTCATAGGTCGACAGCAGATCCGGGCCAGCAACACCCTTGATGACCAACGCCAACTTCCAGGCGAGGTCGTACGCGTCGGCGATGCCCGTGTTCCCGCCGAAGCCTCCGTTGGGTGGCATCAGGTGGGCGGCGTCGCCGGCCAGGAACACACGGCCATCGTCGTACCGCTGTGCCACGTCGGAGGTCGCTCGCCAGCGTGCAATGCCATCAATCCGGACGTCGAGATCGGGAACCCCGGCGCCGACACGAACCAACTCGATGAGGCGTGCTTCGCTCGTGTCCCGTGCCGCGTTGGCTGGGTCCGGATCGGAGTCGGGATCTCCCATTGTGTTCACGGCGAGGAAACCCGACTGGCAGTCCTTGGCCAGCCGGAAGAAGCCACCGAACTCGGGATTGTTGATGTAGATGACGCTGAGCGGCTTGCCACCCATCTGCGTCCACAGGTCGGCGGTGAAGTAGATCGTGATGCTGTTGGAGAAGACCCCGCGGCCGTCGACGGGAATGCCGAGCCGTTCCCGGACCGTGCTGTGGGCGCCATCAGCCCCTACGAGGTAGTGGGCGTGCAGGGTCTGCGTGGTGTCCGTGTCGACGTCCCGCACCGTCACCAGTGACACCGTCCCCATCGTGCTTGACGTCGACGACCTCACGACCCTCCAGCACCCGGGCGCCGGATTGCTCGGCGCGACGGCGCAAGATCGGCTCCAGCCCGGGCTGGGTCACGAACAGACGCCGGCACGGACTCAGCGCATCATCGACGCCGACGTTGAGGCTGGGGATGATGTCGGCCAGCTTCTTCCCGGCGAGGCTGTCCATGCTGACGATCGCACCCTCGGGAAGGAACTCCTTCTCCGACTGGTGCACGACTTCCTCGTGGATCCCGGCCGAGCGGAACAGTTCCAGGGTGCGCACATGGAAGTGTGCGGCTCGCGGCGTCGGCGATCCGCCGCGTAGACGTTCCACTGCCAGCGACGCCACACCATGTTGGGCGAGGAACATGGCCGTCGACAGACCAACCAAGCCGCCGCCCGCGATGACGACGGGAAACTCCGGCTCACCTCGTTGGGTCACGATCACACCCCCCGAACCCGGGCGACACGATAGTCAGCCGGCGCGCCCACGTCGTTCGGCGTGCGTCGCTGCGGTGTGCAGACCCGAGCGGAAGGGCAGGCCTCAGGCTGGCGGCAGAGTGACGCCGAAGCCGGAGAACGCGAGGCGCAGGAGTACCTGGCCGGGTGCCAGAAGGTCGGCGACCTTGGCGGCGCTGACTACCTCGAGTTCAGCGAGTCGGACCGAGCAGGTCGGCGGGCTGGAGACACGCGCCCGGTGCAACTCGTAGGTGTTCTGCCACACCTTGTGTCTGGCCTCCCTCAGCAACCGTCTCGAGGCGAGCCGGTTCAGCGGCGCCAGCAGCCGGTCCAGCAACGTGCCGGGACCGAGCTGGTCGTCCTCGGCGGCGACCCGCGACGAGAGGACATCATCGATGCGCTCGTGGTCGCGGCGACGACGAGCGATCAGCTCCGGGTCGTCGAAATCGGTACAGGCGATCACGCGGAGCAGCGCTTGGGGCAGATCGAAGTTGATGTGGGCGTTGATGCCCAGCAGCACGTGCCGTAGGGGTTGCAGGTCCGGCGGCGCCTCGAACGCCAGCCGCCAGGGGCGAGGGACCGGCGCCCCGGCGAGATGGGCGTGATAGGCGTCGAGGTAGAGGTCGGCGAACACGACGTCCAATCGCTCGACCCAGTCCGGATCCTCGAAGACCCCGTCGCCGATCGCTTGTTCGATCGCCATCGTCGTGCGCAGGTACGTACCCAGAAAGTGCTTCCGGCTGGAGTCGACCGGCACCGTGTCGAGGCGCTGTTGCATCTCGTCCACTACGCCCGCCAGGCATCGCCGAGCCGGCCTGCCGTGGTGATCGGACACCGTCGCACGTTCGCAATCGAGAACTCTCACGGCGGATGATTCGTCGCGGGCCGCACTTTGGGTTTTCGACGACACTGTGCCGATGACGAATGCGACGAGCGGGTTCCTCACATATAACGGGGCGCGCATCTACTACGAGGCCGAGGGCGACGGTGAGCCGGTGCTGTTCATCCACGCCGGAGTCGCCAACCTGCGCATGTGGGACGACCAGGCGGCTTTCCTCGGCGATCGCTACCGGGTCATTCGTTTCGACACCCGCGGCTATGGGTGCACGGAGACGGAGCACGTCGAGTTCAGCAACCGCGCCGACGCTGCCGCCGTCCTCGACGAGGTCGGTGAGCGCTCGGCGCACGTCGTCGGATTGTCCCGCGGCGGTCAGATCGCCCTCGACTTCGTTCTCGAACAGCCCGACCGGGCGCGGTCGTTGACCGTCGTCGCCGGAGGTGTCGGCGGCTTCGAGGCAGACGTCGCCTCGACGGTCGACTGGAATGAGGTCGAGGGGTGGTGGGACGCCAAGGACTGGCAGCGTCTCACCGACTTCGAGGTGGCCCACTGGGTCGACGGCCCCGGCCAGCCGGCGGATCGTGTCGCTCCGGAGATCCGTGCTCGTGTCGCCGACTGGATCAGCACCAACTATCGCGCCGAGAAGGACGAGGGCGTCCCCCAGGTTCTCGATCCGCCCGCTGAGGCCCGCCTCGATGATCTGCACGTCCCCTTGCTCGTCGTCGTCGGGGAGCTGGACGACGAGTCCACGAAGGCGTCCATGCGTCACCTCGCCGAGCGCGTCCCCGGCGCCGCGCCTCGAGTCGTTCGCAACCGCGCACATGGTCAACCTCGAGCAGCCACAGCGGTTCAATGAGGTGCTCGACGCTTTCCTCGACGCGGTCAGCAGTCGGCCAAGGGCGCAACGGCGGTGTGTAGGGCGTTCGGCGTCGGTGGTTCAGTGCTGGGCAGGAGCACGCCAGCGGACGACGTCATGCACCGAGGGCGGTCCGTGACGCCCCGGTGCGACCGCGGTAGGGGTTTCCGGCAGTCACGCTGGGGCCAGCCCTCTTACCGTGGCGGTGTCGCACTGGTACCGTCGCTCGTGGATGGCTGAGGAGCTGCGGCTCGTGGTGGCGGAGGACAACCTCCTCGTGCGCGAGGGCTCTGGTGAGCCTGCTCGTGGCGGCCGGTGATCTCGTCCCGACGACTGTCTGCAGCACGCTTGGACGAGCTCTACGAGGCTGTCGAGCGCGACGAACCGGATGTCGTCGTCACCGACATCCGCATGCCACCCAACCACCGTGACGAGGGGATCCAGGCTGCCAGACGCTTTCGAGCGACGCGACCCGAGATGGGGGTCGTCGTGCTTTCCCAGTTCGTCGATCCGGCGTACGCCCTCGCCCTGCTCGACGACGGCACTCGTGGCCGCGGCTACGTGCTGAAGGATCGAGTCGACGAGGTCGACCGTCTCGCCCAAGCGATCAGGGTCGTCGCCGCCGGAGGGTCGTTCATCGACGACGAGGTCGTCGACGCACTCGTCCGAGCACGAACGCGGATGGTCGACTCGCCACTGCACACCCTCACGGCGCGTGAGCTCGACGTGCTGGCCGAGATGGCGACCGGGGCTACGAATGCGGCAATCGCCGAGTCGCTCGGTGTCAGTCCGCACTCCATCGAGAAGCACAGCACGGCGATCTTCGTCAAGCTCGGTCTCGACGACGCTGCCGATGTCAACCGTCGGGTGATGGCAGTGTTGATGTTCCTCGCCGGCCGCCAGCCCGGTCGGCTCGGGATGAGCCGACCGGGGTCGATCGAGACCGCCAGCGTCACCCGGCTGCGGACCATCATCCTCGTCGACATCGGGACGGCGCTGGCGGCGACCGTCTTCATGGTCGTCGTTCGGGTGACCGTCGTGTCGTCGTCGTACCTCGTCGCTCGCTGCTGTGCTCGTCGCCCTGTCCGGCGTCGTGATGGCGGGTGGTCTGCGCCCGCTGCGTCGTGGCGACGTCGGCGGTGCCTTGCGGTGGCTGGCCGCCGCCAACTGGAGCATCGCCATCGCCGCGGCGACGATCGCCACGTTCTGCTGGCCGCTGATGATGCTCACGGCGTTGTTGCCCTCGGTTCTGGCCGCGTCATTGATCACCGGGAGGGAGCTGGGCTTCTACGTCGTCACGTCGGTGGTCGTGTCGCTCGCGGTTGTTCTCGTCGGCCTGTTCCAGGACTTCTCCGGCCTCAGCGAGGAGGTCCCGGTAGTGGGTTCGCGATGCGGTGCTGATCGTCTTCACCCCTTCGCTGGTCGGCCTCGTCGCGTTGATGGTGCTGCAGAACAGCGTGCGCATGCAGGGTGTGCTCGCTGCTGTCACGGCGTCACGATCCGAACTTGCCGAGCAGGCCGACGAGTTGCGACGCTCGCGCGCCCGGGTGGTCGCGGCAACAGACCGCGAGCGGCGGCGGATCGAGCGCGACTTGCACGATGGCGCGCAGCAGCGGTTGATCGGCATCGGCCTCGGGTTGTCTCGGGCGAAGGAGGTCTGTCTCGTCGACAGCGCGGCTGCCGCCGTCATGCTCGAATTCGTTGCGCCACGAGCTTCGCGTCGCCCACGACGAGTTGCGCAACCTCGCCCAGGGCGTGTACCCACCCGTGCTCACCGAGCATGGGCTGGCCGCGGCGCTGCAATCCGCTGCCGATCGCTGCCCGCTCTCCGTGACGGTCGAGCTCGACCAGGTCGGCCGCCACCACCCAGATGTCGAGGCGGCGCTGTACTTCTGTTGCGTCGAGGCGATGCAGAACGCGGTCAAACATGCGCAGGCTCGATCGATCAAGCTCGGGTGCGGTGTCGACGCATCGATGTTGTGGATCTCGGTCACCGACGACGGCATCGGCTTCGATGTCGGCCACGGCGTCTGGTGGCCGCGGAATCGAGAATCTCCGCGATCGACTGGGGGCGATCGGCGGCGAGCTCGAGGTGATCACCGAGCGCGACGCCGGCGTCACGGTGCGCGGTCGGGCACCGATCAACGGCACAGCAAGCCGCTGACCTGCCGCTCCGCCGGCGCCGGTAGGGGAATCCGTAGCTCACGACCCCGGGTCGCCAGGTTCCGGCATCGTCCTCGCCGGCCGACAATGAGAGCCGAGTATTCGGTACAGCGCGACAACGGAGGCGGGATGATGCACACCATTGCCTGGGTCTTGGCCTGTTGCGTCATGACGTCGTTGGCGGACGTCACGCGAGCACCGGCGGATGCCGCCGGCGACCGCCCGTTGTCTGTCTGTGACGAGGGCGGCGCCACGAGCCATTGCGATGACGTGGGGCTCGTGGCGGTCGCCACAACGACCACGACGCCGAGGATCGTGCAGCGACCGCCAACAACGACAACAGCGCCAATGACGACGACCACCACCACGCCCAGAGTTGTGCAGCGGCAGCCGACGACGACAACGACCCTGCCGTGGATCGTCACCCCGACCGACTCGACCACACCGCAGATCTCATCGCACCCGTCGACGGCCAATGACGACCCCATCGTCATCGGCGAGCTGTCCACCAGCCCCTCCGGAGACCTCGACGACTTGGCGTTGTGCGTGGATTGTCTGGAGATCATCAGCGGCGTGGCGTACGCAGTTGGTCTGGGAAGCCCCTGCCCGGGCCAGTCGGGAGCCTGGGACGTCTATCTGGAGGTGAGAACGAATCTCCCCGCGACGATCGGCATCGAGGTGCTTCACCCGGGCAACATCGGCATCTACGACCACGACTTCCGGACGCTGTGGGGTGCCACGTTCCACTGCCTCGACGCATGCATGACCTACCCGGCGAGGGGTATGGCGGAGGATGCCGACGGCAACGTCCGCTGGGCCTACGGGTCATTCGACACGCCCTGCCCCGTGAGCACCGGGACGTCCATCGACGACGTGGTCACCCCGACAACAGGCGCCACCACGACGACGTGGTCGCCCACCGACGCTGACGGCGACGGCCTCACCAACGACGAGGAGGCCGAGATCGGCTCAGACCCCAACGACCCCGACACCGATGGCGACGGTTTGATCGATGGCGAGGAGGTGTTCCTCGGCACCGACCCGACCAACCCCGACACCGATGGCGACGGGTCATCCGATCTCGAAGAGGAGCAGGCCGGTACGAGCCCACTCGATCCCGACGACCATCCCTAGCTCGAATCCGGACGAACGAACGGCCCGCGGCCGGCCGGCATCGATCCGCGAGGTACGGCTACGATCCGTGCCCCGAGGGAGTCTGTGGCAGTAGCTCGTCGTGAATACTCGCTCACGGGTGCCGAGTCCCGGCGGGCGGTGGAGCATGGTCTGGTCGACGCGGGAGTGGTACCGGCCACCGATCGACGCGGATCGCCTTCACGAACTGATGGCGCGCACGAACGGCCGCGCAGCGCGGGACACGTTGCTGTGGTTGGCCCTGTTGGTCGCCGTCGGGAGTCTCGTCGTGGTTCGCTCATCGGGTCAGCGTGGGCCGTTCCCGCGTTCCTGGTGTACGGGGCGTTGTATGGCGGCGCGGCCGACTCGCGATGGCACGAGATGGGCCACGGAACCGCGTTCCGGACCGGCTGGCTGAATGACGCCGTCTACAACTTGGCGTCGTTCATGTTGCTGCGGGAGCCGACGGTGTGGCGATGGTCGCACGCTCGCCATCACACCGACACGATCATCGTCGGGCGAGACCCGGAGATCGCCTTGCCGCGGCCGCCGAGTCGCTCGGCCGTCGCCGCGTCGTTCCTCGGCCTGCGCCAGCTTCCGCCGATGGTGCGGCGAATGGTCAAGCACGCGGCCGGACGCCTGGACGAGGAGACCAAGGATTTCGTACCCGCCGACGAGTGGCGCAAGGTGATCTGGGAGGCTCGGGCGTTCGTCGCCATTCTCGGTGGCGTTGTCGTCTGGTCCCTCGCCGCCCGCTCGATCGTCCCGCTGCTGTTCGTCGGATTGCCGTCGTGGTACGGCATCTGGTTGCTGGTGTTCTTCGGGTTCACCCAGCACGCCGTGCTGCAGGAGGACGTGCTCGACCACCGGCTGAACACCAGGACCGTGTACATGAACCCGGTCTTCAGGTTTCTGTACTCGAACATGAACTACCACGTGGAACACCACATCTTCCCGACGGTGCCGTATCACGCCCTTCCGTCGCTGCACGCCGAGGTCAAGGATCACCTGGCTCCGGCAATGCCGTCGACGGTGGCCGCCTACCGCGAGATCCTCGGCACGGTGCCCAAGCAGCATCTCGATCCGACGTACGAGGTCCCCGATCGTGGCGTGCCCGTCGATGATGGGGCGTCGTGGAGCCGGCCTGACGTGGGCGAATACCTGTGGGCTGGCGTCAACGACGACGGTCGGACCGACCTTGGGGCAGCGGCGGACATCGAGGTCGGCAAGGTTCGGCGGGTCGACATCGGTGATCGCTCGTTCGCTGTGTACCGGCTCGCCGACGACGAGTACGCGGTGACGGACGGGCTCTGCACCCACGGGCAGACGCACCTGGCCGGAGGTCTGATCATCGACTGCCAGACGATCGAGTGTCCCAAGCACAACGGCCGCTTCGACATCCGCACCGGTGAGCCGTCGCGCCGGCCCGCCAAGGTCGCCTTGGCGACCTACGACGTCGAGGTTCTCGACGGGCGCATCGTCAGCGACCTCGTCGCTCGCAACACCCACCCGATCGACGCCTAGAGCGCGCGGCCTGACTGAAGGGTCAGGAGAGCCGGAAACGAGTGCTGGCTTCTGCGCGTGCTGGGTACCTGATGGCTATGACTCAACAAGAGACCGACGAGGAGTTCGAGGTGTACCTGCCGGTATCACCTGCACTGGACGGTGAAGGGGCCACACACGTGGCCCGCATGCGAGGCAACGAGGCGAGCTTCAACGAGGTGCTCGCCGGCTTCGTCGCAACCGGTTCAGAGCTGTCGAAGCCGCTGCGCTCGCCCATTGCGGAATCCGAGTTGGAGCACGTCAAGTTCGCCCTCGACGGTGTAGGTCCGGCCCACGTCGAGTCAATCGAACAACTCGAGTCGTGACGAGCGGGGCGGCCTGCGCTTCATTTCAGGATCTGGGCGGCCTCCGCGTCATATTGTGGGGTTCGGGCATTTGGCCGCCCAGTTCGCCGTTTGGGCGCCAGGTCGTCGGTGCGTCAGCGCCAGTCGGGTGGGACCGCGAGGTGGTCGGTCACCGAGCAGTCGGCGCCGAAGACGACGAAGCGGTCGAAGCCGCGCAGGAACCAGCGGTCGTGGGTGACGGCGATGACGGTTCCGGTGAACTGACCGAGACCGGCTTCGAGTGCCTCGGCCGAGACGAGGTCGAGGTTGTCGGTCGGCTCGTCGAGGAGCAGCAGCGTCGCGCCGGATCGCTCGAGGAGGAGGATCTGGAATCGGGCCTGCTGGCCGCCCGACAGCGTCTCGAACGGCTGCTGCGCATTGTCGTGGAGCTCGTAGCGGCGCAGCATCCCCATCGCCGGGCCGCGCACGACGTCGTGGTCGTGGAGGATGTCGAGCAGCGTTGCTCCGGTCCACTCGGGGTGCTCGTGGGTCTGGTGGAAGAGTCCGGGACGACACCGGCGCCGAGTCGCCACTTGCCTGTGTGGCCGACGGTGTCGTCGCCGGCGAGGAGGCGGAGGAAGTGGCTCTTGCCGACACCGTTGCCGCCGAGCACGGCGACGCGCTCGCCGAACCACAGCTCGAGGTCGAACGGATCGGTGAGGCCGTCGAGCTCGAGGTGCTCGACGATCACGGCCCGCTTGCCGGTGCGTGCCCCGCCGAGGCGCACGTCGACGCGTTGTGGGCGGACCGTCGACGGGCGCGTCGTTGCGCTCCTCGAACTGACGCAGTCGGCTCTCGGCCGCTTTCAACCTGGGCGCGAACGTCTCGGAGATCTTGGCCCGCCGGCGCATCTCGGCCACCAGGTCGACGAGGCGTTGACGTTCACCGTCGTACCAGGTGCGATCGCGCGCGAGCTTGTCGTGGTGGGCGTGACGAGCCTCGGCGTAGCCGGCGAACCCGCCGCCGTGCGTCCACGCTCCGTCGGCTTCCACCGTGATGACCTTGGTGGCCGTCGCCGCCAGCAGCTCGCGATCGTGGCTGACGAACAGCACGGTCTTGCGCGTCGCCGACAGCTCCCGCTCGAGCCAGCGCTTGGCGGGCACGTCGAGGAAGTTGTCCGGCTCGTCGAGCAGCAGGATGTCGTCCTCGCCGCGCAGGAGGACCTCCAAGACGATGCGCTTCTGCTCCCCGCCGGAGAACGTGCGCAGCGGCCGCGTGGTGGCCTCCCGCAGCCCGATGCCCACCGCTCGCGTGAGGCACTCGTCCCAGTGCACCTCGGCGTCGTAGCCACCGTGGTCACCCCAGTCGGCGAGTGCCGCGGCGTAGCCCATCGGGTCGTCCTCCGCCGTCCGTTCCGCCGTCGCCAGCCGCTGGGCCGAGGCTCGCAGGGCCGGCGGGGCCAGTGACACCAGGAGCTCGCGGGCCGTGAGCGGCGCGTCGTCCGACGCCGTCGGCGACGCCGACGAGCTGACGCATGACACCGACGTGACCGTCGATCGCCAGCGTTCCCGACGTCGGCGACAGCTCGCCGGCGATCAGCCGCAGCAGGGTCGACTTGCCGACGCCGTTGGCGCCGACGAGTGCGGCCCGATCGCCATCGCCAACCGAGAAGCTCACGTCGCGCAGCAGCTCGACCCCGCCCGGCAGTCGCCACCCGACGTGGCTCACCTGGATCGACCCCACCACTGCTCCCTCGTCCTGTCCGTCACGACCACCCGACGGAGCGGGCGCGGGGCCACGCTACGGAAGCAGCACGTCGCGGCGAGCCGGAGTTTCGCCGCCGCCGTCGCAACCGATGGGTGTTTTCATGACGATTCGGTCATGAAAACACCCATCGGTCGTCAGACCCCTTCGAAGGGTTCGTCGGCACCGTTCATGGCTCGCCGAACGCCGAACGCGATCACTACCAGCCCAACGGCCAGCAGGACGGCCGGGATCAACGGTTTCGATGTCGTTCCAGTGACCGCGAGCGCGTCTGGAGCTGCGCCCGATGATGCTTTCCATCCCGCCGGCGAGATCGAGGACTCGAGGCTGGTGCTGTCCCCTGGATCGGCCGACATCGGTGACAGCGCGACGCCCGACGATGTGGGCGTGACGGTGATGACCGCGTCGACGACGAGACCGGTGCTGCGGCCCTGATTGTCCTCGAGGGCATAGCGGAACGAGTCGGCTCCGGTGAACCCTGGGTCGGGCGTGTACCGGAACGAGCCAACCTCCTCGGCGACGATCTTCCCGTTGGACGTCGCACTGACGAGGGCAACGGAGATCGGATCGGCGTCGGGGTCGGAGTCATTGGCGATGACGCCCGGCGCGGGGATCTCAAGTGTCCTGTTCTCGCCGACCTCGAAGGCATCGTCGACGCCTACGGGCGGACCGTTCCGAACGCTGCCCGAGGTCGTCCGTTCCGTGGCGGCGGTCACGGTGATGGTCGCGTCGACGACCCGTCCGGTGACGCTGCCAAGGTCGTCTCGCACGGCGTAGGCGAACGAGTCGACGCCGACGAAGCCGGGATCAGGCTCGTAGATGAACGCCCCGTCCGGGGTCATCGCCAGGATGCGCCCGCCGTCGGGATCGCTGTGAAACCCACTGGCGATCTGATCGCCATCGGGGTCGACGTCGTTGACGAGCAGGCCCGGAGCGTCCACGACGAGCTGCTCGCCCGCGGCGACCTGGAAGTTGTCGTCGACGCCAATTGGCGGGTTGTTTGCCACGCTCTTGATGTTGAGCGCCGTCAAGGCGACGACTGCTGCCACCAGGAGCATGGCGAGATGAGATTTGTATCTTGACATGGGCTTACTGCAACTTCGTGAAGGGCGCCGCCGGGTCGGGTGACGAGCGGCGAGGCCAATTGGGGGGCATCGCGTGGCGCCGGGAAGCATGATCTAACGGCGCCGTTACCCACGCGTTACCCGGCCGCATCGACGACCGCCAGCAGCTCGCTGCGCGCTGGTCCAGGAACGGGGTACTGCGGGGCGTTGGCACCGAGGGCGACGACCTTGTCGAGCAGTCCGGGCTTCGCCAGCACTTCCGGCGGTGTGGCCTGCAGCGCTCCGATCGCGACTCGCGCCCGAAGCACGTCGGGGTCAAGGAACTTCGCCGCATCCATCGCCTTGGTGATGGTCCAGGCGGGGTCGGGCGTGGAATAGGGCTGGCCGGAGATGTCGCCTTCGATCTCGGCGAGGCGATGGCGGTCGAATCCGAGCGTCATCCGATACAGGTGGCCGACGGCGCTGTCGGTGTCCTCGTCGAATCGCCGTACCAGCTTTTCCGGTTCATCGGGTCCGACCTGGCGGAGAAGGTCTCGCAGGGCACATGAGTGGAGCAGCCCGATCGACGTCCCTCGACCGAGTGAAGGGTTCGTGCACGCCCATGCGTCGCCGATGGCGACCATCCCCGTCGCCACGGGTTCTCCGTCGACGATGAAGCGGCGGCGCCGGTCTTCGATCGCAGCCATCACCTGAACCTCGGTGATCGCCTCCCCGTCACCCCAATGGGCCGCCGTGGGGTACATGGCGAGCGCCGCCTGCCAGACAGACGGATCGCGCAGGGCGCGCAGCGCCCTGTCGCCTGCCGATGCGGTGAAGAAGGTCGCCCAGGTGCCGTTGTCGCAGGGCAAGGTGAGGATCGAGACACTGTCGAAGTGCTCGAGCACCGTCGCTGCGGAGGCCGGCATGGTTCCGTCAGCGGAGCGGAAGTGCCGGCCGTAGTAGACGAACCCCGATTCCTCGCACTCTTCGATTGGACGCCGACCGCCGATCGTCTCGAGCATGCTGGCCACGGGTGACCGCCGTCCCGTTGCGTCGACAACGAGATCGGCTCGGATTGCCGTGCCCTCGTCGGTCAGCACGCCGGCCACGTGGGGGACTCCGCGGACTACGTCCCGTCCGGTGGTCAGTCCGGTGACGGCGACGCCACGGCGAATCGTCACGCCTGGCGTGCTCGCCGCGACCGCGGCTACCGCCGCCTCGACGACGGGTCGGCGGGCGGTCACCGTTTCGAACCGCCCGTCGTCGTCGTGGGTGCCGGTCAGATTGACGGGCAGCGCCGTAAGGGTGTTGAGGCGGAGGCCGCCGAGGCCGACGAGCTCGTCGATGACGCCCGGGAGCTCCGTCTCCATCAGCTCCCGCCAGCGGGGCAGCATGAAGTGCGGAAGGTGGAACTGGTTGACGCCTCGGCGGTTCCAGCCGTGCCACAGGGCGTCGGCACCACCGCTGGGCTCGGCCGGGTCGCGCTCGAGGACGGTGACCTGGTGTCCGTCGAGGGCGAGGAGCGCAGCAGTCGACAAACCGTTGAGCCCGGCGCCGAGGATGAGGATCTCTGCCATGTCGATCTAGCTCGCGACGTTCAGCACGATCGGCGTCAACCTGATGTCGACCGCGAAGTCGACGCCGGGTAGCGCACCAGCGAGCAATGCCGTGACGTCGAACTCGCCAAACAGCTCCGTGACACCGTCGTCACTGACGCTGTCGACCTCGATCACGTACGACGTGTCACAGCCCGGCGACACGATGATGTTGTCGGGTGGGTTGAGCTCGAAGAATCCGTTCGGGAGGGCGCTCGTCTCGGCGAGGATCGACCCCACCAGGACGCCCCGATCCCGGAGTATGACGTGTCCAACATGCGGTCGTCCCTGAACGTCGACCACTCGGCCGGCGATGGAGCCACGCGTGTCCTGTGTCGGATCACACTCCCCAGTCGGCTCGGTCGTCGGCGGCACCGTCGTTTCCGGCGGCACGGTCGTCTCGGGCGGCACGGTCGTCTCGGGCACCGTCGTTTCCGGATCGGTTGTCTCTGGCGGCACCGTCGTCTCCGGCGGCAGGGTCGTGTCGGGCAGCGTCGTGTCGGGTGGAGGCAGACGACGGCATACGTCGTCGGTACCGACGATGGGCGTGCCATCGTCGGTCACCCCGGTCACGGTGACGGTCGTCGGGCCCGCTGGCGTGAAGCCTCGGAGCCCCCCGATCAGCGCGACGAGATCCTCGAACCCGTCGGTGTTGACGTCGGAGCCGAAGGCAACCGGGAAGCCGAACACTTCCAGAACCGGCCGGTTCTCCACCTCGATCGAGTCGGGGAGAATGTCCGCGGCAGCGAAATCCGGGTGGCCGAAGATCACCACGGGAAAGATTCCGAACGGGTTTGATCGGCACGGGAACAGCACGTTCACGCCCACCTCGATCGGCTCCGGCTCAGCGGTGCGGGGCGACGGCTGTCCGCCGGAGTCGGCGGTGGCGGTCAGGGTCGCCATGCCGGTCGCCGCGACTGCGCACACCAACGCCGACGCCAGCACATTTCGGTTCTGTCTCATGCCGGCATGATCGAATGCCTGGCTGCTCAACCTCCAGGTCAGATCGTGCTCAGTTGGTGCTCAATCGGCGATGGAGTCGAGCCGCACCTGGCCAATCTCGACCGCCCACAACAGGTCGGTCAGCTGCTCGATGGCCTTGGCGAGATGGCGGCGGTAGGTGGAGAACGGAAGGTCGAGCACTTCCGCCGCCGCTTCCTGAGTGGGCGCGGCGCGGACGAAGGTGCGATCGAGAACCCGGTGAAGCGGGTGGGAGCGAGGTTCTCGGCCGATTTGGTCGATGCCGGCGCGGAGGGCCGCGCCGAGCAGATCGGCATCGGCACCTCCGATCCCGTAGGCGAGCGTCGACCCCATCAACGGGTTGGTCTGCAGTCGTTCGGATCGGTGTATGTCGCGCAGCGCGGCCCGAACGGCGGCGTCGAACTCGGCGCGGGTAAGCGGCTGCGGACGCAACAGGTGCGGAGGCGGTGGTCCAGTCGCCCCGGTCAGCTCGCGTTCACCGAGCAGGTCGATCCACGCGTCTACGGAGAGTCGCCGCCAATCGACTCCGTACACCGTGTAGTGGCATCCGTCGAGTTCGGTGACGAGCTGCTCGCTGAACCCGATGTACGTGAAGCCCGGGCCCCAGAACTCCGGGTCGACGGACGGCACGAACGTCCAGGCCAGCGGGCGGGTGACCCATTCGATCGTGCTGGCGACGGCGCCGATGACGACGCCATAGGGGTCGTGCTGATATCCCGCCGAGCCGCCGAAGTACCGGGCGATCCACACCTGTTCGCCAGGCCGGGCCGGTGACGTCGACGCCGCGTAGTCGAGGATCGTCCGAACGACGGGGTCGGCATCGCACAACGACGGGTCGGTCGGGTAGACGACCTGGATCATGAAACTGGCCAAGCCGGTCGGGGAGCGGACGACGGAGAGGTTCTCGGGCTGGGCAGCGAGCCAGCGCTCGGCGATGACGGCGGATTCCTGACCCTCGAATCGCTCGATCAACTCGAGCACGGCCGGGTGGTCGGCGAGCTCACCGCCGACCACGGTCGCGGGCCCGTGATCACGCATCATGCAGTAGGCCGCCGACAGCGGACTCCGTCGGTGCAGCCACAGCTTGTGGTGGGCCCACAACTGGCGGTCAACCGTGTCTGGATGTCGGAGACGACTGATCACGTGTTCGTGCACGATTCGGTGGATCCGTAGGTACCCGTCGGGAGAACGGCGCTGAAGGTCGGCGTCGAGGGCGTCCCTAACCAGATCGTGGGGATACAAGCCTTCGGTACCGCGGGTGACGAATGCTTGGGAATCGAGCCACGCCCAAACGTCGGGCGCCGCGTCACCGACAGCGCGCCGGAGCAAATCCTCGGTTGTCTGCCAGGCGTGTGCGCACACCGCCAGTCCGGTCGCGTGAGCCTCGCTGGGCACCTCGCCGATCACCTGGGTGACGAGTGTCTGGACGAGGTCGGGAGCATCCGCGATGTCCTCGGGCACGTCCCGGCCGGCAGCCGCAGCATCGGCAAGGAGGGCGAGTGTCAACGGGTGACCCCGACCCAGGGTGGCGAACCGATCCTCGACTGGGTGCCCGACACCTGCCCGCGCCAGCAGTTCGACACTCTCGGCGGGGCTCAGCGCGCCGAGCGGGTGAACCGTCGCCACCGCCCGCCAGCCCGGGTCGGTACGCCACGGAGCGCTCGGCGGCTCCCGGCCGGCGAGCACCACGACCATCTCCGCGTCCAGGGACGGTAGGAAATCACTCCGCACCCAGGAATCGATCGGGACGAGCCGCTCGTAGCCATCGAGCAGCAGCAGATCGGCGCCGGGCGCGGCCGAACCGGTCGCACGTTTGAACGCGGCCATCAACCCATCCGCCGAGCAGTCGACATCTCGAGCATCGATCGACACCGGCGTCCGACCGGCAGTTCGCCCTCGCATCCGGAACTGGTCGAGCAACGCGGTCTTGCCGATGCCACCTGGGCCGTGCACAAAGAGCACTCGGGCAGGACCTTGACCCTGGATGATCTCGTCGAAGCGAGCAAGTTCGGTGCTGCGACCTACGAACGCGTGCCTGCGAGCTTCGTCGATCGCAATGGCGAGGTTGGTCATCGCAGCTCCCGCGCCGATGAGAGCATTGATGCTACTCAGGGATCCGAGCTAGGTGAGGTGTCGGGCCGACGTACCGCAGCACCCGACCGAACACCCAAGCACCCACGGGCGAGTGAGAGCGGCGCGGCAATCCGCGCCGCCGGCGGCATCGAAATCTGAGCGAGCGACCCGGATCGATCGGGTCGCCTGCATGCCAACGAACAGGAGAAAGTCATGATTCACCCCCTCGCGCGTCTACTGCGCCGACGCGTGCTCGGCCGAGTTGCCGTTGCGGCGGCAGCGCTCCTCCCCGCCGGCACGATCACCCTCGCTGCGGCCCAACACGCCAGCGCCGCAGGGTGCGCAAGTAATGGGCAGGTGTACGTCACGTCGGTGTCGCCATGGAGCGTTCGCACCGAGGACCAGCCGACCGACGGTGGCTTCGACAACTATCAGCGCATCGCCACCGGGGCGACGTCGTTCGTCGTCGGTGGCAACGGCCTCCGGCCAGGCACGACTCCGTACTGGACGATCACCAGCAACGTCACCGGGCAGTACGTGTTCTTCGGAAGGTCGGCGGGATCGAACTGCGTCGCCAACGAGACCTACGTCAGCATCCCGCGTGCCACTCAGCCCGGCGAGGTTTGGACCGTCACCACCAACTACGACACGGGCAACACTGGTCGGGCGATCCGCAACCAGAACCACTTCCAGATCAACTGGACCGCCGCGCCGGCGCGACCGCCCGGTTTCCCGCCGACGTTGCCCTGCTTCTACTGCCGCTGACGACCGGCTCGGAGCGGCAGCGACGATTCGAAGTCTGATCCGACATCCGCGCCACCTGCGGCGCGGATGTTGGTGCGGAGTCGGAAGTGATCGAGCGGCGGTGGCCGCCACCACCTCTACATGTGCTCGCCGGGAAGGTTGCTCGCCTGTTCGATCCAGGAGGTGAGCAGATCGTCGTCGAGACCGTCGTCCTCGTGGATGTCGAGGTAGCGCACCTCGTCGTGTTTGGACGCCTTGGGCGGCACGGGATCCAGTGAGGTTCCTCGGAAGAATTGGAGCTGGACGTACTTGGTGTAGCAGCGGAAGGCGAGGAACCAGCCCTCGCCTTCGTGGCCGTAGAACGGTTGGTTCCACTTCACGGCCTTGTGCACATCGGGGACGGTGCGCCCGACGAGCTGGTCGAGCCGCTCGCCCACCGAGCGCTTCCAGCCAGGCATGGCCGCGATGTAGGCCTGCACCGGCTCGTCACCCTCACCCTTGGGGATCTGAGGGTTGCCGCCGGAGAGCAGCTTCGGTTCGAAGCCGGATTCGTTGTCTGTGTTCTTGTTGCTCGGCATCATCTCAGTCAACAGCGTTCACGAACTGGCGGATCGCCACCGCGCAGGCCTCGGGGTCCTCGACCACACAGGCATGGCCGAGCCGGGGGAGCACGACGAGTTGCGATGTGTCGACGGGGCGAGCGGCGAGAACTGCCGACGCAGCAGGCACGAAACGGTCGTTTCAGTCGGCACTTCGGACTGCTGCTCGAGGTCGAGCGCGGCAACGAAGGCGGCGAGGGTGTCGGCGAACTGGGGGCTCGGCGCACCGTGCAACATGACGAGCGACGGTCCGGAACCCGCACGGGTGTAGGCGATTCGCAAGCCGTTGACGTCGACGTGCTCCACCTCCGAATTGTGGTGCACTGCCCGGCGACCTACTCGGCCGCCACGAATAGGCAGAACGGGTGACCGGCCGGATCGAGCATGACTCGGAGCCCGCTCTGGTCACGATCCGGAGGCTGGTGAGGGGCGACCGTGGCCCCAGCTGCGGTGGCATGCGCGAGAGCAGCGTCCATGTCGTCGACGAGGATCTCGAAGTGCAGCATCTTCGACTGCTCCCCGGGCTGCTCTGGCCACGTAGGCGGCTGATACCAATCCTCTGATTGGAAATTCAGCCCCACCCCGCCGTTCGGATCGCCAACTTGCACCCAACCATGACCGTCACGTGCCTTGACTTGCCAGCCAAGAAGGTGACAGTAGAAGTCCGCCAGCCGCTCGGCGTCGGCGCAGTCGATGCACACCGTCGTCCATCGCACTGTCGGGCGGTCCATGGCCGTCATTATCGTTCGAATTTGACCGTAGAACGATTGTCGAGCGGCTCGACCCTGCGGCGCTGCGCTGGTTCGACGCGTCCGGATGCGACCCGGCATGCTGGCCGGTGTGGCTCTCGTGCTGCCATCCGGCTACACGTGGCGGCGTCCTTCCGTGGACGACGCCGAGGCAATCTGGGAGTTCGTCGCTGAGCGGAACACAGCCGTCATCGGATTCCCCGACGTCACCCTGGATGACATCCGCGACGAACTCGAAGAGCCCGAGTTCGATCCGTCGACCGACGGATGGATCGTCCACGATCCCGCTGGCTCGGTCGCCGGCTACGGCTGGGCGTGCCGCAAGAGTGACAGCAACGAGGTCGACATCGACACCGTCGCCGAGGTGGAGGCGGTGGGCAATCGGCTGTGGGCCGCGACGGTGGCGCGAGCCCGAGAGATCGGCGCCGAGCTCGGCCACGCCGAGGTCGCCCTCGACGTTGGCATCTACCGAGCCGACGAGACCCAACGCGCAAGGGCCGAAACCGATGGCTTCTCCATCGGCACGACGTTCCACCGTATGCGCATCGACCACGACGGCGTCCCTGCCCAGCCCGACGCGAGCGGGGTGACGATCCGCACTGGCGAGGAGGACGTTCAGGTTCGCCGCGACGCCCTCGCCGTCGCCAACGCGGCTACCGCTGGGCAATTCGGTTACGTCGCGCAGACATTCGACGATTGGCACCGCGACATCGAGGCAACGGCGAGCCACGACTGGGCGCAGCTGCGCGTCGTCTACCTCGACAACCAGCCGGTCGCGATGCTCCACGGCAACGACCAGTTCGCCGAGGATGAGCGGTGTGGCTACATCGCCCGGGTCGCCGTCGTCGAGGCCGCCCGCGGCAGAGGCCTGGCCAAGCTGCTCCTCCGCCAAGCGTTCGCCCGCGACGCCCGCGCCGGGCGGATCGGCACGATCCTGCACGTCGACACCAACAACCCGACGCCCGCGCTCGGCCTCTACGAACGCGTCGGCATGCGACCCGTGCTCGTCATCGACGTCTGGCGGCGCATCATCATGACCACCGATCAGTGAGTAGGTGGGCGCTGCCTGACCGCGCTACGCAGCCTTGACGATGGCGATGTTGAAGTAGGGCGTGCCGAGCTTGTGCAGGATCGTTCCGAACAGCGCGAGATAGTGCTCCTGCCCGTAGGCGTTGGCGATGCCGCCGAGATCCAACAGGCTTTCGCGCGGCCAGCCGAGGTCTACGAGAAGGCCAGAGACGACCTCCTTGGCGTCCGTGTCGTCGCCTGACAGGAACAAAGTCGTCGGCGCGGGAAGCGTGCTCGGGTCGGCGACAACCGCCGCGGCGACGCTGTTGGCTGCCTTCACGACCCTGACGGCAGGAAACGCCTCTTGGATGCGGCGCGCGAGGCTGTCGTCTGCGATCGCCAGTGAGAAGTCGGGATTGGCTGCGTTGGCGATGTCCCAGAGCACGGTGCCGTCGAGGTTGGATCCGATCGACGCGAGCAGTGGGATCGAGTCGACGCCCTGCACAGCGTTGATCACGACGTCGGCGCTGACGACGGCTTGCTCCGAGGTGACGACGGGTACGGGGAGTCCGCTGCGGTTGGCCGGGTCGCGCGAGCCGATGACGACGTCGTGACCAGCGCGGACGAGACCGGTGGCGAGGCTCCGGGCGACGCGGCCGGTGCCGAGGATGGCAACTCTCATGGTGTGTCCTCCCAAGTCATTCGAATTTGAACTACATCTCACGGTAGCTCAAATTCGAACGATTTGCCACAATCGCTTCCTGTGAAACCCGTCATGGCGACCGCGATCTCGCCCGAGGAGTTCCGCGCCTACGCCGCGCTGATCGCTAGCTCGACACTGCTACAACGCGCCGTCGAGAAGAACCTGCGAGAGCAGGCTGACCTCACACAGGTGCAGTTCGAGATCCTCATGAACCTGTCGAACGCCGGCGATGCCGGCATCCGCATGGCGCAGCTCGCCGACGCGCTCATCGTGTCGCGCAGCGGGCTCAGCTACCAGGTCGCCCAGCTCGAGTCCCGCGGCTGGATCACCCGCCAGCGTTCTATCGACGACGAGCGCGGCGTCGTCGCTCGCATCACGCCGAAGGGTGAACGGATGCGCCAACGTGTGTTCGCCGGCCATGTCGAGATCGTGCGCAGCGCCTTCCTCGACGCCATCGGCCCCAGCAAGCTCGCCACGATCACTGACGCTCTCGAGCGCGTCGTCGGACGGCTCAGAATGCAGTAACCGATGGGTGTTTACGGGACCGAATCGTCACGTAAACACCCATCGGTTGGCCAGGGCGGAATCGACCCGAAACCGATGGGTGCCAGGGGGACCGAATCGTCATGCGAACACCCATCGGTCATCGTTCAGGGGTGCATCACCATGCACAACGGCGGTCGGCTCCCCTTCCAGAGCATGCAGCCGTGCTCATCGCGCGAGCTCGAGGCGCCGATTGCGGGGACGGTGGGCGCACGTTCTCCCAGGTGCCGTCACGGCGCTCGAAAACCACCCACTTCCAGGGCCAACGTTCTGGCGGGCACCTCGATCGAACCCACAGAAGTCCGAGGAATGACCAAATCTATCTCGTTCGTGGCAGTAGACCGTGGCGCTCACGGCCCCGTGGCGGCGGGCGGTTGGTCCATCGCCTCCCGGGCCGCGACGAGCGCGCTGTCGGGGACGGTGATGAGGCCTCGGTGGGGTCGGTCCAGGTCGAAGGAGATGAACAGAATGAGGATGACGACGGTGGTGGCGACGAACGACGTGACCACGCCGCGACCGAGCAGGGCGAGGTAGAGCGATAGGACGCCGATGGCTATCGCGCTGCCGGCCAGTTGCAGGATCAGTACGGTGCTCGGCACGCGGTTGCGCAGCGAGGTGACCCGATCGTTGTGCGAATCGATCATCGCGTTGAGCGTTTCGATGTACAGGCGCGGCGCCGTGCCGGTTGGGTCGGTGCGGACAGCGTCACCGGCCACGCTCCACAGCTCTCGTTGGATGTCGGCGATCTGCGTCACGTCGTCATTGAAGCGATCGTTGTCGGGCACCTGGTTGGCCAGATCAACGGCGACATCGGCGTACCGCCTGAGGAGGTCGAGCGACTTCGTGCGGTCGGGCTCGGCCAGCATCTGCGCTCGCAGAAACGTCGTACCGATGTCGTTGGATTCCTGGACCACGACGGCGCGACGGTGGTCGTATCGGCCGACCGCCATCGTGAGGCCGAACGCGAGCAGCAGGCCGACAAGGCCGAGCAGCGTCGCCTGCACGACCCCGACGGACTCATGGCTCGCATCCGGGCGTGCCCGCATGCGACGCCCGATCACAGTGCCGAGCGCTGCTGCCCCGCCGATAATCGCCACCAAGACGACAGCGAGTGTCACCGTGCTCATCCGAAAGAACATCACTGGCAAGATTCGCATCCGGAGGCCACTGCCGCGTGCATCTCG
This sequence comes from Ilumatobacteraceae bacterium, assembly GCA_963733085.1. Classification (GTDB taxonomy): domain Bacteria; phylum Actinomycetota; class Acidimicrobiia; order Acidimicrobiales; family Ilumatobacteraceae; genus Desertimonas. The sequence continues at coordinate 261,277 of CAVTBY010000005.1, forward strand.
TGGCTGGAACTACCTTCACGGGTTCGACATGGTCTAGAGGGGAGCGGCGCGATGACGTCCGGGGAAGTGATCAGCGGCAGCTTGCGTGGGGCGACGTTTCACCGACGCGACCTCAGCGGCGCGACGTTCGACACCTGCACCCTGGAGGGCGCCAGGTTCCGCGACTGCAATCTGTCCGGAGTGATCGTCGTGGCGTCGTACGTCGAGAACCTGCGTGTCTCGAGCGTGCATGGTCAGGGCGGCAGGGTTGTCGTCGATGACGTCGATGTCTCGGAATTCGTCGCGGCGGAGTTGGACCGGCGCTTCCCGGAGCGGGTAGCTCTGCCGCGCGCTGAGTGCCGCGGACGACTACCGGGCCTTGTTCGCGGTGCTGGAGGCGCGGTGGGACGAGACGTTTCAGCGCGCCGAGCGACTGCCAGAAGCAGCGCGACACGAACGGGTCGACGGGGAGTGGTCGCTGGTGGAGACGCTGCGGCATCTCGTTTTCGCAGACGATTGCTGGATCAGCCGGCAATACCGTGAGACCGACGATGCGTTCGACCCGCTCGCCGTGCCGCCGACGGATTACCCCATCGACGAGCGCGCCGGATTGGGATTGGATGAGGACGCCGACCCTTCCTACGACGAGGTTCTCGCCGTTCTCCGTGGTCGCCTGGCCCGATTGCGGGCGTTGCTCGACACCCTCGACGACGCCGATCTCGAACGGCCGCGCACCGCGGTCATCGCCCCTGCGTGGGGACGAGGAGACCCACACGGGCGCCGAGTGCCTGCGGGTGCTCATGGAGGAGTACTCATCCCATCGCCGCTACGCGGAACGCGACCTCGCTGCGCTCGAGGCCGGCTGACCCGGTCACCCGGTTTGTTTCAGCCCGGCGATCACGACCGTCGGCTGTAGAGGTGAAGGTCGTCGTGGTAGCCCGTCCAGTGAGGAAGCACGATCGTCTCGCTTCTCGACCATCGTGCGGTGACGCCGCAGATGCATGGCGACGTCATCGAACCGTATGCGCACTGGACGCAGGTGACGAGTTCGCCCAACAACGCGTGGAATACGTCGTCGCCGGCACGACCGCCGGGCCCCTCGCCGACGTAAGCCACACACGCTCCGCCCGCGTCGAAGTAGTCCTCGACGGCGGCAGAAGCCCATACCTCGTTCTTCGTTGGCCAAACGATCAGAAGGGTGCGCCTGGGATGGTCGGCGGCCACGTTGTGGTCGGCGCGATGCACCGGATACCACGGTGGCGTACCGGCGAACCACGGGTTGGCAGGCGACGGCGCAGGCTCGATGTCAAACGCCACGACATCGACCGCACGCTGATCAAGGGCATGCGCCCAGTAGCCGGTGCCGGCGCCGATTTCGACCACTCCGCCGGGCGAGCGCAGACGGATCCGATCGAGCGCTCGATCGGTCGGTATGGCAAACGCGTACCTGGCGATCGAGCAGCTGCGCGTCGCCTCGATGTCGGCACCGCCGCCCATCGCAGACTCGTACAGGTCGAGCAGCGGATTCGCCACAGTGGATGGTCGTTCCACCCGTTCAGCATGCCGGACCCGCGGCCGAGGCAGCGCCCTGCGGCGCTCGGACGCTCAGCCGCGCGTCACGCAGAACTCGTTGCCTTCGACGTCAGCCATGACGACGAGGCCGTCGCGCTCCGGGTGCAACACCTGGGCGCCGAGGCCGATCAAGCGGTTGACCTCGGCGTCGACGTCGTCGGCATGGAGATCAAGGTGCACTCGATTCTTGACCACCTTCGCCTCCGGAACCCGCTGGAACCACAGTCGCGGCGAGTCAGCGGGTCCCTCGACCAGAACGGTCGGATCGTCCTCGGGATCGTCAACGCCGATTGAGCGCAGCCGCGCCAGCTCGGCGTCGTCATAGGGCGCAACGGCGTAACCGTCGAGGGTCGCCGCCCAGAACCTGGCGAGAACAGCTGGGCGAGCGCAATCGATCACAACATCAGCGAGACGAGCCATACCGACGATTGTGCGCAGGAGTCGCAGTGGTAATGCGGGCTTGCACGTACAGGGTGACCGCCCCGGCGACAACCAGGCCGGTCACGTTGATGATGAGTTGCAGCGCTGCGCCGCCGACGTCGTCCCACGAGGCGTAGCCGGCGGCTGCGCCGATATTGCCGATGGCCGGGATCGTGGTGACGGAGACCAACACGCCGACGAGTGCGCCGCTGCGTCCTTCGGTCAACGACAGCATGCCGACGACACCTGCGAGCACGGCCACGACGGCCGCCAATGCGTCGGGGCGGGAGATGAATGCCGTGAGTTGCCGATCGCCTACCTCATAGGCATCTGGTGCGATTGTCGTCAGCCGAAAGCCAAGGGTGGCGACAAACGCGATGCCCGCGGCCGCGACGACGCCGACGGCCAGTGTGCGCAAGGCGACGAAGGCGTGCGCTCGGCGACGACGCACGATGGCCACGCACAAGGCGGCGAGCGGTCCGTAGTCAGGTCCGACAACCATCGCGCCGATGATCAGGATCGGCGAGTCGAGCAAGATCCCAATCGCCGCGATCGTCGCGGCGATCGACATGAATACGACGAACGAGACCGTCAGCGTTGCTTCGCTGCGGGTACGAGCCTCGAGCTGCTCCCACACCAGTGCGTCGCCGGCTTCACCAGGCGACGCCGCCTCGGCTGCTGCGGCCGCGTCCGACACCGCAACCTCGATCGCCTCGATCACGATCGCGCCGGATCGGTGCACGCCGTAGTCCTGCAGGCGTTCGACGACGGCATTTGCTGCCTCCCGCGCCACGTCGCACAGCACGACGTCCCCATCGGGCTGGGTCGCGGAACCGACGTCGCGAATGATGTGGACAACGCCCGGTGTCGACGCCAACTGGTCGACGACCAGATCGGTCAGATCTGGGGGCACGATCAGACGTAGATGCAACACAGTGCCCATCCTCGCGACTCGACCGGTCGCCGGGCGGCCTCAAGGGCTGGCAGTCTGATACTGCATCCGCGCCAGATACGGCGAGGATGCTGTCGCAGGTGCCGCGCTTGCCAACGGGAGGCGGCGGGTAACTAGCACGCATGCCGACGGATGTCGAAGTCAGGTAGGAGCGTCGATGGCTACTCCGTCGACAGGACTGCGCTCGGGCCTGTGGTTCATTCCGGTGATGTGCGTCCTCGGGGGTATCGCATTGTCGCTGGGAACGGTGGCCATCGACCGTGCTTTCGGCTTCGACGTGATCCCCTCGTGGATGACCGGCGGACCGGACGCCGCGCTGGCGATCTTGACGACCGTCGCGGTGTCGATGGTGTCGTTGGCCACGTTGGTGCTCACGATCACGATGGTCGTGGTGCAGTTGGCGATGGGCCAGTTCTCGCCACGCATCGTGCAGACGTTCCTGCGCGATCGGCCGAGCCAGTTGTCGATCGGGTTGTTCGTGGCCACGTTCGCTCACGCGATGATCGCAATGCGCGAAGTGCGGTTCGAAGGCGAGGGCCAGGTTCCTGGTGTGGCAATCGCCGTGAGCTATGTCTTGGTGCTGACCAGCATCGCGATGCTCGTGTTGTACGTAGATCACATCGGTCGATCGCTGCGCGTGTCGGCACTTATCGAGCTCGTCGGAAACGACACCCGCCGATTGCTCGATGTCCACTTTCCGGACCGGCTCACCACCGAGGTCGACGATCCGCGAGTCATCACAGCACCGAAGTCAGCGGTGCTCACCGGCATCGATCGAGAGCGTCTGGTGGAACTGGCCGTCGATGGACAGTGCGTGCTGCACGTGGTTCCCGCCCTCGGCGAGTTCGTCGCTGCCGGCGCCCCGCTGCTACGGGTCGAAGGTCCGACGGACAACTTGGACGCCGACGCCGCCGTGGACGCGCTGACGTCGGCACTGGAACGGACACTGGACCAGGACGTTGCCTACGGATTCCGGATGCTTGTCGATATGGCCGAGCGGGCGCTGTCGGACTCGCCGTTTCTCGATCCGACCACCGCGGTCCAGGCGATCGACCGGTTGCACGACGGGCTACGCCAACTCGCCGTTCGGGCGATACCCGACGGTCGCTACCGCGATGACCGCGGACAGTTGCGGCTGACCGTCCCGGTCATGCACTGGGACGCGTACGTGCGGCTGGCGTTCAACGAGATTCGTCTCGCCGGGCGGGAGTCACCACAGGTGACGAGGCGCCTCATCGCCGCGCTCGACGACCTGCTCGAGCTCGCGCCCGACGAGCGCAAGCCGGTCCTACTCGAACAACTTGACCTCATCAATGGCGCCGGACGGCAACTCGATCGGGACGAACGCGACAACGATCTCGCGCTCAGCCCCGACCCGCAGGGGATCGGTGTAGCCGTCAGCACGAGTCGCGAACGAACGGTCCGCCCATGAACGAGCCGCCTTCCCTGGAACTGTGAGCGCTGGGCGCCGATTTCGGCGCCGACGGCTCACAGTTCTCCGTGCCCGCCGGACCGCCTCGTTCACTCGACGTACTTCTCGAACCAATGGTCGGCGTATGGCTCGTCGTTGAACGCCTCGACCTCGCGATACCCAGCTGCCCGGTACATCGCGATCGCTTCGGTGAGGGCCTTGTTCGTTTCGAGTCGTACCGTCCGGCTGCCGCTGGCGACGGCTCGCCGCTCGAGCGCCTCGAGCAGGCGTCGGCCAACGCCCAGTCCTCGCGCTCGTGAGTCGACCCACATCCGCTTGAGCTCAGTCGGTGCCCCGATGTGGAACTTGAGCGCGCCACAACCGATCGCATCTCCGTGCGACTTGGCGACGAGGAAGGCGCCGGCCGGGGGGCGCATCTCGTCGAGGGCGGCGGAGATACTTCGCGCCGGATCGAAGCCGGCGTCGAATCTGCGATCGAGTTCGGCGAAGTACTCGACGAGGCAGCGCTGGGCGTCGGGGTGTGCCGGATCGATGTAGTCGATCTGGACGAGCGCGGCGGTGACCAGCCGGTTGACTTCGTCCATCGCCGCGACGAGGCGCTGACGCTGGGCGTCGTCCAGCTGTTCGAGCAATGACCACGCGAGGGCATCGCTGCGTCGGTCGAGCAGAGCTCGTTCCGCTGAGCCCTTCCTTGTGAGCCGTGCGGTGCGGACGCGTCGGTCGTGCTCGCTGGGACCTACCTCGATCAGGGCGGCGGCCTCCAATGAGCGAAGCAGGCGGCTGAGGTAACCCGAATCGAGATCGAGGCGCGCTCGCAATGCCCGGATCTCGCAGCTGTGGTCGCCGATCTCCCACAACAGCCGTGACTCCCCGAGCGGTCGATCTCGGCCGAGGAAGTGGTCGCTGAGCGCGCCGACGTCTTGGGTGACGGTCCGATTGAACCGTCGCACGCACGCCACCAACTCCTTGTCGATTCCTCTGACTCTAGTCAGATATCTGAGCTGAGATCGTGGGTGATGATCACGGTCGCCGCAGTGATCACGGTGGCCACCAGCGCGCCGATCGGTGCGATCAATGCCGCCATCGGGATCGTGGTCGGATCGCTGCCCGTGACAATCGTCGGCCCGACGGCACTCGCCACCGTGGCCGCTGACCAGATCACCACCGTTGCGCCGAACAACACCATCCACAACGGCCGAGCACCGGGGTTGCCACGTAGTCGTGCCATGGCCACGAACACGACAACCGAAGCGCCGAAGCCCCACAACCAGGTGCCGAGCGCGGCCACCGGCAAGCGCTGTTGCTCGCTTCCGTGGATCATGTCGGGCGAGAGCACGCTGATGAGCACCACGGCCGTCCAGATCGTGGCGACCGAAGCCAGCGTCCAACCCGGCCACGAGCTCCCCACAGGCCGGCGGCGGGTCGGCGCCGGTGGCGGCCAGGTGACCTGTGCGTCAGATGGCGGCGGGGGAGGAATCAACGCGGTGTCAATACGTAGTTCCATGGCTCGACCATACGAAGCGACAACGGCGGCGTCATCGAGCCGCGGTCTCATCCGCGACTCCACCCAGGGTCGGAGGCGGACTGGAACCACACCTACCGGGTGAGCGCGTCGGCTTCTGAGACCGGCGGCGGTCGTGGAACCCGGTCCAACTCGATGCCGAACCGGTCGCGGTAGATGGTCAGCAGTTCGGCATCGTCGTCGACGTCCCGCTCGCTGCGCAGTTCGGACGTGGTCTCGATGAGCGTACGCCCACGTACCGTCACACGTCCGTCCTCGGTCAGGATCGAGCAGATCGGGGCGATCGTGAAGTGCGACTCGGGGGAGGTCTGCTGCCACCAACAGGTGGGAGTGAACTCGGCCAGCTGCCGCGGCCGGGGCTCGAGGAGATAGGTCGGTGCGCCGTTCTCGGACACCACCACGTCGCCGTTGTCCAGCTGCTCGATCCGGTACGTGCCCGCCGGGTCCGCCTGGTCACCTCGCACGTCGAACCGCAGCGGGTGTTGGGCAAACGCGCCGAAGCCGACATCGACCAGCCACCGCTCACCGTCGGCGGCAACCCGCAAGGCAAGGTGGTCGAGCGGCGGGCCGACCGACTGGCCCGTGTACACCGACGCCGCCAGCCGTGTGACCTCGTAGCCGAGGGCGGTGAGCAGCTCGGCGAACAGCCCATTGAGCTCGTAACAGAAACCGCCACGCCGCCGTGCGACGATCTTGTCGAACAAGGCGTCCTCGGCCAACGAGATGCGCTCGGCAAGGTGAATGCTCAGGCTCTCGAACGGGACCGACTGGAGGTGCGACCGCTGGAGATCCTGCAGGTAGCTCACGTTCGGCGAGTGCACCTCCAACCCGATACGGGCAAGGTACGCCGCTGCATGTCGGTCATCCACGTCCGCCAGTATGAGCGTCGGAAACAACGGCGGACGGTTTGTGTCAGGAGGATGACCAGATCGTGGTCGCCGGGCTGACGCAAACCGAGCGAGGCGGTGTCAGTCGGCAATGCCGAGCCGCCACCCTCCGTCGATGACGATCTCCTGGCCAGTGATGTAGGCGCTCGCCGGAGATGCCAGGAACAGGGCGAGGCCCTTGATGTCGGCAGGCCACCCAACGCGGTGCATCGGGATCTCGCGGGCGACGGCCGCTTGCTCCTCGGGATCGTGGGCGTGCCCGCCGCCGATGTTGGTGACGAACCAGCCGGGGGCGATGGCGTTGACCGTGATGTCGTAGGCCGCCAACTCGAGGGCGACGTTGCGCATGAGGTGGGCGGCGCCGGCCTTGGCGGCCATGTAAGCGGCGCCGATCACGGCCTCGTTCTTGGTCGACGCCACGGACGTGGTGACGATGATCCGGCCTGAGCGCTGCGGACGCATGTGCCGCGCCGCGGCGCGCATCGTGGCGAAGATTCCCGTGAGATTGATGTCGATAGCGCGTTTCCAGCGCTCGGTCGTGTAGCGCTCGAGAGCGCCTTCGTCGTTGCGCGGGCGAGTCGATCCGGCCCAGGCGCCGACGAAACCGGGGCCGGGATCGACCCCCACGTTGGCGAACACGACGTCGAGGCGGCCATACGTCGCCGCTGCCTCATCGATCGCGGCGTCGAGGGCATCGTGATCGAGAACATCGACTCGGCCCCCGCGCACGTCGAATCCAGCATCGCGCAGTCGCAGGGCCTCGCGCTCGGTCGCCTCGCCGTCGATGTCGAGAATGGTCACCCGTCCGCCGTTCTCGGCGAGCGCCTCGACGTAGCCGAGCCCGATCCCACTCGCTCCGCCGGTGACCACCACGGCCGACCCGCTGACGTCGAACATCTCCGCTGCTGCCATTGCGTCCCCCGCACTCGCCGTCGGACGGGTCACCGTAGCGGACACCCGTAACCCTCAGCATGACGTTCCACCCGTGTCGCGACACTGGTGTCGTGGAACGGCGTGAGATAACTGCGTCTGTGGTCAGACGACTGATCACTGCACAGTTCCCGCAGTGGTCCGACCTTGACGTGGTCCCGGCCGACGTCGACGGCTGGGACAACGCGACGTTCCGCCTCGGGGACGATCTGTCGGTACGGCTGCCGCGCAATGAGGGGTACGCGAGCCAGGTCGCCATCGAGGCTCACTGGCTTCCCTGGCTGGCACCGCGCGTGCCGTTGTCGATCCCGGAGCCGATCGCCGTCGGCCGCCCGGACGAGACCTTTCCGTTCCCATGGTCGGTGCGTCGCTGGCTGCCGGGATCGCCGGCAACCATCGATCGGATCGGCGACCTCGAGGGTCTGGCCGTCGACCTCGCCGGGTTCCTCACCGCGTTGCAGCGCCTCGACCCAACAAGTGGTCCGCCGCCTGGACCGCGCAACGGTTTTCGCGGTGGTGCACTCGCCACCTACGACGACGAGACGGCGTCGGTCATCGAGGCGCTCGCCGGCGAGATCGACAGCGACCGGGTGACGGCGACATGGCGTGCCGCGCTGGCAACGTCGTTGGATCGGCCGGCGGTCTGGGTCCACGGCGACATCACTGGATCGAACCTGCTCGTCGTCGATGGCCGACTGCACGCCGTCATCGACTTCGGCTGTGTCGCGGTCGGGGATCCAGCATGCGACTTGACGATTGCTTGGACGCTGTTCAGCGGTACGAGCAGGCGCGCCTTTCGAAACCACCTCCACGTCGACGACGCGTTGTGGGCGCGCGCACGCGGGTGGGCACTGTGGAAGGCACTGATCACGCTTCGCGACGACTCCGACCGCAGTGCGGCGCGGCGCTTCGGATGGCGGGAGGAACCGAGCAACCTCCTCGACGACCTGCTCAACGATCCGTGATCGCCGTTGGGTGGCATCATCGGTGTGATGTGCGACGAGCGGGTGACCTTGCGTGAGCTGACCGAGGAGAATCGCCCGGACGTGCTCGCCCTTCGTGTCGCACCGAGCCAGGAGCGCTTCGTCAGCTCGGTGGCTGAGTCGCTCGAGGAGGCCGCGGAGTACCCGCAGGCGAGTCCCTGGTATCGGGCGGTCTATGCCGGCGACGAGCCGGTGGGGTTCGTGATGCTGAGCTGGGATTGTGTCCCGCAACCGCCCGAGATCCTCGGCCCGTGGTTCCTGTGGAAGCTGCTCATCGACGAACGCCACCAAGGCCGCGGATACGGGCGCGAAGTCGTGCGCCAGGTTGCCGACCTCATCCGCGCGGCGGGCGGCGATGAACTGCTGACGAGCCACGTCGTTGGCGACGAGGGTGCGCCCGGACCCTTCTACGAGCGTCTCGGCTTCGTGCCCACCGGCGAGGTTGACTCGCAGGGCGAGGTCGTGCTCCGGCTCGCCTTGCGATCACCTTGACGTCTGCTAACCAGCCGGCCGATTCGGCGCAGGGTGTAACGGACTCCGCGGAAGGCGCGCGCGGCCGCGACGATGGGGCCATGGACGATGGGCAGTTCGTGGCCTGGGTCAGTGACGAGCTTGCCACCCTGCCCGGCGTAGTCGCTGTGGCACTCGGCGGCTCACGTGCACGCGGCACTCACCGTGATGACAGCGACTGGGACGTCGCGGTGTACTTCCGCGAGGGTTTCAGTGCCGAAGCGCTGCGTGCCAAGGGATGGCCAGGCGAGGTCTCTGACATCGGCGGTTGGGGCGGCGGCGTGATGAACGGGGGAGCATGGCTGACCATCGACAACCGCCGCGTCGACGTGCACTACCGCGACTTGAACGAGGTCGAGCATTGGTGCGGCGAGGCCACGGCTGGTCGCTTCGACAAGCAGCTGTTGCTGTTCTACGCGGCGGGCATCCCGACCTACGTGGTGATGGCGGAGCTCGCCCTCAACATCACACTGCGTGGGGTGCTGCCTCGACCGGTGTACCCGGCTGCGCTGGCCCGGGAGGCGCACCGACGATGGGCTGCCGACGCCGTGGCGAGCGTGCGCTACGGGCTAGCCGCGGTGGCGAGTCGGGGCGACCTAGTCGTTGGATTGGCCAACGGCGCACGCGGCCTGATCGAAGCCGCGCACAGCCGGCTGGCCGCACGCGCGCGAATGGGTCATCAACGAGAAACAGATCGTCGAACGAGCCGGACTCGCTGAAGAAGCAGCACTACTCCTCGACGCCACCGACGAGCCCGCGCTGCGCGTCGCGCTACACGACCTCGAACAACGACTCCAAAGCGTTGCGTAGCCGAGATGCAGGCTCATCCGGGTGATCGTCATCGATCTCGGCCAGAATCGCAGTGACGGCCGCATCGACCGATCAGCAGCGACCACCGAAAGGAGCCGCATGGAGACCTGGGACGCCATCCGATCCCGGCGCAACGTCCGCCAGTACACCGCAGAATCGTTGCCGCCGGACCACGTCGACCAGATCCTCGAGGCTGGCCGCCTGGCCCCGTCGTCGCGCAACTGGCAGCCGTGGGACTTCGTTGTCGTCACCGACCGCGACCAACTGACGCAACTGGCCCAGGTCTTTCAATACGCCGGCCACGTCGCCCAGTCGGCGGCCACCATTGCCCTTGTCGCGGCCGAACCTGCCGACGAGCTCCATCGAGACTGGCTCCAGTACGACCTCGGTCAGGCCACGATGGCGATGATGCTCGCCGCCACCGACCTCGGAATCGGCACCGGCCACGCCGCGGTCAGCGACCAAGATCTCGCCCGCAGAATTCTTGGACTTCCCGCGGACCGGTTCGTCGCCTATCTCATCGGTCTCGGTTACCCCGCCGACCGGCCCCTCGACATCGTCCGCCGCCCCGACCGGCGCGCCTTTGACGACGTCGTCCACCGAGACCACTGGTAACGCATCGCTCACGACCGTCCACGGCGCCATCGGCCGGTGCGGTGAGCGCGCTTGTTGCGAGCCCGCCAACCGATGGGTGTTTACATGACGATTCGGTCCCGTAAACACCCATCGGTGACTGCATGACTGCCGTACGCTCGGACGGGCCGAAAGGACGTGCGATGCGGACAGCAAACGTCACGGTTGGTGCGTTGATGATCCTCGGAACGGCGCTCAACATCTCAGCATCGGCGGCCGCCGTCTCGACCGTTCCGCCGAGCTCGGGCGAGCCGATTCCGTTGAGCGACGTGGACGAGATCTCGATCGACGGGATCGGACGGGCAATCGTGGCAATCGGGTCGCCGGCCGAGGTGACGATCGCCGGCCCGCCCGACGCAGTGGAGCAGCTCGCCGTCGACGTCGAGGACAGCGAGCTCGTGATCGAACCTGAACCGGACGCCAGCATCACGCTCTCCGGGGGTGAGGAGCTCGTGTTCGAGATCACGGTCGAGCGTCTGCTCGACGTCCGGCTGCGCGGCGGCGTCAGCCTGCAGATCGACGGCATCGGGGGCGCCGAGCTCGGGGTCGAGTTGGCCGACACCACGACAGCCACCCTCCTCAACGTCGACGTGGAGACATTCCAAGCCGAGGTGCGGGGGACTTCCGTGATGCGCGTCGCCGGAGCGACGGGGTCCCTCGACGTCGACGCTCGCGAGTCCGGCGCGTTCGACGGCACTGACCTCGCAGCCGGAACGGCCGAGGTTGCGGCGCGTGAGGCAGCGAGAGTGGTCGTCAACGCCGCCACACTGCTCGAGGCAGATGTCCGTGACAGCGCCGTCGTCGAGCACGTCGGCACACCCGCGCAGACCGAGCTCGACGTGCGAGACGCCGCTCAAGTGCGAGCGGCAACGGGCACGCTGATCCCCGCTCCACCCGTCGCGGGCTCTGTGCCCGTGGGCAGCCCGGCGACAAGCTCGGCTGGGACGCCCGCAACCGACCCGTCGACCGAGCCAGCATCGTTCGAGGTTTCGTTGGCCGGTCGCGCCTTCACCCCCGTCGTCCTCGAGATCACCGTCGGTGACACTGTCACGTGGATCAACGACGACGACACGGAACACACCGTCACGGCCTTTGAAGGCGCGTTCGACTCCGGTGAGCTCGCCGAGGGAGCGTCGTTCTCGTTCACGTTCGATTCCCCCGGGGAATACCGCTACCGCTGCCTATTCCACGCCGAAATGCAGGGAACGATCGTCGTGCGCTAGCCGGTGCGATCGAATCAGGCCGAGCATGTGGTCCGTCAGACGCGCGGCGCCAGCTCGTCAGCTGTCTTCGTACTTGAACGACACCGACAGCCGAGTCCGGTACGTGACGCCACCGTCTTCGCCGATGTCGAGGTCTTGTCGCACGACCTCGGCCACGCGCAGATCGCGCAGTGTCTCGCGTGCCTTCGCCACCGCCGAGGAAGCGGCATCCTCCCAGGACTGCGTGCTCGTACCGATGATGTCGATGACCTTGTAGACGCTCATGTGCATGCACCTCCGAGATAGCGAGACGGAGCGGACACTACGCCACAGCCACCCACCGAAGCGTTCGACCGCGGCGCGTGACGCTGCGGTCAGATCAAGAGGTAAGTGGCTTGTGGCCGGCCTTCTTCGCCTTCTTCGCTTCGCGCTTCTCCTTGAGCGACTTACCGGGCTTCTTCGCGGCGTGCTTCTGAGGTGTCTTCTGGGGCATGGTCGCCTCCTCGCGATCGCCAATGACAGTATCGTCCCGTCTCTGTTTCACGACACACGAGTTCGGACGTCCGTGTCGTCACACAGAACCTCGAGGTCGTCGATCAGGCACGTCGCCGTCGTTCGTGGGCGCGCGAGGATTTCGAGGTGAGTGACGATGCATTCCCGATCATCAGCGTCCGAGATCTCGGAGCCGTCCGGTCGTTTTATGAGTCGCTCGGATTCTCGCCGACCTTCCAGTTTCCTCCGGAGGGCGACCCGGAGTTCGTGACGATGGAGCGAGGTACTTCGAGCATCGGAATTGGATCGCGCGGATCGCCAGACGAGGAGCGGTTCGCGTATTGGGTGTATGTCGATGACGTGGACGCCGCGCTCGCACGCCTGAGGGAGGCCGGCGCTCCGGTTGTCGCAGATCCCGAGGATCAGCCGTGGGGTGAGCGAGTGGCCAGTGTTCGAGACCCTGACGGCAATGTCGTCCATCTCGGTGCTCCACTCCCATGACGGTGAAAGGATGCCGTCCTGGCGCGGCCACCTCGGCGGATCCTGTGGTCGCGGCGCGTCGTTCGGAGCCCGTCCAGGCCATGATGCACGGGTGAGCGCTACGTCCGATGGCGGCGTCGAGATCCGCACGGCGACCGGTGCCGACAGCGCTGCCATCGTTGCTGTCTGGGCTGCCAACGGCGATGAGATCCCCGCGGGTGGTGTGGACATCATGACGCCGTATCTCGCGCACTTGATGGCGACCGGGCGCGTTCTGGTCGCATCCGACGCCGGCGGTGTGGTCGGCTTCGCGGCCGTCGTCGAGCGGGCGGGGGTAACTCACCTGGCCGACTTGTTCGTGCTCCCGGACCGGTTCGGTGAGGGAACTGGCGGACAACTGCTCGCCGCGGTCATGGGCGACGCCACACGCCGTACGACCTTTGCTTCTTCCGATCCGCGTGCGCTGCCGCTCTACGTTCGCAACGGGATGATCCCGTGGTGGCCCAACCTGTACCTCGACATCGACTCGGGATGCTTGCCATCGACGTTCTCCCCGCATCAGTTGTGACTCGGTGAGTCCGGACTCAGCGACGGACCTCGAGCAGCTGTGGCTGGGCACCGCCAACGCCGAGGATCACCGCTTCTGGGCATCGCTTCCCGAGGCTCGCCCGTTCGTTGTGGCGGATGCTGGTCGTCCCGTGGCCGTCGTCCACGCTCGGTGCCGACGCACTGGTCGCGATCGCTGGATCAACCGACTGATCACGGCATCGGAGGCGGATCCTGTTGCGGTCGTCGTGGCCGCCTACCATCACGCGGCCGAGGGTGGCCGCATCGGTAGCTGCCTGCCAGGCCCCAACCCAGCGCTACCGTCGCTGCTTGCAGCCGGCTGCCGAATCATCGACCGCGACACGTTCATGGCTTCAGACGCTGGGATCTTCGACGCCACCCGACGGATCAGCGACGGCGGGATCCTGTGATTCCGTGGTCATCGAGGTCGGGTGTCCCGGTAACGCTTGGGCGATGACTTGGCGGATTGCGGCACGTCTGAACTACGACAGGCCGTTGCGCACGTGTCGACCGACTAGGAAAGGAAGCTGCCATGGAGATCATCAACCTGGGCTCTGAGGACGGGCTCCCCCCAGTGGACTGGGCCGAAATTGTCGAGAAGCTGGATGCAGGTTCGGCGCCGGCTCCCGACGCGCACAATGCTCGTTCGACTTGGCTCGCAACGGTGAACGAGGACGGCAGCCCGCACGTGACTGCGGTCGGCGCCCTGTGGCTCGATGGCGCGTTCTGGTTCCAAACGGGCTCGGGGACCCGGAAGAGCCGCAACGTTGCCGGCGATCCTCGCTGCTCGGTCGCTCTGTCGATCCGGGACGCGGACGTGGTCGTCGAGGGGCACGCTGCACGGGTGACCGATCCGGGCGTCGTGGCGCGCATTGCGAAGGCGTGGGCGGACGGCGGTTGGCCGGCGGAGCCCGACGAGAGTGGTTCCGGGATCACCGCGCCGTTCAACGCACCGTCTCAAGGGCCGCCGCCGTGGCAGGTGTATCGCATCGAGCCCCGCTCGGCGACCGTCGTGTTGGGCGCAGAGCCGGGCGGCCTCACCCGCTTCAAGTTCTGACGCCGGGCGGAGGGAGCTTCACGCGTGATCACCTGCTGATGGTCACGAACCAGCGACCGATGGGTGTTCTCATGACGATTCGGTCACCTAGACACCCATCGGTTCGGTCCGCCCCGCCGCCGAGCCTGCACAAGCACTCCAGCCAGTTCGGTCCCGGCACGAGAGGGGACGACGTAGTTCGGTGGCGCTGGTTCCGACAGTGTTGACTCGGCCCTGGGGGCAACCTGGATGATGACAGCGTGGCCCGCACCGACAGAACCCTGCTGACGATCGGCGAGTTCGCCCGCTTGGCTCGGCTGACGACCAAGGCGCTTCGGATCTACGACGAGTCGGGATTGCTGCGCCCGGCGGATGTGGATCCCACGTCCGGGTACCGCCGCTACGACCCCGACCAAGTTCGCGTGGCTCGCCTCATTGGTCTGCTGCGCGCCGTCGACATGAGCCTGAGCGACATCGCTGTGCTGGTGGACGATCTGCGCAGCGGACGTCAACCCGCAGTCGAACGGCTCAACAATCACCTCATCCGTCTCGAGGCACAACATTCGAGCCGACGCGCTCTGGTGCGCCACATCCATGCCGTCCTGCGAGAGGAGCACACAACCATGTACACGATCAACACTCGTCGCGTCACGGAACAGCGGGTGATGTCGATACAGCGTCGACTGCACGCCAACGAGACCGATGCGTTCGCCGACGAGGCCAAGGCTGCGTTCACCGACCATCTCGGCGACCGGCAGCCGACAGGACCGTTCACGCTGATCTTCCACGGCATCGTCGACCACGAAAGCGATGGACCGATCGAAGCGATCCTGGGCTGCGACGACGAGGTCCAACCGACCGAGTTGATCGGCATCCGAACGGAGCCCGCCCACGACGAGGCGTACACAACGATCACCAAGGCCCAGTGGGCCTACCCGGCGATCCTCGCTGCCTACGACGCGGTGGCCAGCTCGCCCGCAGTCATCGCTAACCCCGGCAGTCGCCTCTCATGTCGAGAGGTGTATCGCGCTGAACCAGATGAGATCGACGACGACCAAGTCATCTGTGACATCGCCTACCCGCTGGGAT
This sequence comes from Ilumatobacteraceae bacterium, assembly GCA_963733085.1. Lineage (GTDB taxonomy): Bacteria > Actinomycetota > Acidimicrobiia > Acidimicrobiales > Ilumatobacteraceae > Desertimonas. The sequence continues at coordinate 276,773 of CAVTBY010000005.1, forward strand.
CACCGTTGTCACCTTGAGACGCGAAATGGTCGACAGACCGCCATTTCGCGCATCAAAGCGTCCCGTGACGGCGATCAGGGCCACGGCGAACCTCAGCCGGTCAACGTGTCGAACCGCAGTCCGGCCGATGGCAGTTGGCCGGCGGGGCGGGCGCGGTGGGCTGCCCATACGTGAAGCGTGCCGTCGATCCACCGGGCCGCCTGGTAGTGCCGTTGTACCACGAGGCCGTCGTCGGGCACTTCCTCCTCGGGGATCAGGAGCGACCCGTCAACGTCGCCCGCGAGCAGCGCGGTGACGCTCTCGACGAGCCGACGGCCGCCCGTCACGTCGAGCACCGACCCTCGCGCGAGCACGACCTGCTCGTCCGGCCCGGTCCGCACCGGCAGTAGCGGGATCCAGTGCGGTGGTGGCTCGTGGGCGAGTCGGTAGTCGGGCGCCACGTCGGGGTCGCCCGGCGGGTCGGCGGGCCGGGCATCGCTCAGCGTCACGCCGATCTGCATCGGCGACTCGACGATCTGCTCGATCGCCCAACCGACGTTCGCCTGCTCGTCGCGCGTCAGCGTGATCTGCTCGACGACCGGCCCGATCAGCGGTTGCGCCACCCGCGGGCGCGAGGTAGAGGAGGTTGCTGATCGGCACGCCTTCGGCCTCGTCGTCCTCGACCGGCATGGCGTGGCGGAACAGCCCCCACCGGCCTGACGTCGTGGCCCCCGCAGGCCGCAGCAGCGTGCGCACGCCAAAGGTGTCGGTGACCACGAGTGACGCCGACTCGACGATCCGTCCGACGGGGAGCTCGATGCCGATGACGTACCAGTCGTTGCCGTACGCGCTGAGTGTCTCCACCAGCAGCACCTGGGCGAGGTCGGTGTTCGCCGGCCGGATCGCCGCGATGTTGAGCCGACCGTCCTCGAACTCCCAGAAGCGGGCGGCCGGTAGGCCGGGTGCGGTGACCGCTGACGGTACGACGGTTCGGGTGGCCGTGAGACCCGCCTCGGCGGGCCGGGTGCCCAGGTTCACCTCGCCGTTGACGTCGAACTCGTACCAGTCGATCGTGTCGCGGTCGTAGCGGGGCGCCGTGAGCGTGGTCTCGCCGAACGGGTCGGCCGAGCGTCGACCGGCCATCGACGCCGTGTACTCGAACCGAGTCGGCTGCCAGCACAGGGTGTCGGGGTCGGCGTCGTCGAAGAGCGTCGCCAGCCAGGCCAACCACGCTGCCGCCGCCTGGCGCACCTCGGCGACGTCTCCGGGCTCGATGGCGCTGCCGAGCCGTGGCACGTCGTGGTCGGCGAGCTCCGCCCGCAGCAGTCGGCCGTCGAGGCTGCGTTCGGCGTGAAGGCGGGCGAACGCGGCGGTCGCCGGGTCGAGTGCGGCGAGTTGTTCGTCGCTCGGCATGGCGAGCAGGTAGCGGGCAAGGAAGTCGCCGCGGTAGTCGCGGGACGTGACCTGCCGTCCCAGCAGGGCGAGGAAGTGCCGGCCGGTGTCGACCGCGAGGCGGATCCCGTCGGACGTGTCGGCGTCGATCGGCAGCGGCGCGGTGACGCGCTCGATGATCGACTCCAGAGGTGCCGCCGCCGGGTCGAAGCCCGGCGCGTCGACAGCCGTGTTGGGCAGGATGGGTCCGGCGACGAGACGGGTCGGCGCCGCGGCGACGCCGCGCCAGCGGGCGACGATCGGGCTGCCACCGTCATGGCCGGCGAACTCGCCGACCTGCCACTGGCGCGCCAGCAGCCAGAGCGGATCGCGTATCGGGGCCGCCGAACCGACGGTGACGTCGCCACGACGCGGTTGCGGTTCGAGTCGGGCGAACGTGGTGATCGACGCCATCTCAGTTCCTCACTGCAGCGAATTGGGGTTGGTCGACGGCACGTCGCCGTCGGTGTTGAACGCCAGCATGGTGGCGGGCAGGAACTGGCGGACGAGGTCGATGTCGTCGGGGGTGAGCGCCCGCGCGTGCGCCAGGTCGAGCGTCTCGAGGAGCACCTGGTTGAGGCCCCCCGCCGTCCATTCCTCGCCGATCACCGGCGGCACGGCCAGCAGCAGCGCCTGCGGTGCCGTGGCAGTCGGCGGTTCGTAGCGGAATGCGACGCCCGTCGTCTCCGTGGCCGATGGCACGAGCTCGGTCAGCTCGTCGACGAGCAACCCGGCGAGTTGGCGGCCAGGCGCCAACACGTCGGCTCCGACGAGCACCAGGGAGGCGGCGCCGTCGACGTACACCGACGCTGGACGACCGTTCCACGCCGCGCCCGGCCGGTGGGGCGTCTGCGCCAATGCCAGGCGCAGCGGCGTCCCGCCGAGGGCCTCGGCCTCGCGCAGCGCGACACCAAGACGCATGAGCGGCTCGCGGACGCGCTCCAGGCGCATCAGCCAGGTCTCCGCCACCAGCGGATCGTCGCCGGCCAGCGCCGGGTCGTCGCGCGACGCTCACGAGGTCCTCGGTGTCGGGCGCGCGCGAACCGTGGCAGCGCCACGAAGCCGGGCCCCAGCAGCACGCCGAGGCGGGCCTGGACGGTCGGCGAGTTCGACACCGCCCGCAGTGAGCGCGATCGCGCCGGCCTCGTCGAGTCGGGCCTGCAGTGCCCGTCGGGCACGGTCGGCCGCGGCGCGCAGCGACGTCTCGTCAGTCGTGGCCGGAACGGTGGCGTCGCCGAGACCGAAGCCCCAGGCGGCCGCTATCGCGGTCTGCACGGCTTCGGTGTCGACGCCGGCCAGTGCCGCGTCGAGCGCCGTGATCGCCGTCCGCGTCAGCTCCTCGGCCCGCGCCACCCGTTCGGCCAGCTCGCCGACGTCGGTGCCGGGGCGCGGGTCGGCGTGAGGTGGCTGGAGCTTCGAGCCGTCGAGCGGGCGGGCGGCGGCGACGAGGGCGGCCAGGGACCGGCCGAGCTCGAGTAGATCGAGCACGTCGCGCTCGGCGCGCAGCGTCGGCCGCGACAGGGGACCGGGGATCGTCCGGGCGGCGCGCGCAGCGAGCTCAGCAACACCCGACTCACCGGCACCGGCGATGCGGACGAGGTCGGTGGCGGTGAGGCCGAGGTCGACGAGCGCGACGGTGTGCTCCGTGGCGCCGGCATCGACCACGGTGAGATCGTGACCGGCCGCTTGGCCGAGGCATTGCGCCAGCCAGGCGTCGAGCGCCGGTTCGATTGCTGCCCACGGCGAGCTCACCGAATCGGCCCAACCACCCGTCGGCGCGCCGTCGACCGGCATCACGATGGCGACGCGGTGGGTGACGGTCGTGCCGGTACGCGGCGTCCGGACGAAATCGAGCTCCGGTGGTGGGGCGAGCCCACGATCGATGTCACCGAGCGTGTTGACGGCCGCCGTGAGATTGCCGCGGACCATGTGGTGGACCTGCTCTGCTTGGAGGAGGTCGGCGGCGGCGTCGACGGCGACTCCGAGTCGGCGCAGCACGCCAGCGGCCCTGCGTCGCAGCGCCTCGTCTTGCGAGCCGGCGACCAGGTGGTCGACGGCGTGGCCCTCGCTGTCGGACCACAGCTGGTGGAGGGCGAGGCCGTCGAGCCGGCGGGCGGGGATCGGCAGCGCTTCCTGCCCGGGCAGTGGCGCGACCTCGCGCGCGTTGTCGACCGATGCATCGAGACCCCGCTCGTGGAGGTCGCGCTCGACGAGGTAGCCAAGGACCGCACCGAGGCTGCGGCCGGCCCGCACCCCATCGAAGATGCGCTGAGCCAGGCGCACCCGCTGGGACGTGATCGTGATCGCGAACGGGTCGTCGTCACCGCCACCGTGGGCGAGGTGGGCGTTGCGCAGCAGCGCGGCGACCTCCGCCTGGTGGATCGACGGCGCGTGCAGGAACCCCGGGTCGTCGGCCGCCCGACGCAACGGTCCCGGCTCGCCCTCGACCGGTTCGGCGGCGACGTCGATCGGGTCCGGTGCGAGCCCCTCGACCCAGCCGTAACCGCCGACCAGCAGTCCGGTGGGCCGGTCGGCGCGCAGGTCGGCGAGTCGGCGCATCGCCAGGGAGGTTGCCCATGCGTCTACCCGGTGCGAGGCCGCGTCGAGCGCTCCGGCGACGTGCGGTGCGAGCAGTTCGGCGTTCGCTTCGGCGACGGTGAGCGCGGCGGCGCGGAACGCCTCGATGCCGGCTGCGGCAGGATCGCCGGTCGACGCCAGCCGGGCGCGTACGGTGCTGCCGTCAACCGACCGGGCACGCTGTGCCGACCACCCGAGCGTCGAGTCACCGAACCCGAAGAGCTCCGCATCGTGGGCGGGAGCCACGGTGCTGTCACCGATCAGCCTCATGCCGGCGATGGCGTGCTCGCGCAACAAGCATTGGCGGACCAGCGCCGTCAGCAGTGACTCCGGTCGGTCGTCGATCGCTGCGGCGACGGCGTCGACATCGGCGGCGAGCAGGTCGCGCATGGCGGTGGTGTGATCGTCGCCCACGAGCGGCAGCTCGACCGGCCATGCCGTCGGCTCGTACAGCAACAGCGCGCCGGCGATCGCAGCGGGCAGCCCGGCTGCTTCCGTGAGCGACCGCGTGCGGGCGGCCAGCGCGAGCCACGCGTCGCCCGGCACGCCGCGCGACAGGAACTCGAGCGCATTGGCGGCGAACGTCGGGCCGAGGGCGCGGCGGAGCGACACGCCGTCCGACAGCGCGTCGAGGCGTAGCACGTCGACGAGGTCCGTCGCCGGGTCGCCGCGCCCCACTCGTGCCGCCCTGCCCAGTGCCGGTCGCCATCCCGTGGCGATCAGGCCCGAGAGGATCGCGCCGAGGCGCGTCTCGCGGGCATCGCCCCGGAACCGGGTGAGCGCCGTCGTGGGCAGCAGCCCGTACGGCTGGCGACCGATGCGCAGGGTAGGCCAGGGGCCGCTGGGACGCAGGTAACGAGCGGCGTGTTCGCGCGCCCAGTCGCAGTCGTCGACGCTCAGACCGTCGGCGCCGAGGCCGACGAACTGGGTCAGCCAATAGCCCCACGTCGCCGGCCACAGCGTCCGGGTGACGGCGGTGATGAGCGCGTCGTCGCTGTCAGCGTCGGCACCCGGCAGGCCGAGCAGGTGCGTGTCCTCCAGACCGAGCGCGCGTGCGAGGTGCGCGGCGATGCTCGTGTCTCCCGCGCGACCGGGTTCGCCGAGCGAACCGAGGTCGGCGCTCGACCATCCGGCCGGAGCACCGTCGGTGTTGTTGGTGAGCGTCCCCTGTTCGACGATGCCGAGCCCGGCGGTGAACCGTTGTGCGTCGAGCAGCGCGGCGAGGGCGCTCGCGCCGTCGTCCGGCCCACCCTGGCGGACGCCGGTCACCAGCAACAGGTCGACAGGCGCGTCCACCGGCAACCGCAGCGCCATACCGATGTCCACGGCCGCGTCGAATTCGACGAGCCAGTGCATGGCGCTGTCGACGGCGGCCACCTCGTTGTCCTCGTCACCGTCGACGGTGGGGTGCACCAACGGAGCGTCGGAGTCGGGCCCGACTGCCGGGTCGCCGGTGATTGGCCGTCCCGTCGCGACGGCCACTACCTGTCCGCCCGCGTAGGCCGTCGCTGTCCAGGCTTCCGGCAGCAGGCGGGCCACGGGTGTGGCCGGGCGCTCGGCGAGCTGGACCGTGCCGAACGTCGGGAGCACACGCGGCGGCTCGGTGTCGGGAACGGCTTCGGCCGGTCGGGCGGCGGCGTTCACGGGTCGCGTCGCGCGCGCTACCCAAGCGGCCCGTGCCGGGTCCAGGTGCTCGGCCAGCGCCTGCCAGGCGCGTCGGCGTCGCTCCTGGTCGTCACCGCTGCGCCAGTCCGCCAGCCAGAAGTTGCGTCCGGCCTCGGCCTCCGCAGCCGTCAGACGCGGGTCGTGGGCGTCGACGTGCACTTGGTCGGGCCAGATGCGCACGAGCAACTCTCGGCCGCCGCCCGCGGCGTCCGCGTACCGGGTCTCCACGCGCACCGGCAGCAGCACGATCGGGTGGCTCCCGCCGAGCGTCGCCGACAAGGCCGGGTCGACGGGGTCGGTGACGGCCGCGCCTGCGATCAGCGGGCCAAGATCGACAACGCCACTCACTGGTCGATCTCCGGGTTCTCGGGGCGGAGGAGGACGGACACCGGGATGGTGATCCGCGCGGGCAGTTGGCGCAGCCGGTGGGCGAGCGCGGCGGACGTGGCATCGGCGGCCGGCGCGTGGCTGACGCCGGCCGGCGCGTCGCCGACCTCGAAGCCGAAGCGCGGCGCGCCCGGCTGCTCCGCGATCACGATCGACCACTGCTCCGCCTCGGCCTCCGGGATCGTGAAGCCGAAGTAGCGCACGTCGGGCACCAGCGCACCGGTGAACACCGGCAGGAGCGTTTCGCTGCCCTTCACCGCGGTGACCAGCGCGTCCGGGAACCGGCGGAGCAGCTCGCTGCGGAGCAGCAGCACGAACCGCTCGCCGGTGGCCGGCGCGGCCCCGAGCGGACGGTCGCCCCAGTCGGCCAGCGGGTCGACGTCGACCGGTGCCGCCGGGTCGATTGCGCTGTCCCAGAAACGCTGGAAGAACGTCGCGGTGAGCGCGGTCGGGAACTCCCGCCACAACAGCTCGCGGCCGAGCTCGTGGTTGAGGCCGATCATGAACGCCTGCACGAACGACGAGTTGGTGCGCAACGCCAGTGCGGTGTTGGCGGGAACCTCGCCCAACCCGGGCAGCAGCCACTCCTGGCCGAGCTCCGCCAGGGCGCGCGCCATCGGGGCGCCGAAGCGGGGGCTGAGCTGGGAGGGGATCGGCGCAGGCGGGGCGGGCTCGGTCGGGTCGGTCGGCGTCGGCGCGTCGAGCACTCCGCCAAGCGCCGCGGTGAACGTCGTGGCCGGCGCCGTCATCGCGATGACCTGATCGAAGAGGGCGCCCATGTCGACCGTGGCCCGAACCGGTCCCTCGTCGCGCACCGGGGCGAGGAACCGGGTCAGGTGATCCGGCGCGAGCACGCGGAACACCGCCGCGTCCGCGCTGTCCTGGCGAGGAGGTGGCGGCGGGTCGGGCTCTGGCGGTTCGATGTCGGGGGGCTCGGGTGGATCCGGCGGTTCGTCGTCCCGCCGGCGGCGGACGCGTCCGATGCTGTCGAACCGGGTCGTGCGGTCCGCCACGATCACCCTGTCCCTGGTCGAACCGAGGATGTCACCGGGCCGGATGCCACCACCGGTACCGCCCAGAGACAGCGGGCGGGCGCTGAACAGGGGTCGCGGCGGCGCACCGGTGAAGGTGTCCGGGCGCATGAGCGCCCACGCGAGGTCGACGGGCGACGATGCCGAGGCGCCGAGCACCTCGAGCGTCGCCAGGCGGCCAGCGTCGATGCGGGCTCGCGCCGGCCCGGCGATGCCAGACAGCTGCACGGCCAGATCGAGACGCGCCGGCACGGCGGCGATGCGGCTCGCGCGGCGCACGGTGGCGCCCCGCGCCCGGACGAGCGCGGCGGACGGTGGCGCCGAACGTCTGCGTGGGCACGTCGTCGCCGCCCAGCACGCGGGCCAACGCCGACGCGCTGACGACCGGGTCGAGATGGAGGCGGGGGAACAGTGGTGCGACAACGAACACGCCGACCTCCGCGGACAAGGGGGCAAGGTGCCGGGCCTGCATCCGCTCGGCCATCGCGATGCCGGCGTCGGCCAACCGACCGAGCGAGGCAACGGCGCGCAGATCGGCAGCCTGGTCCCATGCCGACGCCACGAGCGTTTCCTGGTCGCGCTGCACGACCTGTACGCCGAGCGCGGCCGTGACCCGGCCGGTGGGATCGGTGTTGAGCTGTTCGTACCAGCGCGCCGGAACCGTCGGGTCGAGCGAGGCAGCCGGGCGGTAGGCGGCGCCGTAGCGCGGCGGGGCCAGCACGGGCGTATCGACCGGGATCTGGTCGGGCGTGTTGAGCACCTCCGTCAGCGCGGCGGCGAACCGGGCCGGAAGCGCTGGGTCCGACCACGCGACCGGGTCGGCATCGAGCGCCCGCAGCGCGCCGCCGAGACGTACCTGGGCGTCGTCGGTGTCGGCCAGGCCGAGCCCGGAGGTCGAGAGATCGATCGGCCGTGAACCGAAGGTGGCGGGCACCGTGCGGCCGCGGATCGCGAGGGCCAGCGACTGGAAGTCGCCGGCCGGGCCGGTGGCGAAGCGCCAGTGGTGGTACACGGGCAGCTCGACCGGCCCCATGTCGGGTGCCAGCGTCCACGCCGGGCCCTGCGCATCGCCGGGGTCGTCACCCAGCCGCGGCCCGCCGGCCCGACTCGAACGTCGGCACGACACACGCGAGGTAGTCGGTCTGCTCGCTGAGCAGCCGCCCGCACACGAGGCGCGACAGGTTGCGGGCCGGATCGCCGCCGAGCGCCGCCGTGAGGGCGGCGTCGTCCGTCCCGGTGGGCGCGACCTGCGCGTGCGCCCACGCCCACGAGTCGTCCAGGTCGGGCAGCTGGATCTCGGGTCGCGCCGGTGGCCCGATCCGCAGCACCGGCAGCGGGCTTGCGCCGGGTGGGTCGAGCCGGACGCCGGGTCCGACCTCGACGACGACGAGGCAGAGCCACGGACGGAGCCGTCCGGCGAGGGCCGAGGCGGGCGTGAACAGCCACGGCAGCGCCGGCTCGTCGAGTTCGACGAGCGCGAGATAGTTGGACTCGAACGTGGGGGTGCCGGGCGCCGGGTCGGTGCGGATGACCTGCTGCGGGGCGAGCGCCGTCACCTCGCCTGGTCCCATCATCCGAACTGGGATCGACACGGGTTCGGTCTCGTTGACGACGACCTCGGCGCTCGTCGTCACCTGGCTGGCCGGGTGCGTCTCGGGCCGGTCGGGCGGCCGGGTGGCGGTGCCACCGCGGTCGACCCACGGCAGGAACACGAGGTTGGGGTCGCTCACTGGTGCACCATGGCCGTGTGGTTGACCGTGGGAGGCGACGGGCGGTGCCCCAGTGAGCTAAAGGCGCCGTAATACTGATTCGCTCGCTCGAAGACTCGCTCGCTCACTGGTGCACCATGGCCGTGTGGTTGACCGTGGGAGGCGACGGGCGGTGCCCCAGTGAGCTAAAGGCGCCGTAATACTGATTCGCTCGCTCGAAGACTCGCTCGCTCACTGGTGCACCATGGCCGTGTGGTTGACCGTGGGAGGCGACGGGCGGTGCCCCAGTGAGCTAAAGGCGCCGTAATACTGATTCGCTCGCTCGAAGACTCGCTCGCTCATGGCTGCCGCCACCGGTCGTTCAGGCGCGGTGCGCCGGCCAGCGCAGGCTCGGTGTACCGCTCGCTCTGGTTCGTGCGGGTGGCGGCGCGCGCGGCGGCACCGATCCGTAGGCCGGCGTCGAACACGTGCATCGGCGGCGGCTGAGGCTGAGGCTGAGGCTCGGACTCGGGTGGTGGGGGCACCGGCACGCCGTCGGGTCCGACGGTGATCTCGGTGTAGCCGACCGGCGACGTGACGGCAGCGCCGGTGTCGGTGCGGTACTCGTCGCTCCCGAACGCGACGCCGGCCTCGCGCCGCACGAACGCCGGCGCCGAGAGGCGTTCGGCGTCGGTGAGCTCGAAGAAGTGGCCGTCGGGGAAGTCGTCGAACACGGGATCCGTGGCGACGGGGGACCCGCCCACCGCGGCCGACGTGACGGCGAAGCGCCGGTCGCCGGCCGGGACGAACGCACCGACCCGGTCGATGTCACGGTCGAGGCGGAGCGGCACGACCCCCTGGCGGACTTCGAGGCGGCCGAGGGGGTGCAGGAGGAGCGCGTCGCCGGCCGGGACGGCCCGCAGCCCGACCAACTGGGCGGCGGCGGGTGGGAGCTCGGACCGCCAGCTCGTCGGGTTCTCCAGCCGGGTCACGACCTCGGCGATCACATCGAGCGTCTCCGTGACGACATCGCCCGAGCCACCGATGAGGACGCGGTCGAACCCGACGGTGTAGTCCCACCACAGGATGCCGAAGGTGGCCCGCCCGGCAACCCGCAGCGGGATCGGGCCCTCGAGCGTGCCGCGCACGTCGACCTTGAACAGGTTGCGGCTGCCGCGCTTGAGCTGCACACCGGCCTGGAAGTCGGCGATGAAGTGCGGCGGCCACAGCTGGATCAGCACGTCGAAGCCGACGTAACCCTCGATGCTGAACCCGTACGCGGCCGCGTAGAGCGAGGCGCGGGCACCGAACTGGACGGTGTTCGAGGTGAGCGCGAAGTAGGCCTCGACGATCAGCTTCGGGTTGTCGCCGGCCGTCAGCGCGATCGTGACCCGTGGCACCACGGGGAAGCCGGTCGGCGGCCGGAACCGGGGGTTGAAGCCGCCGACGGCGAGCGCGAACCCCTCACCCCTGGCGCGCCGGAACGCGGCGGCGCCGGTGAGCACGAAGCGGCCGCACAGCATCGATTCGTAGAGCACGGCGTCGACCGCCATCGCGCCCGAATCGAGGTCGAACACGCCGACCACGTCGAGATTGAGCCGCAGGACGGCGTCCTTGTCCTGTGGCAGCGCGGAGGAGATGCGCCCGAGCACGAGCAGCCGCGACCGGTCGGCCACCGAGTCGCGTTCGAGCAGCAGGGCAAGGTCGGCACGGATGATCGGGTGGCCGGCGCCGAAGAACAGCTTGACGAGGATGCCGTAGCTGTGGACGCCGGGTTGCACGGGGAAGAACGTGCGCAGGGCGCTGACCAGCTCGGGCACATGCTTCACCGGATCGGCCGGGAACAGGATGTGGCGCAGCTGACCGGTCGGCAGGGCGGCGCGCACAGCGTCCACGTCGAGGCGACGGTCGGAGACGTAGATGAGGCCGAAGCCGTCGAAGGTCACGAAGCCGGCCTGCAGGTCGAGGTGCTCGACCGTGCCGATGAGGATCAGCGACGACTCGTCGGCGCCGTCACGACCCTTGGTCGACACCAGACCGATGCAGGTCAGCGTCACGCGCTTGCCGAGCCGTAGCACCAGCACGCCGATGTAGTCACCGGTGGCCGGGTCGTGCTGGATCGAGCCGCCGCCGCTCACCGGTCCGGTCTCGACGTGGACGGCGATGCCGAGCGGCGCGGCCGCGTCGACGCCGGCCTGGACGACGCGCAGGTTGCGCTCCTCCGCCGGCGTCATCGTGTCGGCGGTTGCGGCCAGCCCGAGCTGGTCGACGCGGAGGTACACCGGGCCGAGCTGCGTGCTGAACGACACGAGGATCCCGACGGCCACCGCGCGGCCCGTCTCGGGCGCAGTGGCCGATCGATGGGCGAGCCGCACCACGATCTCGTGCACGTTGATGCCGAGCAGCCCGCCACCGCCGAGCGGCAGCGTCGCTTCGAACGTCGGCGGACCGGCGCGGCCCGACGAGTCGAACGGTGGCTCGGCCCCGGCAGCGTCGGTGGACGAGGGCGTGTGGATCTCGCGGATGAAGCCGAGCTGCGCGTCGTAACCGAGGGCGACCGAGATCGGGCGCCGGATCGGTCGGCCGCCGAGCAGCTTGCGCATGAACCCGTCGCTGCTGGCGCCGTCGATCACGATCGCGGCCCGATCGAGGCGGAACAGGACTCGTGCGCCCGTGCCCGACAGGGTGAGCACCGCGGCGATCGGGCCGAGCTCGAGGCGTGTTCCGGTCCGAGCCGGCAGCGCGTACGACACGCCGGTCTCGTTCGGGACGGCCGACCAGCCGACGGAGACCTGCGACGTGGCCGCGTTGGCGCTGGCTTGTGAGTCCTCACCGGAGATCAGCCAGGACGCGCCGGCGTCGCTGCGGATGTCGACACGGAAGTGCCACGCCGGGTCGCCCGCGGCCCGACCGTCGTTGATGACCTGGTCGAGCGTCATCGCGCCGCCGAGACTGGTGAACAGTTGGTGCGGGCGGGCCGGTGTGCCGAGTCGACGGGGCAGGTACAACCAGCTCAGCCGCAGCTGCTGCTCGTCGTCTCCGTCGCCCCGCCGCAGGACGACCGAGACCATCCGCCCTGACACGACGTCGGCCGCCGTCGGGCGCGCGGGCGAGTCGACATCGAGGGCGGCGGCGTCCCAGCCGACGATCACGTCGCCGAGCACGTTGTCGCCGAACTCGTCCTTCACCTGGTCGACGACGGCGATCGCTGCGACCAGTCCTCGGATGAGCCCGTCGACGACGAGGAACGACGTGTCGCGCGCCGTCACCAGCGTGCTCCCGCTCGCGTCGGGCACGGTGTCGTCAAGATCGTCGAGCGTCCTGCCCGGATTCCACACGAACGAGAAGATGGTGGCGAACGCGTTGAGGAAGCGGGCGTGGCCCCGCTCGCCCGGCCCGTGCGTCTCGGTCAGCTCGACGGCCGACGCGATCGCCTGCATGACGAGGAACAACTTCGGCGACGTCCGGCGGATGTGCTGGCTTGCCAGGATGTCGAGCAGTCCGTGGGCGAAGGCGTCGCCGCGGCTCGGCCAATCGGCGTCCCATGCCTCGATCTGGTCGATGATCGCGCTGAGCAGGATCGCGATGTTGGCGACGGCTTCGGCATTGGCCTGGGCGTCGGGGTCGACCCGGTCGCGGTACTGCCGCACGGCGGTGAGCGGCGCCTCGGGGAGCTCGAGCGTGCCGGCGGCGCCTGGCTTACCGCCGAGGTCGGCGAGGACGGCGTCTCGAACGTCCTGGTGCTCGAAGAGGTCGGCGACGTCGCCGGCGACGTCGGCGGCCCAGCCGGCCAGGCGCTGCAATGTGGATTTCTCGGTCATGTGGCGCTGCCGGGATGGGGACGCGCTCGATGGCGGCGACTCGCAGCCGCTCCGGAGGCGGTTCGTCGACGGGACCGAGTGGCGCCGACTGGACCAGGTAGGGAGTCGAGCACGGGAAGCTGCGTTTCCGGATCCGGGGCCGACGTGTACAGCTCGTGCACGGCGGTGATCGCCCCACCCGTGCCGGTAGTGAACCGGCACACGCCGAAGTTGGACCGGAACATCATCTGGCGGGCGTTGCGCATCCGGTCGAGGGCGGACTGGTGGCGGGCCGCGATCGTCTGCAGCGCCGCGAACACCTGGTCCGGGTCGGCGAGCTGCGCCTCGACCACGGCGTCGTCGATCAGCTCGAGCGCGGATCGGAGTCGGCCGCTCGGCGTCGGGTCGGTCGTCGAGCAACGGCCGACGCGCTCCAGCGCCAGTCGGGGGGATGGTCGGGGTTGAGGCGAGTGGTCAGCTCGGCCTGGGTTGGTTCGCCTGGAACGTTGTCGTCCAACCAGCCGTGGGCCGGGAGCAGGACCGGGCTGCGCAGCAGCTTGGCACGGGTGGCGGCGACGAGATCGTCCTCGCTGCGCCCTTCCGGCAGCAGCACGAGGTCGTCCGCCGGGCGGTCCCACCCGAAGCGCTCGACGCCGATCCGGGCACGCAGCAGCTCTTGCAGGAGCATGGCGCTGCGGTCGAGCGCGCGCAGGTACACGGGCATCACGTTCTTGAAACCGCTCGATGTGAACTGGGCGATGCGGGCGGGACTCGTTGCGCCGCCGCGCCAGTAGCTCATCAGGTTGCCCGTCGAGTTGTGCACGTCGCCCGACAGCACCACCACGCGGCTGATATTCGGCCAGGCGCTCGAGCAGGTGCTCGAACGCCAACGGCTCGAGCGACCAGGTCTCGAGAGCGTCGGGGTTCGTGCCGGGCATCCGGCGCGCCCCGCTGACCTGATCGCTGGCGCGCTCACTGGCCTTCACGAGATCGAAGATGCGATAGATGGCTGGCGAGACGATCTCGTCGAGCAGGCCGGCTCCGAACACCTGGAGCGGGGCGACGACGATCAGCACCTCGCGACCCGCGGGGAGGGGCGGGAGGGGCAGCTGGTCGACGAGCGCCTCGGGCGACACGTTGCCGGGCGGGCCGATCTCGGCGGCGTACGACCGGCGCGTGCGGTTGTCGAGCGCGACCACCCGGTGCTTCGGGCCGTCGACGCTGAAGTGCCATTTGAGCGGTGGGTGCACGGCGCGGAAGCGACCGTCCAGGTCGGGAGCGTTGTCGAGGTTGTGGCCGAACATCTTCGCCAGCGCGGTGAACGCGGCTGCGTCCGGACCCTGGCGCCTTCCCGTCGGGAAGTAGCCCGCGGCGCGGACCAGCAGGTCGCCGGGCAGCTGGCCGCCGAGGTCGGGACGTTGCTCGTCGGTCGCCTGGTCGTAGCGCCGCGGGTCGTTGCCCCAGTCCTGGAACAGCGCGTAGGCGAGCATGCCGTTGGTCAGGATCTTCTGGCCGAGGGTCGAGCCGAGCACGCGTCGCCGCCACATCGGGTTGAGGAACAGGTCGTCGGTGATGTCGTGGTCGTCGAGGAGCATGTAGGTCGGCACGTTGGCCAGCACGCGTTGGACCTTGCCCAACCCGAGCAGGAAGTCGCGGTGAACCCGATGGCTGCGACCGCGCGACCGGGCGGCCTTCTTCTCCCGCTCCTCCTCGTCCTCGCTCGCCGCTTCCTTGGCCCGCTTGGCCAGGGTCTCCTTGTCGGCGTAGAGGTGTTCTGGGATGCGCTCCGGAAAGTCGGGCTCGGGGAAGAAGATCGGGCCGAGCTCCTCCGGCGTGTCGAGCCAACGAATCTGCGAGCGGATCGTGTCGCCGACCCGCACCACCTCGGCGCCGGGGATCAGCTCGCCCCAGGCGGCGGGGCTCCAGACCATCAGGTGAAGGGCTGCGAACTCGCCGAAGGAGATCACGTGATTCGCGCCGTCGATGCTCGTCAGCTGGGCGTTGCGCTGCGTCACGTCGAGCCGTTGACCCACCGGGAAGTGCGCGCTGCCGGCAGGAAGATCGCCGGCGACGGCGGTCTCGGTGTCGGTCTCGGGGACATAGGAGGCGGTCGGGTCGGCCGGATCGGGCTGAGCGGCTGCTGGCCGCCGCAGCACCTGCTGGACCGTGACCCGCTCGATCGGCGGGCCGTTGTCGCCGTCGCGACCGATCAGCTCGATGCCGAGCTCGACGACGCGCAGCATCATCACCGAGTCGACGTCGTCGGCGTAGATCTGGTCACCGCCGAGGAACAGTTGGTGGATCCGGGCACGGGGATCTCCGACGGTCGTGACGAGCAGCTCGTCCATCCAAGCGAGCGCGTCGCCGTCGTCATAGCCGGGCCGCCGGCACGAGCCGTACGCGATCCGTAGGTGGTCGAGCTCGGACGGGGGCAGGGCGAAGCTCGGCAGCATCCGGTCGTCGTACCCGAGCGGCGGCACCTCGACGCCATTGACGGTGCGGGTGGCGAGCAGCCCGCGCTCGCCCAACCCGAGGATCTCGCCCCCGCCGGCGATCACGACGTCGTACGAGTAGAGGCGGTCGGGCTGGAAGACCTTGCCAGACGCAGGTGGCAGCCGGGCCGTGACCAGCCCGAGATGGAGATGCTCGCCGATCCGGATCGCCTCGGCGCCAGGGCGCGGTGGTGGCGCCGAGGGATCGGGCGGGTCTCCGCTGCTGGCGAACACCGGGTTCGTCGTGTCGTGGGCGACTCTGCCCTCCCACACCCGCAGCTCCAGCTCCGCCGGCTCGCTGAACGCCATCCAGACCGCGACCAAGCTCGGATCGACACGGCGCAGGATCGGCCCAGCGAGAATGAGCGGCAGCTCCATCCGGAACCCCCAGAGACAGCGGAGCGATGAACGTACATGCGGGCGCTGTCGTCGTCACCGCATTTATGCGGTCGCCGGTGCGGTCGCTCACGTCATATGAAAGTGCAAGTACCTGCAGATCCATCCGACCTGAGCGGCTAAAGGCGTGGCGGACCCAGACGCCGATACGTGTCGGTCGGGTCGATTGCGACGGACGTCAGTGCGCACCCGGGGCGACTTGGCCGCTTCGGCGCTGCACCCGTGACACGACGACAAGGACGATCGTGCCCACGGCGAGACCGACGACAGCCGAGATCGCGGTGTTGATGATCCAGGCAAGCACGCCGCCGATGCCTGGCACATCCTCGACCCAGTGCTCGGCTTCGTGCACGAGGTCGTAGGGCCAGTGCCAGCCGAGCTCGTCGGCACCGACGAGGAGGATATGGCCACCGACCCACAGCATCGCGGCGGTGCCGACGAGCGACAGGACGCTCAGCACCTTCGGCATGCCCGCGACGAGTAGGCGGCCGATTCGTTGCGACGAGGGCTGCGAGCGTTGCGCCAGACGCAGGCCGACGTCGTCCATCTTCACGATGAGCGCGACTGCCCCGTACACCACCCCCGTGATCGCAAGCGCGACGATCGCAAGGATGATCGCGCGCCGCACGATGCTCTCGTCGAGTACCTCCTTCAACGCGATCACCATGATCTCCGCCGACAGGATGAAGTCAGTGCGGATCGCGCCGGCGATGGTCTTGGCCTCGGCGTCACGACCCTGCACTACCGCCGGCAGTTCCTCCTCGTTGCGCCCGTGACTGCCGACGAGGTGGTGCACCTTTTCGGCACCCTCGAAGCAGAGGTACGTCCCGCCAACCATGAGGATGACCTCCACGAGCACCGGGGCGACGGCACTGAGGATCAGCGCCGCGGGCAGGATGAAGACGATCTTGTTGCGCAGCGAACCTGTGGCGATCTTGCGGATGATCGGCAGCTCCCGGTCGGCGGCCAGCCCCCGCACGTACGCCGGTGTAACCGCGGCGTCATCGACGACCACACCGGCCGCTTTGGCGCTCGCCCGACCGGCGGCCGCCCCGACGTCATCGACTGACGATGCCGCCAGCTTGGCCAGCGCCGCGATGTCATCGAGCAATGCAGCGAGACCGCTGGCCATCACGCTCCTCGGGTGGGGACAGGAGTCCGAGTGAGACTAGCGAGACGGGGCGTCGTGTCGCAGATGGCGCCTGCTCTCACATGCTTTGTGTCAGCTCGGCGACTCCGAACCGGTCATCTTGCTGACACAAATCGCCGGCCATCGTTTGTGTCAGCCGCATGGCCGCTACGTGCGCATCCAGCTGACACAAATCGGCGAAGCGACGAGCGGTTGCCAGTTTCAACGGCGCAGCGACTCGACACCCGTCGGCGGACGTCGAATCGCACCCTTCCCGAGCGCGTTCCAGCCGCAGCCCGCCTGTCCGACGCGACCTGGTCGCGCAATGTGCCTTCCGCTTCCGCCGATGACCCCGTGGGTTCGGCACGACCGCGATACCGCCGCGTTACCAGCACGCAACCTCACGCGATACCAGAAGCGGTCATCGTCGGCCCCGGCCCACTACTCGGCCACATCGTCAAAGAAACCAACAGAGAAGGTAATCATGTCGTTCATCTCATTGCCGCGACGAGTCTCCGAGCGGAGATATCGCGCCCGGCCGATCATGGCGCTCGCCGCACTCATCATGCCTGCGACAGCCACCGTGGGAGGCGTTGCCGCGGGGACAACGGAGACTTCGGAGAGTTCCGACCCGGTCCAGGATGGCGAACGCGCAGGCACCGTCTGGGTCGTCAACCGGGAAGCGGGCGAGGTCGCGATCTTCGACGCCCGCACCGGCGAACTGCTGGCGCAACAACCGACAGGAGCAGGCGCACATGAGGTAGCCATTTCTGACGATGCCCAAAGCGCGTACATCACGAACGAGAACGACGACACCGTGTCGATCGTGTCGATCGGCCAACCCGATGCGATCACGGTTGACCTCGGCCCGCAGCCACACCATGTCGAGGTGAGCCGCGACGGTGACACGATCGCGGTCGGACTCGTCGGCACGAACGCCGTCGCACTGATCGATACCGAGACCGGGCGAACCGAGACCTATTCCTCGAGCGCCAACGCTGCTGCGGCCGCCCACGGCCCGTACCTGCTCGACGACACCCTCTACGTCGCCCATGAGACCGGCGACGAAGTGACCGCCATCGACACCGCGACCGGAGAGCTCGTGTTCAGCGTCGGCGGGATCTCCCAACCCACCGAGGTGCTCCCCGACAGCAGTGCGCAGGTTCTCTATGTGTCCGCTCGCGGCGAAGACGCGATCAAGATCATCGACCTGAACACCCACAGCATCGTCGGCGAAGTGGAGGTCGGCGACCAGCCAGAGACCCTGCTGCTCACCGGTGACGAACAAACGCTGATCGTCAGCATGCGTGGCACACCAGCCCGACTGGCGTTCATCGACACCAGCACACTCGCTGTCACCGACCTCGTCGATCTCGCAGGAGCCGACACGTCCGGCGACCTCGCCGCCATCTCCGATGACGACCGCTTCGTGTATGCCACCTTCGACCGCGGCGAGACCGGCACAGGCGGGGTCGCCGTCGTCGACGTCGAACGCCGCGTCGTGATCGACACCTGGGACTACCCCGGCGTCGGCCGAGTTCACGGCGTCGCCTACACGAGCCAGACCCCTTCAGCGCCGTAGCACCACGCCAGGAACCGATGGGTGCCAGGGGGACCGAATCGTCAGGTAAACACCCATCGGTCGTGGGGCACCGTCCGCGCCTGCAACCGATGGGTGCCAAGGGGACCGAATCGTCCTGTAAACACCCATCGGTTGGTGGCGGAGCGACGAGGCGTCGATGATGGTTCGATGAACGGCGAGTTCGGGCCGGAGCTGTTGGACACAGCGGTCGAATGGTCGCTGCTCGACGGTCACGACGGTCGATCCGGTGCCCGCCTCGAGCGAGTGCGATTGGCCGATGGCACCCGGTTGGTGGTCAAGCGGTCACGTGCCAGCGCCGACCTCGCCATGCGCCTGTCGGGGGACCGCGAAGGCCGTGAGTTACAGCTCTGGTCGAGTGGTGTGCTCGACCGACTCCCCGCCACTGTCGGCCACGCCGTCGTCGCAGGTTGGCGAGAGGACGAAGAAGTCGTTGTCGTCATCCGCGACCTCGGCGACGCCGTCATCGGCTGGGACACTCCCATCGGTCGGACCGAGTGTCGGCGCATCTTCGCTGCGGCGGCTGCGATGCACAACGCCTTCGCCGGTCAACACGTCGCCGGACTCTGCCCACTGCGCACCCGTCTCTCGCTGTTCGCCTCCGACACGCTGTACTCGCTTGCGGCCGACGACCATCCGCTGGTCGGTGCCGCGCAACGCGGTTGGGAGCGCTTCGCCGAGCTCGTCCCGTCCGACGTCGCCGACGCCGTCACCGCCTTCCACGCTGACCCTGGCCCACTCGCCGACGCCCTCGTCGCCCGCGGGACCACACTGACTCACGGCGACCTGTGGCTCGTCAACGCCGCCCTCCAACCCGACCGCATCGTGCTCGTCGACTGGGGCCTCGCCACCGAGGCTCCCGGCGCCGTTGACTTCGCCACCTTCTTGATGGGGGCGTCGGCAGTAACCGCCTCCCGCGACGACCTTGTTGATGACGTGCGCAGGATCCAAGGCAGCGCGCACGACGAGACAGCCCTGCGCCTCGCCCTCCTCGCCGCCGTCGTCGACCTCGGTTGGAACAAGGCCCTCGACGCCACCGAGCACAGCGACCCCAGCGTCCACGAACGCGAGACCGCAGAACTGTCGTGGTGGGTTCGAGCGGCTCGGAGCGGCCTCGACGTCGGCCCGTGCTGACAATGCCATCCCGATCATGGAACCGATCGGTGTTCACGGGACCGAATCGTCATGTGGACACCCATCGGTTGGCGTTGGCGGCACGAGGCCTTCGGCTATTGGTCGCCGGCGAGCACTGCGTACGCGCGCCTCGATCCCGACCTCGGAAGTGCCGAGATTGCGCACGGTGATCCAGTAGGTCAGCGCGCTCGCCGACGACTTTTCCGCGGCGACATCCCACTCCAACTGCTTGGCGTTGGCTGCGGCCACGCTGGTCGGCACAACGGTCCACACCACGTGCCAGGCGACGGGCCACTCGTGGGTGAACCAGGTCTTGGACTGACCGGCCGCGATCGTGCCGGTGAACTGCGCCCCTGTCTTCATCGTCAGCCTCCTGATCAGCCCGCCGGCGCAACGAACGTGGTGCCGTCCCATACCCAGTCGAGGCGCTCGCGCACCGCCGAGGCGCTGAGCTCGCCCGGGCTGTAGAGCAGGCGCAGCTCGTCGCCGGCCGTCGTGACGCCGGCGACGAGGCCGGTGCCGTTGATCCAGCGGTGCCATCCGCCCGCGTCGATGAGCGAGGTCGGTGCGGGCAGCGTGCCCGGTCGGTGCCATCCTGCGGCAGCGAGCACCGGCTCGAGCTCGACGTACTTGCCGGTGACGTCCTGCTGGGTGCACGCCGAGGTGTCGCACGTCCACAGCGACCACGCCGCGTCGGCTACCGATCCGGCGTCCGGGGCCGCGGCGTCGAGCTGCCGGGCGAGCACCATCTGTCGGGCCCGATCCCGCCGCCTGTCCGACGGCAAGAGGGTCGACGTCGGGGTCGAGCAGCGCCGCACCGGGCACCAGCTCGAGTGCCCGTCCGAGGTACGGCAGCAGATCGTCGGGTGGCGGGGTGCCGTGTGCGGCCGGCGGGAGCAGCCGGCGAGCCGAGAGCACCGGGAGCTGTGCACCCAGATCGTGGAGTCCACTCATCGCCGCCACGATCGCGTCTGCGAAGTCGCTGCGCACCTGGATCGTCACCGGCGTGGCGGCCTGCGCCGTCCCCGGCGGCCGGTCGTTGGGGACGGTGCGCCAGAACAACGCGGGAAGCGACGGGGCGAAACCGGGCATCGGGTTGGGTCCAGCGACACCCAGCGCCGAGGCGAGCACCTGGGCGTTGAGCACCAGATCGTCGCTGACCAGGTTGAGGTAGCCGCCGACCTCGGTGATGTTGCGCGGGGGCGGGATGCGTGAAGGGAACAGGTCGCCGGAGGTCGCCAACCGCTGCAGGATCAGCTGCTGCGCGGTCAGCGTGTCCGGCGCGACGGTGGACTCGAGGATCTTGGCCAGCGCCTCGATCGCGCGATCCTCGGCGGTGCTCGTGGTGTCGTCAGACATGGTCTGCTCCTCGGAGATTCACGGTGCGGTGTGCCATCACCCGAAGGCGATCGGCCGGCGTTCGGTTGAGGTGGCTCATGTCGGCGCCTTCCCGCCGTCGACGGCGCCGTCCTTCTTTGGCTCGTCCTTCTTGTCGCCCTCCTTGGACTTCTCCTCGGCCTTCTTGCCTTCGTTCTTGGCCTTGATGACGTCGGGAATGTTCTCCATCGCCGACTTGGCCAGGCCGGTCGCTTCGCTGATCGTCTTGGTGAGCGTGTTGGCGGTGGTCTCGGTCTGCACCTTGGCCTGGGCCCCGAGCTGCGTGATACCCGTCAGGTCTTGGGGCAGGTTGCTCTCCGGCGCCGACTCGATGAGGGCCTTGAGGACGTCGGGCGGGGTGAATGCCGGCGCCCCCTGGTTGAGCGTGATCATCGAGCCGGTCTGAAGGTTGCTCGGCGCCTGGGCACCAGCCGGCCCGACGAGCTGGTTGCCGCCACCCAAGGCGCCGATCACCGCCGTGAGGTCGGTGGCCGCGTCGGCCGGCGAGTCCTGCCAGTTCCAGAACCGGGTGAGATCGATCTTCTCGCTCGAGTTGCACGAGCCGAGCACGGCTTCGCCGAGCACGCCGCGCGCCGGCAACGTGATCGACGACTGCGCCGGCAGATACGCCTGGCGGTGGAAGGCAAGTAGCGCCTCCTGGATGTTCCGCGAGGTGAACCCGACCTCGCGAGCCAGCGGCTCGGGGATGAAGAACGGCATGATCGCCGCGTTGCCGAAGTAGCCCAACACCTCGTTGGCCACGCAGTTGAGCAGCGGCACCTCGTCCGCCTCGTCGCTGATCCCCCCCGTCGGCACGCCGATGGTGTACGGCTCGAGCATGATCGCCCGCTCCTCAGGGGTCATGCCGAGCCAGACCGCCTTGGAGAACGTCACGGCGTTCTCCACCACGTGCCGGAGCAGGCTCTCGATGCGTAGCAGGTCGGCGAAGGCGAGCACCGGCGCGATGCGCTTGGCCGAGACCGGCAGCTGCACCGGCATCCGCTCGCGTGCGGTGCCGTCATAGCTCTCGATGACGTCGTCGCCACCGATCATCGCCACCGGGTCGTCGATCAGCGGACTGCCGATCTCCGACTCGAGCTCGCCGGTGCTCAGGTTGACGTCGAGCCGGAACGAGAAGTTGAGCCACGACGGTAGGTCGCCGGGATCGATGCCACCCGGCAGCGACAGCTTGTACGAGAACGGTCGCCAGCTGCGGCTGAACTCGAAGCGCACGATCGACGACGCCGGGATGTGACTCGGCAGCGTGAGCGAGCCGGCGCGGTTGTCGAACGAGCTGGCGCGACGGTCGCGCAGCGCCTGCACCAGGCCGGCGCGGCTCTCCTGCCCGGCGGGGATCTGCGGGCTGTTGTTGCTCAGCCGGACCGGGCCGACCCGCGCGCCCGGTGTGCGTGATCACCGAGGCGTAGACGTCCTCGAACGGAAGGAACGTGCCGTTGACGCTGAGGTCGATCACCTGCGAAGCCGGCCCCTCCGAGCTGGCCGGCACCATGGTCGGGTCTCCGGCGAAGGAACGCAGCACGGCGAGGGCGTGGCGCAACTCGGGATCGCGGGAGACCAGCGGGCGGATGACGTCGTGGTGGCGAAGCAGCGACTGGTAGCGGAGCAGCAGCACGTCGCGCGAGTAGTCGCCGGTCGGGAGCACTGCGCGGCATGCCGGGCGTCATCCAGCGCACGAGCTCGAGCGGCACGAAGCACACGAGCTGTACGTCGTCGACCGAGCTGGTGACCGCGAAGTGCCGGAGGACTTGCCAGTACTGCATCGTCAGCGCGTGGTTGTGGTTGTGGTTGGTGATCACCTTCGTGACCACCTCGCGGGTCTCGGTGGCCGTCGCCAGTCGCACACTGGTGCGGCTCGCGTTGCGGCGCGCTGACGGCCTGGCGCGACAGGCTCGAGTGGAATGCCTGCGAGGTGTTGGAGACGTAGTCGCGGCTGGCGTTCTGCCAGCTTGACGTCGACCCCGTCGTCGTCGAGTCGGCGTACCCACCACCGATCCCGAGCCCGGCCACGATCGGTCCGAAGATTCCGCCGACGCCGAGCCCACCGCCGAACGAGCCGGACTCGGTGCGCACCTTCATCTTGCTGCCACCGGCGCGCAGACTCGTCGAACGCGCTCGGTGAACACGGCAGAGGTCGAGGTGTCGGCGTTCTCGCGAAACGCCTGTTGCTCAGCCTCGCTCAGTGACTCCGCTTCGCGCACGCTGAGCGTCTCGCGCTCCTCCGAGACGGCGATGCGCTGCTGCTCGCCGGGGGCGAGCGGCAACGAATAGACGAGATCGCCGAGCGAGAGCCCCTGCGGGATCCAGAGCTGGTGCATCCGCACCGTGTAGCCGAGCGCCAGCGTGGCCGCCTTGGGGACCGCGAGCGGGTCGGTCTGCACTTGGTCGAGGAAGCGCTCGACATCGATCGGGGCCTCGATCGGAACCCGGTCGACCACCGACCACTCACCGAGCTGGCCGAGCGCCTCGATCAGCTGGCCGGTGTCGATGTACCTGGAGAGCGTCGCGCTCGCGGCCGACATCCGGAAGCGGCCGCGTTCGCCTCGGAAGTCGGTGGCCAGCCGCTTCGCACTCAGCTGCGGTGCGACGAGGCGGATCAACATCGCGTAGCCGAAACGGTCGATCACGCCGGCGTTGGAGCGGAACGACCTCGCGCAGTCGCCCTCGCCGAGGGTGATCGGGTGCGCCGGGGCGGCGAAGTCCTCCGGGTGCTCCAGTGGATCGTCGTCAGTCGTGGGCAGCAGCACGTCACCAAGCTGCGCCACGATGCTGCGCGGTAGAGGCGTCACCTCGAGCTCGACCGGCAGTGTGCCGAGCTTGCCGCCACCGACGAGGTCGATGCGGCGCAGGGCGAGCTCGACAGTGCGGTTGGCGCCGCGCACGCGCAGCGTGAGTCCGGTCTCGGGCACGGGCAGCGGGGGCAGGCTGAGCTGGAATGCGCCGCGGGCGTCGGTCTTGGTCTCGGGGTTGGGCCACGGGAGGCGTTGCGTCAGCTCGCCGGTGAGTTCGGGTTCCAGCGCGGTGACCGACACGTTCGCCGCGTCGGCGCCGTCGGGGTTGACCAGCCGGCCGGCGATCGTCGGCGGGAACGACGGCGGCACGATCGGCACCAGCTCGCCGAGATCCTTGCCGAGGAAGTCCACGGTACGGAAGATCCTGGTGACGGCGTCGACCCGATCGGTGAACAGCGCCTGGATCTCCTCGGTGTCGATCTGGACGTTGAGACCGAGGTCCTCGAGATCGAGGCTCGGCACGATCCCCCTGCCCGCACCCACCCGGTCGACGGCCGCCTTGAAGTCGTCGACGGTCACCCGACGGCGTCCGGCGGCGGCCTCGGCGATCGCCGACGACACCGCCGCCGTGGCGAAGAAGTCGCGGCGCCGCGCGTCGTCGAGACTGACCCGTACGTGCGACGAACGCTCGTCGACGTCCGGACCGGCGTCATCAGTATCGGACATGATCGGTCTCCTTCGCTGTGCTGATCAGCGTGGTCGTTCCCGTCGAGACGAGCTGCGGTACCGTACGACCGACGCGCTCCGAGCGCCGACGAATTACGGCGTCATGGACTCGACGGTTCGCGCCGACGCACAATGGTGGTGGTGCTTCAACTCGTCGAGTACGGGGACCCGTTGACCGCTGCCGCGCGATCGGCGGGCGGCACAGTGAGCCCACTCCGGGCCGTGTACGACGAGCTTCGCGTCATCGCCGACCGACGGCTTGACGAGCTAGGGCCGCCGAGGCGGCCCCAACCGATCGCCCAACGCCGGCGCGCTGTGCAGGCGGGTGTGCCGAGCCGCCGCAGACGCGCATCCAAGCGACATTGACGGTGTCTGCGGTTCACAGCTTGTACCCAGCGTCGGTTTCGACAGGGCGACGACATAGCCGTCGGCGGTACGTAGCCTCCACGCCGTGGCCGACATCGAAGTGCTCGGCGGCGGGATCGCCAACGCTGGAGCCGTGGTGCGCGAGGGCGACCACGTACTGCGACCGTCGAACGTGCACACGCCGACTATCCACGCGTTCCTCCGCTTTCTGCGCGATGAGGGCTTTGCAGCCGTTAATCAGCCGATCGGCGTCGATCCGGACGGTCGGGAGCGGCTCTCGTTCATCGCCGGCGATGTCGCGGTCCCGCCATACCCGACGTGGGCCGAGAGCGACTTGGCGCTGGCGACCGCGGCGGCCCTGCTCCGCCGCATGCACGACGTCAGTGCCCGCTACGTCGCGCCGTCCTGGGCTACTTGGAGCGCCGAGATGGCCGACCCGCAGGGCAGCAATGTGCCCGCCGCCGACCTCGTCATCTGCCACAACGACGTGTGCCTGGAGAACCTCGTCTACCGCGAGCAGGTCGCTGTCGGGCTGCTCGACTTCGACTTCGCGTCACCCGGCCGGCGTGTCCACGACCTCGCCACCTTCGCCAGGATGAACGTCCCGATCGACACCGACGAGGACGCGGCCAGGCTCGGACGGCGCGGTCCGTTCGAGCCGATGCGGCGCCTGCGGATCGTTGCCGACGCCTACGGCCTGCCGCCCGGCCGGACCGAGTTCTTGGACGCGCTCGCCGATGGTGTGCAGCGCGGCGGTCAGTTCCTGCAGCGCCGCCTCGACGAAGGCAACGTGGCGTTCCGTCGGATGGTCGAAGCGACCGGCGGCATGGCCAAGTTCGACCGGCGCCGAGCCTGGTTCACCGCCCACCGCGACCGGTTCGCCGACGCCCTCGGCTGACCCGATCGGAACCGCCGAGGTCGAGCCCGTGCCACCCGGCAGGGCCTTCGGTCGCCTTGTCTGACGCCTTGCGGACGGGTACGTTGCTCTGGCCGGGCACCGCTCGGTGTTGCTCTGGTCCTTGGCGACGTCGATCGACCGCCATAGGAGACGGTGTGAGTGCAGCACCCGGACTGGAGTCGAAGCGCCGAGACGGCGCTGACAGCGGTTCCACAACGGTACCGGACGGTGCTGCGGGACTCGATGGTCGACGTTCGGGGCGCGTGCTCGACGCACCGCTCGGAAGCATCACGCGTCCGTCGTGGCGTGGACGCAGCCACCTGTTCGCACTCGTCGTCGCCGTGCCGTTGCTGGCCGTGATGTCGACGCGGGCCGACGGAGCCCGAGCGGGCGCCGGGCTGCTCATCTATGGAGGGACCCTCTGCTCGATGCTTCTTGCCTCGACGACCTATCACCGTTGGGTACACACCGTGCGCTGGCGGATGATCTGGCGTCGAGCGGACCACGCGATGATCTTCGCCGCAATTGCTGGGACGTACACCCCTCTGGCCTTGACACTGTTGCCGACGACGGGGGCAATCGCCACGCTCGCCGTGGTCTGGAGCGCGGCCATCGTCGGGGCGACGATCAAGCTCGCCAACTGGCAGCGGGCGGACCCGGTGGCCAGGGCGATGTACGTCACCAATGGATGGGCTGGCCTCGTGCTGATCCCGGCACTCGCTGCCGCGGGTCTCGTGGTGCCGACTGTTCTCTTGCTGCTCGGCGGGGTCGTGTACACAGCGGGCGCGCTCGGATTCTCCCGTCGTTGGCCCACCCTCAGGCCAACCGTCTTCTCCTACCACGAGGTCTGGCACCTGTGCACGGTGGCGGCAGCGGCAGCCCACCTCGCGGCAGTGTGGATCGTCGTGGCATGAACCTCGGTGTACTGCCGCCCGGTCTCGTCGCCGATTTGTGTCAGCTGGATGCGCACGTAGCGGTCATGCGGCTGACGCAAATCATGGCCGGCTGGCGGTAGAAGCGGCGCGCCGTCATGCCGCGCGGCCGGTGGTCGGCGTGCGTGGGTTCAGGTTTGGTCGACGCTGGACGTGCGGTCCCAGTAGCGCAGGTTCCTGCAGCGTTCGACAAACGTGGTGATCGCCGTATCGCCGTCGAGGGCGATGTATCCCTCGTCGACGTCGACGACGGCCTCGAGGAGCGCCTGGGCTTCAGGCACGTAGCCGACGTACTTGCAGTGGGCGTGGGCGTCGGTGATGAAGTCCTTGCAGGCTGCGTCGTCGGCGAGCAGGGCGGCCGCGTCGGCTGTGGCCAGGATGACCACGGCGTCATACAGGACCGATGGTCCGCCGTCGATCTTCTTGTCGGCCGGCACAAGTTGTCCGTCGCTGGTGACGACCCCGCCGATGTGCGGTGCGATGAGTTCGACGACGGCGCCCTCGGACGTCGCCGCCTGGCGGAGCGACGTCAGCAGCGCCACATCCGTTCCCTCGGTGATCAGCGCCCCGATCTTGCGTCCAGCGAAGCTGTCCGGCCCGTTGGTGACGATGCTCAGCGCCGGTGAGGGGGGCAGGTCGGTGATCGGCGGGCGCGCTGGGGCTGAGGGTTCGGGAACCGGTTCGAGCCGCAATCCGGCGGCGACACGCCGTGCGAAGCCGTCGTCGACGTTGCGCAGGTTGGCAACCATCCTGGCGCGGATACCGGGTTGCTCGCACTTGCTCAGCTCGAACACGAAGGCGTCGATCAGGTGTTTCTGCTCGACTGGTGTTTGGCTGATGTAGAACTGGCGGGCCTGGCTGTAGTGGTCGGCGAACGTCTCCGAGCGCATGCGAGCCTTGGCGCCCTCGATCGCCTCGTCGAAGCTTCGGAAGCCTCCGATGGGGTCCTCCCGCGGCCCGGAACCGTCGCCTGACCACGAGTTCGGCTCGTAGTTGACGCGTCCGACCGGATTCTGCATCGCCATGTGCCCGTCCTGTTGGAAGTGGGCGACGGGACATTTCGGAGCGTTGACCGGCAGGTGCGTGAAGTTCGGTCCACCGAGGCGCTTCAGCTGGGTGTCGAGATAGGAGAAGTTGCGGCCCTGGAGCAACGGGTCGTTGCTGAAGTCGATGCCGGGGACGATGTTCTGGGTGCAGAAGGCGACTTGTTCGGTCTCGGCGAAGAAGTTGTCGACAGTGCGGTCAAGCACGAGGCGGCCCACACGGCGAACCGGAACGAGCTCCTCGGGAATGATCTTCGTCGCGTCGAGGACGTCGAAGTCGAAGGAGTCCGCGAACTCTTCGCCGAACAACTGGAGGCCGAGCTCCCACTCGGGAAAGTCGCCACTGTTGATCGCGTCCCAGAGGTCGCGGCGATGGAAGTCAGGGTCGGCGCCGTTGATCTTCACCGCCTCGTTCCACACGACCGACTGCATCCCGAGCTTTGGCTTCCAGTGGAACTTGACGAACGTCGAATCGCCCGCAGCGTTGACGAGGCGGAACGTGTGCACCCCGAAGCCCTCCATGAACCGGAAGGAGCGTGGGATCGCCCGGTCCGACATCGTCCACATCACCATGTGGGTGGCTTCGGGCATCAGCGAGATGAAGTCCCAGAAGTTGTCGTGTGCCGATTGAGCCTGGGGGAAGCCACGATCGGGAGCCTGCTTGACGGAATGAACGAGGTCCGGGAACTTGATGGCGTCCTGGATGAAGAACACGGGGATGTTGTTGCCGACGAGATCCCAGTTGCCTTCCTGCGTGTAGAACTTGACGGCGAAGCCGCGGACGTCTCGGGCGAGGTCGAACGATCCCTTGTTGCCGGCGACCGTGGAGAAGCGCACGAACACCGGCGTTCTTTCGCCGGGGCGCTGAAAGAGGTCGGCCCGGGTGATGTCGCTCAACGACTCGTAGGGCTCGAAGAAACCGTGCGCTCCGAAGCCGCGAGCGTGGACCACACGTTCGGGGATCCGTTCGTGATCGAAGTGGAAGATCTTCTCGCGGAAGTGGAAGTCCTCGAGCAACGACGGCCCACGAGTCGACGCCCGCAGCGTGTTCTGGTCGTCGGACACTGGGGTGCCCTGTTGCGTCGTCAAACGTGGCCCGGTGTCAGTCGCCGTTTGATGGATCTCGCCACCGGCGCCCACTTCATCGCTCAGCTCGGCGACGGTAACGTCATCTCCCGCTGCGTCGACGGCTGGATCAGCGCCTGCACCGGTCGGTTCCAGCCCGGCTGGCGCTGGGGTTGCAGCGCGACGCTTCGCAGCGCGTGTGGAGCCCGCTGGAACGGAGGCCTGCTTGGTCGCAGGCTGCTTCGCGGCACTCTTCTTGGCGGCAGTCTTCCTGGCGGCCATGCCCACCCTTCCCTTCCGTAGCGATCGAGGATTGCGGCTCACCGCGAATCAGGGAGTGCGATACCCCGTTCGGACGAGCCGGAAACCCCGAGCGGTCCCGCGTCGACGGAGCGGGCACATGATCGCCAGGGCCTGGTCGCCGCACGCCGAGTTGGCGGTGGCGGACGTCCGTGGCCGGCGTCACCTGTGCGGTCAACAGCGATACAACCGGTCCCGATCGACTCGCTGACGGCTCGATCCGACTCGCGTTTCCGAGCCGGTGGTGACCGGGACGGGATACGTTGGCGCCGTGAGCGACGACGTGACGATCGAACCAGGCCAGCGATGGATCGGCGAGGACGACGTATCCGACATCGAGATCATCCAGGAGGCTGGCACCGGGGCGTGGGTTATCCAGACGACGTACCTCTGGACCGAGGACTACATCCGCGAGAACTACCGGCTGTCAAGCGTCGGCGACGACTGACGTCAGCGGGCGCCCGCCGCAGGCGTGCCGCGCTCTGGGCCAGCCCAGTCGCTTGGCAAACATTGCCAAACCGAGTAGGCTGCCTCGCCGTGTCAACGATGAACGTTTCGCTGCCCGAAGAACTGCGCGCCTTCGTCGACGACCAAGTCGACGAAGGACGCTACGGGTCCACCAGCGAGTACGTCCGCGACCTCATCCGACGTGACCAGGACCGCCTTCGGCTCCGCAACATGATCCTCGAAGGCGCCGCATCGCCAGTCGGACCGGTTGCCGACTCGACATACTTCTCCAAGCTTCGAAGCCGCGTCCGCCCCGCCGACTGAACCCGCGTGGCAAAGCCGGTCCAGCTACGCAAGATCGCTGCCGAAGATGTTGAGGCGGCCACCGAGCACCATCGACAAGAAGCCGGCGACACCGTTGCGGGTCGGTTCGTCGATGCCGTCGAGCGGGCCGTCACCCACATCGGCAGGCATCCGCACAACGGGTCGCTGCGTTTCTCCTACGAGTTGGGCATCCCCGAGCTCCGGGCATGGCCGATCACCCGATTTCCCTACCTCGTCTTCTACGTGGAACGCGACAACGCGATTGAGGTGTGGCGACTCCTGCACACCCGGCGCGACATCCCAGCGACGCTCACCCGGGACGAGTAGCAACGAAGCACCGCTTGGAGCAAGACCCACGGCGGTTGGTGGTCGGGTTGATCCTTAGGTCAGCTCGTCGGAGCGGCCGGCTTCGATGCGGGACCACTGAGCGATGGGTCGTCCGTGGGTACGCCAGACCTCGGGGTTCTTGGCGTCACCCCAAGGCTGGGGCCAGCCGTCGGGGGAGTCCTCCCACGTCTCTTGGCGTCCGTAGACCGTCATGTCCAGCAGCCCGTGGGTCGGGGACATGATCTCGACGCCGCGACCGCCGGTGTAGTACGTCTCGAACACCCGCTCGCCGTCGCGGACGTAGCAGACGAGGTGGTGACGCTGCCAGTCGCGACCCTCCAGGAGTTGCGCCGCCGTCTTCTCGACCGAGTACCACGGCATGTCCAATCCCAGGAAGTCCCGGTAGCGGACGCTCGCCTCGTACGGGCCCTTACAGAGCACGGCGTACGTGGCGTCGCGGGAGTGGATGTAGGACAGCTCGCGGACCTGGCTGTTGAAGAACGTGCAGCCCTCGCATTGCTCCGCGGCGGGTCGGCCGGGCCACCAGGCGTGGAAATACGCGATGAGCTGCTGGCGGCCTTCGAAGACGTCGAGGATCGTGATCGGTCCACTGGGACCGACGACCTCGATGGTGGCGTCGACCTTCACCATCGGCAGGCGCCGCCGCGCCGCCGCGATCGCGTCCCCTTCTCGGGTGTGCGCCTTCTCCCGTGCGAACAATGCTCCTCGCGCCTCCTGCCAGGTCTTTCTGTCGACCACCGGCGGGAGGGCCGGGCTGGGAGCTTGGTCGTTCATAGTCGCCTCCATCCATTCATTGCGGCTGTTGCCCACCGTCGAACGGAGCCATACAGGATTCGACGTCGGGCGGCCGCGACCGCCGGCTCGAGGCATGCGGCCGCGCCGTTGATGCCGTTCGGACCGAGTCGACACAGGGGCGGCGCTCGGTGCAATTGTTCTGGCGCATCGTTCCTTGTGACGCGACGGTGTGATCATCCTGTGACGAGTACGTCCGCGGCAGAATTGGGTACGTGTACGCCATGACTGTTACCAACGCACTCGCGAGTCTTGCAGTTCGCGACCTCGAGGCATCGACGAAGTGGTACGAGCGTCTTCTCGGCAAGGGGCGCCAGCCGATGGCAGAGGTTGTCGAGTGGCAACTCGAAGACGGAGGCGGCTTGCAGGTCTACGAGGCGCCCGAACGAGCTGGCCGAGGCTCCTGCACGCTGATCGTCAACGACATCGACGCGATCGCCGAGAAACTCCGCTCGTCCGGTCTTGTCACTGACGCCCAGCCAACGCGCGACGACCGTGTTGACACCATCATGATCAACGACCCGGACGGCAACTCGATCGCCTTTGCGATGCCCAAGGACCAATCATTGGCGCACTGACCTCAGCAGCGGGGATCGGCAAAGAGTTCCGCGCATTGAACGACGGTCGCTCGACACGACGTCGTCGATCATCAAGGCCAGTGGCGCCCGCCGCGTCGCGTTCTGCTACGGCACGACGCCGAAGAATTCGACGATCGACGCGATGCGCCCCTCGGCGTCGAGTTGGCCGAAGTCGACGCCCTCCCGTCGTACGGCACCGCAGCCATCGACCGTTGCCCAACTGAATCGGAAGTAGCGGCCGAACTCGTCGACTCGGCTGCGGACCTCGATATGACCATCGGGACGTTGCTTGTGAAAGGCGGCGATCGCTTCGAACAGGGCGTCACGTCCCACGATGGTCTCGTCTGGATCTGTGTAGATGCCGTCCTCAGCCCAACGACGCCTCGAGCAAGCGGCGACGAGAAGGCTCGTCACGCTCATGCCAGGCGCGCACGTAGTTCTCGACTACGGCGCTGGTCACCGCGACCAACTTGGCGCTCTGCTGCAGCGGGTACGCGACGGCTTCGCGCAGCTCGAGCGGCGAGATCGGCGAGTTCGACCTTGATGACCTCATTCATCGCTATAAGCGAGCCGCCGCCGATCTGTGGAAGTTCTGCGGCTCGAGCGGGGGACTGTGGCTACGGGCTGCGAACATGCTCACTTACTTGCGCGAGCAGGGCGAAGAGCCGGACTGGTGGGCGAGCAGCGCGGCAGCGCCGCGACAGTCATTCCTGAACACTCCACATCAGACCGCGTCAATACAGCGAGCGCCGGCGCGACATCTAGACCCCTGCGGATGGATGCGACCTGTGTGTCTCCGCATCGAGAGGTCGACGTCGGCGTGGTCGCCCCATTCCTCGCAGTATCACGTATTACGGACACGCCGAGCGACCGCCTCCTCGACGATGTCTTCGGGGAATCGCGCCCGAACGCAGACGCTCGTTGGTTTCTTTGAGGAGGGGATGTTTCGCGCCATTGGTGTGACGACGTTCCGCCGCAACGGCTTCAGCGAAGGCAAAGTTGCGCTGTGGTCCTCGCTGATCTTTGGCTTGGCACACATCGCCAACGTCATCGGCAGTGTCCCCTCAGCTTTCGCCGAAGCAATCATCGTCAGCTTCGCCGGCTACTTCTTCTACCTCATCCGCCGTGTGTCGCGCTCGACCATCCTCAACTCCGTCCTTCACGGGTTGTTCGACTTCACGCTCATCACTGGCACGCAGATCATGCCCGAGAGTGAGGACGCCTACCCTGCCTCACTCGCTGGAATCGCCGTCTACGTCGTGTGCGGAATCATCGTGCTCATCAGACGTCACCGCATCGAACTACCAACGCCGTTGCCCCAACCTGCCGCCCTCGTCTGCATCGTTCGCAGGACCGGCGGAGTCGAAGACGGCGGTGACATCCGCGCTTCGATGCATGCGTTCGGTGTCGGCTCGTTGTCGTTCGGCCGAGCCACTATGGCGTCGGCGGTGTCGATCGATCGTGCGAGCTTGTAGCTGTGAGGACCGACGTGTAGACGGCCTCATAACGTTGGCGCATTTGTTGCAGGCTGAACTCGCTGGCTCTCGCTCGGCACGCCGCTGGATCAAGTTTGATAGCTGGTTCGACGCATTCAGCCATCTCGTCCGCGTCCTCACAGATGTAGCCGCTGATCCCGTGCTCGATGATCTCGGGCACGGCACCTCGGCGGAGGGCAACGACTGGCGTACCTGCCGCCAGCGACTCGATGAGAACCAATCCGAACGGCTCAGGCCAGTCGCTCGGGAACAGCGTGGCGGCAGCGCCTGCGTAGAACGCCGGCTTGTCCGACTCGCAGAGCTCACCGACGAAGTCCACGTTCGGTGCCTCTAGCAGCGGGGCGATCTCGCTGTTGAAGTAGTCGTTATCGGTCGGGTCGATCTTGGCGGCGATGCGCAGTGGCCAGCCGGTACGGGTCGCGATGTCGATGGCGAGGTCGGGCCGCTTGTCCGGGCACAACCGGCCGACGAAGGCGAGGTAGTCGCCGGCTCCCCGAGGCTCGACCAGGTAGGCGTCGAGATCGAGTCCGTTCGGCACGGTCGCCGCCCAATTGATGGGTAGGCCGTCGAGCGGTAGTCGCTGATGATCGCTGATCGAGACGAACGCGACGTCCGGATACAACGGCAGAATTCGTTGCACCTCGTCGATGTCCAGCCGCCCGTGCAACGTGACCACCATCGGCGTCCCAGCGAGCCCCGAGAACGGCAGGGCGAGCAGGTCGAGATGCGAGTGGATGATGTCGAACTCTTCGGCACACGCAGCGACGTCCGACAGCATGCGCAGGTGGAGGTGTGGAGCGACGTTGGCCATCTCGTCGGCGTCCATGCGCACGCGCAGCGGTGCTTTCGCCCCAGCCTCGAGATGTGCCGAGGTGCTCGACGTACCGGTGGCGAACAACGTGACGTCGTGGCCGGCCGTTGCCAACGAATCACACAGTCCGGCGATCACTCGCTCGGTGCCGCCATACATCGGCGGTGGCACATCCTCGAACAACGGAGCGATCTGAGCGATTCGCATCACGACACCAGAAGCTGTGCTGGGGAGCTTCGATTCGCGCTGGCTTCAGGGTCGCGGTACGGAAGTGGTTCACTGACCACAAAGCGCCACACGAACCAGGCGAGAGCAGCGACTAGCGCGATGGCGACTGCTAATGCAATCAGACGGACGAAGGTGCCGAGCCACAAACGTGACCTGTCCGCGCGATAGGGATACATGCGGACAAGCGATACCTCGCGTCCGTTCGAATCAAACCCGATTGGCCGCGTGTGAAGCTTCGTCCACGTGTCACCCCGAGGCGCACTTCGGTGACTGCGCCTGCACGAATTCGACCAGTGGCATGGTCGCCACACACGCGCGGTGGTCAACCGTGAGGTATGTGAGTTGCCCTCTGGATGACCACCGCGCCGAGGTGTCTCGTCGTCGCCGGGCAGGTCGGGGTTCGCCGGTGACGAAGGATCTGTTACCAGCCGAAGGGGCGGTAGTAGTCGTCGTAAACGCCGCGGTCGTCGGCTGTCAGCGTGATGGCCTCGTCGAAGTCGGGGGCGTCCTTGATCTGGTCCTTCGTCATTTGCAGGGCGACTGTCTGGTCGCGATGATTGACGGCGACGATGGCCCCCGCGGGAATCAGCCGCTTCTTGCCGAAAATCCACCACCCCGTATCGACGACGACGTGAGCCTTGTCCGTGTCAGTGGTGCTGGAGTCGATCTTGCCGATGCTCCCGTCGATGGCCTCGGCGTCGTAGCCAACAACGTCGCTTCCGTTGCCCAGAGTGCCTTCGCGGTAAGTCCAGAGATTGCTCATCGAAATCCTCCTAGTGAGTGGGTGATGGCGGGCAGCCGCCATTCAGGTCGTACCCGGCGAGGCGCTATCTCGAACCCAGATCTTGAACTCGCCCACTGAAAGCGGGCATCAAACGGACGATCACCAATCGCACGAGCGCTTCCTGCTCGTGGTCTCGCCTCAATAGGTCTGGTTGGTTGGTCGTGGGGTTGATCCATTTCGTAGCGCTCCACTGTTGCCAGTGTTCAATACGGTGATTAGGTGTTTGCGTGGCGTTCTCGGCGGGGTATGGAAGGGCTCACTATGAATGCATCACTCGCAACGATCCTGGCTGACGGCATCTATATCGGCGGCGGAGTCCTCCTACTCATCTTGGTGATCCTGGTCGTCCTATTGCTGATGCGGCGCAGCGTATGAACGAGTTTTCGCCGGCGGTGCACACCGTGACTTGCTCCGAGGGCTGGGCACATGTTTGTGACCGGTGGCCGGGAGCACGGGATCCGTACGTGACGAAGAGGGAGGCTGAAGCCTCCGGACGTGAACAGGCGAGACAGGAGACGGTCGACCACATCGTCCGCGATGCAGACCGGACGATCGAGCAGGGAACCAGCATCAGGAACCTGCTCCCCGACAGGTGATCGCGACATGAACGTCATCCGCTCAATGTGGGCGTCGATTCAGGGCGACCCGGTGTTCATGCGCCGAGTCAACGGGTGGCTCACGGTCTTCTGGATCGCGATGATCCCGATTTCGCTCATCACCGGATGGATCTCATCGGTCACCTATGTCGCGGCCCTGTCACTTTGGGCGCTCGTGTCCGGCCATTGGTCGGCGTGGCAGGCGGCCCGCGTCGAAGTGCGACAAGAGGAGGAGGCGGCACGAGCAGAAGAGGAGCCGCTGGAGCAACGCGTCGTCGACAAACTCGTCGACGAGACGACGGTGGAGACCGTGGCCGCAAGGTAGCGGATCACAAGGTTCCGTGGAAGATCGGTATCGAGACGAAGTGTCGTCGTTGAGAAGTAGCCACAGACGTGCGTATGAGTTGTAACGCCTCCGGGAACTCCTGAGCCACCGTCGCCGTCCTCGTGTCCAGGCTGCAAGACGCCGCCTCGCCGTGCGACGCCGCCGCCACGACCGATGCGATCACCCCCGAGGGTTCGCTGCCGGAGCTGTCCGCAGACTCGGTAGTCGACGAGCTACCCGTCGACTCTGTCGTCGAAGAGTTGCCCGTGACCGTTCCTGAACTCCCCGTCACACTGCCGACCGACTCGTAACCCCGTCGCACCGCCGCTGGGGCGCCGCAGCCAGGGGGTTAAGGGCTGCGACGATCCCGGGAGGGCAACGCCCCCCGAACCAGAAAGGTGCGGGGGGCGTTGCAAACTCAACGAATTACCCCGAGGCAAGGCCCGACGTCGTCGAGCAAGACAGCGCGCCGCCCTGGTAGTGCCGACGAGCAACCTGGGTGCGCGCAGTACACGAAACTGTTGAGAGATTCTCGTGCTGCGGTCAATCTTCTCGAGGACGATCCGCCACTCGGAGCTGTCGGGGTACATGGCGGTGGGGGAGTGCGATTGGCGGGTCACGGTCTAACCGTGGCAGGGGCGACCACGAGCTGCTCGGCGATCACGGCGGCGTGGAGTCGACGATCCCACACGGCAACGACGAGCTCGGCGGGCCCAACCGCCAGTGCGCTGGCGAGGTGCACGGCGTCGGCCCCACGCAAGGGGTGGTGCGCCGTCAATTCTCCGGCGCGGCGTTCGACATCGGCGGTCAGTTCGACTGGACGGGTTGCTGCCCACAGCTCCTCCCACGCCCCGAGCGCGGCGGCGAGCCCGCCAGCACCGAGGTCGTGGTTGCGGCCGGCGGCGGCGAGCGCGGCGCGCACCTCGGGATAGGCGAGTCGGCTCGACAGCGCCGCATCACAGCCGTCCCACAGCTCGGCGGCGAGGTCGCTTCCGGATTCCTCCACCACCAGTTTCACCAGCGCGCTCGAGTCGAAGTAGACCAGCGCCACCGGTTAGCGCCGCTGTTCGCTGACCAGCTCGGCGACCGATCGACGTGCGCGGGGGCGCAATCGACCCGTCATCGTTGACCGCCGCGGGCGGGCCGGGCGGGCGATGATCCCATCGTCGGTCAGGCGCTCGATCGTCGTTCGTGTGTTCAATCCAACGAGCCTCGCCACGGGCATCCCCCGCTCAGTGACAACGATCTCGTCGCCGCGTTGAGCGCGGGCGATCCAATCGCTGAGATGCGCTCGAAGCTCCGTCACCGCAACGTCCATACCTCGAAGTGTACAGGTGGGCAGGTGGCCATCTGTACACATCAGTCCGCGATCGAGATGCCAGCGATATGGCGCGGCTCGCGGCTCCGCGCTCGACGTCGTTATGGCTGGGCGCGAAATGTGGTGCTCAACGTGTGGAGCCGAGCTTCCGGTTCGCAGCCTCGGCCTTGATGGTCACCAGACGGCGAACACCTCCCACTCGTCCGGCACGCCTTTGAGGATGTGTCGGCCGCGGCTCTCGAAGGCGAATCCGCCGCCTGCCACGAGATCCTTGACGGTGCGCGACACCAGAACCTCGCCGGCCCCGGCCAGAGCGGCGATGCGGGCCCCGATGTGAACGGCAAGCCCGCCGACATCGTGCTCGGCGATTTCCATCTCACCGGTGTGGATTCCGCTACGCACATGGATCCCGAGCGCCGCCACGTGCTCGACAATGGCCCGTGCGCAGCGAATCGCCTGCGCCGGACTGTCGAAGGTGGCGAGGAACCCGTCACCGGTAAAGCTGATCTCCCTGCCCCGCCACTTCGCCAGCTCAGCTCGGACCACGTCGTTGTGACGGTCGAGGAGGTCGCGCCACCGCTGATCGCCAAGGTTGGCGGCAGTGTCGGTGGAGCCCACGATGTCGGTGAACAACGCTGTCGCCAGCCGGCGCTCGGGTGCCGCGGCGGCGCGGTGTCCGGTGACGAACTCCTCGATCTCCTGCAGGATCGGTTCGGTGTCACCGGCCCAGAAATAGTGGTCCGCACCCTCGAGCTCGACGAGCTTCGCGCCGGGATCTTCGAAGCGAGATAGCGGCCCTCCTCGATCCTCACGTCGGGGTCGTCGCGTCGGTACAGCAACAGCGTCGGGACTCGAATCCGCGGGAGCAGTTCGGTCACGTCGATGTGAGACGACGCACGATTGAGAGATGCGGCAGCTTTTGGGCTGGCAGACAGGCGGAGCCAGCGACCGACCCACTCGATGAATGCGGCATCGTCGGCCCGGCTCGGGGCGTAGTACCTCGCGATCCTCGACGGATCGTCCCACGCCTGTTCGATCCCAGCCGATTCCGCCTCCCGGTCCTCCAAGGTTGGTGCCCACGGGTAGTCCTCCGACCACAGTCGCTTGGCGTAGCTGGCGAACAGGATCAGGCGCTCGACCCGCTCGGGGTAGGCGTGCGTGAATGCCACCGCCGTGCTCCCCCCCTCGGAGTGCCCGAACAGATCGGCACGCTCGGCACCGGCAGCGTCCATGACAGCCCGAAGGTCCTCGACCCTCGTGTCGAGATCGGGCAGCTCACCGACGGGCACGGCGTCCGAGAGGCCAATGCCTCGCTTGTCGAAGCAGATCAACCGGGAGAACGAGCCGAGCCTCCGTAAGAAGCGAGCCATGCCGGGATCCTCTTGCATGACCTCGACGTTGGTGACCCAGCCGGGGACGTACACGAGATCCCCCGGGCCGTCGCCGACAACCCGGTACGCGATGTTCAGTTCACCGCTCTTGGCGTAGTGGATGGCGGTCATGGCGACTCTGTCGGGAGCCACAGTACTGAGCGTCTCCACGGACCGGCATGTGAGTCGGTCCGAAGTCCCTGCTGAATGCGCCACATTGCGCGCAGGCGAATCCGCCCCTGCGTAGCGAAAGTGTCGGGAGCCAACGCTCGGCGGCGTTGTTCGGTCGCGTCGTTAGTGCGAACGTGGCGCTCGGTCACGGCGCTCGGCGACGGGACGGGGCCGCGTAACTACCCCCAATTCGGTTGCTTGACCCGGCGCCCTTGAGTGGTCCCGACCGTCACGCGTGACGCCTGAACGACGCAGCACCGGCTCGTGCTCCGAGCGCCTGTCCGCCGGCCCACCGATGAGTTTCCGACGACTCCACCGATGAGTTCTCCCGCCCTCGCTCGTCGGAAATGCCGTGACCGGACCACCGGTCACCACCCACAACACGCCGAGGAGCAAAACGTGTCCGCCACCCAGATCTTCGTCAACCTTCCCGTCGCCGACATCGACAAGGCGAAGGCCTTCTACACGTCGCTCGGGTTCTCGCTGAACCCGCAGTTCACCGACGAGCACACCGGCTGCGTCGTCATCGCCGAGAACATCTGCGCCATGATCATGTCGCACGAGCGCTTCAAGCAGTTCACCTCGCGCAACGTCGCAACCGACGGCATCGAAGTCATCAACGCCATCGGCGTGACCTCACGCAACGGCGTCGACCACCTCGCCGATACCGCACTCGCCAACGGCGGCTCGCAGACCAAGCCGACCCAGGACATGGGCTGGATGTACCAGCGCAGCTTCGCCGACCCCGACGGCCACCACTGGGAGGCCGTCTACGTCGACGAGGAAGCGATGGCCGAG
Organism: Ilumatobacteraceae bacterium; assembly: GCA_963733085.1. GTDB lineage: Bacteria > Actinomycetota > Acidimicrobiia > Acidimicrobiales > Ilumatobacteraceae > Desertimonas. The sequence continues at coordinate 315,925 of CAVTBY010000005.1, forward strand.
GCGTTTGCCTCCGGCGACACGCCCGCGTGACCGGTCCGAACGTCGAGTAGCCGGCGAGAACACGTGCCGAACTCGTCGACGTCACGCGACCTGCTCCCAGACCGACACGAGCTTGGTGGCGGCACCAACGCTTGACGCCGCCGCGTAGTCCCGCCGCGTTCTACGGCACCGACACGTTCTGGCGGGAGCCTGACCTGCGTCGTCACAACACAGGTTCGTCGCCGTTTGTGAAGGATGATGATTGCCACCGCCGCGGCGATCGCCAGCGCTACGCCGGCGAGACCGATGACCAGTGTGCTGCCCACGCCGAGTGCGGCGATGGCGCCGAGCAGGCCGAGGGTCGGTCCGATGCAGCAGGCCATGCACGCCAGTGCGGCGATCCCGATGATGTTCCGATTGCTCACGCGGCGGTTCCGAACATCGCGCTGACCATCTCGGCAGCGTGGTCGGGGGCATCGATCTCCAGTGCGACCCCACGTTCATCGACGGTCACGACGAAGGCGAAGAAGGAGCAGCACTGCTGTTCAGCTTCGACGAGAGTCATCAGTTCGGCGAGGTCGACACCGCGTAGCTCGAGCCGCAGTCGCCCGTCGGCCGTGCGGACGCGTGCATCCACGTTGGCGAGAACCGTGCGCCAGCGCTCGACTCGTTCGGGCATCGCTGTGGGTTGGAGGGTGCACGCGATCGGCTGTTCACGCGAAGCGACAATCGAGAGCGTGACCGGTGACGACGCGGGCGGATCGTGTACGGCGAGGCAGGCACAGCCGTCGCCGCAGGGGCCGTCGAGCGCCGGTTCATCAAGTCGTGTCGCTGCCGTCTGCAGCTGCGAGGCGAAGACGACCAGCTCGGCGATCCGGACTTGGGTGGCGTACAGCTTGTCGGTCACCAGTTCATGGAATCGTCGCTGCACCGGTCCGCACCGCTCACCGTCCCAGATGCCGACCAAGTCGGCGATCTCTTCGAGCGAACAGCCCAGCTGTTTGGCACGGGCGATGAAGGCGAGACGGCCGAGGACCTGGTCGTCGTAGACGCGGTAACCCGCTTCCGTGCGAGTGGTGGGAGCTACGAGGCCGAGGTCTTCGTAGTAGCGCAGTGCGGAAGCGCTGAACCCCGAGCGCTCGGCAACTTGACCGATCGTGAAGGTGCTCACACCGCCACACGGTAAGGGTTCAAGTCGAGATGAAGGTCAAGTGCCAGCAGTCGCTGCGAGTTGCCGATACCGGCGTACCGCCACGCCTGCCCAGATCAACTCGACGACGCCGAAGGGCCACGCTCCCGACAAGAACCCGTAGACACTCGACAACACGCAACCGAGCGCGAACGCGAGCACGAACACCGGTCCGCGCCCCTCCAACGCGTACATGACCATCATGAACGTGACCGCACATACCCCGTAGACGGTGACCGCCATCGCCTCAGTCAATCAGGCGTCCCGCGTGCGGGTCGGGGTGACGCGCCGGGTGTGCAGCAGGTGTCGCCCCGCCACGCGTCGCGGCCTTCCCTGGCGGCGACGGCGGCGATGACAAGTCCGGCGACGGGATCGGCCCACGACCAACCGAACAGGCTGTTGAGGGCGAGACCACCGAGCAGGACAGCCGACAGATACGTGCACAGCAGTGTTTGCTTCGAGTCGGCGACCGCGGTCGCCGAGCCGAGTTCCCGTCCCGCCCGACGCTGTGCGTAGGAGAGGAACGGCATCACCATCAGCGAGACCGACGCCAACACGATCCCGACTGTGGAGTGATCGACCTCGCTCGATCCGATCAGGGCGCGGGTCGACTCGACGGTGAGGTAGGCGGCGAGGGCTAGGAACGAGTAGGCGATGAGGCGCAGCGCGATCCGCTCACGCGCCTGGGGATCGGGGCGCGGAACTGCCACGCGACTACGGCTGCGGAGCTGACTTCGATCACCGAGTCGAGACCGAAGCCGATCAGCGCCGTGGACCCTGCGACGGTTCCGGCGGCGATCGCGACGATCGCTTCGATCACGTTGTAGCTGATCGTTGCCGCCACCAGCAGGCGTACGCGCCGAGTCAGCACGTCGCGGCGCGTATTCGACGACGATAGCGGTTCGACCCCGACGGTCTCGGCGCAGCAGTCGTCCGAACATGACGACAAAGTCGACGTGACCGTCGGGACCTCCCGAGCCATCAACAGCACCCGTTATGGATGGCGTTCGGACAGAACGAGGGATCGACAGCGGGAACCACCGCGAGCAACTCGCGGAGCGCCCGACCCAGGCGTCGGTCGGCCAGTGCATAGCGGACGCGACGTCCCTCAGGTTGCGCGGTGACCAAGCCGCAGCCGCGCAGACAGTTGAGATGGTTGGAGACGTTGGCGCGAGTGAGATCAAGCTGCTCGGCAAGTTCGGACGGGTAGCCCGGAGCGTCGAGCAGCGCGACCAACAGTCGACGCCGCGAGTCGTCCGCCAACGCCACACCGACCCGCGCCAGCACATCCATCGAAACCGCTGTCGCCACAGGTGACATCGACGGCCACTGTACAGCTGTGACTGAACTATCTATCTTTCTGAGAGTCACGTGCGGCACGGGATGTGGTCTCGTTCGCCCGGATCCTTGGTCCCGCCGTAGGGCGGTCGCCGGGCTAGATCGGCAAATCTGCCATCCGAGCCTCGACTGTCACGTAAAACCGCCCGGTCGTCCACACACGTCAATGATCCCATGTGGAGCTGCTGATTCGCCGGGCCTCCTCCGCTGTGGTTCGGTCCTTCGCTTCGGATGAAGCTCGGGGTTGCTGAAACAAACTCTCGAGCGAAGGAGACGACGCTATTCGGTCGGTGAGTGGGGGTCGGGTGTGCGAGCATCAGGACGCCGACGACGGTTGGTCGGCGCGGCGGAAGGAGGATTCGATGTCGACGATCGAGCTGACGAGCGCGGACGTGTCGCAGGTCGAGGAGTTCGCAGAAAGGCTGTTCATGGCCGGTCTGTCGGCGTTGGAGCTCGCCAACGTTGAGCTTGGCGTGCGCCTTGGTCTCTACGAGGTCCTCGAGGGCGCCGGTGCGTTGACGTCGCAGCAGGTTGCCAGCCGTGCAGGGATTGCCGAGCGGTACGCCCGTGAGTGGCTCGAACAGCAGGCGGTCGCCGGGGTGCTCGAGGTCGATGATGTCACCAAGCCCGCCGGTGAGCGCGGGTTCACGTTGCCGAACGCCCACGCCCATGTGCTGTTGGACGATGACAGCGAGGCGTGTATGAAGCCGGTTGCGGCGGCGACGGCGTGGCTGGCGAAAGCGATCGACATCATGGTGCCGGTAATCCGCAGCGGCGATGGCGCCGCGTTTGGACGGTTCGACCTGCACGACATTCAGGCGGCGTTCACCAGGCCCGTGTTCGTCAACCACCTCACTCAGAACTGGCTGCCAGCGTTGCCGGACGTTCAGGCGAGTCTGAGCGCCGGCGATCCGGTACGAATCGCCGAGCTCGGCTGCGGCGAGGGACTGGCGGCGCTGACCATCGCTCGCACCTACCCGAATGCCGAGATCGACGGCTTCGACCTCGACGAGGCGTCGATCGCGGTCGCCAACGACAGTGCGGCCGCAGCCGGCGTCGGTGACCGGGTCCGCTTCCGGGCGCGAGACGCCGCCGACCCGATGATTGCCGGAAGCTACGACTTGGTGCTGGCGATCGAGATGCTGCACGACGTGCCCGACCCGGTCGGCATCCTCCGCACGATGCGACGACTCGCCGGCAATCATGGCGTCGTCTTGGTCGTCGACGAACGCGTCGCCGAGGCGTTCACCGTGCCGGCGAGCGAGATGGAGCGATTCTTCTACGGATTCAGCACTCTCCATTGCCTCGCTGTCAGCATGCAGAACGACGGCGCAGGCACCGGGACCGTGATGCGCCCCGACACGGTGCGTCGCTACGCCGCCGACGCTGGATTCGTAAACGTTGAAGTCCTCGACGTCGAGCACCCACAGTTCACGCTGTACCGCCTTACCTGACGGTCTCGCCGCACGCTGCTGGCCGACCCGTCGCCATCACGCGTGCAAAGCACCACGACCGATGGCAAGTTACCGAAGGCGGACGGAGCCCTGTCATCGCCGGAAGCCGAATCGGCGATTGACATGCCGTTCTCGGCGGGTTCAGCCGGGACGTTGAGCGTCGTTCGGTCACGGAGTTCTGTGCGGCCTGCGTTGTCATTTTCGGCGAGTACTCGGCTGGTGGGTTCGACGACGGCTGAGCTTTGGAGGCGGCTTTCTGAGTAGTTCGGTTTGAAGGAGTTCGGTGAGCCAGTTCTGGTGTTGTTCGGGTGTCCATCCGAGTTCGACGGTGAGTAGGTGGTAGAGCTCGGGGCTGGTGAGGGCGCAGTAGCGCTGGCCCGCCTCGGCGGTCGACAGTTCGGGACGGAGGTCGTCGCCGAGGTAGGTGCGGATGCGTTCGGTTTGGTTGGTGAGTCGTTCGCTGAGCAAGCGTCGGGCGAGTTCGGCGGCGAAGTCCTCGTTGTCTGCGGCACCGCGGATGATGGCGTGGATTGGGCGGGTGCGGGCGAGGATCCGGCAGCTGTACTCGACGTTCTTGGCGAGCCGCTCGGATGCTGTCGGGAGTTCGCCGACCATCTCCCACCACTGCTCGTCGTCGGCGATCGAGTCGTGGGGTCCCGTGATGTCCATCACCCCTTCGAGCAAACCGCGCTTGCCATCGAAGGTGAGATAGATGGTCTCGGGAGTCACTCCGGCTCTGTCGGCGACGGCGGCGACGGTGGTCCGAGCGTATCCGTGCTCGATGAACAGTCGGCGGGCGGACTCGAGCACCCGGCGCCGGGTCCGTTGGGCTTGGCTGGCCCGTAGCGGTGAGTGATAAGCGCGTCGTGCAACCTTGACTTTCTCGACCATTTCACTACAGTAGCGATTAATTCACTTAAGTCAGGATGAAGTGGATTGGAGGGTGCCGTGGATCGACTCCGATTCGATGACGTGGAGCTGGACTACGAGATTCTCGACCGCGGCGATGAGCGGGTCGTGCTCGTACATGCCAGTCCGTTCGTGTCGTGGTATCAGCCGCTTGTCGCCCAGCTGCAATCCATTTCTACGCTGACCTACCGTCGTCACCTTCACAGACGCGGCGACGATGCGTACCGCCCACTCACCGTCGCCGAAGATGCCGGCATCTGCGCCCGACTGATGGATCACGTCGGCTGGCCCACCGCTCACATTGTCGGCCACTCCTACGGAGCGCTCGTCGCACTCCAGGTAGCGATGGACCAGCCTGAACGCGTCGGCTCGGTGGCGCTGCTCGAACCTGCGGCGAGGGGCATCTCCAGCTCCGCCCAGGTCATCGCCGCGCTGCAACCGGTGTTCGCCGCGTACCAATCCGGCGACACCGCGACAGCGGTTGACGGGTTCCTTCGTCACGTGTGCGGCGATGGCTACCGCGCCAACCTCGAGCGAGCGATCCCCGGCGCCTTCCAGGAGGCGCTCGACGAGGCCGACTTGTTCTTCCAGGCCGAGATGCCCGCCGTGCAGCACTGGACCTTTGGACCTGAAGACGCTGATCGCGTCACCCAGCCGGTGCTCAACGTCGTCGGAACGGAAAGCGTCCCGCGGTTCGTCGATGGAGCCGCGCTCGTCCAGTCGTGGTTCCCGCACGCCGAACGCCTCTCGGTACCCGACGCCGGGCACCTATTGATGGTCCAGAACCCAACTGCCGTGGCGCACGGTCTGACCAACTTCGTCAGACGACATCGCATCGCTCGCAACAGCCAGCACAGGATTGTCGCCCAATAGGCCACCCGAACAACCGTCGAAGGTTGCAGTGGAAATGAAATGCCGAGATGGCGCGCTGCCGTGCTTACAGGCATCGTGATTCGGTCGCGGTGTTTGGTGTCGTTCTTGGCGTTTCGGAGCGGCGTGGGTGCTCGGCTGGCGGGTACTTGCCGCCGAGTATGCGTGCGTGGCGTGCTCCTGTCGCAACCGATGGGTGCCAGGGGGACCGAATCGTCCCCCACACACCCGACGGTTGCGGTGACCGTCCGTCGCGCTGTCCGGTGCCCTCCCGGCGGCTATCGGGTGCCGTCGGACGACACAACGTTGGACGGGTCGTGTTGATCGCGGTGGCGCTGTTGCTCGCTCACGGCCATTCTCTTCAGTTGCGTGCAGTGGCTGGGTGCTTGTCGAGCTCGCCGGCGAATACCTTGACGACGTCGGCGAAGGCTTGCGGGTGCTCGAGGTATGGCACGTGACCGCCGTCGATCTCGACGAAGCGGCCGTCTGGGACCAGGGCGGCGAGTCGGCGGGCGACCGATCGGAACACCGGGAGGCTTGTCGTGCCGGCTACCACCAAGGCGGCGACCGTGACGCCTGCGAGGTCAGCGTCGTCGACCTCGAGTGGCGGCGCCTTCAGATCGGTGAAGGCGATCTCTGCGTTGTCCCGAAGCCGGTCCCGGCCGTCGTCGTCAATGACTGACCACATCTCCGCACAGACGATCGACATGAATGCGTCAACTCCGGCTCTGAGGCCGTCGCGGGCGATGGCTTCTTCGATGCTGGGCGTGAGCTCGCTCATTAGCGCGTGGCCGCCGTCGGGGTCGAGGCTGAACAAGGGCGGTTCGCTGAGCACCACGCCCCGCAGCAGTTCCGCGTGGCGTAGTGCCAGGTCGATGGCGAAAAGTGCCCCGCTGCTCGATCCGACCACCAAGCACGGTGCCAAGTCGAGCGACTTGATGAGCGCGGCGGCATCGTCGGCGTGTTGCGCTGGGGTGATGGGGGCGGTGCCGCGGGCACTGCGAGTGTGGCCACGCCGGTCATAGCGCACGCACGCGTACTCGTCCGAAAGACGCACGGCCTGGTCGGCCCACACGCCCGCGTGGCCGCACATGCCGTGCACGAAGAGCATCGACGGGCCCTGTCCACTTCGCTCGTAATAGATGGTGGTGTCGTTGACATCGATGAGCGACACGGCTGCCTCCAGTTGGTGGGTTCCTGATGGGATTGTCAGCCCGTCGCCGCTGGCGGGCAATCGGGCGTTCACCCCATACGCAGTACGGCTACGACACCAGCAGACCGTGCTCCATCGCCCACAGTGTCGCCCCGGCTCGGGTGGTGACTCCGGCCTTGGCGTACAGGTGCTCGATGTGGCGGCCCACAGTCTTGGGTGAGATGCCGAGCGCCGCGGCCACTTGCTTGTTGGCGTGTCCGCGGGCGATCAGTCGTAGCACCTCGACCTCACGCTCGGTTAGCCCGGCCGGCCGGAGTGTCTGCGGGGGCCGCGTCGCCTGGCCGGCGGCAGCGAGCACAGCGTCGACTTCGACCCGTGTGAAGCGGCCGGCGGCGACCTCGGCGACGAGCTGCTTCGCCGCGACCGCCGGGGTGAGCGCCGGACGGTACGGGCGGTCCTCGCTCATCGCGTGGTAGGCATCGGCGGCAGCCAGCAACCGAGTCCCGAGTTCGAGCTGATCGGCCTTGGCACCGCGGTGATATCCGGAGCCATCGGCGCGCTCGTGGTGGCCGGCAGCCAGGTCGGCGAAGGGAGCGAGGAACCCGCAACGGCGAAGCACTCGTTCGCCGAGATAGGGGTGGAGCCGGACCCGCTCCCACTGTTCAGCGCTCAGCGGGCCGGGGTGATCCCAAATGCCGCTCGACACGCCGACCCGCCCGACGTCGTGCACCAACGCGGCCCGACCGACCGTGATCGCCTCCGAGTCGGCCAGGCCTGCGGCCCTGGCCGCCGCGTCGGCAAGGGTGGCGACACCCGTCGAGTGTCCCCTCAGCCACACCGACTTCAAATCGGTGAAATCCGCCACCGCGGCCAACGCACCGTCGAGCCCGCTGGGCTCTATCCACAAGCCAGGAGCGGGCTCGGCCGCGAGCACCTGCGCGCACGGGTCGTCGCCGACCGCGGCCAACCAATGCTCACCCTCAGCGATGAAGGCGTCGACGACCGACCGGGTCATAGGCGCGCCCCCGACGGTGACCGAGCACCTCGACGGCAGCCGACCAGCCGGCCTGACGAGCCCACAGCTCGACGTCGCGGGCAACGGTGACAACACGGATCGCCACCGGCACCTCCTCGCCGGCCAGACCGTCCGGCAAACCCTTGCCATCCCAACGCTCATAGGCGTGGGCGAGGGCCCAGCGGACGGGCTCGGCCAATCCCAGCCGGGCCGCCAAACGGGAGGCCACCTCGCAATGGCCCGACAGGCTGCGCCGCGCCGCCCCGGGATCGGTGAGCGCCCGCGCGACCCGACCGATACGCCGGCGCAACGGGAGATCCTCCGCCAGATGAACCACGAAGTAGCGCATGTTCTCACGGCTCTGAGCCAACGCCATCGGAGCCATCGTCCGCATCAAGGCGATGTCGTCTCCGCCCGCCAGCACCGCCATTTCCGACGCATCCGACGTGCATCCAACGAAACGCAGCAACGCCACGTAGTACACGGCCGATCGCGTCAGCCCATCCAACCCGAGCTGTTCTGCGGCCGACAGCGACAGCCAACAGGTCCGCAACCCCTGCTCCATCGGCTGGCCGAGCCCGAGATCGGTCGCCAACGACAACGCGGTCGTCAACTCCGCAAGCCGTCCCGACCGGACCCCCTCGTCCACCACAACAGTCTCCCAGCCCCACCTGAACGGTGCCGAGCGGCATGTTCGTGCGACTGCGTCGGTTCGACAATCGCTTCGCCGATTTGTGTCAGCTGGATGCGCACGTAGCGGTCATGCGGCTGACACAAATGATGGCATGATCAGGCAAGTCCGAGCTGGTGGACACCTGGGCCGTGTGTCACGTCACGGTGCGCTCGAGCTCGGCGACGCCGATGCGGGCGTCGGCCATGCCGTAGAAGACGAACTGCCGCCGGCCGATCGCCGCGATCGCGGTCGGAAACACGACGTTGGCCACGGTGCCGGTTTGTTCGGCTGCGGTCTGTGGCTGCATCAGTGGTTCGGCCGTGCGGTCGAGAACCCGCGCCGGATCGTCTGGATCGAGCAGCAAAGCGCCGGCGCAATACACCGCCGAGCTCGGCACGGTCGGGTCGAAACCGGTGGAGACGTCCCCAGCGACGCCATGGTGGATGAGCAGCCATCCTTCCGGGACCCTGATCGGTGGCGGTCCTCCACCGATCTTGGCGCTCTCGAACGCGAACTCGCCGACGGCGACGCAGCGGTGGGACCGCAGCACCGTCAGCGCCCTCAAGTCATCGTCGACGGCGGCCTCGGTGACGTAGGAGATCCAAATGCCCGGTCGCGGGTCGATGCCGGCCGGCGGCACGAGGGCGTCGCCGACGCCGAGCCAGTCGGCATGCCACATCGGCCGATGCAACATCGCATAGCACGGTGCGCCGTCGGGGCCAGGGATCGGCTCGGGGAAGAACAGGGCGTCCTTGTTCGGGTAAAGGTTGAAGTCGATGTCCCACTCCGCCTCGTGGCCGAACAGCACCGGTCCCAGTCGCTGCCATGAGCGCAGGTCCGGTGACACGGCAACGGCGATCCGCGGCCCGAGCGGCCCGAAGGCGACGTAGGTCATCACGTGCACCCCGAGCCGATCGACGTAGGTGACGCGGGGATCCTCGACCCCGGCGTGATTCACGCCGCGTTCCCAAGACAGGTCGGGTTCGAGCACGAGTCCGCGTCGATCGACGCCGACGGGGACCCCGTGCTCGACGACAACCTCGGCGAGGCCGACCCGGGAGACATTCCCCGCGGCGACCACTCTCGGCAGGAGGTGCAGACGACCGTCGGGTGTGTGTCCGACTGCCGGGTTGAGCACGCCTTCGGCTTCCAACGGATCCCCCGGATCGGGGGCCATCACGATCCCCAACCGCGTCAACCGATAGGGGATCACCCCTCCACTCCTGAGCCGATGTCGCTCGACGTGAAGTGGCGCTGGAACACGATGAACAACCCAACGACCGGTGCCGCCAGTGCGCACGCCCCGGCAATCACCGACCCGAACGGGTTGGCGACCGTCGCTTGCAGGGTGGAGTTGTAGTTGGCGAGCGACACGGCGAGCGGGTGCATGTCGGCCTGCTTGGTGATGCGGAACGGCCAGAGGAACTCGTTCCACAGTGCGGCTTCGCGGACGACCCTGACGGTCGACGGTCGAGACCGTCGCCCACACAGTCTGGTGAGCCATGTCGACAAGGCCGGCGCAATCCGCGCAAGGTCAGTCATGCGAACGATTGTCGCGCCAGCCGCCGCGGAGATGACCGTTCTGGCGCGGGTCGTGTGGCCGTCGCGGCTGTGGTTCTGAGGTGTCATTCGGGCGCGATTGGGCGCTGCGTTGTTCGATCCGGGTCTGGTGTCGACCGGGAAAGCTTCGACGGACACGGTGGTTCCGAGCGCTCGATTGTCCTGCGCACAGTGAGGTCCAGGGATCCGACGACGCCGCGGCTCCGAACTTCCTACGTCCAAGCGGACGAGGCGCCGCCGAGTTGGCGGCGCAGAGCTGGTGAACACATTGTGAGGTGCGTGATGCGCAGGATTCTCGGGATGATCGGAGCGGCGGCGACGGCGATGGTGACATTGGTCCCGTCGGCGGGACCGGTGAGTGTCGCAGCATCGTTCGGATATGCCTCGATCGGTGGCTACGAGACTTCGGGCTACGAGTACTCATAACGGATCGACGGACCATCGCCGGATCTCGTCGGCGGTCGTCACGAACGTCGAGGCAGCTGACGTGCAAGATTCTCCGAACCATCGGATCACCGGTGGCACTGCTCGCGGTGATCCTTCCCGCAGCGGCATCGACGAGCGCCTTGCAAACCGGGTGTCCCATCTTCGTGGCAAACGACATCGCGCAATGCAGAGTCACTCCAATGACCGGAGTCGATCAACGATCCACACGCAGTCGCGCTCCGAACCATGTGATGTCAACACACGACCGGATACGCCGCACTGCGTCGCGGCGGTCCCATGAGCTCGGAGGTGGGCGATGCGTAAGATGCTGGGCTTCATCGCAGCAACGGTTACGGCTATCGCGGTGATGGTTCCGTTGGCGGTGCCGGTCAGCGCCTTGCGGGTCGGCTACGGACAGTTCGGCGGGTACGACGTCGGCGGCTACGAGTACTCGTAGCAACCGTCCGGGTCGACCTGGCAGGTCGTCGGGGCGCTGGTGGCGGGCTGAGCCTCGACGACGGTGAACCGGTGCCTTCTCTGCCGAATTGGGGCGGCCGCGCGTCCTCGTGGAGCGGCGATCGTGAGCCGGCCGAATGCCAGTTCGGTGCGACGGCAAGCGCAGCGAGTCGGGGTAGGCCATGGCTGCCCGTGCCGGGCTGGGTTGGGGGGTGGATGGGAGTCTCTCAGCCTTTGACGCCGCCGGTCGCGAGTCCGGTTTGCCAGTAGCGCTGCAGGAACAGGAAGGCCGCGATGAGCGGGATGATCGAGAGCAGAGAACCGGTGATCACAGTTGAGAACACTGCCTGCGCGCCGCCGCCCGCCGCGCTCTGCGATTGCAGCTGGGCGAGTCCCACCGTCAGCGGGTAGAGCGAGGAGCGGTTGAGCATGATGAGGGGTAGGAAGTAGTTGTTCCATGTTGCTACGAGCGTGAACAGCAGCACGGTGACCATGCCTGGGCCGAGTAGGGGCAGGCCCACCTGCCAGAAGATCCGGAACTCACCCGCGCCGTCGACCCGAGCAGCCTCAATCAGTGTGTCGGGGATGGCGTCTTGGGCATACACCCGCATCAGATAGACCCCGAATGGGCTGACCAGCGATGGGATGATCACTGCAAAGGGTGTGTTCACGAGACCGTACCGCGTGAATAGCAGGTAGGTCGGTATCGCGAGCGCCGTGAGGGGGATCATGATCGCGCCCAGCGTGATGCTGAACAGCAGCCGGGAGCCTGGGAAGCGGTACTTGGCGAAGCCGTAGCCGGCCATCGTCGCGAATAGCGTCGCACCGATCGCGCTGACGCCGGCGTACAGGACGCTGTTCAACGTCCAGCGCAGATACGCACCGTCGCGAATCGTGAAGACATCGACCACGTTGTCGAACAGGCTGAAGCGGTCACCGAACCAGAGGCCGAACGTCGAGAACAGGTCGCCGGTGTCCTTCGTGCTCGCGACGACCAGCCAGATCAGCGGCAGCACGAAGTACAGCGCGGAAAGCCACATCAGGACCGTGACGATGTTGGAGCGTCGCCGTGTGGGGTCGTACTTTCCCCGCCGCCGATGAGGCTTGGCCACGGGGACCTCAGCAGAGGGCTTCGGGATGGTGTGAACGGCGGTCATGGCCTCTGGCGACGCTGCGAGCTGAATTGCACGACGTACGCCACGACTGCGATCACGATCCCGAGCAGGAACGCGATGGCGGCCGCGTAGCCGACGTCTTGGTTGACGAAGGCGACGTTGTAGGCGTAATAGTTCGGCGTGTAGGCCTCATCGATCACCGTCGGTGCGAGGTTCTCGAACAGCTGCGGCTCGTTGAAGATCTGGAAGCTGCCGATGATCGAGAAGATCAGCGTCAGCAAGATTGCTGGGCGGATCACGGGGATCTTGATGCTCCAGGCGATTCGGAGCTGGGACGCGCCGTCGATCTCGGCAGCTTCGTAGAGCTCAGTGGGGATGACTCGGAGCGCCGAGTACATGATCACCATGTTGTAGCCAACAAACGACCACGTGATGACGTTCATGATCGCGCCGAGCATGTTCTGTTCGGAGAAGAAGTTGGGCGCCTCGAGACCGACCGCTCGGAATGCCTGTCCGATCGGGCCGAAGTCGCGACCGTAGAGGTAGCCCCACATGAGGGTCGCGATGACACCTGGCACCGCATATGGCAGGAAGATGAGCAGACGTAGGGCGCGTGATCCCCGGGCGCGCCCGCTGTCGAGAACGAGCGCGAAGACAAGCGCGAGGCCGAGCATGATCGGCACCTGAACGAGCAGGATGAGCGCCACGCGGCGCAGGCCCTCGAGGAAGCCCGGGTCGGTAAGTGCGCGAGTGAAGTTGTCGAGCCCGGCGAAGACCTTGCCGCCGATGAGTCGGTTCCGGAACAGGCTGGTCCAGGCGGCGTAGCCGAGCGGCACCACGAGCATCCCCACGAAGACGACGAAGAACGGAAGCACGAAGAGGTATGGGGCGAGAAGCTGCTTGCGTCGGCTCGCGGAGCCGCGGCGGACCGGAGCAGGTGCGCCAGTTGCGACGAGGCTGGTCATGCGAGTCGATCCTCCGGGAGTGGGAGACGGTGGGGCCGGGATCGCGTCCCGGCCCCACCGGTGAGATCAGCCATTCACGGTGAAGCCCTGCTCTTCGCCGTAGCTGACCAGCGCGTCCTGCCAGGCGTCAAGCCCCGCCGCCAGGTCACCTTTCTCAGCGATCGCCACGCCGATCGTCTCGTTGAAGCTGCTGTAGGCGTAGTCCATGTACGGCAGCCACTGGAACTCGGTGTCGACGGTCGCGGAGATCTCAGAGAACAGGGCGTTCACCTGCTGGCCGCCGAAGAACTCGGACTCCTGGTCGAGGAACGCGGGATCGCTCAGCACGTCGTTCTGCGCCGGGAACAGAAACTGTTCCGTGGCGAACATGAGGGTCGATGACGTGTCGTTGTTGATCCACTTCGCCAGCTCGTAAGCGGCGATGGGGTTCTCGGTCGTCGCGATCACCGCGTCACTTGATCCACCCCAGTTGCCGGAGACGTTCTCACCCTCCGTCCACTGCGGCAGCGGGGCGGCGCGCCAGAGCCCCGAGGTGTCGGCGGCGGTGCCCTGCAAGAACACGGGGCCCCAAGCGGCGGTCAGCCAGCCGGCGTACTTGCCGTTGGCGAGACCCTGATACCAGTTGTCGTTGAAGTCGGCGTCGACCGAGACCAGGTCTCGCTGGATGAGGTCCTGCCAGTAGCTCATGACCTCTTTGGCCTCCGGGCTGTTCACGTTGACGGTGACGCCCTCGGCGCCGTCGTAGCCGAACGGCTTTACACCGGCCTGCCAGAGCAGGCCGATCCACTGGCCGGCCTGGTTCTGGCCGAGATTCGAGATGTACGAGTCGGTCGAGCTCCTGACCGCCTCGGCGGCGGCCGCGTACTCCTCCCAGGTCGCCGGCGGCTCCGTCACGCCAGCCTGCTCGAGGATGTCGGTTCGGTACAGGTTGCCCATCGGGCCGGTGTCCTGCGGGATGCTCCACACACCGCCGCCGGCCGCGACCTGTGCCCAGACCCATGGCACGTAGTCGCCCTCGAGTTCCGCCGCCCCGTAGGGAGTGAGGTCGAGCAGGCTCTCGGTCACGAGAAACGATGGGATGTACTGGTACTCCATCTGGGCGACGTCCGGAGCGCCCTCGCCCGAGAGCAAGACGGTGCGCAGCTGCTGGTAGTGGTCGGCGCCCTGGCCAACGTTCTCGACCGTCACCGAGATGGCCGGATAGGCCGCTTCGAACAGGTCGACTTCGTTCTGGATGTCTGGCACCCACGTCCAGAAGGTCAACTCGGTCGGGGTCGAGAGCGCCTCGTCGATCTCCTCCTGCGAGATCGGCCCGGTCTCGCTGTGGCCGGACGCGCTGGACGCGAATCCGGAGATCGCGAAGATGCCGCAGCCCAGGGCCGCTGCCACTCTTGGTGCATTCCGTCTCATGGATCACTTCTCCTTGTTGGTCGCCGCCACTATGACGGGGTGGTCACCTCTCGGTCGCCGTTAGACACGACCATGGTGCGAGGGAGATCGTCGTGCCCGCGTCGAGTGCGGCACCCGAGTCGAGATCGCTCAGCGCTGCCGGGACCGTCACCGTGGCGTCGCTGCCCGACCAGTTGTGCACGAACCACACGCGCCCTCCGTCGGTCACTCGGCCTGACGAGACGCGCACCGGTGAGCCGACGATGCTCCACCCGGCCGCGATTGGCTCCGGCACCGCCCAACGCATCAGCTGGGCGCCCAGGGCGGGGTTGGGTACGGTACCGACGACGGTGATGCGTCCATCGCCGTGCTCCCGCGTCGTGATCGCGGCGAACCGACCGAACTCCCGGTGCCGGTAGCGTGCAAGCACGTCTGCGCTGTCGGCGAGAAGTCCGTCGGCCCATCGCGTGGCGTGTGCCGCCGGGGTGAGCGTCAGCGGCGCCGCCGCGTCGAGTTCGAGCGGCGCGGCGAGGTTGCTGAACTCCTCGTACCAGACGCCGGCCGGCTTGTTCAGCACGTCGGGAGCGATGGCGAACCGGGCGCGGGCCTCCTCGTCGCCGTAGCCGGTTCGGATGCCGACGATCAGGTGGCCTCCCGCCTCGGCGTAATCCGCGAGAAGCTGCAGCTGGGCGTCGGTGGCGACGTAGACGGCCGGCGCGACCAGCACCGGGAACGAGTGTGCGAGCTCTGCACCGCCCAGCTGCACGGCCTGTCCGACATGCAGCACGCGCGCCTGGGCGCCGGCGTCGAGGATGCCGCGGTAGCTCGCCTCGAAGATTTGACGGTAGGAGAGAACATCGGGCGCTCCGGTCTCGTCGGCGAGCGGCGGTTGGCATTCGAACGCGAAGCGGGTGTCGGTCGACCAAAGGATCGCCACGTCCGCGTCCGGTTCATAGCCCTCCAGTACGTGCCCGAGGCGTGCGAGCCGTTGCCCGAGCTCGGCGATCTCCCGGTACACCCGGCCGGGCTGCTGGCTGTGCGGTAACACTCCGCCCCAGTACGTCTCGGTGCCGTAGTGCAGGGTGTGCCATTGCCAATACTCGATCATCGCGGCACCGCGGGATACGAGAGCGAGCGCTGCCTGGACCAGCTGCCCGGGATACGGCGGCAGATTGTACGACGGGCCGGCGATCGCCTGTGCGTTGGTCTCGGTGACCAGGAACCGCCCCTGCTTAGAGGAGAACGCGCGGTCGGCCTGCAGCATCAGCCCCCAAACGCCGGTGGTCGCCCAGGGTTGAAACGGCGGTATGTCGAGTGTGGCGTCGAGGTGATCCTGCATGCCGTAGTACGGGTTCGCAGCGGTCACGTCGAGCGCCCGCGTCACCTCCTCGTCGTCGACGGCAGGACGCGTGTAGGCGATGCAAGTGGTGACGAACTGGTCGTCGCGCGCATACTCGCGGACGATGCCCGCCTGCCAGGCGATGAACTCGGTGGTCAGCTCGGCCTGGTGCCTTCGCCAGGCGAGGTCATACTGCGGCTGCCAGTTGCCGTCAGGCGCCCACAGCTCCTCAAAGCTGTTGAGTCGGTGCGACCAATAGGTGAGGCCCCACTCGCGGTTGAGCGTCTCGACGTCGCCATACTTCGCCCGCAGCCGTTCGATGAACCCTTCGAAACTGCCCCTGTTGTGGAACAGCTCGAGCCCCGGCTCGTTGTCGACCTGGTAGCCGATTATCGCTGGATGGTCGACGTAGCGAGCGACGATGGCCCGAACGACGCGTTCGGCGTAAGGCCGGAACTCAGGATGCGAGTAGTCGACCTCTTGTCGCCCGCCCCAAGGACGACGTACGCCGGTCGCGTACTGGGCGGCGATGTCAGGATGCTTCTTCTGCAGCCACGGAGGAACCGCGTACGTGGGGGTGCCAAGGATCACAGAGATGTCGTGTGCCTGCGCGGCGTCGAGCACGGGCTGCAGCCAGTCGAGGTCGAACTCGCCGTCCCGCGGCTCCCAGGTCGACCACACGGATTCGCCGACGCGGATCACGGTGAAGCCCGCCGCCGCCATCAGCCGGAGATCGCGCGTGGAGGTCGAGCTGCGACTGGTACTCCGGATAATACGCGGCGCCGAACAGGACGGTGGCCGAGATGCGGCGGGGTAACGAGTTCATGTGCGGTGACCCGATTGCTAGCGCGGTGTTACCGGTAACATCGCGCACGCTAGCGCAGCCGTCGGAGCGCTCACAAGAGTCCCTTCTCCGGGAGTGCGGGCCCGATGCCCTCGCACGCCGTTCGCCTCAGCGTGGAGCAGGCCCGCTCGACTCCCGTACCCGCAAGTGCGGTCCCGGGTCGTTCAGATCGGGTGCGTCATCGCGGCCCTCGATCTGTGCGATCAGGCGAGCGATCGCCGCCCGGCCAACCCGATCGATATCGACCGAAACCGTCGTGAGCGACGGGCGGAAGTAGGCCGCTTCCGGGATGTCGTCGAAACCGACGACGCTCATGTCGTCCGGGACGCGGATGCCTCGCTCGGTGACGGCGCGTATGACTCCGAGCGCCATCTGGTCGTTACCCGCGACCACGGCGGTGACTGGCCCGTCAAGCGGAATCCGCTGCCCCGCCGCATACCCGGACGCCGCTGACCAGTCGCCTTCCAGGACGCCGCAAGAGATCAAGCCACGGGCCTCGAGCGCCCGGGTGTAGGCCACGGCCCGGTTGCGCGCCGAGACCCACTCACGGGGGCCAGCGAGGTGCAGGAAATTCCGATGCCCTAGCCGGAAGAGGTGTTCGACCAGCATTTCAGAGCCCCGCCCATTCGGCGTCGCCGGAGCCGCGTACTGCGCCTCGTCGAGCTCCGCATCGACCACGACGGGAACCGCGAACCCTGCGGGCTCGACGGCCGCTGCCACCGCGTCGGCTGCCGCGAACACCATCACGCCCGCCAGTTCTTGCTGCCTGAGGATCTGGATCGCCTGCTCGATCGCGTGCGGGTCGCGGGGGTCGATGCTGACGACGTCGAGCAGATATCCGGCGTCGTGGGCGCCATGGCTCGCACCGTCGATGGTCTTCGACGGGCCGACCTCCGTCAGATCGTGGGTCAGGGCGCCGATGCGATGCGTCCGGCCGTTCTTGAGCGATCGCGCGGCCGGGTTCGGGCGGTATTGCAGCTCGGCGATCGCTGTCTCAACCCGGGCCCGCGTCTCCGGCCGGATCCCCTTGAAGCCGCGCAGCAACCGACTCACGGTCTGGTGCGAGACACCGGCCGCCTCCGCGACGTCGTAAATCGTCGCCGGACGAACCCGCGAGGTCCTACCGATCGTCACAAACACCTCGTTCTCGCTGATCCCACGATACCCGCGGCTTCCGCGCAGCCCGCGAGGGCCTAGCCAGGTTGCGTGGCGCCACGACCTGCTATTCAGTTACCCGCGACGAGCAATGAAGTGCCGTTCGGGCGCGTGCGACCGCACCGCGTCTGCGTCGTTCGGCGTGAGCGTTAGGTGTTCGTCCGTGAGAAGTGCGGAGTGCTCGGTGCGGAGTCGTCCCGTCAGCGGTCGTCAGGGCTTGGCGTTCCAGATGTCAACGGCGCATCGCCACTGGCCATCGGGGTCGCACCGCCAAACCGTCACCGCACGCCCCCGATTGATCACCGGCTGACCGTCGGGACCGTCCATTGAGATCTCATTCGAACTCAACACGAATCCGAGCGTCCCGTCACCGGACACCTCGGCGTCCGACGACGACCAGGAGATCCGGAACCCTGGAACGGCGAGGCTGCCCTCGACATATGCGCGTAGCGCGTCCTTGCCGATCACCGCAGGCATCCCGGCGGGAATGACAACGGCGTCGTCTGTCCAGAAGGAGAGGATCTCGTCGACAGCTCCTGGTTCCGAAGCCAACTTCGCCCACATGGCGTCACGCTCGAGAAGCCGATCTCGCGCCGATCCCTCAGCCATGTCGCCTCCCTCCCGTCGCGCCAGACTCTACGCGGCTCGCACTCATCGAGCGGCAAGTCTCGGACATCCACGCATCGATGCTGTTCGGCGCCCGACCGCCAGCTGCGGCGCCGGCGGCCACCATCGGGGAACGCCACGGAACCTCAGGTCACGATCTCTCGATGCAACGCTCGCGATCAGCTAGGCATCGACGGCGGAAGCGGCGGCGCTGGTGGTGGGAGGGGACGATCCTGCGAACTCGTTGGCGCAACTGCCGCTCCGGCGACCACGACGAGGTCGGAGGCGCAGTTGTAGCCACACTTCCTGCACATCGTGACGACCTTCCTGGGGTCTTGGCCGCACATTGGACAGGGGCGGCGAGGACGAGTGGCGAACCAGATGACGATGAGAATGCACAAGCCGATTGACCCGACCATGGTGGCAAGGGTCAGCAACGCCGCGCCGGCGTAAGGGTCGGTGTCGCTGGCGCCGACGACGAGTACGGCAACGGTCGCTGCGACCCACGCGACGATCGCCCACGTCATCTTTCGCCAGTGGCGGGTGAGCGTTGAATTGACGTTGCGCGGCATGACTCCGCGCCTGACAGCGACAAACCCGGCGAAGGAAAGTGCGAACAGGACAACCACCATGACGAATGCCATCGTGGTACCCCCTCACGCCGTGGCATCCGTCGGGACGCCGTGCCGCCAACATACTCCAACGCCGAACCGCCGAACGGCCCGTCGGCGACACCATCGCCGATCACTCACGCCGACCGGCGAGAACTGCCGACGCAGCAGGCACGAAACGGTCGTTTCAGTCGGCACTTCGGAAGTCTCCCGCGCAAAGCGACCAGATCTGGCCGCTCAGCGACATGCCGAACACGGTTAGTCGATGGTGAACTCGTCGCCGTAGACGGTGAATGTGATCGGCCCTTCGAGGTTGTAGTTGCCCGAATCGGCAAGGCGACGCATGGACTCGACTCGGTCCGTGGACTCTTGCCAGTCCTCGGCGGTCTCGATGTTGGATGGGTCGATGAGGTCGTCGATGCGGACGTCGAAGAACATGTCCAGCCAGACCTCTTCCCCGGCCTCGATTGGTTCCCCAACCGCGCTGATGGTTCGTTCGATCAGTGCATAGAGCCCATCGGGGTCGTCGCCGGCACCGTGCTGCAACGCCGCGTCGAAGAGCTCGGTACGGGCGAGTGCGGTCGTCAGCCCGATGTCGTCAGCCGCTTGCATCGCCGGGATGTAATAGTCTCGATCGACGATCTCGTCTTGAGCGGCGATGAACTCGTCGTCGCCAGCAGCAGCTTGCCAGGCAGAGATGTAGGCGTTCTCGGGCAGACCGGAAGTTTGGTCGCTGGCGGTGTCGCACAGTCGCTCGAGTTCGCCTCGGAACGGGGTGAGCACGTTGTCGCCGACTCGATCGTTGTAGACCTCGATGACGGCGAGGGCATCGCACGTCGCCGTCGTGAACCCGGCGCGCCCCGACGTGACCCCACGACCGTCGTT
Source organism: Ilumatobacteraceae bacterium (assembly GCA_963733085.1). GTDB lineage: Bacteria > Actinomycetota > Acidimicrobiia > Acidimicrobiales > Ilumatobacteraceae > Desertimonas. Next base: position 335,856 of record CAVTBY010000005.1, read on the forward strand.
GAGGTTCTCGGCGTATTCGTAGCTGATCTCGGTCGTGCTGTTCTCGAAGGCGCTGATCAGCTGATCGGCGCGCCTGCGCTGTTCCGCGTCGAGCCACTCCGACGGCGTTGGAACCGACGCCACTCCAAGCCCGAGCACAGCAAACCCGACGAGCGAAGCCACGTTCCGTGCGATCTTCGCACGCTAGGAACTTCGTAGGTGTACCTCACTGGAATATCCGCCGACGCACCGACTTACCAGACAACACGCCCACGCGACCGGGACGGCGAACATCGCCCCCGCTGGTATTCAAGTCCCCGACCGCGACCACCGACCAGAGGGACACGTTTGGACGATTCGCCACGGCGGTCCTGTCGACGGCGCCTGTGGTCAGAACACAATTGTGTCGACCGGGCTCGGTTGCTCCCGTACTGTCCGCGGCGCACCGTCGAATCGAGAGCCTTGGAGGTCTCATGCACCGGTCCGCCACGTCTCGGGTGGTTGTCTCATTGACCGTCTTGACAGTGGCCGCCGTGATCGCGCCGAAGGCCGTCGGGGTGGCAGCCGGGCTCGGTGTGATTGAGCCTCCCGTGTCGGGGGCCTCCGCTGAAGTCATCGCCCAGGGTCTGGTGACGTTCGACGACGGCGAGTTCCACTGGACGCTCGCATCGCTGGCTGTCAACCGAACCCTCGCGCCGGTCGGCTCGGAGTCGCCGGGGTTCCTGCTGGCAGGAGGACCGGTGGCGGTGCTCGTGTCGTCGTCCGATGGCGCCGGTTGGCGCCTTGGTCCAGGCGAAGCAGTGTTCCGACCAGAGGACTCGGCGAGCGGTGCGATGGCGTTGGCTGAGGGGGCGGCTGCGCTGACGACGATCAGCGTCGATCGCGGACCAGGTGCGGGCCAGTTCGCACCCGGAGCAGGTGTGCGCGACGTTGATCTGGTCCGGGGACAGCTCCTCCCCGCCGGCTCGCTCACGATGCACGCTGAGGTGTCGGCACTGGTGTATGTCTCACAGGGTCAGGTGGAGACGCAGGACACCACCATCGCCGCCGGGGCGACGACGATCCGGGACGGGGACGTGATGCTCGTGAACAACACCGACGAGCCGGCGACGGTCGTCGTCGCCGTGATCGGGCAATCGGTCGACCTGTCAGGAGCGAACCCCGGACCATCCGAGACGCCGGTACCGACTGACGCTCCGCCGCCGGCCGACGCGCCGCTGCCGGCACCGGCGCCCGCTCCCACCGCGCCCCCGGCAACCGCACCCACGACCACGGTCGACCCGGCGTCGACTGACGTCGATCAGGACGGGTTGACCGGCGCCGACGAGGAACTCCGCGGCACGGACGCCGACGATTCAGATTCGGACGATGACGGCCTCAGCGACGGCGCCGAGGTGTTCGAGACGGGCACGAGCCCGACCGTCGCGGACGGCGACGGCGACGGCGCAAGCGATGGCCAAGAGGTCGATGCCGGCACAAATCCAAACCTCGATGAGGACAGCGACGGTGACGGCGTCCCAGACAGTGACGAGATTCTCTCCGGCGGTGATCCGTTCGATCCCACAGATCAGCCCTGAGAGGGCGCGCCAATAGGTGGTGCTGCGGGTTCGAGTGACGCGTGACCACCGTTGTGTTGCTCTGGAAGTGGAGCGTGCCGGGCCACCAGACGGGCCGCGGAACGAGCGTCGCGCTGGTTTCCGAGTCGGAGGTGAGCCGATCACGTCGTCAACCACGCAAATCGGACATCTACCTGCGTCTATGTCGAACCAGAGGGCCGCCAAGTTTGGTTCCCTCCGTCGACACAGACGACGCTCGCTCCGAGGAATGGCTGCGTGCCCCAAAGCCGTCGCGACGACCCACCCTTCCCGGCGTCGGTGCACTCCTGTGCCCCGCGTCCGCCCGGCTCAGGACTCCGGGTCGTACATGAACTCCCGAACCTCCTGCGGGCACCGGCAGCAAACTGCGAAGCGTGCCGCCCACTCCAGTGCAGCATCCCGCGACGGGAGCTCGAGAACACTGAACCCGCCGGAGAGCCGCTCGTTCTCCGGGTATGCACCATCGATGACGGTGCCGTCGCCGGCGACGCGGACCGGGGCAACACTCTCGTGGATCCCACCGCCGAACACCCAGACGCCGGCGTCCTTGGCCTGCTGGGCGACGGCGTGTGTCTCCCGGCCGACGAGCTCCCACTCGTCATCGGCGACCTCCATCGCGCGGCTGGGGAACGAGATCAGGTACTTGGTCATCCAGGGGCTCCTTGGGTGCACGGACCGGTTCGTCCGGAGGACAGACCCGGCTCGGGTCCGCAAAATCATCGGTCGTCGTGCCCGCGTCCGCGGGAGTCGGAGTCCGGCCTGTCTCGAAGGACGCGCACCTTACGTGACCGAAGGCATCGGAGATCGCCGGGTCGATCTGGCGGTGTTCAGGCGGCTGTCAGTGCTGACACTGACGCGACGACGACGACGGAGGCCGCCTTGGCGGCCATCTCGGCGTCAACGGTGACCAGTGCGTCCGCTTGCAGCTTGGCGACCGCCAAGTACTCCGCGTCGAACGTTGTGTCCCAGTTGTTGTGACGTGCGATCTGCCAGGCCGTGCGCCGCGAGACGCGGTCGTTGAGCAGCCGCATCTTGAGCTCGGTGAGCCGCTCATGGCGGTGAAGGGCGACCGCTTCGGTGATCTCGCCGTGCTGCACCGCAGCGAGGAGCAGTGACAGCGCTTGGGAACGAATGAGGTTCGGAGCGACGAGTTGGTGCTCGTGGTTGACCGCGAGCTCCTCCGCCACGATGTACAGCAGAGTCGGCGCATCGATCACATAGCGAGCCATGGACGAAGGGTAGAGACGTCAGACACACGCTCGCGTCCTCGAAACCCGGATCGCGTGCACTCCGCGAGGTGGTCGCGGACATGATCTGAGCGCGCCGTGGTGGCCGCGACGGCTTCGTTCTGGGTGGCGAGTATGTGTGCGGAAGTCGGTGCTTCATCGACCGGCGGCCGGCTGAGTTGACAGGAGGCGTCGACACGGATCGCGACTCGGTCAGGTCGCCAAGCCCCACGTGCACGCCAGGATCTCCTTGCGCCGCGCGAGATTCAGCAGTGCACGCCGCGTGGGGTCGTCGATGGGTTCGATCGGGCTCCGCGTCCGGGCGCTGGCCAGCACGCCTCCGACGTGGAGGACCTCCTTCATCGCCCGGAGGCCGCACTGGCGGTTCTCGAACTGGATCAGAGGCAGAAGGTTCTCCCAGAGCAGGGTGGCACCCTCACGGTCACCGGCGAGGAACATCCGGGCGGCGCGCCCGATCTTGTCGGGGAGCAGCGAGCTGGTCATGGTGCCGACGGCCCCCGCCTCCAAGTCGGGGATCAACGTGACGGCCTCCTCACCGTCGAAGATGCCTGGTAGATCGGATCCCGCCTCCGTCTTGATCGCTCGGATCTTCGCCGCGCACTGGACGGTCTCGATCTTCGCGTAGCGGAGCGTGGGAAGCTCGCGTGCCAGAGCGACCACTGTTCGCGCCGACATCCGCGTGGTGCTCAACGGGGAGTCCTGAAGCATCAGCGGGATGCTGATGCTCTCCAGCGCGATCCGGAAGTAGGGCAGCAACGCCGACTCGTCGACGCTCAGTCCGGCGCCGTAGAACGGCGGCATCATCATGACCATGGCGGCACCGCGCTCTTGGGCCTCGCGGTTGCGCTGGTTGGCGACGTAGGCGCTGAAGTGACTCGTCGCCACGCACACCGGGACACGGTCCGACACGTGCGCCAGCGCCGTCTCGATCACCGCGGTGCGCTCGTCGTCGGACAGCGAGAACTGCTCGGAGTAGTTCGCCATGATGCAGATGCCGTCGACCTGTGCGTCGACCAGGAAGTCCATGACGCGTCGCTGGCTCGCGTGATCGAGCTGCTGATCGTCGTCGAACGCGGTCGGGGCGACGGGCATGATCCCGCTAAGGATCGTCATGGATTCCTCCATCCTTCAGACCTAAGCGACAAGGCCTTTCTTGGCGGTCTCCTTGATGAGCGCCACAAGCGCCTTCTCGTCGAGGTCCGCGAGCTTCTTGAACCGCACGCAGGCCTTGCCGATGCTGGCCTTGGGCAGCCGCTCGACGTACCGCTCGGCGACGTAGCCTGTCGCGTCGGCGGCGAAGCAGTACAGCGAGATGTACGAGGCGTTGCAGGCGATCGAGAGCTTGCAGGCGTCGCCCTCGCGGCCGCTCGCATAGCGGTAGTGAAACGGCCCGTAGCCGAGCATGCCGCCCATGATGACCGGCTCGAGCTTCGGCGCGTTCTTGCGAATCAGCGCATCGAGTGCAGCGATGTCGGAGCTGCGCTTGTCGTCCACCGCGGCGATGTACTCGGCCGGGGTCTTCACGTTCAGCTGTCCCTTCATCTTCATCGCGTCCTCCGAGACACGGCGTCACCACGCCGGCAGCGGCCCGTTGGCCCTTCCATCGATGAATTGTCCCACGACGGGGTCGGCACCTTCCACGAACGCGCGCGACAGCCCCTCGCCAGATCGACGGTGATGGCGTGGCCAACAGTCGGTGGTGGCTCACCCAGCTCGCAGAACTGCTGGACTAACGCACCGTGAGTGAGGCCCGACTGATTCTCACCTGCGGGTTGCCCGGGGCGGGTAAGACCACACTCGCAACGCAGCTAGCCGCCGAGCGGAACGCCGTGCGGCTCACCAAGGCTACGTCGAAGTGCCTACCGACGAACTCTGGAGGCGCATCGAGGCACGTAACTCGGCGCCACCCTGGGACAACGAACCGATCGGTCGCGCCGACCTCGACGAGTGGCTAGCCATCTTCCAGGCCCCCGATGCTGCAGAGCTGGCGTTGTTCGATCCACCGCCAAATCCACACTAAGCCACTGTCTCGGCGGCAGCCTCGAAGCGAGTAGATCAACGGTGATGGCGTGCGAAACGCGTAGCGAGTCGGCTGACGGTCACGAATCGCACCACCGTAAGGTCGAGGCTTCGTGACCAAACCGACCGACACCGACTGTGCTCGGGCGCATTGCCGTGCTGTCGGTGTTCAGCTGAAGGACTGCGGGCCGAACCGGCCCCACGCGATGAGTACCGCGAGCGCGAGGTAGACGAGGTTGAGCACGACAAATCTGTGTTCGCCACGGCGAAGGTGCGTGATCATCGCGCCGACCATGAGCAGCACCCAGCAGGCGGCGGTGATGGGGACGAGGACGGGCGCCGCGTCGACCACGGCCGGCAAGATCAGGCCGGCCACGGCCAGCAGCTCGAGGACCCCGAGGGTCTTGACGAAACCGGCCGAGTGGTCGTTGGTCCATCCGCCGCCGGCGACGTGCGCCAACTTTTCCTTGGGCACGAGCGTCTTGCTGATGCCGCCGGTCAGGGCGACGACGGCCAGCAGGCCGGTGATGATCCACAGCGTGAGATTCATGATGGTGTCCTCCGTGTTCGTGAATGGCCGGCAGCGGCACGCGGGTGGCGGATCACGTTCGCTCTTTTGAACGTCTGGTGTCGCAGGTCGACCCGCACGGCGCGACGTTGTCGGTGGCCATGACGATGTGACGGGTGGGGCCGGGCTGGCGTGACGGGTTCCGGCGGTGACCCCGTTCACAGCGGGGACTGTCACGTCGGATGTCAGTCGCTCGTCATGGTCACGTCGAGCCGAGGAAAGGAGTCGTCGATGAAGGTGTTCGTTGCTGGGGCAACTGGTGTGGTCGGTCGTCGAGCCGTCGTGCGGATGGTCGCCGCCGGGTTCGAGGTGTCGGGAGTTGCCCGCAGCGCGGAGCAGCGCGCCGGGTTGGTCGCTGCCGGCGTCCGGCCGATCGAGGTGGACCTGTTCGACCACGATGCCGTCGTGGCGGCCGTCGCCGGTCACGAGGCCGTCGTCAACCTGGCGACGGCGATCCCGACCGGCGAGCGGGCGAGCGACACGGCGGCGTGGGCGACCAACCACCGCATTCGGCGCGAGGCGTCACACAACTTGGTCGACGGTGCCATCGCCGCTGGGGCGGTCCGTTACGTGCAGGAGTCGATCGCCTTGCTGTACGCCGACGGCGACGACCGTGTGCTGGACGAGTCGTGGCCCGTCGCGCCGACCAAAATTACCGATTCGGCGCTCGAAGCCGAGACCGAGGCCGAGCGGTTTGCCGCGCATGGAAGGGCGGGCGTGGCCCTGCGCTTCGGGCAGTTCTACGGGTTCGACAGCGTGCATAGCGTCCACGCGATGGAGGCCGTGAGAGCCGGCCGGCCCGCCGAACTCGGCCCGCCATCGGCGTACCGGAGTTCGATTACGACCGACGACGCGGCGTCGGCCATCATTGCCGCGCTCGACGTCGCCAGCGGTGTCTACAACGTCATCGACGACCTGCCCCTGTCGCGCGCCGGGTATGTCGGCGCGCTCGCCGATGCCCTCGGCGTGCCGGCACCGGCGGTGGCGTCCCTCGACGTCGAACTGGCACCCGAGTTCTCGATGCTGTTGCGGTCGCAGCGGGTCTCGAACAAGCGGTTCACGGCCGCCAGCGGCTGGCGCCCCTCCTCCCCGAGCGCCCGAGACGGCTGGCCAGTCGTCGTCGCCGCATGGCGCGAGAATCAGGTCGTCCCTGCGGGATGACGCGACATGCTTGACTTGGCGACTTGTACGCGGGCGACCGACTCGCGTCCCAACACGACCGTCATGCCCACCACTGACGAGCTGTCCCGAGAATTCGCCGAGTTCCAGCCGCGACTGCTGTCGATCGCCTACCGCATGCTCGGCAGCGCGTGGGACGCCGAGGACGTGGTCGCGGAGGCCATGGTCCGCTGGCTGCGCGTCGACCGGGACCAGGTCCACGAACCGCTGGCGTACCTGACCACGATCGTGACGCGGCTGGCGATCGACCAGTTGCGCTCGGCGCGGGCAACACGTGAGCGCTACGTCGGCGAGTGGCTGCCCGAGCCGGTACTCACGGCACCATCGCCGCTCGGGCCGCTGGACACGGTCGAACGGCGTGAGGCGGTGTCGCTCGCCACGCTGCGCATGATGGAGACGCTGTCGCCGCCGGAGCGGGCGGTGCTGGTGCTCCACGAGGCGTTCGAGGTGCCCCATGCCGAGATCGGCGACATTCTCGACATGACCGAGAGCGCTGCCCGCCAGCACCTCCACCGCGCCCGCGCCCGCATCCAGCGCGACGCCGACTCGTCGAGCCCAGAGGTGCACGACAGATCGCTCGACCGGTTCCTCACCGCCCTCGAGAACGGCGACCTCGCCGAGGTGCAGGAACTCCTCGCCGCCGACGTCGTCGCGTACAGCGACGGCGGTGGCAGGGTGAGGGCGGCCCGGCAACCGATCATGGGTGCCGAGCACGTCTTGCACTTCTATGCCGCCCTGCGCCGCCACTATCCGGTGCGCGACATTGACAAAGTCAACGTCAACGGACGAACAGCGGCGCGCCTGTGGATCGGCCGTCAGCACCTGCTCCTCGCCGTCGACGTACGTGACGGCAAGATCTACGAGATCGACGCCATCCTCAATCCGGACAAGCTGGGCTACCTGCAGCGGCAGCTCGAACACCAGTAGGCGCGAGCAGCGCCATGCCTGTCAGCGGAGCCCCTCGGCTCAGCGTTATCGCTAGCTCGGGAGCACAGCTGCCAGCCGAACTCGCACTTGGCCTTGTCGGTCCGGACGCCATGAAACTCGGTCATCTCGTCCTCACGGCGCGCATGTCGAGGACGAGATCGTTCAGCGGGCAGCTTCGGATGCCGGTGATTCGAGAGTGACCGACGGCACGGTTGACTTCAAGTACTTTAAGTTCTTTACGCTGGGTGTGTGAGTGTCCGAACGATGCAACACACCTACACGATCAAGGAAGCGGCCGCGCTGACCGGCCTGCCTGCCAGCACGCTCCGCTACTACGAGTCGATCGGCGTGATCGCACCGGTCGTGCGTGGTGAGAGCAGCAAGCACCGGGTGTTCACCGAGGCCGACCTCGATCAGCTGATGTGGGTTGCGTGTCTGGCCGCCACCGGCATGTCGGTCAGCGACATGCGGCAGTACGTGGCGAACGGACAACTCGGCCCGGCAGCGGCTGCTGAGCAGGTCGCGTTGCTCACGGCACAGCAGGAGCGACTTGCTCTCGAAGCTGAGTTCATCCAGCTGCGCCAGCGATACGTGCGCCTGAAGATCGACTACTGGCAAGCGATCGAAGCCGGCGACAACGACCGGGCCGAGTTGTTGTCGAGCGAAGCCCGCAGCCTCGCCGACGAGCTCAAACGAGCCAAACAGCACTAATCGCGTAGCGACCTCTGAACGCCTCGTTGCGATCTGCGGGTCAAGCGCGCCCAGAAACAGGAGACATCATGAAAGCAGCAATCTTCAAGGGCAAGGGCGCCATCGCCGTCGAGGAACGACCCAAGCCCACAGTTAGCGAACCGACTGACGCAGTCGTGCGGGTCGTGCTGGCATGTGTCTGCGGTTCCGACCTGTGGTACTACCGGGGCGAGTCGGACCACCCGGTCGGGTCGATCGGCCACGAGTTCATCGGAGTCGTCGATGAGATCGGAGCCGACGTCAGGACCGTCGCAGTGGGCGACTTCGTCATTTCGCCGTTCGCCTGGAGCGACGGGGTGTGCAAGAACTGCGAGGCCGGCTTCCACACCGCCTGCATCCACGGCGGCTTCTTCGGCGGCGGCATCGAGGGAGACGGCGGCCAGGCTGAGTTCGTCCGAGTACCGCAGGCCGATGGCACCCTCGTTTCGGTTCCCGGCACCGACTTCGCTGATGAGACGATGGCCTCGCTGCTCGCCCTCACCGATGTCATGAGCACCGGCTATCACGCTGCGGTCAGCGCCGACGTTCAGCCGGGTGACACGGTCGCGGTAGTGGGCGACGGTGCGGTCGGCTTGTCCGGCGTCCTGTCGGCCAACATGCTCGGCGCGGAGCACATCATCGTGCTCGGCAGCACGCACGAAGACCGGCACCAGCTCGCCCGCGAGTGGGGTGCCACCGACATCATCAGCGTTCGCGGCGACGAGGCGATCAAGGCTCTGCACGACCTGACTGACGGTTATGGCGCCGACGCGGTGCTGGAGTGTGTCGGCACCAAGGAGGCGATGGAAACCGCCTTCGCTGTGGCAAAGCCCGGTGCGGTCGTTGGCCGGGTCGGGGTGCCGCACGGCGTCAACATCGACGCTGAAGGCACCTTCTACCGCAACGTCGGCATGCGCGGCGGGCCCGCTCCGGCGCGGCACTACCAGCCAGAGCTGTTGAAGGCCGTGCTCGACGGTCAGATCAACCCGGGAAAGGTGTTCGACCTGACGACCGATCTCGACCACATCGCCGACGCCTACGCCGCCATGGACGAGCGCCGTGCGATCAAGGCGCTCATCAAGGTGAGCGAACGATGACAAGGATGCTGGTATGAGATTCACGAAGAGCGGCGGTCAGACAGCCGTCGGACCCGAAGCCTGGTTCACGGGCACCGTGTACATCGACACCATCCGCAATCCCGACGAGCAGTCCTGCGTCGGCTGTGCCCACGTGCGGTTCACCCCCGGCGCCCGGACGGCATGGCACACCCACCCCCGAGGCCAGACCTTGTACGTCACCGACGGCATCGGATACGTCGGTCGCCGAAGTGGCGAGGTGACAGAGATCCGTCCGGGTGACGTCGTTTACATCGAGCCGAGCGAGGAGCACTGGCACGGCGCGACGCCTGACCGTTTCATGGCACACATTGCGATCCAGGAGGCCGACGACAACGGCCAGATGGTGACCTGGGGAGACCACGTCACCGACCAGGAGTACGGGACTCGTTAGAAGGCTGGGCGGATCGGCTGCCAACGGAAGCAGCTGAGAGTGACCGCACCGACGCCGCCAAGTCAGCGCATCCCTCTCAACGCATCTGAAGGACTACCGAACACTGTTGACATCGCCAGACACGCCAACAGCCCGGCGGCGGCTGGCGCCCTGCGGCGACCAGACGCGACGCTGCCGGCGCTGCTGATCTGAACCGGGGACGCGTGGCGCACGCTCTACGACGGCCGACGCCCGCGTCTGCGAATCCGAGGCGCACCCGCCGTGGAGAATTGTCAATCAGTGGACGATGAGTGGTCGGTAAGCGGAGCTCCAAGGGCCGGGCTCAGTTGTCGCGTGAGACGCGCCGCCGTGCACACCGTCACTCACCGGCACTTCGGCTGGCGATCGGCGTGAGACGCGCTGAGAATCAGTGCGCCGCGTCCGTCTGTAGTGACATGAAGCTCACCGTGCAGACGTTTCTGTCTCTCGACGGCGTGATGCAGGCGCCCGGCGGCCCGGAGGAAGATCCCAGCGACGCCTTCACCCACGGCGGCTGGCAGGCCCCGTTTCCCGACCCGGCCGTCGGCGAGTTCGTCACCGAGCTCAACAGCCACGCCAGCGCCTTCCTGTTCGGTCGCAGAACGTTCGACATCTTCCGCGGCTACTGGCCTGATCAGACCGACCCCGCCGACCCGATTGCCACGGCGATCAACTCACTACCCAAGTACGTCGTGTCCAACTCGCTCAGCGACGCCGATGCCACGTGGCGCGGCGAGCACCCTGACACCGCTCGCCTGGTGAGCGGCGACGTCGTCGCGGCGGTGCAGGCGCTGAAGGCCGAACCCGGCGATGAGCTGCAGATCTGGGGAAGCAGCAGGCTGCTCGAGACGCTGTTGCAACACGAGCTCGTCGATCGCTTCCGTCTGATGACGTTTCCGCTCGTGCTCGGCTCCGGTCGCCGCTTGTTCAACGACGGCATCCTCCCGGCGACGATGCGCCCCGTCGGACCTCACCGTCACCGATTCCGGCATCGTCATCGGCACCTACGAACCAGCCGGTCCGGTCCGCCACGGCCAGATGTAACCGGCTGGAGATGGCCGTGTCAGGCCGTCACGCCTCGGCCCGCCACGCCTCGGCTGGCCAGTCCGCGTTGCTAGCTGTCACACCGCCGCGAACGACATGGCAGTGAGTTCGGCGCGGCCGTCAGTGCACTCCGGGCGGCGTTCGGTGCGCGTATTCGGGCGGCGCCTCGACTGCATCGGAGCCGACCGTCCAGGGGCGAACAAGGCGAGCAATCGGCAGTTCGGCTCGGCCTTTGCGGTCGACCTAGTTGTCGCCTTCGGCGTCGTCCACCGGATCGATCGTCAGCGACCTCGAGAGGTCGCGGTGGGCTTCGATCTGTTCTTGCAGCTCTGCGATCTTGCGCTCGGCCAATGCCACCACGTCAGCTCCGGCGACGAAGCGTCGCGGCGGCGGTTCCTCACTGGCGATGGTGAGCAGCGCCTTGGCGAGCTTGTCCGGATCACCGGACTGTCGGCCGTCTTGAGCCTCCCACCACGTCCGCTGCGCGGCGCTGCGCTCGGCATAGTCAGCGATGGACACGTCCGGCCAGATGAGCGACTCCGGACTCGCCAGCCCGGTGCGGAAGAAGCCTGGATTGACGATCGTGGTCCGGATACCGAACGGTGCAACCTCTTGTTCCAGCGCGCCCATCCAACCCTCCAACCCGAACTTCGAAGCTGCATAGACCGACGAGTACTCGAACGCCACCAGCCCAGCACCGGACGAGATCGAGATCACATGCCCGGAGCGCTGTTGCCGCATCACCGGCAACACCGCCCGAGTGACGTTCATCGGACCCAGCAGATTCGTGGCCAACTGCTGCTCGACCTGTTCGGGTGACATCTCCTCGAAGTAGCCCTTGAACGAAACGCCCGCGTTGTTGACCAGCACGTCGATTCGGCCGAACCGCTCGACCGCGGCGTCGACGGCGGCGTTCGCCTCCGCAACGCTGGTGACGTCAAGCCTCACGACCAGCAGGTCGTCAGACGCGCCGAGGACCTCCGCAACCTCGTCGGGTCGACGACCGGTGGCGACCACAGCGTTCCCGGCGGCCAGTGCGGCCTTGGTGAACGCCGCACCCATTCCGCGGCTCGCACCAGTGATCAACCACACCTTTCGGTCGGCCATGCAACAACCCCTTCGAGACGAACCCGCAATCGACCGTATCGCTGCGGCGCAGCGGAGCGGGCCCCCGAGCAGCAGCACATAGTGCCCGATACGGCGAATGTGGTCGTGCACATCCTTCAGTTCGGCCAGCGACTATCCGAGTAGTCGCCGTCCCGTCGATGAGATCGTTGCAGGCGCAACTATCTGCCGATACTGAGCGGTGAGTTCGTGCTCGACGGCGGTGTTCGGTGCCGACATTCGGTCGTCCCGGCGTGCCCTAGCAGGTTCAATCCGCCGTGTCTTGGGGCGGCTCACGGGGCTCGATCAAGCATCCCAAGTCCTCGTAGCCACGACTCGTGGAGGAGAGTCCATGCGTCCGTCGCCAGGTCTTGTCGCTTCACACCGAAGCCGTGTCCGCCGCTGAGGAACAGGTGGAGCTCGGCGTGCTGTCCTGCACTTCGCCACGTCTGCCAGGTCAGGACGGATTCATCGGGTGGAACTGCGGGGTCGTCAAGGGCGTGCACCAGGAACAATGGGGGCGCCCGGCCGGGGACGGCTGTGTGGCGCGGTGCTTGGCTGTACAGGCAGGCGGCGAAGTCCGGCCTGGACGCGTCGTCGACGCTGGTGGCGGCGGCCATGGCGACGCCGCCACCGGCGGAGAACCCGACGATGCCGATGCGCGTGGGGTCGATGCCCCATTCGGTGGCCTGACGACGCGCGAATCGGACGGCTTGGCGGCCGTCTTCGTGAGCCAGGTCGCTGGCCCGCTCGGCCTCTTCGCCGATGATCGCACGAGTGCCAGCGGACCAGGGCGTGGCCCGGGAGTGCTCGCCGAGTACCTGCAGGTGGGTGAGCATCTCGTCGTCGTCCTCGGGTGTGTGCCGGACCCGGTATCGCAGCACCAAGGCGGTGACGCCGAGGGCTGCGAGCTGTCGGGCGAGGCCGCGTCCTTCGTGCTCGACCATGAGGAAGTGGTAGGCACCGCCGGGGGCGACGATCACCGCCGTGCCGTTCGGCTCAGCGGTCGGTGTGAACACCTCGAGGGTCGGCACGGCGACGTTGCGCACCATCAGTTCGCCGTCAACCACGAGCTCCTGGTCGCGCCAGGTCCACGCCTCCGATCCAGGTGGGTTCCCGTCCCAGATCTCGATGACGGAACCCGTCGCAGGTCTCGGTCCCACCTTGGTCTCCTTCGGCTGGCGTTGGCATCCCTGCGAATCGTGGAGGGCTGCTCGTTGCTGGTTGAGCCTGTCATCGGCCCGGTGTCTGATGCCACCCCGTCGGGAATCGCTCACCAGTGCCGGCGAACGCGGCCTGAAGCTGGTTGCTTCAACGGCAGCAGGCGGACAGGCCAGACAACGACGTCCACCACCGCGTTGCTGTGGTCGACGCGCCTCGCAACACTCCGAAGCCCAACGGACTTGGCCGGCAGTCCGTCAGGCGTACTCGACGATGATTCTGGCGCTTGTCACCGAGATGGACGCCGATCCCGGCGGGTTGGTGACGCGTGGTTGGTTGCCGCTGCGGCCAGCGCTCATCGAAATCGACACCGAGATCGTCGTGCTCTCCACGTTCTGGCCGGTCAGGTCGATGGAGCGGCCGAGGCTGGGCGTGGTGAAGCTGAACGGGACGCTGACACCGGCGGCGGTCAACTCGCCCGTGCCGCTCGCCCGCCAATAGGTACTCCGTTCCAGCAAACGGTTCCCGGACTGCACGTACTGAACGCGGCTGATGGTCATACCCGGCGGAGCCGTGACGGTCACGCTGAACGTGTCGCCCACGCTCCCCGGGTTGAACGCCGTTGTCGCCGCGATGCACGCCTTTCTTTGGAAGGTCCCCGGGACAGCACCACCGTCTTCGATTCCGATCACCACCGAGTCGGCGACCACGGTGCTGGTCGCCGCGACGTAGCAACGGTGCGGCACGAAGTCGCGGAGATCGGTGAACGTCCCCAGCGTCGGCGGCGGCGGTGTCGTGGTGGTCGTCGTCGTGGTCGTCGTCGTGGTCGTTGTTGTCGTCGGTGGCGTTGCTGTTGTCGTCGTCGTAGATGTCGTCGTCGTTGTCGGTGGCGCCGTTGTAGTTGTGGTCGTTGTCGTGGTCGGCACCGTCGTCGTCGTCGGTGCAGTCGTCGGCGGCGGAATTGTCGTCGGCGGCGTCGGAGTGCACTCGTCGAGCGACACTTGCACCGACGTCGCACCATCAGTGACGGTCGCCTGGCAGTTGCTCGACTGGAAATTGGCGGCCAGCACCCGGAAACGACCGTCCTCATCGGCAGGACTGCTGGCTGAGGACTCCGCCGATGTGACCCACACGACGACGTTCGGTACCGCATCCTCGCCCTCGACTCTGAGGCCTTCGTCGGGGTCGAGCTCCGCCCGGTCGACGAACATCGCGGCGAGCGCACTCGGCGACAGCACGCGAGCAGCGACGTCGACGCGCCCGCCAAAGCAACCCCGACGGTGATCAGACGTGCCCGACACACCACAGGCTTGCTCATCGCTCCTCCTCCCACGACGTCCCGAACGTCGTCCCCCCTAGCGGGAAGGGCGTCCCCTTCCGGTGATCACTACGCACGATCGGCAGGAACGGTTCGTGGGCATCCTGGGCATCCCCCCGTTTCGTGGAGGCATGGACTATGAGGTGACGCCATGCCAGAGATGCGGAGGAAGTACGACGCGGAGTTCCGCGAGGGGGCGGTGACGATCGTCCGGGAGACGGGCAAGCCGATCGTAGAGGTGGCCCGGGAGCTCGGCATCGGTGCCGGCACGTTGGGGAACTGGGTGAAGAAGGACCGTCTCGCCCGAGGCGACGAGTCCGAGCGCACCCGGGTCGATCCGGCGTCGGGCGCGACGGCGTGGTTCGGTGCTCTGGTTCGGTTCTGCCATTCGGTGCGGTCACGGCCGCCACGTGGCTCGGCTCCGACGGCCACTCCGGCGAGGGACCTCGAACTGTGCGTATCAGCGGCCGAGTGGGGATGCAGGTCGAGGGTGATGCTGCTGAGTTCGACGTAGGCCTCGATGACCGGGTCCAATGGGCTGGTGCCGTTGGCGATTGCGGCGAACGTCGCACCACTCTCGTCGTGGTAGGTGCTGATAGCCGTCCAGCCGAGGACTCCACCACCGTGACCGATCAGATCGTTGCCGGTGCGGCCTTCAATGCCAAGGCCGTAGAGGACACCGCCCAAGTCGGTGTCGAGGGAGAGGCGTTCAGCGGCAAGGTCCTCTGGGAGCAGGGTGGTGCCCATTGCGCCTGCTGTCCAGTTGAACAGGTCCTCGATCGTCGTGTACATCCCGCCGGCGGCTCCTTGATACGACGCCGACCAGTCGGTCACGTCGGTTCCGGCCTCAACCTCCGCAAGCCCTGACAGGAACTCCGGTGCGGCGTCGTCGATGTAGCCATGGCTGGACGGGACAGGCAACGCGTTCTGGTCACCCGGCAGCAGCGCCGTGTTGTGCAGCCCTGCCCGGACAGCCACATCGCTGAGGATGTCCTCGATCGGCTGGCAGGTTGTCGCCTCGAGAAGCAGACCAAGGATGGTGTAGTTCGTGTTCGAGTACCCCGGACGCCCGGTGCCGCGGTCACACCGGCATCAAGGGCAAATTCGATCAATTCCTCCTCCGTCCACACAAGCGTCGGGTCGGCGACCGTCTGGGTGAGGACTGCCCCAGGCGTGTTTGCGTAGTCCGGCAACCCGCTCGTCATCGATAGCAGCTGGTCCACGGTGATGTCGGCAATCTCGGGGAACTGATCGGCCAGCTGCGGAACGAGCCGGGCGACCGTGTCATCCAACGAGAAGCTGCCGGCTGCCACCTGCTCAAGCACCGCGGTCGCCGTGAACGACTTGGTCACCGAGCCGATTCGGCTGTGATCGTCGATCGTCGCCGGCGTCTCTCCTTGCACGGCGTCACCAATCGCCGCCACCCAGTAGCCCAGGTTCGGATCGGCGATCGCAACCCACACCGCCGGCGTCCCTGGCATTTGGGCGAGGGCCTGCTCGAACCGAGCCTGCCACGCTGCGGCAGTCTCCGCACTCGCCGGATCCCGGTTAACCGACGTCGCCGTCCAGTTGCCTGTTGGTGCCGTAACGCCATCGGGTGCCATCGTGTTCACCGAGAGTTCCGCCGCGGCCGGAACACACGGCGCCACCGAATCAATCGACTCGGCGACCGGACCAGAGGTCGCTCCGCTCGACTCGGCGACGGCCCCACCGGCCAGAAGCGACGAGGACACCCCCGCGGCGAACAGGATGCGGGCACGACGTAGCGACATGGTTCCCCCCAATGCATCGTTCCACCGACGAGAACCCCGCCACGACCGTAACGGCGGCACCTCAACCTGTTACTCAAATAGTCCGCCAACACTCACGTCGGAGTGGCATCGAATGCCCGGTACGGCGCCGCTTCAGTTTTCTCGAGCATTGCTTTGAGCCCCGACAGAGCGGCGTCCGCCCACTGCGGCCTTGGGATGGTCGCAGGTACAACTACATGCCGTTAAGGCGCGGCCGCCGGTGCACTCCGGCCGGCGTTCGGTGCACGCATTCGGTCGCGGGGCGGTCGGCCCACGAGAACGATGGGTGATCGGTCGCGTGGCGCCACGAGTGAGGCCGACGACGATGACCGGGTGACGTGGTCTGGGTATGGAGTCCGTGGCGCCTACGGTCGCGCCATGGCATCGCGATTGCGGTCGACCGACGAGGACACACGTACAGCGATCCGGATCGCGTTGAGCGGCGTCGCCCGCGGAGTCGACCTCGGCGACATTGCTGCTCGGCTGGCACCGCTGCACCCACGCAACGACACCTTCCCCGGTGTGGTGCTTCTCAACGTTGCCGCCGACGTGATCGAACTCTCCGGTGCCAGCCGCGCGGATCCGATCGAGGTTGAAGGTATCCGCGAACGCTTCCTGCCGGAGGCGGCTGCGCACACCAAGGCGCAGCATCACAAGAGCATGTTCGCCCTGCGGGCAGCCGCGATGCTCGCGGTGGTGTCGATCCGGGGCTTCTCGACGAGGTCAGCTGGTGGAGGACAGACGATCTGTGGTACTGGTCGCTCGAAGCGCTCATCACCTATTTGCGAGCGGGAGCGGACCGGACCGGCGAGTCAATTGAAGTGTTCTGTGGGCGAGTCGCTGAGCGCCTCGATGTCACGATCGAGGATTGATTCAGTCGGCTGATGCGACGAGCGCGGCCCGCTCCCGTCGGGGCTGATGTGTCGCTTGTACAGCGGTCCGCACGGTGTTTGAGCCAGCTGCAAGGAGAGGGCGAGCAGGTCGGTTTCGCCGTCGAGCTTGGCGTGGATCTCGGCGAGGTATTTGAACTCGTTCATCACACCCAACACGCTGCGGCTATTGGTCTTGGCCAACCTGCGTGGTTCCATCTCGCCCAGCTCCGTGTCGGTGAACGAGCGTGGGACCTCATGCGCTTGAAGGTAGGCGCACACTGCGGAAGGAAAGCGTTCGAGCAGAGTCGCGGCTGGGGCGAATGGCATGAGGACCGCAGCAAGGTTGCTTCGCTGACGAACAGGGCAACGTGCGGCTTCCAGAAGAGGATGTTCACGTACCAGTCACCGAGCCGAGTCGTCGAATGACCGGCGTCGGTCGCCGACAGACCACCGACGCGGTCGAGCACCCGCTTCGTCCCGCGGATCAACAGCACGGAGCAAGTCTCGCCCGCCGAGAGAACGAGCCCGCTTACCCATTGCACGAAGTCCGCTTCGCGGAGATGCCGTTCCCGTCGCGGTTGCACGCCGGTCGGCGCCGACGCTCTGTGTCGCGATTCGGTGCGCCACCTACCCCGCGTGACAGTGTGGATCGGGCGACAATCGAGCCGAGGAGACACGTGAGCGACGAGCAGTTCGACGAAAGCGCCGCCGTGCCCAGCGACGAACGTGCCGCGGAGCAGTTTGGACGAGAGTTGGATGCCCTGCGCCGCAAGTACGAGGAGCTGGGACTCGACTTCGACGCTGCGCTCGAAGAGCACCTAGCGCGGAAGCCACGCGACAGCTGAACCCGACCTGGCTCGAACCAGGTGGGCCTCCGCCGGGCTGCCCGTCCACCCGGCACCCCGAAAGATCGGCGACGCTGTGGCGGGGGTCTGCGACGCCGGTCTGCGGCGCCTCGACGAACGCGTCCTGCCGTGGTAGCCGACGACCAGCGCCGTTAGGCGACGGACGGTGGCAGGACAACGACAACGGACCAGCCCGTTTCGGCGCGCTCCAAGGTGATCAGCCCACCCTGCTGGAAGCCGATCACCTGCCGGCTGGGATCGCCCGTCAACAGGGCACCGGCCAGCGCGGCGAGGTGCGGCAGATGACCGACCAGCATCACGTCAGCGGTCTCGCCGGAAAGCCGCTCGACCCAGGGTGCCGGGTCGTCGTTGGGGGCGAGGTCGTCATCCTCCTCAGGGTCGATGCCGAGCAGCGCAGCCCAGATCTCCGCTGTCTCGCGCGCACGGGTCTTGCCCGAGTGGACGATCCGTTCGGCCTGCGCACCGAGCCGGCTCGTCGCCAGACGCGCCACCCTGCTGACGTCGTCGGCGCCCTCGTCGGTGAGCGGCCGTAGCGGATCGTCGTCAGCGGACTTGGCCAGCCCGTGCTGGACGAGATACAGCCTCACCGCCGAAACAGTAGGCGTGTCCGAAGCGCTCAAGTCGCACGCTCCGAGGGGCGATGAACCGAGCAAACGTGATCGGATCTGAATCGCTGTCCACTGACCACGCCCTCGCGTCTGGTTCCGTCACGGGCCGCTCGCGCCTCGATTGATAGCCGGTTGACGAGCGCTCGCGGATGCCGCAATGCCGATCTGGCGCGGTCGAAGCAGGCCGGTGGCCGGCGTTCGGTGTTTCATTCGGGAGCACGCGCTGCGGACTGGTGCACTGGAAGGCCGGTGCATGCCTCGAGCAACAAGCTCGAACGCGAGCCGTGATCGGCGGCGCCGTAGGCATCGGGCCGCGGCATTCAGTGCGCACCCGGGGAAACCTGGCCTCTTCGGCGTCCCACACGTGCGAGGGCCGTAAGGACGATCGCGCCCACCGCGAGACCAACGGCGGCCGAAAGCGCCGTGTTGATGATCCACGAAAGCACACCACCGATGCCTGGCACATCCTCGACCCAGTGCTCGACTTCGTGCACAAGGTCGTAGGGCCAATGCCAGCCAAGCTCGTCAGCACCGACGAGGAGGATGTGGCCACCGACCCACAGCATGGCGGCGGTGCCGACGAGCGAAAGGACACTCAGCAACTTCGGCATGCCCGCGACGAGAAAACGGCCGATTCGTTGCGACGAGGGCTGCGAGCGTTGCGCCAGACGCAGGCCGATGTCGTCCATCTTCACGATTAGCGCGACCGCGCCGTACACCGCCGCTGTGATCGCAAGCGCGACGATCGCGAGGATGATCGCGCGCCGCACGATGCCTTCGTCAAGCACCTCCTTCAGCGCGATCACCATGATCTCCGCCGAGAGGATGAAGTCAGTCCGGATCGCGCCAGCGATGGTCTTGGCCTCGGCTTCGTGACCCTGCACCACTGCGGGCAGTTCTTCCGTCGTCGCGCCCGTGGCTGCCGCCGATGAGCTGGTGCACCTTTTCGGCACCCTCGAAGCAGAGATACGTCCCGCCAACCATCAGAATGATCTCCACGAGCACCGGGGCGACGGCACTGAGGATCAGCGCCGCGGGCAGGATGAACGCGATCTTGTTGCGCAGCGAACCCGTCGCGATCTTGCGGATGATCGGCAGCTCCCGGTCCGCGGCCAACCCCCTCACGTACGCCGGCGTGACCGCTGCATCATCGACGACCACACCGGCCGCCTTTGCGCTCGCCCGACCGGCAGCCGCCCCGACGTCATCGATCGACGATGCCGCCAACTTGGCCAGCGCCGCGATGTCATCGAGCAATGCAGCGAGACCGCTGGCCATCACGCTCCTCGGGTGGGGCTCGGAGTCCGAGTGAGACTAGCGAGACGTGGCGTCGTGTCGCAGATGACCACGCCCGTGTCGCAAGTCGAAACGAGTCAACTCGTTCTCAATCGCCGGAGGGTGCCGTTGATTGTCGCTCTGCTCGCCGTCGGCGTCAGTCTCGATGGCGTAGACCGCCGATCGCTATTGACATGCCAGTCTGTACTCGAAGGACAGCCCTGCGCTACGCCGTTTTGGTTCGTGTTTCAGTGCGCACCGCAGCGGGGTCCCCTGCTCTCTGGCGGGAGGCGATGACGAAGGCGGGTCAGAGGGCGAGACGCGCGAGTCGGGAACGGACACCTTCGGCGAGTCTCGAGTTCAGCGGCCGGTCGGTTGCGCGGCTGGCGTCGACAAGCGCATCATCGAGCAGCTCGGCGAGGGCGACCGCCGCCGACAGGATCGACTGTGGGTCTCGTGGCGACGGATAGGCGTCGACGAGACGTGCAGGGACGGCCTGAGGTGTGTAGTCGAGCAAGCTCACCAATCCGTACTGTGGAGACGTCGTCCCCGCCCCAATTGCGACCAGACGCAACCAGTAGTCCCGAACGACGCCGACACGTTCAACGGCCTCAAACCAAGAGCCCCGCTCCAAATACTTCGCTACATCGCTTAGGAACCACCAGGCCGAGTGCGAGTAGTCGACTGCCCGTTCCGCCGTACGAACGGCGACAGCATCCGCTGACGGTGTGAACGGTGCTGACACGCGACCGTCTTTGTCCATCACGACCACCTCTTCGCCCGCCAAGTGATGATCACGCGAGGCAACGGGAATGAGCAGCAGGTCAAGCTGACCGCCGTTCGTGTACACCGCCGCCAGGCGACGCGTGGGATCTCCGAAGCCCTCATAGCCGTGGACGTACGCGTCGACGACATCACCCAGCTCAACGGCCAAGTCGTTCGCAGCAACCTCAAGCCGATCCACCCCCGTGATGGTGTGGGTGATCGCTGCGTCCACATCGGACAGCTCATCTGCGTTGCCGCGACCAAGCGAACAGCTCACGATCAGAGCGCGGAGCTCCGGCGTCCGCTCGAGGATCCCGACGAGACCCTCAAGGAGAGCGCCCTGCACCGGCAACCGCTCACGCACAGCCTCCATCCAACGAACCGCGTCACTGATCACCCGACGAAGTCTGCCCAACGGAGCGTCACTGGCGCGGCGAGATCGGCGGGCCGACGAAACAGCGCCGCTATGCCCGTTCTTTGCGGGTCGAGATGGCGGCGACGCCGACATTCGGTGTCGCGAGTATGTGTGCGTCAGCGCTTTCATCCTCGCTGATGCGGAGGGCGGAGATCTCGCGCGTGGGTGAGCGCGGATCGCCGATTCGGGCCCGAGCCGATCAGCGCTGCAGTACGGCGGACGATGGTGGTGGTGGTGCGCGGCGCCTTCGAAATCTCCACGCCATCGTCCACCGTTTGCACGAGACGCTTGAGATCGTCGTCACTGGTCTGGGCCGATCTTGGCCGAGCGCCGGGTAGGGCGGCGGTTGAACCGCCAGTGCGGCGGGCGGGCCGCTGGAGTCCGGGGGTCGACGAGCAGCAGTCAAGTCGACCCCCGTCAGCCAGGACTTACACGGTTGAGCCCGAAATCTGATTGCCGGCGGTGGGGTAGGTCTCGTCGGCGGCGACGACGGTGGGCGGTGGTGGTCCGCTTGCTACGGTCCGGCTGATGCACCGGCTTGATGAGCGATGAAGGCGGCGGTCTGCGAGCGGTACGGGCCACCCGAGGTCGTGCAGATCAAGGACGTGCCGATGCCTGTCCCCAAGGCCGGTGAGCTGCTGGTCGAGTCCCGTGCGACCACGGTCAACTCGGGCGACGCCCGCTTGCGTGCGCCGCGGGTGCCTCGGGGGATGTCCGCGCTCGTGCGGCTGACGATGGGCGTCACCAAGCCGAGAAGGCCAGTCCTCGGTTTCGAGGTGGCCGGCCGGGTCACCGAGGTGGCGAGCGGCGTCACCGACTTCCAGCCCGGCGACAGGGTGGTCGCCTCACGCGGGTTC
Source organism: Ilumatobacteraceae bacterium (assembly GCA_963733085.1). Lineage (GTDB taxonomy): Bacteria > Actinomycetota > Acidimicrobiia > Acidimicrobiales > Ilumatobacteraceae > Desertimonas. The sequence continues at coordinate 357,701 of CAVTBY010000005.1, forward strand.
AAGTTCGGCTGCCACGCCGAATACATCACCGTCGCCGAACACGGCCAGGTCGCCAGGATCCCCGACAACGTGAGCTTCGACGAAGCGGTGTCGCTGTGCTTCGGCGGCTCGACGGCGCTGCACTTCTTCGAGCGGGGGAAGCTGACTGCCGGTGATTCGATCCTTATCAACGGCGCGTCGGGAGCCGTTGGCACCATCGCCGTCCAACTCGCCAAGCATCGCGGTGCCGAGGTGACAGCGGTCTGTAGCAGCGCCAACGTCGACATGGTTGGCGACCTCGGGGCCGATCATGTCATCGACTACACGACGCAGGACTTCACGCAGAACGGGCAGCTCTACGACGTGATCATGGACACCCACGGCAACGCGCCGTACACCCGGGTCAAGGACTCGTTGAAACCCGGCGGCCGCTTCCTCATGGTCGTCGGCGACCTGTTCCAGACCGTTGCCTCGACGTGGCAGCGGGCAACGATCGGCGGCACGGGCAAGGTGACCGGCGAGAGCTATCGAACCCTGATGTCGCTCGCCCAGCAAGGTGTCCTGAAGCCCGTCATCGACACAGTCCTGCCGTTCGAACAGATCGTCGAGGCCCACCGCCGAGTCGACGGCGGTCACAAGGTCGGCAGCATCGTCCTGACCTTCGGCAAGGATGACTGACCCCGCCCGATGTTGGGGAATTGATGACATGAGGCGCCGCTACCCGGCCGTCGGGGTCAGGCCTACCGGAGGCGGACGATGTTGCCGGTGACGAGTCGGGCGCACATGCGTGCCAGCCGATGACCCCGGCCACTCGGGACGTAGCTCTGGCCGATCGCCGGGACGCGGTCACGCATCGATGCCGTTACGGCGCGACCTCAAGGCTCTGGGCGCTCACGTTCGGCTCGTGTGTTATGGCGGTAGATCACCCCCTGTCTTGGTCGACGTGGTGGTCAGCCAGTCGAGGGTGTCGGTGTAGCCGGTTCGGATCGTGGCGGGTCGCTCCGACGGTGGCGTATCCAGGGCGCTGTGAGCAAGGTGCGCAACCACGGTCAAGAACCGGCAGGTGTGGCCTTCTAGCGTGGGCGTCGATGCGTGACGACACTCGAGGGTTCTCCGAGACGGTCGTTAGAGGCGCGGTTGATGACATCGTGCGAGACTTGGACTCCGCCTTGGACCTCGGTGCGCTCGCCGCACGGGCGGCGACACCCCCCGTTCCACTTTCACCGCATCTTCCGCGGGATGGTCGACGAGACGCCGCTGGGGTTGAGTAGACGGCTTCGTCTCGAGCGGGCGGCGTACTGGTTGTCCAGCACCGACAAGTCGATTGCGACGATCGCATTCGATTCCGGGTTCGACACTCACGAGGCGTTCACGCGTGCCTTCCGAGCCGGCTACGCGATGGCGCCGTCGTCGTTCCGGCGGTGCCGCACGCTGCGCATCGAGCTCGCGGCACGGTGCGGCGTCCACTATCGAGTTGGCGGGACGACACCGTTCACCCCAGTTGACAGAGGAGTACGAGATGAACGTCGAAATCGTGGAGCTGGGCGAACGAACAGTCGCCACCGTCGCCCACGTCGGCCCCTACAACCAAATCGGCGGGGCCTTCAGACGCCTCGGCGCGATCGCCGGAGCTGCCGGACTGTTCGATCAACCCGGACCGCCGGAGATGGTTGCCGTCTATCACGATGATCCCGACGTGACGCCGCCCGAAGCGCTGCGCGCCGACGCTGGCGTCGTTGTCTCGCAGGGGCGAGCGCTGCCTGACGGTCTCGCCGAACTCCGTCTGCCCGCAGGGCAATATGCCGGCACCACCCACGTCGGGCCCTACGAGCTCCTGGGCGGCGTGTGGTCGCGGTTCCTGGGCGGATGGTTGCCGTCGAGCGGGCACCGCATCGGCTCAGGCGGCACGTTCGAGATCTATCGCAACGACCCCTCCAACACGCCTTCCCGAAGCGCTGATCACCGACCTCCACATCGCCATTGAATGACGGCCCGTCGGCGTCATCGCCCGTTGATGCCGACTTTGCCGCCGACCGCACCGACCGCGCGCTCCCAGTCCGACTTCGCTCGCGGTGACCCGGCCGCGCTGAACTAGTCGATGGTTGCATGCGCAACTACATGCCGAGATGGGCGGCTCGCGACGCCTCGCTCGGCGTCGTTCGGGCGCGTCCTTCGGCACTCATGGGAGCCCGGCCGAGAGTCGTTCGCGGGTGCGTCGGCTCGATTAGACGTTGGACCAGGTCGATGTGTAGTTGCCGAAAGCAGGCCTCGGCGCGCTGTCGTCGACCCGCGCACCTTGGCGACGGCGTCGAGAGCGGCACGGTGGGTCTTGCGCAGTTGCTTGGTGTCGACCGGCGCGAGCAGCACTTTGTTCAAGCGGCGATTTCCAAGGCAACGTTGCGTTCGGCGCCAAAGGAACCTTCTCGGACCTCACCGACTTCAGCGCAACGTGCAGTTCCAACGACGGCGTCTGCGATCGCTCTTTCCGAGAGCGCCGACGGCGATGACCACGACGGATTCGCACGGCCGCGGCCGGCCCGAAGTCGCCGGATTGCTGCTTTCCTTCGCTGCCGTTGAGTGGAAGTGTTGGGTGCGTGCATGGGGAAGCTGGGGGTCGGAGCTGCGGCCGACGTTCGACGGCGCGCCCGAGCCGCCTGACGGGGCACGGCCTCGCTATCCCGAAGCATTGTTCGACACGGACGGCCGCCACTCCGAGATGTGTGCTGGCGATCACGTGTTGGTGATCGGCCCAACGACGGGCATCGCGACGGAGCCGATGGTCGCACGTGGATTGATGGTGACGAGCGTCAAGCTCGGTGAGGCCCGCGTCGCCGTCGCCCGATCGTCGCCGTCGCGCGCATTCGCCATCGTTGCGCTCGATCGCGCCTGCAGCGTGCGGGCAACCACTGACCGACGAGTGTCAACCAAGGAAACCATCGCGTCGTGCGCGCCACGGTCCGCGACGGCGTCCGGGCCGCGGTCGAGCCGGTCGAGGTGGCGCGGCCGATCACCGCGCGCACCGCTGCCGAGTTGACCTCGATCATGGAGGACGTCATCGCCCGCGGCACCGGCCGGCAGGCCCAGATCCCCGGATTCACCGTGGCCGGCAAGACCGGCACGGCGCAGAAGTGGTCGCCGGCCGCTATTCGCAAAGCGATACAACGTCTCGTTCGTCGGCTTCGCGCCGTCACGTAAGCCGGTCATCACGGTCATCGTCGTCGTCGACACGCCGCGCGCCGGCTTCTATTACGGCGGCAGCGTCTCCGGGCCGATCTTCAAACGGATCACCGAAGCGTCGTTGCGGCATCTGGGCGTCGCCCCCAACGTGTTCCCGGCGCCGCCGGTGCTCGTCGACCGCAAGGCGCAACTGGCGGGCCCAGTCGGGGCCGACCGTGATCACCGTGGCCGCCGTCGACGACAGCCAGAGCATGCCCGACCTGCGCGGCCTCAGCGCCCGCGAGGCCCTGCGCCGGCTCGCCGGCCGGCGTATCGCGGCGCGAATCCACGGCGCCGGACTGGTCGTGGCGCAGTCGCCCGAGCCGGGCGCACCGCTCGACCTCGGCGCGTCGTGCACGCTGACCCTCGACCGCAATCCCCGCCGCCTGGCCCAGGCGCTCGTCGCGGAGGTGCCGTGACGACCGAGACGGCAATCGCCGTGCTCGGCGATTCGGTGATGCACACGCCGCCGCTGGCGAACGCTCCGGCGATCACCGCAGTGGAGTACGACTCGCGGCGGGTGCGGCCGGGCGCGGCGTTCGTCGCCGTACGTGGCGAGAAGGCCGACGGCGTCGACTTCGTGCCGCAGGCGCTCGCCGCCGGCGCCGTCCTCGTCGTCTCGGAGCAGCCCGCCCCGGCCGACGCGACCGGGCCATGGATCCAGGTGCGTGACGGCCGGCTGGCGCTGGCGCTGGCTCGGCGCCGAGGTCGCCGGGCACCCCAGTCGCGAGATCCCGGTCGTCGGGGTCACCGGGACCAATGGCAAGACGACGACCGCTTATCTGCTCGCGGCGGTGCTCGACGTGCCGCCGGCCGCTGGTCCGGGCGGTGCTCGGATCACCGTGCTATTCAAGGTCGGCGCGTCGGATCGCGAGGCGCCACGGACGACACCGGAGGCGCACACGCTGCAGTCGCTGCTGCCGAGATGCTCGCCCGGGGCGACGCACGTTGCGCGATGGAGGTGTCGTCGCATGCGTTGTCGCTCAGACCGGGCGACGGCATCCGGTTCGCTGCCGCCGTCTTTACGAACCTGACCCGCGATCACCTCGACTTCCACGCGGACATGGAGGCTTACTTCGCCGCGAAGCGCCGGTTGCTTCGAGATTGCTTCCGGCGAAGCGCCCGCGGCGATCAACGTGACGACCCGCGCGGCCAGTCGATTGTCGACCTGGTCGAACGGCCGGTGACCTACGCGGTGACGAAGGCGGCCGATGTCAGCCCCGAGCACCTGAGCTGACGCTTGAGGGGGTTGAATTCGAGAGCGCGGACGCCAGGCGGGCATCGTTCACGTGCAGTCTGCGCTGGTCGGCCGCCCGAATGTCTACAACATCCTGGCGGCGATCAGCGCGACGGTCCGGATGGGCGTTCCGATTGCCGCCGTTCGAGCGTGGCCTCGCGGCGCTCCGGGCGTCCCCGGCCGATTCGAGCGCGCATCCTCATCGGACGACGACATCGGCGTCATCGTCGATTACGCCCATACCGACGACGCTCTGCGCAACCTGCTCGAGACGGCGCGGCCCCTCGCCCGCGGCCGCCTGATTACGGTGTTCGGCGCCGGTGGTGGAATCGCGATCGGACGAAGCGGCCGCTCATGGGAATGGTCGCCGCCCGCCTCAGCGACGTCGTGGTCCTCACCTCCGACAATCCGCGCGGCGAGGACCCGCAGCGCATCATCGACGAATCAATCGGGGTTCGCCGCCGGGAAGACGCCGCAGTCGGGGCGTGTCCCGTCGTGAGTCGGTCGTCGACCGGCTGAGGCCATCGTTCACGCGGTCGCCCACCCGTCCCGGCGACGTCGTGCTCGTCGCCGGCAAGGGTCACGAGAAGTATCGGAGCATCGGCGGCCGCGGGTTGCCGTTCGACGATGTCGACGTGGCGCGCGGCCGCGCTGGAAGCGCCGCCGCGCAGGACAGGGTTGGGCTGACGTGCAGCTCCGAGTCACCGCGCGCGGTGGGTGGCCGACGCGGTCGGCGGCAGTCCAGTCGGCCGCCCGACGGCTCGGCACCGTCGCCATCGACTCGCGCATACTCCAGCCCGGCGAGCTGTCTACGCCACTCTACGCAGCGCTCGACGGGCATGCGTTCGTACCGACGCGATCGCGAAAGGCGCGGCCGGTGTCGTCGTCAGCGACCGGTAGGTGCCGCCAGGCAGCGGCGATCCGGCGCGTCGTCGAGTGCGACGACACGATACGCGCCCTGCAGGCATCGCGCGGGCGGTCCGCAGCGCGCGGCGCCCGGGTCGTCGCCATTACCGGCAGTGCTGGCAAGACGACGACGAAGGAAGTGATCGCGGACGTGCTGTCGCGCCGGTTTCGGGTCGTGAGGAACCACGGCAATCTGAACAACCACCTCGGCCTGCCGCTCTCGCTGGTGCAGCTGCGCAGCGGCCCCACGTCGCCGTCATGGAGCTCGGCATGAACCACGCCGGCGAGATCCGCGACCCTGGTCGCATCGCCGGCCCGACGTGCGCGTCTGGACGAATGTCGGCGATGCCCACATCGGCTTTTTCGGGACCCCGGACGCCATCGCCGACGCCAAGGCCGAAATTCTGAAAGGCGCGAAGCCCGAGCGACGTACTGGTCTGCAACGCCGACGACCCCGGTGATGACGCGGGCGCGACGTTTCGCGGCCGCGTCGTGACCTTCGGCACGTCGGAGCACGCGACAGTGCGGGCGCATGACGTCAGCGAACTGGGCGTCCAGGCAGCCGGGCGCGCGTAGTCACGCCAGCAGGAGAACGGGTGATCACGACTCCGCTTCTCGGCCGCGGGAATCTTGACAACGTGCTCGCCGCCGTCGCCGTCGGTCTCGAGTTCGGGTTGCCGCTCGACGACATCGCCGAGGGAGTCGCGCGCCTGCAGCCGGCCGAATCGGCGTGGGGTCGTACACCGGCTGCGGGGCGGCATCGTGCTCATCGACGACTCCTACAACTCGAGCCCGGAGGCGCTGCGGCGGGCGCTCGAAGTGCTCGCGCGCGAGTCACCCGGCCGGCCGCGTCGCGGTGGTCGGTGAGATGCTCGAGCTGGGCGACCGGTCCGTCGCGCTCCATGAGGAATCGGGTCGGCGCGCAGCCACCGCCGGCCTGCGGCTGCTCGTCGCCATCGGGGGGGAACCGGCGCGTCGCCTCGCTGAGGCCGCGATTGCCGCCGGCATGCCGGCGACGGCCGTCACCCACGTCGGCACCAGCGCCGAGGCGTCGACCCTGGTCGCCAACCTCGCGACCTTCGGCGACCTCGTGCTCGTCAAGGGCTCGCGC
>CAVTBY010000006.1:0-357439 GCA_963733085.1 Ilumatobacteraceae bacterium
GTACGACTTCACCGGCCAGGTCCCCATCGTCCACTCGACACCGGAAGCCCTCGCACTCCAGGAGCGATACACAAACGAGTTCGTCGAATCACAGACCAGCTCGGGCAACGACTGAAATTGCGAATGAACGTCAGTTGGTGTTTGCACCCGCAGGTCGCGGAATCGGCAGGCTGGCCGTCGTGAAGGGTGCACTGGCGATTGACGAACTCTCGGGCCAACGCTGGGATCTGGCCGTTGATCTGCTCGAAACGGGCGATGGCACGGTGAGCTTCGAACAACTCCTGCTCTACAGGGACACCAAGGGTCTTCGACCGACGGGCGTGGTGCATGTCGAGATCTGCGCGAACACGGACTCCAGAGCGGCTCTCCTCGCGTCGTGTCCTGCCGCCGACATCGCACAAGGATTGCAGTCCCTGGCGTGAATCCTCGCCGACGATCGTGTGAGGCGGCTAGTCGACCAATTCGGACTCGTCCGGTACTACGTCTACGACTACTACACCGCCCGCCGGGCTCGGTCACGTCGAGGCGGACGGGACCGTCACCTGGCTCGTCCCGCCACCTCCCACTCCGCACGGCTGAGGAACACCGCCGTGCCAGATCCGCCTGATTGTGCGGCGACGTTCAGCAGCAGTGTTAACGACTCTTCCCCGTTGGAGCCCTGTGGGGGTGATGGTGGTCGCGAGCAGGCGATGAGGACCGGGTGGAAGCGGAGTACCGCTCGGTGCACCCGCTGTGACCAGATCGTCTAGTCACTCAATCAAGGAGAACCCGCGTGAACTTCGAATCGAACCCCACAGCCGCCACGTCGGGCCGAACTCGACGCACCGTCTTGCGAAGGCCCATGCTGGCGTTGCCCGCTCTGGTCGCCCTGCTGGCAGGCTCGGCGGTCGGGGTGACGGCACAGTCACCCGCACCCGAGCAGGGCGTCCTCGTCACCGAGGAGGTGGAGCCGGGCGTCGAACGCATCATCAGCGACGGCGCGGGCCACGACCTCGACGAGAGACACCCGACGAACCGCTACGACATGGACGGCATCGCCATCACGCCGGATGGCACCGTCTGGCTCAGGACCACGCTACCACGAGACCGACCGCGAGGCCCATACTGTGGCCCGAGGTCTGCTTGTGCTCCAGTGGACACTAGGGGAGCCTGGGATGTCCGAGCTGCCCGACGTTTACTGCGACCCCGTGCCGGAAGAGGAGGGCCTTGGCGTGGTCTGCGTCGACACTCCGGAGGGAAGTGACCACTTACCTCGCTGGCACGCTGATCAATGAGGTTGTGGTCGCACCGGACGGCACCATCTGGGCCGTCGGTGACTACGACGGCGACAACGGTGGCTTGTACCGCATCATTCACGAACGCCTCACGAGCAACTGACGGCGTACGCCGCCACCACGGCTACCACGTAGCCGAACTCATCGCAATCACTGCGAGCGTGTAACCAGGGCAGGCCTGGGATCCTGTTCGTGGCATCATCCGGACGTGATCGAGGTCGAGGAGCTTCGGGCCGCCGTGGACGCAGCGTTTACGCAGACCAGCCGCGGATCGGCGCCATGGCCGAATCCGTATCCCGACCCCGAGCGGTCGTCGGTGCCCGACGAGGCGTACTCGCGTCTCACCAACCCGGCGAAGTGGCGGATCCTCGGGGCCAGAACGGACGCCTGGCTAACGGCACTAGCCGATGCCGGCCTCGCCGTCGTCGAGCGCGTACCAGGCGGTGATCTGGACGGCGCAACCGGGTCCGGTGATCTCCCGGTGCCCGAGCGCGGTGCTGTTTTCGTCGTCGCCGACGCGTTCGGAGCTCGTCGTCGCCCACAGCCAGATCGGTGACGTCGACGACGCCGGGATCGTCCTCGGCGTCGGCGAACTGGCCGAGCGCATCAACTGGTTCCCCGACTGTGGGTGTGACGCGGTGCGACTCCGGATCACAGAACGAAATCGACCACCTCGACGCCCACGTGCTCAGCATCGTGACGGGTGCCTTTCGCCGAGTGTCCCTCGGGGAGCGGGTCATCACCGTCATCGGGCAAGACAGTTGGAGCGCGTCAGGCTCCGGCACCGCGCCTTGCTGCATCAGGCATCAGGTGGAGGCGGTGCTCGACGAGCCAGACGGTTGGAACGAAATCCGTGGCAGATCGTGGCTGGATACCACGGAACCGTGATTGGTCAGGTGCCGCCGAGGGAAAGGCAGAAGCCGACGACGGTCGCCACGCGGCCGAACGCATTCAACATCGAGCCGGCGACCCTAGACGTTGCGCCGGAACACGTCGCGGTACGGCCCATGTCGTCACCAACCACATCGACTCGGCGACGATGCGGGCGGACATCTTCGACGTGCCGTAGCGGCGATCGCGGAACACGATCGGTGTTTCGACAACGCGCAGGTTGGCGCGCACGAGGCGACGGACCAGCTCGGTGAGAAACGCGTATCCCTCGGCGGTCGTCGAGCCCGGATCGATCTCCTTGAGCGCCGATGCACGGTAGGCGCGATATCCCGATGTGCAGTCGCGTACCTGCAGTCGCAGCACGAACGACGCGTAGCGGTTCCCCCATCGCGACAGCACACGCCGGTGCAGCGGCCAGTCGACGGTCGCGCCGCCCGGCACGTATCGCGACCCGATGACGGCGTCGGCGCCCGCCTCGATCATGCGCAACAGCTCCGGGAGCACCTCCGGGTCGTGCGACAGGTCGACGTCCATCGACACGACGACGTCGTAGCCGTGGTCGAGTCCGTGGTCGAAGCCGTCGCGATAGGCGCTGCCGAGGCCCTGCTTGCCCGGCCGGTGCAGCAACGTGATCTGCCCGAGCTCGGCAGCGACCTCTCGACCGCTCCCCCGGTGCCGTCCGGGCTGTCGTCGTCGACGACCAAGATGTCAGCGTCAGGGACGGCGCTGACGTACCGCCGGCAGCAGGATCTTGACGTTCTCGCGCTCGTTGTACGTCGGCACGACCACGAGCACCCGCATCGCCCGGCGAGCGTAATCCTCGAGTCCGTCGAGCGAAGACCTCGCCATGGAGGACCTCGAGCACGCCGGTCGCCGAACGTTCCCAGGTCAACGTGCGCGCCCGCTCTGCGCCGCCGCGCCGAGCCGTTCGCGCACGGCGTGATCGACGAGCACGCTGCGCAGCGTCTCGCCGAGACGCTCGGGGGCGGCGAGCAGACCGGTCTTGCCGTCGACGACCGAGCTGCGATGGCCGCGGATGTCGGTGGCGACGGCCGGTGTCCCGCAGGCCGCCGCCTCGGTGAGCGACAACCCCCACCCTTCGGCGAGCGACGCGCTGAGCACGACCCACGCTCTCCGATACTCGTCGGGCAGGTCACGCCGGTCCACGTAGCCGGCGAACTCGACCCACTCGGCGGCGTCGTTGGCGGCGACCCACGACCGCAGCTCGCCTGCCAGTGGACCGTCGCCGACGAGCCGCAGGCGCAGCTCGGGAACCGTGCGCCGGGCCTCGGCCGCCGCCTCGAGGGCGAGGTGAAGCGCTTGACCGGAGCGAACCGGCCGACGGCCAGCACCAGCGGCGATGGACGATCGCTCGCCGCCCGGCGTGAAGTACTCCTCCACGCCGTTGGGCACCGCCGTCACTCGGTCCGGGCGGAAGCCGAGCTCGAGCAGCTCCTCGCGGGTGGACTCCGACGGCGTCACCGTGGCGCCGGCCGCGGTAGAACGGGGGCGCGACTCGGGTCTCCAGGGCGCGCCCCATCGCCGCCAGGGGCGGCGGCAGGATCTGCGTCCCACATCGGGCCGTGGACGTGATGGACGATCGTGATTCGCGGCCGGCGATACCAGACCGGGGCGAACCAGGGCACGCCGTTCCAGATCTCGACGAGCGCATCCGATCGCCCCATCGAGCCGAGTGCTTCGGCGACGGCGGCACGCGGGAAGACGCTGTACCGGCTGCCTCGACGGATCACGCCGTAGCCGTTCCGGCGAGCGAGCGCCGGTCGCCCGGCTGCAGCCGAGGTGCGGTGGACGATGTCCAGCCCGGCCGCCGCCCACCGCCGCATGAACTCGTCGGCGTGGACCTCCGATCCGCCGGCGTCGGCGTCGTCGAGGTCGCGCCACGCCAGCACGTGGATCGAACGCGTGCCGGCGGCGAGCAGGTCGGCGGCGAGGTCGTCGATGGCCGACACGGCTGGGAACGTATCGCTAACGTGCCGTCACCGTGATCTGGAACCCGCGGTCACCGTTTCCGCTCGCCCGCCTCGTCGAGGAGTTCAGCGATCGACTGCTTGCCGTCGACCTGCCCCGGTTGCCGGTCGAGCGCCGCAGCGAGACGGTGGCGTTCGCCGGGCGGCGGATCGCCACGCTCCCCTCCCCGATGCGTGCCGGCCTCATCGATCGTTGCCGTCGCCGTCGCCGCTGCGCAGCGCCTCGCCGGCGGAAGCCGGGTCGCTCCGTCTGCTCGCCGCGCGGCCGCTCCCGGTGGTCGGTGACTACGTCCGCTTGGTGCGTTCGCTCTCGTACGCGTACGTGTGGGAAACGTGGCCGGCCACGGCGGCCGACGGAGCGGCTCGTTGACGGCGGTGCCCCGCCTGCAGGCCGTCGACCGTCTGCCCACCCGTACCGACGTCCTCGTCGTCGGGTCCGGTGCAGGCGGCAGCCCGACGGCAGCGTTGCTCGCCGAAGCGGGACTCGACGTGCTCATCGTGGAGGAAGGCGACCTCGTCCACCAGGGCGACGTCGTGCCGTTCTCGCTCGAGCAGATGGACCGCCAGTACCGCGCCGGCGGGGTCACTGCGGCGGTCGGCCGCCCGGCGATCGCCTACGCCGAGGGCTGCTGCGCCGGAGGCGGCACGGAGATCAACTCCGGGCTGTACCGGCGCCCCCCGGAGGAGGTCGTCGACCGGTGGCGGACGACCTATCGCCTCGACGATCTCGACGTCGGCGAGCTGTACGCGATCTGCGAGGAGGTCGAGTCGGAACTGACCGTTCAGCCGCTGACCGGCCCGCCGATCCCGCCCAGCGAGCTGTTGCGTCGGGGTGCCGAACGCCTCGGCTGGGAGCATGGCGAGATTCCTCGATGGATGGCCTATGCCGGCGTCGACGGACACGGCCCGCGGCGGCGCAGCATGACCGAGACGTATCTGCCGAGGGCGGTGGCGGCCGGGCGCCGTCCTTGCCGTCGGCCAGCGCGTCGATCGCCTCGTCGTCGATCGTCGCGTTCGAGCGGCGCGGACGCCACGGCGGCGATCGTCACCGACCGCGACGGGAGATCGACCGAAGTGCGCTGTCGCCGATGTGATCGTGTGCGCCGGGGCGATCCAGACGCCGGCGCTGCTGCAGCGTTCCGGGCTCGGCCGGCGGCGAGACGCGCTGCTCGCCGCCCACCCCACGGTCAAGCTGGCGGCGCGTTTCGACGACGACGTCAACGTCGCCGACGAGGTGCCGGTCCATCAGGTGAGCGAGTTCGCGCCCGACCTGTCGTTCGGCGGCTCGGCTTCGAGTCCGGGGCTCGTCGCCCTCGCCCTCAGCGACAACTGGTCGCGATTCGGCGAGGCCGTCGAGTCCTGGCAGCAGATGGCTGTGTACTACGCGGCGATCACGAGCGAAGGCCGCGGGCGCGTCGCTGCCGTACCCGGCTGGCGCGATCCGGTCGTCACCTTTCGCCTCACGCGCCGCGACCGCGCCCTGCTCGGCCGCGGCCTTGCCCGTCTCGCCCTCGTGCTTCTCGAAGCGGGGGCGACGGCGGTGTACCCGTCGTATCGGGGCGCCCCGATCCTGCGGGATCGGCGTGACCTGGCAATCCTCCAAGGGACGTTCACGGCCAGCCGAGCAAGCTTGATGACCGTCCACCTCTGTTCGACGGTGCCGATGGGTGGCGATCCGCGACGCTCGGCCACCGACAGCGACGGACGCGTGCGGGGAACGACGAACGTGTTCGTCAACGACGCCTCGCTGCTGCCCGACGCGCCGGGCGTCAACCCGCAGGGGTCGGTGATGGCCGTCGCCATCCGCAACGCTCGCCGATTCCTGGATGGCAGGACCGTCCGATGCCGGTGAAGCCAATGCCTTCCCCGGCCACGCAGGCCGTTGCTGGGCGCTCCTCGGCTGGCGCCTCGTCGCTCGCATCGAAGGACGACGCTTCAACGCAAGTCGCCTTTCGCGAGGTACCCGATACGACGATCGTGACGGGTGCGACGGGCTGGTTCGGTCGGGCATTGCTCGCCGCCCTGACCGATCCAGCGGGAGTCCACAACCGCCGATCGATTCGTGCGCTCGTGACGACGCCCGACGCGATCGGTGAGCGTCGCCGCCGGCGTCGAGGCGGTCGTCGGCGACGTTCGAACCTCAACCGGGCTGAATGACCTCTTCACAGGAATTCCGAGCCGTCACACCATCGACGTGATCCATGCCGCCGGCGTGATCCATCCCGCGACGCCGTCGGACTGGGTCGAGGTCAACGCCCGGGGCACGGCGAACATCGCTGCCAAGGCACGCGCAGCGGGTGTCCGCCGGTTGGTCCACATCTCGTCGAACAGCCCGTTCGGCACCAACCCGCACTCGGACGACGTGTTTCGAAACGACGAGCCGTACGACCCGTACCTCGGCTACGGACGCTCGAAGATGCTGGCAGAGCTCCGCCTGCTCGACGAGGTGGCCAACGGCCTCGACGCCGTGATCGTGCGGCCGCCATGGTTCTACGGACCACATCAACCTGCCCGCCAGACAACGTTCTTCACGATGGTCCGCAAGGGCCGCTTCCCGATCGTCGGCGATGGCTGCCAGCGCCGGTCGATGGTGTACGTCGACGATCTCGTCGACGGCGTGATCCGCGCCGAGTTGGCGGAGTGCCCGGCCGGCCGTGGCTGGTGGATCGCCGACGCCCGGCCTTACGCGCTCAACGAGATCGTCGGCGCGGTGAAGAATGCGCTCACCGCGGCCGGGCTCGACGTCGCCGACCGGCAACTGCACGTCCCCGCGCTCCTCAGCCGGGCAGCCGCAGCCGCCGACGCCGCGCTGCAACGTCGCCACCGCTATGTCGCGTCGTTACACGTCCTCGGAGAGCTCGGGACGACGATCGCCTGCGACATCTCGGCGGCCCGGCGTGAGCTCGGCTACGAACCATCCATCGGTCTGACCAAGGGCATGCGACGAAGCGTCGAGTGGTGCCTGGCGAACGGGGTCAAGCTGTGAAATGTCCGAAGTGCCGACGACGCGGGCCGATTTGGTACCCGTGTGTCGGCACATGTCATCGCCCTCGGCAACGACAACTTCCAGAGCGTGCAACCACGACGCAGCGAGCGAGCGCACACTCGGAACGGTCAGGAGCGCCCAGGATCGGCATGAGTGGCGGGGAAACGCAATGAACGTTCTCGTCACCGGCGGCAACGGGTACTTCGGCAGTCTGCTCGTCAACCATCTCGTCGAGTCGGCGGATCACGTCCGCGTCCTCGACATCGATCCGACGGGTTCACAGCCGGACGGCGTGGAACGGATTGTTGCCGACATCCGTGACGCCCACGCTGTGCGGTCCGCAACGGCAAGCGTGGACGTCGTCTACCACTGCGTCGCCGAGGTCCCGCTCCGGCGGGATTCTGTTGCCCAACGATCGGTCAACGTCGACGGGACGGCGACGCTGCTCGACGCCTGCCGCGCTGGCGGGGTCGGCAAGGTCGTCCACCTGTCGTCGAGCGCGGTGTTCGGGATCCCGCGGTCGAATCCTGTGCGTCGCGACACGGTGCCCGACCCGGCCGAGACCTACGGCGCCGCCAAGCTCGCCGCGGAGTGGGCGTGCCTGCACGCCGCCGCCAGCGGCTTGGACGTGACCATCGTTCGGCCACGCACGATCCTCGGCCACGGCCGCCTCGGCATCTTCGCCGTGCTGTTCGACTGGATCGCCGACGGTGCCGATCCGTTCGTGCTCGGGGACGGCTCCAACCGGTACCAACTCGTCCACGCTGATGATCTCGCGTCGCTCTGCGTTCGTGCCGCAGACCGGCCCGGGCCGGCGATCTACAACGCCGGGACCGACCGCTTCGGCACGATGGGCGAGGCGATCGAGCACTTGTGCACCCATGCCGGCACCGGCGCCACGGTGCGTTCGCTCCCCATGCGGACCGCCGTCGCGGCAATGCGAGCGTCGGCGCGGCTCGGTCTCACTCCGTTCGCGCCGTACCACTGGCTGATGTATGCCGAGTCGATGTGGTTTGACATCGACCACGCTCGTAACGAGCTCGACTGGCAACCGCGGTACTCCAACGACGACATGCTCGCCGAGAGCTATGACTGGTTCGTCGCCCACCGGGACGAGGCAACTTCCGGGGTGACCGGCTCACCGCACCGACGCGTTCCCCCTTCACGGCTGCTCTCCCTGCTCAAGCGCGCCTCCACACGCCGATGAGCCGGAGGTTCCCGAGGCATCTCGCGCTCATCGTCATGGCGGTTCTCGCCTACCTGCCGGCCTTGCGCTCGTCGCCCGCGACGATGCCGGCGGACACCAAGTTGTACCTCTACCTCGATCCCCGCCGTCTCGTCAGCGACGCGATCTGGACGTTCGACGCCAGCCAATTCGCCGGCTGGGTGCCCCACCAGATGATCGCCTATGCGTGGCCGAGCGGGCCGTGGTACGTGGCCGCCGAGCTGATCGGCTTGCCTGACTGGGTTGCCCACCGCTTGTGGATTGGCACGATCATGTTCGTCGCTGGTATGGGGGTGGCGTGGGCCGGGCGGCGCCTCGGCCTATCGTGGCAGGCAGCGGTCGCCGCCGGGCTGCTCTACCAGCTCTCGCCGTACCTCGTCCCGTATATCTCGCGGACGTCGTCGATGTTGCTGCCCTGGGCCGGGCTCGGCTGGATCATCGGGCTGACGATCGGCGCGGCGACGCGCACGAGGTGGCGCGACGCCGCACTCTGCGCTCTCGTCATCGGCAGCGTCGGGGCGGTCAACACGACGGCGATGTTGATGATCGCTCCGGCGCCACTGCTGTGGTTGCTCGTCGCAGCCGCCGAGCGAACCGTGACACGGCGCGCCGCCATCGGCGCGGCGGCACGGATCGGTGGGTTGGCGCTGTGCACGTCGGCCTGGTGGTTGGTAATGCAGGCCGTCCAGAGCGACAAGGGCGCCGACCTCCTCGCCTACTCCGAGTCGCTCGAGGACGTCAGCCTCACCGCAACCTCGCCGGAGGTGTGGCGTTCGCTCGGGTACTGGTTGATGTACGTCCGCGACGCGTATGCGCCGACGACGACGGCGGGGGCGGACTACATGACCGACCTCGTGCCCATCGTCTGCGGTTTCGCCCTCGTCATCGTCGGACTGCTCGGTCTGGCGCTCGTGCGCTTCCCGGCGCGTCGGTTCGCCCTCGCGATGACGTTCACCGGGCTCGTCCTCGCCGTTGGTGTCCACCCGTTCGGAGATCCCTCGCCGATCGCCCGGCTGTTCCGTGGTGATGGACAGGAAGGGCTCTCCCTGGCTTTGCGTTCGAGCACGCGCGCCATCCCGTTGCTGGTGATCGGCCTGTCGATCGGCGCCGCGGCGCTCGTCGATTCGATCGGGCGAACGATCGCGTGGCGGCGAACGGTGCTGGCTGCCGCCGTGGTGGCCCTCGGCCTGGCCAACCTCCCGGTGCTTACCGGTCACCGCCTCGTCGACCCGGCGCTCGAACGCGACGAAGATCCGCCGCAAGCGTGGACCGACGCGGCGTCCGCCCTCGACGACGGCGCCGGCGACTTTCGCGTGATGCAACTGCCTGGCGCCGAGTTCGGAGCGTTCACCTGGGGTTACACCGTCGATCCACCACTTCCCGGGCTGAGCGATCGGCCGCTCGTCACACGAGATTTGCTTCCCCTCGGGTCGCCGGCGGCAATGGATCTCCTCTTCGCTCTCGATGACCGCTTCCAAGTCGGCGCACCGGAGCTCGCCGCCGTAGCCCCGCTCGCCAGGCTGTTCGGCGTCGACAGGGTGTGGTTGCCCGGTGACGCCGCGTTCGATCGCTTCCGGACACCGCGGCCGGAGCTGACCGCCGATCTGTTCGCCGGCGGAGCCGATGGGCTCGGCGCCGCGGTCGACCATGGCGATCCGGAAGTGAACAGCCCGACCGTGCCGATGGTCGACGAGCAGTCGCTGTCCGAGGCGTCGATCGGGAAGCCGATCGCACCCGTCTCGCTGGTCGGCGTCACCGACGCCGTGCCGATCGTGCGGGCAACCGACACTGCTGTTGTGCTGTCCGGAAGCGGAGACGGCGTCGTCGATGCCGCTGCCGCCGGGTTGGTCGGAGGGGACGAGGCGATCCGCTACAGCGCTTCGATGTCCGCCGACGAGCTCGTCGATGCCCTCACCACCGCCGACGTCGTGATTGTCACCGACAGCAACCGTCGACGGGCCCATCACTGGCGCGGGTCCCAGGACGTGACCGGCTACACCGAGCCCGTCGACGGCGGTCAGATCGTGTGGGCCGACTCCGGCGATGCCCGGCTCGATCTGTTCCCCAATGCCAGCAGTGACGCCTACACGGTGGCATCCGACGACGGGCCAATGTCGGTGCGGGCGACGAGCTACGGGGAGCGCTTCAGCTACCTCCCCGAAGCCCGGCCGGCGATGGCCATCGATGGCGACCCGAACACTGCCTGGACGGTTCTCGACCCATCCGGCCAGTACCTCGAGATCACTACCACTGCAGGAGTCGACCACGTCACGGTGCTGCAGCCGAGTGGCCTGCGCGATGTGCGTCGGCTGGAGACCGTGTCGATCACCGTCGACGGAGGCGCCGCCCAGGAGGTCGTGCTCGACGAGCGCTCGTTGTTCACGGGCCAACGCATCCCACTCGCCGCGACGACCGGCCCGACGACGATCCGGCTCGCGCTCGGCCGCACCGTCGAGCCGGCCGCCCATCGCGGCCACAGCCATCCCGACAGGACCACCGTAGGGTTCGCCGAGGTCGATGCCGGAGTCGGGCAGAGCCCGGAGTCGATCGTCGTTCCCAGCGACCTCACATCGGCGATGCGCGAGGCCGAGATCGAGCGCCCGGTCACGTATGTCCTCACCCGTGAGCGAGTGCGGCCGACGAACCGCTGGCGGGCCGACCCGGAACGACGCATCATCCGGCAACTCGACGTGCCGTTCGAGCAAGCGGTCGCCGTCGACACGATGGTGCGGCTCGACCGTCGGGCCTCGGACGCCGTACTCGCCGAGTTGCTCGGAATCACCGGGCCGACGGCGACGGCGCGGCTCACCGGCGTCCCTGCAGCCGGCGGATGGGCCGCGGCCGACGGTGACATCGAGACGGCGTGGATCACGCCATTCAACGAGGCCGTCGGCACCTCGCTGCGCGCCGATCTCCTCGACCCGGATGCGCCGCTGACCCTCGTGCAGCGCACCGGCAACTACTCACTCGTGACGTCGGTGCGGTTGACCCAGGGCGACCAGACCGTCGACGTCCTCGTCCCGGCCCCTGACGGCGACGGGATGTCGGCGATCGACGTCCCGGATGGCTTCACCGCTGGGCCGCTGGAGATCGAGATCGCGGCCGTCACCGAGCGAACGACCCGCGACCGCCGATTCGGCGACACCGTGGTCATGCCGGCGGCGATCGCCGAGGTCGGCAACATCGCCGCCAGTTCGCTTCCTGATCGCTTCGACACGAACTGCCAGGACGACCTCGTCACCGTCGATGACGTGGCCGTGCCGGTTCGGGTCGCCGGTTCGGTTGCCGATGCGTTCGACGGCATCGCCCTCGAGGCGACGACCTGCACCGGGACCGTGACGCTGCCGGCAGGGACGATCAGTGTCGCCGGACAGCCAAGCGCGCGGCAGCGGGCTGCAAGTCGATCGCATCGTCCTCGGCGCGGACGAGGTCGCGCCGAGCGTGGGCCCGGATGACGGCCCGACCGCGACCGTGATCTCCAGCGACCGTCTGTCACGGACGATCGAGGTCGAGAGCTGCCCGGACGGGTGCTGGTTGATCGTCGGCGAGGGTCACCACCCGTCGTGGGAGGCGACGACTGCCGTCGGGTCGTTGGGACCGTCGCAGCTCGTAGCCGGCGGTTTCAACGGCTGGTGGATCCCACCGCAGGAAGGCCCCCTGACGGTGTGGGTCGGCTGGACCGCTCAGCGCCCCGTCAACGCGGCAATCGCCGTCAGCCTCGCCGCTGCGTTCATCGCCGTGGTTCTCGCGGTCACCGACCGGCCGCGCCGGCGGCCGACCCGCGCAGACGTGTCAGCGCGATGGGCGAGGTGGCAGTCGGACGGGGTGCGACGCAGTGTGGCGGCGGCAGCGACCTGGGTGATCTTGGCCGGTTTGTTCGTCGAACCGAGTTGGGCCTGGTGGGGCCTCGCCGGAGGTGCGGCTGTCGTCGCGACCCGACGCGTCCGCCTCGCCGGACTCGTGGCCGTCGCCGCGATCGGATGGATCGCCGTCGATGTCGTGACGACCGTGCACCGCGACAGTCCGCCGGCGACCCCGGCTTTTCCGCTGCTCTTCGAGGACCTCCACAACCTCGGATTGTTCGCTGCCGTCGCCGTCGCCGTCAGCGCCCTCGCCCGCCGCCGCGCCTGCCCGGCCGGTGAACTCTGATACGCGATTCGCGCCGTCCGGAGGCCGTCGCGTTAGGCCGTGATGCGTGCTTTGTGTCAGCTGGATGGGCACGTAGCGGTCATGCGGCTGACACAAATGATGGCCGGCGATTTGTGTCAGCACTTCGTGGCGCGGAACGCGTATGAAAGTTCCCTGAGGCTCACAGCGGCTCGGCCAGCGGTGGGGCGATGAACACGGCCATTGGCTGGCCGAGGTCGAGCAACTCGGTGATGTCGGCGAGATCCTCGGCGGAGATGCGCGGGTCGAGCGAGGCACCGAACAGGTTCGTGTCGACAAGATCGGCGACGTCGTCGAGACCCTCGACGCGAAGGCGGGCGATCACCCGCGCCCGCACCTCCTCGGCGCGGGCGATCTCGTCGTCCGAGCGCGGCTCGTAGGTGGCCACTTCGACGGCGCCCGGGACTCGGCGCCAGCGATCGACGTAGCCGCCGGTGGCGAGATGGATTTGGGCGTCCGCACTCTCTCTGGGGCGGACGCGGTGATCCGTCACCGGGACGTGGAAGAACTCGTCGGCGGCGACGTCGAGCCCTCGCCGCTCCAACTCGTTGAGCAGGCCGAAGCCGGGGCTACCGATATCGGCGGCATCGCTCCAGCGCACTTGGTAGACGCCGTCCACGCCGTTGGCGGCGCCGACCCCGGCGGCGATCGCGTCGTACGTCGGTGCCGCCACGGCGCCGACGGCCCGGCTGAGCCGTTCCTCGGGCACCTCGGCCCCGGCGAACGTCGCCGTCGAGGCGACTGTCACGACACCGGCAACGGCGATGCTGAGCAGCGGTAGGGCGACGGTTGCCAGGCCTCGCCGGTTCGTCGAACGCCACCACGCGAGCGCTGTCCAGACGATGGCGCCGACCGCCAGGGTCGTGGTGCCCCACGCCCACAGCGTGAGGTAGTACCACGGCAGACCGAAGATGCGGGCCATGGCGACCGCTCCGAGCACGAAGGCCGCGGCGATCACCACGTGCAATCGCCGCAATGCCGGAGGGCCGTGACGCCAGGCGATCACCACTGCCGCCAGCCAGATGCCGAAGAACACCGCGCCCGCGCCAGGTCTCGGCTGGTGAGACGAAACGTCCGGCGCCCTCGAGGTCACCGGTGAACCCTGCCAATCCGGCCCACACGTCGAAGTGACGCAGCGCCAACCGCAGGCCGTCGGTGACACCCAGCACGGGCTCGGCGGGATCGCCGAAGTGGTCGAGCAACGTGCGCACGTTCCCCGGATCGTTGGTCAGTTGGTCGACGACCGGTGGCACCCACAGGACGACACCGAGCGCCGCGGCGACGACGACGTTGCGGTCGAGCCGGCGCCTCTGCCACGTCGCCACGCCGAATGCACCGATCGTCAGCACGCCGCAGGGCACGAGATAGGGCACGTGCGTCTGGGCGCCAAGCGATCCGGCGACCACGAGTGGCACGAGCATCAGCGAGTCGCCGCACGACACCGACCACGTGGCGAGCAGGACGACGAGCCAGACGAGCAGCGGCAGGTAGGGGTTCCACGGTTGCGTGAGCAGCAGCTGGCCGTAGCCGTGGATCGTGACGGCGAGCAGCGCAGCGACGCCGACCAGACCACGCCAGCCGGCGCGACGCTGGCCGATCCACAACGCCGTGGCGATCGCCGCGACGTGGATCGCCACCGTCGCCGCTTGCAGCGCCCACGATGTCGACCCGAGCAGCCGGTAGAGCGGGGCGAGGAGGTAGAAGCTCAGCGGTCCGGGGTGGCTGCCCTGGTCGGGGTACTCGCCGATCCGCCCCGGCAATCCGATCAGCGGGGTGTCCTCGCCGAACACATCGCGGACGTGGAACTCGGTCATGGCCAGGTCGAGGACCGGATACCAGTGCGATCGGGCAAGGTCGACAAGGGCGCCGAGCAGCGGCATGGAGACA
Source organism: Ilumatobacteraceae bacterium (assembly GCA_963733085.1). Classification (GTDB taxonomy): domain Bacteria; phylum Actinomycetota; class Acidimicrobiia; order Acidimicrobiales; family Ilumatobacteraceae; genus Desertimonas. The sequence continues at coordinate 14,419 of CAVTBY010000006.1, forward strand.
ACGGCGGTCGCCCCGAGCAGGCTAAGCCAGCGATGGCGGGCGCTCCAGCGGCCGAGTGCCTCGCCGGCGCCCACGAGGTCCACGAGGGCGTCACGCTAGCGAAACCCACTACCTTGCTCGCCCTGTGACCGCCGACCCGACCGCCTTCGTCCTCGGCGGGTCGGGCGGACTGCGGAACCGTGACCGTGGCGCCCTGCGCACGTGGGCGGGTCTCGCCGTGGTCGCCGTGCTCACCGTGATCCCGCTGCGCGGCCTCTATCGCTTCACCGGCGGGACGATGGAGGAGGGCTTCATGCTCTACTTCCCAGAGCGGATCACCCAGGGCGACGTCCCCAACGTCGACTTCCTCCATCTCTACGGGCCGGGCTCGCTGCACGTACTGGCCGGCTGGTACGAGCTGTTCGGCAACAGCCTGGCGGTCGAGCGGACGTTCGGGTTGATCCAGCACGTCGCGATCATCCTCGGGCTGTTCGCCCTCGCCAGGCCGTGGGGTCGCCTCGCAGCCACGCTCGTCGCCTCCTTCGCCGTGTTCTACGTGCTGACACCGATCGGGCTGACGGCGATGGCCTGGAACGGCGGCCTCGCCCTCACCCTGTGGAGCGCCGTGTTCGCCGTGCGCTCGACGTTTCTCGTCGATCGGGCGCAGTTGTTCGCTCGAGTCGTGGCCGGTGGCCTTGCCGGTCTCGCCTTGACCTATCGCCCCGATCTCGTGCTCGCCGTCGCCGCGGTGTTGATTTGGCTGATCTGGACGCAGCGCCCGGCGTGGCGCGCGGCGGCCGGCGGCGTCGTCGTCGGGCTCACGCCGCTGTGGGTGCACCTGGTCGTCGCCGGACCCCGCGCTTCATGGCAGGGCATGGTCGCCGATCCTGTCGTGCACCTGCGCGCCGGCCGCGAGCTGCCCCGCCCGCCGTCGTGGGACCGGCTCGACGGCGCGCTGCAGGCGATCGCCGAGTCGCAGCCACCCTGGTGGCACCTGCCTCACGTGCGCGCCTCACAGGCGCTGTTCGTGTGGTTCTTCGCGATGCTCGTCGGGACGGTCGCCCTGCTCGTCCTGGCGATCGTGGAACGGCGCCGCGGACGGCGCGACGGTCGGGCGACCGTGCTCCTCGTGGTCGCCCTGTTGAGTGTCGGCATCCTGCCCCAGGCGTTGCAGCGACCGGACTCGACCCATCTGACGTGGGTGACGTGCATCTCGTGGCCGTTCGCCGTCGTCGCCGTTGCCGACGTCGTCCAGCGGAGGTGGCCGCACGCAACGATGCGCCAGGCTGTGAGCGTCGGCGCATCGTTCACACTGGCGCTGACGTTCGTGGTGACCTCGTTGTTCACGTTCCGCCACTACCTGTTGCACGCCCGGGTGGGTTTTGGCCTGGTTCCGCCGGCGTTCGAGATCAGCCGCGACGATCGCAACTTCTACTTCGGCGCCCCGCGTGCCGCCCTTGCCAGCCAGCAGGTGATCGACGACCTCGACGGCCTCGCCCGCCCCGGCGACAGGCTGTTCGTCGGTCCGCAGGACCTCTCCCGCACCTGGTACGGCGACGCGATCTTCTACTGGCTGTTCCCGGAGATGGACCCGGCGACCTATTTCATCGAGATGGACCCGGGCCTCGCCAACGCCGAGGACTCACGACTCGCCGACGACCTCGCCAGCGCCGACTTCGTGATCCTCACCTCGTTCTGGAACGGCTGGCGCGAGCCGAACGCCTCGATGGACTTCGGGTCACCAGCTCCCAACGAGGTCCTCGCCGACAACTTCTGCCAGTACCGCTCCTACCAAGACGGCCTCGTGCGCCTCTACTACCGCTGCCGCTGAAACTGGGTTACATGGAAACGCGACGCCAGACAGGGTTGGGCAGGTGGCGGGCGATGGCCATCAACGGTCGCAATGCCGCCGGGACCCAGACCACTCTCCGGCCGGCGCGCAGGGCTTTGACCGTGGCCGCCGCCACGGCTTCGGGAGTGGTCGCCAACGGCTTCGGTTCGCTACCTGCGGTCATCTTCGAGTGCACCCAGCCGGGGCGGACGATGAGCACGCTCGCCCCGCTCCCGGCCAGCGCATCACCGAGGCCTTGGGCGAACCCGTCGATGCCCGCCTTCGTCGCTCCGTACACGTAGTTGGCCTTGCGCACGCGCTCGCCGGCGACGCTCGACAGCAGGATCAATCGGCCATGGCCCTGACGGCGGAACTGCGCCGCCAGCACCGTGCAGATGCTCACCGCCCCGGTGAAGTTGACGTCGGCGAGGGCGACTGCGGCTGACGCATCGCCGGCGAGCTGGTCGGCGTCGCCGAGTTGACCGAAGGCAACGACGGCGACATCGAGGTCGCCGTGCGCCGCCACCAGCCGCTGGACGAGTCCGTCGTGCTCGGAGGTCTCGGTGGCGTCGAAGCGCACTACGTCCACGGTGACACCGCGTCTGCTCCAAGTGCTGAGACATCGACATCGTCGGGCTGGCGGGCCGCAAGCACGACCGCCGTCGTCGCTGGCGAGACCAGGGCGTCGACGATGGCTCGGCCGATATCGCTCGTGCCGCCGAACAGGACGATCGTCTGCGCTTCGCCGAGGGCATTGTCCATCACGACGTCTCCACACCACGGGCGGTGAGTTGCAGGCGACGGCTCTGGTCGCTCGCCCAGCGGTCATGTGGATCGACACGTCCGCGCACCGCTTGCCACTCAGCGAGGCGGGGGTAGCCGCGACGGATCGCCTCCGGCGTGGCGACACCGTCCTTGGCGAGGTAGTGCCGTCCGCCGGCGGCGAGCACCATGTCGTCGAGCTCGGCGAGCAATTCGGCGAGCCCATCGACTCTCGACGGGATGTCGAGGGTCAACGTCCAGCCTGGCGCCGGGAAGCTCAGCGGTGCGGGATTGGCCGGGCCGAATCGTTTGAGCACGGACAGGAAGCTTGGTGCGCCGCTTTCGGCGAAGCGGGAAACGATCCCGCGGAACGCCGTCTCCTGACCGAACGGCACGAGGAACTGGTACTGCACGAGGCCGCCCCGCCCGTACAGGCGATTCCACGACCCGATCGCGTCGAGTGGATGGAAGAACCGGGGAATCCCGACGATCTCCCCGACGTGCCGCCGTGGCGCGGCCCGGAACCACACCTCGTTGAACCCGGCGATCGTCGTGTGGTTGAGCAGACCTCGTCCAGGAACGAGTGCGGGCACGGTGGCGAGATGGCCGGGCCGGTACTCGAGCGGCCGCACGGCGTCCGGTGGAGTCAGCTCCTCGACGCGTGCATGCTCAGCACGCGTCAGCACGCTGCGGCCGAGGGTACGGCCCCGCGCCAGAAGGTCGATCCACGCCACCGAGTACCGGTAGCGGTCGTCGCCGGACGTCATCAAAGCGAGGAGGTCGTCGAGGTCGTCGGCGCGTTCAGTGTCGACGACCATCCGGCTGGTCTCGATCGGCAGCATCGAGATCGTCGCCCCGACGACGATCCCGGTGAGACCCATCCCACCGACCGTCGCCCAGAACAGGTCCGGCTGCCGGTCGGGTCCGATGTCGACGGTCGAGCCGTCGGCGAGGAGCAACGTCACCGCTCGAACGTGCGACCCGAAGGTGCCGTCGACATGGTGGTTCTTGCCGTGAATGTCGCTGGCGATGGCACCGCCGATCGTGACGAAGCGGGTTCCGGGCGAGACCGGAACGAACAGGCCACGCGGGATGCTGGCGCGTAGCACCTTGTCGATGCTCACGCCTCCGGCGGCGGTCATCGTTGCGGCATCGGCGTCGATCTCGATCGTCCCCGGGGCGATCTCGTCATCGAGGCGAATGGCCAGGCCGCCCCCGTTCTGCGCGCTGTCGCCGTAACTGCGCCCGAGGCCACGGGCGATCGCGCCGCGCGCCGGCAGGTTGCGGACGAGATCGGCGAGGCCGGATCGATCGGACGACCGCCGGCGCACGACGGTGCCGGCCGATGCCGGGGTACACCCCCACCCCGTCAACAGCTCCTTCGGCATCACGACAGTCTGATTGTTGCGAGCGAGCGAGCGCCAGCGAGTGAGCGGCCACCAACGGCCTGCGTGGCCGGGGAACGCTGCCAAACGGGGCCTTCGGGTAGTGGCCACGACTGTTGGGTGCCAGGGGGACCGAAGCGTCCCCTACACACCCATCGGTTGACGGTGAACCGTTCTCACGGTGCATCGCCATCAATACGGCCATTCGGGAGCTGGCCGGTCGAAGCGGCGCAGTACCTTGCCGGCGCCCATCGTGAGCAGCAGCTTGACGGCGAGGTTGCGAGCGAACCACACGAGCTGGGCGAGCTGGGCAACGGCATTGCGCGCCCGGGCGGCGGTACCGGCGGTGGCGAGGTCGGCGCGGTACTCGGCGAGTGAACGGGATCGACCGACGTAGCGGTAGCGCCGCCCGAACACGAGCTCGCGCATGATCGCCGCCGTCACACCGACGGACGAGAAGGCGTCGTGCACGAGCATCGTTCCTCCGGATGTCACACGCCTCCCCCAGTCACGCAGGTCTGCCCTCGCCGCGGCATAGCGGTGGGCGCCGTCGATGTAGAGCACGTCGATTTGGCCGTCGACGGCGCCGTGGGCGTCCGCCGAGCGGGCGGCGACGTGACGCACCCTGTGGCGCACGCCGGCAGCGACGAGGTTGCTCTCGAAGGCGGCCCGGTCGGTCGCCGCCTCGGCAGTGAACCCATCGAGCTCGCCGGGACCCCTGTCGTTGCCGGCATGGGGGTCGATGGCAACGATCGCCGCACCCTCGGGTGCGTGGGTGGCGAGGACGATCGTGGACAACCCGCGAAAGCTGCCGATCTCGACGATCTCTCCGTTCTCCGGGCACGCTGCCGCGGCGGCAGCGAGTAGGGCAGCCTGCTCGGCGGTGAGCCACCCTTCGACACCAGAGGGCCGGACGTCGTCCGCGCCGGTGCTCACGCCAGATACACGCCGAGAGCAAACGTGACGATCCACGCCACGCCGAGCAGCTGCAGCACTCGGTCGCGGGCGAACACCTCCTCGGGAGCGCCACCGTGACCCTGCTCGACGAGTAGCAGGTAGCGCAGCATCGCCGTCAGCATCGGCACGATCGACAACTCGTAGAACGGAAGGTCGGTACCGGCCAGCTCCTTCGTCTCCAGGGCCCACAGGCAGTAGCTGATGATCGCCGCACCACACGACATCGTGAGCACGCTGCGCAGGTACGCCGGCGTGTAGGTCTCGAGTGTCGGGCGCACCTCGCCGGCCCCCGTCGCCGATCTCACGCAGCTCGGCGTAACGCTTGCCGGCGACGATGAACAGCGACCCGAACACGGTGCAGAGCACGAACCACTTCGACATCGGCACGTCGACGGCAACGGCACCGCCGGCGGCACGGAGCACGAACCCCGAGGCGACGAGAACGAGGTCGACAACAGCGACGTGCTTGAGCCAGGCGCTGTAGACGATCGTCGCGGCGATGTACGTGAGGACGACGGCGACCGTCTCCCACCGACCGGTAGCCGCGGCGACGCCGCAGGCTGCGATGAGGAGCAGTGTGCCGAAGACCTTGGCGGTTCCGACTCCGAGCTGCCCTGCGGCGATCGGGCGTAGCCGTTTCGTCGGATGCCGACGATCGGACGCGAGGTCGAGGACGTCGTTCCACAGGTAGAGGCCGCTCGAAGCGAAGCAGAATGCCACGAAGGCGAGCAGCGCGGTACCAAGTTCCGGCCAGTTGTCGAGAACTCCGGCGGCGCCGGGGGCGGCGAACACGAGCAGGTTCTTCGTCCACTGCAGTGGTCGCGCCGAGCGCACGATCGCCGCGGCCGTGGAGAGCTGCGCCTTCGTCGCCTCCCCTGGAGTCCCCTCGACCACGCCGTCGACGATCACGGCGCCCTCATTCCGCGAGTCCTCGCGACCCACATGGGGTGGTCGGCGTCGGCCAGCATCGGCCGATCTCCCGGCGAGTCGCCATACGCCCACAGGGTGACGTTGGCGCGCCCTCCGAACCGTTCGTCGAGCCAGCGATGCAGACGGACGACCTTGGCGGCACCACGACAGTTTCCACCATCGAGCGCACCGGTACACGTTCCCTCGCCGTCGACGGCCAGCCGCGTGCCGATGACGTCGGCGCCCCCGAAGTGCGCTGCGAGAGGGACGAGGTAGGTCTCGTACGAGGCCGACACGAGGACGACGTGGTCGCCACGGCGGCAATGCTCGTCGAGGGTGCCGACCACCTCCTCGCGCAGCCACGACGAGGCCACGTGCTCGGCAAACTGGCGACCGGCGGCGCCGACGTCATCGATCGACCGGCCCGTGAACACGGCGGCGGTGGCAAGCGCCTTGAGGCCATCGCGATCACGACGCAGGAGCGCTGGGACAAGTTCAGGGGCTCGCCGTCCGAGACCGGCGAGCAGGCCTCCAGTGCCAGCGACCCGACGTAGAAATGGCACGACGCAGTCGCGTGTCGTCAACGTTCCATCGACATCGAACGCCGCGACGTTCATTGCGTTCCCCGGCCACGCACAGGAGTACATCGTGCCAGCGTCACTGCGGGCTCGGCCATCTGCCATGATCCGGAACTGTGCCCCAACTGGCCCGCAGGCTCCGCTCGTTCCACAGCCGCCGGATCGCCATCCCGGTCGATGCCGACGCCCTCGTGCTCGACGTCGGCAGCGGCGACAAGCCGCACTGGCGCGCCGACGTGCTGCTCGACCGGTACGTCGAAGCCGAACACGGTGGGCAGCGCTCGGGACGCGCCGCTGCTCGGATCAGCCGGCCGCTGTTCGCCGCCGATGCCGCCGACATGCCCTTCGCCGACGGGGTCTTCGACTACGTCGTGTGCTCGCACGTGCTCGAACACGTCCCGGACCCGGCGGCAGTCATCGCCGAGATCACTCGAGTCGGAAAGGCCGGCTACATCGAGGTGCCGCAAGCGGGGAGCGCCAAGATCCTCGACTTCCCGAGCCACCTGTGGTGGTGTCGGCTCGACGGCTCCACGCTCGTGTTCAGCGCCAAGCGTGCCCGTGCCTTCGATCCGGAGATCGCCGGGTACATCGAACGCTCGGGGGTCGAGCGCGAGTTGGAACGGCTGCTCGACCGGGCCTTCGACTACCGCATCGTGTGCCTGCGGTGGGAGGAGAACATCGACGTTCGCGTTGAGGGCACGCCAGACCCACTGTTCGTGGCGACGGCGCAATCGGCCGAGGTCCATCATCATGCCGGCCAGACGATCGGCAGCCGGATGCTCACCGCCGCGTTGGCACTCCCGCATCGGCGGCAGCTGCGCAGCGCGCCGGTGTTGTTCGACGACGTGGTCAAGCCGGAGTTGCGCACCGGGACCGGCGAGCGCCTGCAGAAGCGTCTCTACTGCCCGCCGACCAAGGTGTCGTAGGCCGTCCAGAAACCCGGCCAGCTCTTGCCGACCACCTCGGGGGCGTCCACGCTGATCCCGTCGACCGCGGTGCCGAGGACGGCGAAGGCCATCGCCAACCGGTGGTCGTGATGGGTCTGCAACGTCGCCCCGTGGAGGCCAGCGGCACCTTCCGGGACGGGCTCGACGTGCAGGCCGTCGGCGGTCTCCCCGACGACGGCCCCGGTGCGGGCGAGCTCGCCAGCAAGGGCGCCGAGACGGTCGCTCTCCTTGGCGCGGATGAATCCGACCCCACGGATCGTCGTCGGTGTCGACGCGGTCGTAGCGATCGCGGCGATCGTCGGCACGAGGTCGGAACACTCAGCGAGGTCGACGTCGATGCCGCGCAGTGGTCGTTCGGCGGGCCGGCTGACGGTGACGGAGCGCGCTCCGGTCTCCACGTCACACCCCATCGACTCGAGCAGCTCCAGAATCACGATGTCGCCCTGCAAGGAACTCGGCGTGAGCCCGGCCACGGTGACTGCTCCACCACGTACCGCGGCAATCGACAGCGGATAGCTCGCCGACGAGGCGTCCGGTTCGACCTCGAACGTGGTGCCCCGATAACCGCCAGTGTCGACGGCGACATGGTCGGCCGTGACGTCGACCTCGGGCCCGCCGAACCGCTCCATCACGGCGGCAGTGAGGTGGATATACGGCGCCGACACGAGCGGCGAGGTCAGCTCGATTCGGACTCCCGCCTCGAGCAATGGCCCGATCAGCATGAGGGCGGTGACGAACTGGCTGGACACGTCACCGCGCAGGCGTACCGTCCCGCCCCGTCTGATCGGTCCCGTGATCGTCACCGGCAGACAGCCGGCAGCATCGCCCGTATCGACACGAGCGCCGAGGGCGGCGAGTGCGTCGTGCAGGTCACCCATTGGACGCGTGCGCAGAGGGGGGTCGCCGTCGATCGTCACCGGCGCGTCGGCGAGGGCGGCCAGGGTCGTGACGAAGCGCGAGGTGGTGCCGGCGAGGCCGGCATCGAGCCGTTCGGTACTCGGCCGCAACCGTCCGCCGGTGCCGACGACGGTTACGAGTCCCGCCTGTCGAGCATCCACGCCGACACCGAGTCCGGCGAGACAACGCAGCATCGCGATGGTGTCGTCGCCGTCGGGCACGTTGGTCAACACGCTTTCGCCAGTGGCGAGGGCAGCCACCACCAGTGCGCGGTTGGCCACGCTCTTCGAGCCTGGCACCGCCACCTCTCCGTGGACGGGCAGGGCGGCGGCAGTCAATCGCTTCACGAGAGGGGCGAGACCGCCGGGTGCAGCCCCGTGGCGGAGAGCGCTCGGCGATAGGCCTCGGCAGCATCGGCGTCGACGAGGACGACGGCGACGCCGAGATTGCTCTCGGCGAGGTGGACGACCTCGAAGCTGGCGATGTTGATGCCCTCGCGGGCGGCGAGTGTGAAGATCTCGGCAGCAGCCCCGGGTCGGTCGGGGATCGGTATGCGCACCTCGGCGAGAGTCTCCGGTCGGGTGATCCGCCCGGGGAGGTTGGAGCGGGCCTGGCGGGCCTGCTGCAACCGGCCGAGTAGGGCCTCCCGATCGGCGCTGTCGACGATCTCGCGCATCTCCCCGAGTCGTTCGATCAAGTGATCGAGGGAGGAGACGATCGCCTCGCGATTCTGGTCACAGATGTCGAGCCAGATGTCGGGGTGACCGCTGGCGATGCGCGTCATGTCACGGAACCCGCCCGCGGCCAGCCGCAGCAGGGCGGCATGCTCGGCCGCCCTGTCGGCGGCGAGGCCCATCAAGCTCGCCGCGGCGAGGTGAGGCACGTGGCTGACGACGGCAACCATCTCGTCGTGGCGGTCGGGCGTCATCGCCACCATCTCGGCGCCGAGCGTGGAGATCGCTGACGCGACGGCGGCGATCGACGTGTGTGAGGTGCTGGCAGTCGGCGTCACGACCCACACGGCGCCGCTGAACAGATCGGCGTCGGCGCCGTCCAGGCCCTCCAGCTCGCTGCCCGCCATCGGGTGACCGCCAACGAAGCGGGCGTCGTCGACTGCGGCACAGAGCGCGCTCTTGACGCTGCCGGCGTCGGTGACGACCCCTGACGTTCCCTTGAGGGCCTGGGCGACGGCGTCGTGCGCCGCCAGCACCGGGACGGCGACGAACGTGATGTCGGCGTCGGGGTCGAGACCGACGGCGTCGACACAGTCCCGAGCGAGGGCGTCGTCGGCACGCGTCCTCGACACGTCGTCACCGCTGACGTGCCAGCCGCGGGAGCGCAGGCCGACGGCGATCGAGCCACCGATCAGCCCCAGCCCGACGACGTTCGCCCGCTTCATCGCGACGGAGCGTACCGACCAGCCCGTTTCTGCGACCTGCCGGTTGGCACCGTCGCCGACGCGAGTCGGCGGACCTCGTCGCTGGCGAGCTCGCGCCACTCCCCCGGCTTCAACCGCCGGTCGGTGAGCGGACCGATCCGCACCCGCACGAGCCGCCGAACCGGATGGCCGATCGCTTCGCACATCCTCCGGATCTGCCGATTGCGCCCTTCGTGGATGACGATCCGCAGCACCCCCGGCGAGGGCTGCGTCACCTTCGCCGGCGCCGTCACGCCGTCGTCGAGGTCGATCCCCTCGCGCAGGGCGCGGATGGCCGCCGGGCTAACGCTTCCCCCGGCGGTGACCTCGACATCGGCGAGGTACTCCTTCTCGACCCCCGCTGACGGATGAGCGACACGGTTGGCCAGTTCACCGTCGTTGGTGAGCAGCAGAAGGCCCTCGGTGGCGGCGTCGAGCCGACCGACCGGGAACACCCGCGGCTCGGCCGGCACCAGGTCGACGACCGTGGGCCGCCCGTGTGTGTCACGGGCAGTCGAGACGACTCCTGAGGGCTTGTTGAGGAGGTAGTAGACGAGCCCGGGGCGCACGCCGACGGGCGCTCCGTCGACCTCGACGAGGTCGATGTCGGGATCGATCCGGCGGCCGAGTACGGCGGTCTCGCCGTTGACCCGCACCCGCCCTGCAGCGATCAACTCCTCGCACACCCGCCGACTGCCGAATCCGGTGGCGGCGAGCACCTTTTGCAGCCGCTCTCCCGAGCGCTGCTCCCACAGCGGCGGTTCCGGCGACCCGTTCATCCGATCGTCTCGACGTCGTATTTGCGGATACGCGGATCGACCGTGACGATCGGCAGACGTTCGAGCTGAGCCTGGGCCACGAGCAGCCTGTCGAACGGATCGCGGTGGTGGTACGGAAGGTTCGCGACGTGATTGGCGTGCCGCGGCATGACCGGCAGCATTCGAACGCCGATCGCATCCTCGAGGCGTTCGAGCTCGTCCGGGACGGACGGCGCGAGCTTGCCGATTGACCGCTTGATGGCGATCTCCCACACACAGACGGCACTGACCACAATGTCCACGAGCGGATCTTCGAGTGCGGCGACAGCGTCGGTGGTCAAGCGCCGCAGATCATCCTGTAGCCACCACAGCACGACGTGCGTGTCGAGCAGCACGATCAATCGATCATGCCGAAGGCGCGCGCCATGTCCTCAGGAAGCTCGTCGAAATCATCGGCGATCCACAAGTCGGGCACGCTTCCACGGAGATCAGCGAACGTACGCTTGCGGCTCTCGACGGGCTCAAGGCGCACCACCGCCTTGCCACGGCGCGTGATAATCACCTCGTTGCCGGCGAGCGCCTCGTCGACCAGCTTCGAGAGGTTGGTCTTCGCTTCGTGCATCCCGACCGTGGTCATGTCGTCAGTGTACGTGGCGCAAGATCGTAGATAGCTAAGTACTTAGCTATCTCGCCCGCGCAGGCCAACTTCCAGGGCTTCGACGACCTCGGCGCTGGGGATGAACTCGGCGATCGGTGGGAGGTCGGCGGTCGAATCGATGCCGAGCCGCTCGAGGAACTCGGTCGTGGTGCCGAACAGCACGGCCTGGCCGGGACCCGGATCGCGGCCTACTGCGTCGACGTAACCCCGCGACTGCAAAGTGCGCAACACCCCGTCCGGATCGACGCCGCGGATCGAGGCGATCTGCGCCCGCGAGATCGGCTGCTTGTAGGCGACGATCGCGAGCGTCTCCAGCGCGGCGGCGGACAGCCGCGCCCGCTGGTCGCTGAGCAGGAAGCGCTCGACGTAGGCGATCTGATCGCCGGCCGTCTGGTACCGGTAGCCGCCGGCGACGCGGACGAGCTCGAAGCCACGACCTTCGTCCCGGTACTCAGCGGCGAGCCGTGTGCACCATGCCTCGATGTCGCCGACGGGGCGTTCGAGGAGCTGGGCGAGCACGTCCGGGGGCACCGGGTCGTGAGCGACGAGGACGATCGCCTCGATCGCCCGCAGGTATTCCTCATCCCTCATAGACATCCACCGCCAATGCGATCGCCGCCTCGGCGTCGCCGCCGATCCATTCGATCGTGATGTCGCCGAACAACGCCGCCTGGTCGACCTCGACCACCCCACGCTTGAACAGCTCGAGCACGGCCAGGAACCGGACGATGATGTCGAGGCGCTCGTCGAGGTCTTGGGTGAGGCGGGCGAACGTGATTCGTCCCGCCCGCGGCAGCTCATCGATCAACTCGGCGACGGCATCGGCGACGCTGACCCGGATCGGGGCGACGTGGTGCAGGTCGATCCTCGGGACCGGTTTCGGCGTGAGGGCGACGATCGCTGCGTCTCGCAGCAGCAGCGGCGTGATGTTGGCGAGCAGGTCGGGCGCAACGTCGTCGAAGCGCTCGTCCGGCCCGACGCGTCGGGCCACGCTCGCCGCGGCGCGCTCGCTCAATGCCCCGAACACCGCGGACACGTCCTTGAACGTCTTGCAGTCGAGCAGCCGGGCGAGGAGCAGGTCGCGCTCCTCCCACAGGGCCAGCTCGTCGTCGATGTCGACCTCGGCGGAGCCCGGCAGCAGCCGGCGGGCCTTGAGTTCGACAAGGGTGGCGGCGATGAGCAGGAACTCGGTGGCGACGTCGAGGTCGAGGGACTGCATCCGCTCGATCTCGGCGAGGTAGGCGTCGACGATGCGCGCCAGGTTGACCGCGTAGAGGTCCACCTCCTCGGCCAGGATGAGCTGCAAGAGCAGGTCGAACGGACCTTCGTAGACAGGAGTTTCGACACGGGTCGCCATTGGTGCGTTCGACGCTACCGAACGCCGCGCCCAGGTTGGCGGACCTCGGCTGGCGGATACGTCAACCCAGCCCGTCAGCGCGCCCGGTCGCTCCCTAGCATGTCGTGGTGACCAGAGTTCTCTCGTGCGTGCAGCCGACCGGCGACGCCCACCTCGGCAGTTATCTGGGTGCGTTCCGCAACTGGGTGTCGGGACAGCACGAGGGGGTCTTCCACGGCATCGTCGACCTTCATGCACTCACCGTGACCGAGCAGCCCGGAGTGGTCGGTGAACGGACGATCGAGCTTGCCGCGATCTTGTTCGCCGTCGGGCTCGATCCCGACGTCGCCACCGTGTTCGTGCAGAGCCACGTCCCTGAGCACCCTCAGCTGGCCTGGCTGATGGAATGCAACGTCAGCTTCGGCGAGCTCGGCCGGATGACGCAGTTCAAGGACAAATCGGCCAAGCGCGGCGGTGACTTCATCTCCGCCGGCCTGTTCACCTACCCGGCGCTGCAAGCCGCCGACATCCTGCTGTACGACACCGATGAGGTCCCCGTCGGCGACGATCAGCGCCAGCACGTCGAGATCACACGCGACATCGCCATTCGCTTCAACCACCGATTCGGGGAGACGTTCGTGCTCCCGACGGCCGTCGTTCCCAAAGCCGGAGCACGGGTGATGGACCTGCAGGACCCGACGTCGAAGATGTCCAAGTCGACGGAGAGCGACGCCGGCGTGATCCAGCTGCTCGACGACCCGGACACGATTGCTCGCAAGTTCAAGCGGGCGGTCACCGACTCCGACGGCGACGTCCGCTACGACCCGGCAACCAAGCCTGGGGTGAGCAACCTGCTGGAGATCCTCGCCGCCCTGCGCGACGAGAAGCCTGAGAACGTAGCTGCCGGCTACTCGCAGTACGGCCCGCTCAAGACCGACGCGGGTGATGCCGTGATCGAGGCGTTGCGGCCAGTCCGCGAACGGGCCTCGGCGCTGCTCGCCGACCGTGGCGAGTTGGCCTCGTTGTTGCACAAGGGTGCGGACAAGGCCCGCACCGTCGCCGCGGCGACACTGCACCGCGCCTACGACGCCGTCGGACTGCTCCCCGCCTGACCCATTAATCAGATGCTGTCGTCGGCGGCGCGGAGGTCGGCGGCGGCAGGTCCCCGGCCGCGGATGGTGGCCACCGTCACCGGATCCGATCCCGCATCGGCGGCCATCGCCGCGCCGATCTCCTCGTGGTCGTGATACTGCCGGAACCGCCGCGTCCGCGGTCCGACGATTGTCGCCGCGACGCGGCCCAATGTGCCGAGACCCGACTGGACCTTGCCGACATCGTGGAGCAGCGCGCCGGCAGTCTGTGGTCGGGTCGCGTCCGGACGCAGATCTCGGAAGCGCCGCGCTACCTCGATGGCGTGCCGCCGATCGGCGGCCGGCATGGCCATCCACAACAGGATCTCCTCGTCGGTCAACCACCCTCGGGCCCACGTCTCGTCGTCGGCCGATGGCGGTCGAGGCGAGAGCGAGGTGGCAAAGCGACGGGACAGGTGGGCGACGCTCACGACGCGATCACGGCGCGTGGATGGGCGTCTCGATACACCTGCCACAGGCGCTCCTGGCTGACCTTCGTGTAGAGCTGCGTCGTCGAGATCGAGGCGTGGCCGAGAAGCTCCTGAACGACTCGCAGATCGGCACCGTGGTCGAGTAGGTGGGTGGCGCAGCTGTGGCGGAGCACGTGGGGGGACAGCTGACGATCGGTGTCGAGGCCGGCGCGTCGGCCGTACTTCTTGACCACCGCCCATGCCGCCTGCCTGGTCAGGCGGGCACCCCGCGTATTGAGGAACACGGCGGCGGCGTCGTCGCGACGCCGCCACTGGGGGGGAGCGAGATCGTGCCGGCCGCCCGGCGCGAACCACCGATCGAGGGCATCAGCCGCCGCTCGCCCGAACGGGACGATGCGCTCCTTGTTGCCCTTGCCGAACAGGCGCACGAGGCGTCCCTCGAAGTCGATGTCACCCATCGAGAGATCGCACACCTCGGAGATGCGCGCTCCCGTTCCGTAGAGCAGTTCAAGCAGTGCGCGGTCACGGCGGGCGATCGGGTCATCGCCGGTGACGGCGGCGAGCAGGGCGTTGACGTGGTCCTCGGAGAGGGCCTTGGGGATCCCGGCGGGGATGCGAAGCCCTTCGACGTCCGCGGTCGGGTCGTCGCTCCGGTAGTCCTCGTTGACGAGGAAGCGATGCAAGGAACGGATCGCCGCGAGCTGGCGAGCGATCGTTGACGGCGCGCTGTTCTGCCGACGGCGCTCGGCGATCAACTCGAACAGGTCCTCGGTGGTCACCGTGTCCAGCGATCTGCCACGATCCTCGAGCCACGCCGTGTAGGCCGTCAAGTCACGACGGTACGCCGCCAGGGTGTTCGTCGCCCGCCCCCGCTCTGACAACAGCCAGGACAGGAACTCCTCTGCTTCGAGAGGAAGCTGATGGGTCATCTGCGCAACCGCCGTTCGGCGAGGAGCAGACCGACGACGGACTTGGCGTCGACGATGCGTCCCGACTCGACCCACTCGACGGCCTCGGCGAGCGGCAGCCGGATGATCTCGGCGTGCTCCTCCTCCGGCCCGTGCGGGCTGCGTTGCGCCCGCGTGCAGTCGGTGGCGAGGAAGATCGTGTTCACCGAGTCGGTCATGCCCGCGCTCGGGTAGATCGACGTCAGCAGTTCGAGGCGCCCCGGCCGGAGGCCGACTTCCTCGACGAGCTCACGCCGGGCGTTGTCCTCGTCGGCCTCGCCGTCGATGTCGCGCACCCCTGCCGGGATCTCCACGACCATCTCGTCGTGCGCCGCCCGGTACTGCGAAACGAGGATGACTTCGGGCCCTGCCCGGCCGCGGTCGGTCTCGGCGTAGACGATCGGCACAACCGACACGGCACCCGGCGATCGCACGACGTAACGCTCGAAGCGTTCGCCGCTCGGGCTCTCGGAGGTGGTGGTGACGACCCGGTAGACGAACCCCGACCACAGCTCGCGTTCCTCGACGCGCCGGAATCCGGTCAAGCGCCTGCGTTCGCCACCGGCACGACCACGGGACGGAAGCGCTGCTGACGAAATGCCAACGCCGCTCCGACCAGTTCGCGGAACAGCGGGTGGGGGCGGTCCGGTCGACTCTTGAACTCCGGATGCGCCTGCGTGCCGACCCAATAGGGATGATCGGCGAGCTCGATGAACTCCACGAGGCGACGGTCCGGCGACGCACCCGAGCACACGAACCCGCGCTCGGCGAGACGGGCACGGAAGTTGGCATTGAACTCGTAGCGATGACGGTGGCGCTCGCTGACAACCGGTTCGCCGTAGGCCGCGGCCACCTTGGTGCCCGGTTCGAGGACGGCGTAATAGGCGCCGAGTCGCATCGTCCCGCCCTTGTCGGTGACGTCGAGCTGATCGTGCATGAGGTCGATGACCGGGTGCTGGGTGGTCGGATCCATCTCCGACGAGTTGGCGTCGGAGAGGCCGAGCACGTTGCGGCAGAACTCGACGGTCATCGCGTGCAAGCCCAGACACAGACCGAGGCACGGCACGCCTTCCTCGCGTGCGTAGCGGGCGGCGGCGATCTTGCCTTCGAACCCACGTGCTCCGAACCCGCCGGGGATGACCATCCCGTCGAGGTCGGCGAGGCGACCGGCGGCGAGGAGTCCTTCGACCTCCTCGGCCTGGATCCAGTCGATCTCGACCGCCGCACCGTGGTGGAACGCCGCATGCTTGAGCGCCTCGACCACGGACAGGTAGGCATCGGGGAGCTGCACGTACTTGCCGATCAGGCCGATACGTACCGGCTCCGAGGCGACCTCGATCCGAGTGACGACCTGCTCCCATGGCGACAGGTCGAGGCTGTGCTCGGACACGTCGATGCGGAGAACCTCGCAGACGACGTCGTCGAGGCCCTCGTCATGGAAGATCAGCGGCAGCTCGTAGATGTTGCGGGCATCGGCGGCGTTGACCACCGCTTTGGCGTCGACATCGCACAGGTTGGAGATCTTCACCTTCAGGTCGTCGGACAACGGCTCGGCACTGCGACAAACGATCAGGTCGGGTTGAACCCCGCGGCTGCGCAGCTCGGTGACGGAGTGCTGCGTCGGCTTCGTCTTCTGCTCACCCGACGGGCCGATGAAGGGCACGAGCGTGACGTGCACGTAGCAAACGTTGTCCCGCCCGGCGTCCTTGCGGAACTGGCGAATTGCCTCGAGGAACGGGAGGATCTCGATGTCACCGACTGTGCCGCCGACCTCGGTGATGACGACGTCGACGTCGTCGGTCGCCAGCCTGGCGATCCGGCGCTTGATCTCGTCGGTGATGTGGGGAATCACCTGCACGGTCTTGCCCAGGTAGTCGCCGCGGCGCTCGGCGGCGAGCACGGCGCGGTAGATCGATCCCGTCGTCGCGTTCGAGTCGCGGGAGAGGTTCTCGTCGGTGAACCGCTCGTAGTGGCCGAGGTCGAGGTCGGTCTCACCGCCGTCATCGGTGACGAACACCTCTCCGTGCTCGTACGGGTTCATCGTGCCAGGGTCGACGTTGATGTACGGATCGAGCTTCTGCAGCGTGACGCGGAGGCCGCGCAGCTTGAGCAATCGACCGAGCGACGAGGCAGTGAGGCCCTTGCCGAGCGAACTAGCGACCCCACCAGTCACGAAGATGTGTTTCGGCACGGGACATCAGGATACCCCGCCGGCATGCGGCAGCGGTGGGATACGTCAGCGGTGGAGGAGCTCGCGGGCGTGCCGGTGAGCGGCGGCTCCGCCGGCAGCGCCGGACAGCATCCGTGCCACTTCGGTGACGCGACGCTCGCCGTCGACCGACTCGGCACGGGCGACCGTCTCGCCGTCAACGACCGACTTGCTGACGGCGATCTGGGCGTCGGCGATGGCGGCGACCTGGGCGAGATGGGTGACGACGAGCACTTGGTGCGACCTGCCAACGGCGGCGAGGGCGTCACCGACCGCCGTCGCCGCGATCCCGCCAATTCCAGCGTCGACTTCGTCGAACACGAGTGTCGATGGTGCCGTACCCGCTATGGCTTCTTCGTTGCCGATCGTGACCAAGCGCAGCGCCAACATCGTGCGGGCCAGTTCGCCGCCGGACGCGACCTTGCTCAAGGGTAGGAGGGGCATCCCCGGATTGGCCGACAGGAGGAAACGCACATCGTCGAGTGACTCGACGTGGACGTCGACCACGCCATCGGGCATCGCCAGCACCTTCAATCGCTCCGTCACCGCCGCACCGAAGCGCGGCGCCGCGCCTCGTCTGGCGGCCAGCACCGCGGCCGCCTCGTCGTCGGCTGTGGCGATTGCCAGCTGGCGCTCCGCGTCGATCTCCGCCGCTCGCTGCTCGTAACTCTCCAGACTGTCGACCCTCGCCGCGACCTCTCGATGGAAGCGCTGCACGTCGGCGAGGGTGTCGCCGTACTTGCGACGCAGGCCGTGGAGCAGCTGCCTACGGGCGCGCACTTCCTCCAGTCGCTCCGGATCGTCGGCGATCTGCTCGACGGTGTCACGGACCGTCGACCCGACGTCGTCGAGCTCGGCGAGCATGCTGGCGAGGCGGTCGGCGAGAGCGCGGTACGGCGCCCGGTCGGCCAACGCGGCGGCGGCGGAGGCGAGGGTGTCGCGGGCGCCACCATCGCCAGCGAGCGCGTCGTAGGCAGTCGCCCCGGCCGCCCGGTGGTCGACGGCGCTGGCAAGCGTGTCCTCGAGCACCTCCAACGCCGACTCCTCGTCGGGATCGTCGACCGCGGCGGCGTCCAACTCCGCACGCTGGAAGCGCGCCAGGTCGAGTTCTCGCGCCCGGACCCGCTCATCACCGCCGAACGTCGCCAGCTCGGCGTCGAGCTCGGCGACGCGGGCTCTTGCGGCGCCCAACGGTTGGAGGTCGACGGCGCCAAAGGCGTCGAGGGCGGCGCGCTGGCTCGCCGGAGAGAGCAGATGCTGGTGGGCGTGCTGACCGTGCAAGTCGACGAGATTCCGCGCCGCGTTCGCGAGCGTGGTGGCCGTGGCAGGTCGACCGTCTACGTACGCCCGCGACCGCCCCTCGGCAGGGACAACGCGGCTGAGCACGATGTCGTCGTCGCCCACGACGAAGCGGGCGTCGACGCGAGCCTCGGCGGAGCCTGGGCGCACCATCGCCGGGTCGGCGCGGCCACCGACGACGAGCTCGAGCGCCTCCACGAGCATCGTCTTGCCGGCGCCGGTCTCGCCGGTGATCGCCGTCAACCCGTCGCCGAAGGCGAGGTCGACCGTGCCGATGACGCCGAGGTTCTCGATGTGCAGCTCGCTGAGCACCTCCGCCATCATGCCCGGCGCGTGAGCCAGACTTGTGGACGTGCGACTCGTCGCCTTGCTGGACTTGGACGGGCTGGACCCGCTCAAGCTCGCACGAGCAAGGTCGCACGATCGGCAGTCGATTCCAGGCGGCGTGCGGGTTCTGCATGAGCTGGCGGTCGCAGCGGCGGCGGCCGGTTTCGAAAGTGAGATACGCGGCCAGTTTGACGGTGCTGTGCTCCACGGGCTGTGCTCCGCAGCCGGTGTTCGCGTGGGCACTCCCGATACGTCTCGGGCGGCCGACGCAGACGACGTCGTGTGCGTGCCGGACGGAATTGCTGACCCGACGTTCTTCATCCGCGTGGCACTGATGAGGAGCAGGCCCGTCTACCTCGCGATGGGTCCACCGGGACTCGTCGGCTGGTCGTTCACGCCGGGATGGCGACTCACCGAGCCGCTCGACATCGATGTCGACACGGTCGGCCTCCCGGAGCAATTCCGGTCGATCGACATCCTCGGCTACCGCGTGTGGGCGAATGCGCAGCCGATCGCCGACGCGTTCGCCGCGGCGGGAGTGCCGGCAACGATCCTTCACGAGGGGTGGTGCGTCGACGCCCCACAGGAAACGCAGAAGGACGTCGACGTCGTGACTGTCGGTGAGAACCGTTGGGCGCCGATCACCCGACGCGCCCTCGAAGGGTTCAGCGGTACGTGGCGGGAGCTGCCACCGATGCCCAACGAACAGTTGATGACGGAACTCGGCCGGGGACGAGTATTCGTCCATTGCGCCCGCGTCGAGGGCCACTCACGTCTGGCAACCGAGGCCCGCCTCATGGGCACCTGTTGCGTCGGCTTGGCATCGAATCGATTCGCTGTCGGCTTCGACGAGGATGCCGGTGGAGCTCTCGTTGACCGACCCGAAGACGTCGTCGGTGTCGTCGAGCGCATACTCGCCGATCCAGACGAACTTCGGCGACGCCAACTGAGGGCGCGTGCGCAGGCCCGCTCGACGACGGACTGGAAGCTGTTCGTGCAGCGAGTCGGGGACGCACTGGCTGCCATCGAGGCCGAGACCGAGCGTCCCGATGCGCCGTGGCGGGACTTGGGAGAGCTGCTGGTGAGACGGGACCGCGATCTCAACGAACACCTCGCACTGTTGCACGCTCGGCGCTCCGTGCGCCTGGCCGACGCGATCAACCGGCTCCTGCGGCGAGGCTGAACCGCAATTCTGGGTCCGCTCGCCTAGCAATTCGGGTCGGCTCGCCTCCTTACGGCGACGTCACCGATCGGTCAGGCCGAATTTCTGCTTGAGGATCTGGTGGTAGTGGTACGGCCCGAAACGGATGAATCGGGCGGTCTCCGCAGCCGGCCGGCAGCGGATGACGTCGCCCGGCTCGAGGGTGAGCACCAGACGGCCGTCCACCGCCACCTCGGCGCGGCGGTGGCCGAGCACCTCGATCTCCACGGCCTCGGCGGGGTCGAGCACCAGCGTCCGGTCGAACAGCATGTGTGGCGACACGGGGGTGAGCAGCAACGCCCGATGACGCGGCGACACGACCGGTCCACGCGCCGACAACGAGTAGGCCGTCGACCCAGTCGGTGTGGCGACGATCAGCCCGTCGGCGGCAAAGCTCGTGAACGGCTCGCCGTCGATGCGGGCGAGCAAGCTCACCGTGTGCCCGGCAGCGTGCTTCTCGACCACGACCTCGTTGAGCGCCCGCCAGTGGCCGAGCTCTGCGTCGCCCCGCCGCGCCGTCGCGGTCAGCATCAACCGCTCGTCGAGGTGCCAGGCCGCACCCGAACCACCCCCGTCATCGCCCAGGACACGATCGAGCGAGTCGATCAAGTCGGCCGGCTCGATCTCCGTCAAGTAGCCGAGCTGCCCGAAGTTGACACCGAGCAGCGGCACCGGTGCCCCGTCGAGGGCGCCAACGGCGCGCAACATCGTGCCGTCGCCTCCAAGACAGACAACGATCTCGGCATCTGCGAGCGGCCGCTCGTCGGCGTGGTGATGGAGATCGAGCTCGGCGCCGTCGTCCGGGAGCAACCACCCCTCGTGCCCATGCTCGGCGAGCCAGGCCATCGTCTGCTCGATGAGGGCGACGACGTCGTCTCTTTCGTAATGGGCGACGACCGCAACGCGCTTGCTCACTGGTGACCGACCGTGGCGTGGACGAGGAGCTCGCGGTTTCCTTCGGCGCCGAGAATCGGCGAGTCCACCCAGCCGCCAACATGGCACCCGGATCGACCCAGGGCTTCCTCGATGCGCGCGACGACCTCGGCGTGGACGGCCGGATCGGTGACGACCCCCTTGCCTCGGCTGACGACCTCGCGGCCGGCCTCGAACTGCGGCTTGACCAACAGCACCATCGGCGCCCCAGGCTTGCACAACCCCACCAACACGGGGATGACCGCTTTCAACGAGATGAACGAGACGTCGGCGACAGCGGCATCGACGAGACCGCCGATCGTCTCCGTCGTCGCGGTGCGAATGTTCGTTCGTTCGAGCACGGTGACCCGCACGTCGTGACGGATCCGCGGGTGCAGTTGGCCGTGACCGACGTCGAGGGCGACGACTTCGCCGGCGCCGCGCTGTAGCAGGCAGTCCGTGAACCCGCCGGTCGAGGCTCCGCAGTCGAGCACTCGGAGCCCGGTCACGTCGAGGCCGAAGTGGTCGAGTGCGGCGTCGAGCTTCTCGCCGGCGCGGCTCACGAAACGTGGCAGTGGGCCGGCGACGACGAGATTGTCGGAAGCGGCGACGAGATGCGCCGGCTTGCCGGCGACGGCACCGTTGACGAGAACTCGAGACTCGGAGATGAGTTGCTGGGCGTGGGCCCGACTCGTGGCCAAACCGGTGCGGACCAGCTCGGCGTCGAGGCGTCGCCGGGCGACCACCGTCGCGGCGGCGAGCTCAGCTCGCCGCGCTGGCCTTCTTCGCCGCGGTCTTCTTCGCCGCGGTCGACTTCTTGGCCGGCGTCTTGCGGGCCGCGGTCTTCTTCACCGCGGACGACTTCTTGGCCGCAGTTTTCTTCGCCGCGGTCTTCTTCGCCGCGGTCGACTTCTTGGCCGGGGCCTTGCGGGCCGCGGTCTTGTTCGCCGGAGCCTTCCTCGCAGGAGCCGGCGACCCACCACCGCTGAACCGGCTGACGATGCTCTCCAGCTGATCTTCGAGATCGTCGACCCTGCCGGCCAGCCTGCTCAGCTGCCTGCCGACCTCTGCCTTGACGACGGCGGCGATCTGGGCGGTTGTTTCCCGACCGCGCTCGATCAAGCTCTCGACCGTCTTGGCCGCCTCGGTCCGCCGGATCTCGCCGGACTTGACCAGATCCCTGACAACCTTCTCGGCCTGCTTGCGCTGCACCTCGGTGAACTGCAAGCCGGAGTCGATGAGGTTCTGGACGACGTTCGTGGCCATGGAGCGATGCTATCCGTGAGGCGGCGTCACGGACGCGGCCACCAACTCGGCGACGATCGCGGCGAGGTCGGCGCCGTCGAGATCGGCCGGCGGGTCGACGACTACCTCGGGTCCTGTGTTGCCGGTGCGGACGATGGCGAAGCGACAGCCGAGGGCGGCCGCCAGTTTCCCGTCCGTCGACAGTTGGTCGCCGATGACGACCATTCGTTGTGGGTCGGCGGCGTCGCCCCCGAGCAGCCGGCGAACGGCGCGAACCATCGGCGGATGGGGCTTCCCAGCAGTCTCCGGCTCGACGCCACTCGCAGTGGCGATCGCTGCGACGATTGAGCCACCACCCGGAATCGGTCCGTCAGGTGCGGGAAACAATGGGTCGCGATTGGTGGCGACGAACCGCGCCCCGTCCCGTATCGCCCGTGTCGCCAAACGCATTCGCTCATAGTCGAAGGTGCGGTGGAGCCCAACGACGACGACGTCGACACCTTGGGCGACGGCGTCGGCGTCGTCACCTTCGAACGGCACCGCACCCGCTGCGAGAACTGCCTCGAAGACACCCGGCCCGCCACACACGAGAACACGTTCGCCGGCGCGCACCAATTCGGCGGCGGCGGTCGATGACGAGATCACATCACCGTCGGCGACGACACCGATGCGCGCCAGCGCCGCAGTGTGGTCGGCGATCGTCGGCCCCGAGGAATTGGACACGAACACCACTCGCCAGCCGGCTCGCCGCAGCTCTTCGATCGCCGCCACCGACCCCGGGATCGGTTCCCCGGCCAGCCACACGACCCCGTCGAGGTCGCACAAGACCACACCGCTATCCACTGTTGCGAAGTCCGGTGGCGATGGCGTTGATGGTCAGCTGGATGCCCCGGGCAACGAGCTCGTCGTCGTCGCCGGCGCGGCGGCGCCGGAGCAGCTCGATCTGCATCACGTGCAGCGGGTCGAGATACGGGTAGCGGTTGCGGATGCTGCGCGCCAGTGTCGGGTTGTTGGCGAGCGGGTCGGGCGAGCCGGTGATCCGCGCATGCCAGTCGGCGGTGAGGGCGAACTCCGAGACGATGGATCCGAACGCCCGCTCACGCTGTTCGGCGTCGTCGACCAGCCCATCGGCATACCGCGCCCCGATGTCGAGGTCGGCCTTCGCCAACACCATGCCGAGGTTGTCGATCATCGTGCGGAAGAACGGCCAACGAAGGTACAGCTCGGCGAGCAGGGCGGCATCGCCGAGGCGTTCGAAGGCCGCGCCGCAGCCGTACCATCCCGGCAGCATCACCCGGCACTGCGTCCAACCGAAGACCCAGGGAATGGCTCGGAGATCTTCGATCCGTCGAGATCCGGTCCGCGAGGCGGGACGGCTGCCGATGTTGAGGGTGGCGATCTCGGTGATCGGCGTGATCTGGGCGAAGAAGCCAGCGAAGTCCCCCTCGCCGAACACCAGCGACCGGTACGTCGCGTGGGCGGTCGCCGACAGGTCGTCCATCACCTCGGCGTAGCGTTCGTTGTCGCCGCCGAGGTCGTCGTCGATCCCGGCCGACGCCTCGATCGTCGCGGCCAGCAAGGTCTCGAGGTTGCGCCGTGCCGAGGCCGGCTGGGCGTACTTCGCCGCCACCATCTCGCCCTGCTCGGTGATCCGGATCTGACCACGGACCGATCCCGGGGGCTGGGCCAGGATCGCCTCGTAGGCCGGCCCGCCACCGCGCCCGACGGAGCCGCCGCGGCCGTGGAACAGGCGCAGCCGCACGCCGTGCGAGTCGGCCACAGCCGACAGTCGCTGCTGGGCGCGGAACAGTGCCCAGTTCGACGTCAGATAGCCACCGTCCTTGTTCGAATCCGAGTACCCGATCATCACCTCCTGCCAGTTGCCGCGGCCGGCGACGATGCGCCGGTACAACGGCAAGGTGAGCAGTTCGTCGAGCACCTCGGCGGACCGGCCGAGATCGTCGATGGTCTCGAACAGCGGAATGACGTCGACGGTCGCGGGCAGATCCGCCTGCGGTCGCACGAGGCCGACCTCGCGCAGCAGCACCAGTGGCTCGAGCACGTCGCTCACCGAGTCCGACCCGGAGACGATGTAGTGCGGGATCGTCGGCTCGCCGTGCCGGGAGATGGCGTCGGCGACGGCGGCGAGCACGGCGAGCTCCTCACCGACCGCACTCGTGTAGTCGGCGTACGGGCTGCGCAGCGGGCGTGGGGATGCCAGCTCGGCGACGAGAAGCTCGGTCCGGCCTTGCTCGTCGAGCTCGGCGTATGCAGGGCAGACTCCGGCGACAGAGAGCAGCTCACCGATCACCGTTTCGTGCTGGGAGGCGTTCTGACGAACGTCGAGACCGCACAGGTGCTCGCCGAACGTCACCAGTTGACGACGCACCGGGGCGACGACGGTCTCGGCGAGTGTGCGGGCGCCGTGCGACTCCAAGGAGTGGGCGACGACGTCGAGGTCGGCGAGGAGCTCGTCGAGCGAGTCATACGCCGGACCCGGGGTTGCCGGAGGCGCCACTCTCAGCACCTCTGACGTGCCTGCGAGTGTCTGTTCGGCGCGCGCATAGAGCCGGCCATACATGCCGCGCAGCGCCCGCCGATACGGCTCGTCGGCGCGGAACGGCGAGCCGTCTCCGGACCGTGCTGCGAGCGCGGTCAGCGCCGGAGTCGTCGTCACCAGCCGGTCCGACATCGACAACGCCCGCCCGAGTTCGTTGAGACAACCGAGATGGAACTCGTACGCAGTCAGCGCTTGCCGCGCCACGGCGGTGCGCAAGACGTCGGCGGTGACGAATGGATTGCCATCACGGTCGCCGCCGATCCACGAGCCCATGCGGATCACGCGGCTGGCGTCGATCGTCAGGCCCCATCGCTCGTTGGCAATCTGCTCGACGGTCTGCTCGATGGCAGCGACCACCTCGAACAGGCTCGCCGGGTAGTAGCGCAAGGCTTCGTTGATCTCGTCTACGACCCGCAACCTCGACAGGCGGACCTCGGCGGTCTCCCACAACGTCAGCACGGCAAGCTCGAGGCGCCGGTCGTTGTCGACCCGCTCGGGATCGTCGTCGGCGAGCGAGGTCCGGGCGGCGAGCAGGCGAGCAACCTCGGTGAGTACGTCGAGGACGGTCTGGCGACGCACCTCGGTCGGGTGCGCCGTGATGACGGGCGTCACGACGAGGTCGCCGATCAGTCGCTCGACGGCGGAGCGATTCAGCCCGGCTCGTTCGAGATGGTCGAAGGCGGCGGTCAGGCTGCCCAGTTGCGGCTGGGACCCGCTTTTTCGGTGGAAGCGGCGACGGCGCTCGTGGTGGACGTCCTCGGCGGTGTTGGCGAGCAGCGACAACCAGCCAAATGCCCGGATCAGATGGAGCTGCTGATCGATCGGCCGGTTGGGCAGGGCGTCGGCCAGCGATTCGAGCGGGCTGCGTCCGCCGCGCCGGGCGTCGACGGCACGGCGGCGCACGGCCTCGACGAGCTCGAAGACGTCGTCTCCGGCCTGTTCGCGGACGACGTCGCCGAGAATCCGGCCGAGCAACCTGATGTCTGCGCTCAGGGCGGCGTCCTTACCGAGGTCGGCGGCGGGTGGGGCGGGTGGGGCGATTGGGGGTGGTGTGATCGGCGATCGCATCGCCGGACAAGGTACGCCGACGAGTGGCAACCTGTCCTGGTGCCGAGATTCGAACCGTTCCCCGCCCTGCGCTACTCCCCCGCCACCGAACCGCTCGACGTGCTTGTCGCCCCGCCGTACGACGTGATGTCGCCGGACGAGGTGGCAAGTCACGCCGGCCGTTCGGCGCACAACATCGTCCATGTCGACGTCCCGGCTGGTGGGGCCGATCGCTACACGCGGGCGGCGGCGCTGTTGCGGCAGTGGGTCGCCGAGGGCGTGCTGACGCGCGACGAGGTCCCGTCGTTCACTCTGTACCGCACACAGTTCACCGACGCCACGGGCGTCGCCCGCGACCTCGTCGGCGTCATCGGGGCGCTCGAGGTCGTCGACGAGGGCGCCAGCGGGGTTCTCCCCCACGAGCGCACGACACCAAAGGCGTCGACGGACCGCCTCGACCTGACCAGGGCCACACGGGCCAACCTGTCACCGGTGTGGGGACTGTCGCTTGCTGCCGGGCTGACTGCGCTGCTGCAGCCACCAGGCGAGCTCGTCGGCGAAGTCACCGTCGACGGTGTTGTTCACCGAGTCGAACGGGTCACCAGCGCCGAGCGGCTCGCCGAGATCGCAGCCGCGGTGAGTGACCACGACGTCCTCATCGCCGACGGGCACCATCGTTACGGCGTGGCGCGGATCTACCGCGACGAGGTCCGCGACGCTGCTGCGCGGACCGACGAGGAGATCGATGCGGCCGAGCTCACGTTGGCCTTCGTCGGCGAGCTCGTCGCAGAACAGCTCAGCGTCGAGGCGATCCACCGGTTGTACGGCGGCGTGAGTTACGCGGAGCTCGAGGCGGCCCTCGCTCGCTCGTTCGACCTGGCCGCGATCGACCGGCCAACTCCTGCGACGCTGGCAGCGATGGAGGCGGAGGGATTCCTCGTCCTCATCGGGCCGGATGGGGCGCAACGACTGACACCAAAGCATGGAGCTTTCGACAATGTCCGCGCCTTGGACGGCGCCTGGCTGGAGCACGCCCTCGACGACGTAGGGGCGGACGTGACCTACCAGCACGGCCTCGACGAGGTACTCGCCGCGGTACGCAAGGGCGACGCCGCGGCAGCCGTGCTGATCCGTCCGGTCGGCGTCGCCGAGATCGAGCGCACCGCCCGCGAAGGCCTCCTGATGCCGCCGAAGTCGACGTTCTTCACGCCGAAGCTGCGCACCGGCTTCGTCATCCGCGAAGCTCTGACTCAGCGGATGACGAAGTAGGCCTGGCCGGGGACGAGGCGCTGGAGCACGTAGATCAGGTTGGCGTTGTTCAACGAGACGCAGCCGGATGTCGGGCGGCTGTTGCCGGTGCCGTCGTACGAGTGGCGGTGCAGGAAGATCGCCGCAGCCAAGGGCGGCTCGCCGGGAGCATCGCCGGAGCGGTTGGGGCCCATGTTGGCGCCGATCAGCGCCGCCCTCGAGTAGGCGCCCTGGATGTTGGCGAGGTACTCGTCGGGGCTCTGGCAGTTCGCCGCCGTGCGGGTGACGAGCCGGTTGTAGTCGGGCGTGTTCGGCGTGGCACCCCAGCAGTCGCCGGCGCGCACCTGGTGCCACGTTCCGTGGACACCGGGATTGGCGCCGTTGCCGAAGAACTGGAACGTCTCGCCGCTCGGTGCCGTCATCGACCCCAAACCGAAGACACCACCTGGTGTCGTGCCGTCGCCGGATCGCCGGTCCGCCAGGGCGCGCACCCCGTTGCGGCCGACGCGGCCGGGCATGTCCATCCGCGCGCAGGTCCACCGGGCGCCGGTGTGAACGAGCAGGTCGACATCTGCGCGGCTACCCGACGAGGTGACGACGACGACCTGACGGGCCGCCGCCGGTGTACCTCCCGGCGGTGCGCACTGCTGGCCGACGGCCGACGCGCCCACCGAACCACGGGCCTCGACCCGCAACCCGGCGTCGCCGACGACCGTCACCAACGCCAACGCCAACGTGGCCGCGACCTTGCGTCTGTGTCGACTGAGCGAACCACCAGATTCGGTCCCCTGGTTCGACATAGACCCAGGAAGAGCCGGCCCACGACTCAAGAACCCGTCAGGGTTCCGACGTTGTTGAGCTCCTCGAACGCCAGCGCCAGGCGGGCGCCGAACGACTCCTCGGCGCGGCGCAGCCAGACCCGCGGGTCATAGACCTTCTTGTTCGGCTTGTCCGGTCCTTCCGGGTTGCCGATCTGACTCTGCAGGTAGTCGTGCTTGTCCGCCTCGAACTGGCGGATCTCCGTCCCACAGCGCCCACTGCAGGTCGGTGTCGATGTTCATCTTGACGACGCCGTAGGAGATCGCCTCGGCGATCTCGGCGGCCGTCGAACCCGATCCGCCGTGGAAGACGAAGTCGACGGGCTTGTCGGTCGGCGTGCCCAGCTTCTTGGCGATGTACTCCTGGCTGTCGCGCAGGATGCTCGGCCGCAGCTTGACGTTGCCGGGCTTGTAGACGCCGTGCACGTTGCCGAAGGCAGCGGCGATCGTGAAGCGATCGCTGATCTCGATCAGCTCGCTGTAGGCATACTCCACTTCCTCCGGCTTGGAGTACAGGTCGGCCTGGTCGGCGGCAGTGTTGTCGACGCCGTCCTCCTCACCGCCGGTGATGCCGAGCTCGAGCTCGAGCGTCATGCCGAGCGGCGCCATCCGCTCGAGGTACTTCTTGCACGTCGCCACGTTCTCCTCCATCGGCTCCTCGGAGAGGTCGAGCATGTGCGACGAGAACAGCGGCCGGCCGTTGGCCGCGAAGTACTCCTCACCGGCGTCGAGCAACCCGTCGACCCAGCCGAGCTTGCCCTTGGCGCAGTGGTCGGTGTGCAGCACGACACGGGCGCCGTAGGCCTCGGCCAATGTGTTGACGTGACGTGCTCCGGCGATCGCCCCGAGGATCGAGACGCACCGATCACCCGAGACCCAGGCCCTTGCCGCCGATAAAGGCCGTCCCGAGTGGAGAACTGGATGATCACCGGCGAGTTCAGCCTGGCGGCCGTCTCCATCACGGCGTTGATCGTGTTCGAACCGGTGCAGTTGGCGGCCGGAAGGGCGAACTGCTCGGCCTTGGCAAGGGCGAACAGGTCCTTGACGTCGGCGCCGGTGACGACGCCGGGCGCGAACTCGTGACGAATGCTGCTCATCCGTCCGATGTTACGACCCCGTTACCGCCTTCGGGACGAGCGGACATCGTCGACAGCTCGATGTCGATGCCGCCGTCGTGGACGCGGACGTCGGCGCGACCACGCGGGGTGAACAGGCCGCCGATGGTGAGGTCGGCGACCGACGACACGTCGCTCCGCGTCGATGACAGGCCGGCCGTGCCGGCGCCTGGCTGCAGCCCAAGTGACGTGCGCAGCAGGAACGGCAGGCTGGCGGACGACCAGGCTTGCGGGGAGCACGACGCCGGATACGCAACGGGGGCGGGCACGTCAGTCCGGGAGAGGCCGGCGAACAGCTCTGGTGGGCGGCCTCCAAAGTGCACGGCGGCATCGAGGGCGGCATCGAGGATCCGATCGACGAGGTCCCAGCGCCCGTAGCGGGCGGCCCCGGCGGCACAGATCGCCGTGTCGTGCGGCCACACCGAGCCGTTGTGGTAGCTCAACGGGTCGAACGCGCCCATCGTCGAGGCGAGCGTGCGGATCCCCCAGCCGGACCACATCGACTCGTCGTCGAGCCACTCCAGATAGCGCCCGGCAAGCTCGTCGTCGGCGATGCCGGTCCACAACGCATGTCCGGGGTTCGACGCCAGCGCGTCGATGCGTCGTCCGGCGCCGTCGAGGCCGAGGACGAACCATCCCCGTGCATCCCAGAACGTCTCGTTGAACCGACTGCGCAGCTGCTCCGCCCGTCGTCGCAACGGTGCGTCATCGCGACCGTGGAGCTTCTCGAGGTCGGCTGCGGCGAGCAGCGCGGCGTAGGCGTACCCCTGCACCTCTACGACGGCGATCGGCGGCTCCGGAAGCGAGCCGTCGGCGAACGTGATCCCGTCCCACGAGTCCTTCCATCCCTGGTTGCTGAGTCCAAGGTCGGTCTCCCGCCGGTAGTCGATCCATCCGTCGCCGTTGCTGTCGGCATCACCACTCAGCCAGGCAACCGCTCGGCTGCACTGCCCCGTCGAGCGCTTCCAGCTCGCTGCGGCCGAGCGCCCCCCAGCGCCACGCCTCGGCGACCAGGATGACGAACAGCGCCGTGGCATCGACCGTTCCGTAGTAGCGCTGCCGGGTACTGAACATGCCGCCGCTCCCCCGCCGGCGCAGCTCGTGGACGATCTTGCCCGGCTGCTCGTCGGACGCCGCGTCGTAGCCCGTCCCCTGGAGGTCGGCGAGCGCGGCGAGCACCCCTCGCGCCAGATCCGGATCGAACGACAACGTCATCAAGGCGGTCAGCAACGAGTCCCGCCCGAACAGCGTCATGAACCACGGCGCACCGGCGGCGATCAGGGCGCGGTCGGGATGGCCCGGGTCGACGATGCGAAGCGACGCGAGATCGGAGAGCGCCCGATCGATCGCCGGACCGAGACGCGGATCGGTCGACACGACGGACGGGGCACGTTGCCGCCATCCCGCTACGCGGTAGACCGGGACGGCTTCGGCCGAGGGATCGAATCCGGCGTCAGCGACCTCGTTGCCCGAGGAGTCTGCGGCAGCGACGGTGAGGTTGATCGTCGCCGAGCCGTGCGCCGGGAGCTCGACGTGCCAACGCAACGTCCCGTCCGCCGGATCGGTCATGGACGGCGGCGGGATTCCAGCGCACACGCGTGGTCACGTCGACGTCGTCGAGATCGAGCGGCCAGAGCATCCAACCGCCGTCGTCGGCGACGATCGTGCCTGGCGCTCGGTTGAGCCCGCCCTTGACGTCGAACACGTGGGCGAAGTCTGCCCCGACTGCTACCTCAACGTCGAGCGTGGCCGCCCGGTCTGACGTCTGGCGTACCTCGATCTCGTCGCGCATCCCACCGGCGATCCACCGCCGGCGGATCACCAGGCACGACGTCGGCCGCCCGCCCTCGGTGTCCACCACCCGCTGCACGATCACCGCGGCCAGCGGGTTCGGCGACGTGCTCGCGAGCGTCTCCAGGGACTGCCCGCGCACCGTCAGGCTGAAACGCGAGAGGTGGCGACGGTCGTCGACGACGAGTCCGTGAGCCTGCCCACCGAGATCGCCCGAACGCCGGCTGATCACGAAAGTCCGACCGTCGACGAGCGTGAGGGCGTCCGCCCCGCCGACGGTGGGACCGCATCGGCTTCGGTGTCGAACGCCGTGTCGTCACCCGGCGGCATGGCTCCAGTGTTACCTGTCAGCCCCGGCGCAGCGCGGACGGCAGCCCTGTTTGGCGACCGCCCGGATTGGGGTAAGTTGACGAACGACTGCAGTCGAGGAGGCCAGGAATGTCCACGGGGGTGTTCAGCCTGATGTGCCCGACGTGTGGTGCTGATCTGCACACGGGCAGCCAGGGTGTCGAAGCATGCGCCGGATGCGGCACGGAGTATGTCGAGCGGTTCGGCTACCTGTTCCGCCATGAGGTCGTGCCCCAGGAGAAGCCGGCGATCCCCGATCGATCGCACACATCGCCCAACTGAGCCGCAGATCCATCAGGAGGAACAAATGAACACCACCAAGTTCGGTCGCTGGATTGCGGTCGCCGGACTTTCGCTCGCCGCGGTGACAGGCACGACCAGCGTCGCTACCGGCCAGCGAGGAGGGCACCGAGCTGCGCCTGTGGGGCGGATCGTCGGGGACCGCCGAGGACGAGGCACTGAACGCCCTGCTCGAGCAATACGCCGAGACGTCCGGCATCACCGTGACGTTCGAGCCGCAGACGGACATGCGAACGGCGCTGCAGGCGGCGCTCGCGGCGGGTGATCCGCCCGACATCTTCTACGTCGACAGCAATGAATTGCCTGATCTGGCCGAGGCTGGCGCCCTCGCCCCGATCCCTGACGGAGTGATCACGGAACCCGACGACATCTACCCGTCACTGACCGAGGCGTTCACCTATGACGACACGTGGTACTGCCCGCCCAAGGACTTCTCGACGCTCGGGCTCGTGTACAACGTCGACATGCTCGAAGCGGCGGGCGTCGAGCCTCCGACGAACATGGAGGAGCTCGCCGCGGCTGCCGAGGCGCTGACCGCCGACGGCGTGGTCGGTTTGTCGATCAACCTCAACCTCGACCGAGTCGGACCGTTCCTGCTCGCCAACGGCGGGTACATCGTCAACGAAGACGTCTCGGAGATGACGCTCGACACCGAGGAGAACGCGGCGACGCTGCAGTACCTGGCCGACCTGTTCCAGTCCGGCGCCGCCAGCAGCGCCGCCGCCCTCGACGCCGGCTGGCCAGGCGAGGCCTTCGGCCAGGAGAAGGTGGCGATGGTCATCGAGGGCAACTGGATCGTCGGCGCGATGACCAACGAGTATCCCGACATCAACTGGGCGGTCGCCGAGATGCCGGAAGGAACAGAAGGTCCAGCCACGTACGCGTTCACGGTGTGCTACGCGGTCGCCGCTGAGGCGCCGAACCCGGAGGCTTCGTGGGAGGCGATCGACTTTCTCACAGGCCCCGAAGGGGCCGCGGCGTGGACGGAGGCGTTCAACGTCATGCCCGCTCGCGAGTCGCTGCGCGAGGGTTGGCTCGCCAACCATCCCGACCTCGAGCCTTTCTTGAACGGAGCTGAATACGCTCACGAGTGGCAGTTCGCGCCCGGGTTCCTCGACGTGACGAACGAGTTCAACTCGCAGTTCGAACAGCTCGTCGCCGGTGACACCGATGTCGAAGGCTTGATCGCTGCAGTCACGGAGGCGGGCGAGAGCGTGCTGTGACGGCACCCGCCGAGGCGCTCCCGACCGGGACGACAACTGCATCTGTAGGACCGGGGCCCAGGGGTCTGTCGGCCAAGCCGCCCAAGCGACTCCTCCATCGCCGGGATCGACTGACCGGTTGGCTGTTCGTCGCCCCGGCCGTGCTCAGCTTGGTGCTGTTCCTGCTCGTCCCGATGCTGCTGTCGCTGTGGGTGAGTTTCCGTGACTGGTCCGGGCTCGGCTCACCGTTCGACTCCGAGTTCAACGGTCTCGACAACTACCGCGAACTGCTCACCCAGGAGGGGATCCGCCGGCAGGACTTCGCCATCTCGCTGCGCAACACCTTCTACTACGTGATCATCGTGGTGCCAGCGCAAACGCTGCTGGCGCTGTTCCTCGCCTACCTCGTCAACCAGCGTTTCCTCAGGGGACGAGGCGGATTCCGCACGCTCCTCTACTTTCCCGTCAGTCACCGCGGCGATCGCCGTCACCTTGATCTGGAAAGTGCTCTTCCTCAGATCAGGGCTGGTCAACCGCATCCTGCCGATCGACGACATCAACTGGTTCTTCGAACCGAACGGGATCATTCACAACTTTTTCGGCGTGTTCGGTGTGGACGAGGAGCCGTCGTGGTTGAGCGGTGAGGTCTTCGAGCTCTCCTGGTGGCAGTGGCTGAGCGGACCGTCGGTGGCGATGTTCGCGATCATGACGCTGACGATCTGGACAACGAGCGGCACGATGATGCTGATCTTCCTCGGCGGCCTGCAGAACGTCAGCCAAGAGGTCGAGGAGGCGGCGGCCATCGACGGGGCGACGTGGTTCAAGCGCTTTCGCTACGTGATCATTCCGGCGCTGCGGCCGCAGATCTACCTTGTCGTGACGCTCGGGATCATCGGGACGTGGCAGATTTTCGACCAGGTCTATGCCGCCAATCTCGGCGGGCCGCAGAAGACCACGCTGACGCCGGCGCTGCTCGTCTACCTCCAGGCGTTCCAGAACAGCAAGGCCGGGTTGGCGGCCGCCACGGCAGTCGTGCTGTTCCTCATCATCCTCGTGTTCACGTGGCTGCAGCGTCGCGTGACCGGAAAGTCGCAGGAGACATGACGGCGCGACGGAGCGGATTGCGTGACCCACTGTCGCCGTCGCGTGCGATGCAGCGGTTGATCTATCTCTGCTTGATCATCGCTGGCGCCTTCTACATCCTTCCGTTCCTGCTGGCCACGGTGACGAGCTTCAAGAGCCTCCCCGACTTCGCCTCCAACGCCTCCTCGTTGCGCTGGGACCGCTCCCTCGGGTCGCCGACGCTGGATGGGCTCCGCGGCCTCGACAGCGAGATCATCCTGTTCTGGCGCTGGCTGCTGAACTCGACGATCGTCACCGTGTGCGTCGTGCTCGGGCGAGTGTTCCTCTGCGCCCTCGCCGGCTACTCGCTCGCCCGCATCAGGTTCCCCGGCTACCAGCTCGTGTTCGCCCTGATCCTCGCCGTGATGATGGTGCCGCCGATCATCCTGGCGATCCCGCGCTTCATCCTCCTCAAGGAGCTCGGGCTGATCAACACGTACGCCGGGCTGATCCTGCCGATCATGGTCGACGCCGTCGGCATCTTCGTGATGAAGCAGTTCATGGAACAGATCCCCGTCGAGATCGAGGAGGCTGCGGCGATCGACGGCGCCAGTCGGTGGACGACGTTCACCCAGGTCGTCCTCCCGATCGCCCGCCCGGCGGTGATCACCCTGACGATCCTCGCCACCGTCGGTTCGTGGAACGAGTTCATCCACCCGTTGATCGCCGCCAACCGCAACGAGCTGCGCACGCTGCCGGTCGGGCTGGCCCAGCTCCAGGGCGCCTTCGGCGAGAGCCAGCCGTGGAACACGATCATGATGGGGACGGTGCTGATGACGCTGCCGATGGCGATCGTCTACTTCGTCTTCCAGCGCTACTTCCGGCAGGGGATGTCCGGCGCCGTCAAGGGGTAGGCAGCACGCGGATCCCGAGCGCATCGAGCTGGCTCTGGGCGACCGGTGACGGCGAGTTCGTCATCGGGTCGGCGCCGGACTGCGTCTTCGGGAAGGCGATCACCTCGCGGATGTTCTCCTCGCCGGCGAGGATGGCGACGAGGCGGTCGATGCCGAAGGCGAATCCGCCGTGCGGCGGCGCCCCGTACTCGAACGGGTTGAGGAAGAATCCGAACTTGCGGTCGGCGTCCTCGGCGGAGAAGCCGAGCAGCTCGAAGATCCGCCGTTGCAGCTCGGTCTCGTGGATCCGGATCGACCCGGAGCCGAGCTCCCAGCCGTTGAGCACGAGGTCGTAGGCCTGCGAGCGCACGCTCATCGGGTCGGTCTCGAGCAGGTCGACGTCGTCAGGGTGCGGTCGGGTGAACGGATGGTGGGCTGGCTTCGGTCGCCCTGTCTCGGCGTCGACGCCGACGAACATCGGGAAATCGACCACCCACACGTAGCGGGGCTGGCCTTCCCACACCGGCGGCCGGCCGAGGTCGTTGCGCAGTTGGCCGAGGACCTCGCACGTCGTCGCCCACTCGTCGGCGACGACGAGCACGAGATCGCCGTCGGCCGCCCAACACGCTCGGTGACGGCGGCGACCTCGCCGGCTGACAGGAACTTGGCGACCGGCGAGTCGAACGTCCCGTCGGCGGTGGCCTTCAGCCAGACGAGACCCTTGGCGCCGAGCGCCCTTGGCCCGATCGGTGAGCTTGTCGAGTTGGTTGCGGCCGTACTCCCCCGCCGCGCCCTTGACATTGATCGCCTTGATCGACGCCGCCGAAGCGAACGCCTTGAACTCGGTGCCGGCGAAGACGTCCGTCAGCTCGACAAGCTCCATCCCGAAGCGGAGGTCCGGCTTGTCGACGCCGAAGCGCTCCATCGCCTCGTGCCACGTGATTCGCTCGATCGTCGGCGGGCGCTCGCCAGTGGCCGCCTCGGCCGCGTCCAGCACGGCCTCGGAGATCACCGCCAGCACGTCGTCCTGGCTGGCGAAGCTCATCTCGGCGTCGAGCTGCATGAACTCGTACTGGCGGTCGGCGCGCAGGTCCTCGTCGCGTAGGCAGCGGGCGATCTGGTAGTAACGGTCGACGCCGGCGACCATCAACAGCTGCTTGAACAGCTGCGGTGACTGCGGGAGGGCGTAGAACGAGCCGGGCTCCTTGCGCGACGGGACGAGGAACTCGCGGGCACCCTCGGGGGTCGAGGGGACGAGCATCGGAGTCTCGACCTCGACAAAACCTTGAGCCTCCATCGCCAACCGGATCGCAGAGTTGACCTTCGACCGCACCCGCAGGTTGCGCTGCATCCGCTCGCGGCGCAGGTCGAGGTACCGGTACTGCAGGCGGACGTTCTCGTCCACGTCGTCGGCCCGGGCATCGATGGGGAACGGCGGCGGGTCGGCGGCGCGCAGCACGTCGATCGTGCAGTCGCCGATCTCGACCTCGCCGGTCGGCAGGTTCGCGTTGACCGTTCCCTCGGGGCGCTGGCGCACCGTGCCGGAGATCCGCACGACGTACTCGCTGCGCACGTCGACCGAGTTGTCGACCACGCATTGCACGATCCCCGAGTGGTCGCGCACGTCGACGAAGGCGAGGTGCTCGCCGTGCTCTCGGCGCCGGGCCACCCATCCGCACACGGCCACGGTGGCGCCGATGTCGCTCTGGCGAAGTTCGCCGCACAGATGGGTGCGCATCGAGGTGGCTGAGGTGTCCGGCACGGACCGCAAGGCTACGAGCGCATGCGCTCATTGAGGTGCGCGACGAGGCGAGCGCGTTCGACGCTGGCTTGCTCGGCGCCCTCACGCAACAGCCGAACAACCACGGTGCCGGCGTCGAGCTCGTCCGGCCCGACGATCACCGCCACCGAAGCGCCGCTGCGGTCGGCGGCCTTCATCTGTGCCTTCATGCTGCGATTGTCGAACGCCCTGGCGGTACTGACCCCGGCCGCGCGTAGCTCCTCGCTGATCGCCAGCGCCGCCGCCCCTCCGGTGGTGTCGACGACGAACACGTCGACCGACGCCGCAGGCCCCGGAAACACGCCTTCGTCATCACAGGCGATCAACGTCCGGTCGACGCCCAGGGCAAACCCGATGCCCGGTGTCGGTGGCCCGCCGAGTGCCTCGACGAGACCGTCGTAGCGGCCTCCACCACCGAGCGCGTTCTGCGCGCTCTCGAGGGTTCGGCCGGCGAACTCGAACGTCGTGCTGACGTAGTAGTCGAGGCCGCGGACCAACCTCGGGGCGACGGTGTAGGGAATACCGACCAACTCCAGGCCCGAGCAGACGGCCTCGAAGTGCGCCGCCGTTGCGCTTTCGTAGACCTCAGCGATCGGCGGCGCCGCGGCGATCAGCTCGGCCTCCTCTGGTCGCTTGGAGTCGAGAACGCGAAGCGGGTTGCGAGCCAATGTCGCGACGCTCTGATCGGACAGCGCGGAGAGGTTGTCGGTGAAGTGGCGCCGCAGCAGGTCGACGTATCGAGCTCGTTCGTCAGGCGTGCCGAGGGAGTTGACGAGAAGGGTCACCTGGCGCAACCCGAGCCGCTCGAGGAAGCGCCAGCCGAGGGCAATGACCTCGACATCGACCATCGGATCGCTGCTGCCCAGCACCTCGAGGTTGACCTGGTCGAACTGCCGGAACCGGCCCCGCTGAGGACGCTCGTAGCGCAGCAGCGGACCACCGGACCACACCTTCCATGGCGTTGCCGGACGGTGCTCGACGAACGCCCGGCACACCGCCGCCGTGAACTCCGGCCGGAGAGCGACGTCGCGCCCGCCGTTGTCGGTGAACCGGTACATCTCCTTCTGCACCAGGTCGGTGGCGACACCGACGCGGGCGAAGACGCCGTAGTCCTCGAGCAGCGGAGTGATCACCTCGCCGTAACCGGCATCGCCGGCGAGGCCGGCAAACGTGTCGACGAACGCCCGGCGGCGAGCAGATTCCGGCGGCAGGATGTCGCGCATCCCCGGACTGGTTTGGAACTGCGCCACGGCCGGCCAGGTTACGGCGGGAACCAATGCGATCCGGGCTTCGTCGCAACGACTGCCAGCACGCGGACAAGGGAGCGTGACGTGTCTGACGTATGGATCGAAACCGAGCAGTACTTCGATGCCGTTGGCAAGCTGCGCGATGGTGGCGTCCCGCCTGTCGCGATCAGCCAACCAGACGTGGCCCACGACGCCGGCGCAAGCGATCGGAACACTGATGGCGCTGGCCGCCGAACTAGGCGAGGGTCTTTCGCCAGCGCAGCATCATCACCAACGCCTTCCCGCTGATCGGGACCAAGGCGATCGATGCCGACCGGGGATTCCAACCCGGGCACTCGGTCAGTCCGCGGAAGGGCCGATCGCTGAGATCCTCCTCCAGAGGGCGCCGTGAAGAACGTCGCCGGTCGCACGGTGACGGTCGTCGGGCGATCACGTCGACGTGACATGCCTGTTCGGCGGGGACGACTGCGGAACCTCGGCGGTGGTGCTGGCCGCCGCCATGGTCGAGTCACTCATTGCGCCGATCGCCTACCCCCTGGCCAAGTGGGGCACGTTCGGCGCGCTGACGCTCTATGGGCTGATGGAGGAACAGACTCCGCACGTCGACCCGAACTGGACGGGCATGGGCACCGGCCCGGGGCAGGAGCCGTACGAAACCGTGGGCGGAGACGATCCCCCGCCCCAGATCGCTCCGAACGGCGGCGACCCGGGCGGCAACCTGAACTACGGAGGCCCGGACTGCGCGGCCGCCGACTTCTACGGCAAGTCCGTGGCAGGATGTGGCTGACTACTTGGCGGCTAGCTCTGACCGCTGCGCGGGACGATGCGATACGCGTCGTAGACGGCGTCGATCTGCTTGATCGCCCGCAGCACGGAGGCCAGCTGGCCGGGATCGTTGAGCTCGAACTCGAAGCGCATCTTGGCGACCCGGTCACTGCCCGTGATCGTCTCGCACGAGACGATGTTGACCCGATGGTCGGACAGGGCGTTGGCGACGTCACGCAGCAGCCGTGATCGATCGAGGGCGACGACCTCGACGCCGGCCCGATAGACCGCCGAGTGCCGCTCGCCCTCCCAGTCGACCTCGATCATCCGCGAGGCCTGCTCGACCGACAACGCCACGGCGTTGGCGCAGTCGGCGCGGTGCACGCTGACGCCGCGCCCGCGGGTGATGAACCCGACGACCTCGTCACCAGGCACCGGCGTGCAGCACGCTGCCAGCCGCACGAGCACGTCGTCGAGGCCCTCCACGTGGAGGCCGACGTTGTCGGCCTTGGTGCGGTGGCGCCGGGGGCGGAGCACCGTCGCCGGCAGTTGCTCGGTGTCATCGGTCGCTCCCCCGCGCAGCCCACGGGCGACACGTTGGGCGACGCCACGAGCCGACACGTGGTGTTCGCCGATGGCCGCCAACAGGGCCTCGAGGTCGGCATAGCTGAGGTCGTGGATCACGATCTTCAGCTGGTCCGACGTCCACATCCGCTGGACGGGCAGTCCCTCCCGACGGAACGCGTCGGCAAGCTCCTCCCGTCCGTTCTCGATCATGTCGCCGCGCCGCTCGCGGCTGAACCATTGCCGGATCTTGTTGCGGGCCCGGGGTGACCTGACGAACGCCAGCCAGTCCTGCGACGGGCCGGCCGTCTCGACCTTCGACGTGAAGATCTCGCAGGTGTCCCCGCTCGTCAGCTGGTAGTCCAACGACACCAGCCGACCGTTGACCTTCGATCCCACACAGGCGTGGCCGACCTCGGTGTGCACGGCGTACGCGAAGTCGACCGTCGTCGATCCAGCCGGCAAGGTGATCACTCGCCCCTTCGGGGTGAACACGAAGACCTCATCCTGTTGCAGATCGGTCTTCAGGCTCTGCATGAACTGGGCGGGATCGGCGACGTCGGCCTGCCAGTCGATGATCCGGTTGAGCCAGTCGATGTCGGTCGTGCGGTCGGCGCCGTCCTTGTAGGCCCAGTGGGCGGCAACCCCCCACTCGGCGCGCTGGTGCATCTCCCGCGTGCGGATCTGCACCTCGATCGTCTTGCCCATCGGCCCGATGACCGTCGTGTGCAAGCTCTGGTAGAGGTTGAACTTCGGCATCGCGATGTAGTCCTTGAAGCGCCCGACCACCGGCCGCCAGCGGCCATGGATGCTTCCCAGCGCGGCGTAGCAATCCTTCGTCGAATTGACGACGATGCGGATCGCCAGGAGGTCGAAGATGTCGTCGAACTCGCGGCCCTTGACGACCATCTTCTCGTAGAGGCTCCACAGGTGCTTGCCGCGTCCGGTGACGGTGGCCTCGACGCCGACTTCGGCAAGACGGGCGCGGACCTCGGAGATCGCCGCGGCGAGGAACGTGTCGCGCTCGGGCGACCGGAGGCTCACGAGGTAGTCGAGCTCGGCGTACCGCTTCGGATGGAGGGCGGCGAAGGCGAGGTCTTCGAGCTGCTGCTTGACCTCCTGCATACCCAGCCGGTGCGCGAGCGGCGCATAGATGTCGATGGTCTCCTGGGCGATGCGATGCTGCTTCTCGGCCGGCATCGCGGCGATCGTGCGCATGTTGTGCAGCCGGTCGGCCAGCTTGATGACGAGGACGCGCAGGTCGGCGGCCATCGCCACGAGCATCTTGCGCATCGTCGCCGCCTGCTGGGCTTCCCGTGAGTCGAACTGGATGCGGTCGAGCTTGGTGACACCGTCGACGATGGCGGCGATCTCGCCACCGAAGTCACGCTCGACGTCGGCAACGGTGATCTCCGTGTCCTCGACGGCGTCGTGGAGCAGGGCGGCGACGACCGACACCTCGTCGAGGCCGATGTCGGCGACGATTCGAGCGACCGCCAACGGGTGATTGATGTAGCTCTCGCCACTGGACCGCAGCTGATTGCGATGGGCCTCGGCGGCGACCTGGTACGCGTTGGTGATCGTCGCCACCGGCGCCTTCGGATGCCGGCCGCGATAGGCGGCGAGCAGCGGGGCCAGCTCGGCGGGCGTGATCGACTCGTGGTGGCGCCGCCACGGCAGTACGCGGTCGACGGTGCCCATTGCGCCTACATCCTCGCCAGGATCGCGACGTCGTAGGCGGTCAACCGGTCACGGCCGCCGAGGTCGGCAAGCTCGATGAGGAAGCCGAGGCCGACGATGACGCCGCCCAGGGCGGTGACGAGCCGGGCAGTGGCTGACGCCGTTCCCCCGGTGGCCAGCACGTCGTCGATGACGACGATGCGCTCGTCGGGATGGATGGCGTCGCGGTGGATCTCCAGCTTGTCGCGCCCGTACTCCAGCTCGTATTCCTCGCGGGCGACGGCCCAGGGCAGCTTGCCGGCCTTGCGCACAGGGACGAAGCCGGCTCCGAGCGTGTAGGCGACGGCCGCCGCCGGGATGAACCCGCGTGCCTCGACTCCGACGACGCGATCGATCGACAAGTCACGGAATGGCGCGGCGAGCTCGTCGACCGCCCGCCGGAAGGCCTCGGCGTCGCCGAGCAGCGGCGTGATGTCACGGAATGTGACGCCCGTGCGCGGATAGTCGGCGATGTCGCGCACGTGCATGGTCAGCCAGGAGACATCCGATGTCGAGGCATCCGGGGTGACCGTCATGCAGCCACGATACCGGCCACCACCAACCCGCCCGAGGACACCGCCCGACGCCGCCATCTACCGCCACGAACGAGACAGATTTGTCGTTTGCGGCGCCCGAGAATCGCGGCAGCGCCGGAGCGTGGGCCGGAACCGCTAGTGGCGCTTCTTCTTGCGGGGGCGGGGAGCGCGGCCGAGCAGTTGTTCGGAGCTCGGCTCGAGGCCGGGCGTCGCAGGCGACGGTAAGCGGGCTCCCACCGTCGCCGGCACGGGCGTGGCGCGACCACCTCGGCGGCGAGCGGTCGCCGGCGCGAGGATGCCGACGCCGCGCACGACGACCGTGCGCAGGTCCTCACCGACGAGGTGCTCGCTGCCTCGCGAGCCGCCCTTGAGCACGCCGAGCACTGGTGTGGCGACGAAGATCGACGAGTAGGCCCCGGTCAGCATGCCGATGAACAGGGCGAGCGCGAAGTCACGCAGCGTCACCTGGCCGAGCAGCCAGGAACCGACGACGAGCAGGGCGAACACCGGCAGCAGGGCTGACAGCGACGTGTTCAGCGAACGCATCAGGACCTGGTTGGTGGAGACGTTGACGAGATCCCCGGCGCCCAACCCAGCGGCCGCAATGCGTCGTTCGTTCTCCTTGACCCGATCGAAGACGACAATGGTGTCGTACAGCGAGTAGCCGAGGATCGTCAAGAAGGCGATCACCGTTGCCGGCGTCACCTCGAAGCCGAAGATCGAGTAGATCCCTGCGGCGATGACGACGTCGTGGAGCATGGCGATGATCGCCGCCAGGGCCATCCGCCACTCGAAGCGGATGGCGATGACGATCGAGAACAGCAGCAGGAACACGGCCAGGGCGATCACGGCCTTGCGGGTGATCTGCTCCCCCCACGAGGACGACACAGCGGCGACGCTCACGTCGGCGGCATCGACACCAGCGGCGTCGGCGAACGCCTCCTGCAAGGACACCCGGACATCCGCCGGGATCTCCTCGATCTGCACCTTGACGATGTCGCCTTGGGCCGACTCCCGCTCTTCCACCTTGGCGCTGTTGCCGTCGATGCCGTGTGCTTCGACGATGTCACGGGCGTCGGACACGGAGAGCTCCCCGGCCGGCACGTCGAACGCCACGCCTCCCTCGAAATCGATGCCGAGGTTGACATCACGAACGGCCAGGGAGATGACGCTGACGACGATCAACACCGCGGAGATCAGGAAGTATGTGCGCCGGTGACCCCAGAAGTCGATCGCCGTCTGCCCCAGGAACAAACGCTTGGCAGGCCGGGCCGCGATGCGCTGTTCGACCATCGGTTCCGGCGTCACAGCGCGGCGGCGACTTGTCGGCGGCGGTTCGGCGGCGCCGAGGTCGAAGTCGTCGAACGGCGGCTCGCCGCCCTGCCCGCTGCTGTCAATGAATGTCATGATGAGGCCGCCTCTCCGAGTGGGCCTCGCACCTCGTAGTTCTCGAGGCCGAAGGTGTCGCCCTCGTCGAGCCAGCCAGTGTCGGCGAGGAGCAGCACCGCCGGGCGCGTGAAGAACCAGCAGACGATCAGGTCGCAGACCGTCGTCACGCCGAGGTACAGGGCGAAGCCGCGCACCGACCCGACGCTGAGCGCGAACAGGACGCCTGCGGCGATGAGCGACACGAGGTCGGCGGCGACGATCGTGCGCCACGTCGCCTTGAAGCTGCGCAGCGCCGAGTTGCGCACCGTGCGACCGTGGCGGACCTCCTCCTTGAGCCGCTCGAAGAACACCACGTAGCTGTCGACCGTGATGCCGACGGCCACGATGATGCCCGTGACCCCGGCCAGCGACAGTGCGTAGTTCGTGGTCTGCGAGATGATGGCCGAGGCGGAGTAGATGAGCAGCGCCCACACCGCCAGACCGGCGATCACCACAACGACGAGGCGCCGGTAGAAGTACATCAGCCCGAGGAGGACGAGGACGACACCGACGAGGGCGGCGAAGACCGCGGCCCGGAGAGAGTCCTCGCCGAGTGTCGGCGACACCGTCTGCACCGACTCGGTGCGGACCTGAACCGGGAAGGCCCCGCGGTCGAGGACACTGGCCAGAGATCTCGCCGACGCCTCCCCGAGGGAACCGCCCCCGGCCCCACTGATCGAGATCGTCTGCGGATAGTTCGCACTCTCGACGTTGGTGACCGATTCGATGACGTCGTCGAGGACGATGGCGATCGCGCCCATCGGACAGTTCTGCTGCCCGCTGAAGCACGCCGACGCGAGGCTGTTGAACGTGCCGAGCCCCTCGGACGTGAGGTCAGCCGTGACGATCCAGCCCTGCTGCGGGCTGAGCTCGGCACTCGCCGAGCCGCGGGCGAACAACTCACCGCCGGACTGGCCTGACGGGCCGAGCTCGACCGGGCCGACCGTGCACACCAAACCGTCGCGTGTGGGCAGCTCGGTGACCGTCTGGTCAGTCGGTGGTGGGGGTGGCCCGTACGGCGTCGGCGGATAGGTAGGGACCGGCCCGAGCGGGCCGAGCGGCGGTTCGGTCGTGGTCGTCGGGCCCGGCTCGGACGTCTCGGTCGGCTCCGTCGAGACCGGAGCACTCGAATCCGGAGCACTCGAGTCGGGCGCGGTCGAATCGGTCGGCTCGCTCGTCTCCGGTGCAGTCGTGTCGGCGTTGCCGGGGCGCCGGAACCCAGCCGGCGACGTCGTCCCCGTTGCCTCCGGGCCGGACGAGTTGGGCGCATTCGTGGCGGCCGTCG
This sequence comes from Ilumatobacteraceae bacterium, assembly GCA_963733085.1. Taxonomy (GTDB): domain Bacteria; phylum Actinomycetota; class Acidimicrobiia; order Acidimicrobiales; family Ilumatobacteraceae; genus Desertimonas. The sequence continues at coordinate 58,242 of CAVTBY010000006.1, forward strand.
GCGCCGTCCGTCGCGGCCGTCGGCTCCGTCGAGTCGCCGTCGTCACGACCGGCTCCTCGACTGGCGGAAGGCACTGCTGCATCAACGGCCGCAGCTGCACGATCCCGGCGACATCGACGGCCTCCAGCGCTTCGCGCTGGTCACGTACGCCGGGCAGGTCGACGATCACGTTCTCGCCCTCGACTCGCACGTCGGGTTCGGCGATGCCGCGACCCTCCAGCTCGTCGCGGATCAGGTCACGGATCCCGTCGAGATCCTCCGCCGTGGCGCCCTCCTCCGCCGACAGCACGACCGAGATGCCGCCCTGCAGATCGAGGCCGAGCACTGGTTCGTTGTCGGCGAAGAGGTTGACTGCGAACAACCCCAAGGCGACCGTGACGATCCCGATGAGCGAGATCCACAAACGTCTGCGAATCATCCGTCAGCTGGTTCGTCCGTCGTGCCCGGAGCCCCTGCGGCCGGAGTGTCGGCGGCGGGCCTGGCGCCTCCACCCTTGAGGGTCGGTCGGCGCGGGGCGCTGGCCGGCAGTTCAGCCGCGCCCGCACCCTCGGTCGACCCGGCCGTCGGGGCGGCGGCCCCGGGGGCGACGACCTTGCCCGAGATCGCCGCCCGGCTGACCCGGATCTGGACGTCGTCGTCGATCTCCACCCACACGACGTCGCTGCCCTGCTCGAACCCGGTGATGAATCCGTACACGCCGGATGTCAACATCACCTCGTCGCCGACCTCGAGGCTGGACTGCAGCTCCTTCTGCTGACGCATCTGGCGCTGACGAGGGCGAAGCAGCAGGAAGTACACGGCGACGACGATGAGCAGGAGCGGGAGCAGCCCGACGATCGTCGAGGCGGCACCACCTTCGTCGTCGTCGCTCTCGGCACTGGCGACCAGCTCGATGCTGTCGGTCGCTCGATGGCCGGCCGCCAGGCTGGCGGCGTCGTGGGCGAGTCCTTCGGGGAGAGAGAAGTGCAAATCCATGGATGCGTCGTGTTCCGATCTGAGTCCGGCCTGGTCCGGAGCGGACGACAGGTTACCGATGCTCATCCCCACACACGCAGCACGTCGTCACGGAAATTGGCGAAGCGCCGTTCGGTCACGGCTCGGCCGGCGGCGGCCATCAGCTGGATCGTCCAGGACACGTTGTGGATCGTGAGTAGGCGGGCAGCCGTCGGTTCGGCGACGCTGAACAGGTGGCGTAAGTACCCTCGGCTGTGGCGTGCGCACACGGGGCACGCGCAGTGGTCGTCGACCGCTCCGTCCTCGTCGCCGTGGCGGGCAGCCTTGACCTGGACCTTGCCCGCCGACGTCAATGCCGTACCGTGACGTCCGAGTCGGGTCTGCATCACGCAGTCGAACTGATCAACGCCGAGTGAGATCGCCTCGACCAGGGACGCTGGGTCACCAACACCCATCAGGTAGCGCGGCCGGTCCGCCGGCAGATGGTCGATCGCCGCAGCCAGCGCCGGCAGCATCTCGACACGGGTCTCCCCCACCGACAGCCCGCCGATGCCGTAGCCGTCGAACTCGAGTGCCGCCGTCTGCTCGGCACTCACCCGTCGGAGCTCCTGGCTCGTGCCGCCCTGGACGATCCCGAACAGTGATTGGCCGACCCGTTCGTGACATGCCCGGGCGCGGGCGGCCCACAACGCGGTGCGCTTGACCGCCAACTCGACGACATCAGGCGGACTCGGCAACGGCGGGCAGACGTCGAGGACCATTTGGATGTCGGCGCCGATCCGCTCCTGGACGCGCACGGCGGCCTCCGGGGTCAGCCGGTGCGTCGAGCCGTCGTACGTACTCCGGAACGTGACCCCGTCGTCGTCGACCCGGGGCTCCAGCGAGAACACCTGGTAGCCGCCAGAGTCGGTGAGGGTCAGACCGTCCCAGCCGCTGAACCGCCCGAGTCCTCCGAAGCGGGCGATTACATCGGCACCGGGCCGCAACATCAGGTGGTAGGTGTTGCCGAGCACGATCTGCACGCCGAGGCGCTCGTAATCCTCGGCGCTGAGGTACTTGACCGCCCCGCGGGTACCCACCGGCATGAAGCACGGCGTCGTGTAGGTGCCACGGGCGGTGGTGGCGACGCCGGTGCGTGCGGCTCCGTCGACCGCAGTCGGGGCGAACGTCACCGGGTGCACGACGTGCGACGCTAACGAGGTGCACACACGTCGCGCCCTCATCGCAATCCTCGGAGTCGTCCTCGCGGCCGCGCCGAGCGCATCCGTGGCCGGCACGGACCTCGACGAACCGATCGTGCGCCCAGGGCCCGGACAGATCACCGTGCTCGACGCTCGGCCCGGAACCAATGTCCGCGTGCTCGTTGGCGGTGATGCGGTCGTCGCTGAAGGAGCGGTCGACCTCGCCGGTTCGCTGCTGTTCCGTGAGGTCGAGCCCGGCGCCTACACGGTCGAACTCGAGGATGCCGGCGACGTCACCACGACCAACGTCACCGTCCCCGAGTTCGACGAGCCGCCCCCGCAGGACTTCTACGACGCCCAGGTCATCGACCATGGCTTCGGCTACCTGACCGTGCGTGATGGGACGACGTTGAGCGTCAATGTCGTGTTGCCAGGGGACCCCTCCGACGGGCCGTTCCCCACTGTCGTCGAGTATTCGGCCTACACCCCAAGCGACCCGAGCGGCAGCGGCCCGGGCTTGGCGTCGCTGGTCACCGCCCTCGGCTACGCCTGGGTCGGCGTCAACATGCGCGGCAGCGGGTGCAGTGGCGGTTCGTTCGACTACTTCGAGCCGATCCAGGCCACCGACGGGTACGACATCATCGAGGCGGTGGCCGCCCAGCCGTGGGTGGCCGGCAACACCGTCGGCATGGTCGGTGTGTCCTACTCCGGCATCAGTCAGCTCTACGTCGCGGCCACGCAGCCGCCGAGCCTCGAGGCGATCACGCCGTTGAGCGTCGTCGATTCGTCGGCCCTGTACACGCTCTACCCCGGCGGCATCCTCAACGACGGGTTCGCTCTCGGCTGGGCGCTCGAGCGCGACGTCGAGACGGCCCCGTTCGGCCAGGACTGGACGCAGACGCGGGTCGACGAGGGCGACGAGGTGTGCCGGGAGAACCAACTGGTCCGCTTGCAGAATCCGGGGTTGGAGGAGCAGATCCGCGCCAACCCCTTCTACAGCGACGTCGCCGACAAGACCGACGTCCGGCCGCTGCTCGACGACATCGAGGTACCCGTGTTCCTCGCCGGTGCCTGGCAGGACGAACAGACCGGTGGGCACTTCGCCAACATGCTCGGCGGCTTCACCGGGACCGACCACTTCTATGCATCGCTGACGAACGGACTGCACACCGAGTCGCTGTCCCCGGCGATCGCCCCACGCTGGCTCGAGTTCCTCGATCTCTACGTCGCCAAGCGGGTGCCTTCGTTGGACACGCTGCGGTCGATCGCCCCGCGTCCTCGGTGAGACGATCTGGGAGACCGACGACATCACACTGCGTGACGACCGCTTCTCCGGGGCGACCTACGACGAGGCCCTCGCCGAGTTCGAGGCCGACGAATCCGTTGACGTGCTCTTCGAGGAGGGGGCCGGTGGCAGCGGTCCCGCTCGCCCCGGTGCCGGTGTGGACGGACTCGTTCCCGTCCTGGCCCGTGCCAGACGCCGTGGCCACGACGTGGTACCTCGGGCCGGACGGCACGCTCGGCAGCGATCTGTCGATCGAGCCGCGAACGACGTCGTACGTCGCCGACCCCGCCAACGTGCCCGAGGGCTACTTCGACGAAGCTGCCGGCGACAACATCTGGTCCGTCGACGCCGAGTTCGCGTGGGTCGCCGAGCCCGCCGAGACGGCGGCGAGCTTCCTGTCGGAGCCGTTCACCCGCGACACGATCGTGATGGGCTCGGGCTCGGCCGACCTGTGGATCATGGCCGATGCGACCGACACCGATGTCGAGGTGACGCTCACCGAGGTACGCCCCGACGGCACCGAGGTGCTCGTGCAGAGCGGCTGGCTGCGGGTCAGCCACCGGGCCCTCGACGAGGAGGCGAGCACGGCCCTGCATCCTGTGCACACGCACCTCGAAGCCGACGCCGCGCCGCTCCCCGCCGGCGAGCTGGTGCCGATCCGCGTCGACATCTACCCGTTCGCCCACCCGTTCCGCGCCGGCTCACAACTGCGAGTGACGATCGATGCGCCGGGCGGCAACCGCCAGATCTGGCACTGGGACACGATCAGCGACGGCGAGACCGTGACGATCGCCCATGATGCCGAGCATCCATCGCGCATCGTTCTGTCGACGCTGACGGGCATCGACATCCCCGACGACTACCCGCCGTGCGGCGCCCTCCGCGGCCAGCCCTGCCGCCCGTTCTAATGGGCGTGGCGGTCGAGGAGCATGGCGTCGCCGAACGATAGGAAGCGGTAGCCCGACGCCGCGGCGATGGCGTACAGCCGCCGCCAGCGGGGACCGACGAACGCCTCGATCATCAACAGCAACGTGGTGCGCGGTAGGTGGAAGTTGGTCATCAGTAGGTCGACGACGCTCGGCTCGCGGCCGCCGGGATGGAGGAACAGCTCGGTACGCCCGGCCAGCTGCCCACTGGAAGCGGCACTCTCCAGGGCGCGCACCGTCGTCGTGCCGACGGCCACGACCCGCCGAGCTTCGGCGACCGCGGCCCACGTCTCAGCGGGAACCCGGTAGCGCTCGCTGTGCATGCGGTGGGTCAGCGGATCCGCCTCGGTGATCGGAGCGAACGTGTCGAGCCCGACGACAAGCTCGACGGTTACCCATCGGATGTCGCGTGCCCCCAGCCCGGCGAACACGTCGTCGGTGAGGTGCAAGCCGGCGGTCGGCGCGGCCGCTGACGCCGGCTCGTCGGCGAACACCGTCTGGTAGCGCTCGGGGTCGGCCAGCGCCGTGTGGATGTACGGCGGCAACGGCATCTCCCCGAGCGTGTTCAGCCGGGCGAGAACGTCGCCGTCACCGACCACTGTCACGAGGAACGTGTCGCCGGCGGCTGTCCGCGCCCCGACCTCGACGACGGCCTCACCGGCTGCGTCGAACAGGACCGTTCCGGGCGGCAGCTTGCGCGCCGGGCGGACGAGCGCCTCCCAGACACGCCGGTCCGCATCACGCGGCTCGAGAAGTAGCACCTCGCTGGCGCCGCCGGTCGCCCGGCGCAGCCGCAGGCGGGCCGGAATGACCCGAGTGTCGTTGACGACGACCAAGTCGCCCGGGCGCAACACGTCCGGGAGATCCCGAACGTGACGGTGCTCGGGGTCCCCGCCGCCACGGTCGACGAGCAGCCGGGCCGCGTCACGCGGCTCGATCGGCTCCTGGGCGATCAGTGCAGGATCGAGCTCGTAGTCGAGGTCTTCGATGCGCACCAGCCGCAGGCTACGGTCGGTGACGTGGGCGCAAGCCGTACCGATGCCGTGCGACTGGCGGACGGCGAGATGGGCGTCGATGTGTGGTTGCCGGCGGCAGGCAGCGGACCGGCGCTGGTGCTGATCCCGGCGATCTTCGGGATGTCGACCCATATCCGCACCGTGGCCGACCGGCTCGCCGCTGCCGGATACGTCGTCGGCGCCCCCGACCTGTTCTGGCGAGTCGCCCCGGGTTGGGTCGCGGACGCCGATGAGGCCGGACTGGCTGCGGCGATGGAGACTGCCGGCAAGCTCGATCGCAGCGCTGCCGCGGATGACTGCGGCGCCGTTGTCGATCACCTCGCCGTCCTCCCCGAGGTTCAGGGAACGCCGGGTGTCATCGGCTTCTGCCTCGGCGGCACGTTGGCGTTCGCCACTGCGATCCGTCACCAACCGAGCGTGTGCGTCAGCTACTACGGGTCGGGCGTCGCCGCCCTGCTCGACGGAATCGACGAGGTGACCTGCCCAACGCTGTTCCACTTCGGTAGTCGCGACCCGTCGATCCCCGGCGAGGCGGTCGAGCAGATCGCTGCGGTGACAGACGGCCGGCCGCACCTCGCCGTCAATGTCGAGATCGCCGGGCACGCCTTCGACGACGAGGCGCCGATGTTCCACGACGAGGCAGCAGCCAAGTCGGCGTGGGCGAAGACGATGGCGTTTCTCGCCGAACACCTACCGGTCACGTAGCACGCCGGCGCAGACGTTCGCCGCGTCGATCCCACGACGCGCTGGCCCCACGCAACCAATCGACGACGGTTGCCAGTGGCTCAGTGGTCGCTCGGTAGCGGACCTCCCGGCCCACTCGCTCGCAGGCGACGAGGTCGACCGACATCAGCGCCTGCAGGTGCTTGACGATCGCTTGTCGGCTGACCGCCGACCCGTTGGCGAGTTGGGTGGCGGTGTGCGGACCGTCGTGGACGAGGCGTTCGAGCAGCCGTCGGCGGGTCGGATCGGCCAGCGCGTCGAACAAGTCGTCGAGCGGGCGAACGCTCACGCGGCGACGAGCATCCGCCGCACTGCCCCGAGGACGTGAACGCGTGCAGGCCAGGCGGTCGTCGCCAAGCGGCCGACAGCGTGGTGCCGGCTGGGAACGTCTCGACGATCTCGAGCACGGTTCCGTGCCGCGCCGGGAGAATGACGAGGTCGACCGAGGACGACTGATCGGGTTGCCCGACTGGCCACCACTGGAACGAGATCCGTTCGCCCTCATCGACTCGCTCGATCCTCACCTCGCGGTCCTCATCACCGTCTGTGACGAGGCCGGTACCACCCGGCGCGACGTCCAACGTGGCGGTGTCGACCATCCAGTCGGCCCAGCGGTCTCCGTTGCCGATCATCTCCCACAGTTCGTCCGGCGCGAGATCGAGTTCGACGGTTCTCGTGATGGCGACGTCAGTTTCCATGTGCCCAGGTTAACGCAACTCCGCGGTTGCACTTCGTCACATTCTCCGGTACGGTCAGGTGCAACCCATCAGTTGCACGAGGAGCGACCATGTTGATCCCCACCGTCATCGAGCAGAGCACTCGCGGCGAGCGCGCCTACGACATCTACTCACGCCTGCTCGCCAACCGCATCGTGTTCCTCGGTACGGCGATCGACGACAACGTCGCCAACCTGATCGTCGCCCAGCTCATCCACCTCGAGTCGGAGAACCCCGATGCCGACATCTCGCTGTACATCAACAGCCCTGGCGGCGACATGACCGGGCTGTTCGCCATCCACGACACGATGCAGTACGTCAACCCGGACGTGGCGACGATCTGCGTCGGTCAGGCGTGCTCGGCGGCCGCCGTCCTCCTCGCCGCCGGCACCCCCGGCAAGAGGTCGGCCCTCCCCAACGCCCGCGTGCTCATCCACCAGCCCCACGGAGGCGCCCAGGGTCAGTCCATCGACATGGAACTGGCCGTCAAGGAGATGGTCGAGATGCGTGAGCGGATGGTCGACATCCTCGTGACCGCCACCGGCCAGCCGCGCGAGAAGATCGTCGCCGACATCGACCGCGACTACACCGTTCGTGGCGAGGACGCCGTCGCCTATGGGCTCGTCGACCAGGTGATCGAACGTCGTCAACTCGCCGTCCCGACGGTGATCGCCGCCTGACCGAACCGCTGCGGCTCAGTCGAACAGGTCGGGATGGCCCGTGGCCCGCTTAGGAGGCGCCAGGCCGAGATGCGTGAACGCCGCCGGCATCGCCACTCGACCGCGTGGCGTGCGGGCGATCAGCCCCTGCTGGATCAGGTAGGGCTCGTAGACGTCCTCGACGGTTTCGGTCTGCTCCCCCACGGCGATCGCCAGTGTGGAGAGCCCGACCGGTCCGCCACGGAACTGCTGACACAACGCGCCGAGCACAGCCCGGTCGACTTTGTCGAGACCGAGCACGTCGACGCCGAAGACGCTGAGGCCGCGCTCGGCGGTGGTGGCGTCGATGCGTCCATCACCGCGGACCTCGGCGAAGTCGCGCACCCGACGCAGGAGCCGATTGGCGATCCGAGGAGTACCGCGGGCACGTCGAGCGATCTCCCACGCCCCGTCCTCGTCGATGCTCACGCCGAGGATGTCGGCGGCGCGCACGACGATCGCCTGCAACTCTTCCGCGCCGTAGTAGTCGAGCCGGGCGACGAGCCCGAATCGGTCGCGGAGCGGCCCGGTGATCATCCCGGTCCGCGTCGTCGCGCCAACGAGCGTGAACGGCTGGAGCGACAGGCGGATGCTCGATGCCGCCGGTCCCTTGCCGACGACGATGTCGAGCTGAAAGTCCTCCATCGCCGGGTAGAGAATCTCCTCGACGGCCCGCGACAGCCGATGGATCTCGTCGATGAACAACACGTCGTGGTCGCCGAGCTTGGTGAGGATGGCGGCGAGGTCACCGGCCCGCTCGAGTGCCGGGCCGGACGTGACGTGCAGCTGGACATCCATCTCGGCGGCGACGATCGTCGCCAACGTTGTCTTGCCGAGCCCGGGTGGTCCGGCAAAGAGCAGGTGGTCGACCGCCTGGCGGCGCAGGCGCGCCGCCTCGAGGACGATCGCGAGGTGCTCCTTCAGTTCGGTCTGGCCGACGAACTCGCCGAGTCGCCGCGGCCGCAGGCCAGCTTCGACTGTCTCATCCACCTCGTCGTTGATCCCCGGGTCGAGGAACTCGTCACGCACGCTTCGCCCCGAGCAGCTTGAGGGCGTCGCGCAGCATCGCCGAGGCGTCGCCGTTGCCGTCGCCGGACAGCTCGCGCACGGCGTCGCGGATCTCGTCGGCCCCGTAGCCGAGGCCCGCAAGCGCTTCCATGACCGCGCCGACGGTCGTCCCGCCTGCCGCTTCGCCGCGGAGGTCGGCGTCGAGCACCGGAACGGACAACCGGTCGCGCAACTCGACGATCAACCGCTGGGCCGTCTTCGGGCCCACCCCGGGAACCGCCTTGAGGGCAGCGAAGTCGCCCTTCGTCACGACGTCGACGAGGGCCGCTGGCGGGTAGGTCGCCAGGATCGCCAGCGCCAAAGCCGGGCCGACGCCGTGCGTGGCAATCAGTGTCTTGAACGTCGACCGCTCGTCGCGGGTGAGGAACCCGTAGAGGGTCTGATCGTCCTCGCGGATGTGGTGGTGGATGTAGAGGAAGGCGGACGTCGTCGGCTCGAGCTCGCCGAATGTGCGTGGCGAGACGACGACCTCGTACCCGACGCCAGCGACATCGACGAGGACCGTGCCTTCGGCGAGTCGCTCGAGCACCTCGCCGCGCAACGACCCGATCATCGTGCCGCTCCCGCTTGCGCACCCGAGATCGCTCGCCGCATCGGTGCCATCGCCAGATGGCACAGGGCGAGGGCGGCGGCGTCGGCGGCGTCGGCGGGCTGGGGCAGCGTGGTCAACCCGAGGCGGGCCTTGACCATCTTCTGCACCTGCTCCTTGGGTGCCGCTCCCCATCCCGTGACGGCGTCTTTGACCTGGTTCGGTGTGTACTGGACGACGTCGCAGCCGGCATGGGCGGCCTCGGCGAGGGCGAGCCCGCTGGCCTGGCCGACACCCATGGCGGTGCGCACGTTGACCTGGAAGAAGACCTGCTCGACGGCGACGACGTCTGGCTCGTACTCGGCGATCAGTCGGGAGAGCTCCTCGCGCAGCATCGCCAGGCGCCACGGCAAGGCGGCGTTCGTCGGTGTACGAATGACGCCCATGCCGACGGCGACACCTGTACTCGGACCGTTGGCGTCGATCGCGGCGTAGCCACAGCGCGTCAGGCCGGGATCGATCCCGAGCACCCGATAGCGCGCCTCCACGAACACAGGTTCGCACTGTAGAGGCAGCGGCCAGGAAAGGGGTGGATCCCTGCGTAAGGCGACGGTTCAACTCCGAAGTTGTCGGCGGCAATGACGCTGCCGCGATTCTCGGGTGCCGCAGACGACATATCTGTCTGCCTGACCGACGCGACGGCCGACCCGACTTAGCGCAGGCGCTGGAGCACGCCGACGAGCTCGCTCGCCGGGCGGAAGGTCAGGCCGGCGATCGCCCGGTGGGCGTAGCGGACGGTTCCGCCGCCGTCGATGATGAACACGCTGCGCCGGGGGAACCCGATCGGCCCGAGCGTTCCGTAGAGGCGGGCGACGGCTTTGTCGGTGTCGGCGAGCAGTGGGAACCGGAAGCCGTACTTCGAGGAGAAGCGCTCGTGACTGTCGAGGTCCTGCGGCGAGATGCCGAGGACCTGGGCGTCGAGGTCGTTGAACGACTCGAGTCCGTCGTTGTAGTCGTTGAGTTGCTTCGTGCAGACCGACGTGTCGTCGCCCGGGTAGAAGGCGAGCACGACGGGTTTGCCGGCGAAGTCGTTCAGTGAGTAGTCCTTCACTCCCCCGCCCGGCGGCGTCCCCGGGAGCGTGAACGGTGGCGCCTTGTCCCCTACCGAAGTGCTCATGACTCGACGAGCTCGCTGAGCAGGGATTCGGCGATGTCGGCGTTGCTGTAGACGTCCTGCACGTCGTCATTGTCTTCGAGCGCGTCGACGATCTGCAAGACCTTGCGAGCGTCGGCACGGTCGGCAATCGGCACGAGATTCGCAGAGACCAACGGCGTATCGGCGCCGTCGATGGTGAAGCCGGCGTCCTCGAGCGCCTGACGGACCTCGTAGACGGCTGACGGATCGGTCGTCACCGTCCACGAGTCGCCATCGCGGACGACATCATCGGCCCCGGCTTCGATGGCGGCGAGCATCAGCTCGTCCTCGCCGGCGCCACCATCGACGTCGATGACGCCACGTCGGCTGAACTGCCAGCTCACAGCCCCTGGTTCGGCGAGCGAGCCGCCGAGCTTGTTGAACACGCCACGTACCTCGGAACCCGTGCGGTTGCGGTTGTCGGTGAGCACGTCGATGAGCAGCGCGACGCCGCCTGGGGCGTACCCCTCGTAGGTGATCGATTCGTAGGTGCCGGCGCCGGCCTCGCCTGTGCCGCGCTTGATCGCCCGGTCGATGGCGTCGTTGGTCATCTGCGCCGCCTTCGCCTTCTGCACTGCCGTGCGCAGCGTCGGATTGGCATCCGGATCGCCGCCACCTGCCCGCGCTGACACCTCGAGTTGCCGAGCGAGCTTGGCGAACAACTTGCCGCGGGCCTTGTCGGCCGCGCCCTTCTTGTGCTTGATGGTTGCCCACTTGGAATGGCCGGACATCGGTTCAACTCTCCTTGACGAGATCCACGAACCGCGCGTGGAGACGTGCGTCGTCGGTCAGCTCGGGATGGAAGCAGGCGGCGAGCAGGTGGTCGTGGCGCACGAGCACAGGGTCGCCGTCGTAGGAAGCGAGAACATCGACGTCGGGGCCGACGGCCTCGACGCGGGGAGCTCGGATGAAGACGCCTCGGAACGGCCGCTCGTCGCCGACAAGCTCGAGACCGGTCTCGAAGCTGTCGACCTGGCGGCCGTAGCCGTTGCGCCGGACGGTGATGTCGAGGACCCCGAAGTGACGCTGATCGTCACGGCCGTCGAGGATCTTGTCGGCGAGAAGGATCATCCCCGCACACGTGCCGAAGACGGGCATGCCGCCGGCGAGGCGCTCGGCGATCGGGTCGAACAGCTCCGTCGAACCGAGCAGGTTCGACATCGTCGTCGACTCGCCACCGGGCATCACGAGGGCGTCGACCGTCGCCAGCTGTCCAGGGGTGCGCACCTCGGAGGCCGTGGCCCCGATGGCACGGAGCCGCTCAACGTGAGCGGTAAAGGCCCCCTGCAGGGCGAGAACGCCGACGTTCACCTGGAGGCTCCGGGGGACTCATCGTCACCAACCTCTGTCGGCGAAGCGTTGGTCGGCGGGGAGCTCGTCCATGCCGATTCCGGTCATCGGCGCCCCGAGCCCGCGGCTGACTTTGGCGAGGATCGCTGGATCGGCGAAGTGTGTCGTTGCCTCGACGATGGCCTTGGCCCGCGGCGCCGGATCGTTGCTCTTGAAGATGCCGGATCCGACGAACACGGCTTCTGCTCCGAGTTGCATCGCCAACGCGGCGTCGGCCGGGGTGGCGATGCCGCCGGCGCAGAACAATGGGACGGGCAGCGTGCCGGTCGTGGCGAGCTCCTGGACGAGCGGGAGGGGCGCTTGCAACCGCTTGGCCCAGTCGAACAGCTCGGCCGAGTCGGCCTGGGTGATCTTGCGGATGTCGCCGGTGATCGAGCGCAGGTGACGGACCGCTTGGACGATGTCGCCGGTACCCGCCTCACCCTTGGAGCGGATCATCGCCGCCCCTTCGGCGATACGACGCAACGCCTCACCGAGATTGGTTGCGCCGCACACGAACGGCACGGTGAACTTCCACTTGTCGATGTGGTGGGCCTCGTCGGCGGGCGTGAGCACCTCGGACTCGTCGACGAAGTCGACACCGAGGGCCTCGAGGATCTGCGCCTCGACGAAGTGGCCGATCCGTGCCTTCGCCATCACCGGGATCGACACCGCTTGCTGGATGCCGTCGATCATCTCCGGATCGCTCATCCGGGCCACACCGCCGTCGCGGCGGATATCGGCGGGGACCCGCTCTAACGCCATCACGGCGCATGCCCCGGCGTCCTCGGCGATGCGGGCGTGCTCAGAGGTGACGACGTCCATGATCACGCCGCCCTTGAGCATCTCGGCAAGGCCGCGCTTGACGGGGAGCGTGCCGGTCGAGGCGGACGGCCGTGAGGTCATGGGTCCAGGATACAAGCGCAGGTCAGCGCCCAGACCGACCTGTTACCGACGCCACCTGCGTCAGCCGTCGGCGAGTTGGTTGTCGCCGTCGACGAGCTCGACCCAGGTGCGTCCGGGGTTGAGGAGGATCGGCTGGCCGTCGGCGGTCTCCAACGTCCAGGGATCCGCGGCGGTTGCACGGGTCCACGTGCCCTCGGCCTTCTTGCCGTTCGTGTAGACGACGGCTCGACCACTGCCGACGGTCTGCGACTCCGGGCCGCCGAACGGGCTCGTCCCGTACGGGACGACGAGGACGACAACGTTGTTCGTGCTCGCCGGCCCGTCAGTCAGCTCGTGGGTCGAGCCGCGCTGCGAGCGCATCCACAGCCCGAGCGTGGCGTCCCAATCCCAGCGGACCGAGTAGCCACCGACCATCATCTCGGCGAACGTCGCCGGGGTCCCGGTCGTCGCTCCATACTCGAAGATCGGCACGGCCTCGCCGGAGTCCCCGGCCTGCGACCAGAGGTCGCCCATGTTGGCGTACAAGTTGTGCGGGGCGGGGCGGCCACCGTCGCGGAAGAACCCAGGAGTGCCCTGCCCGAGCAGCGTCCAGCCAGTCGCCTGCAACGCGTTCGTGACGCCGGCGTTGCCGCCCGACCAGACGAACACCGGATCGTTGAGGTTGCCGAGCAGGTTGATGTCCTGCGTCCGCCCGGAGCGAATCGGACCGACGGGGTTGGACTCCTGCGAGTTGAACACGGCCGCGAACCGCGTGGCCCGGCCCTCGACGATCTCCTCGTACACGACGTCGGCCTGGTTGAGACCGGACTGGGGCTCGGCATCGACGTTGTCGATCTTGACGACCATCGCCGGACGGGGCTGGTACGCCCCGGGGTCGGCGACGGCCAGACCGGTGAGCGGATAGCGCACGACTTCGGTGGTCGTCGTCGGCGCCGCAGTCGTCGTCGGCGCGGCCGTGGTGGTCGGTGCGGCGGTGGTCGGTGCGGCCACAGTCGTCGGCGCGTCGGTGGTCGCCGGCTCGGCGGTGGTGTCCGCTTCGCTGCTCGGCGGCGGCTCGGAGGTCGCCACCGCAGTCGTGCTCACGGCGGTTGCGGCGAATCCGCAAGCCAGCACGAGCGTGATCGCGCGGGTACGTCGGGGGGTGGTTTTCATTTGTTTACAGCTCTTTCAACAAGGCGATCCGCTCCTCGAGGGGCGGATGCGTGTCAAACAATCGGTGCAAGGACCCTAGACGCCCATGGTCGCCAACGCCCGCCATCGGTTGTTCGATCCACAGATGGGCAGTTGCCGTGGTCGCCGAATGGGTGACCGTCACGTCTTCGCGAAGCTTCTCGAGGGCGGCGATCAGACCGGGCGGATACCTGGTCAGCTGACAGGCCGAGATGTCGGCCAGCGTCTCTCGACGCCGGGAGATCGTTGCCTGCATCGCCTTGGCGACGATCGGGGCGAGAATCAGCAAGACGAAACCGATGACGGCGAGCGGGTTGCCGCTGTCGCCATGATCCCCACTCCGGCGGTTTCGCCCGCCGTTCCACCACATCATCCGAATCGCCATGTCGGCAACGAGCGCCACGGTCCCCACCAACGTGACCGCCAGGGTCGACACGAGGATGTCGTAGTTCTTGATGTGCGACAGCTCATGGGCGATGACGCCTTCAAGTTCCACGCGGTTGAGCTTGTCGAGCAAGCCTGTGGTGACGGCCACCGCCGCGTGCTGCGGATTGCGCCCTGTCGCGAACGCGTTCGGCGCCGGGTCGTCAACGACGTAGATGCGCGGCTGGGGCAGGCCGCTGGCGATGCACAACCCCTCGACGAGGTTGTACAGGCGGCGGTACTGCTGCGGGTCGGCCGGCTGCGCTCGCGACACGGCGAGGGCGATGGTGTCGGCCTTCCAGTACGAGGCAAACGCCGTGGCGCCGGCGATGAGCACAGCGATGGCGACGCCCCACCAGCCGAAGCCGGCCACGTACCCGGCGGCGAGGCCGATGACCGCGGCGATCACCACAAAGCCCGCCACGAGCGCGACCGACCGCCGCTTGTTCGACCGAATCAGTTCAAACACTGGAGAGGTTTCAGAAGTTGACTTGTGGCGTCGTTCGCGCCGCCTCGTCCGCCTCGAAGTACTCGCGCCGCTCGAACTTCAACATGCGGGCGTAGTACATCGTGGGGAACTGCTGAAGCTTGTTGTTGTAGTCGAGCACGCTGTCGTTGTAGAACTGCCGGGCGTAGGCCACGCGGCCCTCGGTCGCCGTGAGCTCCTCCTGCAGCTGCAGGAAGTTCTGGTTGGCCTTGAGGTCGGGATAGGCCTCGCCGAGGGCGAACACCGACTTCAGGGCGCCGGTGAGCATGTTGTCGGCTTCAGCCTGGGCGTGGGGCGTGTTCGGAGCTTGCATCGCCGAGTTGCGCGCCTGGATGACGCGGTCGAGGGTCTCGCGTTCGTGGGCGGCGTAACCCTTCACGGTCTCGACGAGGTTGGGAATGAGATCGATCCGGCGCTTGAGCTGCACGTCGATCTGTGACCAGGCGTTCTCGATCTGGTTGCGTCGCCGGATCAGCCCGTTGTAGGCAGTGATCAGGTAGATCGCCAGCAGTACCACCACGGCGATCACGATGATGAGGAAGACCATTCGGGCAGTGTACGGGCGCTACGGTCCCGAGCCGTGGAGCTGGGGCGGCCGCTGCGAATCGGGATCATTGCTCCCTACAGCCTCAGCGTGCCGGGTGGCGTCCAGGCGCAGGTTCTCGGTCTCGCCCGCGAACTGCGCCGCCAGGGGCACGAGGCGCGGGTGCTCGGACCGTGCGATGGCCCGCCGCCGGAACCGTTCGTCACCCCGCTCGGCAACAGCCTGCCGACCGCGGCCAATGGGTCGATTGCCCCATTGGCACCCGACGCCTCCGCCGCGCTGCGCACGATGCGTGCCCTGCGCGACGAGCAGTTCGACGTGCTCAATGTCCATGAACCGCTCGCCCCGGGGCCACCGATGACCACCTTGGTGATGGGCGGCGCGCCGATCGTCGGCACCTTCCACGCCGCCGGGGTGTCGACCAGCTATCGGGTGTTCAAGCCGCTGCTCGACCGCCTGCTCCGTCGCATCGACATCAAAGTCGTCGTTTCCAAGGAGGCCCAGGAGCTCGTCGCCTCGCACTTTCCGAAGCAGGCAGACGGGATCCGGATGCTCTTCAACGGCGTCGACATCGCGACGATCGCTGCAGCGCCGCCGGTGCAGGCGACCGGTCCGACGATCTTCTTCTGCGGCCGCCACGAACAACGCAAGGGCCTCGCCGTGCTCCTCGAAGCCTTCGCAAGGCTGCCCAACGACGCCCGGCTGTGGATCGGCAGCGACGGACCCGACGGGGCGGCCTTACGCGCTCGCTTCGCCGGTGACTCGCGGATCTCCTGGCTCGGGCGGATCGACGACACGGAGAAGTTCGGCCGGCTGCGCGGCGCCTCCGTGTTCTGCGCGCCATCGTTGCACGGTGAGTCCTTCGGGGTTGTGCTGATCGAGGCAATGGCCGCCCAGACCACCGTCGTTGCCAGCGCCCTCGATGGCTACCGCACCGTCGCCACCGATGGCGTCGACGCCTTGCTCGTCGAGCCCGGCGATGCCACGGCGCTCGCCAGCGCCCTGGCCCGGGCGCTCACCGACCGCGGCCTCGCCGGGCGGTTGTGCGCCGCCGGCGCCGCCCGCGCCGAGGACTTTTCGATGACCAAGCTGGTCGCCGAGTACCTCGCCATCTACCGCGAGATCGTCGCCCGCCGCGTGCACCCTTAGTTCCCGAACGACGGGTCGTGGCGCCTGATCTCGCGGCGGGCGATGGTCATCTTGTGCACCTCGTCGGGGCCATCAGCGATGCGCAACGTCCGGACGTGGGCGTACATCTCGGCGAGCGGCGTGAACTGCGTGACGCCCGCGGCGCCGTGGACCTGGATGGCGCGGTCGATGACCCGCAGGGCGATGTTCGGCACGGCGACCTTGATGCCGGCGATCTCGCCGGCTGCCGCCTTGTTGCCGGCGGTGTCCATCACGTGGGCGGTGTGCAACACGTACTCTCGGCCCATGTCGATGTCGATTCGCGACTCGGCGATCCAGTCCTGGATCAGCCCCTTGTCGACGACGCGACTCCCGAACGTGTGGCGCTCGATGGCCCGCTCGATCATCAGACCGAGTGCCCGCTCGGCGACGCCGATCATTCGCATGCAGTGGTGGATGCGTCCGGGCCCCAGACGTGCCTGGGCGATGGCGAACCCCCCGCCCTCCTCGCCGAGGAGGTTGTCGGCGGGTACCTCGACGTTCTCGTAGTGGATCTCCGGATGACCGCCGACCCACTCGTCGTTGTAGCCGAACACGTGCGGTTGCCGCCCGATCGTCAACCCAGGGGCGTCCTTGGGAACGACGAGCATCGACTGCTGGAGGTGCTTCGGGGCATCGGGGTTGGTCTTGCCCATCACGATCAGCACCTTGCATCGGTCGCGAAGGGCGCCTGACGTGAACCACTTCGTGCCGTTGAGGACGTAGCGATCGCCCTGCCGTTCGATGCGCAGCCCGATGTTGGCGGCGTCGGACGACGCGACGTCTGGCTCGGTCATCGAGAAGCCGGAACGGATCTCGCCCTCGAGCAACGGCGCCAGCCACTGCTGTTTGACCCGCTCGCTGCCGTACAGATTGAGTATCTCCATGTTGCCGGTGTCCGGCGCCGCGCAGTTGAGCAGCTCCGATGCGAACACCACCTTGCCGAGCTGCTCGGACACTGGGGCATAGTCGAGGTTCGTCAGCTTCGTTCCCGGAGCGTCGGGGCTGAGGTGCGGCAGGAAGAGGTTCCACAGCCCGCGCTCTCGCGCCGCTGCCTTGAGCTTGTCGAGCAATGGTGGGTCGCCGGTGCCACACACGTTGGCTTCCTCGGCAAATTGCTCCTCGTTGGGGTACACGTGGTCGTCCATGAAGGCGACGACGTCGGCCAGCACCTCGCGGGCACGGGGCGAGAATTCGTACGGCATCGTGGCACTGTGCCATAACGGCGGTGACGACGTCGGGCCGAGCGGCGGCGGTACCGTCGACGTGTGGAGCAGCGTGGGATGGTCGCCGTGGTCGTGGCGTTGGCCGTGACCGCCGGCATCGTCACCTCGGCGTGCGGCGACCTCACGGCGAGTGGGTCCAACGACACGCTGGCACCGCTCGTTCCCGACCGTAGCGGGCCGCCGGTCACCCAGGTCGCCGCCGTCGGTCCGGACGGCAACCCGGTGGTCAACACCCAGGGCTCGACCACGACATTGCCCCGTGAGCAGGCTCCGGCCGAGCTGTCCGCAGACGACACCAACGCGTTGTCGGTGGCGGCGCGGTTCCTCGGCGCCGCGGCCTCCGGCGACCAAGCGACAGCGACCGCGCTGGAGATCCCCGGCCGCTCTCCGGCGGTGTTCGACTGGGCGAGCGCAGCGTACGCCGAGTACACGCAGGTGGCCGGTGCGCAGGCGTGGGGCGAGCCGACATGCGCCGACCCGGCGGGGCCGACGATCGCCTGTTCGTGGTTGCAGACGGAGACGCCGCCGACGCTGATCCTCGTCCAGCAGGACGGCAACTGGCTCGTGTCACACCCGATGTTCAACGTCGCGGCAGCGCCCCAGGCCGCCGGCAACGGCTGCATCGTCGGATCGGCGAACGTCAACGTCCGCGGCGGCCCGGGCACGAACTGGCCCCGCTTCGATCAGATCGCGCCGGGCACCTGTTCGGTGCCGATTCTCGACGCCGTCCACACCGACGCCAGCAACGGTGACCGCTGGCGGATGATCGAGGCCAACGGTCAGCGTGGGTGGATCATCGAGCGCGTCATCGACATGTGACGATGTCGACGTGTCGACGATGTCGACGTGTCGACCCTGTCGACGATGTCGACGTGAAAATGTCGCCGTCGCGGTCGGTAGTTTGCCCGTCGTGGCGGCACGAGGAGCACGAGTCGGCGTAGTCGTGGCGATCGCCGCGTTGGCCCCGGCGATCATCGATGACGAGGACGTGCCCAAGCGCCAACCGGTTGCGGCATGGGAACAAGAGGTGGCGTGCGATTCGGCCGCCGAGCTTGCCGCGGCGACCGACTCCCCCCGCCGCTGCGACCTTGCCGTCGCCGGGGACGCTCTGTACCTCCACGAACACACAACGCCAGGTCCCTCGGCGCCGGCCGTTTCGTCTGACCCGGTTCGACATCGTCACCGGCGCCGAGCGCTGGTCTCGTCGAGGTCGGCTCCTCCTCCACGATCGACGCTCACGAGGAGATCGTCGTGATCAGCGACAAGACCCACTTCGAGGTCTACGACGCCGAGACCGGTGAATTGCGCTTCGAGCACTCCGGGTCACCGGCAGCCATCAATCGCTATGGCATCTTGCTGCTCACCGACGGCGAGGTGGTGACCGCGCTCGATCCGCAATCCGGCGAAGAGCGCTGGCAAGCCGATGGAGCGCTCGGCACCTTCTGCCGCGACATCGTCGTGGTCGTCGCGCCGGTCGGCGATGTGTCGAGAACGCAGCCGTTCGCCGTG
This sequence comes from Ilumatobacteraceae bacterium, assembly GCA_963733085.1. Taxonomy (GTDB): domain Bacteria; phylum Actinomycetota; class Acidimicrobiia; order Acidimicrobiales; family Ilumatobacteraceae; genus Desertimonas. Next base: position 77,294 of record CAVTBY010000006.1, read on the forward strand.
CTCGATCACTACTCCGGCGAGGAGCGCTGGAACAGCGACGAACCATTCGATCCGCGCACCGACGAGGTCACGTGCGGATTCGGCGCCTACGTCTACACCACCGATGGCGACGAGCTGCGCGAGTGGGATGCCTACTCCGGGTGGATCAACTGGACGACACCGGTCGCCGGTGCTGGTGCCGTCGAGGTGTATCGCGAGGTCGCCCTCGTCCGCTCCGGCACCGCGGCCGAGAACATCGTGGCCGTCGAGCGGGAGACCGGCGACGTGCGCTGGGAGCGACCGGCCGCCGAAGTCGGCACGGCGGTGTCGGTCATCGGACGTGTCCGGGAGGACGCCGATGGTGTCTTCACGCTGCTCCCGCTGACCGGCGACATCGTCAACCACACCTCGCCGACACCGGGAGCTCCGTTCGAGGTCGTCGCCTCGTCGGACACGCGGGTCGTCGTCGCCAGCGGCAGCATCGTCACGGCGTACGGCATGAATGACCTGGGCACAGCGTGGCAACTCGATGTCGGCGGGGCTCCCGACGAGTTCGACGTCGCCGACGGATACCTCGTGACGCGGACGGGTTCGTTGCTGCGCGGCTACCGGTGACGCCCGACCGACCAGCTCGAGGGACACAGCGGCGTCGCTCACAATCCGAGCGTCGCGCCGAGACTGTCGAGCTGCTCCTCGACGCCACTATCACGGCGATCAGCGAGATCGGCTACCACGGGGCGACCGTCGCCGAGATCTGCCGTCGCGCGGGCGTCACCGACGGCGCCCTCTTCCACTACTTCGACACCCGAGTCGACCTCGTCCTCAAGGCCCTCGAGCGGATGACCGAGGAGCGCATCACCCGGTACGTCGAGTACGCCGACCGCATTCGTGCCGGCACGGGCAACGCCCTCGATCTGTTGACCATGGTCGGTCGGCTGGCGCGCGACGACGTCGCGATCGTGTGGGCCGAGATCACGATCGCCGCCCGCACCGACGCCGAACTGCGCGAGCGCGTCGGCCCGGCCATCGAGGCCCGTTGGGCGCTGATCCGTGCTGCCGCCTCGTCCTTTCCCGCCATCGCGTCGATGGAGGAGTCGCGGCGCGAAACGTGGCTGCAGCTGCTGCGCGGCACGATCGAGCTCGCCCCGGTGATCGAGCCGGTGGTCGACGCCGGCGACTCACGAGGAGCGCGACACTCGCCGCAACCGTGCACTGCTCGATCTGGCGACCCACCTCGGCGCCAGATTCACTGCCGGACTGAGCCCGGAACATCTCCTCCGGGAGGCAGAACACCTGGAAGATGGCCGTTGCATTTCTCGTTGCGGTGCACTTACAATGCGCCTGCTCGCTTTCTTCGGCGGAAGAAGGCGAGCCGGCGGGAACCGTTGTTCACGTCGGTGTCGGCGACGGGACCACCAAGGGCGCGGCGGAGGCCCACGGTGATCCCGTCGCCGATACCAGCGCCCCGGCCGGGCGGAGCACCGTGCGACCCCACCGTCGGGCCGCCGACGACACGAGGGTCCGATGCCAGACGGTGAGCCCCAGCGACGTTCCCAGGAGGAGCGCACTGCCGGCACGATCGCCCGCTTACTCGACGCCACGATCACGGCGATCGTCGAGATCGGCTACAGCCGATCGACGATCCGCGAGATCTGGACTCGCGCCGGCGTCTCGCAGGGCGGCCTGTTCCGCCACTTCCCGACGCGCGAGAGGACCTCCTCGTCGCCACCCTCGCCGAACTCCACGATCGGCAGATCGCGGCGATGGCCGAGATCGCGGCAGAGGCCGACCCGCACGCCGCCCTCGCGCGGGATGCGCGACGTGATCAACGCTGCCGACACGACCGTGTGGCTGGAGCTGTGCGTCGCCGCGCGTACCGACGCGGACTTGCGCGAGGGTCTCCGACCGTTGCTCGCCCAACACCACGAGACGTTGCGCCGCGTCGCCGAGCAGCATCCCTCGTTCGCCGTCTTGTCCACCGAGTCGCAGACGATCTGGCTCGACATCGCCGAGCGGGTGTTCCAGGCCGAGGCGCTGTGGCGTCAGATGACCCCTCCGCCCGATCTCGGCGAGGCCAAGCTCGAGGCGCTGATCGACCTCCTCGACCTGCTGGCCGAGTCCGACAGGCGTCGACCGACCCGTCAGCCGGCGTCGGTGGTCTCGGGCTGGACGACCAGGTGGGTGACGGGCACCTTGTGCTTGCGCTCGATGCGGTCCGGAAGGCTCAGCTTCAACCATCGCGACATCCCGATCGGGAGTGTGCACACGACGACGTGGTCGACGTGACGGTGGCGCAGCGCGTCGTCGACGGCCATCACCGGGCTGGCGTCGCCGACCTCGCCGTCGACCGTCGACGCCGGCGCCGCGAAGCCGCGCCAGTCCTTCCTCGAGTCGGCGGGCGGCGATCGTACGCGCTTCCCCTCGGTCCACGTGAGGTGTTCCTTCGGGCGGCGTCGCCGGCACGACGAGGTAGAAGTCGCACGGTCCGGCGCTGCGGCCAGGTCGGTGACCTTGTCGAGCAACTCGGCGCCACCGATGGTCTGGTTGGCGACGATCAGATAGGTCGGCATCGTTCCCCCTTCGAAGTCCACGTCGAATCGGCATTCGAGGTCGACATCGGGCCCCGTTCGCGAAAGCAGTAGCGCAAACGTGCCAGACTGAGCAGGTACCTCGAGGAAGGAGCTCCGATGGGCTTGATGGACACGATCAAGGGTTGGTTCGGGGGGAACAAGGACCAGGTCAAGCAAGGCATCGACAAGGGCGCCGACGCGATCAAGGAAAAGGTTCCCGATCAGTACGACGGCCAGGTCCAGTCGGGCGCCGACGCGGCCAAGGACGCCGTCGACAAGCTCGACTGACAGCTGTCCGTAGCCGTGCACCGGTCCGCTACGGCAGGACCGGTGCCAGGCTCGCTTCGAGGAGCGGGCGGAACCACTCCGACGCCACCGTCGTGATGTGGGTGGCGTCGCGGTAGAGCAGGATGTCGCCGATCATCATCGGACACGCCGCGTCGGTGCACAGCCAGTCCGAGGTGTCGACGTAGCGGGCGCCCAGGTTGCTCGCCACGTCCGCCTCGATGGCCAGCCGGCTCGAGGCCACGACGTCGTCGCGGTCGGACGAGCACACGTCGGCGCTGCCGCAGATTCCGTGACAGGCAGTCGGTCGGCTCCTCCGTCGATTCCGGGGTGTCGCCGATGACGACGACGTTGTCCGCATTCGGGACGATCCGTTGCATCGTCGCGGCGAAGCCGTCACGCCACTCGTCGTCGTCGTTCGGGTAGCCGGCCGAGGCGCTGACGAGCAGCAGCTCCGGTTGCTCGGCGGCGATGAACTCGACCGCTTGGTCGCGCCAGATCGGGCAGGTTCGGCCAGCGTCGCCGTCGGGATCGACACCGCCGCGGTCGGGCAACCGCCCTTGATCATCACGATCAGTTCGAACTGACGCTCCTCGGCGCGAGCCCTCCAACGCCGGGAACCACTGCGCCGCGTGCGAGTCGCCGTAGAGGACGACCGTGAAGGCAGCTCCGTCGTGGCCGTAGCGGCACGGCTTGAGCTCGCTCACCCGCCCGACCGCGACGCAGTCGTCGCGGTAGACCTGGCTCGGTCGGCGCCGACCTGACCGAGCGCGGGCCGAAGGTTGGACGGAACATCGGTCTGGGCCAGACCCTGGGCCAGGACGGCTGGTTGGCGGCGACGAGGGCGTCGAGCGTCGCCTTCAGGCAGGTTCGCCAGGCTCGCTTCGGTGACGGCCGGCTGCCGCGGCGCGCTCGGGTCTGCTCAGCGGTCGTCGTCTGGGCGGCGACGGTCGTGTGCGCAACGAGGGTCGGCCGCGGCGGCGAGCTCGCCGGAATCGAGCGGGGAGTCCGTGGAGTCGCATCCAGGCCCCGGCGAGGACGGCGGTGGCGCACAACGTGGCGCCGAGAGCGAGCCCAGCGGGCTGCCCGTCGAGCCAACCACGGCGAATGGCGAACCGGATCCTCGACCAGTCGCAGCGAGATCGCCGAGAGACCGACGGCGACGGCGACGAGTACCAGGCGCGTTGGCAACGGCAGCGGGCCGAACTGCGATTCGGCGAGCACGAGCACCGGCCAGTGCCAGAGATAGATGGCGTAGGAATGACGTCCGATCCAGAGCGCGATGGGGTGGCGCAGCACGACGACAGGACCACTCGATGAGCCGCCTGCTCCCCCGGCAACGATCACGAGGACAGTCGCCAGCACCGGCAGCATCGCCATGTAACCCGGGAACACGGTGCTGATGTCAAACCTCATCGCCGCGACCGCGATGGCGAACAGCCCGAACCAGCCGAGGGCGCTGCGCGGAGTCCAGGCGTGCACGGCACGGAACGCCGGCCCGGCGACCGCGAGGGCGGCACCAGCAAGCAGCTCCACCATCCGCGCGCGGGAGCAGGTAGAAGGCCACAGGTTGGACGCTGCCGGTCATCCACACCGAGGCGACCAACGAGCCGCGGCGATGACGAGGATCGTCGCAGTAACAGTCGGCGATACCGGCGGGGCGGCACGTCAGCAGCCACGAGCACGAGTGGCCACAGAAGGTAGAACTGCTCCTCCACGGCGAGCGACCAGTAGTGCAGCAACGCCGACGGCTGGGCCTCGGCGAGCTGGGCGGCGAAGTAGTCGCCGAGGCGTCCAGCGAACACGAAGTTGACGACGAAGACGCCCGCCGCCATCGCGTCGACGGCGAGCGTGCGCTGGGCCAAGTGGCGACAGCATTGACCGTTCCCGCCAGCACGGTGACGACGATGACGAGACACGACGCCGGGAAGCAGCCGGCGCGCTCGCCTGGCCCAGAAACCGGGAAGCGACAACGTGCCCGTCGAGGCCAGCTCTTTGATCAGCAGGCGGGTGATCAGGAATCCGGAGAGAACGAAGAACACGTCGACGCCGACGAAGCCACCCTGGAACGCACCGAGACGTAAGTGGAACAGCACGACAGCGACCACGGCGACGCGCGCGCAGGCCCTCGACGTCGGGGCGGAACTCGTCATCGGCAACGGCATGGAGTTGGTGACGTACGGCGCGCCGCCGGGCGACGTCGGCGGGCACCCGATCACGCAGGTGGACACGGCCGAGCGATGGGTGCTGCCGGGCCGGCGCCGGCGACGACGCACCACCCGGTGGCCGGCGCCCCGTAGGCGCGCTGATTTCCACTGGCCGCCTCGCCATCCCCCGACGGTACTGCTCAACCGGTGGGTGTTGCAGTGACCGAAGGCTTTGATAGGTCACCGTCGTGGCCGCTTCCTGCGTCTCTGTCGAACCAGGAGACAGCGACCCAGTCTTGGGTCCGATCGGTCGACCCAGATGTCCTCAAGCAGGCACTCGAGCCCGGCGCGGTCGGTCGGCCAGGTGCCGATCTTCGGGAGCCGCATCAGGCGCTGGCACCACCGACGCGGGCATTCAAGCGCGATCACCCCCCGAGAGTGGGATCAGGCGCCGAAGGGCCGGGTGGGTCGGCGCCGGTGGGCGACCGAATGTGCGGTTCTGAACACAGTCAGCGTCGCGAGCAGCCCTCAAGTGGAGGTCTAGCTTGAGTCCGATCAGCCGGTCGTCGCCGGAATGACGAACGGCCGGTCGATCGTGTGCACTCCCGAAGGTGGTGCGAACCGCGACCTGACCTTTCGAACACAAGATGTCTCAAAACCGTGGACACGTTCCGCTCGCCAAAGCGACTGTGACACCCCCTTTCTACGATGGGCAACATGAGTTCGGTGCGGCGGTTTGTGGAGGGCGAACAGCCTGATGACGGCACGGTGTTGGACGCTTTCGTCAAGCTGCTCGTGGCCGATCCCGAAGAGCAGGACAGAAACGGGCTCGACGGACTCGTTGGTCGCTCGTTGCGGATGCGAGGGTGGCTCGACGCCCTGGACGTCCGGATTGCCACGCGGGCAGCCGAGTTGGCCGCGGCGGGCGAGGGCGAGGCGCCGTTCAGGGTGCTGGCCGGCGGTGGGCGGAGGGCCAAGCGTGATGCCGAGGCAGCGGCGACGCGGGGCATCGTGTGTGAGCGGATGCCAGAGTTGGGCGAAGCGCTCGCTGACGGAACCATTGGTGCCGGTCACGTCGACGCTGTCGTCAACGCCGCCAGGGGTCTCGACGATGACGCCAAGCAGGAGTTGGCCGGGCACGCCGAGGCGCTGGTAAATGCCGCGGCGGCGATGAGTCCGGAGCAGTTCGACCATGAGGTTCGTGACTTGGCCCGCGACCTCGCCGGTGACGGCGGACTGTCCCGTCACGAACGGTTGCGCCGGCAACGCAACGTGCGGCGTTGGGTCGACAAGCACACGGGGATGTGCAAGACGTTGTTGTCGTTGGATCCGCTCGATGACGCCAAGCTGTGGACAGCGTTCAACGCCGCCATCGGCAGGACGGCGCGTGCTGTCAACCAGGATGGCGACGACCGCACCTGGGATCAATTGCAGACCGACGCGATCGTCGATCACATCACCCGCCCCACCGGCGACAGCGCCGCAACCGGTGCAGGGCAAGTGGCGGAGGTGTCGGTGCTGATCGACTACACAGCCCTCTTGCATGGTGGTCAAGCGAAGGTCGCCGAAACCTCCGACGGCCAGCAGTTGCCGGTCGAGGTGATCCGCCGGCTGTGCTGCGACGGCACGATCGTGCCTGTCTGGCTCGCCGGGGACCACGAGGTGCTCGCCGTCGGCCGCCAATGCCGGTTGGCGACCAGGGCACAGCGGCGGGCGTTACGAGCGATGTACCGGACCTGTTGCATGCCCGGTTGCACGGTGCCGTTCGATGCCTGCCGGATCCATCACGTCACGTTCTGGGAACACTTCGGGACGACCGACCTCGACAACCTCGTCCCAATTTGCGAGTCCGATCACCACCTCGTCCACGAAGGCGGCTGGACCCTGCAGTTGCACCCCGGGCACCGGATCGTCCTACGCCGGCCCGACGACACCGTCAGCTTCGACGGTGTCACCACCGACCGAATCACCACAGCGACCGTCGAGAGCGGCGAACCGGACGTGGACACCGCCCGACCGACGCCGCCGGCACCGGTACCGTCACCGTCGTGTCAACGCAAGCGACCGCCACCGACGACGCGCCGCCGAGGTCGCCGAGGAGCTGGAACTCGCCCTCCATACGATCACCGCCAACGCTCCCTGAGGCCCGGTTTCAAGATCGGCAGGTGCGAACCTAGTCGCTGGTCAGCGAGCCATCTCTCGTCGCTCGGCCAGTTTGGTTGAAACAGGTGCCACTGCTCGGGGGCACGACGGATGAGGTACTCGAGCTCGTCGGCGAGGTACTGGGTGATCCGGCGACGTCGTCGCGCAGTGAGCCCCGCCGTTCCGCCGGAAGTGGCGGGCGGACGACCCCGAGGTGACCGTCGGATCGACGCGTGAAGTACACGGCGACGGGCAGGATCGGGGCGCCGGTGCGCAGAGCGAGCGTGGCCGGGCCGGCGGGCAGCTTGGTGCGCTCGCCGAAGAAGTCGACGTCGACGCCGCCGCCGCCGATGTTGCGGTCGGACAGCAGGCAGACGATCTCGTTGCGCTTGAGCGCCCGCAGGTCGCCCGGCCGGCGTCAGCGCCGAGCGGCGACCACCGTCATTCCCAGTTTGGCCCGCAGCTCGGCGAACCAATCGAACAGCTCGGGCGGCTCGATCGTCTCGACCACGACCGTCACGGGATCGCCGCCGGTCGGCCAGCCAGCGCCCCGCCCACTCCCACCCGCCGAGGTGCGGCAGGGCGAGGATCACGCCGGTGCCCGCTCCGCGGGCGGCAGCGATGTGCTCGTAGTCGGGGACCTCGATCCCGGCGGCGACGGTTCGTGCTGACAGCGATGGAAGCCGCAGGCTCTCGACCCAGTACCGGGCGTACGACTCGAAGGCGTCCTGCACGGCGGCACGCAGTCTCGATCGACGACCAGGTCGGGTTGACGCGTCGCAGGTGGCGCTCGATCATCGCCCGCCGCTGGGGGTTGGCGACATTCGCGCCGAAACCGATCGGGTTCGCCAGGCCGCTCGCGACGACACCCGGGATCACCCGGGCGAGCAGCGAGCCGGCCCGATAGCCGCCGACTGTGATAGCTCCGGCGAGCCGCTTGCCGGCGGCCGGCCGGCGTCAGCCACGACGTCGCTGAACGCGGGTGTGCCGGCGCTGGATGCGAGCGACGCGTCGCGTCTGGCGACGGCTGCGGCGCATCTCGATGCGCGCCGCCGTGACGGGAGCGACCTCGGCCTGGCGCCACACCTTCACGAAGCGCTGGATCGCCGTGACGACGGTGAGTGCCAGCATCACCCACAACACCGGGACGAGCAGCCGGTCCCAGAGCAGGCCGATGCACAGCAGCACGACGCGCTCGGCGCGCTCCATCAGACCGCCCTTGGCGTCGAGGCCGAGCGACTCGGCCTTCGCCCGCTGGTACGAGATCAACGACGACGACGCCATCACGGCAAACGCCAGGACCGACATGTGCGGCGACTCGTGACCGGCGAGGTACCAGGCGACACCTCCGAGGAGGAGCGCATCGGTCACCCGGTCGACCGTCGAGTCGAAGAAGGCGCCACGCTGGCTCGCCGCCTCGGAAGCCTTCGCCAGGGCGCCGTCGAGGAGGTCGGGCACAGCGGCGAGGATGACGAGGACGAGGCCGAGCAGCAGGTGCCCCGAGCCGATCGCGAACGCAGCGCCGATCCCGACGACGAGGCCGACGACCGTGAGATGGTCCGGGGTGAGGCCGGTGCGCCGCAACGCCTGGCCGACGGGCCGGATCGCCTTCTCGATCGGCTTGCGGAAGCTGCCGTCGAACATCGCCGTCAGGCTAGTGCTCCGATTTGGCAGGATGTGAGGCATGAGCAAGTCGACCGCGGCCGACCTCGCCATCGCCTTCCGCTCGTTGACGCGTCGCCGCGTCGAGGCAGTCGACGCGGCCAAGGACGCCCAAGTGAGCGCCCTCCTCGCCAGCTTCGACGAGCGCATCGCGGCGCGCGGCAGCGGTCGTCGGGTCGGCGCCGAGTCCCGGCGCCATCGCCGATGCGATCGACCGTCGCCCGATCGACGACTGGGACGACGCAACCCTCGACGAATTGCGCCGGCTCGCCACCGACGCGGGCACCGTCGTCCGCCGCATCGCCGAGGCCGCCCCCCGGCGCGACGGCGACTTCCGCGATTGGCGACAAGTCGTCAGCGCCAGAGTGGCTCTCCAGCTGGCGTCGGGATTCGCCTCGACGAGACACTCGACGACCCGGCCGTCAATGGCGTCGACGAGCACGAGCCCACGCCGATCGGGCGGATCCTCGATCGAGTAGCACAGCACACGCCACGTGGGTCGGCTGCGCAGCCCGCGCCACACCTGCTGTGCCGAGGCATGACCGACGGCGAAGCCGACGGCTTGCTGGGCGGCGATCAAGGCGTCGGTCTCGTTGACGTGCATCCGCCAACCCGACGAGATCGAGATCGCCGCGGCCACCGCCAGTGCCGCTGCCGCCCACAGCCATCCAGCGTTCACGTACGGAACGTCATCGCGCCACAGTGCCCAGATCAGGACGCACGCAGCGGCGATGACCAGATACAGGGCGCCGGGGATGCGCCGCCGCGAGTTGTCCGGAAACTTGTACGGCCCCACGTAGCCGGCCGCGTCGAGGTCGGCGGGTAGCTCGTCGCGGTGGTCCTCGCTCACGCCGCCGAGTCCCAGGCGGCACGAATCTTCGCCGCGCTGTCGCTGATCGCTTCCGGCAGGGTGCGCGTGTTGGCAACAGCGGTCATGAAGTTCGAGTCACCACCCCAGCGCGGCACGACGTGCACGTGCAAGTGCCCGCTGACGCTGCCTCCGGCGGCCGGACCGAGGTTGAGCCCGACGTTGAGACCGTCGGGCCGATACGCCCGCTTCAACGCGACGACGGCTGCGGCGACCGTTTCCCACAACTCGCTGAACTCGGCCGGCGTGAGCTGGTGCAGATCGGCGACTTCCGCGATAGGGCAGCACCATCAGATGCCCCGACGTGTACGGAAAAGCATTCATGATCACGAAGCACGTCGAGCCGCGATGGACGATGTTCGTCTCCGTGTCGTCGAGCCCGCAGCCGAGAATCTGCGTGAACACACTGCCCTCGCCGGCGTCGACGGCATCCACGTGGCCGGCGCTACCCGAGACGTAGGCGGCGCGCCACCCATTCCACAGGCGGTCGAGGACGTGGCCGTTCATGGCTGGCGCAGTGTACGAGCGCAGACGGCCATCGAGCCGGGCCCGCTCCGGCGGATGAGCAAGCCCGGCCCGATTACATCGGTCTGACGGGCCGACCGGCGCCAGCGTGCCACGAGGGCCTGCCGGCAATTTCGAGAGTACCACGTCTGTCCGTTGTCGAATCCCAGTTCACCAGACCGTAACGACTTCGACACCCGACGCATCTCAGGGGCGCATCGCGCCCTTGTCAGGGGCGGATTGCGTCGGTTTCGGCGATCGAGATCTCCTCGACGAACATGGCGACGAAGGCACCGACGTCGACATCTCGCTCGACCTCGCCACCGCGGCGATTGACCCCGACCGTCCCCGCCGCCATGTCGTCGTCCCCGACGACCAGCACGTACGGAATCTTCTCCAGCTTGGCACTGCGGATCCGCTTGCCGAGCGGATCGGCAGCAGCGACGAGGTCGGCGCGGCCGCCCACCTCTCGGACGCGCCGGACGACCTGCTCGGCGTACTCCTCGTGGGCGGTCGCGACGGGCAGCACGCGCACTTGAACCGGTGCCAACCACGTTGGGAGGGCGCCGGCATAGTGCTCGAGGAGCACCCCGAAGAATCGTTCGATCGATCCGAACAAGGCGCGGTGCAGCATGATCGGGCGATGCCGTTCGTTGTCGGCTCCGACGTACTCGAGGTCGAACCGTTCGGGATGGTTGAAGTCACACTGGATCGTCGACAGCTGCCACGACCGCCCGATCGCGTCGCGCACATCGATGTCGATCTTCGGGCCGTAGAACGCGGCGTCGCCTTCCTTCAGCGTGTAGGCGAGCCCACGACGATTGAGGGCGCTTCGCAGCGCCTCGGTCGCCTGTTCCCATTCTTCGTCCGAGCCGATGAACTTCTCGGGATCCTTCGTCGACAGGTGGAAGGAGAAGTCCTCGAAGCCGAACGCACCGAGCACCGACAACACGAAGTCGAGCAGCGACAGCGATCTCGTCGGGGAGTTGCTCGGCCGTACAGAAAATGTGGCTGTCGTCCATCGTCAGACCGCGGACCCGCAACAGTCCGTGCAACGTGCCGGCGCGCTCGTAGCGATACACCGTGCCGAGCTCGAACAGGCGCAAGGGCAGCTCGCGGTAGCTGCGTTGTCGCGACCGATAGATCAGGCAGTGCATCGGACAGTTCATCGGCTTGGGGTAGTACGTGCCGTTGTCCATCTCCATCGGCGGGTACATGCCGTCGGCGTACCACGCCAGATGTCCTGACGTCTCGAACAGCTTGCCGTTCGTGAGATGCGGTGTGTAGACGAACTCGTAGCCGCCGGCGACGATGCCGAGCCCGGCTGTAGTCCTCCATCAGCTTGCGCACGATGGCACCCTTGGGGTGCCAGACCGCAAGTCCGCCGCCGATCTCGCTCGGGAAGCTGAACAGGTCGAGCTCGGTTCCCAGCTGGCGGTGGTCGCGCTTCTCGGCCTCGGCCAGCTGGTCGAGATGCGCTCGTAGCGCGGCGTCGGATTCCCACGCCGTGCCGTAGATGCGCTGCAGCATCGGGCCCTTCTCGTTTCCTCGCCAGTACGCGCCGGCCACCTTCTGCAGTTTGAAGTGTCCGAGCCGGCCGGTCGACGGAACGTGCGGCCCTTTGCACAAGTCGACGAACTCGTCGCTGTTCCGATACACGCTCACGGTGTCTCCGGCATCGACCTCACCGGCGTCGAGGACGTCTGTCGCCCCGTTCGCCGGCGAGTTCGCGCACACGCTCGATGATCTCGACCTTGTACGGCTGGTCGGCGAACACGCCGAGCGCCTCGATCCGCGCTCAGTTCGGAGCGCACGAACGGCTGGTCGGCCTTGATGATCTCGCGCATCCCGCCTCGATGGCCACGAGGTCGTCGTCGGAGAAGGTCGCCGCGCCCGGCAGCTCGAAGTCGTAGTAGAACCCGTTCTCGATCGCCGGGCCGATCGAGAACTTGGCGCCAGGGAACAGCTGGGTGACCGCCTGGGCCATCACGTGGGCCGTCGAGTGGCGCAGCACGTGCCTGCCGTCCTCGGTGTCGTCGGTGATGATGGCCACCTGATCGCCATCGTCGAGCGCACGTCCGAGATCCACCTCGTGGCCATCGACGGTTGCCGCGACGGCCGCCTTGGCGAGTCGCTTGCCGATCGAACCGGCGACGTCCGCGGCGGTGGTCCCGGCCGGGTACTCCCGGTGGGAACCGTCGGGAAGCGTGATCGTGATCGGGGCGTTCATCGCCTCGGAGTCTACGAACCGCCCCCGTTGACGCCCCCGGGAGTTGCTAGCTGGCGATGCCCGCCAGTTCGCGATCCGCAGTTCGCTCGTCGTCGGCAACCGAGTCGGCGACATGCTTCGGCCGGGCCGGCTCGTTCGTCTCCGCCCCGGCGTCGTCACACTTGCCGGCATAGCGGTCGACGTACTCCTGACCGGTGAGCTCGCGGATCTCGAACATCACCTCGTCGGTCATCGCCCGCAGCGCACGGTGCCGTTCGGGCATCGCCGCGTAGCGCGCCGGGTTGATCGGCCGACCGATCGTGATCGAACACGAGCCGCCGAGCTTCGGCAGCTTGGCGTCAGGTGGTTGGATGCGGTCGGTGCCGACGATCCCGACGGGGTAGATCGGCGCGCCGACCTCGACGGCAAGTCGTGCCGCCCCGGTGCGGCCCTTGTGCAAGCGTCCGTCACGACTGCGCGTGCCCTCGGGAAAGATCCCGAACAGCTCGCCCACGTCGCAGCACGGCGCCGGCCGCCTCCAGCGCCACGGCGGCCTTGGATCCGCCGGAACGATCGATCGGGATCATGCCCATCACCGGGAAGAGGAACTTCGTCTTCCACGACTGCATGTACTCGGCCTTGCCGACGAAGCTGATGTTGCGCGGCACGGACAGCATGAGGAACGCCGAGTCGAGGAAGGAGATGTGGTTCGGGCAGAGGATCGCCGGACCGTCGGCGGGCAGCCGCTCGAAGCCGTCGAGGTCGATGTGCCAGCGCCAGTGGGCGAACGGGGCGAGGAGCCACCGGGCGCGCCGCTGGGCGGCGCCTGCACCGTTTGCCTTGACCACGCTGTCATCGTATGCCGGTGGCGTTACGGCAGCCGGTGGCGCCCGTGAAGGCTGGGTGAACCTACAGCAGCACGCCGAGCAGTTCGGCGGCAGCAGCGACCGCCTTGCCGGCGCCATCGGCCGCCGCGGCATCGATGGCCGCGAACGCACCCGGGGTGTCGAGGTCGTCGTCGAGTCGATCGCGCACCACCTGCAGCAGATCGCCGTCTGAACCGCCGCGCCGCGACGCCGCCCGCCACTCCTCCAAGCGCTGCTGCGCCCGCGGCATCAGCGCTTCGTCCCATTCCCACTCGACGCGGTAGTGGTGACCGATGATCGCCAGGCGGATGGCGGCGGCATCCCACTCCTTGCGCAAGGCGTCGACGAAGACGAGGTTGCCGAGACTCTTGGACATCTTCTCGCCGTCCTTGGAGATCAGGGCGGTGTGCATCCAGTGCTGCACGAACGGCTCGCCGGTCGCCGCCTCGGACTGCGCCCGCTCACATTCGTGGTGCGGATAGATGAGATCGCTGCCTCCACCGTGGAGGTGGATCGTCGAGCCCAACTCGCGCAGGGCGAGGGCGCTGCACTCGATGTGCCAGCCCGGCCGTCCTGGACCCCACAGCGTGTCCCACGACGGTTCGTCGGGTGCCGACGGTTGCCAGAGGACGAAGTCGAGCGGGTCGCGCTTGAGCGGATTGTCGACGTCGCCTCCACGTTGTCGGGCGAGCTCGACCATTCGTTCCCGGGAGTAGTGACTGACGGTGCCGAAGCGGTCGAACTTGGAGACGTCGAAGAACACGCTGCCGCCCGCTTGGTACGCATACCCGCGATCGATGACCATGCCGATGAACCCGCGGATGTCTGGGATGGCCGACGATGCCCGCGGCCGCGACGCGACGGGCAAGGCGTTGAGGGCGTCCATGTCCGCTTCGAAGCGGGCCTCCTCCCCGGCCGCCAGGTCGAGATAGTGCACGCCCAGCTGACGAGCCTTGGCGAACAGTGGATCGTCGACGTCGGTGACGTTGCGCACGCACGTCACCCGATGACCGAGATCGATGAGCCGACGTTGGAGCACGTCGTAGGCGAGATATGTCGCGGCATGCCCGAGGTGGGTGGCGTCGTACGGGGTGATCCCGCACGTGTACATCAGCACGTGCTCGGGCGGCTCGAACGGGACCACCGCCCGACGGGCAGTGTCGTAGAGCCTCAGGGTCATTGGGACTGGCGCGGGTCGCGCTTGATGCCGGTCAGCTTCGGGGCCACCCGTGTCTTGTAGCGGATGTTCAGCTGCAACAGCACAGCGGTGAACGCTTCGATGGCCATCGCGTTGGACAGCTCGCCGGCGTCGAGCGGCCGGCAGCCGGGGATCTTGGCGACGATCTCGGCGACCCGCGTGATGGCGTCGTGGTCGTCGCTGCAGATCAGCACGTCCGAGTCGATCGGCTCACCGAGGTTGCCGAGCTCCTTCGCCGGAAGGTGGTGGAAAGCGGCGACGACATGGCACGACGGCACGGCGGCCTGGACGTGCGCGGCCACCGAACCGCGGGGTGGCACGAGCGGCTGGAACTCGCCGCCGACCCGAACGAGAGCGTTGGCCATCGACACGACGATCTTGCCCTTCATCGCCGTTTCGTGCTCCTGGGCGGTGGTCGCCGCCGAGTCCCACGGGGTGGCGATGACGATGAGATCGGCCGACGCCGCCGTCGGGTTGTCGCCGTACTGGAGCATCTCGCCGAGCTCCGGCCACCGCTCGACGAGCGCGTCGCGGGTCTCCATCGCCCGATACTTGGAGCGCGAACCGATGACCGCCTCGTACCCGATGCTGGCGAGTCGGGCCGCCAGACCACTCCCAGCCGGCCCGGTACCGCCGAGGATGCCGATGCGCATCCGCCGAGCCTTGCATACGCGACCCGAGGGGCTACGGTCGCACACGATGGGGCTCCTCGACGGCAAGAACATCGTGGTCACGGGCGTGCTGACGGACGCGTCGCTGGCCTTCGCGGTCGCCAACGTGGCGCGCCAGGAGGGTGCCGACCTGGTGCTCACCGGAGCCGGTCGGGGCCTCAGCCTGACCAAACGAACGGCCCGCAAGCTGCCCGGCGGTGAGCGCGATTCCGGTCTTCGAGCTCGACGTGACCGACCCGGACCATGTCGACGCAGTGCGCGACGCCGTTTCCGGTCACTGGGATCGTGTCGACGGCGTGCTGCACGCCATCGGCTTTGCCCCGCAATCGCTGCTCGGCGACAACTTCATGGGCGCCACATGGGACGAGGTAGCGGTCGCCCTGCACATCTCGACGTACTCGCTGAAGATGTTGGCCGATGCGTTCGTTCCGTTGATGACCGAGGGCGGATCCTTCGTCGGGCTCGACTTCGACAACTCCGTGACGTTCCCCGCCTACAACTGGATGGGCGTCGCCAAATCGGCGCTGCAGAGCCTCAACCGTTATCTCGCCCGCGAGCTCGGCCCTCAGGGAATCCGTTGCAACCTCGTCGCCGCCGGGCCGGTGCGCACGATGGCGGCCAAGAGCATCCCCGGGTTCTCGCTGTTCGAGGACATCTGGGACGAGCGGGCGCCACTCGGATGGGACATCAACGACCCCGAGCCCGTCGCCAGGGCCTGCGTCGCCCTGTTCAGCGATTGGTTCCCCGCAACGACCGGCGAGATCGTCCACGTCGACGGCGGCTTCCACTCCACCGGCGCCGCTGGCCGGGTTGGCGGGCGGGCGACAGACGTTTCAACAGGAACCGACAGTCCGTGAATCGACTGGCGACCGAGGCGTCGCCGTATCTGCGCCAGCACCGCGACAACCCCGTCGACTGGTACCCGTGGGGTAGCGACGCGTTCGCTGCCGCCCGCGAGCGGGCCGTGCCGGTTCTGCTGTCGGTGGGCTACTCGGCCTGCCACTGGTGCCACGTGATGGCCCACGAGTCGTTCGAGGACGCCGAGGTCGCCGCGGCGATGAACACGGCGTTCGTCAACGTCAAGGTCGACCGTGAGGAACGACCGGACGTCGACGCCATCTACATGGACGCCGTGCAGGCGATGACCGGGCGCGGCGGGTGGCCGATGACCGTGTTCCTCACGCCCGAGGGAGAACCGTTCTACGGTGGGACCTACTACCCCAAGGCGACGTTCCTACAACTCGTTGCGGCGATCAGCACTGCCTGGAGGGACCGACGCGGCGACCTCGACACCAACGTCACGGCATTGCGCGACGCACTGATGCGATCGGCGCGGCTGAGCCCCGGCGGCCCACCCGAAGAGGCGCTGATCCCGGCAGCTGTCGACGCGATCGCCGGCACGTTCGACCCCGACTGGGGCGGGTTCGGCAGCGCCCCCAAGTTCCCGTCGACGATGGCCCTCGATCTCGTCCTCGCCGAGGTTCTGCATCGAGGAGTGGCCGACGAGCAGTCGCCCTTGCTGCTCTCGGTCGTGGCACGGTCACTCGACGGGATGGCGTCCGGCGGCATCTACGACCACATCGGCGGCGGCTTCGCCCGGTACTCCGTCGACGAGCGCTGGCTCGTGCCGCACTTCGAGAAGATGCTCTACGACCAAGCCCTGCTCGTCCGCGTGTACGCGCACGCCGCCTCGGCAACGAGCGCTGAACGCTGGCGGGCCGTCACCAGCGAGACCGTCGACTACGTGCTGCGTGACCTGCGCCAGCCGGGCGGCGGGTTCTCGTCTGCCGAGGACGCCGACTCCCCCGGACCCGATGGGCACAACCACGAGGGACTCTTCTACACGTGGACCCCCGATGACGTGGCCGCGGTTGTCGGTGCCGATGCGGCGGTCGTGTGCGAGTTCTACGACATCACCGACGCCGGCAACTTCGAGCAGCGTTCGATCCCCAATCGGATCGGCCACTGGCCTGGTGCGTGGCAGCGACCTCCGGAGATCGAAGCCGGTCGTCAGCTGCTGTTCGATGCCCGCCTGTTGCGCCCGCGGCCAGGCCTCGACGACAAGGTTCTCACCGAATGGAACGCGCTGATGATCTCCGCCCTCGCCGAGGCCGGAGCTCTGCTCGGCGTGGGCGCGTGGGTCACGGCAGCAGTCGACGCCGCCCACTTCCTCCTCGACGAGTTGCGCACGGACGCGGGGCGCTGGCGCCGAGCGTGGCACGCCAGCGGTGAACCGCGAGCCCGCCACGACGCCCTCGCCGCCGATCACGCCGCACTCGTCGACGCCTTCGTCCGCCTGGCCGAGGCGACGGGTGAGGCGTCGTGGATCGGCGAGGCGAGCGCGGTCGCCGACACGATGCTCGATCACTTCTGGGACGTCGACCAAGGTGGTCTGTTCACGACCCCCGACGACGGTGAGCAGCTGATCGTGCGCCAGAAGGACATCCTCGACAACGCCACCCCTTCGGCTAACTCGACCGCTTCCGTTGCGCTGCAGCGGCTCGCCGCCCTGACCGGCGAGGCCCGCTACGCCAACCACGCCGACCGCATCCTCCAGCTCCTCACCCCGGTCGTCGGGCGGGCCCCGAGCGGCTTCGCCAACGGACTCGCCGCCATGGCCCTGCGCACCCGCGGCATCACCGAGGTCGCCATCGCCGGCGACCGCCCGGACCTCGTCGCCGTTGTCAACGAGCGCTGGCGCCCACGAGCAGTGCTGGCGTGGGGTGAGCGCTTCGACTCACCGCTCTGGGCCGGCCGCCGCGACGGTCTCGCCTACGTCTGCGAGCACTACGCCTGCCAGGCCCCCGCCGACACCCCCGAAACCCTCCGCGCCCAGCTCTGACCGAACTGCCGGTCGCTGAGGTCGCACGCGGGTCAACCCGGATCGAGATGACGACGGACAGGTGAGGAACAACCCCCTACTGGCCGTACTCCTCTTGGTAGCGGCGGTAGAGCGAGTCGACGTCCTCCGGGGCGATCTCCGCGGGCGCGCCGAGCTGGCGGGCGATGTGCACGCTGCGGGCGACGTCCTCGCACATCACCGCCGCCTTGACGGCGTCGCGGGCCGACTTGCCGATCGTGAACACCCCGTGGTTCTTGAGCAGCACCGCCTTCGAGCGATGGCCGCGCAACGTGTCGACGACGGCGGCGCCGATGTCCTCGCCGCCGATGAGGGCGAACGGAGCGATCGGAATCTCCCCGCCGAATTCGTCGGCCATCATCGTCAGCACGCACGGGATCGCCTCGCCGCGGCTCGCCCACGCCGTGGCGTAGGTCGAGTGGGTGTGCACGACGCCACCAACCTCGGGCAGGTGACGGTAGATGTACGCCGAGGCACCCGTGTCCGACGACGGTCGATGGTTGCCTTCGACGACTTCTCCATCTAGGTCGCAGACCACCATGTTCCCCGCCGCCAGCTCGTCGTACGACACGCCGGACGGCTTGATCACAAATAGGTCGGCACCTGGAACGCGCGCCGAGATATTGCCGGCCGTCCACACAACGAGGCCGTAACGGACGAGCTCCGCGTGGAGTGTGGCAACCTCCTCGCGCAGCCGGGAGACTGCTGCGGCGACCTCGGGCATGAGCGTCACGAACCACCTCCGCCGGCAACCGCCTCGCGACGGATCCGCTTGAGTCGCCGCATCACGTCGTTACCGCCACGGCCGAAGTGGTCGTGCAGAGCGGTGTACTCGGCGAACAGCTCGTCGTAACGATCGGCGTTTGCGGGGATCGGCGTGTACACCGCCTGCTCCACCTTGCCCATCGCGTCCGACGCGGCCGGAACGTCCGGGTAGGCGCCGGCGGCGACGGCGGCGTGGATCGCCGAACCGAGCGCGGGACCCTGCTCCGACCCGATCAGCGACAGCGGCATCCGCAACACGTCGGCATAGATCTGCATCAGCAAGCGATTCTTGGCGAGGCCACCGGCGACGATGAACTCGCCGACCGGCACACCGGCATCGACGAACGTCTCGACGATAGTGCGGGCACCGAACGCCGTGGACTCCAGCAGGGCACGGTAGAGGTCCTCGGAACGGCTCGACAGCGTCAACCCGACGACGAGCCCGGACAGCTCGTGGTTGACGAGCACGGATCGATTGCCGTTGAGCCAGTCCAGAGCGATCAAACCGTGCTCGCCGACCTGTTGCTCCGCCGCGAGCTCTGTGAGGTACTCGTGCAGCCCGACCCCACGTGCCTCGGCCTCGTCGGCATACCCGCGGGGAACGCAGTTGTCGACGAGCCAGCCGAACAAGTCGCCGACCCCGCTCTGGCCGGCCTCGTAACCCCACAGGCCGTCGATGATCCCTCCGTCGACGACGCCGCACATGCCGGGCACCTCGCGCAGGTCGGCGCCGCTCATCACGTGGCAGGTCGACGTGCCCATGATGGCGACCATCTGGCCCGGTGCCACTGCCCGTGCCGCCGGCGCCGTGACGTGGGCGTCGACGTTGCCGATGGCCACAGCGATGCCCTCGGGCAGGCCGAGGTCGGCGGCCATCTCGGCGGTCAACGATCCGGCGCGGCCGCCGAGCGGTCCGATCTGCTGGTCGAGCTTGTCCGTGACGAAACCGGCGAAGCCGGGATCGAGCTCGGCGAGGAAGTCGCTGCTCGGGTATTGGCCGTCCTGGAGGATGCCCTTGTAACCGGCGCTGCAGGCGTTGCGCACGTACTCGCCGCACAACTGCCAGACGATCCAGTCGGCGCCCTCGACCCAGCGTTGCATAGCCGCGTACACCTCCGGGTCCCCGGTGAGCAGCTCGAGACCCTTGGCGTACTCCCACTCCGACGAGATCAGTCCGCCGTAGCGGGCCAGCCACGACTCGCCGCGCCTGGCGGCGAGCTCGTTGATGCGGTCGGCCTGTGGTTGGGCGGCGTGGTGCTTCCACAGCTTGACGTAGGCGTGCGGGCGATCCTTGAACTCACCGAGACGACTCAACGGTGTCCCGTCGTCGAGCGTCGGCACCATCGTGCACGCCGTGAAATCGGTGCCGATACCGATCACTTTGGTGGCATCAATGCCAGCGTCGGTGACGGCGCCGCGAACCGCCGCGATCATCGACTCGACGTAGTCCTCGGCGTCCTGCAATGCCCAGTCCGGGGGCAGCGCCTGACCGGAGACCGGCAACTGACGATCGATTACGCCGTTGCGGTACGAGTGCACCGCCGTGCCGAGCTCGGTGCCATCGGCGACCCGCACGACCACGGCCCGGGCGGACAGCGTCCCGAAATCGACACCGACGACGTACTGGTCGATGACGGACTGGTCCGGGTTCGGGGCGGACATCAGCAAGACTGTGAACGTTCACACACGCGTTGTCAAGTGCTTGACTGCTGCCGTTGTTAGCGTTAACAATCGAAGCCGTGCGCGACGCTGTAGTCCCGGCGCGGCCGCCAGGGATGCACGACGTGGCCAAGGTGGCCAGGGTGTCGCATCAGACGGTCTCGCGCGTCCTCAATGACCACCCCCATGTCCGACCTGACACGAAGGCACGTGTCCAACGGGCCATCGCCGAGCTCGGCTACCGGCGTAATGCAGCGGCGCGGTCGCTCGTCACCCGGCGCTCGGGCGTGATCGGTGTCCTCACACCCCGCACGGAGCTGTACGGGCCGACGGGCTCGATGATCGCCGTCGAAGTGGCCGCCCGCGAAGCTGGGTACTTCGTCAGCCTGGCCAGTGTCGCCGACACGTCCGCCGCCGCCCTCGGGGCCGCCGTCGAGCACTTCAAGGACCAGGCTGCCGAGGCCGTGGTGCTGATCGCACCGGAGCGGGAGTGGCTCGCCGCGGCCAGGATCGTCGCCGCCGACATGCCGGTCGTCACGATGTGTGCCGACTTTCGCGCCGCCAGGCCGTCACTCGTCACGGTGGCGCTGGACAACCGCACGGGTGCCCGACTCGTCACCGATCACCTCCTCGAGCTCGGCCACCGCGACATCGCCTTCGTCGCCGGATCGGCGACGTCCCCAGAGGCCGCGGCGAGGCAGCGATCGTGGCGCGACGAGATGGTGCGCGCCGGTCTCAGCGCCCTGCGCCGCTACCCCGGTGATTGGAGTTCGGCGAGCGGGTACGCGGCGGGTCGGCGGATGGTCGACGACGGCGTGCCGACCGCGGTGTTCGCAGCCAACGATCAGATGGCCCTCGGGGTGTTGTCAGCGCTCGCCGAGGCGGGACTCGATGTGCCCGGCGACGTTTCAGTCGCCGGCTTCGACGACGTCCGTGACTCTGCCTACTTCACGCCCGCGCTGACGACGGTGCGCCAGGACTTTGCCGCCCTGGCGCAGCGCTGCGTTGCCGTCCTCGAACGGCTCCTCCACGGCGAGCCGGCCACCAGCGTGCGCATCCGTCCGGAACTCGTTGTTCGGGCCAGCACGGCCCAACGGCGATGAGTGAGGCGTGACTCACCAGCCGCCGTGGTGGGTGATCTCGGCCGGCGCACGGCGTGGGCGCGAAGCCGACGTGCCGGCGCGGGTGTCGTCGTCCGCCGCGTAGCCGAGGGCGATCGCCCCGAGCAGCTCGAGGCCGTCGGGGATGCCGAGCAAACCGCGCAACTCGGCCTCGCCCTCGAACACACCGAAGAACAGGGCGCCGAGTCCCGCGTCCTCGGCGGCGAGGAGCAGCGTCATCACGGCCATCGCCGTGTCGATCGTCCAGTACGGTGCCGGCCAGCTTTCAGCGGACGTGCCGAGACCGCTCCCGGCCTTGTCCGCCTCGGAGTAGCGATCGAGGTATGCCTGCCGGTCGGCGAGTGGCAGAGCTATCACCGGGGCGGCGAAGAGGCCGGGAAATGCGAACTCGCCGCGTCGATCCGCCGGGAACGTGGCATCCCAGAACCGTGCTGTGTCGTCGCCCGCCAGCACGACGAGGTGCCAGCCCTGGGACTTGCCCGCGCTCGGGGCTCGGGAGGCCAGGTCGACGAGTTCGTCGAGCAGCTCGGCAGGAACGGGGTCGGGCCGAAACGCTCTGGTCATCCGCCGCCGGCGGACAATCTCCGTGAGCTCGGTCAGGTGCGGGCGCCGAGCTTGACGAGGTCTTCAGCCATCGTCCAGCCGTAGGCGATCAGTGCCCCGCAGTCCTTCGGCGAGGACTTGAACAACGCGACCTGAGCGGGATCGACGGACTCGGGCTTGGTCGACTCGTAGTCGACGAAACCCTTCTGGCCATTGGTCTTCACGGCGAACGACTGTTCGTCGTAGCCGGAGTCGCAGTCGAAACGCTTGGCGAGGCGGCGGCCCCACGCCCGCTCCTCACCGACGGCACGATCGCCGGGCCGGGGCGTGACGTCGTCGAGGTCCTTGAAGGCGATCAGCGCGTCGGCACTGACGAACCGGGAGCCGACGACGACGTCCTCGTCGGGAAACGCCATCAACGCTCGGTGGTAGGCCTCCTTCATCAGCCCACGCAGCACCTGGTCGCGCTTGGTGGTGCGCTTGACGCTGATCAGGCCGAGCAGCACGCACGGCGTGCCACCGATGCGCTCCAGCGTCGAGAACATGAAGCCGTGCAGCTTCTCGTCGATACGAGCCGTGGTGATCAGCACCCAATCCTCTTTGGCCTTCGACACCTCCCCGATGCCGAAGGCGCCTCCCATCGAGGCGAGGTCGTCGAGATCACTGTCGGTGAGCGCCGAAGCATCATTTGTCTGCACCCGCACGGCCATGCCGCCATTCTACAGGGCGATTGCGCTGTGGCCGAAGGCCATGCGGATCTCCGGCACCACTCGGTCGAGATCGACGCAGAAATCCTCGGTCAGCCGGACCCGCTCCGTGCCGAGGTCGAGGACGACAGGGGAAGCCCCTGGATGAGCGGCCAACACGTGCTTGAGGCGGTCGATCTCGCTCGGACCGAGGCGAACGGCGGGGATGTTCACGGTCAACGTCGGGGCGCCCTCTTCCAGTCCGGCGAGCACCTCGAGCCCCTGGCAGATCACCGTGGTACGGCTCTCGTCGCGCTTGTCGAGGCGGCCGCGCACGGCGACGATCACGTCGTCGGCGAGCTTGTGACCGTGCTCGACGAGCGTGCGTGGGAAGAGCGTGACTTCGACTTCGGCGGCGAGATCCTCGAGGGTGAAGGTGGCCATCTGGTCGCCGCGCTTGGTGAAACGACGGCTCAGTCCGGTGACGACGCCGCCGATGTGCACGTTGGTACCGTCGTCGAGATCGTCGAGATCGGCGATGCTCTGCTCGACCTTTCGGCGCAGGGCACCCTCCTTGCCGAACAGCGGATGATCGGACACGTAAAGGCCGAGCATCTCTTTCTCGTGACGCAACCGCTCCGTCTTGTCGAACTCGACGTCGGGGACCGGCAAGCGTTCGTCGTAGGCAATGTCGGCGTCAGGCTGCTCCTGCACACCGAACAAGCTCATCACGCCGAGCTCTCGCTCCCGCCGCCGGCTCAATGTCGTGTTGGTGACCTGCTCGAACACTCCCAGCAGACCGCGTCGGGGGTGGCCGAGCGTGTCGAAGGCGCCGGCCTTGATCAACGATTCGACCGCGCGCTTGTTGAGCACCGGCTCTGGCACGCGGTCGGCGAACTCGTGGAAGCTGGCGTAGGGACCGTTGGCCTCACGCTCAGCGAGCAGCTGGGTGACGAGTCCTTCGCCGACATTGCGCACCGCCGACAGCCCGAATGAGATCGCCCCCGGGGAAGCGGGAGGCAGCGTGACCCCGACGGCCTCGTCAGGCGACACCGCCGCGAAGTTCGCCATCGACAGGTTGATGTCGGGCGGTAGCACCTTGACAGCCAACGCCCGGCACTCGGCGATGTACACCGCCGCCTTCTCGAGCGAGCTCTTCACGCTCGTCAGCAAGCAGGCGAGGTACTCGACCGGATAGTGCGCCTTGAGATAGGCCGTCTGGTAGGCGACCAGGGCATACCCGTAGGCGTGGCTCTTGCCGAATGCGTAATCGGCGAACGGCTCGATGATGTCGAACAGCCGCGTTCCGAGTGTCCGCCCGTAGCCCGCCCGATCGACACCATCGACGAACTTCTCCCGCTCGATGGCGATCAGCTGCCTGCTCTTCTTGCCGCAAGCGCGCCGGAGGTTGTCAGCGTCGGCCAGGGAGTAGCCGGCGACGCGCTGGGCGACACGCATCATCGACTCCTGGTACACCATCAGTCCGTAGGTGTCGCCGAGCACCTCGGCGAGGTCGTCGTGGTCGTAGACGATCGGCTTGCGGCCGTTCTTGCGATCGGCGTAGTCGGTGTGCATGTTCGCCGCCATCGGCCCGGGGCGATACAACGCCAGGAGGGCGGCGACGTCGTCGAAGTTGGTTGGGCGGAGCGTGCGCATCAAGGCGCGCATCGGTCCGCCTTCGAGCTGGAACACGCCGATGCCACTCCCCCGCTGGAGCAGCTCGTAGGTCTGCGGATCGTCGAGTGGTACCCGGTCGACATCGAAGTCGGGATCGTGACGGGCCTTGATCATCTCGACCGCGTCGGTGATCACGTCGAGGTTGCGCAGCCCGAGGAAATCCATCTTCAGCAGGCCCAGTGCCTCGACGCCGTGCATTTCGTACTGGGTGATCACCGGTGCCGACTCGGCGTCCTGCCCCGGTTCCGGCTTGCGCTGGACGGGCAGGTAGGTCGTCAACGGCTCCTTGGTGATGACGACGGCGGCAGCGTGGATGCCGTCCGAGCGCTTCAGGCCTTCGAGCCCGCGGGCGACGTCGACGACTCGCTTGACCTCGGAGTCGGCTTCGTACATCGTCCGTAGCTCGGACGCCGCCTTGTAACCGTCGGCGTACTTGTCGCTGCGCTCGAAGCAGTACTTCAGGGGCGTGTCACGGCCCATCACGAGCGGCGGCATCGCCTTGGCGATACGGTCGCCGACGGCGTAGGGCATTCCCAGGACGCGGGCGGCGTCGCGCACCCCGTTGCGGGCCTTGATCGTGCCGAACGTGATGATCTGGGCGACGTGCTCCCGGCCGTACTTCTCGGACGCGTAGCGGATCATCTCGTCGCGGTAGCGGGAGTCGAAGTCCATGTCGATGTCCGGCATCGAGATCCGGCTCGGATTGAGGAAGCGCTCGAAGAGCAAGTCGTAGCGGATCGGGTCGAGGTCGGTGATCCACAGGCTGTAGGCGACGGCGCAGCCGGCTGCCGACCCCCGGCCAGGCCCGACACGGATCCCGTTGCGCCGGGCGTGGGCGATGAGGTCCCAGACGATCAGGAAGTAGGCCGAAAAGCCCATCGAGGCGATGGTGTCGAGCTCGAAGTTGACCCGTTCGACGACATCGGCAGGCAACTCGCCCCCCCAGCGCTGGCGGGCGCCCTCCCACGTGACGTGGGCGAGGTACTCGTCGGCCGAGGTGAAGCCCTCGGGCAGAGGGAAGTCGGGCAACTCGACCTTGCCGAACTCGATGTCGACGCCGGCTCGCTCGGCGATCCACAGCGTGTTGTCGCAGGCCTCGGCGTGATCGCGGAACAGGTAGCGCATCTCGTCGGCGGTCTTCAGATAGTGCTCCTGGCCGTCGAACTTGAAGCGCTTCGGGTCCGAGAGCATCGAACCCGTCTGGACACAGAGCAGGGCGTCGTGGGCCTCGTGGTGCTCGCGCAGGGTGTAGTGCGAGTCGTTGGTGGCGAGCAACGGCGCACCTATGCGCCGGGCCAGTTCGATGAGCTGCGGATTGGTCTGGCGCTGCTCCGGCAGCCCGTGGTCCTGCAGTTCGACGAACAGATTGTCGCGGCCGAAAATGTCCTGCAGCCGTGCTGCCTTCTCGGTGGCCCCGTTCACGTCGCCGCGCAGCATCGCCTGGAGCACATGTCCGCCGAGGCATCCGGTCGTGGCGATCACGCCCTCGGCGTGGTCGGCGAGCAACTCCCAGTCGAGACGGGGCTTGTAGTAGTACCCCTCGAGGAACGCCCGAGACGCCAGCTGGATGAGGTTGCGATAGCCGGTGTTCGACTCGGCGAGCAGGGTCAGGTGGTAATAGAGCTTGTTGCCGGACTCGGTCTCGCCCCCCGAATCGTCGGAACGGCCCCGCCTCGTCGGCCGCTCGGTTCGGCTGTCGTAGGCCATGTAGGCCTCGGTGCCGATGATCGGCTTGATGCCGTGGCGTTGGCATTCGGTGTAGAAGTCGAGGACCCCGTACATGTTGCCGTGGTCGGTGATCCCCATCGCCGGCTGACCGTCTGCGACCGCCTTGGCAACGAGCTCGTCGAGGCGGGCGGCTCCGTCGAGCATCGAGAATTCGGTGTGGACGTGTAGGTGCGTGAACGAGTCACCCACGGTCGCTCTCACACCTCCGTTGCCTCATTCGGCACTCCTCCCACCCGGCGAAGTGCTTACACCCCTGTAATTCGCAGCTCACCCTAGCCCGCCTCAACGCCACCGATGCGACCGACAGTGGGTGGTCGCAGGCCATCGCGTCGGGCTCGAGGATTCTGGGTCCCCGATCCGGACATTTCTGTCTGCATTGCGGCGCCGGAATCGACGGCAGAATCGCGGCGCAACGACGCTAGAGATACGTTCCAGCACGGTCGTCGGGGGTTCCGGGCTGGCGCAGCTCCGGCGGGAGCGCTGCCCCCGGAGGTAGCTGGCGCATCTGCTCGAGCTGCTGGCGGGCGGCGAGCTGCTGGGCGAACAGCGTCGCCTGGATGCCGTGGAACAGGCCCTCGAGCCAGCCGACGAGCTGCGCTTTGGCGACGCGAATCTCCCCCTCGCTCGGCACGGCTCCGTCCTGGAAGGGCAGGGCCAGCGACTTCAGCTCCTCCTGGAGGTCCGGCGACAGCGCCTCGGACAGCTCGACTACAGAGCGCTCATAGATCTCGGCGAGACGTTCGCGACTCGGTTCGTCGAGCGGGGCGGCGCGAACCTCCTCGAGCAGCGCTTTGACCATCGAGCCGATTCGCATGACCTTCGCTGGTGACGTCACGGCGTCACCCTCTGCGCCGCCGGCTGGAGACTCGGAGTCGACCACTTCGCCGTGCTCGACTGTGTCTGTCGGGGGATTCTCGACCTGGCGATCGTTGGTCTCCGTCATCAGCGAACTCCTTCTCTTTCTCAGAATCTCTCGGTTCAGCCTGCCGCCGCGGACGCCAGTAGCGGCACGTGCACCTCGGCGCTGGTCAGCGAGCCGTGGCGACATATCAATGGGAACGCTCCCGAGTCGAGCGGGTCGTGGAAGCTCACGTCCTCGCGGGCGACCACGGCGACGTCGCCGAGCCGGGCGGCGACCGGTCCCGACACGGTTGGGCCGAACCAGTGCTCGTCGAGCACCTGTTCCTTCGTGACGATCCAGGCGACGTGCCCATACGCATCGATTGCCGCCTTGGTGAGCTCGTCGACGGTCGCACGCTCCGCATGCCACCACCGGAACCGCCCCTCGCCAGACTGCATGGCGACGAGCGCCAGAACCGCCGGATCGGGGACGAGCAGTCGATCGCCGACCTCGACCTGTCCGTGGTCGGCGGTGACGAGGAGCACTGCTCCCGGTGGCAGCACCTCGAGCACGGTGCTGACGACGTGGTCGGCCATGCGCAGCTCCGCTTCGTAGAACTCGCCGAACCCCCGCTCATGGGCCGTCTTGTCGACGCTGCCGTAGTAGGCGTAGACGAAGCGCTCGCCGGCGGCGAGCTGACGGCGCACCTCGACGGCGATCGCCGAAGGAGCGCGGTATCCGACCGGTCGCGACCCACGCAAGTGGGCTTCGGTGAACCCCGTGCCTTCGAGCTCGGCCGGCGAGATCACCGGGACGGCGACACCGAGAAAGGGAGCGAACGGTTGCACCTGCACGGGCGGCAGGGCGCGGCGTCGATCGCTGTCACCCGACGCCCAGCGCAGCACGTTGAGCACGTCGCCTTGCATCAGCATGCGATATCCGACGAGGCCGTGCTCGCCGGGGGTTAGTCCGGTGGCGATCGAAGCGAGGGCGGTGGCCGTCGTCGTCGGCGCGACGGTCGTGATCCTGCTGCCGGTGAATGTCGCCAGCGCCGGCATCAACGACTTGTGCACGACGAACTGGTCCCAGCCGAGCCCGTCGACGACGAGCAGCACGACTTGCTCGGCGTGGCGGACCGGTTCCGGGAACCATGCTGGCAGCGTCCGCGACCACTCCCCCGGGCCGAGCAACGCCGGCACGATCCCGCGGACATTGGCGCCGAGATAGTCCGGGATGATCGGCTCGGAACTGGGCATTACAGCGTTCACCGTATCCCTAGCGCCCTAGATTGTCCGTGTGCGCGTGTCGACCCGGGGTGACTATGCCTGCCGGGCGCTGCTGTCGCTGGCCTTGCACGCCGACGAGTCGGGACCGACCTCTGTTCGCGACATCGCTGAGCGAACGGGACTGCCGCAGCCGTACCTCGAGCAGATCCTCCTCGCCCTCAAGGGAGCGGGGCTGGTCCGCTCCAAGCGTGGCGTCGGCGGCGGCTACGTCCTGTCCAGGGACCCGGCGAGCATCCAGCTGTCCGAGATCGTCTCCGCGGTCGACGGCCCGATCTCTGTCGGGGACTTCGGCGAACCACATCGCGACGGGGCCTGCGATCACGAAGGCCAGTGCGTGCTCATCGCCGTCTGGAACGAGGCCAGCGAGTTCATGCGCAAGCACCTGGCGAGCTACACGCTGGCCGAGGTGGCCAGCATGGCGCGGGGCCAGGCGCCATGGCCGGAGTCGAGCGCCGACGCCGGATCCGCCTGATCAAGGGCATCACGCCCGCAGCGTCGTCAGCAGCTGCGCGAGGTCCGCTGGAAGTTCGCTGGCGAACGTCAACCGCTCCCCCGTCGTCGGGTGATCGAATGACAGCTCGGCGGCGTGGAGGAACGGCCGAGCCAATCCGAGCGTGCTGCGTCCGGCGCCGTACACGGTGTCGCCGACGAGCGGATGGCCGACCGCCGCGAGGTGAACGCGGATCTGGTGGGTGCGCCCGGTCTCCAGCCGGCATCCGAGGAGAGCGACGTCGCCGGACCCGACGAGGTTCTCGACCACCTCGTACTCGGTGCGCGCCGGTCGTCCGTCGGCAACGACGGCCATCCTCGTGGGGTCGGCGGGATCACGCCCGATCGGGGCGTCGACGATGCCATGGGTCGCGGCGGGATGGCCCCAGACGAGAGCGATGTAGCGGCGGGTTGCGGTGTGGGCGGCGAACTGGCTGATCAACGACTCACTGGCGGCGGCCGTTCGGGCAACGACGAGCAGTCCTGAGCTTCCGGCGTCGAGACGGTGGACGATTCCGGGGCGCTCCGGCGCGCCGACGGCGGCGATCTCCGGGAACCGTGACAGCAGGCCGTTGACGAGGGTGCCGTCGGGGTTGCCGGCACCCGGATGGACAACCAACCCGGCGGGCTTGTCGACGACCACGATCGCCTCGTCCTCGTGGACGACGCCGAACTCGATCCGGTCGTCGGCCTCCGGCGGGACGGGCGCACGGATCTTCGTCGTGTCGATGGCGACACTGGCGCCGGCGCCGAGCCGCACCTTGCCCGACCTCGACTCCAACCCGTCGATCTGCACCGCCCCTTCGGCGATGAGCTCGGCGGCGACGGATCGGCTGACGTCGGCCAGGAGGGCGACCACCCGGTCGAGGCGCTCACCATCGAGGGCGGAAGGGACCTCCTCGACGATCACGACGCCCGCAAGGAAGTGATCAGGAGGAGGATGGCACCAACGACGATCGCCGCGTCGGCGACGTTGAACACCGGCCACCACTGGACGTCGATGAAGTCGACGACGGCGCCGTCGAGCAAGCCCTCACCGCGGAACAGACGGTCGGCCACGTTGCTCAACGATCCACCGACGATCAGTCCGACGCCGAGCGTGAACCACCGGCTCGACGAGCGACCTGCAGCCATCAACAGAGCGGCGACAACAGTGATGGCAAGGATCGGAACGAGTGGCCCGAGACCCTCGCCCTGAGAGAACGCCATGCCGGTGTTGAACGCCAGCTTCAGGCGCAACGAACCGACGAGATCGATCACCCGCCCGTCATCGAGGGCGTTGAGCGCCCAGCGTTTGGTGAGCTGATCGATGACGACGACGGTCGTCGCGACGATCAGCGGCCAGCGCAGCGCACTGAGTCGCAACGAAACAGTGCTCACCGTCAACGGCGACCGATGCCGCCGACCTTCTCCTCGACGAGCTCCGTCGCCCACGGGATCGCCTCGAGCCGCTCGCGCGGGATCGGCTTGCCGGAGACCAGCGAATAGCCGTAGGTACCAGTGACCAGTCGGTCGAGGGCGGCGTCGATGTCCGTCACGATCTGACGCGCTTGTGCCGACAGGGCAAGGTCGCGTTCACGCTCGACGACCATCGTGTCGCCCTCGCCGCTCTCGTCGTCGAATTGAACGTCGCCCATCTCGCCGTCCTCGATCAGCGAGTTCGCTTCGTCCTCGAGGCGGTCGGCCTGGCCGAGCAGCGATTGCCGCTCCGTCGTGAGCAGATCACGCTGAGACTTGAGGAACTTGGCGTCGAAGTCGCGGGTGTAGGCGATGCCATCTTTGGTGCGCCCCCGCGGCGCCGGCACGGCGTCGGACTCATCGACTGCGGCATCGATCGCAGCCGCAGTCGTCGCCGCCTGCTTGCTCGGCGCGGCGCGCTTCTTCGCCGCCGGCTGCTTGCTCGGCGTCGCTGACTTCTTCGCCGCCTGCCGGCTCGGCGCACCGGCTCTTCTTCGCCGCCGCCTTCTTCGATGGCGCCGTGGACTTCTTCGCGGGCGCGCGCTTGGCGGCGTTTGTCGAAGCCTTCGTCGGCGTGGGGGCGGTTGACTTCTTGGCCGGTGATGCCGCCGCCTTGCGCCCAGTTGGTGACGTCTTGGTGGACTTTTTCGTCGTAGCCATGCGCCGCGAACCTCCCCGTCGCCATGATCGGACGGGGCAATATAGCTGGAGGACTCCTAAAGTTTCGCCGGTGAGCGAGGAGCAGGCGTCTCCTGGGACGCAGGCACGCCCGACCGTCGTCATCCGGCCGGTCGCCGTCGGCGACGATTCAGGCGCGACGCCGGTCCGGCGGTGGCCTTCGTTGCCACGGCCTGCCCACGCCATCGTCGCCACGCTGACGATCGCTCTCGTCGTCGGGGGCGGAGCATTCGTGTACTCGACGCGATCCAGCCTCGACGTCGAAGGAATCGCCGACGGGCAACGGATCACGCGACGCGACCTGCCCGCGTTGTCGCTGCGCATCACCGGGGCGGGGGCGGGCGCGGGCGAGGTCCGTGTCGAGATCAACGGAGAGACGGTGCCGCTCTCGATGGATGGCGATGCTGATGTCGTCGGCCCGGAGGTCCTGCGCGACGTGATCGCCGAAGGCTCCAACGAGCTCGTCGTTTCGCAACCGGGACGGCTCGGGCTCGGCGGGGCGACAGTCGAGCGCGTGTTCACGTTCGACCCGGCCGGGCCGGTGCTGATGGTGCCCGCGGCCGTCCCGGCCTCGACGGCCGAACGGCCAACGGTGCTGCGCGGGCTCGTCGACTACGCCACGACGTTGACCGCCAATGGCAGTCCGCTGACGATCGAATCGGGCGGTGCGTTCACGATGCCGGTCGCCGTGGACGTCTCCGCCGTCGTCCTCGTCGCCACCGATGCAGCCGGCATCACCACCGAGGCGACGGTGGCCGTCACCCCCGATCCCCTACCGGCGCAGCACCCACAGACGGTCGCCGTCCACGTCACCGCCCAGAGCTGGGCCGACGCAGCCGTGCGCGAGCCAATCCTGGCCATGGCGCGATCCGGCCTGATCAACGCCGTGCAGCTCGACATCAAGGACGAAGGAGGTGTGGTCGGCTACGCCAGCACGGTCCCCATGGCGGTGACGACCGGCGCGGCGGTGGCCCACTACGACGCCGAGGCCGCCCTGGAGGAGCTCCATGACCTCGGCGTCCGCGTAGTCGGGCGGATCGTCTGCTTCCTCGATCCGAAGCTCGCCTCGTGGGCGTGGGAGAACGGCCGCGAGACCATGCTCGTGTTGCAGGGCTCGGGAGGGCCGTTGCAGACCGACTATGGAACGGCGGCGTTCACCAACGTCGCCAACCCCGAGGTGCGTCAGTACCAGATCGATCTCGCCGTCGAAGCCGCCCGGCTGGGCTTCGACGAGATCCTCTACGACTACGTGCGTCGCCCGGAGGGCAACCCCGCGTCGATGTACTTTCCCGACCTGCAGGGTGAGCCTGACGTCGCCGTGGCCCGGTTCGTCGCCGACACCAACGTGCAACTGGCGGCCGAGACCGACGCGATGCTGGGTGTCTCCGTGTTCGGCATCGCCGCCACCCGGCCGGAACAGATCGCCCAGGACATCCGTCTGATGGCGCCCCATGTCGACTACGTCGCGCCGATGGTCTATCCATCGCACTGGGGCCCTGGTGAGTACGGCGTCGCCGATCCGAACCGTCAGCCCGCCGACATCGTCGGCGCCAGCGTCGGCGATTTCACCCATGTCGTCTCCGGCAGCGGTGCCGCCGTGGTGCCGTGGCTGCAGGACTTCTCGGCCGGAGGCGTGGCCTACGGACCGGTGGAAGTACGCGCCCAGATCGATGCTGCTGTGGCAAACGGCGCTGTCGGCTTCCTGCTGTGGAATTCCGGCTCGATCTACACAGACGAAGCGCTTCAGCCCCCGGTCTTCCCACCGACTGACTGAACGGACACACCAGTCTGGCGGGCCAGGCGGAGGAGCGGAGGATCGTCTGTGACGAGCGTGGCGTCGAGTTGCTCGGCCAGGGCGAGGGCAACGCAGTCCGCCAGCGACACGGGCATCCGCGTCCGGTGACGTCGACGACTTCAGCATCCCGCAACCGATGGGTGCCAGGGGGACCGAATCGTCCCCTAGACACCCAATGGTTGTGAGGTCTTGATCCTCCCGTAGGCGATACCGACCTGGCGTTCGAGGAC
The DNA here is from genome assembly GCA_963733085.1 of Ilumatobacteraceae bacterium. Lineage (GTDB taxonomy): Bacteria > Actinomycetota > Acidimicrobiia > Acidimicrobiales > Ilumatobacteraceae > Desertimonas. The sequence continues at coordinate 110,211 of CAVTBY010000006.1, forward strand.
GCGGGCCGCCGTGGCTACCCCTCGAGCACGGGTCAGGGCGCTGAGGCTGGGCGGTAGGCGTGGACGACGGCGCCGGTGGCAAAGAGGAGGTCGCCGCCTTCGGCCTGCTTCAGTCGGCTGACCTCGTCGAGCAGGTCGGGGCCGGCGATGACCACGGTCGGATCCCACGCCGCGTTGTCGACCGGTTGGGAGGCGATGACGTACTTGGTGATCGAGTTGACGTGGTCGGCGAAGGGGTTACCGCCCCTGCTGGGCCAGGCTTGGGCCATGCCTTCGTAGGTGATGCGGCCGAGCAGCAGTGCGTCGGCGGCGAGCGTCATCCTGAGTCCGTAGTCCTGCAACTCCTCGTCGGAGTACTGGAACGACCACTTGTGTGGCTCGTCGATGTAGCCGTCGAGGGTGGCGTGGGTGAAGCTAATGATCTTGCGCACGGGCAGGCCTCTCCTGGTAGTCGGCGCGTTCGCGCGGCATACCTTACGTGGCGAGGGACGACAGCCTCAGACCGCCCCCGCTCAAGCCAACCTTCAGATGGAGCAAGCCAGAATGAACCGGCGCTCTTCGCGTACGACGGTTATCGCGCGGCCGTCGGCGCGAAGGGCGGCGGGCCGAGGATGGTGATACCCCGCGGGTTCTCTGCAGCCGAGGCTTGAAGACGGGCGAGGTCGACGAGGTCGGCCGTGTCGTCAGCGGCCGGATCGCTGGCGCCCCGATAGAAGGCTTGCCCGGGCGCTCCCGGGGACTGGATGCCGATGAGGCGCGCCTCGGCGGAGAGGACGATGAAGGCGTGGGCGACACCTTTGGGAACGAAGGACATGCCTCCGCTGCGAACCCGGCTGCGCTGGCCGTCGGCCTGTACTTCGATCTCGCCGTCGACCACGTAGGTCATCTCGTGGGCTTCGGGATGAAGATGCAGCGGTGTCGTCTTGTCCTTCACCATGGTGTCCTCGAACACGAAGAAGGCGCCGCCGGTGTCCTCGGCCAGCAGCTTCCAAATGTGGAGCCCCCCGCCCGCGAACAGCTGCTTGTCTCCTTCGCCGGCGTTGCGCACGATCGGGACCAGCTTTTGCATCCCAAGACCACCTTCCTCGTTCGTGGGACCTCTGTCCCATGACGAATGTACGGTACCATTTGCATGGTGTCAACGGCATACGAGCTGAACGGGCGCACAAATCAGAAGCGCCGCACCCGCGACGCGCTGGTAACCGCGGCGCGTTCGATCGTCGCCGAGGGACGGACGCCGACGGTCGAGGAGGTAGCAGAAACGACGTCCATCTCTCGGACGACCGCGTACCGCTACTTCCCGAGCCAACGCGCGCTGCTGGCGGCCGCCCACCCGGAGACCGCGGTCGAATCGTTGCTGCCCGATGACCCGCCCGACGATGTCGCCGCGAGGCTCGACATCGTCATCGCTGCATACACGCAGACGATCCTCGACAACGAGTCGCAGCAGCGAACGATGCTGCGACTCTCACTCGAAGCCGATCCCGAGGAGCGATCGCAGTTGCCGCTCCGGCAAGGCCGCGTGATTAAGTGGCTCGAAGAAGCCCTCGCACCACTGCAGCCACAGCTGCCCAGCTCGGAGGTGCATCGACTCGCCATCGCCATCCGCAGCGCGACCGGGATCGAAGCATTGTCATGGCTGACCGATGTCGCTGGCCTCTCCCGCGAGGACGCCACCGCTCTGATGCGCTGGTCAGCTCACGCCATGCTCGACGCCACGATTGCGGGCCGATTAGGAACCAGGAGGAAGGAGCCGCGTGGTCGAGGCGGCGCTGCGCCATCTCCGTGAGCAGGGCATCAACAAGTCAGTCGGGCCCTACGTCGTCGCCGCGTTCCTCGCCGGCGCCGCCCTGCCCGTGGCCGGCTGCCGCCACGCCGACTCCATCATCTCGTAGGTCACCCGGCCGCGCTGCGCGTTCAAACCGGACCGTACTCAGACGACTGCCGACGCCATCTCTCATCGGCGCCCGTCGCAAGAACCTTCCGGGTCGCTCGCCCGTCACCTTCCTGCCCGTGGCTCGCGGCTTGGCCGGGGTCACGGCCCTGATCGGGCAACACTTGTAGCGTGCGGAACGCAGCGATGCCAGCGGACGTGCGGGAGACCGCTACACACGTTGACTCGATCGTTCGAGCGGTCTGCGGCGACCGGCCGGTGTCGACCTACGTGCACGGTTCGCTTGCACTCGGCGGCTTCAACCCGTTACGCAGCGACATTGACGTCCTCGTGGTCGTCGGAGACGACCCGCCGCTCGACGCCACAACGCTTCGGTCTCTCGGGAACCAACTCGCCGCGGTGCCAACGGTCGGTCGTGGTCTCGAGCTCAGCGTCGTCACTGCGGCTGCGGCACAGGAGCCATCGGCGCCGTGGCCGTTCCTGCTGCACGTGACGACAACACCAAGGGACACCAAGGTCGTCGTCGGGGCCGACCGCTGCGGCGACCCGGACCTTGTGATGCACTACACGGTCGCGTCGGCTGCCGGCATCGTCGTGCGCGGCGAGCCGCCCGCACTGACGATTGGACCGGTTGAGCGTGATGTCGTGCTGCAGTACCTCGCGGATGAGTTGATGTGGGCCGAGTCGAACGCGGGCGAAGGCTACGGCGTGCTGAACGCGGCGCGAGCTAGCTGCTTCCTCCACGAAGGTCTGATCGTTTCCAAGATCGAAGGCGGCCGGCGCGCGCTCGCCATGGGAGGCCCGACGGACTTGCTCACTCGAGCGCTCGCCGTTCAAGAAGGACAAGCCGACGATCGGCAACCCACCGCTGCCGGCGTACGGTTCATGCGCTCGGTCCGAAGCCACCTCACCGACGCCGTTGCGGAGTAGCCGCTAAACGGCAAGCACCGCGGTGCAGTCCGGGGCCAGTGACTCAAGACCACGATCGAAGGTGACGACCGTTGAGTCGTGTTGGCGGGCGATCGAAACGAGGTGATCACCGGCGATACAGCGGTCGCCCGGATCACGGGCAGTCCGTCGACGATGTCGACGTTGGTCGGCGCCAACCGGCACGGGCGAGCGCCGACCACGGCACCGATCGATTCGCCGCGTCCCCGGGCGAGTTCGCGAGCCGCAGCGAGGACGTCGTACGCACATCGTGATGCTGAGCGCGATCAGCCGTCGGCGACGTCGAGGTCGATCTCCGGGGCGTCGCTGCCAGAGTCGTCGATCTCCAGTGAGACGGCGCAGCGTCTCGTCGGCGATGAACTTCTCGTGGGCGCGCACGACGAGCGACCAGCGCTCGTCCCCCTTGATCCGCAGCGTGATCCGGTCCGTCACGGCGAGGTCGCGATCACGTCGTGCCTGCTGGATCATCCGCACGAGGTCACGGGCTTGACCTTCGATCTCGAGATCGGGAGTGATCACATCGTCGATGCGCACGATCGTGCCCGTCGACGGTGTCGCCGCGGCGCGGTCGTCCTCGGTCTGCACCGTCAGCATGAACTCGCCAGGATCGAGTCGGTGACCAGCGGCGAGGAGTTGTTCCCCCTCGACCGTCCACTCGCCGGCCCGAACAGCCCGCAGCACGTCCTGGGTGTCGGCACCGAGACGCGGCCCCACCACCGACGGGACGACCTGTACCGACTGTCGAGCCAGCGAGGACGGATCGGTGAGCGGCACGATCTCTTTGACATTCACCTCATCCATGATGATGTCGAAGAACGGGCGCAGCTGCTCCACCTCGGGGGACGCGATGGTGAGGGCGGCGAGCGGCTGCCGCACGCGGAGGCCCTTCTGCTTGCGCACCGAAAGCGTCGCCGAGCACACGTCTCGGACCTCGTCCATCGTCCGCACGAGCGCTTCGTCGCCAGGTAGATCCTCCGTCAGCGGCCAGTCGGCGAGATGCGGCGACCTCGGGCCACCTTCGTCGGCGGCGCCATGCAGACCGACGTAGATCTCCTCGGTGACAAACGGCAGCAGCGGGGCAGCGACCCGCACCACGACGTCGAGAACGGTGTGCAGCGTGTCGATGGCGTCGTCGTCGCCATCCCAGAAGCGTTGACGGCTGCGCCGGATGTACCAATTCGTGAGCGTCTCGACGAACGACCGGACCGAGGCGCAGGCGCCAAACAGGTCGTAGGCGTCCATCGAGCGGGTGACGTCCTCGACGAGGTCGCGCGTCTTGGCGAGGACATAGCGATCGAGCACGTGGGTGGAGAACGGCCGCTCCACCCCGTCACGGACGGCTCCCTCGACGCCGGCAGCGTTGGCGTACAAGGTGAGGAAGTACCACGCGTTCCACAGCGGCAGCAGGACCTGGCGGGCGGTGTCGCGCAAGCCGGCGGAGGTGACGGCGAAGTCCGTGCCACGCAGGATCGGCGACGAAAGCAGGTACCACCGCATGGCGTCGGCACCGTTGCTGTCGAACACCTCCATCGGGTCGGGGTAATTGCGCAGGCTCTTCGACATCTTGAGGCCATCGTCACCGAGAACGATGCCGTGGCTCACGCAGTTGCGGAACGCCGGGCGATCGAACAGCGCTGTCGCCAGCACGTGCAGCGTGTAGAACCAGCCGCGCGTCTGACTGAGGTACTCGACGATGAAGTCGCCCGGGTAGTGCGACTCGAACCACGCCGCGTTCTCGAACGGATAGTGCACTTGGGCGAACGGCATCGAGCCCGACTCGAACCAGCAGTCGAGCACCTCGGGGACGCGACGCATCATCGACCTACCCGTCGGATCGTCTGGGTTGGGGCGGACCAACTCGTCGATCGCCGGGCGATGGAGGTCGTCGACCTTGACCCCGAAGTCGGCCTCGAGGTCGGCGATCGAGCCGTAGACATCGGTGCGCGGGTAACGGGCGTCGTCGCTGCGCCACACCGGGATCGGCGAGCCCCAGAAGCGATTGCGGCTGATCGACCAATCGCGAGCGTTGGCCAGCCACTTGCCGAAGCTGCCGTGCTTGATGTGGCCAGGAACCCAGTTGACCTGGTCGTTGAGCTCGACCATCCGGTCACGGAACGTCGTGACGGCGACGAACCAGGACGACACCGCTCGGTAGATGAGCGGCTTGGAGCAGCGCCAGCAGTGGGGGTACGAGTGGTTGTACGTCTCGTGACGGAGTACGAGGTTGTGCTCCTTGAGATGGCGGATGACGAGCGGATTGGCATCGAAGACCTGCTCGCCGGCCCACGGCGGGACGTCGGAGGTGTAGCGACCGTGTTCGTCCATTGGCACGATCGTCGGGATCCCGGCGGCGTTGGCGGCGATCTGGTCGTCCTCACCGAAACCCGGCGCCAAGTGGACGACGCCGGTGCCCTCCTCGGTGGCGACGAACTCGGCAGTGAGCACCTGGTAGGCGTTTGCCGTGCCGTGAACATCGGGATCGGCGAAGAAGTCGAACAGCGGCCGGTACCGGCGCCCGGCAAGCTCACTCCCGCGGACCGTCCCCACGGTCGGCGACTCGCCGAGCTCGGCCGCGTAGTGATCGACACGCGAGGCGGCGAGGATCAGCCGCCGTCCGTCCTGCTCGACGACCGCGTACTCGATGTCCTCCCCAACGGCCAGGGCGAGGTTTGCCGGAAGCGTCCACGGCGTTGTCGTCCACGCCAGCAGCACTTCGCCGGTCGCTTCCCCGGCGTCGTCGACGAGCTCGAAACCGACCGTGAGGGCCGGGTCTTGGCGATCGAAGTAGACGTCGTCCATGCGCGTCTCGGTGTTGCTGAGCGGGGTCTCGCACCGCCAGCAGTAGGCGAGCACCTTGAAGCCCTCGTACACGAGGTCCTTGTCCCACAACGTCTTGAACGCCCACATGACGCTCTCCATGTAGTCGAGGTCGAGCGTCTTGTAGTCGTTCTCGAAGTCGACCCACCGGGCCTGGCGGGTGACGTAGCGCTCCCACTCGGCGGTATAGCGGAGCACGCTGGTGCGGCAGGCGTCGTTGAAGTTGGCGATCCCAAAGGCGGTGATCTCCGGATGCCCGGAGATGCCCAGTTCGCGCTCCGCCTCGACTTCGGCGGGAAGTCCGTGGCAGTCCCAACCGAAACGGCGATGGACGAGCTTGCCGCGCATCGTCTGGTACCGCGGCACGGCGTCCTTGACGAAACCGGTGAGCAGGTGGCCGTAGTGGGGCAGACCGTTGGCGAACGGCGGGCCGTCGTAGAAGACATACTCCTCGGCGTTCTCGTCTTCGCGGCGGAGGATCGACTCGAGAAAGGTCCGTTCCCGCTCCCACTTGGCGAGGGTCCGCTCTTCGAGGGCGGGGAAGTCTGGCTGCGAGTCGACGTTGGGGTAGGGCATGTGCCGCGCAGTTACTGGTGCTCGTCGCCTGTACCGGAGTTGCCGACCTGCTCGATGAGCTCGGCCACATCCGGTTCGTCGACGGCGTCATCGCCAACGACCGTGCCGCCGGCTGCGCCGGCGTCGCCATCGTCGACGGAGGCGGCGACGATCTCCCCGGCGTGGTCGCTGTCGGAGGCCGACAACTGCGGCCGGCGCATCGGCCCCAGACCCTTGCCGACGCGGGTTGTGACGTCGTTCAGGTCGGCGGCGACGGCAACGATGCGGTCGCGCTGGGCGGCGAGGAACTGATCGAGTTGGTCGACGTCGGACTCGAGGAAGTCGCGCCGGGCCAGTAGCGCCTGCACCTCACCCTCGACGCGCACACGCTCCGCTTCCCCGGCCTTCCGAGACTCGGACTTGGCAGTCTCGATGATGTCGCTCGCCTCGCGCTCGGCATCGGCGACCGTGGCGTCGGCGGTGCGCTGGGCGAGGAGGAGGGTGCGGCTGATCGTCTCCGCCTCGTCGGGAACGACGGCGCCCGGCGCGGCAGCGGCGGGGGCGGCCGCTTCGGCCGGGGCAGCCGGCTGCTGCTGGAGCTCCTGCAGACGCGCTACTGCAGCACGCGCACGAGCCTCCATTGCCGTCGCATCCTGGGTGGCCTGTTCCAGCGCCTCCGCGGCAGCGGTGCGAAAGGCCTCGACCTCACGCTGGTCGTAGCCGCCGCGCTTGACGGTGGTGAATTGACGGGCGCGGATGTCGTGCGGGCTGATCGCCATCGTTGAGTTCAGCTTTCGTAGTCGTCGAAGCGATGGACACGGGTTGGTGCGGGTTTGAGCAGATACACCCCCGTCGCCACCTTTTCCATCGTGCCGTCGAGTGCATAGCACACGCCGCTGGCGAAGTCGACGAGGCGTCGCGTCACGTCGCGATCGGCCGACTCGAGGTTGAGGATCACCGAGTTTCCCTCTTTGAACCGATCGGCGAGCTCCTGAGCCTGATCGAAGCGGCGCGGTCGAACCGTGGCCGGTTCGGCCGTCGGGGGCGGCGCGGCCGAGCGTGTTGATGACCGCGGACGGCCGGGCATACCGGACTCGTCGCCGCTGGGAGCGGCAGATCGGCGGCCGCTCTCGAAGTCACGCGACGGGAAGCTGGGACGGGCGGGGACGGCACGGACTGCGCCGGAATCGGGTTCGGCCGGCCACGAGGTCCTCGAGCTCGAGCGGCTGTGGTCGTCACGGTGGCGTTGGCGATTCGGCGGCTCCGGCTCCGGCCCATCGTCGTAGTCGTCGTAGGCGTCGTCCGGACCGAGACCAAGGTATTCCATGGACCGTTTCCAGAATGACATCGCGTTCCTCCTGCTCCCCGCAGCAGGCTACCGCAGGTCAGCAGCCCGGCCGCGGAGGATCATTGCACTCCGGACACCCGCGGCCCGAACAGCGCCGTGCCGACGCGAACGCGCGTCGTGCCTGCGTCGAGGGCGATGTCGAGATCGTCCGTCATCCCCATCGAACAGGTCCGCACGGTCAGGTCGTCGGCGACCTTGCGGGTCAGCTCGAACGCCCGGCGGGTAGCGGCACGTTCGCCGCCGGTGGGGCCAACCGTCATCACACCGTCGAGGTCGAGGTTGAGGCTTCTGGCGCGGGCCGCGAGAGCCTCGACCTCAGCCACAGGGCAACCGCCCTTGTGCACCTCACCCGTCGAGTTCACCTGGATCAGTACCGTCGCGCCGGGCGTGCGGCGAGCGATCTCGTCGAGCAGCGACGCCCGGTCGATGGACTCCCAGACGTCGACGGTGGTGGCCAGCCGGCGGATCTTGTTGGACTGCAGCCGGCCGATGAAGTGGATCGCCGGACGCGGCGAGATGCCGGCGAGCTTGGCAAGCAACTCGTTGGCGTAGTTCTCGCCGATCATCGTGCAGCCGGCGGACACGGCGGCGGAGATGGCATCGTTCCCGAATCCTTTGGTGACGGCGAGGATGTCGACGGGCCGATCGCCGGCCCGGTCGGCGATGCGCCGGCGCAGCGTCGCCAGGCGCGCGGCGACGATGCGTCCGTCGACAGCTGGTGGCCCGTGGTCGACGTTCAGCGCAAGAACGACGGGACGTCGAAGTCGTCGTCGTCGTCGCCGGCCAACGGGTCGGCGGTGTCGGAGAACAGCTCGCTGATCGACGACGGAGTCTTCGGCTGGCCTCCAGTGATGGGCCCGTCGAGACGGTCGAACCCGGCGGCGATGACGGTCACGCGGATCTCGTCGCCGATCTCGTCGTCGACGACCGTGCCGAAGATGATGTTTGCGTCGGCGTGGGCGACGCCATGGATCACCTCGGCGGCGGCGTTCATCTCGAACAGGCCCATGCTCGATGGTCCGGTGATGTTGAGCAGCACGCCGCGCGCTCCATCGATGGCGGCCTCGAGCAATGGGCTCGAAATCGCCGCCTTCGCGGCGGCGACAGCGCGTTCGTCGCCCGATGCCTGACCGATCCCCATCAACGCCGATCCGGCATTCGACAACACCATCTTCACATCGGCGAAGTCGGTGTTGATGAGGCCCGGTGTAGTGATCAAATTGGTGATGCCGGACACGCCTTGGAGAAGTACTTCGTCAGCCATCTTGAAGGCGTTGAGCACGCTTGTCTTCTCGTTGGCGACGGTCAACAGGCGATCGTTGGGAATGACAATGAGCGTGTCGACTTTCTCTTTCAGTCGCTGCACGCCAGTGTCTGCTTGGACCGCTCGCCGGCGACCCTCGAAGGAGAACGGCCGGGTGACGACGCCAATCGTCAGCGCACCGATCCCGCGCGCGATCTCGGCGATCACCGGCGCCGCGCCTGTTCCCGTGCCTCCACCTTCACCGGCGGTGATGAAGATCATGTCGGCGCCCTTGACCATCTCCTCGATCTCCTCGGAATGCGTATCGGCAGCGTTGCGCCCGACTTCGGGATCGCTGCCGGCGCCGAGGCCGCGGGTGAGGTCCCGACCGATGTCGAGCTTGAGGTCGGCGTCGCTCATCAGCAGCGCCTGCGCATCCGTGTTGACGGCGATGAACTCCACGCCCTTGAGGCCGGCATCGATCATCCGGTTGACGGCGTTGACCCCGCCTCCGCCGACGCCGACGACCTTGATCACGGCGAGATAGTTCTGGGGCGCGCCGGCCATCAGCGTGACCTCCCTGTCATCAGTTCGATGCGGTTGCAGTTCATCAGTTCGGTCATCCTCGCACGTCGTGACGTGCAGCAGAGGTATTGGCGAGTAGCCGGACGGTCAACGGACGATCAAGTCCTCGGTCGAAACGTCGATCAACTCAGTCGGGGTGAAATTCGGGTCCGGATTTGTCAGCGCGGTTTGAAGGCGAACGAGCTTATCGAGTAAGTCCTCCGCCGCCCCAAAGCGGACATCGATTTGATCGTCGAGCATTAGCGACAATTCGGTCGCATTCTGCTCGAGCGACACCGACGTTGCCCGCTGACGCATCTGCGGTGTCAATGCCGAAACGAGCGAAGCGGCAGCCCGATAACCAGCCGGCGCGAGCCGTCCCGCCTCGAGCTCGGCGGCGTCATCGACGATCAGTTCGAGGTAGTCGACGGGGCGTCCGGCGATGACGTCGAGCACGCGGCCGTGGCTGTCGAGGACGCGGTAGCGACCATCGCCGGCGAGATAGGCGATCGTCGGCCGGCGCTCGCGGATCTCGACCTTCGCCCCATTCGGAAAGTCGGTCGTCACGTCCGCGTCTTCGACCCAAGGGATCGCCTCGAGTTCTCGCTCCACGGATGCAGTGTCGACGCGCAACACGTTGGCACCCTCGAGATCGGCGACGACCGCGTCGAGCGCATCGCCGCGGCTGTAGACCGCGCCTTCGACCTCGACGGTGCTGATCGCGAACAAGCCGGAACCGAGGACGGCCAACGCGCCGGCAACGACTCCGGTAACGATGCATCCGACGGCGACCCACTTCAGTCGCTTCCGCCCGACGGCTCGTTTGACGGCGATGCGTCGCTCGCGGATCCGCGGTTCCATGCGCGCCGCCGAGGTCGCCACGTCGACGGTGACGATCTCGCCGGTGCCGGGACCGCTGTCGTCGATGAACACGGTTGATCGTTGGTCGCTGCTCGTACGCAGTCCCTCGTCGACGATGGGCACGGGTGCCGGCGGCGGCGGGGGCTTCCCGCTCGGCTCGGCGGGCTCGATGATCCGGACGCTGCTGCCGTCGTCGAGGCCGCCGTCGAGCACATCAACTTCTGGTTGAGATCCAGCCTTCTTGGCTGCTTTGCGCGCCCGCTTGGCCGCTCGCTTGGCGTCCTTCTCGTTTGCCGCAACGCGCCTCGCCTCCTGCTTGGCCTCACGCTTAGCTTCACGTCGAGACCGCCGCTGGGAGCGTCTCGTCGCCTCCGGCACGAGCGATTCGGCGATGATCGATGGCGAGACTTCTCCCGGCTGGCTCTGCGCCGGCGCTTCACCGAAGGCCGCGCTCAGCTCATCGAGCACCTCTGTCGGCGGCGTGTCACCGATCTCCGCGGCGTCGTGCTCGATGGCGTTCGGGTCGGTCATTGCCCGTCCTCGAAGCCGACGAGACGAACCTCGCTGCGCAGCACGACACCGGTCGCCTCGGCAACACGGGCTCGAACCAGCTCGATCACGGCCCGTACATCGTGAGCCGATCCGCCGTCAGAGGCCTGGATGAAGTTGGCATGTTTCTCCGACACCCACGCCGTGCCGACCCGCAGGCCGCGCAGACCGAGTCCGTCGATGAGCAGCCCGGCGCTGACCTCACCGGGCACCGGGTTGACGAAGACCGACCCGGCGTTCTGCCCGCCCGGTTGGTTCTCTCGTCGCCAGCGAACGATCTCGGCGATCTCCGCCTCGGCCTCGACGTGGTCACCGGCCTCGACGCGAATCCGCACCTCCACCACGGCGTCGAGTGCGGTGAGATCCGACGCCCGGAAGCGCAAGCCGAGCTCGTCGACAGTTCGCCAGGCGGCGACGCCATCGCCGAGGTCGAACACGAGGGCGGCAACCAGGCAGCTCGCCATATCGGACCCGTGGCCGCCGGCATTCATCCGCACCGCACCCCCGAGCGAGCCGGGAACGCCGACCGCCCACTCGAAGCCGCGCCATCCGGCGGCTGCGAGTCGCCGAGCGACGACGGGCAGCGCCAGGCCAGCCCCGCCCCGCGCCTCCGCGGGACCGTTGGCATCGGGAAACTCGAGCCCACCGCCGAGCGCCGTCACCACTACGGCGATCCCGGCGAATCCCTCGTCGGCGACGAGCAGGTTCGAACCCCGTCCGACGACGAGCACCGGAAGCCCTGACGCTGCATGGGCGGCCGACACTGCTGCCAGATCGTCGAGCGACCGCGCCCGCACGACAAACGTGGCGGGGCCTCCGAGCCGGTAGGTCGTGAACGGCGCCAGCGACACGTCGCGTTCGGCGAGGTCGCCGAGCACGGCTGCAGCGGACTCAATAGCCTTGGCGTCGGCAGCGAGGATCGTCACTCGAGCCTCCTCACCGCTCGGCGTGCTAGCACTTCCTCCGGAAGCGTGGCGATGTCGCCGCAGCCCATCGAGATGCAGACATCTCCCTCACCCACTTCGCCAGCGAGGAACGACACGATGTCGTCGCGACGCGGTAGCCACACGACGTGGGCCTCCGGATGAGCCGCGAGCACCGCGTCGACGACAAGATGACCGGTGACGCCGGGGATTGGAGTCGTACCCGACGCGTAGATCTCCGTGAGCACGACAACGTCGGCTTCGACAAAGGCGTCGGCGTACTCGCGTGACATCACCGACATCCGGTTGAAGCGGTTCGGCTGGAACACCGCAACCACTCGTTTCCAGTCATCGCCACTGCCCTTCGCCGCGGCAATGACGGCGGCGATCTCCGTCGGCAGGTGGGCGTAGTCGTCGACGAACGTGGCGCCACCGTCGACGCCGCGAACATCGAATCGACGGGCAACCCCGCCGAAGCGCCCCACCGCGGCGGCGATCGCGGCGAAGGGAACGCCGAGCTCGGTAGCCATGGCCACCACACCGACGGCGTTGACGACGTTGTGGACACCGCGCAGTGGGAGCTCGAGTGAGCCGAGCACGTGGCCCTGGTGCTCGACCTCGAAGCGAAACGATCCGGCCGCCGGATGAACGGCGACGGCGCGGAAGTCGGCACCGTCCCCGAGCCCGTAGGTCGTCGCTGAGTGCTTGGCGGCGAGCACTGCGCAGCGGGGGTCGTCGGCACAGACCACCTTGGGTCCCGGGACATTGCCGAGGTAGTCGTCGAAGCTGGCGACGATCGCCTCCAACGATCCGTGGTGGTCGAGGTGGTCGACTTCGATGTTCGTCAGCATCGTGGCGAAGAGCGGCAACTCGATGTGCGTTCCGTCGCTCTCGTCGGCTTCGACGACGAGCAGCTCGCCACCGGTCCACTGTGCGCCCGTTCCGGCATCGGCAACGTCACCGCCGACGAGGAAGCTCGGCGCCAGCCCACCCTCGGCGAGAGCAAGCATGAGCATCGACGACGTCGTCGTCTTTCCGTGCGTGCCGGCCACAGCGATCGAGCGGGCACGTGCGCAGATCGATGCCAGCATGCCGGCCCGGCGCAGCGTCGAAACACCCAGCTCCCTCGCCCGGCGTAACTCGACATTGTTCGCCGGCACCGCCGTCGAAGAGGTCACCGCGTCGCAGCCTTCGACGTGCGACGGGTGATGGCCGACGTAGACCGTGATACCAGCGGCGCGCAGGCGGTCGAGGACCGGTTGCTCGCGAATGTCGCTGCCGGACACGGTGTGGCCCATCTCCGCGAGCACGATGGCGATCGCCGACATGCCCGGGACCACCGACACCCACGACGTGAAGCCGGCGAGGCTGAGCGAGGTCCAGCGGCGGGGTCATTGGAGCCGACACGATGGACCGAGGCTACTGGCCGGCCTCGCGTGGACCGGGGAGGGCGACGCCCTCGATCAGGGCGCCGAGCAGACCGGCACGGTGGCGCTCTCCCGCCGCCCTGGCGTTGCCGGCCAGCGTGGAGCGTTGCTCGGCGTTGCCGCGCAGCTCGTCGATGCGGCTGCCGAGTTCGGCCAGCTCGGCCTCCGGTAGGTGGACGGCGCCGCCCTCGGTCGGCGAGCCAGCGGACGTTGTCGGTCTGGTGATCCTCGGCTGCGCCCGGCCACGGAACGAGGATCGACGGCGTCCCGGTGACGGCGACCTCGGCCACTGTCGACGCCCCGCCGCGTCCGACGAGGAGATCGGCAGCCGCGTACACGAGATCCATCCGGCTCTCGTAACCGACGATCTGATGGATCACTTCCGGCGGCGCGGCGACCTCGCGGGCAAGCGCCTCGGCGAAGCGGTCGCCGGCCACGTGATGGATGGCGAGTCCTCGATCCTGATCGTGTCGTTCGGCGTAGGCGACGATCGCATCGTTGAGCGCCCCCGAACCCTGCGACCCCCCGGTGACGGCGAGGACGAAGCGGTCGACCGGCAATCCCAGCGCCGCTCTCGCCGCGTCGCGCCCCGTCGCCCTGTCGACCTCGCGGATCGCCCGGCGAACCGGGGCGCCGGTAACGGTGGCGCGGCGCAACGGCGATCCCTCGAACGCAACCGCAGACGCCGCGGCGAAGCGCGCCGCTAGGGCGCTGGCCCTGCCCGGGAACCGGTCGAACGACACGACGACGACGGGAATGCGCAGCCGCCGCGCCGCCAGGACGGCCGGCAGGCTTGCGTATCCGCCAACCGAGACGACGACCCGCGGCCGCAGCTGGCTGAGCAGCCGACGCGCCGCCCTCGACTGCCCGGGCGAGCTTGGGGATGAAGGCGACGTTGCCGCGGAGGCGCCGGCGCTGGACCCCGACGACGTCGAGGAACGTGTGCGGGTACGGCGTCTCGGGCAAGAGGCGGGTCTCGATACCCCGCTGGGCGCCGACGAAGTGCAGCGAGCTCGCCGGGTGGCCACGCGCCTCCAGTTCCTCGGCGACGGCCAGGGCCGGCAGCACGTGCCCTGCCGTCCCGCCACCCGTGATGACCGCGAAGGTCTTCATTGTGGGTTCACCCGCCGCGGCGAATCGAGCACGTCGGCTCCGGAAGCAGTGGGCTCTAGTCGCTGCGACGGATGCAGCAACCGATGGGTGCCACGGGGACCGAATCGTCCCGTACAGCACCCGATCGAGCGAGTCCGAAGTCACCCGACGGAAGGGTCCCCGATCCGGACATTTCTGTCTGCATTGCGGCCCGAGAATCGCGGCAGCGTCACTGGCGCCGACATCGCCTGCTTCCGGAGCCGGCGCGCGCACAGTTCGCCGCATTCACTCACACGTTTCCGCGGCGGGCCACGTTGAGCAGCAGGCCGGCCGCCGTCATCGACACGAACAGCGACGAGCCGCCGGCCGAGAAGAACGGCAAGGTCAGGCCGGTGACCGGGAGCAGCCCGGACACGCCACCGGTGTTGACGATCGCCTGCACCCCGAACCAGGCAACGATGCCGCCGGCGAGGAGCATGCCGAACCGATCGGGGGCCGCCAAGGCGGCCTGGATGCCGAACCACACGAGGAGGGCGAAGCCGCCGAGCACGGCGAGCGTGCCGACGAAGCCGAGCTCGTCGGCGATGACGGCGAAGATGAAGTCGCTGTGGGCGAGCGGGAGGTAGCCGAGCTTGCTGTTGCCGGCGCCGACGCCGGATCCGGTCAGCCCGCCGTCGGCGATCGCCAGGAAGCCCTGGTAGGTCTGGAACGACAGGTTGTCACGATGGCCGGTGATGTCGAGGAAGGCGGTGAAGCGGTTGATCCGCCGCTCGCTGGAGACCACGAACCCGAGCGCCGCCGCCGCCGACATCAACGTCGCCCCGATCATCGGTGAGAGCGGCACGCCACCGATGAAGGCGACGGCGAGCACGATCGCCGCCATCACGACGGCGGAGCCGAGATCGGTCTGGGCGAGGCAGGCGCCGGCAGCGAAGCCGGCGAGCAGCAGCAGCGGCTTGAGACTGCGGCGCACGTCGGAGAGGTCGTCCTTGCGACGGACGAGGAGATCGGCGGAGAACACGACGATGGCGAGCTTGAAGAACTCGGAGGGCTGCATCGTGAACTCTCCGAAGGCGATCCACGCCCTGGCGTCGTTGAGGGTGACGCCGATCGGTGAGAACGGGGCGAGCATCCCGGCGCCGGTGACGACGAGCGCGGGCACGGCGAGCCGGCGCAGCCACAACAGGTTGATGCGCAAACCGACGACCAACCCGACGAGACCGAGCCCGGCCCACATCAACTGGCGGTTGAAGAGGAAGTACGGGCTTCTCCCCCGTTGCGCCTGAGTCTGTGCGGTCGCCGACAGGACCATCACGAGACCGAGCATCAAGAACACGATGACGACGACGGCGATCACGTAGAAGCCGATCGGCGCCGGACCCTTGGGCACGTCCCAGAAGCGCAGCCGCTCACGACCGAGAAGCACGGGAAAGCGGCGCGGCGGCCGCCGTTCGGTCGACACCTGGAGGCGTTGCAGACGCGAGCTGACGACGCTCGCGTAGCGGCCGCGCCGGCGGTACGGGCAACCTCCCCAGTGAGGTCAACGGTGCTCATCGCTGCCTCCACCCGCATACTCCTGCACAACCGCTCGGAAGTGGTCGCCACGGGCCTCGAACCCACCGTCGGGGTACCAGTCGAAGCTGGCGCATCCCGGCGACAGGAGGACGACGTCGCCGGGGAGGGCAGCTGCCCCGGCGACGTCGACAGCTTCGGCCATCGACGCTGCGGCCATGACCGGGGCGCCGGCCGCGGCGAACGCCTTGCCGATCTCGTCGCTCGCCTCGCCGATCGCGACGACGGCCCGGATGCGCGCCGGGGCCGCCGCCATCGGCGTCAGGTCGAGACCCTTGTTGCGCCCGCCGGCGATGAGAACGACGTGGTCGAACCCACCGATCGCGGCGGCTGCGGCGTGTGGCGTCGTGGCCTTCGAGTCGTTGAACCAGGCGACGCCGTCGGCTTCGCCGACGAGCTCGATGCGGTGCGGCGGCCCGACGAACGTGGCCAGCGCCGCGGCCACCGAGCTGACGTCAGCGAGCCCGGTCTCGAGAACCAGGGCAGCGGCGGCGAGGCCGTTGGTCACGTCGTGGGGCAGGCTCCGGCGCATCGAGGAGACCGCCGTGATCTCGCCGCGCGGTGACACCAGGGTTCCTGCCTCGACGCGGTAGTCGGCACCGGCCAGGCCGAAGGTGACGTGCCGGCCGGGCGCGCCGGCGAGGTGGCGCATCACCTCGGCGTCGTCGACGAAACCGATGGCGACGTCGTCGGCGCGCTGGTTGGCGAAGATCTTCGCCTTCGCCGCCACGTACGTCGCCAGCGATCGGTGCCAGTTGAGATGGTCCGGGGCGAGGTTGAGCCACGCCGCGGCGGTGCCGCGGAAGTGCTCGGTCCACGCCAGCCGGAAGCTCGTGCACTCGACGACGAAGGCGTCGACGTCGAGGTCGACGGCGCTGACGAGCGGAACGTCGGTGTTGCCGGCGGCCACGGCGCGTACACCGGCCGCCTCGAGCATCGCCACGGTGAGCAACGTCGTCGTCGTCTTGCCGTCAGTCCCGGTGATCGCCAGTAGTGGGCGCGGTCCACCCGGCCGCTGCCGCTCCCAGTCGTAGGCGAGCTCGATCTCGCTGGCGAGACGCCGCCCATGGCGATGTGCGACGGCGACGACGCGGTGGTCCTCGGGAACGCCGGGCGCGGGGACGACGACGTCGCTGCGGGCGACGAGTGCAGACAGCTCGTCGTCGCCGGGAGCGACGACGAAGTCGACACCGAGGTCGGCGGCGAGCTCACGCTTCGCCGCAGCGTCGGAGTCGTCGGCGGCCACGACATCCACGCCCCGCGCCTGCAGGGCGCGCACGGTCGCCGCGCCGGCGACGGCCAACCCGTACACAAGCGCGCTCTTCACGGTTCGGCGCCCGGGGACACGCGGGTGAAGTCGCCGATGAAGATGCCGAGGGCGGCGGCCACGGCGACGGCGGCGATCAGCCAGAAGCGGATGATGACGGTCGTCTCCGGCCATCCGACGAGCTCGAAGTGGTGATGGATCGGCGACATGCGGAACAGTCGCTTCGTCCGTCTCGTCGACTTGAACACGACCATCTGCAGAGCAACCGAGCCCGCTTCCATGACGTTGAGCCCGCAGATCAGCAGCAGCAACAGCTGCGTGTTCGTGCGTCAACGCCAGCATCGCCAACGCCGAGCCGAGGCCGAGGGCACCGACGTCACCCATGATGATCCGCGCCGGTGCCGCGTTGAACCACAGGAAGCCAAGACAGGCACCGGCGAAGGCCGCGGCGAGCGCCGTGAGGTCGAGCGGGTTGACGACGGCGCCGTAGATCTCCGGGAAGCGGAAGGCGGTGAACCCGATGATCATGAACGCGCCGAAACCCATCAGCGCCGAACCGCCGGCGAGGCCGTCGAGACCGTCGGTGACGTTGACCGCGTTGGTCGTCGCCCAGATGATCAACCCGGCGAAGATCACCCACACCCACGCCGGCACCTCCCACCCCGGGTAGTCGGCACGGGTGAGCGAGATCGTCTCCGAGATCCCCGTCGCATAGACCAGCCACCACGCGATCCCGAAGCTCATCAACAACGTCACGTAGTTCTTCTGCTTCCAGAAGATGCCTCGGTTGTGGCGCTTGCGGACCTTGATGAAGTCGTCGAGGAACCCCATCGTCGCCATTCCGACGATGCCGACCCACACGATCAGCGCCTGCGTGCTGAACGGCAGTCCCTCGCGAACGTGTGCGCACATCCAACCGACCAGGGCGGCGGCGAGGATGGCGACACCGCCCATCGTCGGTGTGCCCTGCTTGCCCATGTGGTGCTCTGGGCCGCGATCTTCCTTGCCGAGGATCGGTTGGCCGAGGCCGCGTCCGCGGAACATCGGGATCAGCGCCCGCGTGGCGAACAGCGAGACGAGGCCGGACACGACGCCGGCGATCATCACGGCGATCATCGGCCGACCTCGGCGAGCACCGTGCGGGCGACCTCGCGGTCATCGAACGGGATGACATCGTCGCCGATCGTCTGGGTGGTCTCGTGACCTTTGCCGGCGACGATCACGATGTCGCCTGGCTCGGCCAGGGTGATGGCCAGCTTGATCGCCGCCGCCCGATCGACCTCGATCTCGACCCGCGAGCGGTCGTCGTCGGAGATGCCGGCGACGACGTCGTCGATGATGTCGGTGGGGTTCTCCGACCGCGGGTTGTCGGAGGTGACAACGACGAGGTCGGCGAGGCGGGCAGCAGTCGCCCCCATCTCCGGACGCTTCGGGCGGTCGCGGTCACCTCCCGCTCCGAACACGACGATGACCCGGCCACGATCACCGACGAGCGCGCCGGCGGCGGCGATGACCTCCTCGAGGCCGTCAGGCGTGTGGGCGAAGTCGACGATGACGTCGATCGCCAACTGCGTTCCGTCACCGGCCGTCACCCGTTCGAACCGACCAGGCACGGGACCGACCGAATTGAGCCCGGTGACGATGGCCTCCATACCGATGCCGATCGCCTCCGCCGTCGTCGCCGCGCCGATGGCGTTGATCACGTTGAAAGCACCGCCAAGCGGGACGTTGATGCGCTCGCCACGCCAGCTGAAGGCGACCGACGAAGCGGTGACCTCGACGGCGGTTGCGTCGTCGAGGCTGAACGGAACGATCTCGATCGGCGCCGCGTCGAAAAGCTTCCGACCGTGGGCATCGTCAACGTTCACGATCCCGACTACGGCGCGACCGGGCTGGAACAACAGCGCCTTCGCCCGGAAGTACTCCTCGACGGTGCCGTGCAGGTCGAGGTGGTCGCGCCCCAGGTTGGTGAAGACGGCGGCGTCGAACCGCGTGCCGTCGACACGGTGCAGGGCGAGGGCGTGCGAGGAGACCTCCATCACCACGGACCGCTGCCCCATGTCGCGAAGCTCGGCAAGGCGGGCCTGCAGCTCCGGGGCCTCCGGCGTCGTGAACGGACCCGAGAGCGTCCCGAGGACACTCGTCGGGTCGCCGGCGGCACGGAGGATCGCGCCGATGAGCATGCTCGTCGTCGTCTTGCCGTTCGTCCCGGTGATCCCGACGACCCGCATCGCCGTCGACGGATCGCCGTGAACCGTGGCGGCGATCGGGCCGAGCGCCAGCCGGGTGTCGTCGACGATGAGCTGGGTCACGTCGCCGACGTCCGCGACCCGCAGGTGGTGGTCGACGAGCAGGGAAGACGCGCCGGCGGCGACCGCTGCCGGGGCGAACGAGTGCCCATCGTGGTGGGTCGCCGCGCAGGCACGCGTACATCCCGCCGGCGACGACGGAGCGGGAGTCGTGACTGATCACCGGCACGGCGATCGCGTCGTCGCCCTCGACGCCGGCGTGCAGCGCCGGTGGCACCGCGGCGCAAAGGTCGTGGATCGTCGGGATCGTGCGGGTGGCCATCATCGCCGGCTCAGTCTCCATCGCAATCGGTGGAACCGGGCGGCTGCACGATGGCCAGCTCGTGGATGATCGTCGGGACAAGGGTGCGGAACACCGGGGCGGCCGACTGGGCCCCGGAGTTGAAGCCCTGCTTCGGCTCGTCGATGGAGATCAACACGGTGACCTGCGGGTCCTCGGCCGGAAAGAACCCGACGAAGCTGGAGTAGTAGTCGTGGGTGACCCCGTCGGCGTTGAAGTAGGTGCCGTCGGCCTGCGCCTTGTACGCCGTTCCCGTCTTGCCGGCGATCGACCAGCCGTCGACCCGCGCCGAGTCGGCGGTGCCGGTGCACACGACCTCACGCATGATCGACTGCATCTGCGACGCGGTCTGCTCGCTGACCACCTGTCGGGTCTCCGACGGGTCCGACTCGTTCAACTCGCCGTCAGGACCGACCGTTGCCGACACCAGGCGGGGAGGCACGTAGGTTCCGTCGTTGGCGATCACGTTGACCGCGCTGGCGAGTTGGATCGGCGTCGACGACACACCTTGGCCGTAGGCGACCGTGCAACGCTCCGTGCCGGTCCAGTCGTTCCACGGCTTGAGGATGCCCGGCGACTCGTCCGGGAAGTCCAGGGCGGTGCGCTCGCCGAGGCCGAACGCCCGCATGTAGTGATCGAGCCGTTCGTAACCGATCGTCTTGCTGACGAGGATGGTGCCGACGTTCGACGACTCGACAAGGATGCCCGCGGTCGTCAGGGACCACGGGTCGTGCTGGTGGGAATCGTGGAGGATGCCGCCGACGTCGGTCGTGCAGTCGTAGTCCCATGGGATGTACCCGAACATCGTGTCGGGCGTGACGGTCCCCTCCTCGATCGCTCCGGCGAGCGTGATCACCTTGCCGACGGAGCCGGGCTCGTACGCCCCGACTGCCGCGAAGTTGCCGCCGCTGATCACGGGGACGTGCTGCTCGTTGCGGTCGACGGAGACCATGGCGATGATGTCGCCGGTGTCGGTGTCCATGACGATGATCTGGCCACCGACGGCCCCCGTCAAACCGACCTGCTGAACGAGCACCTGTTCGGCCTGGTACTGCACCGAGCGGTCGATCGTGGTGACGATGTCGGAACCGGGTGTCGCCGGTTGCACCACCTCTCCCGTCCCGGCGATCGCCCGCCCATTGGGGGCGACCTCGAGTGTCATCTCTCCCGGACTGCCCTGCAGCAGGGCGTGGTGCTGGCGCTCCAGCCCGGCCGTTCCGATGCCATCGATGTCGGTCTTGCCGATCACGCTGCGCCCGGTGCTGCCTCCCGGCATCATCCGACGGTCTTCGTCGGAGACGCTCACGCCGACGAGACCCAGATCACGGATCTGCTCACCGATCCGCGGATCGGCCTGGCGGGCGACGTAGAGGAAGCCGCAGTCGCACGTCTGCATCTCGGTGAGCAGGGTGGCGCGCCGATCGTCAGTGAGATTCAGGAGGTTGCCCAGAGCGTCAACGGTTCCGGCGGCGTCGAGCACCTGGCGCGGGTTGACGGCGATCGTCGACCCGGGCACGGAGAGGGCGAGCTCGTCGCCGTTGCGATCGAAGATCGTGCCCCGTTGGGCCGGCAGTTGGCGGGTGCGCGTCCACAGTTCGGCCGCCTCGGCCCGCAGCACCTCGCCACCCATGCCCTGCATCAGGCCGACCTTGGCGAGCACTCCGCAGAGCACGAGGATGAGAACGATCAACGTCCAGATCAGGCGCGCCCGCGGTCGACCGGCCCCGAAGCGGTTGCCGAGCAACGGCCGCGTGGTCTTGATCTGCCGCCTGGCGCGCGTCCGGGCGGCGAGCTGCTCGCTGCGCAGCCGCCGGTGGGCACGCGCCTCGCCGAGCGACGCGACCCGGCCGTCTCCGTACCGGCTCGACCGCGCCGGTCTCGGTCGCTGCGCTGTCTTCCGAGCAACCTGACGGCGCTGTTGCGGGCGGGCGCGCAACTTTCTTAGGCATCACTCCGCCTGCGCTGCGCGCACCCGACGGACCTGGTCGAGGGCATCACTGGAGACGAGCAAGCCGTGGAGGGCGTCCGTGCTGCCGGTGGCAGCGACGATCTGAGCAACGGTCCATGGGTCGACGGCGACGAAGTCGGACTCCGGCGGCGCGTACATGCCGAGCCTCGAGCTCTCCGAGGCGAGGCGCGTCGGTGAACGGAGCACGGCTCGCTGCTGACGGAGGATGTCGAACAACTCGTGTTCGACTTCGACCTGCTGCTCGAGCTGGTCGATGTCGCGTTGGCGCTCGGCGAGGCGGGTGTGCAGCACGACGGCGGAGAGCATGAGGACGCCGAGCAGCACGACGGCCAGGGCAGCGACGTTGGCGGCGAGACGGCGGCGCGGTACGACGTGCAGTTCGGCGAACTGTTCGAGCTCGGCGGCGGCTTCGGCGACGCCGAAGTGGCCGTCGCGTCGTAGCAGGCGGCTTCGTGGCCGGCGGCGGTCGAGGCGCCGCGGCGCCCGCCGGCGAGGGGCGTCGATGCGGCGCATCGGCACGGCGTTCACAGAACCACCGTCATTGCGTTCCCTCGCCACGCAGGCCCTGGAGCTTCTCGACGACGCGCAACCTGGCGGACCGAGCGCGCCGGTTGCGCTCGGCCTGGGCAGCCGACGGGGTCCGTGGGGCACGAACGCGACGCGCTGTCGGGGCGGCGCCGCACACGCACGGCAAGCCGGGAGGGCACGAGCAGGCGCCCGTGATGGCCTCGGTGAAGCGCTGCTTGACGAGCCGGTCCTCGCCGGAGTGGTACGTGAGGACGGCGATTCGCCCGTGCGGCACGGTGGCGTCGATCGCCTGGTCGAGCGTGGCGGGGAGCTGGTCGAGCTCGCCGTTGACCTCGATGCGCAGGGCTTGAAAGGTGCGCTTCGCCGGATGTCCTCCGGTTCGTCGCGTTGCTGCCGGGATCGCCGCGGCGACGATGGCAGCGAGATCGGTGGTTGTCCGCACGGGGCGGGCGGCGACGATCGCCCTGGCGATGCGGGAGGCGAACCGCTCGTCGCCGTAGTCCCGAATCACCCTGGCCAGGTCGAGCTCGTCGTAGCCGTTGACGACGTCGTCGGCCGTACGGGAAGCACTGCGATCCATGCGCATGTCGAGCGGCCCCTCCTGGCGGTAGCTGAAGCCACGATCGGGGCGATCCAGCTGTGGGGACGACACTCCGAGGTCGAACAGGGCGCCGGACAGTTGCTCCACCGCTGCGTCGGCAAGCACGTCGGCAAGCCGGTCGAAGCTGGTGTGCACCGTCTGCACGCGGCGGCCGAACCGACCCAATCGCTGCCTGGCCGCGGCCAACGCGTCCTCGTCTCGGTCGAGCCCGAGAACAGACAGCTGTGGGCACCCGTCGAGCAGCGCCTCGGCGTGCCCGCCCCCGCCGAGGGTGGCGTCGAGGAGGGTTCCCGGGGGTACCGGTGCGAACACGGCGACGATCTCGTCGACCATCACCGGCTCGTGGGCGAAGTCCGTCGCCATCACGGAACCGCCGCCAGCTCAGCGCTCGCCCGATCGGCGACCTCGCGGTAAACGCCCTCGTCCCACAGCTCGACGCAGTCGATGTTGCCGGCGACGATCACCTTCGAGGACAGCGCGATGTGGGCGTAGTCGCGGAGGCGCTCGTCGATCGTGACCCGGCCCTGCCGGTCCATCGTGACCGCCGTCGCTGAGTGAGCGAGGGCGCGCTGTTTGGCGATCGTCGCCACGCCCCGCTTGACGTCGTCGCGAATCTCCGCAGCACGCGCCTCGAACGCATCAGCGGCGTGGACCTCGATGCACCGCGACTCGCCGACGACGAGGACGCACCGTTCCCCCAGGTCGTCGCGGTAGGCAGCAGGAAGCGCGACTCGGCCCTTGTCGTCGAGCTGTCGCTCGTGGAGCCCGAAAAACATCGCGCTCGACCTGCCCTTTCCGTTCCTGCGGTCCCGCTGGCTGCCTACGCGGGACCCGGGACGGGATCCCACCAATCCCCACTCTGCCCCCGAAAATCCCCTCTGTCAACCAATTCACCCCACTTCGCGCCACCATTCCCCCACCGATGGGTGTTTAGGGGACGGAACGGTCCCCAGAACACCCATCGGTTGGAAGCAGGGAGCGAACCCGTCGGCAAGAGCGGCGACCACCGACTTCCAGAGCAGATACGCGGCCGAGCCGCGGCCGGGTCAACCCGTCGCGGACAGTTCAGCAGCGCGTACCGCGCCCGGCAACGCGTCAGCAACGTCACGCGCGACAGCGGCGACCGGCGGCAGTTCGCCAACAGGAGGCCGTGGCTCGGCGAGCAATCCGACGAGCACGTCCGGCGACCAGCGCAGGTGCACCATGCACTGGAAACGCGACCCATTGCGAGTCCGCCGCTGGCTGATCCCGACGAGCTTGCGTTCGCCCAGCAGCACTTCGCCGGGACCCAGCCCGGCGAAGCAGATCAATTCCCCCCACGCCCCACAGACCATCCCGCCGTCGTGCATCGCTGCATCTGTGACGCCGAGCCGATGGAGGGCCGTCACGAGATGTCCACCGAGCCAGCGCATCGAGGCGCCAACATCGGCGACCACCGATCGAAAGCGAGGGTCGTCGGCGGGAACCACCACGTCGAGCCAACACATCGCTCCCGGCTCGACGAGCACGACCCCTCCCCCGCTACGCCGCTTGACGACGTCGATGCCGGCCCGCCGGCAAGCGTCGGCATCGACGAGATCGACGTGCTGGCGAGACCCGAGCACGAGGGCGGAGGCGTCGGCGGCGCATGCGACAACACGTGGCCGCGGGTCGGCGAGCAGGTCGGCGGCGTGGAAGGCGGCGACTTCTCCGCCATAGGTCTCGAGGGCGAATTCGTCGACCGTCACGGTGCCGGCCAGTCGCGACACCACCGGAGGTAGCGGACGACATCGTCCGCAGTCGGAGTTGCGTCACCGTCGCCGTACTGCGTGAGCATGCGGAACCGGACGTAGTCGGCGCTCGGCATCGGGAGAAACGGCGGGCGTCGCCACCATCCGCGACGAGCCCCCCGCCGCAGCTGGCGCAGCGCCGTCGGCCACAGCCCGGGCTCGCCGACAACGGCACGGGCGACGGCCAGCGCCGGCGAGTGCTTCATCCCGCCGGTGACCTCGCCCGTGGTGCCTGGCGCAACGCCAGCCTGGCCAGGCCGGCGGCGCCGATCAGCGCCGACTCCCGACCGAGCGTCGTCAGCCCGATCTGAACGAGCGGCCGCGAACGATCCGGCATGCTGCGCAGGAAGGCGATGCGGCTGCGCTGGTCCAACTCACGCCCCGCGGCATCCAGCAGCGGCTGCCCGAACGTCGCCGGGACACTTCCGGCGAGGAGGACGAGACGAAGATCGAAGACCGCTGCCGCCGAGGCGACTGCCCGCCCGATCATCACGCCGGTGCGCTCGACGACGGCCGCCGGCGCTCGCCGCAACGGACGATTGATCTCGGCCTGCAGCGCCGTCGCCGAGACGTACGCCCACAGGCAGCCGCGTCCGCCGCAGACGCAAACCAACCCGTTCGGCTCGACGTTGAGATGTCCGATCAGTCCGGCGTTGCCGCGCCGGCCGCCGAGCAGCCGGCCGTTGCTGACGACACCCGCCTCGACGGCGTCGGCGACCAGCAGGACCATGACGTCGGCAACTCCCCGCGCCGCTCCGATCCACCGCTCGGCGAGTACTCGAGCCTGGGCCGAGGTCGCCAGCACCGTCGGCAGGAGCGTCAGCTCGTGCACGCGCTCGCGCAACGTGAACCCGACGAGTGAGGGCATGTGCAGCGGGGCCACCGTGCCTTCGTCCTTGTCGATCGGCCCTTCGCAGGTCACACCGCACGCGAGCAGGGCACCGGCGTCTTCAGGGCGGGCCGCAACGACGCGACGGATCAGGCGTTGCAGCGCCGGCCACACGTCGCGTGCCGGCGTGGCGACGCGGTCACGGACGAGCACCTCGCCGTAGTCGTTGACGATCCCGGCAGCGAGGCGATCGTGACCGACATCGATGGCGAGATAGACGGCACCCGCCGCGGTCTCGGCGTCCGGGGGCGGGAGGCCTCTCCATGACATCGTCGATGACATCGTTGATCGACGGTAGTGGAGGATTAGCCGAGCGCCGATCGCGATGTCGCCGGTCTACCCTTGCCGCAGTGAACGCAGCGCCCAGCCAAGCTCCCAGCCGCGCCGGCACCGCCCCGGCGGCCGGCAACACCCGCTTCGCGACGCTGTTCGACGCGATCACCGCCAACATCGCCCAGGTCGTGCAGGGCAAGCAGCAGGCGATCGAGCTCGCCGTGATGTGTCTGCTCGCCGAGGGACACCTCGTCATCGAGGACGTCCCCGGTGTCGGCAAGACGAGCCTGGCCAAGGCGATGGCGACGTCGATCGACTGCACCTGGAAGCGCGTGCAGTTCACTCCCGACCTGCTCCCCGCCGACCTCGTCGGGGTCAGCGTGTACCAGCGCAGCACCGAGCAGTTCCGCTTCCAGCCGGGTCCGCTGTTCGCCAACATCGTGCTCGCCGATGAGATCAACCGCGCCTCGCCGAAGACGCAGTCGGCGCTGCTGGAGTCGATGGAGGAGCGCCAGATCACCGTCGACGGGACGAGCCACATCCTGGACATCCCGTTCATGGTCATCGCTACCCAGAACCCGGTGGATCAGGAGGGCACGTACCGGTTGCCGGAGAGCCAGCTCGACCGCTTCATGCTCAAGCTGTCGCTCGGCTACCCGAGTCGCGATGCCGAGATCTCGATCCTCGCCGGGCGGGGAGCGATCGATTCGCTGCCCAAGCTCTCGGCGGTGGTCTCCACCGCCGAGGTGATGACGATGATCGAGGCCGTGCGGTCGGTCTACGTCGCCGACCCTCTCCGGGCCTACCTCGTCGATCTGGCGATCGCCAGCCGCCGTCATCCCGCCGTCGAGCTCGGGCTGTCACCCCGGGCAACGCTCCAGCTCGCCGCCGCGGCGCGAGCCCACGCCGCCGCCCGGGGACGCAGCTTCGCCACTCCCGACGACGTCAAGTCCGTAGCCGTCGCCGCCCTCAGCCACCGTCTGATGCTGCGCGCCGACCATGGCGCTCGCCTCGATCCCGACGACGCAGTCGGCGAGATCCTGGCCGACGTCGCCGTGCCCCGCGCCAGATCCTGATCGATGACCCGTCCGACGCGCCAGGGCTGGATCGTTGCCGCGTGCGCCATCGGAACCGCAGTCCTCGGCCGGGTCTTCGGCGTGCTCGAGCTGTACATCCTCGCCGCCGCGCTCGCGCACAGCACTCGTCGCCGGCTTTGCCATCGTGCTGCTGCGCCGGCCGCGGGTGACGGTGCGCCGGTGGGTGCGCCCGGAGGTGCTCACCGCCGGTGACGTCGGCCGCGTCGATCTCGTCGTGCGGCCGAGCGGCGCCGGTCTGCGCCCGAGCTTCGAGCTGATCGAGGCGGTCGGTACCGACCGCACGGCGCGGATCGCCGTGTCGCCGATGCGCGCCGGGCGCCAGCGCAGCGCCGGCTACCGGGTGCCAACCGAACGCCGCGGCGTTTTGACGATCGGCCCGCTCGTCGCCCTGCGCTCCGACCTCCTCGGCCTCGCCCGCTCCGTCGACGTCGTCGCCGGAGTCGACGAGATCCTCGTCGCGCCACGCGCCTTCGAGCTGCCGATGCCCGAGCTCGGCGAGGGCATCCTCGGACGCCATCTGCAGGTCCAGTCGGTGCGTCTCGGACCCGGCGAGTTCCACAGCCTGCGCGAATACGTCCCCGGCGACGAGCCACGCACGATCCACTGGCGTGCCTCGGCTCGCTCCGACGACCTCAAGGTTCGCCAGTACTCCGCCGAGGGACTCCGGCGTTGCACCGTCGTGCTCGACCAGAGAGTTCCCGACGGCACAGCCCATGCCGAGGCATTCGAGCGCGCTGTCGTCGCCGCCGCCAGCCTCGTGCACAGCGCCGACCAGTACGGCCTGCAGACACGCTTCGCCACGACCGCAGGCGTCGACCTGCGCGGACCAACCGTCTCCGTGCACACGATGCACCACCTCGCCAGGGTGATGCCCGACCCCCACCCGCCGCGCGCCATCGAGCGCGATCCGGGCGAGGGACTCGGCCTCGTGTTCCTCGTCACGCCGAGTCCCGAGTCGGACGCGTGGTACACGCTGCAGGAGATGCGCGATCCGTCGCTCACCGTGCTCGGTGTGTTCACCGAGTCGGCAGGATCGATCCGTTCCAAGTTGCGCGTCGACGCACGCTCGGAGGTCGAGTTGCTCGACTCGTGGGCTGCCCTCGTTGGTCGCGGCCGGCGACCGAGCTACCTCAAGGTCAACCCACTCGCTGGCAAACAGGCGGCGGTCGACGATCCCTCGAGCGCGATGACTGGACTCTCCGCGTGAGCCCGCGATGACGCACACGGTCGCTCCCCCGGCCCTCGACCGCGACTCGCGGGCTTCCGGGTTGGCGTCAGTCACGTCGGCGACGGATCTCGTTCCCGCGCCCGACGCCCGCGACGAGCCGCTCGGACTCGACCTCGCTGCGACGATCGGGATGATCGCCTACGCGATCACCGTGGCGATCGGGTTCAGCCGGGTCTTCGTCGGCTGGGACTTCCTCGAGGACCTCGTCATCATCGCCGTCGTCGGCCACGGGGTGTCCTACCTGTCCCGCCGGCTGCGCTTCCCCCCGTTCGTCGCCATTCCCCTCGTGCTCGTCGTCCTCACATGGCTCGTGGCGTGGATCTACTACCCCGACACGTTCACCGGCGTGTTCCCGCTCGCCGACACCTGGGAGGCGGTGCGCGCCGACTTCCGACTCGTCCGTGACGACTTCCAGTCGACCACACCGCCGGTGGACTACGTCGCCGGGTGGGCGTTCCTCGCCGGGGCGACGATGGCGGCCACGGTGTGGCTCGCCGACACCTTTGCCTTCAGGGCGCAGGCCCGCGGCGAGGCGCTCGTTCCCGGGGCCGTGCTGTTCGTGTTCGTGGCCGCCCTCGGAGTCGACGAGCGGCGGATGGTCACGAGCCTGGCGGTGATCGGCGCCGGCTACTGCGCGCTCGCCCTACTGCGCCAGCGCCTCGAGCGACGACCGCGCACAGTCCTCGGCCGATCGATCCATCCGCTCGCCACCACCATCCCGGCCATCGCGTGCGCCGGCATCGTCGTGATCGGCGGTGCCTGGGTGCTCGGCCCGAACCTGCCCGGCGCCGAGGCCGAGCCGCTGTTCGACACCCACAACGACCGTGGCGGGGTCACCGAGATCGTCTCCCCGCTGGTCGACATCCGCTCGCGAATCGTCAACCAGGCCGAAAACGAGCTGTTCACCGTTCGCGCCGACCTGCCCGCGTACTGGCGGGCTGCGGCCCTCCCCGAGTTCGACGGGGACCAGTGGACGCTGCCCGAGACGATCCTCGACGACGTCGACGGGCAGCTCAACGCCGCGGCCTCGGGGTCGGTCCCCAATCAGCAGCTGACGACGATCCTCGGCCTCGAAGGCGCCCTCGTCCCGGCGGCCGCCGAGCCGGTCCTCGCCGAGGGACCTGGGCTCGGTTTCAACTCCTTGACCTACACCCTCGTCAAGACGACCTCCGAGCTCGACCGGGATGACACGTACGCGATCGACTCGGCGATGCCGAAGTTCACTGCCGATGCGCTGCGCGCGACATCGAACGAGTCGCCCCCGGATCCGCTGTTTCTGGAGCTTCCTGATGACTTGCCGCAGGTCGTCCCTGACACGGCCGCGGAGGTCACCGCCGGCGCGACGACCACCTTCGACCAGATCGTCGCCCTCCAGGATTGGTTCCGTACCGAGTTCACCTACTCCACCGACATTCCCGACGGGCACGGCAACTCGGCGATCGAGACGTTCCTCGAGGATCGCGTCGGATATTGCGAGCAGTTCGCCGGGACGTTCGCGGCGATGGCGCGGTCGCTCGACATCCCGTCCCGCGTCGCCGTCGGGTTCACGCAAGGGCAGGTCCAGGACGACGGGACCTATCTGGTCCTCGGCCGCAACGCCCACGCCTGGCCGGAAGTGTGGTTCGACGGCTACGGGTGGGTGCCGTTCGAGCCGACCCCGGGGCGAGGGATGCCAGGGGCCGAGGCGTACACCGGCGTCCCACCGCAGCAGGCCGGCGATCCGCCGCCGACGACGACCACGCCACCAACGACGACGACGACCGCTCCGGCCCCGACGACCACTGTGGCCGGTCAGGGCCAGGTCCCGCCTCCTCCGCCGGCAGCGACGACCACGACCACTACGCCGCCGAACCAGCAGCCGGCGTCGCAGTCGACCGACGAGGGATCATCGTTCCCGTGGCTGATCGTGCTCGCGGTGGTCGCCGTCGTGGCCCTGTTGATCGCTCTCCCCGAGATCGTTCGCCGGTGGCGGAGGCGGCGGCGCGCTCCGATCACCGACCCGGCCCACGCCTTGCTAGAGCTGTGGGACCGGGCCCTGCGGGCCATGGCGGCGATCGGGTTCCGCAGCGACCCGGCACTGACGCCGATCGAGGTCTCCGAACGGGCAGCTGCCGCCTTCCCGGCCGTCGGCGATCCCCTCCATTCCCTGGCCGTGGTCGCCACGGCCGCCTCGTACGCACCGACGGACGATGTCGTCGAGCTCGCCGACGCCGACCGGCACGGCCATGGCTACGACGGCCCGCACGGCTGGTGCGCCCTCGTCGAGGGAACGGTCGAGGACTCGCTGTCGCTCCCGGAGCGGATCAAGCGCTACTTCACCGTGTGGCACTGAACGGCCACGGCCCGGCGATCAGGTCTCATCGACGTCGTCGTGCTCGGCCTGACGGCGGCGGCGTCCGCCCCCGAGCCAGGCGCTGATCGGCAGCACGCCGACCCTTTCCCTGGCGAGCAGCCGAACCTCCCGCTCGAGAGCGACAGCCGCCACCAGCGTGACGGCGAACGCGACGAGGGAGAGCCACACGCTCACAGCGAGGGACAGGACAGTGACCGCGAGAGCGGCGAGCACGCCGAGAGAGAGCATCACCAACCGGTGGCGAGGCATGCGGTAGCCGTGCGTGGAAAAGGCCGGATCCCGTTCGAGCTGCTGCTCGATCTGCCGGAGGATCCGCTGTTCGTTCTCCGAAAGAGGCATGTCTCCTCCACTCAACCGTCGTACCCCATTCTCACACGTTCACGACGGTTCCTCAATGCGGGGCACGACGCGGCCGGCATCCGCGGACGGATCGTCCGTCCCCCATTGATGCTGGCCACGGCGCACGACACGCAGGCCGGACGGGGACAGGGCGCTCGCCGGCCCGATCGCCGAGCCGCCGAAACGGCTTCGCACCCGGTCGATCGCCCTGCTGGCATCGCTCCACAGCGGCTCGTTACCGTCCTCGAGGCCGTCGAATTGGAGCTGCTCGGCGGGTTCTGCGAACTTCGACGCAGCGACTCCGAGGAGGCGCACCCCTCCCGCCACCGACGCCTTGTCGAGCAGGCCGTGGACGGTCTCGGTGATGGCCGAGGCGGAGTCGACGGGCCGGGACAGCGTGCGCGAGCGGGTGATCGTCCGGAACGTGGCGTCGCGCACCTTGAGCGTGATCGTCCTGGCGGCGAGCCCGTCGGCGCGCAGCCGCGATGCCACACCGTCGGCCAGGCGGGCCAGCTCGGTGCGCAGGTCGTCCCGACCGTGCAGGTCGAAGGCGAAGGTCTCCTCGTGGCTCACCGACTTGACCGCGCGGTCCGAGTCGACGCGGCGGTCGTCGATCCCGCCGGCCAGCTCGTGCAGCCGGGTCGCGGCCGCGGGGCCGACCACGCCGCGCAGAGCGACCGGTGACACTGCGGCGAGATCGCCGATCGTGCTGACGCCGAGGCGGCTGAGCCGCTCGTACGTCGCCGGCCCGACACCCCACAGTCGCCGCACCGGCAGCGGGTGCAGGTAGTCGAGTTCCTCGCCGGCGCGGACCTCGAACACGCCGGGGCCGGGGTCGACGCCGTCGGGGCCTGCTCGCGGCTTTGCCTCGACCGATGCCATCTTGGCCAGGAACATGTTCGGGGCGACGCCGACCGAACACGTGAGGCGGGTGCGCTCGAGAACGCGCTCGCGAATCTGCTGCGCCATCGCCACGCTCTCGTCATCCTCTGGGCACCGCCCAGACCCGCGGCCGAACAAGTGGATCGACCCGGTGACGTCGAGGAATGCCTCGTCCAGCGAGAGCGACTCGACGTGTGGCGTGTACGACCGGAAGATCTCGAAGACCTCGGCGCTCGCCGCGGCGTAGGCGTCGTAGTCGCCAGGCAGGAACACCGCGTTCGGGCACAGCTGGCGGGCTCTCATCGACGGCATCGCCGAGAACACCCCGAACCGCCTCGCCTCGTACGACGCCGCGGCGACGACACCACGGCGACCCGTTCCACCGACGACAACGGGCAGTCCCCGTAGCTCAGGGCGACGCAGCAACTCGACCGAGACGAAGAAGGCGTCCATGTCGACGTGAAGGATGACCCGGTCCACGGCGCCGTCACCCCGACAGACGTCTGCGGCGGCGGCGGTCGCGCCGGTCGTCGATCCACAGCCGCACGACGAGCCCGACGGCCTCGCGCACGATGCCACGGCTCAGCTTCGACTCACCAGCACCGCGATCGCGAAAGGCGATCGGGAACTCGACGATCTTGCCGCCGGCGCGGACCACCCGGTGCGTCATCTCGATCTGGAAGCCGTAGCCATCCGCCGCGACCGTGTCGAAATTCATCCGCCGCAAGGCCTCGCTGCGATACGCCCGGTAGCCGGCGGTGGCGTCGTTGACGGCGAGACCGAGCACACCGGCGGCGTACCGATTCCCCCACCGCGACAGCCAGCGCCGGGACCACGGCCACCGGTCGATCCGCCCACCAGGGACGTAGCGACTGCCGATCGCCAGGTCGGCGCCATGGCTGATGTTGGCGAGCAGTGCCGGCAGGTCGGAGGGGTCGTGGGACAGGTCGGCGTCGATCTGCACGCACACGTCGGCCCCGTGCTCGATGGCATGGGCGAACCCCCGCCGGTACGCCGACCCGAGCCCGAGCTTGACCGGTCGGTCGATGACCGTGATGTCGCCGATGTCCGCGGCCAGCTGGTGGGCCACCTCCGCCGTACCATCGCCGCTCCCGTCGTCGACGATGACGATCCCGATCCCCGGCTCGACGTCGCGCAGGCCGCGGACCAAGGCCTCGAGGTTGGCGACCTCGTTGTACGTCGGCACGACGGCCACAACCCGCACGGCAACCGATCGTAGGGCGGCGATCGACTACAACTGTTCGGGACTTCTACACGAGGGAGACTCCAGTGGCAGCAGCATCGGCGTCCAGGCCGGCCAAGAAGACAACCGCCCGAAAGGCGGCGGCGAAGAAGCCGTCACGCTCGGCGCGCGCCGCGAAGAAGCCCGCGGCGCCGGCGGCCGCACCGCTCGTGGAGTATCCGGCAGGGACCACCTTCCCCGGCGTGATCGGGCGCACGTTCGATGTGTCGAGCCCGGCGTGGCCGGCGCCGATACGGCCGCCAACGGGGACACCGAACGTGCTGTTCATCGTCCTCGACGACACCGGCTTCGGTCACCTCGGATGCTTTGGCTCGCCGATCAAGACGCCGAACTTCGACCGGTTGGCGGCGAACGGGTTGCGCTACACGAACATGCACACGACGGCACTGTGCTCGCCGACGCGGTCGTGCATCCTCACGGGGCGCAACCACCACTCCAACCACATGGCGTGCATCACCGAGGGAGCGACGGGCTACCCGGGGTACGACGGCGTGATCCCGTCCGAGAACGGGTTCCTGTCCGAGATCCTCGTCGAGCTCGGCTACAACACCTACGCCGTCGGCAAGTGGCACCTGACTCCCGCCCATGAGATAAGCGCAGCAGGGCCGTATATCCGTTGGCCGCTCGGCCGCGGCTTCGAGCGCTACTACGGGTTCCTCGGTGGCGACACCCACCAGTACTACCCGGAGCTCGTCTACGACCAGCACTCGGTGGAGCCACCGAAGCCCCCGGAGGAGGGTTACCACCTCACCGAGGACCTCGTCGACAAGGCGATCTCCTTCGTCGCCGACAGCAAGCAGGTCGCTCCCGACAAGCCGTTCTTCATGTACTTCTGTCCCGGCGCTCAGCACGCGCCTCATCACGTCCCCAAGGAGTGGGCCGACAGATACAGCGGCAAGTTCGACGACGGCTGGGACGCCTATCGCGAGGGGGTGCACAAGGCGCAGCTCAAGGGCGGAATCATCCCCAAGGGCACCGAGCTGTCACCACATGACCCCGACGTCCAAGATTGGGAGAAGCTGCCAGCCGGCGAGCGCCACCTCTATGCCCGGATGATGGAGGTGTTCGCCGGTTTCCTCGAACACACCGACCACCACGTCGGCCGACTCATCGACTTCCTCGACATGCTCGGTGAGCTGGACAACACGTTGATCATGGTGATCTCCGACAACGGCGCCAGCTCCGAAGGTGGACCGACCGGGTCGGTCAACGAGAACAAGTTCTTCAACAACGTCCCCGACTCGTTGGAGCAGAACCTCGCCGCGATCGACGATCTCGGTGGCCCCAAGTACTTCAACCACTACGCCTGGGGCTGGACGTTCGCCGGCAACACCCCGTTCCGCCGGTGGAAGCGCGAGACGTTCCGGGGCGGGGTCACCGATCCGTTCATCGTCCACTGGCCCAACGGCATCAAGGCGAAGGGAGAGATCCGCAACCACTACGCCCACGCCATCGACATGGTGCCGACGGTGCTCGACGCCATCGGGGTCCCCCCGCCGACATCGATCCACGGTGTCTCCCAGGCCCCGATCGAAGGCGTCAGCTTCGCTCACACGTTCGACGACGACGCCGCCGAGTCGAAGCATGTCACGCAGTACTTCGAGATGTTCTCTCACCGCTCCCTCTACCACGACGGGTGGCGGGCCGTGTGTCCATGGCCAGGTCACTCGTTCAGCGAAGGCAAACAGTTCGGCACGCCGTTGACGGCCGACGACTTGAAGCAGCTCGACGGGGGCGCCTGGGAGCTCTATCACGTGGCCGAGGACGCCTCGGAGTGCCACAACGTCGCCGCTGACAACCGAGACCGGCTGATCGAGATGATCTCGCTGTGGTACGCCGAGGCCGGCAAGTACAACGTCCTCCCGCTCGACGGGCGGGGCACGCTGCGCCTCGCCGAGATGCGACCACAGCTCGCCAAGGAACGCACGAAGTACGCGTACTACCCGCACACCCAGGCGGTGCCGGCGGGCCAGGCGGTGCGCGTGCTCAACAGGCCGCACACCATCACTGCCGACGTCGAGATTCCTGACGCCGGGGCCGAGGGAGTTCTGCTGTCGATGGGCGGTGTCGACGGCGGATTCGTGTTCTTCGTCCAGGACGGCAAGCTGCACTACACGTACAACTACGTCGCCGCCGACTGGTTCCGCGTGTCGTCGAACGCGGCGGTGCCGACCGGCAAGTCCGCGCTGCGGTTCGAGTTCGAGCCGACCGGACCCCCGGACATCCCCAACGGCAAGGGGACGCCGGGCCGCGCCCAGCTGTACGTCGGTCGCAAGCTCGTCGGCCAGACCGAGCTGCCGTACACGATCCCTCTGGCGCTTGGGTTGGCCGCGGGTGTGTGCGTCGGCCGCGACGAAGGCTCCCCCGTCTGCGACGACTACCCGTCGCCGTTCGAGTTCACCGGCACGATCCACAGCGTCACGATCGACGTCTCCGGCGACCTCATCGTCGACAAGGAAGCCGAGATGAAAGCGATCCTCGCCCGCCAGTGACGGACCGGACCGGAGGGTCGTTTATCTAGGCGACGAACCCGGTGAAGCGCACCATGTGTTCCCCATCGTGCTCGTACCTAGCGCGACGGGACGTCCATCCGAAATCGAACCGTCGATCGGCGGGAGCTCGTCGAGCGCCGGGCTGTGGCTCGAGGCATCCTCGGGAACTCTCAGTACGCGTTTCGCGCCACGGGGAGGCTGTCGCGTTAGGCCGTGAGGCGTGCATGACCTTGCACTCGATTGAATGGCACCGGTCGAAGTGCCGGAGGTGGCAGTTTGCTCTGGAAGGGTGCGATTCGACGTCCGCCGACGGGTGTCGAGTCGCTTCGCCGTAGAAACTGGCAACCACTCGGTCGCTTCGCCGATTTGTGTCAGCTGGATGCGCACGTAGCGGTCATGCGGCTGACACAAATGATGGCCGGCGATTTGTGTCAGCAAGATGACCGGTTCGTGGTCGCCGAGCTGACACAAAGCATGTGAGTGCAGGCGCCGAGCCGAAACACGGCGGCAACGCTCAACCGCCTCCTTCAGAGCTCTGCATGATCATGCAGTCGTGGGCGGCTAACGCGGACAGCCTCCGGGCGGCGCGAAACGTGTGCAGCGTTGCTCCTTCAGCTCCGGCGCCCTATCGGGCAATATGCGCTCGTGGCTCAGGTCCGTCGCCTGATGAGATCTCCGCTGCTTGGTGTGCAGCGACACGTAGATGTCAGTGATAACAACGCGGTCCTGTCAGTAGAAAACGACATGGATGTCAGCACAAACGACAGCGATGTCAGATTTAGCCATCGCCTCGTCGTGCTGGTTGGCTCAGGAGGCCAGGCGGGCGCGGCGCCCAGGGGCGGCGAGCACGGCACCCAGGGCGGCGCCGACGACCATGACCGGGAGCAGCACGCCGATCGTCCAGGGCACCACCCAACCCGCCATTTCGTCGATGATCCCCGCGCGCTGCACGCCGTCGCCGTACCAAATCTCTCCCTCCCGGGCAAAGGAGATCAGCGCGCCCACCACGAACGCCGGGATGCCCGCGAGGGTCGTGAACGCTGAGGCCCAGACCGCGGTCCGCACGCCCGAGCGAAAGGAGTGGCGCACGGCGGCAACAGTCACCGTCACCCACGGGAGGAACACGACGCCCAACAGTATGGGGAAGGGACCGGCCGCGAGCGTCAGGAGCCCCATGGCGAGACCGGTGCCGAGACCGACCTGGAACGCTTCCTTGTCGGTCCCGAGCGTGCCCGGGGTGGCGATCGCCAGCCAGACGACGGCGCCGAAGCCCAGCGCGCTGAGGGACAGGACGACCGGGTCGTGAACCGGCGTGACCCCGACGGGGCCAGGCTGCCAATAGCGGATCACGAGGTAAACGACGGCGGCGATGCCCAGGCCACCGAGGACGAGGGCGGGCGGCGCCGCGAGTCGCCGCAGCGGAGCGGGAGTCGAGGCGGCCCGGCGCGCACGGCGTGGCGGGAACAGCGCGGCCGGCACGCAGGAGAGCGCGAACCGCCACCGCTTGGTGCGCCCGGTCAACCCGGCCAGTTCGGCCGCCATCGCTGCGCCCCATTCGCGGCGTGAGCCCGGCGTGACGGCCACGGCGAGCCCGAGCAGACCGGAGGGCCCGTCGGGGGCCGGGGCACGCAACCGCCACGAGACCCACAAGGCGAGGACGGCGAGCACCACGATCACGGAGTGCGTCCTCCATACCTCGCCTCCGCCCCCGTCATATAGCGCAGCGCGCAGGAGGGTAGGGACGCCGGCCACGATCACGACACCCTCGGCCGTCACGCGCCACCAAGGGATCCGGGACCGAGGCGCGTCGGGCGTGTCGGTCCCGGGTGTGGCGCTCATGTCGTCCCTCAGTTCGGGGCCAGGTTGATTGTGGTCCGTGCCACGCGTCCTTCGTCGTGGACCGGGGCTTGGGAGAGTTCGGCGGCCAGGGCGCGACCCTCGCTGGTGAGGCGGTACAAGTGCCGCGGCGGGCGGCCGGGCGGCGCGTCGCTCTCCCAGTTGGTCTCGAGCAGGCCCCGATCGGTGAGCCGCATGAGGATCGGGTACATGGACCCGGCCTTGATCTCCAACCGGCGGGACAACTCGTAGCCGTAGCGCCAGCGAGTGGGCTCCTCGGTGAGCGCGAGGACCACGGCGACGGTCTGCGGAGAGTGACGGCGCTTCCTGGCCATGCACGGAAATCTATATATACAGTCAAATCTACGTCAAGCCTTGGGGCGGGAAGCCAACACGCGCTCCGGGTCACGTGTCGGCGGCGACCGGCCCGCCCAAATCACCCACTGACATCCATGTCGTTTCACTGTCAGTTTCGTGTCGCTGCACACTTCGGGGGCGGGTCGTGTACGACTTGCGGCTGCCCCGACCTCTACTTCTGCCCGCAGAGCAACGACATCGAGTGCCCGCGACATAGTGGCTTCGACACATGCTGCGCGGCATCCGGGCGCCATGCGCCAGTCGGACAAGGCCGCCAATATCTGTCGTTATCGCGCTCCGCGAGGCTTCGCACGGGTACCCGAGGACGCGTCCCGACTCGGCGATCTGGCCGTCAGTTGGTGTTGAAGTAGATGGCCCAGCGTTGCAAGCGTTCGCCAAGGGGGTGGTGGTAGGGCCGTAGCGGAGTTGGCGGTGGGCCGGGTGGTTTGTGGGCGTGGGTGGCGGTGTCGATCCGCCGGCCGTGTTCGTCGCGGAAGATGACGCCGTCGGGTTTGTCGGCGTCGCCGGAGATGTCGAGTCGGCCGAGGTGATGGTCGCGGTGACAGCGTCGACACAACGCGATCAGATTCCACGTCTCGGTCGGCCCATCGTCACTGGTCCAATGCAAGATGTGATGCACCTCCAACCCACGGCTCGCGCCGCACAGCGGGTTGCGGCACTGCTTGTCGCGGTGCATCACCAGCCGGCGGGTGCGTTCGGGAACGATCCGCTGCGTGCGTCCGACACTGACCGGGCGGCCCTCGTTGACGAAGACCGGGCTGATCACCCCGTCACAGGTGTACAACCGGGCGAGCGCGTCGGGCATGGCGATGCCGTTGATCCACGTCACCGCCGCCGACTGCGAGGGGTCGATGAACAGGTTGATCCGGTAGCGCTCACGACGCTCCAACGGCGCCGCATCGACCGACCGCTCAGCGATATCAACGAGAGCGTCGACCCAGGTGACATCGCGTTGGCCGTCACGGAACAGGCGATCCCGAGCCTCCGACAAGGCGACATCGAGCAGCGCCCCATGATCACCGTCGAGCCGGCCATGCAGCCGCCACGACCCACCCTCGTCCTGAGACAGCGAGAAATACTCCCGCAACCCCGGACCCGAGGCGGGCGCCGGTGCCGGCGGGATCGGCTCGCCGCCGTCACTGTCAGCGTCGCTCTCCGTGTCGGCAGGCTCGGTATCGGTGTCGGCCGGTTCTGGTTCAGCATCGCGTTCGGTGGCGGCGTCGCGCTCGGCACCGGACACGATCGAGGCCCGCACCGACACGCGCAGCTGTGACAACGTCATCGCCCGGGCATGGTGGGCGATATCGCCGTCGTGCTCGGGACGAGCCTTGATCGCCAAACCGGCCTGATCGATCGACAACTCCCCCGCCGCGAACGCCTCGATCACCCGCGGATGCGTCTCCGCGGCGGCAACCAACGCCGACAACGTGCGGCAGTGCGAGCCGGACAGTCCGGTGCGCCAACCGATCCAGTGCTCCACCGAGCGGATCCCGAACCCGTTCCACGCCCCCGTCGCAACAACCTCGGCGAGGAGTTCGACGAGGTCGGCGTAACAGGCGTTGAGGTGACCACAAGCCAACGCGATGCGCTCATCCAGCGACACCGACACGACATCGGGTTCGGCAGTGATGGTGGCAGTCATCGCAGCTCCTTCCCCTGTCACCGTACACACGTTCGCCACAAATGTCAACCCCGTAACTCGAAAATTTCTCGGTGTCGCCCCCGCCGAGTTCCTCTAC
This sequence comes from Ilumatobacteraceae bacterium, assembly GCA_963733085.1. Classification (GTDB taxonomy): domain Bacteria; phylum Actinomycetota; class Acidimicrobiia; order Acidimicrobiales; family Ilumatobacteraceae; genus Desertimonas. The sequence continues at coordinate 149,497 of CAVTBY010000006.1, forward strand.
GACAGTCCGGTACTTCAGTCAGTACCCGTGCTCGGCGAGCAGCTCGCGCACCTCTGCCTCGTGCTCAGCTGCGACAAGCAAGGCACACGTGCCGAGCGCGAATGCCGCACCCGTTTCGGGGTGCTCGTTGCGAAGTAGTTCGACGCGTAGTCCGGCGGCGGCGGCCTCCTGTGCGATCAACTCGCCCTGCAAGATCGAAACACCGAGCTCGATGCGAACGACGTCGCTCACGACGCCAACGTACCGGTTCCGTTGAACAGTCCCGGGTGAGGTCACGACCGTCGGTCCGTAGCATCCGTCCAGTGAACACGCCGGCCGATCGTCCGCTCTCGGCGCTGCCGTCCCCGGCAGCCCGGGCGGCGGCGTTCGCGGCGATCTGTCTCGGCGGGCTGGCCGGCGGATTGATCGGCTACAGCCTCGTGCGCCTGCAGTGCAGCGGCGACTGTGGGCTGCCGCTGGGCATCGGCATTCTCGTCGGGGCGGTGATCGCCGCCGGCGGGATGAGCATCGTCGCCGTGCTCGTGTTGCGCGCCGTCGGCGAGTGGCGCGAGCTGAACGATCACACGGTGCCGCGATGACCATCGCCGCCGAGCTGCGTGAGCTCGCGTGCGAGCTGGCGACCCTCGGTGGATCGATGGCGGCCGACGGCTGGCGTCGCGACATCGCCAGCGGCACCACCCGGACGACGATGACGGCGGCGACGAAGTCGAGCCGCACCGATGTCGTCACGCTCCACGATCGTGCCGCCGAGGCGACCATCGTCGCCGCCCTCACCGCACGCCGGCCCGACGACGCCATCGTCGGCGAGGAGGGCACCGAGCGGGAAGGAACCTCGGGCGTGTCGTGGTTCCTCGATCCGATCGACGGCACGGTCAACTTCCTCTACGGGTTCCCGCTGTGGTCGACGTCGGTCGGCGTCGCCGACAACGACGGGGCAGTCGCCGGGGCTGTGTTCGTCCCGGTGACCGGCGAACTGTTCGCCGCGGCACGTGGCGAGGGAGCCACACGTAACGGTGAACCGATCCGTGCCAGCGGCGAGGTCGACCTGTCCCTCGCCCTCGTGGCGACCGGTTTCGGCTACCTGCCGTCACGCCGGTCCGAGCAGGCCGACACGGCTGGCGACGCTGATCCATCGCGTCCGCGACATCCGTCGCGGCGGCTCTGCGGCGCTCGATCTTTGCTACACGGCAGCGGGGACGGTCGACGCCTACTTCGAGGACGGGTTGAACAGTTGGGACATCGCCGCCGGTGAACTGATCGCCCGCGAGGCAGGGTGTCGCACGGGCGACTTCGCCGGCGGCCCGGCTACCCCGGCACAGCTCCTCGTCGCCCCGCCCGAACTGTTCGACGAGCTGTCGGCGTTGCTCTCCGGCGTCTGAACGCGTTTGGCTCGGCTGCGCCGCCGGGTACAACGCCGCCGTGTCCGAACCCGACGCCGACGTCGCCGCGGCCGAACGCCTGCAACGAGAGGCACAGGAGCTCATCGATGGCGGGCGCAGCAGCAAGTCGTTGACAATGGCTCTCGATCAGCTGCGCGCCGACCGAGCGAACGGGGAGCCGCTCGTTGACGCCGTTGCCAGGTTGCGCGTCGCGATCGATGACGCACGTGTCAGCACACCAGGAGGTCGACAGGAATGAACACCAAGTTGGGCTTGACGTTGTCCAGCGAGGAGCACCCGCCGCGGCGACTTGTCGAGCTCGCCGGCGACGCCGAGCAGCAGGGCTTCGACTTCGTGTCGATCTCCGACCACTTTCACCCATGGCTCGACGAGCAGGGCCACTCCCCCTTCGTGTGGGCGGTGCTCGGAGCCATCGCCGAGCGCACCAGCGACATCGACGTCGCCGTCGGGGTCACGTGCCCGACGACGCGTATCCATCCGGTGATCCTCGCCCAGGCGACGGCCACCGTGGCCAACCTCATGCCCGGTCGCTTCACCTGGGGTGTGGGCACCGGCGAGGCGCTCAATGAGCACATCACCGGGGTGCGCTGGCCGCCGGCACCGGTACGTCTGGAGCAACTCGAGGAAGCGATCGGCTTGATCCGCGAACTGTGGACTGGCGAATCGGTCGACCACGATGGCAAGTTCTTCTGCGTCGAGGACGCGCGGATCTACGACCCGCCACAGCCGGCGATCCCGATCGTCGTCTCGGCATTCGGTCCGGTCGCGGCGAAGGTGGCGGCGCGCTGCGGCGACGGACTGTGGACCTCGGGATCCGCCGGCGATGCAGTCGAACGATGGAAGAAGGCCGGCGGTGAGGGACCGGTCTACTCACAGTTGACGTTCTGCTGGGGGCCGGACCGCGACAAGGCGATCGAGGAGGCACACCGCATCTGGCGTAACTCGGTCGTTCCGGGCCAACTCAGTCAGGACCTTTCGACGCCCGCGCATTTCGAGCAAGCGGCGTCGATCGTCACCAAGGAGATGGTCGCCGACTCGATGCCATGCGGACCGGACATCGCCGCCGTGATCAAGCAGGCCAGAGAGCTCATCGATGCCGGTGTCGATCACCTCTACTTTCACCAGGTCGGCGCCGACCAGGACGGCTTCTTGGACGTCTGGCGCAGCGAGATCGAGCCGGAGCTCCGAGAAACACGCCGCGACGTTTGATTCCCCGAGGCGGCGGGCACTGGTGATGACCAAAGCCCTGCGGGGCCTCACAAGAAAGTGAATTCTCATGACCCTGTTGTTGTGGATCCTGGCGGTCATTCTCGTCGTATCCGGAATCGTCGCGATCGTGCGGCAGCAGATCCTGTGGGGAATCGTGCTGATCATCGTTGGCCTGCTCGTCGGTCCCGGCGGCGTGTCGATCTTCGATGATGATGACGATGGCGACGCCGGGGCGCCCGCCGCGGCGGCCGTGCAGCATCGCTAGGCAGGGGCGCTTCACGCCAAATCGGGGCGATCACGTGCCAGACTAAGTGTGCATGGGCACGCGCATCTTGGCAGTCGAGGACGACGAGCGGATTCGAAGCGCACTGAAGTTGGCCCTCGAGGACGAGGGCTGGACGGTTGAGCCTGCGGCCTCGGGCGAGGACGCGATCGAATCCTTCGAGCGCCACCCCGCCGATGTCGTGCTCATCGACATCATGCTTCCCGGCATGGACGGATTCGAGTTGTGCCGGACGATCCGCCGCACCAGCGACGTTCCGATCGTCATGGTCACGGCGCGCAACGACACCCACGACATCGTCGCCGGGTTGGAGGCGGGCGCCGACGACTATCTCACCAAGCCGTTCACGCCGAAGGAGCTGTCAGCGCGCATCCGCGCCCTGTTGCGGCGCATTCGCCCCGTCCAGCAGGGCCATGAACGGCACGTGTTCGGCGACCTCGAGGTCATCCCCGAGGAGGGCAAGGTGGTGAAGGCGGGTGAGGAAGTTCACCTCACCAAGACCGAGTTCCGGTTGCTCTGCGAGCTCGCCCTCAACCGCGGCAAGGTGTTCAGTCGTGAGGAACTGCTCGACCGGGTGTGGGAGTACGACTACTTCGGCGACGGCCGTCTCGTGGACGTGCACATCCGCCGACTGCGCACGAAGGTCGAAGTCGACCCGGCCAACCCGCGCCACGTGGTCACCGTCCGTGGGCTCGGCTATCGGCTGCAGGCGTGAGCGAGCGCGACGAGCATGAGTGAGCGCAGCGAACGAACGGCGTGAGCGAGCTCGCCACCGACGCGCCTGAGCAATCGCCACCGGCCCGACCGCAGGCCGTGCCCGACGCACCTGCGGCAACCCCTCCGGACGCCGCTCCGAAGTCACCGCCCAAACGCCGCTGGCTCGGTCTCTTTCCGCGACGGCCAGGTCCCCTCGGCCTGCGCCGGAGGATCCTGCTCATCTTCACCCTCGGGGCTCTCGGGCTCGCCGCATTCCTCGCCTTCACGACGTACGGGCTCGTCCGTTCCAACGTCGCCAGCCAGCGCGACCGCTCGAGCATCTCCGAGGCCTATCGCAACTCCCGACTCGTCAACAGCGGGTTGCAGCGCGACGGGGCGACGCTGCGGATCGTCACCGACCAGCTCGAGAGCAGCGGAAGCGGACCGTTCGTGCTGCAGTGGAACGGTCAATGGTCCCCGCCGAGCAGCGGCCTCAGCGAGTTGTCGATCCCCGAGGCGTTGCGCGACAAGGTGATCACGGACAGCGTCGATTCCAGGATGATCACCGAGATCGACGGCGAGACCTACGAGATCGTCGGCATCAGCCTCGAGGCGCTCAACGCCCAGTACTTCGAGTTCTTCAACCTCGAGGAGGACAACGAGACACTGTCCAACGTGGCGTTGTCGCTGCTCCTCGCGGCGACGATCACGACAGGTCTCGGCGTGCTCGTCGGTGTGCTGGCCGCTCGTCGGGCCGTCCGTCCCGTCGCCGATGCCTCCGAAGCCGCCAAGGCGATCGCCGGCGGGCGACTCGAGACCCGTCTGGCCCCGACCGACGATCCGGATCTCGGGGTGCTGGCCAGCTCGTTCAACGACATGGCCACGGCCCTCCAACAGCGCGTCGAGCGCGACGCCCGCTTCGCATCTGACGTGTCCCACGAGCTGCGCTCGCCGCTGATGACCCTGTCGGCATCGATCGACGTCATGGAGGCTCGGCGCGACGAGATGCCGGAACGGGCCCAAGCCGCCCTCGACCTCCTCGTCAGTGACGTGGCGAGGTTTCGCGGCCTCGTCGAGGACCTCCTCGAGATCAGCCGCTTCGATGCCGGGGCGATTCGCCTTCACCTCGAAGACCTGCGCGTCAGCCAGTTCGTCCGCAACGCCGTGGCCGTGTCGTCCGCACCCACCCTCGATGTGGCGACGACCGCCCGGGCGGAGAGCGCGATCATCAGCGGAGACCGTCGTCGACTGGCCCGGGTGATTGCCAACCTCATCGACAACGCTCTCGCCTACGGTGCAGGGCAACCGGAGATCAGCATCGAGGACGGCAACGCCGAGGCCGATGAGCTCACCCACGTCAAGATCGCCGTCGAGGACCACGGGCCCGGCGTTCCGGTCGAGGAGCGGGCGCTGATCTTCGAGCGGTTCTCGCGGGGCATCAGCGCCGGGCAACGTTCGGGTAGTGAGGGCGCCGGGCTCGGGCTCGCTCTCGTCGACGAGCACATCCGGCTGCATGACGGTCGGGTGTGGGTGGAGGACCGCACCGACGGACAGCCTGGAGCCCGTTTCGTCATCGAGTTGCCGGCGCGGATGCCGATCGACTACGTCGCACCAACAGACAGTGGCGGGGCGAGCGGGTCGGGCGACAACTCAGGGACCGCACGGTGAGTCCAGCGAGCGCGTGCAAGCGCGCCGGCGCGCTGCTCCCGGCCCTTGCCATCGTGCTGTTCGCCGTTGGTTGCGCGATTCAGCCGGACTCTGCGCCGCGGGACATCCCCGAAGATCTGCAGGAACCGGAAACGCCATCGGCGAGTGCCGCCGGCGGAGCAGCCCGCGGCACTGACCGAATCTTCCTACTCGCCCCCGAGGGGGCCGAGCAACCGCAGCTGCGCACGGTTCAACGCGACACCGACAACGACCCCAACACGTTGCTGACCGAATTGATCAGTGGCCCCAACCCCGCAGAGCAACAGGCTGGATTGCGCTCGGCGATCCCGACGACCCTGCAACTGCGCTCCGTGCGTGTCGGGGCCGGGGTCGCCGAGGTGGACCTCAGCGACGAGCTCCTCGACCTCTCCGGAGGCGATCTCACCCGTGCCGTCGCTCAGATCGTGTTCACGGCCAGCGAGATCCCCAACGCCGAGTCTGTGCTGATCCGCGTCAATGGGGCGACTCAGGAGTGGCCCGATGGGTCAGGCACCCAGCACCGCGGCCCGCTGACGACGTACGACTTCATCGGCTGGGCGGAATCGGCGCAACCGGCCTTCCCGGTCGCCCCTGCCCCGACCACCGCCGTGCCTCCATCGACAACGACGACTGTCGCCCCGACAACAACCGTCGCCCCGACAACGACAGTTGCGCCAACCGCGGCGCCGACGACGGTGGCCGCGGCGACGACCGCCGCCGCCACCACGGCACCGCCGCCACCAGCCCCGACGACGACGGCGGTCTGACGCGACAACAGGATCGCGACGGGTCGACGGATTCTCATGCCTCGATCCGGACATTTCTGTCCGCGTTGCGGCCCCAGAATCGATGGTCCCCGTCGATGTCGCGTTCTACCGCCACGATCGAGACAGATTTGTCGCCTGCGGCGCCCGAGAATCGCCGCAGCGTCACCGCTGTCTGGGCTCACCAATAGTGCTCGGCTAGGAGAAGAACACCTCGGCGACGCCGTGGTAGAGGGACATGTCGAGCGGCTTGGTCCGTCCGACCGTGTCGGCGAGCGGACGGGAGATGATCTCGGTTCCGCTGAGGGAGACCATCTGGCCCCACGCCCCCTCGTGGACGAGGTCGATAGCCGCGACGCCGAACCGTGTCGACAGGACCCGATCGAAGGCCGTTGGTGTGCCGCCGCGTTGCACGTGGCCGAGCATCACCACCCTCGTCTCGAAACCGGTCCGTGATCCCACCTCGCGGGCGATCACGTCGGCGATCCCGCCGAGGCGCACGTGACCGAACTTGTCGTACACGCGCTCGCCGACATTGATCGTTCCGGGAATCGGCTCGGCGCCCTCGGCGACCACCACGATCGACGCGTAGCGGCCCTTCTCGTGACGCCTGGCGAGATGCAGGCAGACCTTCTCGATGTCGAACGGGATCTCCGGGATGAGGACGACGCTGGCGCCTCCGGCAATCCCGGCATAGGCGGCGATCCAGCCACTGTGCCTGCCCATCACTTCGACGACCATGACTCGGTCGTGGCTCTCGGCTGTCGTGTGCAGACGATCGATCGCCTCCGTCGCGATCTGCACGGCGGTGTGAAATCCGAACGTCATGTCCGTGCCGACGACGTCGTTGTCGATCGTCTTCGGCACGCCGACGATGGGGAGGCCCTCCTCCTCGGCGAGGGCATGGGCGACTGTCAGCGAGCCATTGCCGCCGACGACGATCAAGGCGTCGATGCCAAGCTCGCTGAAGGTCCGCTTGACCTCGTCGACCCCTTCGGGGTGGTCATACGGACTCCCCCGCTTGGTCCCCAAGACGGTGCCCCCGCGGGGCAATGAGCCACGCATGGCGTCGACGGTCAACGGCATCGTGCGCCCCTGGCGTACGCCGTCCCAGGCGTCCTTGAAGCCGACGATCTCGTCCCCGTGGAAGCGCTCTCCCTTGCGCACGACGGCGCGCAAGACGGCGTTCAGGCCGGGGCAGTCACCGCCACCCGTCAGGATTCCGACGCGCACGAGTCGATGGTAGAGCGTTTGCTAGGAATCACGCCGTGGATCGACCTCGCACATCGGAGACCCATGTCATCGCCATCGACGCGGGGACAACCGGTATCCGCGCCCGGGCGATACCAGCCGGGGAAGGACCGGGCGTTTCGTCCTATCGCGAGTTCACGCAGCACTTCCCGAAACCTGGATGGGTCGAGCACGATGCCACCGAGATCTGGACGGCCGTGCGGGCGACGCTTGGCGAGGTACTCGATCAGGTCGGCGTGGGAAGCGTCGCCGGCATCGGCATCACCAACCAGCGCGAGACGGTCGTCGCCTGGGATCGGTCGACGGGGAAGCCATACGGGCGGGCGATCGTCTGGCAGGACCGTCGCACGGCAGCGCGCTGCGACGCCCTGGCCCACGCCGGCCACCTCGATCTCGTCCGTCGGCGCACGGGGCTCGTGCTCGATCCGTACTTCAGCGGCACGAAGTTCGAGTGGCTGCTCGAGGACGGTGGTGTGCCGATCGACGGGCAGCTCGCGCTCGGCACGATCGACTCGTGGATCGTGTGGAATCTGACCGGCGGTGAGCACCACGTCACCGACGTCTCCAACGCCAGCCGCACGATGCTGTTCGACATCGGTCGGCTGGAGTGGGACGAGGAGCTTGCCGGGCTGCTGCACGTGCCCCTCGCCGCCCTGCCCAGAGTGGTCGCCTCCTCGGGACGGGTCGGCACAACGTCCGACCGCTTCGGCGTGCCGGCCGGAATCCCCGTCAGCGGTATTGCCGGCGACCAGCAGTCGGCCCTGTTCGGGCAATCCTGCGTCGAGCCTGGCATGGCGAAGAACACATACGGGACCGGCAGCTTCGCTTTGCTCAACGTCGGCGCGACGTGTCCGCCGCCGGCGGACGGGCTGCTGACCACCGTCGCCTGGACGCTCGCCGATGGGACCACGGCCTATGCCCTCGAAGGAGCCATCTTCGTCACCGGTGCGGCTGTGCAATGGCTGCGTGACGGCCTCGGTCTGTTCAGCCGATCCGACGAGATCGGTCCACTGGCCGAGAGCGTCGCCGACAACGGTGGCGTCTTCGTCGTGCCTGCATTCACCGGGCTCGGGTCGCCGTGGTGGGACCCCTACGCGAGGGGCACGGTCCTCGGCATCACGCGCGGTACGTCCAAGGCCCATCTCGCCCGCGCCGTGGTCGAGGCGATGGCCTACCAGACCCGCGACGTCATCGAGGCGATGGTCAAGGCCAGCGGCACACCGCTCAGCGAGCTACGCGTCGACGGCGGGGCAAGCGCGATGGACGCGATGCTCCAGTTCCAAGCCGACCTTCTCGGCGTGACCGTCAGGCGCCCGACCGATCACGAAACCACGGCGCTCGGCGCCGCCTTCCTCGCTGGCCTGGCGGAAGGCGTGTTCGACGGCCTCGATGCGATCGCCCGACGGTGGACGATCGATGCCTCGTTCGAACCCGCCGGAGACAGCGCGACGATGGACGCCGGCTACGCCACCTGGCTGCGCGCTGTCGAACGATCGCGGGGCTTCGCCTCCCCAAACGCCATCCAACCTCCGAGGTAACCACCAACCGTCGCGGCCGTGGCGGCGAGGACTCCGACGCCGATGCCGACGAGTCGGTGGCGGCGGCGCAGCGACCACGACTTGAGGTACAGCAAGGTCGCCAGCGCATTGCTGGCCGCGTGGACGACCGCCACGCGTCGCTTCGGCGCGGGCAGCGCCGGGAGGTCGGCGAGGCCGGTGATCACGGTGGGCACTGCGCTCAGAACGCCGGCGCCGACGAGCGCACGAGAGGCGCGGGCGTGACGGCGGCCGCCGAGGATGTCGAGCAGCATCGAGCTCGTCCAGAAGCCGATTGGCAGATCTGTGAGGGCGGGGTGCAGCGGGTGACCCAGCGGCAGGCCGCGGCGCAAGCTCGGCGACCGGACCGCGCTGGCGTCCCGAGATGGCCGCAAGCGTCCGCGCCGGAGCATCGAGCCAACGCTGCTCGGCGAGCAGTTCAACAGGGCGGGCAGCGATCTCACCTGACATTGATCGTCCTCCTCATTTCGCGTTCATTCGGCGACGGCCTCACGGGCCGCCATCAAGTCGTCGACGATCGCCGCTCGCAACTCGTCGGCACGTTCGTCGCCGCGCAGGACCGCCGACGGGTGGTACGTGACGAGAACGACCCGATCGCCGAGGGCGAGCGGTCGCCCACGGCTGGCGGCGATGCCCAGCGACTTGCCGAGCAACGCCCGGGCCGCCGTCGCGCCGAGCGCGACGACCACCGAACTCGCCACCGCATCCAGCTCGGCATCGAGCCAGGGATGGCAGGCGTTGATCTCGGCGGTTGTCGGCCGTTGGTGGATTCTCCGCTTCCCCCGTAGCTCATGCTTGAAGTGCTTGACCGCGTTCGTGACGTAGACATCGGCACGGTCGATTCCGGCGGCATCGACACACTGCCAGAGGATCCTCCCGGCGGGGCCGACGAACGGCTCGCCCTCGACGTCTTCGCGGTCGCCGGGCTGCTCGCCGACCAGGATCATCGACGCAGCCTTCGGCCCTCGACCGAACACCGTCTGGGTGGCGTCCCGGTACAGCGGACAGCCGGTGCACTGCCTCGCGGCGTCTTCGAGCACCGGCATCCGATGCGATGCCGGCACGAACGGGGCCGCGGTCCACGGCGACGTCTCGACCGTCACGCCGAGTCAGGTTCCCGGTCCTCACCGAGCGCAAACGGCCGGCGATCGAGCCGACCGCCGCGGTCAGCGAAGCAGCTCGCGCAGTGTCCGTGCGTCGACGACAGCGTTGCCGTCGTAATCATTGTTGAAGTACGCGTACACATCGGTGCCAGCGTCGAGCCAATCGTTGAGCCGCTCGGCGGCACGGCGGAGGCGGCGCCGCCCGTACCGGCCCCGATAGGCGGCGACCGTGGCAGCCGGACCATGGAAGCGCACGTAGGTCCAGTCGGTGGTGAGCTGCCACGGATGGTGCTCCAGCAGGTCATGGATGCACAGCGCGGCGCCGTGACGAGCAAGGACCTCGAAGACGTCGTCATGCAGCCAGGAGCTGTCCCTCAGCTCAATCGCCCAGCGGAGATGTCGGGGCGCGGCCGCGAGGAACTCGTCGAGTCGCTCGGTGTTGCGCCGCCAGCGTGGAGGTAGCTGAACAAGGTTCGGACCGAGATGGGAGCCGAGTGGCTCGACCCGTTCGAGGTGGCGGCGGAGCCAGCTGCGAGGGTCGCGGAGCTTCATGCGGTGAGACCCGAATTGACCGACCTTCACGGCGTAACAGAACCCGGGTGGCGCCTGCGCCGCCCACTTCTCGATCGTGGATGCTGCCGGAAGCCGGTAGAAGGTGTTGTTCAGCTCAACGGTGTCGAACAGCTCCGCATAGTGCCGGAACCACGTCGATGTCGCCGCATCCTGCGGGTAGACGACACCGCGCCAGTCTGGATACGACCAGCCGGAGCAACCGACGCGGGCCAGATGTGTCACCATGGCGATGGATGGGGACGGCGCGATTGACGATCGACCTTGACACCGCGGACACCACCGCGACGCTCACCGTTCATGGCGAGATCGATCTCGACACGATCGGACAGCTGAACGACGCCCTCGGCGGCGTGAGTTCGTCGGCGCAGGTCGACATCGATCTCGCCGACGTGTCCTACATGGACTCGGGTGGGCTTCGGTCGTTGCTGACCGCCAAGTCCGACATCGAGCAGCGCGGTGGCCGGCTGCGCGTCATCGCCGCATCGAACATCGTCGAGCGACTCTTCGAGATCGCCGGAGTGGCTCAGATCTTCGATCAATGAGATTGATTCAAGAAGTCGCGTAGCGGATACGTGCCCGATATAGCGCGCCGGGTAACAAAGTCGGGTGAGGGATGACGGCGCAAGGAACCGGGTACCGGTGGGCGAGCCGGCACGTAGCCGGTCCTGCCACGAAAGGAACTCGCGAATGTCCGGCAACACCGACAAGGTCAAAGGTCACGTCAAGCAAGCCGTCGGCGACTTGACCGACGACAAGGATCTCGAAGCCGAAGGCAAGGTCGACGAGCTCGCCGGCAAGGCGAAGGACGTCGTCGACTCCGCCAAGGACAAGCTCACCGGCAAGGACTGACGGGGCGATCGACGATGAACAACGAACAACTTCACGAACTCCTCTACCAGGCGCTGGAGACCGAGGTGGGTGGCATTGCCGTCTACGAGACGGCGGTCAAGTGCGCACTCAACGAAGACCTGAGGTCGGAATGGGAGGAGTACCTCCAACAGACCCGGCATCACGAGGAAGTGCTGCGATCACTGTTCGCGGAGCTCGACCTCGATCCCTCCGTGCAAACGCCGGGGCGGGCCGTGGTGCGGCACGTCGGCGAATCGTTGGTCAAGGCGATGGAGATGGCCCTTGCGTCCGGACCGCCCGACGCCGCTCAACTCGTCGCCGGCGAGAGCGTCGTGAATGCCGAGACAAAGGATCACCTGAACTGGGAGTTGCTCCGCGCTGTTGCCGAGAAGGCTTCTGGCACCACTGCGAAGGCGATCGCGGCTGCCTGCGAGGAAGTCGAGGAGGAAGAGGACGAGCACCTCTACCACACCACTGGGTGGACCCGTGAGTTGTGGTTGGAATCGCTGGGAATGCCGGCGGTCCTCCCCCCGCCCGAGGAGCGCAAGAGCGTCAAGACGGCGATCGGCGCAGCGCGCGCCAAGAACGCCCGCGACGACATGGCGAAGAGAAGCTGACCCCCGGGCGCAGTCGTGTCCCGCGCTCGGCCGCGCGTGTGCGTGTTCGCCCCGGCACCGCTGCTCACCGTGACGATCGAGTCGAAGCCCGACGATTCGCGGGACGACGAGGTTCACCTCCACGCCGGCGGCCAGGGATTCTGGATCAGCCGCTTGGTGGCCGAACTCGGCGTCGACGTGGTGCTGTGCGGATCGTTCGGCGGGGAGACCGGCCGGGTCGTTCGCGCGTTGATCGATTCCGAGGGCGTGACGGTTCGCGGCATCGCCGCAGGTGGGAGCAACGGCACCTACGTCCACGATCGTCGTTCCGGCCAACGCGTTGAGACGGCGTCGATGGCGGGCGATCCACTCACCCGCCACGAGCTCGACGAGTTGTACGGGATCGTGCTGCTCGAGGGGATGGAGTCCGACGTCACCGTCCTCGGCGGACCCACCGGTCCGCCGATCATCCCGCCGTCGACGTACCGCCGGCTCGCCGTCGATCTCCGCGCCAACGGCGGCAAGGTCGTCGCTGACCTGTCCGGTGATCCATTGGGTGAGGTCCTCCAAGGAGGAGTCGACGTCCTCAAGGTCAGCGAGGAGGAGCTCGTCGACGAAGGGCGGATCAGCGACAAGGACCCTGCTGCGGTCGCCGCCGCACTTCGTGTGCTCGCCACCGAAGGCGCCACTCATGTCGTGGCGACTCGTGCCGAGGAGCCGGCGCTGGCCCTCGTCGACGACTCCCTTGTCGTCATCAAGCCGCCGCAGCTGACGGCCGCCGACCACCGCGGCGCCGGCGACTCGCTGACCGCCGGGATCGCCGCCACCCTCGCGACCGGTGGCGATCTGGTCGAGGGGCTCCGCCTCGGCGCCGCCGCCGGCGCCCTCAACGTGACCCGCCGCGGCCTGGCCACTGGTCGCCGTGCCGAGATCGAACGCCTCGCCGTGCACGTCGAGATCTCAGTCCTCGAGTAGGTGCAGGAGCTCCTTCTCGGCACGCCGACGGGATTGTTCGGTACCGCTTTGGCGAGGTGAGGTGATCGTCTCCCCTGCCTCGAACCGGTCGACCACACGCGGGTCGATGTACGACTTGCGGGCGACGGCAGGCGTGTTGCCGAGTTGGTCGGACACCGCCTCGGCGGCTCGGCGAACCGCTCGACGGCGTGCTGTCGGCGATCCGGCTTCGGCAGTATCGGCGAGTGACACGGCAGCGGTCACGGTGCCGTGCCACGTTCGGAAATCCTTCGCCGACACATCACCACCGACGATCTCTTTGACGAACTCATTGATGTCGCGCGACGAGATGTCGCGCCATCGACGACCCTCGAGGTACGCCAGCAGCTGCGGACCACCGCCGCGTCGACGGCGCAGCACCTCGATGACCTTGCGCACCGCTCGATCGGTCACCGTGACGCGATGCTGCTGACCCGACTTGGCGGGAAACGAGAACGTCATCGAGTCGCCGTCGATGCGTACGTGACGTTGCTCGATCGTCGCCAACCCGTAGCTGCCATTCGTGTCGGTATACGACTCGCCGCCGACGCGGAACAGTCCGAGGTCGAGGAGCCGGAACGCGGCGGCGAGTGCTCGCTCACGCGGCATGCCCTCCAGCCCGAGATACTCGTCGACGCGGGTCCGGGCGCGGGGCAGCCTGTCGCCGACCTCGAGCACGCGGTCGTGTTTCGCCCGGTCCCGCTTGACCCGCCAGTCAGGGTGGTAGAGGTACTGGCGGCGGCCGGCATCGTCCGTACCAACCGCTTGCAGGTGACCGTTCTCCAGCGGGCAGATCCAGACATCCCGCCAAGCCGGCGGAATGACCAAACTCTTGCAACGGGCGACATCGGCGACGCCGAGGCGTCGGCCGTGCTGGTCGAGATAGACGAAGCCGCGTCCGTGCCGGCGTCTCGTCCAGCCCGGAGAGTCCGGAGATACTCGGCGAAGGCGCCTCGGCACGGCGCCCCGATACCCGGCGGCCGCTGATTCGAGCCCTGCCCTCATGTGTTTGATCGTCATGACAGCGGGGTAACGAAACCTGAAACGTCCCTGACAAGTCTCGTTCGAGAAGGAGCTGCCACCCCGCCATGAGGATCGCCCAGGTCGCCCCGCTGTACGAAGCGGTCCCACCCCCGAGATACGGCGGCACCGAGCGGGTCGTCGCCGCCCTCACCGACGGCCTCGTCGACCGAGGTCATGACGTCACGCTCTTCGCCGCAGGCGAATCGGTGACTCGCGCCACCCTGGAGGAGGTCGTGCCGTCACCGCTGCGGACGCGGATGAGCCGGCAGGAGCTTCTCGACGTATCACCGCACATTCACCTGCGGTTGCTCGCCGATCTATTTCGCCGCGGCGACTTCGACGTCATCCATTCCCATCTCGACATCTGGACCCTGCCGTTCGCGGCGACGTCCGAGACACCGACGGTCACGACACTGCACGGGCGTCTCGACCTCCCACAGGTCCGCAAGGTGCTGCCGCTGTACCCGCATGCGCCGCTCGTCTCGATCAGCGACGACCAGCGGCGCCCGGTCAGTGACCTCGACCTCAACTGGATGGCCACGGTGCCCCACGGCCTCGAGCTCGGCGACTATCTGCAGCAGCCCTGCCGCGCGGGCGAGCATCTCGCCTTTGTCGGCCGCGTCTGCCCGGAGAAGGGGTTGGACACGGCCATCTCGGTGGCCCGGCGGTGCGGGCGGCCCCTGCAGATCGCCGCCAAGGTCGATCCCATGGACGTGGGCTACTTCGAGTGTTCGATCGAGCCACTCCTCGGTGACGACACGACCTTCGTCGGGGAGATCGGTGAGGATCGCAAGCCGTCGTTCTTCGCCTCCGCCGCGGCGACGCTGTTCCCGATCAACTGGCCCGAGCCGTTCGGCCTCGTCATGATCGAGTCGCTTGCCGCAGGCACACCCGTCATCGCCCTGCGCCACGGCTCCGTTCCGGAGATCCTGCGCGACGGGGTCACCGGGTTCATCTGCGACGGCGTCGAGGAACTCGTCGAGGCCGTCGGCCGGCTCGACGAGATCGACCCCGAGGACTGCCGCCGGCACGCTCGGATGTTCACCACCGACGTCATGTGCGCCCGGTACGAGACGATCTACGAGCAGCTCGTCGGCCCGACTGCGCGTCTGGAGCCTGCCCGCGTCGGGTAACCCCAGACCACGTTTCACCCGGAAGGAGCCGTAAACGATGGAACTTCGTGACGTGATGACCCCCAATCCAACGATCTGCCGACCTGACGCCACGGCGCGTGACGCCGCCGAGCTGATGCGCGACCAGGACATCGGCGACGTCCTCGTCCAAGACGACGGCGGTCCACTCGGCATCGTCACCGACCGTGACATCGTGACCAGGGCGATCGCCGCCGGCCGCGACCCCGCGACGGTCCCGCTCGCCGAGATCTGCACGCCGAACGTGAAGACCGTTGACGTCGACACCCCGGTCGACGACGTGATCAGGATGATGAGCGACACCGCCGTGCGGCGCATTCCGGTGTGCGAGGGAGCCAAGCCCGTGGGCATCGTCGCCCTCGGCGATCTCGCTCGCGACCGTGACCCGTCGTCGCTGCTCGGCGACATCAGCGCCGCACCACCGAACAACTGACGCACCACACCGCGCGCCGACTTGCCGATGAACCCGATGACACCATCTCGCCACGCCGGCCACTCTCTCACCGAGCTGGCCAGGCAGCTCGCCCCGCACCTGCGGATCATCTCCGCGTCGCGGCCGGCACCGGTGTTGCGCGACCACAACGTGCTGGCGGTCACCGGCGATGCCGAAGTGGGCCGCCGCGCCGTGCTCGCCCTGGAAGGCATCGAGCACGCCGACGACCAACTCGGCACCGTCGTGATGGGTGCCATCACCGACGAGGTGGACGACGACACCGCGGAGGACAACGGGCGCGTCGACCCCGAGGGTGTCGGACGTCAGGTAGTCCCTCGCGTCCTCCTCGGCGGACTCCTCGGCGCCATCGTCGGCGCCGTCGTGGTCGGGGGAGCCGCTCTCCTGTTCGGAGCGGAGGGGTGGGAGGTGGCCGGGGCGGCCGCCGCCGGGGCGATGTTGTTCGTCCGTGTTCGGTGCGATGTGGCTCACGTTCGCCGGCCTCGGGGGTAGCGACGCCTACCGGCAGACGTTCGTCGATGATGCCGCGACCGAGTTGACGATCGTCTCGGTACACACGGACGATCCCGACGAGGCGGAGGCGGCACGATCCCGACTTGACGGGATCAACGACGTGAAGGTCATGACCGTGGACCGCTTCGGTCAGGTCGTCGACGACGCACCACCGAGCTCGAACACGCAATAGGGCGCCCCGAGCACGGGCTGGGCGACGTTGCGAACACGCACGCCGCCCGGCGGTCACCCCGCGGTCGGAACCGCGGTGGGCATGACCGTGCAGCACGAGATCGGCACCGGCACGGTCGATGGCTTCGGCGAACAGGTAGCTGCCGAGGAACGGATGGAGTGCCGACCGGCTCCCCTACCAGCGTGTCGGCGACCGGCGAGTAGTGCAGCAGGGCGACTCGGAAGTCGGTGGTCGAGCTCGCTCAGGCAGTGCTCGAGTCGCTGAGCCGCGTCGGCGGTGTGGCGAACGAAGCGCTTCATCTCCACCTCGCCGAACTCGCTGGCGTTGACTCCGGCGAACCCGCCACCGAAACCCTTGACTCCGGCGACGCCCACCGTGCGGCCGCCAGCCTCGACGACCGTCGAGCTGCCCCTCGAGCACCCTGATGCCGGCTTCCTCGAGACGCTCGGTGACTCGGTCCGGGTGCCCGGCGTGGTGATCGTGGTTGCCGAGCACGGCGACGATCGGCACGTCGACGACGGACAGCTCCTCGATCAGACAGTCGACCTCCTCGTCGCTGCCGACCTGCGTCAGGTCGCCGGCGATGCAGCAGCATGTCGGCCCGTGCTCCCGAGCGTCGCCATCGACGAGGCGAGCCGGCCCGTGCGTGTCGGTTCCGACGTGAATGTCGCCGACGGCGGCGATGCGCACGGTCACAGACTGCTCCGGCTCGTCGGCAGGCTCCTGTGATGCGACTCACCTGCAGGTCGTCGATCGACCTCGATGTCGGGAGCGAGGCCGTGGACGAGCTGCACGGCCGCCTGCCGACGTTCCGGCGTGGCCACCTCGCCGCGTAGCTCGAGCCGCTCGCCGACGACGACGATCTCGATCGCCTGCTCGTGCAAGCGCTCATCGGCGAGCAGCGCGTCGTGCAGATGAGCGATCAGGTAGGTGATCGGTTCGGCCATCGCTCACTCCCACGACGCGGCCACCGACTCGTGCAGCCGGCGCAGCGCTGCCTGGGAAACCGACACGTCGTTCGAGGCGGCGTAGTGCAGCAGGCTGAGCACGCGGTTGGGGCTCTTGCGGGCGCGCATCAGCAGGTACTCCCAGTCGAGGTCGACCGCGGCGAGGATCCCCAAGGCGTCGTACCAGTGCCACGGCGACTCCTCGTCGACGGCCATCGCCTTCATCACGACGATGTCCTCCGGGGCGAGCACCGGGATCTCGACGCCGTCGAGCTCGATCGGCCGGACCCGTTCGGCCATCTCGCTGGTCGAAGTAGACCTCCCAGCGCACCTTGAAGATGACGTCGATCTGGACGTCGTCGCGGAACGCCTTGTAGATCCACATCGGGTTCGTCCGGTCGACGTCGAACCCTCGCGCCGCGAAGCGGTCGAGCACACGGTCGGCGTCCTCGGCGCGACAGAACACGTCGATGTCCTTGGTCCACCGTGGCCGCCCGTAGGCGGCCGAGGCGACTCCACCGATGACGCCGTAGCTGACGTCGCCGAGGATGTCGACAACCTCGCTCGAGGACGGCGGCGAAGGCCTGCGTCGTCCGAACCGGCTCGTCCCGAGGCGTCGCGGTCGAGGCCGAGCTGAGGGCGTTGCACCGCCGGTAACTCGACCGAGCCGACCGGTACGAGCCGTCGCGTGAGGTCATAGTTGCCCAGGTACCCCGATGTCTGGGCGCTCAACCCCGCCGGGTACTGCAGCGCATGACACATGACGCAGTTCCGGGCGAGCCCGCGCCATCGTTCGCGACAACGGCGTCGACCGGCAAGGTGCTCAGCCTCGACGACTTCACTGGGCTGGTCCCGGTGGTGCTGACGTTCGTCGGAACCCTGCCGGCGACAGCCGCTGAGGAGGTGATCGCTGCGTTCAACGACGTCTTCGCCGACTTCGGTCGTCAACAGGTCCAGCTGCTGATCGTCACTCCGGAGAGCGAGTCCCAAGTTCGCAGCGCGTCGTCGCGAGGGAACGACGGTCCCGCTCCTCGCCGATGAGGATGGCACGCTGCTGGAGCGCTTCGCCGGCTCGGCGACGTTCCCCGCGACGGTGGTCATCGACGAGTCGGGAACGGTGACCAGAGTGCTCGAGGGCGGCAGCGCCGACGACCACCTCAACGCCGTGCGCGCCGTGGCTACGCAGTCCACGGGTCGGGAGGTCAGCGATCGATGACAAGGCCGTGAGTACGATCCCGCGAGGAACTGGCCACCTCATGGAACAACGAACATCCGTCTCGCTCGCCCTGACGGTCAGCTCGCGAGCGGACCTGTCGCAACGCCGAGCCGAAATGCGCGCCTGGATCCGCCAGACGAGTCGGCGCTCGGGAATCCGATGACGTGGTGCTGGCGTGCGGTGAGGCGATCGACAACGGGCTCGAACACGGCAAGCCACCAGTCACCGTGCAGCTGGATTGGGCCGACGGCGACATCCTCACGATCGTGGTCGTCACGATGCCGGTTCGTGGCGGGTGTCGGCGGCGCCGCCGCCCCGAGGATTCGGTCTGCCGATCATGATGGCGCTGATGGACAACGTGACGGTCGACACGACGGACGGAACGGCGATCCGGCTGTCTCGCCGCTTGTAGAGGAGGCTGGAATGGAACGAACCTGGAGCGACGCCGCCGGAGGCGGAACCGATCGACAGGCCCGGTGCGGCACGGACACTCGTCCGATGGCCGACGCCGTCCAGCGTCATCGTCACGTTGCCGGCGCAGCCGCGCTTCGTTCGCGTCGCCCGGCTCGTCGCGTCGGGTCTCGCCAACGAGCTCGGCTTCGGTGTCGATCGCCTCGATGACGTTCGCCTGGCCGATCGGCGAGGCGTGCGGATTCGCCGTGCAGATCGGCGCCAGCGAGATCACCCTGACGTACGCACTCGACGAGCGCAGTCTCGACGTGACGATCGACGCCGTCCTCGAGAGCGGAGGTACCGAACCCGATGCCGACTACGCTCGCCCTCGTCGAGCCAGGTGCTGGCGGTCGCCTGCTCCGAGCCACCACATCGATCGGGACGACCGACGACTGTCGATCGGCGTCACGCTTCACCGATGCAACCTGAGTCAGACGAGACGCTCGAGGCGTTTCGCGAGTACCACCGAACCGGCGATCAGCGGTTGCGCAACCAGCTGGTCGAGTCGCACCTCGACCTCGCCCGGCGCGAGGCGTTGCGATTCGCCGGACGTGGCGAGCCGGTCGACGACCTGCTCCAGGTCGCCCGACTCGGCATGCTCAAGGCCGTCGAGCGCTTCGATCCCATCGATCGGCGTCCCGTTCAGCGCCTTTGCCCGGCCGACGATCGCCGGTGAGCTGCGTCGCCACTTCCGCGACACGACGTGGTCGGTGCACGTCCCACGCGGACTCAAGGATCTGCACGCCGGGCTCGGCCGAACCAGCGCCGCCCTGGCCGCCAGCCTCGGTCGGCAGCCCACCGCCGCCGAGCTGGCGAACGAGGTCGGGGCGAGCGTCGACGAGGTGCTCGAGGCGCTGGAGCTGCGATCCGCGTACCGGCCGACGTCGATCAACGCGCCGATCGACGCCGACGGGACGACAGCCGATCCCGCCGGCTGCCGACGAGTCCGACGGCATCGATCCGGCGATCGACTCGATGCTCGTCCGCGAGCTGCTCGGCCAGCTCGACGGTCGGCAGCGAATGATCGTCTATCTGCGCTTCTTCGGACAGCTCAGCCAGTCCGAGATCGCCGAGCGAGTCGGCATCAGCCAGGTCCATGTGTCACGATTGCTGCGTTCGAGCATGACTGCGCTGCGCGACTTGCTCGATGATCGCACCGGATCTCGAATCGATTGGACCAGACTGGGAGGTGACATGACCGAATCCGAACCGCCCGGCAAGCGTCGGTGAGCAACCGACGGCACTGTCGGTAACTGTCGACAACGACGGTGACGACGGCACGGTCGTCACGGTCTGCGGCGAGATCGACCTGGAGACCTGTGTCGAGCTGCGCGCTGCGCTGGCGAGGCTCGACGGGTCACGCAACGTTTCGCTCGATCTCGGCGACGTGAGCTACATCGACTCCACGGGCTTCGGCGTCCTGCTCACGGCCCGGGACGCGGCCGAGACGGCCGGAGGGAGCCTGCGCGTGTCGACGACCTCGCACATCGTCGCTCGGCTGATCGAGATCACCGGCGCCAAGGAACTCCTCGCCGCTGACGGCTCGATTCAGCTGCCGAGGAAGCGGACGACAACGACGGCTACGTCGTCGTTGTCGACAGCCCGCTCCGAACTGATTCGCTCGACGAGTTTGCGCGCCGAGTCGGTCTGGCCAGCCACCGCTCGGACGGCTTGCACCAGTCGGGCAAGCCCCGCATCGAGCGACTCGCCACGGCGCTCGACGAGGCCGTCGGTGTACAGCACGATGGTCGTGCCCGGTTCGACGAACAGCGATGCGCTCGGACGAGTTCCGCCACGCCCGAGCAACGAGCTGCTTGCCTTGTCCAGCCACGCTTCCGTTCCGTCTGGCAAGCAGCACGAGTGGCGGCGGATGCCCTGCAACGGAGTAGCCGACCTCGCCGCTCTGTCGGTTGATGGTCAGGTAGGCCATCGACGAGTCCTCACCACAGCCCGTCGCCGAGGCGAAGTGATCGAGGCCTTCGACGACTTCGTGCGG
The DNA here is from genome assembly GCA_963733085.1 of Ilumatobacteraceae bacterium. Lineage (GTDB taxonomy): Bacteria > Actinomycetota > Acidimicrobiia > Acidimicrobiales > Ilumatobacteraceae > Desertimonas. The sequence continues at coordinate 170,378 of CAVTBY010000006.1, forward strand.
CTTGTCGAAGCAGTTGGCGAGCGCCCGGTTGGCGCTGCGCACCTGACCCATCGCCACCGCCGCGTCGATCCCACGCCCGACGATGTCACCGATGGCGAAGCCGACGCGATCGTCGAGATCGATCACGTCGTACCAGTCACCACCGACGAGGCCGGTCGCTGCCGACGAGTAGTGGGCCGACCAGCGCAACTCGGGCAGGTCGCAGGTCGGCGATCGACAGCATCCCGCGCTGCAACTTGAGAGCGATCTCGTGGTCGACGTCGTAGCGACCTGCCCGTTCCGAGCGCCGGAACCCCCATGACCACGACGGCGTCGAGAAGCTCGCGGTCGACGCGGTCGAACGCGCCTTCGCCAGTGGCGGTCATGATCAGCGCACCGCGAACCGCGTCTCGCCACACGATTGGGTAGGCCACGAGCGTGTCCGCGCCGCAGCGCATCGGCTGGACCGTCACCGATCGCCGCGCGAACCTCGGCCGGCGACGACAGTTCGAGCGACGCATGGGCTTCGAGCAGACCGTCGAGGGCATGTGCGGCGGCATCGAGCGCACGCAGCCGACGGGCGTCGCGAGATGGCAGCGTCGCCAGCAGATCGGGCCGGCGGTCGCGACCTCTCCCTCGGGCTCCGGAACAGCACGACCGTGCCGACCTGCCCGCCCGACAGCTCCATCGCTCGTCCGCAGCATCACCGCTGCCACGGCTCGTCTGCGTCGTCGCCCTGGCGAGCTCGACAGCGACGTCGCGCAACGTGCGCAACGTTTCGATGCGCCGACTGTCGGCATCGGCGAGCCGCTGGGCGATCTCCAGCTCCTCGCGAGGCTCTGGAACGCCGACAACGACGCTCGAAGGAAGGCGTCGATGTCGGCGAATTGAGAGCCGATGCCGGGGAACAGTCCGCGTCGCGCCTCCATGTGGATGCCGGCGACATCGAGGATGTCGACACCGTCGGACATCGCCTGCCGACCGAGATCTGGGCGCCTCGGCGAGCCCGCTGTTCGTCGGAGTGCGGAAGTGCGCCTCGAGGGCGCGCTCGGTAGTGCTGTTCGAACCGCCGTCCGTGGCGTGCCGGCACCGCGGGCGGAGCGCTTGTTCGCCGGTCCAGCCATCAGCTTCGGCGGCGACGCTAGCCGTTCAGCGAGACGGAGGCGAGCAGGTGGTCGACGGTGCGGGCCAGGATCTGCAGCCGAACACGCTCGCGCTCGTGAGCAGCACGCGACGCCCGACCGGCGGCGATCATCACCGCTGACCGCGGCAGGCGCGCCCACAACACGTCGGCAGGACCGTGGTTGCTCCCCGACGGGAGGTGTCCGCTGCCGTCGAGGAAGGCGGCGAGCCAGCGGGAATCGGGTGGCGTGCCGTGACGGAATCGTTCGCCGTCGGCTCCCATCACGACGACCCAGTCGGCATCGAGAGCACGACGATGCCCCGGCCGAGCACCTCGATCGGATCGGCGGTGCCGTCGGCGCAGGACTCGGCGACCTGGGCGCCGAGCTCGAACAGGGCCAACGCCGGATCGGGCCGATCGCTCGGTGCTTCGCGCACCGACTCGACGGCGACATCGTCGACGGCGCCGACCTCGGCGATCAGCAGCTCCTGCGGCGTGCCCGCCGGGAGCGACACGACGAGCTCGTCGACGACCTGGCCGCCACCACGTTCGAGGATGTCGATCGCCAGCACGTCGCCGCGGACCGCACCGATGCGGCTGGCGACGAGGCCCAACGCGCCGGGACGGTCCGGCAGCCACACGCGCAGCACCAGCGTCCGTGTGGCCGCGTCGTCGCCGGCCACGAGTCGTAGCCCAGCTTCGGGAGGCCGCGGCGGAGGTTGCGGATGCCCTGGGCGATGCGCTTCTCGTTCTCGATCAGGGCGAAGCGAACGAAGCCCTCTCCGCCCGGGCCGAATCCGACACCTGGCGACAGGGCGACATCGGCGTCACGCACGAGGACCGAGGAGAACTCGACGGAATCGAGCTCGGCGTACGGCTCGGGAATCGGCGCCCACACGAACATCGATCCACCGGGTTTGGGCACGTGCCACCCGATCCGATCGAGGCCGTCGACGAGCGCATCCCGTCGGGCCTGGTAGGTGGCGCAGACCTCGGCCGGGAAGTCGGTGGCCTCGTTGAGCGTCACCGTGGCGGCGATCTGCACGGGCTGGAACATGCCGTAGTCGAGGTAGCTCTTCAGCTTCACCAGCGCCTGCACGACCTCGGCGTTGCCGAGCAGGAAGGCGACTCGCCATCCCGCCATCGAGAAGCTCTTGGTCATCGAGTACAACTCGACGGCGCACTCCTTGGCGCCCTCTGCCTGGAGGATGCTCGGTGGGCGGTAGCCGTCGAATCCGACGTCGGCGTAGGCGAAGTCGTGGACGACGATCATCTCCCGCTCGCGGCAGAAGTCGACGACGCGCTGCATGAAGTCGAGTTCCACACAGGCGCCGGTCGGGTTGTGCGGGAATGAGATGACGAGCACCCGCGGCTTCGGCCAACCGATGTCGTAGGCGGTCGTCAGGCGGTCGAAGAACTCCTCGGCGAACGAGTCCCGCTCGGCGGGATGGGCGAGCGAGCGCATCGGCACCTGGCGCAGATCGGCGCCGGCGAACAGCGGACCGTAGATGTGGATCGGGTAGCTCGGGCTCGGCACGATCGCCGCGTCGCCACGGTCGAGCAACACCCACATCAGGTGGCTGAAGCCCTCCTTGGAGCCGATCGTGTTGGTGATCTCCGTCTCGACGTCGAGTTCGACGCCCCACGTGCGCTGGTAGTACCCGGCGATCGCCTCACGGAGCTTGGGCAGCCCACGCGACATCGAGTAGCGGTGGTTGGCCGGCTTCGTCGCCGCCTCGGCGAGCTTGCGCACGGCGACGTCCGGCGACGGAATGTCCGGATTGCCGAACCCGAGGTCGATGACGTCCCGACCTGCTCGCCGTGCCTCGACCTTGAGGTTGTTGATGATCGTGAACACGTACGGCGGCAGCGTCGAGATGCGCCTGAACTCCATGCCTGCGGACGCTAGCCGTGCGATCGCCGCCTGCGCCGGGTGCGTTGGCTGTCACCTACAGTCACGCCGTGGCGAAGGCGCCGGCGCAGGACTGCATCCACGTCGTGATCGAGATCCCGCGGGGCAGCCGCAACAAGTACGAGATCGACCACGAGACGAATCGCGTCTACCTCGATCGCCGCCTGTTCACGGCGACGACGTATCCGGCTGACTACGGATTCGTGCCCGACACGCTCGGCGGTGACGGCGATCCGCTCGACGCCCTCGTCCTTCTCGACGACCCGGTGTATCCGGGTGTGTGGGTCGAGGCCCGGCCGATCGGCGTGTTGTACATGGAGGACGAGGCCGGCGAGGACGCCAAGCTGATCTGCGTGCCGCCCCGGGAGCCACGCTGGGACGGTGTCAACGACATCTCCGACCTGACCCCGCAGCTCGTCGCCGAGATCCAGCACTTCTTCGAGGTCTACAAGGCGCTCGAGCCCGACAAGCACTCCTCGACGCAGGGGATCGGCGGCCGCGTCGAGGCGTGGCAGGAGATCGACGAGGCCCGCGCCAACTTCGCCGCGCACGCGCACTGACCGGCGCGTGTCGTCAGGCGCCGTAGAAGGCGGCACCGACGGCGCCGGCGCGCTCGCCGAGCACGGCGAAGGCGAGCACCGGCAGCGGGCGCAGATCCGAGGCGTAGACCGCTTCGGCGAACCGCTCACGCAGGACGTCCTCGTACACCGGGGCGGCCCGGGACAGGCCGCCGCCGATGACGAACATCGCCGGGTCGAAGGCCATCGTCAGGCTGCCCAGGCCGACGGCCATCCAGTGGGCGAAGTGGCCGAGGACGTGGATCGCGTCGTCGTCGCCGTCGATCGCCGCGGCGACGATGTGTTCGGCGGTGATCTCGACCACCGACCCGGCGGCAGCCGAGACGGCTTCGAGGCGACCTTCGTAGATCGCCAGGCGTTTGGCCTCGAGGGCGATCGCCGAACCGGAGGCGTAGCGCTCCCAGCAGCCGCGCTTTCCACAGGGACACACCGGGCCGTCGGGATCGATCATCATGTGGCCGAACTCGCCGAGGTAGCCGTGGGCACCGAGGAGCAGGCGCCCACCGGCGATGACGCCACCACCGATGCCGGTGCCGAGGGTGATCATGATCAGGTCGTCGACGCCGCGCCCGGCACCGACCCGCGACTCGGCGAGGGCGGCACACGAGGCGTCGTTGGTGACCTTGACGGTGCGCCCGAGCTGCTCGCTGAGTCGCGCCGCAGCATCGAACTCGACGAGGCCGGGCAGGTGCGGTGACGACGTCAGGACCCCGTCGCTGGTGATCGATCCCGGCAAGCCGACGCCGACGCTGGCGATCTCCGGGATGCCAGCACCCAGTGTCGTCGCCAGCTCGACCACGGTGGCGACGAGCTGGTCGCCGCCCTGTGGCGTCGGGCGACGATCGCTGGCGACGATCTCGCCCTCGTCGTCGATCACGACGCCGAGGCACTTCGTGCCGCCGACGTCGACGCCAAGGCGATACGTGCTCAAGTTTTCGCTACTCGCCTAAGACTCGGCGCGGGCCTTGAGCTCACGGATCGTGTTGAGGATGCGCACTTCGGCGCGTCGCTTGACGAACCCGGGCAGTGGCGTCGCCAGCTCGATGGCCAGGTCGTACTTGACGTACGTGCCGCCCTCGCCGTCCGGGCGGAAGTGGTAGGCGCCATCGATCGCCCGCTCGATGTCGCCTTTGACCATCTTCCACGACAGCGCCTCGGGCGCCTCGGAGTAGTCGTAGGACAGCGTGTAGTGGGTGCTGCGGCCGAGTGCCGAGGCCCTGAACTCGACCTCCTTGGGCCGCTGCTCCTCGTCCCGTGACCGCACGACGACGTCTTTGATGTCCTTCGCCCACTCGGGGTAGCGCTCGACGTCGGCGGCGATCTCCCAGACCCGCTCGGGAGGCGCAGCGATGGCGATGTACTCGGTGGCAGTCTCAGCCATGGCCGTCATTCTGGCTGATCGCGGTCGCACGTGCGGCACGCGGTGGAAATGTGCCGTGGAACGCCGCCCACAGTCCGTTGAGGCCGAACCCGAACATCGGGACCAGGAACCCGACAGCGAGCGACGAGCCGGGCTCGCCGTCGGGACCTTCGAGGCGGGCGAACGTCGTCGCCACGGCCGTGACGACCTGGACGACGAGGAGGCCGAGCATCGGCCGCTTGACGTCAGTCGGAGTCGGCGGCCCGGCCAGGAAGTACAGCGAGGTCACGGAGATCTCGTCGGTGCGACTCCGTTGCACGGCCTGGACGTACGACCACAGGAAGCAGAACACGCCGACGGCGAACAAGGTCAGCGCGGTGATCGCCCCGACCCACTGCAGGGCGGTGGTGAAGAACACGGCGGCGAGCACCGCGGTGACCACGAACACGGCGGTACCGGCGAGATCGGCAGCGATGATCCGCGCCCCGGGTCGCTGACGGGTCACGAGTAGACCCCGAGCGACTCGCCGAGGCGTCGGGCGAGCACGTCGTAGGAGAACTCGGACACCGCCCGCTCCCTCGACGCCTCGGCCATCGCCGCTCGCCGATCGTTGTCCTCGAGGAGCTCCTCGATCGCTGCGGCGACGTCGCTCCACCGTTCCGGCCGCGCCAGGACTCGTCCGCTGACCCCGTCGATGACCGCCTCGGCAGCGCCACCGGAGTCTCCGGCAATCTGCGGCGTCCCGCATGCCGCCGCCTCGACGAACACGATGCCGAAGCCCTCCTGCTCGAGACCGCCCCAACGTGTCCGGCAGGCCATCGTGAAGAGGTCGGCGCAGCCGTACAGCAACGGCAGGTCGTCGTTGGCGACACGCCCGAGAAAACGCACGGGGGCGCCGAGGTCGCTGGCGAGGCGGCGCAGACGCCCCTCGTCGCGGCCACTCCCGGCGATCGCCAGGAGAAGTCGAGGCCGCGACCGGGCAAGGGCGGCGACCGCACGGATGGCGACGTCGAATCCCTTGCGCGGAACGAGGCGGGAGATCGACACGACCAACTCGGTTCCAGCCGGGATGTTGAAACGCGCTCGTGTGGCACTGCGTTCGGCGGCACTGAGCGGCCGGAACCGCTCGACGTCGACGCCCGGCGGCACCACCGTCACCGGCAGACTCCCGCCGGCGGCGCGTTCTGCCTCCCGCGCGGCGTACTCCCCCGCCGACACGACGTTGCGCGCCCGCCGCAACACCGCGGCGAGCGCCTGCCGCGTTCCCGGCAGTCTGCCCGGCACGGTTACCTCGGCACCGTGCACGACCACGTCGTAGGGCAGGTCGAGCGAGGGGCCGACAAGCCCGAGCGGCACCGCCGGATCGAGGACCACGAGTGACGCGCCGACCTCGGCGGCCAGCGAGTTGATCCGCCGCACCATCACCGGATGAGGCAGCAGCACCGGCTCTCGCACCCGCTCGACACGGAACGGTTGGGCGGCATCGAACGCTGCCGCACCGGAATACGGGCTGGTCAGCACGGTGAATGACTCCGGCGGCAAGCGGCGCCACCATTCCCAGAGCAGCGACTGGATCCCGCCGATCTTCGGCGGGAAGTCATTCGTCACCAAGAGGTGCTTCACGCCGTCGCGTCCACCACCCGGCCGGGGGTGACTCCGGTCGACAGCCCGAGCCGGTCACTCGCCCAGCGGGCATGCTCGGCGAGCACGGCGTCCTCGCCGTTCTGGTACCGAGCGAGAACCGCAGCCGTGCGGCGATCGTTCCCGTCACCGACGTTGCCGAGCACGACAAGGGCGTTGCGGCGCAACCACCGAGGATCGCGACCCGCGATGTACCACCGCCCGTGCCGCTGCAACAGGGTCTCGTCGTCCGCATCGAGAAGGTCGAGCACGTCGACCCACGCCTGCACGCCATCGCTGCCCGCCGCCGCCAGCTCGGAGAGCGGGCGTACGTGCCGCCGACCGAGCCGAACGGTCGGTGGGCAGGCCTCCTGGCAGTCATCACACCCGTAGATGCGGTCACCGACCGCCGTCCGCAGCTCGACCGGGATCGATCCCGGTCGTTGCAGCACCCAAGCCAGGCACCGCCGGCCATCGATCACACCCGGTGCAACGATCGCCCCGGTTGGGCAGATGTCGATGCAGCGGCGGCACGAGCCGCACCCGTCGGCGACCGGTGCGGCCGCCACCTCGGCGTCGAACGCCGCGGTCGTGACCACGGAGCCGAGCACGAACCAGCTCCCGGCGCCGGCGACGAGCAGGTTGGCGTTCTTGCCGAACCACCCGAGCCCGCCGAGATATGCCACCTCCCGGTCGACGATGGAGTTGTCGTCGGCAAAGGCGATTGCCCGCTCGCCAGCTGCGCGCAGCCGCCCGGCGATCGCTCTCAACCCGACCCGCAGCGGGCCGTAGTGGTCGATCCAGGCGTAGCGAGCGACCCTGGCCTGAGCACCGGCGGGCCGCGCGGGCTCGTCGTCGGCAAGGTAGGACCGCGCCGCGACGATGATCGATCGCGCCCCCGGCACGGCGCGCGCGGGGTCCGTGGAGCGGTCGGGGTTGCGGAACGTGAACGCCATCCCGGCGTCGTAGCCGGCCGATCGCCGAGCTTCCAGTTCTCGGCGAGCCCGATGCAGCACAGCCGCAGGAGCAACGCCAAGGTGCTCGATGCCATGCTCGCGCGCCAACGTCGTGAGCTCACCGAACGTCGGCAGCGGTTGGGCACGGCGCATCGCATCAGCGTACGGTTCCAGGTCGCTGCGCCACGGCGGGCGGATGGATCATCCCGGCTTCGGACAGCAGCCGCTTCGCCCGCTCTGTCGCCAAGTCGACGATCTCGGCGTCGCCTCGGCGCCTGGGCCGAGCGCTTCGTCCCGAGGCCGGGTGCCAGTGCATCGAATCTGCGTTCGGAGTGTTCATGCGATCATCATGACCGAGGGGTGTCATGGTCCCCTACGGTCGGGCCAGTGAGCCGCGACATCGGGCCGATCACTGTGCGGGTCGTCCGTGTGTTCGCACGTGACGGCGGTGGCGGCAACCACCTCGCCGTCCATCAGGGCCTCTTGCCCGACGACGCGATGCAGTCGGTAGCGACGACCCTTGGCTACTCGGAAACGATCTTCGTCGACGACGTCGCCGACGACGGGACGATCGGCGTTCGCATCTTCACCCCGACCGCGGAGCTGCCTTTTGCCGGTCATCCGCTCGTCGGTGCAACCTGGCACCTGGCGACAGCAGGCGGCACCGTCTCCCTGCGATGCAGCATCGGCGTGGTGTCAGGGCAACGTCCCGATGACGACACGGCGAGCATCGATGTCGCCTACCTACCATCGGTCGAGCGGACGAGCGTGCCGGGAACCACCCGCTCGTGGGTCGCCCACATGCCACTTCCGTACGAAGTCCATCGACTCGAGAATCCTGATGACGTCGCTGACTACGTGCTCGCCGATCGGCCGGACCACCGCCTCGTGTGGGCAGGTCGGGACGGCGGGCGGGACGACGCCGTCCGCGCCCGATTCTTCGCCCCCGGCATGGGTGTCGAGGAGGACCCGGCGACCGGCAGCGCGGCGGTGGCTCTCGCCGCCGTGCTGCGCCACGCGGGGAACCGGTCCGGCACGTTGACGATCCACCAGGGCGCCGAGGTCGGGTCGCCGTCACGCATCGAGCTTTCGTGGACCGCGCGCGACACCACCATCGGCGGAGCCGTCATGGACGACGGTCGGCGAACCGTCAGCGTCCCGCCCGGCTCGTGAGCCAGGCACCGACGAGCACGAAACCGAGCCCGACGATCGCCAGGGCGGCCACGTGCTCGTCGCGGAACACAACCCCGAGCCCGAGGGCGACGACCGGAATGAGGTAGCCGATCACCGAGCCGCGCGTAGCACCGACGCGCCCGAACAGCGTCCCGGCGGCGACGAACGCCAACCCCGTGCCCAGGGCCCCGAGCACTATCACCGCAGCCACTGGCTTCCACGCCAGCGACGAATCGGGGATCCCGACCAGGGCGTACGGAGCGGTGAACACGAGGCCGTCGATCTGCGCTCGCCAGATCACCGCCAGCGATCCGTAGCGCTGCTGCAGCGGCACGACGAAGTTGCCGGCAAAGCCGTAAGAGACGATCGCCACGAGGACGAGCGAGGCGCCGAGAGCGGTGCGTGACCCGCCCTGCATCGAGGGCAGGCTGATTGCGAAGACGCCCAGGAACCCGACCACGAGACCGGCGATCTGGTTGCGTCCCGGCGCCCGGCGCAAGAGCAGCGAAGCGATCAGCGCCGCCATCAGCGGCACCGCTCCGTTGAGCATGCCGGCGACTGCCGACGAGACCCACTGCTCGGCGACCGGGAACAACACCATCGGGACGGCCAGCCACACGAATCCGAGGACGACGATCCGCGGCCGGTCGACCGGGTCGATCCGTGAGCGGCGGGCCTTGGGCACCAGCGTCAGGGCGAGAAACCCGAAGGCCAGGCGGCCGAAGGCCACGACGCCGGGTTCGAGCGTCTCCAGACCTTCGGCGATGAGCAGGAATGAGGAACCCCACACCGCCGAGGCGACGGCGATGAGCCCCCAGTCGAACGGCTCGAACGCTGCCGAACTGCGTCCCTCGGCCGTCACCGGCAACCGGGCGATCGGCGTCTCGAGGGCGACCTCGCTCGACGGTTCGTCGTCGCGGGTCGTGGTCACCTCCGCGACGGTAGAGGTCGGCTCTGCCTCAACGCTCGCTGGAATCGGACGACAAGCGTCACACTGGTCAGCGCAGGGCGAGGGCGACCAGCGCATCGCTGGTGATGATGTTGCCGCCGGCGGCGATGACGTCCCGTCGCACCTCACCGTCGTTCGTGACGACGGCCACCGAGCGCCGCAGATCGAGGCCGGCGACCTCCTCACGGATGACGTCGTCGGCGGTGGTCCCCGCAGGCGAATAGCGCACCCTCGCCAGGCGCCGCCGTGCGGTATGGGCGCCGATGACATCCGCGCCGTCGAGGACAACGGCGAACTCGGTCCCGAACCGCCTGGCCAGGCCGTCGACACCGTCGAGCATGTTATGGCGTTGCTGCTCCAACGATAGATCCGGCCAGGCGAGCTTGGCGACGTTGTAGCCGTCCACAAGAACGAGGATCCCCGGGACCTTGAGCAGGAACTCGGCGGTGCGCCGCTGGTCCTTGGCGGCGTCCCGGGGCACCTCGATCGGCTGCCGGCGTCGCGGACCGGTTGCCACCAGGGCCGTGAGCCGATCGCTCAGGGCGCGGGCCGCCTCCGACAGTTCACGCAGTCGCGTGATCTGCGGCCCGCTGGGCGAGCCTCCGTCCAGTTCGGCACGAGTCGCCAGCAACTCGTCGCGTTGGGACTCGGCCACGGCCGCCCGCCGGAGCGCCTCGTCGCGTTCGGACTCCGCGCGCTCTAGCGTGCGGCGAGCCGCCTCGACTCGGTCACTTGCGTGGCGGGCGGCCTGCCTGAGCTCGGTGATCGACCGGCGAGCTGCTTCCATCTCGGAGGCGGCGGTGGATTCGCGCCGACGAAACGCTTCGAGATCCGCCTCGCGCTCGGTGAGCCGGTCGGTCACGGCCACGAGCTCGGCGCGGGTGCGGATCGCCGCCTCTTCGGCCGCCACCCGACGGCGCTGCTCCTGGGCCAGTCGGCGCTCGGCGTCGCGCTCGGCCGCCTCCTGAACGTGGCGTTCGACGAGGTCACTGACCCGGTCCTCCCAACCCTCGTCACGGCGCAACCACTCGATGCCGACCTCGTCGACCAAGCCGGGCATGGCTGCGTCGGCGAGGCGTTGGCGGAACTCATCGTCACCATCGACGATCCGGCGCACTCGTCCAAGCACGGTGGCAGGCAGCCGGGACTGCTTGACGAATGGTTTGATGTCCGCGGGCACGGCGAGCGGCGGCTTGCACTTCTGCCACGCCGCGGACGTGCGGACGGCGAACTCGAGCGCCGAGCGAAGATGATCGTGCTGCAAGTTGGTAGGCCCGGGCAGGGCATCGCGCGGCACGAATTCGAGGCTACGTGCCCCTCCCAACGGTTCTGCCTACCGAGATTCCGCCGGACGGGCAACCGATGGGTGTTTAGGTGACCGATTCGTCCCGTAAACACCCATCGGTTGCGGGACACTGCCCGGAACTCGGAGTCGAAACTCAGTCGTCGACGACCACCGTTCCGTGCCGATCGATGGCGACGACACGGGGGTGGCCGCCGGCGGGCAACGCCTCGCCAACCGAGTTGCCCGCCCCGGGGGCGGCGAGGAACGCCACGGTCGGACCGCTTCCCGACAGCCATCCACACCACGCCCCGGCGTCGAGTCCCGCCGCAAGTGCGGCGCGCGACGCCGGCGCCGTGAGGAACCGGCGGTCCTGGTGGAGGCGGTCGTGGGTCGCCGCCGCCAGAGCCGCAACGTCGCCGGCGGCGATCGCGGCGACCAGCAGCGCGGTGCGACCGACGTTGAACACGGCGTCGTCGAACGGCACGACAGCGGGCAGCGCCGTGCGCGAGGCAGTCGTCGATGTCGTGTCCTCGGGAATCCACAGGACGACGTCGGCCTGCAACGGCGTCTCCACGCCGACCGCGTTCGTCCCGTCCGTCGCGACGACTCCGCCATAAAGCGACGCCGCGACGTTGTCGGCGTGGCCTTCGAGGCCGGCCGCGACAGCAAGCACGTCGACGTGGCGATCAACCAGGGCCTGGTCGCCGACCCGCTGAATCATCGCCGCCGCCGCCCCGCCGACTCGCATCGCCCCGCTGAATCCCAGACCTCGTCCGATCGGAATCGGCGAACGCACCCACAGCGTGCCCTTGCCGCCGGCGGCGACGAAGGCGATCGAGGCGGGATGGTGTTCGTCGACTTGCTTCGATCGTTCTGCCGGACGGGTCGACGCGTCGACGCATCCGACCTCGGCGTAGAGGGCCAGTGCGAGTCCGAGAGCGTCGAAGCCGGGACCGAGGTTGGCGCTCGAAGCGGGGACGCGAACTCTCACGACGCGACCGCCGCCTGCGAAGCGGCGATCCAGATGTCGAGCGTGGCCGCGGCCTTGCCGCTGTCGATCGCTGACGATGCCAACTCCACCCCGTCGGCCAGCGTCTCGGCGGCCGCGGCCACGACGAGCCCGGCGGCCGCGTTGAGCACGACGATGTCCCGATGCGGTCCCCGTTCACCGTCGAGCACACGGCGGACGACGTCGGCGTTGTGCGCCGGGTCGCCGCCCACGAGCTGCTCATGCGTCGCCGGGGCGAAGCCAAGAGCGACGGGGTCGACCTCCATCGTCTCGACACTGCCGTCGTGGGCGAGGACGAGCACGTTCGACGGTCCGGTCGTCGTCAACTCATCGAGCCCGCCGCCGTGGACGATCCATGCGTCGGTCGAACCATGCGCTCGAAGCGACGCCAGCATGCGCTCGGCGAAGCGAGCATCGGCGACTCCGATGACCTGGCGGCGCACCCGCCCCGGATTGGCCATCGGACCGAGCAAGTTGAACACGAGTGGCACACCGACCTCGCGGCGCGCCGGTGCGGCGAACCGGAACGCCGGATGGAATTGTGGCGCGAAGCAGAACCCGATGCCGACCTGCTCCACGCAGCTCAGCACTCCCTCGGGTGGCAACTCGATGGCTACGCCGAGCGCCTCCAGGACGTCCGCGGTGCCGCACTGGGACGACGCCCCGCGGGCACCGTGCTTGCAGACCGGCACACCGGCCGCCGCAGTCACGATGGCCGCCATCGTCGACACGTTGACGGAGTGCGACCGGTCCCCACCGGTCCCGACGATGTCGATCGCCCGTGATCGCAACTCCTCGCCGAGCGGAACGAGCGTCGCCGCGGCCAGCACGGCGTCGAGCAACCCGGACAGCTCGTCGGCCGTCTCACCCTTGATGCGCAAGGCCACGGTGAAGGCGATCAGCTGGGCCGGTGTTGCCCCGCCCGACAGGATCGCCCCCATCGCCGTGGACGCCTGGTGGGCGGTCAGGTCACGACCCTCGATGAGGTGCGTGATCACGCCCGGCCAACCGCCATAGGACGCCAGTTCGTCGAGCGTCGACCCCGCGTCGATGTGCTGAGCCGGCTCGGTCACGCGAGGGAATCTATTCCGGGCTTGAGCGGACGTCGCGGCAGCCCGCGCCGAGCCGAGCGAGCTGTCAGGCGGGACGACGGCGTTGACGGATGATGCGACGGCGCTCCCGCTCCGTGCACCCGCCCCACACGCCGGCCTTCTCCCGGTGCATCAAGGCATGCTCCAAACAGGCAACTCGTACCGAGCACCCCTCGCACACCGCCTTGGCCTCGACGGCGTCATCCTCGTCGTCGGGATAGAAGATTGCTGCATCCAGCCCTCTACATGCACCCAACTTGCGCCACTCGATTTGCGTCACCGACACGATGCGGATCCCCCAATCCCCGGTGGTCTGTGGCCAGCACCCTAGAACCACCGACGGCGTTCGGTCCAGAGGCAAATCTGGCGTCTCGAACAGCCCTCCCGAGGGCCCAGGTGCTGGCCAGCGAGGCGTCCGTATGATGCGGGCGTGACGTCGCCGCGGCCGGTCGAGCAGCCATTCGATCGAGCGGCGATGGTCAATCGGCTCACCACGGAACGCTTCGACGTGCTCGTCGTCGGCGGTGGAATCACCGGTGTCGGCGTCGCGCTCGATGCGGCCACACGTGGCCTGCGGACCGCCCTCGTCGAGGCCGACGACTTCGCGTCCGGGACATCGTCGAAGAGCTCCAAGCTCGTCCATGGAGGGATCCGCTACTTGCAGAGCGGCGACGTGCGACTGGTGTACGAAGCGCTGCGGGAGCGCAAGCGGCTGCGCCGCAACGCCCCCCACCTCGTCAAGATCCTCCCGTTCCTTTTGCCGGTCCTCAAACGAGACGGTCTGATCAATCGCCGGGTCGCCCGGGCCGTGGGGACGGCCATGTGGATGTACGACGTCACCGGAGGATGGCGAATCGGCAGAATGCATCAGCGGGTCGACGCCGACGAGGCCAACGCCCACTTCCCGGCGATTCCACGCGAAAAACTCGCCTACGGCTACATCTACTACGACGCGACGGTCGACGACGCCAGGCTCGTGCTCGCCGTGGCCCGCACCGCCGCAGCACATGGCGCCGCCGTAGCCAACCGCTGCCGGGTCACGTCCTTCGATCACGACGAGAACGGGCGAGTCATCGGTGCCCGGGTGGACACCGGCGAGGGCGAGATCGTCGTCGCGGCCTCCGTCGTCGTCAACGCAGCCGGGGTCTGGGCCGACGAGATCCGTGCGCTCGAAGCCGGCATGGGCACCGCCACGATCCGCCCCGCCAAGGGCATCCACGTCACCCTGCCGTGGACGCTGTTCGGCAACGACATCGCCGCCGTGATCCCCGTCCCCGGTGACAAGCGCAGCCTGTTCATCGTGCCGTGGGGGCGCCAACCGGGAGGCACATTCACGCACACCTATGTCGGCACGACGGACACCGACTACGACGGCCGCCTCGAGGATCCTCCGTGCACGGCGGACGACATCGGCTATGTCCTCGAGGCTGTCAACGCCGCAACCGGCTCGCGGATCACTGCTGCCGACGTCACGGGCACCTGGGCCGGTTTGCGCCCGCTGGTTCGCTCGGAGCGCAGCGCCCGCACCGCCGACCTCTCGCGCCGCCACCGAGTGACGAAAGGGCTGGCGGGTGTCGTCGCCGTCACCGGCGGGAAACTGACGACGTATCGCGAAATGGCCGAGGACACGGTGGACACGGTTGTCGACCTGCTCGGCCTGCGCGCCCGCTGTCGCACCAGAAAGCTGCTCCTCATCGGGGCCGAAGGATTCAGCGAGAGTGCGCCGGGAACACGCGACGCGCATCTCGGTGACCGGTATGGGGCGATGGTGGCGACCATCGACGAGCTCCTCGCCAAGGATCCCGACCTGGCCAAGCCGCTCGTCGTCGGACTCCCCTATATCCGCGCCGAGGCGGTGTACGCAGTCCGTCACGAGATGGCGACGTCGCTCAGCGACGTTCTCGTGAGGCGCACTCGCGCCCACATCCTCGACCGCGGCGCCACGCTCGCTGCTGCGTCGGAGGTGGCTCGCCTGATCGCCCCCGAACTCGGGTGGGACGGCGCCGAGATCGACCGCCAGCTCGCCGAGTACCGCCGGCTCGTAACCCAGGAGCAGGCCGACGCGGCATGAGCACGCCGACACCGCCGATCGAGCTCAACGGCACGGGTCAGCGATGGGCGGGCGCCGTCGACGTTCCCGACGCCTTGCTCACCGAGCTCGCCGCGATCGCCCCGGTTGCGCGCGACGAGGAGTCGACCGCCCACGCGTCGCGGGACTGGTGGCCGCTCGCTCTGCACTGGTCGCTGGCCGGCGAGGTGCCGTGTCGCGCCGCCGCGGTCGTCACGCCGGCGACCACCGAACAGGTCGCGGCCATTGCCGCCGTGTGCCATCGCGCCCACGTCCCGTTGACGGTCACCGCCGGACGGAGCGGTGTTTCCGGGGCCGCGGTGCCGGCGTTCGGCGGGGTCGTGATCGATCTCACCGGACTCCAGGGAGTTGTCGCGGTCGACCGGGAGGCGGGTGTCGTCGAGGTCGCCGCCGGCACGTTCGGTCCCGACCTCGAAGCCGAGCTCGCCGACGTGGGCCTCCGTGTCGGTCACTACCCGCAGAGCTTCGACCTCGCCACGGTCGGTGGCTGGATCGCCTGCCGTGGCGCCGGCCAGTACTCGACGCGCTACGGAAAGATCGAGGACCTCGTCGTCGGACTCGAAGTCGTCCTCGCCGACGGACGGATCGTCCGCACGGGTGGCGCGCCGGCGGCAGCCGTCGGCCCCGATCTCAACCAGCTGTTCGTCGGGTCGGAAGGCACGCTGGGGATCGTCACCCGGGCGTGGCTCCGTACTCACGCCGTCCCTCCGGCACAACGCCGTGCCGCCTACCACTTCCCGTCGTTCGCCGACGGGATCGAGGCGTGCCGGCAGATCCTGCGGCGCGGCGCCACGCCGGCCGTGCTGCGGCTCTACGACGAGTTCGAGTCACTCGGTGGCGGCCGGCTCGGCGACGGCTCGATCGCCACCCTGATCGTCCTCGATGAGGGCGAAGCGGAACTCGTCGAGGCGACGATGTCGATCGTCGCGAAGTGCTGCGCGGCCGCCCGGGACGCCGGCGAGGACGTGGTCGCTTCGTGGCTCGATCATCGCAACGACACCAGCGCGTTGCAGGCGCTCACCCGCCAGGGCTACGTCGTCGACACGATGGAGATCGCGGCACCGTGGAGCCGCCTTGCCGGACTCGTCGACGATGTCTGCGGCGCCTTACGCGGCGTCGCCCACGCCCGATCGGCGAGCTGTCATCTCTCGCACAGCTACTCCGATGGCGCCTGCCTCTATTTCACGTTCCTCGCCCAGCCTCCGAGCAGCGAGATCGACGCCACGTACATCGCTATGTGGGACGCCGGCCAGACCGCCGCCCTGGCCGGCGGGGGCAACCTGTCCCATCACCACGGCATCGGCCTCAACCGGGCTCGGTTCATGGCCACGGCGTTGGGTGAGGGATTGTCGGTGCTCGTCGCGATCAAGCAGGCGCTCGATCCGCACGGCATCCTCAACCCCGGCAAGCTCGGCCTGCCGTCCCCGTTCGGCCCCGCGCCATGGCCGTCACACCTCGCCGCGCGAAAGGGGCCGTGATGAGCGTGATCTTGGTGATCGATGTCGGGACGACGACGATGCGTGCCGCGCTCGTCGACGACCGCCTGCAGGTCGTCGCCATCGAGTCGCAGTCGATGCCCCCGAACACGCCGTTCCCCGGCCTCGTCGAGTTCGATGCCGCGGCGATGGCCGCCGCGGCGTTGCGTTCAGCCACGACGGTTCTCGAGCGGGGGCCGGCACCAGTCGCGGTCGGAATCACCAATCAGCGGGCAAGCACGATCGTGTGGGACCGGGCGAGCGGCGAGCCGATCGGGCCAGGCATCGGCTGGCAGGACCTACGCACGGTGTTCGACTGCATCACCGCCAAGGCCGAGCACGGGGTGTCGATCGCTCCGAATCAGTCGATCACCAAGCTCGCCTGGCTGCTCACCAACGTCGCCGGCGACAGCGGTGGAGATCTCTGCTTTGGCACCGTCGACAGCTGGCTGGCGTGGAATCTCACCGGTGGCACGGCGCACGTCACCGACCACACCAACGCCGCCGTCACCGGACTGTGCAGAGGTGAGCAGACGGGCTGGAACGAGGACATCGCCGCGACGTTCGGCATCCCCGTCGCGATGTTGCCGCGCATCGTCGAGTCCAGCGCGGTCGTCGGAGAGGCAACGGCGTTGCCGGGGGCACCCCCGATCGCCGCACTCGTCGGGGACCAGCAGGCGTCGCTCGTCGGCCAGGGATGCGTGCGCCGCGGCCAAGCGAAGATCACGTTCGGATCTGGCGGCATGCTCGATCTCTGTACCGGTGCGGAGCCGCCCGCCGCCCACGAACGCGGTCGGCGGGGGACCTATCCGATAGTCGCCTGGTCGAGCGATGGCGCGCTGACGTGGGGCACCGAGGCGATCATGTTGTCGGCGGGCACCAACGTGCAGTGGTTGGTGGAAGACCTCGGAATCATCAAGTCGCCGGTGGACAGTCACGACCTGGCGTCCAGCGTGCCCGGCACCGACGGCGTCATGTATGTGCCCGCCTTGCTCGGCCTCGGTACGCCGTATTGGGACTTCGGTGCTCGGGGGACGTTGCTCGGTGTCACCCGCGGCACGACGTCCGCGCACATCACCCGCGCCGTGCTCGATGGTGTCGCCCAGCGTGGCGTCGACCTCGTCGAGGCGGCCGAAGCCGACACCGGACTGTCCATCGACAGACTGCGGGTCGACGGTGGCATGAGCGCCAACCCGACCCTGATCCAGGCGCTCGCCGACCTGTCGCGACGTGTAGTCGAGGTCGCCCCCGTCGCCGACGCCACGACACTCGGAGCGGCCGCCCTCGCCGGTTCGGCGATCGGCGTCTGGAACGACGTCGAGGAGACGGCGGCGTTGTGGAGCCCACATGTAGTCGTCGACCCCGGGCCCGACCGTTCGGTGGACCGGGCCCGTTGGGCGGACGCCATCGAGCGGGCGACGGGCTGGATTCCGGAGCTGTCGGCACTCGACTTCTAGACTGCCGGGCGATCGGCACCAGCCTCGACCGACCCGGACTGATCGACCTGATTGAAAGGACCGCGATCCGTGGAGAAACGAACAGCGGCGCCACGTACGGCGCCGCCGACGTCGCCGCCGACGTCCGCACCGGTCGACAGTGCCCCGGCCACGACGGAGGAGGAGCCGCCGCTCCGGCCGACAGGTGGCGACATCGAGCTACTCGGATTTGCCCAGACCTTCGAGCTCACAGCCCGCGATCTCTACCAAGCGGCGCTCGATGGTGGGCTCGCCGACGCGGATCTGGCCGACGTGTTCACGACGTTGCGCGACAACCACGGTGAGTACGCCAACCGGCTGTCCGGCATCCTCGGCGTCGATGCGCAACAGCAACGCGACGACGCACTCTTCGATGAGCTCGTGGGCGGCTTCGAAGGCGGAGACGCGGCCGCCGTCGCCACCGCTGGGCGTGAGCTCGAAGCGACCGCCGTCGCCACCCATAGTGATCTGATCGGGCGGCTCGAAGGAATCGACGGCATCGCCGCAATCGCCTCGATCGTCGTCGTCGAAGCCCGTCACGGCGCGGTTCTCGGCGACGTGGCCGGTGACGGCGACGACCTCGACGCCATGTTCAGTGACGATGCCGATCCGCTGGAGGCGCCGGCGGCGAACGGTTGGAGGACCTCTTGACGGGCACCGCGGACCTGCAAGGTGCGGATGCGCTGAGTCGCCGGCGTCTCTTCGAGCTCGGCGCTTCCTCGGTTGCCGCGGCAGTCGTGCTCGCCGCCTGCGGCGACGACGCCGAAGAGCCGGAGCCGGGGAGGGTCGGCAACGCTCCCGACATCACCGAGCTGCCGGATGAGGACGTCAACGACATCGTCTACCTGCGCACACTGACCTCGCTCGAGTACTCGATCCTCGCCGTCTACGACGAGCTCGCCGCCCTCGACGGCCTCGACGAGGAGACCTCCTCGCTGCTCGCTCGCCTGATGGACGACCATGTCGCCACCGCCGACGGTCTCGCCGCGCTGACAACCGACGCCGGGGGTGAGCCCTACGAGTGCGCCAACGCGTGGTTGATGGATCGAACGTTGCAACCGGTTGTCGATCACATCGTCGGGGGAACCGTTGACGGCACGGACATCCCGCCCTCCGACGACCCGACGCGTGACACCTTGGCCACCGCCGATGCGCTGGAAACGATCGCCGCCGCGACGGCTCAGTTGTATGTCGAACGACTTCATGACCCGGCGCTGCGAGCCGAGGTGATTCGCGTCGGCACTGCGGGGAGCCGGCGGGCCGCGGTGACAGCGCTGCGGGCCAATCCGCCACCGGAGGGCTATGTCTCGCGGGTGCTGACCACTGGCGAGGAGGTCGGTACCAACGAGGACGGGTTCATGCCCCAGTTCGCGGTGCCCGCCCGCTTCGGACAGCTCACGCCCGTCGCCTTGCAGGTCGGCGCGGCCGACGAGACCGGGGTGCGGTTCAGCATCAACATCGAGACGCCCGCTGAGAACTCGTACACCTACGAGAGCATGACCTGCCCAGCCTCGTAACGGCGTCCGACCGAACCGATGGGGTGTTTTGGTGACCGAAGCGTCATGTAAACACCCATCGGTTGCACTCATCGCCGGCGAGATGTCGGCGGGTATCGTGGGTAGTGACGGTGAGTCGGCCGGGTGGCCGCGGCACGGCAGCGACCGTGTCGAGGAAAGTCGGGACTCCAACGGGCACGGTGCTGGCGAGATGCCAGGTCGGGGCGACCTGACGGAGCAGTGCAACAGAGAGCAAACCGCCGATGGCCGGGTTTCCCGGCACAGGCAAGGGTGAAACGGTGCGGTAAGAGCGCACCAGCGTCCGGGGTGACCCGGGCGGCTCGGCAAACCCCACCCGGAGCAAGGTCAAGCAGAAGGATGGGCGGCCCGCCCGCCCCGTACGTTCTGGGCACCGCCCAGACCCACCACGGGGCAACCTTCGGGTAGACCGCACAGATGGATGGCCACCGGCCACCACCAAGCTTGGAGGTGGTCACAGGATCCCGCTTACAGGCCGACTCACCGTCACCCCGCGAAGAGCTACGCCGAGTGGGAGGCGTTGTGCCACCCTGGTACCGGAACCGGTGCCGGACGCCGTCGGGTTCCGCCGCCTGAGAGCGCGACTGGCACCGGTTCCTTGCCTGTACGAGGTCCGCTCGTCATCGGTTCGTGTTCGACCACGGCCTGACGGCCGAGTCGGCGCCCGGTGACGCACGGTCGGTAGCATCCGGGGCCGTGATCGGCTCGCTGGCGCTGCTGTCGGGCGCGGCCGGACTCGCCGGGTTGCTGCCGATCGCTGCGCTGGACAGCAGCCCGCCGAGCACAGATCCGGGGACGGAGTCGACCTCGGAGATTCCGCCCGGCAACCCGGAGTTCGAGCGCAATCTGGCCGAGCTGGCGTTTGCCTTGTTCCTCGGCAGCGAGCTCGACGTCAACGCTGGCACCTATTCGTGCACGGAGCCGCCCAGCGCTTCCGCTGGCGAGACGATCACCTGCTTCACGCTGATCGGTTCGGAACGGGTCGTGGTCGCCGTGACCGAGCTCACGGGGATCTCCGGCATCTACGAGTTCGTCGTCATCAGCGATCACCACATCGACCCGGTCGACTCCGCCATCCCGTCGACGGAACCGCAAACCAATGCGGGAACCACCACGCTGCCCGTTCCGGTCCTCGTCACGACGACAGCCCCGCCGTCCTTCGCCGACGCCGCGATCCTCGCCTTGGGTGAGCAGATCAACGAGGATTCCGACGATCTCGTGCAGACCCTGATGGCCGCCGACGACGGCTTCATCGAGCAGGCCGGCTACGCCTGGAACCCACAGTCCGCGACCGTCAGCGTGTCGGCGACGTTGTCTCCGGCGTACACGGCCGGTGTCGACACCGCGGCGTGGATCATCGCCCGCGACCGAGCGATGGACCTGTGGGATCGGCGGAGCCCGTTCCGCGCCGAGGGGGCGACGATCCGTCCCGCGCTGGAGGTCGCGATCGGTGATGCTCGGTTCGTGTCCGACTTCGACCTCGCTGTTCGGCTCGCCGACCAGACGATCGCAATGACCGACTGGCTCGTCGAGAGCCGGATCGACTGAGACCGTCGTGTCTACCTGCGTTTATGTCGAACCAGGAGACGCATTTGGGGCATCAGCATCTGTCCCGTGGGGCTGGCCAACGCGCCAGTCAGGCGCGCTGACCCTGGAAGCGGGCGGCGCTCGTGTCTTTGGCATGGTTGGCTGCCGCGATTCTGCGGCGTCGCAGACGACATAAATGTCTCGTTTGTGGCGGTAGAACGCGGCATCGACCCACGGATGCAGCAAGCGCCCCATCTGGGTCGTCTCAGTCGACGTAAACGACGTCTTGTGAGGTCAGGTCAGCCGGTCAGACAACTCCCGGGACCGTCTCGTTGAAGGCGGTCAGGACCGGGCCGCGACGGCGCATCTCGATGCGGCAGATCGACGCCGGCGACAGGTGCGACCGCCAGGAGATGGCGATCGTCGCGTCGAGAGCCCACGCCACTGCCGACTTGATCGGCGATACATGGGTCACGACGACGACATCCGCATCGGTGGCCGCGTGGCTCAATTCCTCGCACGCATCGCGCACACGAAGGTCCAGCTGTGCCAACGACTCGCCACCGCTCGGCACGTAGTGCAGGTCGTCCTGCCACTGCTCCCAAGCCTCCGATGGCGTGTCGGCGACGGCGACTCCCTCGAAGATCCCATAGCTCAGCTCGATCCACCGCTCGTCCGTCTCGAACGGGATGCCGAATGCCTCGGCCGTCTCCGTCGCCCGTTGCAGAGGGCTACTGATCAGCACGTCGACCGGGCCGATGTGCTCGGCGACGATCGCCGCTTGCTTGCGACCGACGTCGTCGAGGGGTTCGTCGATGCGCCCCTGCAGGCGGCCCGCCGCATTGAGGGCCGTGCGCCCGTGGCGGACCAGGATCAGCACGCTCTCAGTATCACAGGGCCGGATCGAACAACCTGCCGGTACGCAACACAGCGCGCCGGCGCGCTGCATCCGACAAGCCGGCCGTGCGCCACACCCACACGAGGATCGCCAGACCGATCACCTCGAGGGGGACGTTCCACCACCCTCGCTGCGCCGATGGCAACGGCTCGTCACCGATCGATGCCCCGGTGAACGGCCACCAGAACACCGCCGTCGTCGCCCATGCGCCGTCGAACACGAGGTGGAGGAACGTGCCGATCGGCAAGCCGAGGAGCAACTTGCGACGCCGTTTGCGACCGATGCTCACCGCCATCACGAGCACGAGGAGGACGACGCTGAACGCGAGCGAGTGCATCCAGCGCATTCCCCCGGCAAGGGCGTCGAGCTCCGGTAGCACCGCCCCCACGATCAGCAGGCGGTAGTCGAAACGTGGATCGCGGAACACGTACCACACCGTGATCACGGCTGTTCCGATGAACCACAGGAACACCAGCGCCGCCGGCGGCTACGGAATCAGCATCCGCCCGCATTGCGGGCAGTCGGTGTACTCCCCCGCCGGTGTCGCCTTCACCGTCTCCAGTTCCGCCCGCGACAGGTCGAGGTGGCAACCGCCGCAGCGCGTGCCCTCGAGCCGGGCGGCGGCAACACCACCGAAGTGCGCTCGGCGCTGCTCGTAGTCGGAGAGTGTCCCGGGGTCGAGACGGGTGACCACTTCCGAGCGCTGCACCGTCAGCTTGGCGATCTCGGCGTCGACCTCAGCCTCGGCTGCCGAGAGGTCGGCCGTCGAGTGCTCGACGGTCGCGGCCAAGTCGCCCTCGGCACGGTGTGCCGCGGCGAGGTCGTCGATGACCTGCGACTGCTCCTCGAGGCTGGCGAGCTCGGCGTCGTCGAGCTCGTCACGCCTCGCCGCCAGGGCGTCGAGCTCGTGCATCAATGCCTCGGCCTCGCGAGGCGAGATGATCGTGCGCAGCTGACCCTGCAGCCGCTCGCGGTTCCGGGTGAGCTCGGCGCCGGTCTCCTCGGCCGCCTCGATGGCGTCGCTGAGCTGGCGTTGCCGAGCGATCAGGTCGGCGATCTGGCGGGTCGTGCGGGCGAGCTCGGTTGACGCCTTTCGGCCGCGGCACGCTCGGCGAGGTTCGCTCGCCGGTGGGCGAGCTGGTCGGTCGCCGAGTCGATGCGTTGGAGTTCGAGGACGTCTTCGCTCAGCACGCAGCGATCCGGTAGTCGAGCGGCACGGTGTTGAGCGGGGCTCGCGGATCCAGCACGTTCGGGGGAATCGTCGTCCCCGACTCGACACGGCTGTACACCGGCCTCTGCACCGTCACCGGTGGAGCCGGCGGTGCGGGCGGCGTTGTTCCCGTCGGCACCGTCGTCGGTGGCGCCTCCGGGCGAGCGAAGCCGCCGGGCTGCGCGGGGGCCGGAGCCGCCGGTGGAGCCGTCGCGTTGGGATCTACCACGGTCTCGTAGCCGGTCACGACGTAGATGCATTCGTTGCCGGGCAGGTACAGGCGCTGCGGCGCACGCGCGGCCGGCGGCGCCTCCCAGTCGTTGCCGGGAAGGAAGGCGTGGGCGTTGTTCATGTACGCCTGCCAGATCTGCGTCGGGTACAACCCGCCCTGGACGCGTTCCTGGTCGAACTCGGGCACGTTCACCATCGGCGTGTAGGCGTCGGGATCGCCGACCCACACCGCCGTGGTGAGGTGGGGGGTGAACCCGACGAACCAAGCGTTGGTGTTGTTGACCTGGGTGCCCGTCTTGCCGGCGGCGGGAACGTTGAGCGGGTAGCGACGGCCGGTGCCACTGGTCAGAACACCCTTGAGAACGTCGATCTCTTGAAGGGCGACGCCGCGGTCGAGGACCTGGACCCCGGGGTCGTCGTGCGTGTAGACCCGCTCGCCCTGCCAATCGTCGATGTACTCGACGTAGTAGGGCTCCATGTGCAAGCCCTCGTTGGCGATCGTCTGGGCGCCCGAAGCCATGTCGAGCGGTGACATCGGGTTGGCCCCCGTCGCCAAGGCGGGGAACGGCTGCAGCGGTTCGCGATCGGTCTCCGGCTGGCCCTCGTACAGGTACGGCGACTTGGCCATCGCGTAGGTCATGTGGACGACACGGTTGAGCCCGACGATCTGGGCGAGGCGGGCATAGGCGCAGTTGATCGAGTACACCGTCATCGCCCGCAGCGAGTCCGGCTCGCGGCTCACGGCGTCGCTGATCTCGAACGGCTCGGTCGGGTCACCCGGATTGGGCAGCACACACGGCCGCCGGCCGTCGATGACGTCGTCAGGGGCCGCCCCGGCCTGGAGGGCGGAGGCGAGAATGAACGTCTTCTGGCTCGACCCGGTCTGGCGGGGGGCGAGGGCCATGTTGACCTCGTTCTCGCCGGGCACGAACCCGCGCCCGCCGACCATCGCCACGATCGCCCCCGTGTCCGTGTTCAACGACACCATCGCCGCGTCGAAACCCTGCTGCGTGTCGGGGAGTAGGTCGCGGGCCTGCTCGGCCATCTGCTGGAAGCGGGGGACGAGCGTCGTGTGGATCTCGAGGCCGCCGCGGTACAGCGCCGCCTCGCGCTCTTGGAACGTGTCGCCGAGGATGTTGGAGCGGTTGAGCAGGTAGTCGCGCAGCGCCTCGGTGTAATAGGTGCGCGGCAACTCGGGCTGGTCGGCCCGCTGCGACTGGGCGCGCACAGGGATCTCGAACGTGTCAAGTGTGGTCTGGCCCTCGACCTCGGTCATCTCGCCGGTGTCGACGAGGAGGTCGACGACCTGGGCGAAGCGGGCGCGGCTGCGGTCGGGGTTGTCGATCGGGTCGTAACCCGACGGCGAGCGCACCAGCCCGGCGAGGAAGGCGGCCTCGACGAACGTCAGCTGGTCGACGGGCTTGCCGAAGTACACCTCGGCGGCGGCCTGCACGCCGTAGGCGTTGTTGCCGAAGAACACCGTGTTGAGATAGCGCTCGAAGATCTCGTCCTTGGTGTACTGATTCTCCAGCATCATCGCGTAGTGGATCTGCAGGGCCTTGTAACGGAAGTTGCGGTCGATGCCACCGAGGAACTCGTTCTTGGCGACCTGCATGGTGATCGTCGAGGCGCCCTGCTGGGGGGCATCCGACGCGACGTTCGACAACATGGCGCGAACCAGGCTGCGGGCGTTGACACCGTTGTGGGAGTAGAACTCGCGGTCCTCGACCACGAGGAAGGCGTGGCGAACCGGCTCGGGAATCTTGGCCAGCTCGATCGGCTGGCTGTTCTGCCGCTGGAACGAGGCGATCATCGTGCCATCGGCGTCGTAGACGTGGGTCGGGCGGGCGAGCGGCTGCAGGGCGGGCAGTGTGAGCGGCTCGCCGTCCCATGAGTTGGCGACTCCCCACACCCGGGGGGCGATCGCGACGATTACCGCGCCGAACAGCAGGGCCGCGGCGAGGGCGATGACGCCAAGCCGACAGATCCAGGTGATCGCGCGCACGCAACGAGGCTAACGGTGGAGACCCTCGGGCTAGCGTCGCCGGGCGTGGGTGAGCCTGGGGATCCGCGTGACCGTCCGTTCCGCTTCGGCGTCCAGGTGGCAGCTCCGTACGACGCCAGAGGGTGGATCGAGCTGGCCCGCCAAGTCGAGGAGTTCGGCTATTCGACGTTCACGATGCCCGATCACTTCACCCAGCAGCTCGCGCCGATGCCGGCCCTGATGGCGGCGGCGGCGGCCACGGAACACCTCCGCATCGGCGCCCTCGTGTTCGACAACGACTACAAGCATCCCGTCGTGCTCGCCAAGGAGTTGGCCACGATGGACGTGCTCTCGGACGGTCGCGTCGAGGTCGGCATCGGCGCCGGGTGGATGGCCAGCGACTACGAGGCGTCCGGAATCGACTACGACAGCCCTGGCGTTCGCATCGACCGCTTCGAGGAGGCGCTGGCGGTGATCAAGGGCTGCTTCGCCGAAGGGCCGTTCTCCTTCGCCGGCTCGCACTACACGATCAGCGACTACGACGGTCAACCACTGCCTGTCCAGCGGCCGCGGCCGCCGCTCCTCATCGGCGGCGGTGGGCCGCGAGTCCTGTCGATCGCCGCCCGTGAGGCCGACATCGTCGGCGTCAACGGGACGCTCACGACCGGCGCGATCGGGCCGGAGGCATTGGCGTCGATGACCTACGAGACCGTTGCCGACCGCGTCGACGTCGTACGCCGGGCGGCGGGCGATCGCATCCGGGACATCGAGCTGAACATCCGCGCGTTCTTCGTCAGCGTCACCGAGGACGCCGCCACCGTGATCGACAACATGGCGGCGTGGGTCAAGGTCGACGCGGCGATGATCGCCGCCAGCCCGTTCGCCCTCGTCGGCACCGTCAACTCGATCACGGAGACGCTGCTGCGTCGCCGCGAAGAGCTCGGCTTCAGCTACGTGATCGTCGGCCCGGGTGAAGTCGAGTCGTTCGCCCCCGTGGTCGCCGCCCTTTCCGGGCGGTAGCCCACATGGCTACAGCTTGCGGTCCTTTTCGATCACCGCGATGCCGCTGTCGCTCACGGTGAACAGCTCGCGGTCCTTGTCGGGCTCGTGGCCGATGCGGTACCAGTCGGGCACCTCGACGTTCTTGTCGATGATGCAGCGGTGCAGGCGGGCGCCGACGCCGACGCGCACGCCGGGAAAGAGGATGCTGTCGGTCACGTGGGCATCATTGGAGACGTAGCAGCCGGGAGCGATGATCGAGCGCTCGACGTGGGCACCCGAGACGATCGACCCCTGGCAGAGCAGGCAGCCGTCGACGTACGCCGGCTCCCAACCTGGGCCACGTGACACCTTCGCCGGCGGATCGGCGCCGTGGTACGTGTACACCGGCCACTCGTCGTTGTACAGGTTGAACGCCGGCAGCGGGGCGATGAGGTCCATGTTGGCGATGTAGTACGAGTCGATCGTGCCGACGTCGCGCCAGTAGCCACGCTCGCGGTCGTCCTGTCCGGGCACGATGTTGCGGGAGAAGTCGTAGACGTGGGCCACTCCCTCCTTGGTGAGCGCTGGGATGACATGTCCGCCGAGATCCGTGAACGTGCTCTCCCGCGGTGTCACGACATCGATCAGCGTCTGCGTGTCGAACACGTAGTTGCCCATCGAGGCGAGGCAGCGCTCGTCGTCGCCGGGCATCGTCGGTGGCTCGTCGACCTTCTCGTGGAAGTCGAGGATCAGGCCATCGACGTCGGACTCGATGACCCCGAACTCTCGGGCTTCGTGCTTGGGCACGGGAATTGCCGCCACGGTGACCCCGGCACCGACGTCGCCTGTGGTGGTCGATCATCTGGCTGCGGGTCCATGCGGTAGATGTGATCGGCGCCGAACACACAGACGAGGTCGGGGTTCTCGTCGGAGATCAGGTTGAGGTTCTGGTAGATCGCGTCGGCTGAGCCGGAGAACCAGAACGGGCCGCGGCGCATCTGCGCAGGAACGGGCGTGACGTACTGACCGAGCAGTGTCGAGAACCGCCAGGTCTGGCTGACGTGGCGGTCGAGGCTGTGGCTCTTGTACTGCGTCAGCACGACCATCTTGAGCAGGCCGGCGTTGGCGAAGTTGGACAAGGCGAAGTCGATCAACCGGTAGCTGCCGGCGAACGGCACGGCCGGTTTCGCCCGGTCGTTGGTCAGTGGTTGCAAGTCGCTTGCCCTCGCCGCCGGCGAGGATGATCACCAGGACTCGCGGTTCGGCCACGAGCCGAAACTAGCCGTGACTCTGGGTCGGCTCGCCTACCGACTCGCCTCCTGGCGACCGGCGAGCCGTTCGTAGAGGTCGGCGTACTCGGCTGCCGGACGTGTCCACGACCAGTCGAGCTTCATACCTCGACCCGACGAGGGCGTTGCGGCGGCGGGCCGTCACCAGATGGCGCGACGCGCGGAACAACGCCGACGTGAACGCCACCGATGTCGCGGCCGGGGCCCGAAAGCCGGTGCCGTCGGACTCGAAGTCGGCGTCGGCCACGGTGTCGTGCAGCCCGCCGACGTCGGTCACCACGGGAATCGCCCCGTAGCGCATCGCTTGCATCTGCGTGAGGCCGCACGGCTCGAACCGGCTCGGGACGAGCAGGAGGTCGCCACCGCCGTGGAGGAGGTGGGCGAACTGCTCGTCGTAACCGTTGACGAACGAGAACCACTCCGGGTCGTCGCCGGCGGCGGCGGCCAGCCGCTCGGCGATGTCCGCCTCGCCGGAACCGAGGACGACGAGGCGCAGCGGGATCGAGCGCAGGATCGGCACGATCGGCACGAGGAGGTCGGCGCCTTTCTGACCGGTCAGCCGGGAGACCATGACGGCCAGCGGGACGTCGTCGATCGGGAAGCCGGCCCGATCGCGAATCGCGTCGCGGTTCGCCGCCCTGGCCATCGTGCGCTCCGCATTCTTGGTCTGCGCCGAATAGTTCCTGACGAGAGCGGGATCGGTTTCCGGATCCCAGATCGTGGTGTCGATGCCGTTGAGGATCCCGCTGACCGCAGACCAGCGGTGCCGGAGCGCCCCGTCGAGGCCGAAGCCACCGTCCGGCGTGAGGATCTCCCTGGCGTGGTTCGGTGACACGGCGACGATCGCGTCGGCCAGGGCGATCGCCCCGGACAGCGGATTGGTGCCACCGAACCACTCGTAGTGCCCGCCCCGCGGGCCGAGGTGACGCAACCAGGCGCCATCGGTGAAGCCCTGATAGGCAAGGTTGTGCAGCGACAACACACTGGGGATCGAGCCGTCGACGGCGGCCAAGGTCGCACCTGTGTGCCAGTCGTTGAGGTGCACGATGTCCGGATTGCTCGACCGGATGATCGCGGCAACGGCCTGGCAGAACGTGAGGAAGCGCCGATCGTTGTCCGGCCAGCCGTGCCCGTCGGGTTGGAGATACGGATGAGATCGCGCCAGACCAGGCGCTTCGACGATGCTGAGCTGCCCGACGTCGGGGT
Source organism: Ilumatobacteraceae bacterium (assembly GCA_963733085.1). Classification (GTDB taxonomy): domain Bacteria; phylum Actinomycetota; class Acidimicrobiia; order Acidimicrobiales; family Ilumatobacteraceae; genus Desertimonas. Next base: position 199,313 of record CAVTBY010000006.1, read on the forward strand.
GCTTGCCGGTGTGAACCCGCGCCGGCCCCGCCCACGGTGGCACCGACAGCTCCTGGGTGACGGAGTCGGCGAGCTCGATGCCGCCGTAGTCCGGCATCACGACGTCGACGTCGACGTCGTGCCGGCGCAACTCGGCGACGAGTCCGGCGGCGGCCTGGGCGAGGCCACCGACCGACGCGATCGGCGCCAGCTCGGCGGTGGCGAACAAGACCCGCACCTCCTCATCATGCCCGCCGGGAGTAACCTCCGCGCGATGCGCTCCCGTCGAGTCCTCGCCGTGTCGACTCTCATCGTCACGTCGCTCGCCGGCGCAGCGCTCGACGCCCCGGCGGCAGCTGGTGACGGCGATGACCGCGACAAGAACACGTTGCTCGCCGAAGCACAGTTCCAGCTGTTCCTGCTGACCGCGAACTTCGAGCCGAGCGACATCACGTGCACTCGGCCGCCGATCCGCGACACCGCCGGCGAGCTGCTCTGCTACGCCCTCGTCAGCGATCGGGTGAGCGTCGCCGCCATCGCTTCGATGGAGTCGCCCGGTGTGTACGCATTCACACCGCTCAACAAGGTCGATCCCGCCGACCTCGATCAGCCGGTGGATGACGTGACGGCGCCCGAGCCACCACCGGTAGCGGAGCTACCGCCCACGACCACGGAAGCGCCGTCGCCGCAACCGCCGTCGTCCGAGCCGCCGTCGTCCGAGCCACCATCGTCGGAGCCACCATCGTCGGAGCCACCATCGTCCGAGCCACCATCGTCCGAGCCACCATCCTCCGAGCCAGCCGCCAACACCGACGAGGCGATCCTCGACAGCATCGATTTCGCCGTTGCCGACGCCGACGGGCTCAGCTCGGTGCTGATGGACAACAACGAGTCGATCCAGTCACTCGACACCCATCGCCTATCACGCGCCGACGTCGACGGTGCAGGTGACCGTCACCACCGACAGCCGCCGATCCGGCCGCCCGCGACGGTGTCGCCTTCTTCGTCACCGACGTGATGGCCTACCTGTGGGAGCAGAGCCGAGCCGACCAGACAACCCGACGCGACGATCCACCCACGGCTGGAGGTGACCGTCGACGAGGTGATCTACGGCAGCGCCTTCGACGTGATGGTCGCAGGTCGCCGACTACACGATCACCGAGGGCGAGTGGCTGGAGATCGTCACCGGCAGACGCCGCGCTCGAAGCTCGCCGCGAAGCCTGTCTCGAAGCAAGCCTCCAAGCCCACGTCGAAGTGGGTTCCCAAGCTCGACGGTCGAAGCACATGCACGCTGCCTAGATTCGCGGCGATGAACGTCGGCGACCTGGGGGGTCTGCGTCGAATCGCCATCGTCAATCGCGGCGAGCCGGCGATGCGCCTGATCCACGCCGTTCGGCGAACTTGCGGATCGCCACCGGCCTCGATCTGCGGGCGATCGCCCTGCACACCGCCGCCGAGCGGGCCGCGATGTTCGTTCGTGAAGCCGACGAGGCCGTCTGCCTGCGATTCCGAGTGGTCCCGATGGGCCGAGGAGTCCATATCTCGATCTCGCCACGCTGGAGACGGCACTGGTCGCGTCGAAGGCCGACGCCGCCTGGGTGGGGTGGGGATTCGTCGCCGAGCGCCCGGAGTTCGCCGAGCTCTGCGACCGACTCGGGATCGTCTTCGTCGGTCCTCGACCGGATGTGATGCGCAGCCTCGGCGACAAGATCGGTGCCAAGCTGCTCGCCGAGCAGGCTGACGTACCCGTCGCGCCGTGGAGTGGCGGGTCAGTCGAGACGATCGCCGACGCCGCCGACCACGCGGAACGGATCGGCTACCCGTTGATGGTCAAGGCCGCTGCCGGTGGTGGAGGCCGCGGCATCCGCCGCGTCGACGAGCCCGACCAGCTCGCCGCCGCCTTCGAGAGCGCCAGGTCGGAAGGCGCTAACGCGTTCGGCGACTCCACCGTGTTCCTCGAGGCCGTGATCACCGGCGCCCGCCACGTCGAGGTGCAGTTGATCGCCGACCAGCACGGAACGGTGTGGGCCGCCGGTGTTCGTGATTGCAGCCTGCAACGTCGCAACCAGAAGGTGATCGAGGAGTCGCACTGCGTCGCGTTGACGGCGCAACAGGACGCCGACCTGCGCGCCGCCGCTGTCCGCCTGGCGACGCTCGCCGGCTACACCAACGCCGGCACCGTCGAGTTCCTGTACCAGCCGACGGGCGAGCGCTTCGCCTTCCTCGAGGTCAACACGCGGCTGCAGGTCGAACACCCCGTCACGGAGCTGACGACCGGACTCGATCTCGTCAAGCTGCAGCTTCACGTCGCGGCCGGCGGGCGGCTCGAGGGCACGGTGCCCGCGGCGACGGGCTATGCCGTGGAAGCGCGCCTCAACGCCGAGGACCCACAACGTGGCTTCGCCCCCGCTCCGGGGAGGATCGAGACACTCGTGCTTCCCGTCGGGCCAGGAATCCGTGTCGACACCGGCGTCGCCGAGGGCGACGTCATCCCGTCGGAGTACGACTCGATGATCGCCAAGGTCATCGCCTTCGGAGCCGACCGCGTCGAGGCGGTCGCCCGGCTCGGACGAGCACTGTCCCAACTGATCGTGATCATCCGTGGCGGGACGACGAACAAGTCGTTCCTGCTCGACCTGCTCGAACGTCCGGAGGTGCGCCACGGAGAGGTTGACACCGGCTGGCTCGACCGGCTGACGGCCGCGGGCCTCCACCAACCAACGCGCCACGCCGACGTCGCCCTCGTCGCCGCCGCCCTCGACGCCGCCGACGAGCTCCACTCGATCGACCGCGATCGGTTCCTCAGTTGGGCGAGCCGCGGCCGGCCGCAACTCGACAGCCGGTCGTGGCCACCAGGTCGAACTCCGCCATGGCGCCACCGCGTACCGCGTCGACGTCCGTCGTGTGTCCCCTCGTTGCTTCGTGATCAGCCTCGGCGGCCAGTCGGTGGTCGTCGAGCGCAACCCACTCGGCCGGGCCCGCAGCCGGCTGACCATCGCCGGACGACCGTTCTCCGTCGTCTCGGCGATCGACGGAGTCACCCACCTCGTCGAGGTCGACGGCGTCACTCACCGCTTCTCCCGCGACGACGCCGGCATCGTACGCGCCCCGGCGAGCGCCCTCGTCGTCGCCGTCGACGTTCACCCCGGCGACGTCGTCGCTACGGGCGATCGAGTTGCCGTGGTCGAGGCGATGAAGATGGAGATCGCCATCAACGCCCCGATCAGCGGTGCGGTCAGTGAGGTGTTCGTCGCCCGCAATGTCCAGGTCGACGGCGGATCACCGTTGCTGCGCATCGAGCCGCGTGGCGAGGCCGCGGCCGACGCCGACACCGCGCCACCGATCTCCCTCGACGGGCTGATCGCCGACAGCGGCCAACGGTCAGCGACGGACGACCCGGAGGAGACGTTGCGGGCGTTCCTGCTCGGCTACGACGTCGAGCCCGCCGCGGCGCGGCAGGCGGCGGTGGCGCTCGGTGACTCCGCCGGCAGCATCGCCGGCATCCTCGACGTTTTCGCCGATCTGACCGCGCTCGCGCCGGAGCGTCGTCCGAGCGACGACGAGGACGACCAACGCGCCCCGCGCGAGCACTTCAACCAGTACCTGCGATCCCTCGATCCCGACCGCGAGGGCATCCCGACATGGTTCGTCGAGCGACTCGAGCGAGCCGTCGCCCACTTCGGACTCGAGGGACTGTCGCCCCGACCCGCGCTGTACGACGCCCTGATGCGACTCTTCGTCGCTCAGCAACGGATGGATGAGCAACTGACGGTCGTCACGACACTCCTCGAACGCCGCGCCGCCAGCCACGACCGTGACGACGATGCCGGCTTGCGCGATGCCCTCGACCGAGTCATCGAGGCGACCCAGCGACGCCAGCCGGCGATGGCGAGCACTGCTCGCGGTGTTCGCCATCGACTCTTCGACCGTCCATTGATCGACCGGAGCCGATCCGAGGTTGCCAGAACGATGCGCGAGCACGCTCTGGCGATCGCCGGTCCCACAGCCCCGGCGAACTCAGCGGGCAGCCCCCACGAGGACGCACTCATCGCCTGCACGCTGCCGTTGACACCGGTGTTCAAGGCCGGCGGGCTGTTCGCCGAGACGGCTCATCCCGGGCCACTGCTCAGCGTGTTGACCAGTCGCTACTACAAGATCCGCGATCTCGACCCGCTGACCGAACTGACGGTCGACGGCTTCGAGATCGTCGCCTCCCGGTACCGGCGCCACCGAGCGCGCCGTGGTCGTGCTCGCGGCGCGAGCGACGTCTGGCGATGTCGACGGAGCGCTGGCCGCGGTGTCGGCCGCTGTCGACGTCGATCCCCCTGACACCGCCGTCGTCGATCTCTACGTGATGATCCCGGAAGTCGAACACCCGTCGCCCGACGAGTTGGCCGCCGTGCTCGCCGCCCAGGTCGATGCTGCCAATCTGCAGCCGACGATCCGCCGCGTCACGGCGATCGCCGTACACCCCGAACCCGCCACGGCGACGCAGGTGTTCACGTTCCGACGCACCGACGAGGCCGGTGAGGCTCCGTACTGGATGCGTGCCACCACCGCCCCGATCGATCCGCAGGGCTTCGCCGAGGACCGCAAGTTCCGTGGCCTCCATCCGATGATCGCCCGCCGGCTGCAGATGTGGAGGTTGTCGAACTTCGACATCTCCCGGCTGCCGTCGGTCGACGACGTCTACGCCTACGACTGCGTGGCCAGGAACAACCCGGCAGATCGACGTCTCGTCGCCGTTGCCGAGGTGCGCGGCCTCACGCCGGTTCGCGACGACAGCGGCCGGGCGGTGGCGATCCCCGAGGTCGAGCTCGCCCTCACCGGCTGCCTCGACGCCATCCGCAGCGCCCGGGCCAGCGACGCCCACCTCGGACGCCTCGATTGGAACCGCGTGATGCTGTACATCTGGCCGGTCGTCGAGCTCCCGTTCGACGAGATCAACGCCGTCGCCCGCCGCCTCACGCCGCTCACCGAGGGGCTCGGTCTGGAACAGGTCGTCGTCAGCGGCCGGCTGCTGCTGCCGGCGTCGATCGAACCCGTCGATGCCGTCATGCGCCTCGGCTACGAGCCTGGTCATGGGCTCACGGTGCGGATCACGGAACCGCCGACGGCGCCGATGCAGCCGCTCGACGACTACACCCGCAAGCGGATCCAGACGAGGAGGCGCGGCCTCGTCCATCCCTACGAGCTGGCGCCGATACTCGCCGGACGCGGTGGCTCGTTCGTCGAGCACGATCTCGACGACGCTGGCCGGCTGGCGCCGATCGCGCGGGAGCCTGGGCTCAACCGGGCGGGCGTGGTCGTCGGCGTCGTGACCACGCCGAGCGATGGTCATCCCGACGGGATCACACGCATCGCCGTGCTCGGCGACCCGACCAAGGCGATGGGCTCGATCGCCGAGGCGGAGTGTCTGCGGATCATCGCCGCCCTCGACCTTGCAGCCGCCATGGACGTGCCGCTCGAGTGGTTCGCCCTGTCCGCAGGGGCGAAGATCGCCATGGACTCCGGCAGCGAGAACCTCGACTGGGTCGCCCGCGTGCTGCGCCGGCTCGTCGAACACACCCAGGCAGGAAGCGAGATCAACATCGTCGTTGCCGGGATCAACGTCGGGGCGCAGCCGTACTGGAACGCCGAGGCGACGATGCTGATGCACACCAGCGGCATCCTCGTGATGACACCGGAGAGTGCGATGGTGCTGACCGGCAAGCAGGCGATCGACTACTCCGGTGGCGTTTCAGCCGAGGACAACCTCGGCATCGGCGGCTACGCCAGGATCATGGGACCGAACGGGGAGGCGCAGTACTTCGCCCCGACGATCGCCGGTGCCGTCGACGTGCTGTTCGAGCACTACCGGCTCACCTACCGGGCGCCCCGGCGAGCGCTGGCCACGCCGGCTGCCGACCGCCGATCCCGTCGATCGAGACGTGCGCACTCACCCGCATGTGGTCGAGGGCAGCGAGTTCACGACGGTCGGCGAGATCTTCTCCGACACGACGAACCGCGACCGCAAGAAGCCGTTCGACATCCGCACGGTGATCGCCGCCGTCGTCGACGCCGACCACGAGGTGCTCGAGCGCTGGCCGGAGATGGCCGATGCCGAGACCGCGGTCGTCTGCGAGGCACGGCTCGGCGGTTGGTCGGTCACCGTCCTCGGCATCGAGTCCCGGCCGCTCCCCCGCCACGGCATGACGCCGGCGGACGGGCCGGCGCAGTGGTCGGCCGGCACGCTGTTTCCGCTGTCGTCGAAGAAGGTGGCCAGGGCCATCAATGCGGCCAACGGCAAGCGTCCCGTCGTCATGCTCGCCAACCTGTCCGGATTCGACGGGTCGCCGGAGTCGTTGCGCCGACTACAGCTGGAGTACGGCGCGGAGATCGGCCGTGCCCTCGTCAACTTCGACGGCCCGTTCGTGCTGTGCGTCATCTCGCGCTACCACGGCGGCGCGTTCGTCGTCTTCTCGGCGACGCTCAACGACGACATGGAAGTGCTCGCCGTCGAGGGTTCGTTCGCGTCGGTGATCGGCGGCGCGCCGGCGGCCGCAGTCGTGTTCACGCGTGAGGTCGACGAGCGCACCCGTGCCGATGAACGGGTGCAGGCGCTCGAGCGAGCGGTGGCACGCGCCGAGGAGTCCGAGGCCGACCAGCGCCGTGCCGAGCTCGCCACGGTCCTCGACGCCGTGCGTAACGAGAAGCTCGGCGAGGTGGCCGCCGAGTTCGACGCGATCCACAGCGTCGAGCGGGCCAAGGCCGTCGGTTCGGTGCATCGCATCATCGCTGCCGCCGATCTGCGGCCCGAGTTGATCGCCGCCGTCGAACGGGGCATGGCCCGCGTCGACGCCAGGCGGCGCGGCGCTCGATGAACGTTTCCGAGCTCGTCGCCCGGCTCGCCGCCCGTACCCATCCCGAGCGGGCGGCCGCGTGGGACGCCGTCGGCCTTCAGGTCGGCGACCCGGAGGCGCCGGTGCGCACGGTGACCGTCGTCCACGAGGTCACCGAGGCGGTGACGCGCCGACTCGAGGCCGAACCTGTCGACGTCGTCGTCGCCTATCACCCGTTGCTGTTCCGCGCCGGCGGCGCGGCTCGTTGCCGATCGCAGTCCGTCGGGCCGCGCTGCCCGCCTGCTTCGCGCCGGAGTCGCCGTCATCGTGACGCACAGCGACTTCGACGCCATGCCCGGGGGGATGTCCGACGCGATGGCCGACGCCCTCGGTCTCGCCGACGTGCGCGGGTTCGCCCCGGTCGCCGCCGCCGAGCAGGTCAAGGTCGTCACGTTCGTTCCCGCGGAATCGGTGGCGACGCTCATCGAGGCGCTGTCCGCCGCCGGCGCCGGCCGCATCGGCGACTACGAACAGTGCGCCTTCACCGTCGAAGGTGTCGGCCGGTTCCTCGCCGGGACGTCCACGAGCCCGGTGGCGGGTCGCGCCGGGCAAACCAACGCCGAGCCGGAGGTGCGCATCGAGATGGTTGCCCCCGCCGGCCGCACCGACGCCGTGATCGAGGCGCTGATCGCTCGCCATCCCTACGAGGAGCCGGCGTTCGACGTCTACCCGGTGGCGTCGAACCACGCCCTCGGCGGGCGCATCGGCACGTTCGACGGCTCGTGGGACGAGCTTGATCGAGCGGGCGGTCGATGTCTTTCAGCCGGAGGGCCTGCGCGTCGGGCGGGCATCCGAGCGGCCGCCCCGCCGCGTCGCCGTCTCGCCGGGCGCCGGCGAGTCGCGGATCGCCGCCGCCGCCGCCGCCGGCTGCGACGTCCTCGTCAGCGGCGACATCTCGCACCACCGCGTCGTCGAGGCGAACGATCGCGGCGCTGTCGATCATCGACGTCGGCCATGCGGCGAGCGAACGCCCGGGAATGCAACGGCTCGAAGCCCTGGTCGCGGAGATCTGCCCGGATGAGATCCGTCTCGTCTCCTTGGCATGAATGGCGCCACCAACGTCGTCACCGATGCCAAAGAGTTGGTCGAGGCAACTAGTCGGCCGACGGGGCGACCGCGGCGGTTCCCGTCAGCACCGACTCGCTGACGCCCGAGCTCGGCGCCGCCGCGAAGCGCAAACGAGCCACGGGCGAGGACGACGCCGACGACGATGAGCACAGCCATCATGCACGCGCTCACCGTGTACGCCGTGGTCCGTCCGGCGTGCTCGTAGAGGACGCCGATGATCGGCGCCGTCGATGCCGGCGGTCAGCGTCTGCAACCCGCCGAGCACGCCTTGCGCTCCCGCCTGTCGTTCCGTGGGCACGACCATGCCGACGGCGACACCCGTGCTCGACACCGTCAGTCCGTCGCTCACGGCGTGAACCATCGCCACGGCGAACATCGCCCCGGCGCTGGGCAGCACGCCGTACAGCGCCATGAACCCAGCGGCGAGGGCGAGGCCGAGCGTTCCGACCCGGAACGGCCCGACCCGTTGGGCGAGCCGCCCACCGACCGATCCGAACACGACGAGCGGCAGGGCGAACAGCGTGATCCCGAGGTTGGCCAGCCAGTCGCTGGCGTCGAGATCGTCGAGGGCGACTGACCACAACGCGTCGAAGGCGCCGATCATCAGCCACACCGCGCAGCCGAGGGCCACGGCGCCGGCGTAGGGCCGGAGCCGTAGGAGGTCGAAGGCAAAGCGCTGCTGCGGGGCGCTCGGTTGACTCGTGCACGGTCGATGCGCAACACGAACGGGGCGAGAACCAAGGTGGCCGCGGCGATCACGATGAACGGCGCCGGGATGCCGAACGGGCCGACGAGCACGGCCGACAGCGCCGGCCCGGCGGCGAATCCGGCGACGTCGGCGGCGAGCAGCCGTCCGAGGTTGTGGCCGAGGTTGGCGGGGTCGGCGATGATCACGATGCGGCGGATCGCCGGCACGGCCATCCCGGCGGCGACTCCCGTGACGAACCGGCCGGCGAGCAGCGGCCCGAACGTCGTCGATGCCGCCATCATCAGCAGGCCGACGACGTTGAGAAGCGTGCCGACGATGACGAGCGTGCGGGCGTGGCCGCGGTCGGCGAGCGGGGCGATCGTCACCTGGGCCACGAAGCCGGCGACGAAGCCGATCCCGATGACGGCCCCGAGCGCCGACTCGCCGATGCCGTACTCGTCGCGCATGTCGTCGAGGAGCGTGAACAGCGCGCCGTACCCGGCGGCGAGGAAGGCGCCGACGAGCCACAGCATGACGAGGGACCGGCTGGCGCGCACTCTCGTCACGGTAGAGGTGCGAACACGCAGCGCGTACTGTCGGCGTCGCATGCCAGATGCACCACGGCTGTTGTTTCCTCAGGAACCACCCGATCCGCGACGCTCGTTGTTCAAGCGGCTGGGCATCGCCTGTGGAATTGTCTTGGTCATCGCCATGCTCGCCTGGATCGACCGGGATGGCTACAGCGACGCCGATGGATCGCCACTGTCGTTCCTCGACGCGATCTACTACTCGACCGTCACCGTCACGACGACGGGGTACGGCGACATCGCGCCGATCTCGCCTCGAGCACGTGCGGTCACGGCGTTCGTGGTCACGCCGCTGCGGGTGGTGTTCCTCGTCGTGCTCGTCGGCACGACGCTCGAGTTGCTCACCGAAGGATTCCGTCGAGTTCGGGCGGAGGCACGATGGAGGAGAACCGTGAGAGATCACACGATCGTCGCCGGCTACGGCACGATGGGCCACCAGGCCGTCGAGACCTTGCTCGCCACCACGACGACGGCCGATCAGGTGGTCGTCATCGATCGGGACGAGCGCCGCGGTCACCAACGCCCGGGAGGCTGGGTTGACAGCGATCATGGCCGACGCCACACACACCGTCGCCTGGCAAGGGGCAGGCATCGAGTCGGCGCAAGCGGTAGTCGTGACCGTGCAACCGCGACGACACGGCGACGCTCGTCACCCTCACCGTCCGCGAGCTCAACGCCACCGTTCCGATCTCCGCCGCCGTCCGCGAGGCCGAGAACGCCCACCTGCTCAGCCAGTCGGGGCGACGACGGTCGTCCTGTCGTCCGAGTCGGCCGGACGGTTGATCGGACTCTCGACCAACTTCCCGGGCGCCGTCAGGGTGCTCACCGATCTGCTGATGGCAGGCCGTGGGCTGGAGTTGATCGAGCGACGCGTCGGAGACCGACGAAGTCGGGGGGCCGCCGCGCCAGCCGCCAACGTCGGGACATCCCGATCGCCCTGGTGCGCGGCACCACTCACATCTCGTTCGGCGACCCGCGTTCCAACAGGTCGAGCCCGACGACATCGTCGTGTCGATCGCCGACGTGCGAATCTCTCGATACCTAATCTCGACTAACTTGGTCAGCAATGTCCGCAACTCGACACCCTGCTCGCCAACAACGCATCCTTCGTCGCGTCCTTCGACAGGTGCCGACCTACCGCTGCCACCGGCCACGAAGGTCGCTGTCTCGCCTGCATGGACGCCCGCGTCAACGTCTGGGGCTCGCTCGGCCTGCAGGAGGGTGACGCCCACGTGATCCGCAATGCCGGAGGCGTCGTCACCGACGACGCGATCCGCTCGCTGGCGATCTCCCAACGGCTGCTCGGCACCGAGGAGATCGTCCTCATCCACCACACCGACTGCGGGATGTTGACGTTCACCGACGACGAGTTCAAGCGATCGATCCAGGACGAGCGTGGGAACGGAGCCGGAGTGGGCGCCAGAGGCGTTCGACGACCTCGACGAGGACATCCGCCAGTCGATCGCCAGGATCAAGGCCAGCCCGTTCGTCCCCCACCGGGACAGCGTGCGCGGCTTCGTCTACGACGTGAACACCGGCGCGCTGCGCGAGGTCTCCTGAGAGTTCGTGTCCTGACGGCTCACTCAGTGGCGTGAGGTCGCCCACACGGGGACGGCACCGTTGACGCTCAACCGCAGCGAGTAGACCGACGTCGTCGCGGCGACGAAGAGGCGGTTGCGCTTGAGTTCGCCGAACACGACGTTGGCGGCGACCTCGGGGAGTTTGATCTTGCCGATCAGCGTGCCGTCGGGGTCGAGGCAGTGCACGCCGTCTCCCGCTGCTGCCCAGATGCGGCCGGTGTCGTCGAGGCGGAAACCGTCGAACGTGCCGTTCGTGCACGACGCGAAGATCTCGCCGCCGGACAGCTTGTCGTCGTGCACGTCGAAGAGGCGGATGTGGCGGGCACGCGAGTCGCCGATGTAGAGCTGGGACTCGTCGAGCGAGAAGGCGAGCCCGTTCGGTCGGTCGAAGTCGTCGGCGACGATGTCGCACGACCCTGTGGCGCTGTCGACGCGATAGACGTGACAACCACCGATCTCGCTCTCGGCACGGTGGCCCTCGTAGTCGCTGTCGATCCCGTAGGCCGGGTCGGTGAACCAGATCGAGCCGTCGGAACTGACGACGACGTCGTTCGGGCTGTTCAGCCGCTTGCCGTCGAACCGGTCGGCGAGAACCGTGATCGAGCCGTCGTGCTCGGTGCGCGTCACCCGGCGATTGCCGTGCTCGCACGTCACGAGTCGCCCTTCTCGATCGAGCGTGTTGCCGTTGGCGTGACCGGCCGGTTGGCGGAACACGCCGATCGCCCCAGTTGTTTCGTCCCAACGCAGGATGCGGTCGTTGGGGATGTCGCTCACGAGGTAGTAGCGCCCGGCGGGCACGTACACGCCGCCCTCCGCCCAGCGACAACCGAAGTCGAACCGCTCGACGTGGTGGTCGCCCTTGACGCCGGCAAAGCGCTCGTCGAGAACCTCGAACTCGGTGGGAATCGTTTCGGCACGCATGGTGACCGAAATCATGGCGCGTCGGCGTTGACGGTGTGGAGGGCGAGCGCGGGGCTGACCAGGTTGGTTGGGACTCCGCCGGTCCCAACCATCCCGCCCGATGCGTCACGTAAACGTATTCACCATTCTGTCACATCCGAACGTGACAGGCTGGCCGGCGGGTAGAACCGGTGTCGACCGACGCCTGGGGACCCGCCGCCTCATGTTGGCGGCACCGGTTCCCCATTCAGTACGCCAGCCGACCGTGATCGGTTCACGAGATGCGCTCGAGTGGGTGGGCGGCGAACACGAACAGACACGATCACCGCCAGGCCGGCGGTGACCCGCCTGCGGCGGCGAGGGCGTCGGTGCGGTGGGCAAAGTCGCGGACAGCCAAGATGCGACCGTCGACGACCGTGAACACGTTGTACAGCTGCGCGTCGAGCGCGACCTCGCCGATCTCGGTCATCGTCGCGTCGCGCACGCCGAGCGCGACACCCTTCTCGCCACCCACGAGCTCGACCGCCTCGACACGCCGGTGACGCATGAACTGCAGCGTGATCTGCTCGGTGAGCATCGCCAGGATCTCCTCCCGGTCCCGACAGACGGCATCGGCAGGAACGCCCTGCCACGTGGCGTCCGGCGTGAACAGCTCGTGGAGGGTTTCACGATCCCCGCGACGCATCGCATCCATGAAAGCGACCACGACGCCGATGCTCGCCGTCTGCTCGTCCATCGGCACGACATCAGCGGCGGCAAGGCCGCCGCGGTCGCGGACCAGCTCGATCACCTGCTCGTTGCCACTCTGGATGGCGACGTCGAGCGGCGTCAGGTTGTCCCAGCCGACCCAGTTGACGTCAGCACCGCGGCCGAGCAGGTACTCGGTGGCCGCGAGCTGCCCACCGTGACTCGCGCTCCACAGCGCCCGGGTGATCTCGTCGGCGTCCGGAGGCGGGTCGCGGTCGAAGGCGGCGGTGACACGGTCCATCAGACCGAGCGCGGCGGCGTCCTTCAGCCGAGTGCGGGCGCCGCGCTCGACCAGGCGCCGGGCGGCGTCGAAGTTGCCGAACCCGCAGGCGTCGGCGAGCGGGCTCCCGCCGCCGAGCACGGCGCCGTCTGCCTCGATGTCGGCCCCCGCATCGAGCAGGGCGTCGAGCACTGCGACGTCGTTGCTGCTCGCCGCCCAGTGCAGCGGCGTCTCGGTGTGGCCGCCGTGGAACCGGGCATTGACATCGGCGCCGGCGGCGACGAGACGGGCGACGACGGCGGGGCCGTTGGGGAAGTTGCCCGGCCAGTCCGTGGCGGCGTGGAGCAGCGTTCGCGAGCACGTCTCATCGCCGATGCGTGCCCTCGCCACCTCGGGGTGCTCGATGAGCATCCGGTCCAGCGCTTCGAGGTCGCCGGACTGCACCGCCACCGTTGCTGCCACGGCGCAGCGGGTCGTCGCCGTCGATCAGCGCGTCAGGGAACACGGCGGGCTCCGGATTCGGCCAGGTCGACGGGGAGGAACACGGCGCAGCCGACCTCGTCGTCGCGTCGAAGAAGCCAGTTCGACAAGACGGTGACCTCGCATCCGGCGGTGCCGCGGGCGGCGGCGATCAGCATCGAGACGCCGTAGAAGATCAGTACTGCGTCGCTCGTCGCCCCCAGGGCCGGCGCGTACTCCGGCGTCAGCCAGAGGGCGAGGAACACGCCGATGTTGACGATGTGGCCGAGCGGCCCCGTCGCCACGATCCGACCGGGGTGGACCCGCACGAACAGGCGGTGCAGCATCGCCACGGCGGCGGGAAAGACTACGACGGCGAGCAGCCAGGGTGCGAGGTGCCATCCGTTGGTGGCGTGGCCGTAGACGACGTCACCGAGCATGAACCCACCGACGGCGAGCCGAGCAACGGTGCCCAGCGAACCGATGCTGCGCCGGTGCCGGCGAATGCGTGGCCAGCGGCGTCGTCCGCTGCGATGAGGCGAGCTCCGTGAGAGGCGTCATGCTCACGATCGTAAAGATTGCCCCCGGATGGAAGGTCAACGTGGCACCCGTCACGGCACGAGAATGCGGCAGTAGCCGTGGCAGTCGGCCGGATCCTGCGCCGCGGCCGTGGCCGCCAGTTCGGTGAGGTTGCGGCGGGCACGCTTGAGGTCGGCGATTCTCCGGTCGACGTCGGCGATCCGCCGCGCGATCAAGGCGTGGACGTGCTCGCACGGCGGCTCACCGGAGTCGGAGATGTCGAGCACGCCCTTGATGTCGTCGAGGCGCAACCCGGCACCCTGGGCATGTCGGATGAAGTCGATCCGCTCGATCACGGCCGGCGTGTAGTCGCGATAGCCGGATCCAGTCCGTGACGGCGGGGGCAGCAGGCCCTCCGCCTCCCAGAACCTGATCGTCTTGGTCGACACCCCTGCCTCCGTGGCGAGCTCGCCGATTCTCATGGCGCCGCCTCCTTGACCTTGCTCCGGACTGGAATGTTTATGCTACGTCCGTGGATCTCGAGGTCGTCTACTTCGCCGGGTGTCCGCACTGGCGGACCGCCGCCGCCCGGGTACGGCAGGTCGCCGCCGAGATCGGCGTCGTGGTCCGCGACCGCTGCGTCACGGATGCCGACGCGACCGGCTTCGCCGGATCGCCGACGATCCTCGTCGACGGCCGCGACCCGTTCGCCGATGGCGAGTGGCGTGGCGGGCTTTCGTGCCGCCTCTACACAACCCCGGCGGGACCCTCCGGGTCGCCGACCGTCGACCAGCTCCGGCTGGCGATCGGCTCGAGGTGAGGCTGCGGACCCGGATGCTGGCTTTATCGGTCGGTGGGCGCAGAGGGACTCGAACCCCCGACTTCTTCCTTGTAAGGGAAGCGCTCTAGCCAACTGAGCTATGCGCCCGGAGCAATCAGCGATGCTACCGGCGGGTTCGCCAGCGGTGTTGTCCTCGCTGTCGGTGGCCTCCCCCGGACACACCCCGTGAACCGGACGAGATACCCGGACTCTGTGACAGTCCGTCAGTACCCCTTCGCGGTGTGACGCGGCGAAACCCTCCTGTCGTACCGGCGGACACTTCGCCGGCGGTGTGGCGCCGCCAGATGGAGGCGATCGCCGCCCGCTCGATCGACGAGCGGCTCGAAGAGTGGGCGGAGTTCAATCGGGCGTTCGCTCGTGCCGAGGCGGACGGGATCCGCCGCCGCCACCCCGACTACGACGATCGTCAGCTGTTCCTCGCGCTCGTGCGCCACCGGTACGGCGACGACCTTGTGCGGTCTGCATGGCCGGACGACGATCTTGTCGATCCGTGATCGAGCTCGCGGCCGCTCTGCGAATCGTCGTCGAAGCCCTCGATGCCGCCGATGCCCGTTTGGATCGCCACCGCCGAGGACGTGATCCTCGCCAAGCTCCGCTGGCGACTCGAGTCGCGGTCGGAGGTGCACTGGCGAGATTGCGTGGAAATCGTGGCGACGCAGCCGGTCGACCGCTCCTACCTGCGTGGCTGGGCAGAGCGTCTCGGCGTAGCCGACGACCTCGCCGAGCTGCTCGCCGAGTGACCGTTCCCGGCCGGAGACTCACTCGGGGGTGGCTCCCCGAGTGAGCGGGGCGAGATTCAGGTCGGCGCGGCGTCAGCGGGTGTTCAGTGGTGTCTCCAGGGAAAAGAAATCTCAGAAAGACGTTGCGCGTCGAACGTGTGTTCGATACGGTGTGCGGTATGGACACGGTGGTCGGTGAGCTCAGCGGGGCGACGACCGGCCTCGTCGGCGTCGACGAGGCGTCGCTGTCGGACGGCGAGGTCCACCGCGCCCTGTTGTCGCTGACCGAGGAGCTGTCGACCCTGCAAGCGATCCAAGCGAAACTTGCCGACGAATGGTCGAAGCGGGGGATCTGGGCCGAAGACGGCAGCCGTCACCCCGGCGCCCGTCTCGCCCGCGAAACACGGACCCGCAAGGCTTCGGCGTACCGGGTGATCCGCCGCGGCCAAGCACTCGCGCAGATGCCCGTGACCGCAGAGGCGCTCACCGTCGGTCGGATCAACATCGACCACGTCGAGTTGCTGGGCGCCGCCAACACGTCGAAGCGGCGGGAGCGGTTCGTCGCCGACGAGTCGATGCTCGTCGGGTTCTGCGAACATCTTGACTTCTGGGACGCCGAGGTGGCGATCGACTACTGGAAGTTGCGTGTCGACGCCGAATTGGGCGACGACGGCAAGCCGCCACGCTGGCTCAACCGCCAAGCCCGCGACTCTCGCGGCATCGACGGCGAGATCCACCTCGACGCAATCTTCGACGCCGTCGGCGGCGCCACCTTCATGGCCGCCTGGAACCGCATCGACGACGAACTCCGGCTCCACGACCAAGCCGTCATCGCCGCGACCGGCGAACTGCCCCGCACCCGCCAGCAACGCCGCTTGGACGCCCTCGTCGAAATGGCCATCCGCGCCACCACAAACACCGGTAACACTGCTCGCCCCAGCACCGAACACGCCGACGAGTCGAACACCGAGCACACCGAGACCGACGAGACCGACAGCAACGAGCAGAACGACGGCGAGGAACCCGCAAGCAGCAACACTGGCGGTGCCACACCGTGCCGTTGCCAGCGCGGCCGGCCCCGGCCATTGGTCACCGTCGTGTTGGGTGACGCCACGTTTCGCTGGCTGTGCGAACTGTCCGACGGCACCGTGATCGCACCGGGCGAACTCGTCCCCTACCTTGCTGACCTCGACATCAACACGATGCTGTTCGACGGACCATTCCACGCCATCGCCGGCTCCACCACCCGCACCTTCACCGGGCTACTCCGCCGAGCGATCGAAGTCCGCGACCGACGCTGCCAACACCCCGCCTCCGACGGCGACCCGATCAACAACTGCGACGTCGACCACATCATCCCCAAGACCCGCGGCGGCATCACCTGCCAATGCAACGCCCGACTCATGGAATCCGGCCGCAACCGCGACCCTCGTCGCCGCAACCTCACCGCCGCCGACATCACCATCCACCGCGACGACCCAACCTTCATCGCCGCCCGCAACCGCATCGACACCCTCATCGCCAACACCAACCGCCGAGCACCACCCCACTGACGACTATCAGTGCTGCCGGGCGAAAATGCTGGCGTGAGTAACGGCTTCGAGCTGCAAGCAATCGGGCGCGTGGAGTCTGCGCTCACGGATCCGGCAGCTGCACCGAAGCAGGGCTTCGAAGGCGGACCGACGGCGTGGTTGATCTTCGACGAGGCCGTCGGCGCCGGGCTGAGCGATCTCCGCGTCGGCGACGAGATCACCGTGCTGACATGGCTCGATCGGGCTCGGCGCGACGTGCTCGCCGTGCACCCTCGCGACGACGAGTCGCAGCCGCTCACCGGAGTGTTCAGCACGAGATCATCCGACCGGCCGAACCCGATCGGGCTGCATCGGGTCACCGTGCTCGCGATCGATGGACTTCGTATCGAGGTGAGCGACCTCGAGGCGGTCGACGGGACACCGATCCTCGACGTCAAGCCGGTGATTCATCGCGACGTCGACGAGTAGTCGAACCGGCCAAGTCGGCTGCTAGTCGCCGGTGGCGCCGTCGATGCTCTCGCGGATGAGGTCGGCGTGGCCGGCGTGGCGGGCGGTCTCCTCGATCATGTGGATGAGGATCCAGCGCAGGTTGAAGAAGATGCCACGCCCGTTGGGGAACGTCGCCACGGCGTCGAGGTCGCCGACCTTGGCTACGGCGGCTCGGCTACGGGCGCACGCCGCGTCATAGAGGGCGAACAGCTCCTCGGGCGAATCGTTAGCGGCGCTGTGCAGCTCCCAGCCTGGATCGGACTTCCAGTCCACGCTCGCCCACGGCTCGCCGCGCTCGTTGCCGATCAGGCGGTAGTCGAACCAGATGTCTTCGGCGAAGGCCAGATGCTTGATCAACCCGCCAAGCGTCAGGACCGATGGGCCGAGGCGCACCGCCAACTGCTCGCTCGTCAGATCCTGCGCCTTGCGGACCATCACCGCCCGGTAGTAGTCGAGGAAGCCCGTCAGAAGGCCAAACTCGTCTCCCGTCGGGGTGTGCTCAGGATCGATGGTGGCGATCTCTTCTTCGGTCATTCGGACCGACGGTAGCCGAGCAGTACGTCGAGCAGCTCCGGCGTTGCCGCGGCGACGGGAGTGCGGCGGTCGGTGTGGTCGATGGCCACGAGATCCCGTTCGAAGGCGTCGGCGACACACGCCCCGGCCTCGGTACACAGCAGCACTCCGCCGAGGTAGTCCCACGCCCCGTGCGCGTTCTCGCTCAGGTCGACCCACCCGTCCAAACGTCCCGCGGCGACACAACCGAGGTCGAGGGCTGCGGCCCCGAGGGCACGAAACTGCCACCATCCCCACGATCTGCTCGACGGCAGCCCGCTGATCCCGACGATCGCCTCCTCGACAGCTGTCCGACCTGACGCCTCCAAACGTCGCTCGCCGATCCAGGCGCCGGCACCACGGACTGCCTCGAGACGCTCGCCGGTCGCCTGGTTGGCGACGACGGCGACTGCAGGGCCTCGATCGTCGACGACACAGAGCGACGTCGCGAACCAGGGGATGCCCCTGCTGGCGTTCGTCGAACCGTCGAGCGGGTCGACGACAACGAGGCGGTCACCGTCCCCGGAACGTCCGCTCTCCTCCGACAACACCGCGAAACCGGCGTCGACGAGCAGCCCGACGGCAACCTCGTCGAGATCGACGTCGGCGGCGTACTGGCCGTCACGATTGCCGGAGAACCCCCAGTCGGTCACCGAGCCGAGCCGGCGGGCGACCTCGTCGGCGACGCGGTGGAGTACTTCGAGGGCCGGGTCGTCGAGGGCGGCGGCGCGCAACGTTCAGCTCCAGATCGACACGTATACCGGCGGGCGGAACTGCGAAGCTGGCACACCGCCATCAGCCCGGAACATCGCCTGCGTGGCGTCGGGCGTGGCGAGGAATCGATGCAGCCGGGCGGCGGTCGCCGAACGCCGATCACCGTGCAGCGTGTTGATGTGCCACAGCATCTCCACGGGCATGCCGGGAACCTTGAGTGGACGGGCGTCGGCGTGCGGATCGCGCTTCCACAATTGCTCGATCGCGGGCGCGACGCCGCCGCCCGCCGCTGCCGCGGCCCACGCCGCCGCTTGCGTCGGGAACACGCGGACTCGGTCCTCCGCGACGCCGAGGTCGGCGAGCAGCCGCCCGACGTCTGACAACGGGTCGGCCCCGGATGGATCGACCAGCCAGGTCTCATTGCGCAACGCGTGACGTGACACGCCGCCGTTGGATTGCAGACCATGATCGGCACCGGTGACCAGCAGCAACCGGTAGCGCAGGAGCGGTTCGCCGACAACGCCCGGCGTCTGGGAGGCGAGCGCCGGGCCGAGGGCGACATCGGCGAGGCGTTCGGTCAGCAGCACGCCCATCTCCCGGGTGCCCGCGATCGCGAGCGTCGTCTCGACGTCCGGTGCCCGGCGGTTGAACGCCTGCAACAACGCCGGGGCGACGGCGTCGCCGACGTCCGCCGAGGCGACGACACGCAACAGTTCGGGCGCACCCTGCCCGACGCGGACCGCCTCCTCCGTGGCGACTGCCAGGTTGACCATCTGGGAGGCAAGGCCGACAACACGCTGCCCAGCCGGCGTCAACGTCAGCACGCCGCCGGCGCGCTCGATGAGTGGGTCGCCGAGACTCTCCCGCAGCGCGCCGATCGCCTGTGACACCGCTGGCTCGCTGATCCCCAGGGCGTTGGCGGCAGCGCGCAACGAACCGAGGCGAACGACGAGGACGAAGACCTTGAGCTGGTTGAGCGTCACGCTGGGCGCATCGTAGATCGCCGCTTAACCGAATCCTTATCGTCCTGTTGACCGCCGTCGGACTCGTCGCCACGATGCCCGGTGGGGGAATCCGGGGCCACGGCGCTTGTCGCCGCGGCCCCGGACGTGCCGTCAACAGGGGGAACGCCGATGCAGACACCACCGCCGTTCGGCTATGAGCGAGCAACGAGCGTCGAGCACGCCGTCACTCTGCTCGAACGACTCGGCCCGGAAGCCCGTCTCGTCGCCGGCGGCCACTCACTGTTGCCGATGATGAAGCTGCGTCTGGCGCGACCCGAGCATCTCGTCGACATCAACGATCTCGCCGAGCAACTCGGGTACATCCGCGTCGAGGGTGGCGACTTGTGCATCGGCGCGCTTACTCGTCACGCCCAGTTGCTCGACTCCGCAGTGGCCGGCGAGCACTATCCCATCTTCCACGACGCCGAGCGCGTCATCGCCGATCCGGTCGTGCGCAACCGCGGCACCGTCGGTGGCTCGATCGGCCAAGCCGACCCGAGCGAAGACCTCTCCGCCGTTTTCGCCGCGTTGCGGGCGACGATCCTGATCCAGGGGACCGCTGGCACACGCACGGTTCCCGCAAGGGAGTTCCACGAAGGGCCCTACGAGACTGCCGTCGGGCCGGCGGAGATGATCATCGAGATTCGCGTCCCGATCCGTCCCGGTGGGGGTTCGGCATATCGCAAGGTCGAGCGCCGAGCCGGTGACTGGGCCGTCGCCGCCGCTGGCGCCTGCATCTGGCTCGACGGCGACACGGTCAGCGAGGTCGGGATCGGGCTGACGGCGGTCGGTGCCGAGCAGTTCTGCTCCCCCGCCGCCGAGGACTTGCTGCGCGGCGGACCTGCCACCGACGAAACGATCGCCGCGGCGGCGGCACTCGCCGCCGAGCACTGCGAGCCGAGTACCGACCAGCGCGGCCCGGCGGAGTTCAAGCGCCACCTCGCCGGGGAGCTGACCAAACGCGCGCTGCACGCAGCTGTGGCGCGTGCTCGCGGCGAGGAGGAACCGTCATGAACATCACCGTTACGGTCAACGGCGAGGAGCGCTCGGCCGACATCGAGCCCCGGGTCCTCCTCATCCACCTGTTGCGTGACGAGTTCGGCCTGCGCGGCACGCACTGGGGATGTGACACGTCGAACTGCGGCACCTGCGTGGTTCTTCTCGACGACGTGCTGGTGAAGAGCTGCACGGTGCTCGCGGTGATGGCCGACGGCCACAGGGTCGACACCGTCGAGGGGCTCGCGCCCGCCGACGGACTCGATCCGGTGCAGCAGGGATTCATGGAGTGCCACGGCCTCCAGTGCGGATTCTGCACACCGGCGATGATGCTCACCGCCCGCTCCCTGCTCGACCGCAACCCGGACCCGAGCGAAGCGGATATCCGCGAGGCGATCAGCGGTCAGTTGTGCCGCTGCACCGGCTACCACAACATCATCAAGTCGGTGCGCTGGGCAGCGGAACACGCGGCACAAGAGGTGACGACGTGAGTGCCACAGAGACTCCCATCTCAGAAGCCGGCAATCCGGTCGGGTTCGGGCGGATGCTGCGCAAGGAGGACGCCCGCTTCCTCCGCGGCCGGGGCAACTACCTCGACGACATCACGATGCCGGGCATGCTCCACGGTGCAGTCCTTGGCAGCCCGTACGCCCACGCCCGGATCGTGTCGATCGATATCTCCGCTGCTGAGGCCCACCCCAAGGTGCGCGCCGTGATCACCGGGCAGATGCTCGAAGGGCTCAACCTCGCCTGGATGCCAACGCTTTCGGCCGACGTGCAGGCGGTGCTCGCCACCGACAAGGTTCGCTACCAGGGTCAGGAGGTCGCCTTCGTCATCGCCGAGGACCGCTACTCTGCCCGCGACGCGCTGGAGCTGATCGACGTCGAGTACGAGGCGCTGCCGCCGATGATCGATGCCCGCAAGGCGCTCGACGCCGACGCCCCCCTTGTGCGCGACGAGATCGACGGGCGCACGGACAACCGCATCTTCGACTGGGAGTCCGGCGACAGAGCAGCGACTGACGCCGCGTTTGCCGCCGCCGACGTCACCGTCGGACTCGACGTGCTGTACCCGCGTTCCCACCCGGCGCCGATGGAGACCTGTGGATCGCTCGCCTACATGGACCCGGTGACGGGCAAGCTGACCGCCTACATCACGAGCCAGGCCCCACACGCCCACCGCACCGTTTACGCCCTCGTCGCCGGGATCCCCGAGCACAAGATCCAGGTGATCTCCCCCGACATCGGCGGCGGGTTCGGCAACAAGGTGCCGATCTATCCCGGGTACGTCCTCGCCGTCGTCGGCTCGATCGTCACCAAGCGCCCGGTCAAATGGATGGAGGACCGCAGCTCCAACCTGATGACCACCGGCTTCGCCCGCGACTACCACATGCACGGTGAGATCGCCGCGACGAGCGACGGCAAGATCCTCGGCGTGCGCGTCGACGTCATCGCCGACCACGGAGCCTTCAACGCCACCGCCCAGCCGACGAAGTACCCCGCAGGGTTCTTCCACATCTTCACCGGCTCCTACGACTACGGCGCGGCGCACTGCAAGGTCACCGGCGTGTACACCAACAAAGCGCCTGGCGGCGTCGCCTACGCCTGCTCGTTCCGCATCACTGAGGCGGTGTACCTGATCGAGCGCGTCGTCGACCGACTCGCCGTCGAGCTCGACATGGACCCTGCCGAGCTTCGCATGAAGAACCTGCTCAAGCCCGAGCAGTTCCCGTACACCACACCGACTGGCTGGACGTACGACTCCGGCGACTATCCACGAGCGCTGGAGGAGGCGATGCGCATCGCTGGCTACGACGAGCTTCGCCGCGAACAGGCGGAGCGTCGCCAGCAGGCGGCGGCGAGTGGCGATCCGGCGTCAGAGTCGTACATGGGCATCGGTCTTGCGTTCTTCACCGAGGGCGTCGGCGCCGGGCCGCGGAAACATATGGACATTCTCGGACTGGGAATGGCGGACGGCTGCGACTTGCGCGTTCACCCGACCGGCAAGGCCCAGCTTCGCCTCTCCGTGCAGTCCCAGGGCCAAGGCCACGAGACGACGTTCGCCCAGATCGTGTCTCATCAGCTCGGCATCCCACCAGAAGACATCGAGGTCATCCACGGCGACACCGACAACACACCGTTCGGCCTCGGCACCTACGGCTCGCGATCGACGCCGGTGTCCGGAGCCGCAGCCGCCGTGGTCGCCCAACGCGTCCGCGACAAGGCCAGGCTGATCGCCGCCGCCGCCCTCGAGTGCGACGCCGCCGACCTCGAATGGGAGCACGGTCGCTGGCAGGTCGTCGGCGATCCGACGCACGGCAGGTCGATCGCCGAGATCGCGATGCTCGCCCACTCCAACCTCGAGCTTCCCGATGGAGTCGAGGGCCATCTCGACGCCCAGGCCGTCTACAACCCACCGGACCTGACGTACCCGTTCGGCGCGTACATCTGCGTCGTCGACGTCGACGCCGGGACGGGTGTCGTCAAGGTTCGCCGCTTCATCGCCGTCGACGACTGCGGGCCGCGGATCAACCCGATGATCGTCGAGGGGCAGATCCACGGCGGGCTCGTCGACGGCATCGGCATGGCGCTTATGCAGGCGATCACGTTCGACGAGGACGGCAACTGCCTCGGCGGATCGTTCATGGATTACTTGCTGCCGACGTCGATGGAGGTGCCCAACTTCGAGCTCGGCGAGACGGTCACGCCGTCGCCGCACCACCCGCTCGGACTCAAGGGCGTCGGCGAGTCGGCGACCGTCGGCTCCCCCGCCGCCGTTGTCAACGCCGTGATCGACGCTCTCGCGCCGCTCGGCGTGAAGCACGCCGACATGCCGCTGACCCCGGCCCAAGTGTGGCTGGCGATCCAGGGCCGCCCGGCGCGAACTGACCTCGCATTCGTGTGAGTTTGGACGAGCGCGCAAAAGAGCTGCGCCGGCAGCGGGTGCCGTTCGTCCACGCCCGGGTGGTTCTCGCCGAGCGGCCGACGAGCGCCCATCCAGGTGACGACGCGATTGTTCTCGGCGACGGCACGATCGAGGGGTTCGTGGGCGGCGACTGCGCCGAGTCGACGGTGCGCGCCCAGGCGCTCGCCGTGCTCGACTCCGGTGAGTCCGTGGTCCTGCGCATCAGCCCGACTCCCGAACCGCCGCTGCCGGGCAAGGTGATGGCCCACAACCCGTGCCTCAGCGGAGGCACGCTGGAGATCTTTCTCGAGCCGCAACGGCCACCACCCCTCGTCGTCGTGTACGGCGACAGCCCGATCGCCAACGCCCTTGGTGCCGTCGGCGCGGCACTCGGCTACGAGATGCGGCGCGGCGACGAGATCCCGGTCGTCCCCGACGACGCCAGCGCAGTCGTCGTCGCATCGCACGGCCGCGACGAATCAGGCGTGCTCGCCGCGGCCCTGGCCGCAGGCGTCGACTACGTCGGGTTGGTGGCCAGCCCGAAACGGGGCGCCGCCGTCGTCGCCGACCTCGACGCCGCGACCGACGCCAAGGC
The DNA here is from genome assembly GCA_963733085.1 of Ilumatobacteraceae bacterium. Classification (GTDB taxonomy): domain Bacteria; phylum Actinomycetota; class Acidimicrobiia; order Acidimicrobiales; family Ilumatobacteraceae; genus Desertimonas. Next base: position 223,288 of record CAVTBY010000006.1, read on the forward strand.
GGTCATCGTCACACCGGCCGGGCTCGACATCGGGGCGTCGACGCCCGAGGAGGTCGCCCTGTCGATCCTCGCCGACATCGTCGCCCGCAGGCCACGTCCGTCAGCGCGGTCCATCGGCGAGACCGATGCCGAGCGGACGCCAGCGACGGCCGTCGATCCCGTCTGTGGGATGACGGTCGCCTCCACGGACGCATCACTGCACCTCGATCACGACGATCGGCGCTACTACTTCTGCGGTACCGGCTGCCTGCGCGCCTTCGCCGCCGAGCCCGGGCGCTATGCCGGCATCGGCGGCGCTGACGAGGGGCAGCGGTAGTCTCGCCGCAATGGCAGTCATCGACGTGGCGGGCTTCGTCGCCGACCTCAAGAGCCAGGCCATCGACCACGGATTCCACGTCCACGACGAGCGGCACTTCGTCGAGACGTACTCGCTGCGCCAGCTGTGGGAGGTCGACCTCCACCCCGAGGAGGCATGCAGCGGGCCGATCGACCTGCATCTGTCCCTCGACGTCGATCCACGGGCGATGCTCGGGTTCGAGGATGAGGTGATGAAGCTCGACGACCTCGATCAGTCACCGCCGCCGGGCTTCTCGTTCCCGCTCGTGTTCACGTGGACGCTGCCGCCGCTACCCAAGCCACCAGACCTGCTCGCCCTCGCCGTCGAGCTGGCCGGCGTCGGCGGCGTCGAGCTCCCCGTCGAGGTGTCGGCGATCGACTCCTACGCCAACGTCACCGATGCGCCGGAGCGCTCGCTGACTCTGGTGGCACGCACGAGCGTCGATCTCAGCGACGTGTATCTCAACAATGACACGAATGTCGCCGACGATCTGGAACGATGCAAGCATGTCAGTTTGTTCCTCCTCGAGCAGGCGAATGCCTGGCTCGGCGACACCTGACGCCACGGAACCGGAAAGGGGCGCGCCATGCTCGTGCGCGAGTTGATCGACATCCTCAGCGACCATCCCGGCGACCTCGAGGTCGAGCTGGCCGTCATCGCCCCGGTTGAGGAGGAATCCGACGACATCACGGTCGACCGGTATCCCGTCGACGGCGTGCTGCCGTGGGAGGACGACGACGCCGAGCTGAGCGCCGAGGAGAGCCGGGTCATCTGGTTGATCGGCGGTGAGGAGGACGACGTCGAGGCGTTCCTCGACGCCGTCGAAGAGCCGGAAGAGTGATATCGCCGCAACTCTTTCGTCTTGACGGGCGACGCGCCCTCGTCGTCGGCGCCGGCAGCGGGATTGGCGCGGCGGTCGCCGGCGGGCTCGCCGCGTTCGGGGCCGAGGTGCTCTGCGCCGACGCCAGACTCGACGCCGCGAAGTCGACAGCGGCCGAGATCGGAGGCACCGCAGCGCACCTCGACCTCCTCGACGCGACGGCGCCGGGTGTCGTTCTCGCCGAGCACGGCACGCCGGACATCCTCGTCACCACGCCGGCCGTCAACGTGCGCAAGCGCATCGCCGACTACACCGACGACGACCTCGATCGGGTCGTCGACCTCAACCTCAAGGGGGTGTTCCGGCTGTGCCGGACGGTGGGCGCGGCGATGGCAGGCGCCGGGCGCGGCTCGATGATCGGCTTCGCCTCGGTGCGGGCCGTGACCACCGAGCCGGGCCAGGGCGCCTATGCGGCGACGAAGGCGGCGACGGTGATGCTGTTCAGGACCCTCGCCGCCGAGCTGGGCAGCGCCGGTGTGCGCGCCAACGTGATCGCTCCGGGGGTCGTCGAGACGCCGCTGACGCAACCGATCCAGGATGACCCCGCCTGGTACCAGGCGTACGCCGACAAGCCGATCCTGCGCCGTTGGGCGTCGGCCGACGAGATGGTCGGCGCCGCTGTCTTCCTCGCCTCCGACGCGTCGAGCTACGTCACCGGCACAACCCTGTTCGTCGATGGCGGCTGGACCGCCGCCGACGGCCGCTACAACCCGAACCTCTGATGATTGACGCCGAGGCACTCGTCGAGTTCACGCGGGAGCTGGTGCGGATCCCGAGCGTGTTCGATCCGGAGAGAGGTCTCAACGAGGAGCCCGCCGCGGAATTGGTGATCGAGCAGATGCGGGCGTTCGGCTGGTCGCCGCGCATCGATGTCGTTGCCGACGGGCGGCCCAACGTGATCGCGACCATCGACGGCGACTCGCCCGGGCGGACGCTGATGTTCGAGGGCCACACCGACGTCGTCACCGAGGGCGACGAGTCGACCTGGAGCGTCGACCCCTTCGGTGGCGACTTGCGCGAGGGCCGGATCTACGGACGCGGCTCGGCGGACATGAAGTCGGGCGTGGCGGCGATGCTGTTCGCCGCCGACGCCGTCGTCCGCACCGGCTCGTTCCCCGGGCGAATCGTCGTCGCCGCCCTCGTCGACGAGGAAGGGATGATGTCCGGCGTCCGCGACTTCATTCGGCGCGGTCATGCCGAGGGCATCGACGGGGCGATCTGCTGCGAGCCCGAAGGCGGCGAGATCTGTCATGCCGCCAAGGGAGCGGTGCGTCTACGCATCGACCTCCTCGGGAAGATGGCCCACGGGGCGATGCCGTTCGAGGGCCGCAACCCAAATCGTGCCGCCGCCGCGGTCATCGACAGTCTGACCGAGTTCGAACAGCGACTCCACGACGCCCATGCCCCGCACGAACACCTCGGCCAGCCGTGGATCACCCCCACCGTGCTGCGGGCCGGGACACCGGCGCAGATGAACGTCCTGCCGGCGACTGCCGCGCTGTGGGTGGACGTGCGAACGGTGCCCGCCGTCGACCACGACGAGCTCATCGCCGAGGTCGGAAGGGTCGTCACGGAGGCCGCTGGTACGTCCAGCATCACCGCCGCGGTCACGGTCATCGACAACCGCCCGGCTGTCGAGTTGGCGCCCGACGATCCGCTCGTGCGCGCCGTGTGGGACGCCCACACGGCCGTCGCCGCAACACCGGCGCGGCTCGGCGGCGTTCCCGGGACCACGGACGGCACGATGCTGACGGCACTGGCAGGCGTACCAACCGTCGTCTACGGCCCTGGCGGCAAGTGGATCGCCCATCAGGCCGACGAGTTCGTCGAAGTCGCCGACATCATCGAGCACGCCAACGTCTACGTCGAGGCCGCCCGTCGCTTCCTCGGCGGCCCCCGACCGTGAGCCTCCCGCCGCGACCGCTGCCGGGGCCGCACAACGACCTCACCGACGTGGCCGGCGTCCGTGTCGGCCACTACCAGCGGCGCGGTCGCGGCTGGCTGACCGGCACCACCGTCGTGTTGCCGCCACCCGACACGGTCGGTGGCGTCGACGTCGGCGGGGGCGCGCCTGGCACGCGTGAGACCGACCTGCTCGACCCAAGCCGGCTCGTCGATCGCGTCGACGCCGTATGCCTCACCGGCGGCAGCGCCTACGGCCTCGCCGCGGCCGACGGCGTGGTGCGCTGGCTGGCCGAGCGCAACCGTGGCTACCAGGTCGGCCCCGAAGCTCACCATGTCGTGCCGATCGTCCCAGCAGCCGTGCTGTTCGACCTCGGGATGGGCGGTCGATTCCAGAACACCCCGGACGCCACGTTCGGCTACCGAGCCGCCGCGGCGGCGCGTCCGCGGAAGTTCGCCCAGGGCACCGTCGGTGCCGGTACCGGAGCTCACGCCGGGCCGCTCAAGGGTGGAATCGGCTCGGCAAGTGTCGTGTTGCCGAGTGGCATCACCGTCGCCGCCCTCGTCGCCGTCAACTGCAGCGGCAGCGTCTTCGACGTTCGCAACGGCGAGCTGCTGGCGATCGGCCGCGGGCTCAGCAGGGAGTTCGACCACGTGCGCCGGCCGACCCGTGAGGAGGTGCTCGCTCATCGTGCCGACCCTCCGTCGACCCGCCCACTCAACACAACGCTCGCCGTGATCGCCACCGACGCCGCGCTCCGCAAGCACGAGTGCACCAGGATGGCGAAGTCGGGCCAGGACGGCCTTGCCCGAGCGACCGATCCGGCGCACCAGTACGTCGATGGCGACGTCGTGTTCACGCTCGCCACCGGCGATCGCGAAGTGCCCGATGAACCGGTCGATGGGTTGATCCGCCCCGGCTCCACGCGCCCACTGCAGCTCAACCTCATCTTCGCTGCCGGCGCCGACTCCGTCTCCCGGGCGATCGTCCACGCCGCCATCGCCGCCACGAGTGCCGGCGGCCTGACGAGCTACCTCGACCGGTTCCCGTCGGCACGGACTCACTACGCTCGCCGCCATGCGTAGGACTCGCACTGCTCACCGCCGCCTGCTCGTACCCGTCGCAACCATGCTGTCACTCACCGTGATTGCGACGACGGCATCGGCGACCACCGTGCCGGAGGGAGATCCGGACGCCTCTGTGGTCGCCGGCTTCGTCATCGAGCCGACCAACCTCGACATCCTCCACCAAGCCGGAGCCGCACTCGACCAGCTCCTCCTCGGCAACATCTACGAGACCCTCGTGAAGACGACACCGGACGGTGAGATCTCGCCGGGACTCGCCGAGTTGGAGATCTCCGAGGACCGACTGACGTACACGCTGACGGTGCAGGAGGGTGTGACGTTCCACGACGGAGACCCGCTGACGGCGAGCGACGTCGTGTGGACATTGGACCAGCTGCGCGGCGAAGGCGGGTTCGAGGCACCGCGACTCGCCAGCGTCGACACCGTCGAGGCGACCGACGACTCGACCGTCGTGGTCACCCTCTCCGAGCCGGACAACGACTTGGCGTTCCACCTCGGCCAGCGCGCCGGCGCGGTCCTCAACGAAGGGGCGACCGACCTGGAGAGCACCGCCAACGGCACCGGACCATTCACCCTTGGTGAATGGAACCAGGGAACGTCGATCACGCTCGTGCGCAACGACGGCTACTGGGGTGAACCGGCGACGATCTCCGAGATCACGTTCCAGTACTTCACCGATCCGAGCGCAGCCGCCAACGCCCTGCTCGACGGCGACATCGACCTTCATGTGCGGATCGACACCGACCTCGTCGAGCAGTTCGAGGACAACCCCGACTACGTGATCACCGACGGGCCCACCAATGGCGAGTTCACACTCGGGATGAACAACGCCGACGAGGTGCTCTCCGACCAGCGCGTCCGCCAGGCCATCACCCAGGCGATCGACAAGCAAGGCCTGATCGACCTCTACCGAGGCTACGCCACGCTGATCGGTGCCCCGGTTCCGCCTTTCGAGCCATGGTTCGAAGATCTCTCCGGCGTCTACCCGTTCGACCCCGACGCAGCCCGCGCCCTTCTCGAGGAGGCTGGCTATGCCGACGGCCTCGAGCTGAGCTTCGTGGCCCCGAACATCTATCCGACCTACGCGTTGGACTATGTCGTGTCGCAGCTCGCCGACGTCGGCATCACCGTCAATCTGGAAACGGTGGAGTTCCCGACCTGGATCGACCAGGTGTTCGTCAACCACGACTACGACCTCACGGTCGTGCTCCACGTCGAGCCGCGTGACATCGGCAACTACGCCAACCCGGAGTACTACTGGCTGTACGACAGCCCGGAGGTGCAGGACCTGCTCGCCCAGGCCAAGGCGTCGCCCGATCCCGAGGAGTTCGTCGAGCTGCGCCGGCAGGCCGCACGGTTGATCGCCGAGGAGGCGCCGGCGGTGTGGCTGCTGCTCTACAACGACGTGACCGTCGCCCGCGCCGGTGTCTCGGGCTACCCGACGTTCGATGCCAACGCTCGCTTCGACGCCTACGACATCACCGTGGAGGGCTGACCGCATCGCGACTTCCGGCGCGCACGCCAACGCCGGACGAATCGGCTAGGAACAGCTCGTGACGTGGTTCCTCGTTCGGCGCCTCGGCCTGCTCGTGCTGGCGCTCTTGGTGGCCAGCGTCATCGTGTTCGCCCTGCTTCGCCTCGTACCCGGCGACCTCGCCGTCGTGATCGCCGGCACCGAGGTGACGCCGGAGCGGCTCGCCCAGATCCGCGCCGATCTCGGCCTCGACCGCCCGCTGCTCACGCAGTACTTCGACTGGATGGGCGGCGTCCTCACCGGCGACTTCGGCGAGTCGGCCCTGACCGGCTCGACGGTCACCGGCCAGCTCGGGGAGAAGCTGACCGTCACCGCACCCCTTGTCATCTCGTCGACGATCATCGCCCTGGTGGGCGCCGTGCCGCTCGGCGTCTATTCGGCCATGCGGCGCACCAAGGCCGACGGGGTGGGCCTCTCCGCCGTCGGCCAGCTCGGCATCGCCATCCCCCAGTTCCTCGTGGCGATGATCCTGATCGCCCTGTTCGCCGGCACGTTCGGGCTGCCGTCACAGGGCTTTCCGCGTGACAGCTGGGCGGAGTTCGGCCGGGCGGCCCGGTCGCTCGTCCTGCCGACGTTGACGCTCGCCGCGGCCCAGGGGGCGATCCTGCTGCGCTTCGTCCGCTCGTCGACGCTCGACGTGCTCAACCAGGATTACATGCGCACGGCCCGAGCGAAGGGCTTGACCAGGACCGAGGCGCTGTTTGCTCACGGGTTGCGCAACGCCGCGATACCCGTCGTCTCCGTGGTCGGCGTCCAGCTCGCCACCCTGCTCGCCGGCGTTGTCGTTATCGAGAACGTGTTCAACCTGCCAGGCGTCGGCCAGATGCTCCTCCGCGACATCGGCAATCGCGACTTCGACAAGGTCCAGGGAACCGTGCTGTTGATCGCCGTGGTCGTGCTCGTCATCGGCTTCCTCGTCGACGTCGCCCACTACCTCATCGACCCACGACTCCGCGCCGGTGCCCGATGAAGTGGTTGAGAGCAACGACGCGATCGTGGTCGGGACGCGTCGGGCTCGCCCTCGTCGGGCTGCTCGTCCTGACGGTCATCGTCTCCTACATCTGGGTCCCCTACGACCCGCGACGAGTCGGAACGCGCTGGCTGGGGATGTCCGTCGATCACTGGTTCGGTACCGACGCGGCAGGCAAGGACCTCTTCTCGCAGGTGCTCGTCGGGGCGCGGGTGAGCCTGTTCGTCGCCGTCGCCTCGGCGACCATCGCCGGCGTTATCGGTATCACCCTCGGTGTCCTCAGCGCGATCACGCCACGCCTGCTCGGCGAATCAGTCGCCTACTTCATCGACGTGCTCATCGCCCTGCCCACGCTCGTGCTCGCCCTCGTCCTCGTTGGGTTGTTCTCGGGGTCGCTGATCACGGTGTCGCTGGCAATCGGCGTGAGCTCCGGCGTCGTCCTGGCCCGGATCCTGCGCGCCGAGGCGGCAGGGGTGCTCGCCCTCGACTACATCCTGGCGGCGCACGCCTCTGGCACTTCGACGTGGCGCACCGTGTGGCGCCACGTGATCCCCAACATCGCGCCCGTTGCCATTGTCCAGGTGTCGCTGATCGCCGCTCTGGCGATCCTCGCCGAGGCGGCGCTGGCGTTTCTCGGGGTGACCTCGCGAAACCGTCCGTCGTGGGGGCAGACCCTCGGCGAGCTGCAACCCCACGTCACCATCCACCCCGGTGCGGTCGTGTTCCCGGGTCTGTTCCTCGTCGCCGCGACGCTCGGATTCAATCTCCTCGGCGACGGGCTACGCGACGCGACCGATCCCCGGCTGCGATCCGTTCCGGACACCGCCGTCGTCAGCCCACTCGTCGCTACCACCCCGGCGACGACGACGCCCGTTGGGGGCGAACGATGAGTTTGCTCGAGGTCGAAGGGCTGACCGTTCGCTTCGGCGAGCACGCCGTGGTCGACGACGTGTCGTTCACGCTCGACCGCGGCGGTCGTCTTGGAATCATCGGGGAATCCGGGTCGGGCAAGACGCTGACGGCGCTCGCCGTCATCGGACTCGCTCCGGACGCGGCCACGGTGAGCGGCTCGATTCGCTTCGACGGCGAGCAGCTGCTCGGGCGCCGTGACAACGAGCTGTCGAAGCTACGCGGTGAGCGGATCGCCATGGTCTTCCAGAACCCGCAGGCGGCGCTCAACCCGCTGATGCGCGTCGGCAAGCAGATCGCCGAACCGCTGCGCCGCCACTTCGGGTTGTCCAAGCCGGCTGCAGCCGACGCCGCCGTGGCATTGTCCGAGCGCGTCGGTCTGCCCGACCCAGCGCGCACGGTGCGCGCCTACCCGCACCAACTCTCCGGCGGGCAACGCCAGCGCGTCGGCATCGCCATGGCCCTGGCGTGCCGCCCCGAGCTGCTCATCGCCGACGAGCCGACGACAGCCCTCGACGTCACGGTCCAGGCCGGCGTGCTCACCCTGCTCGCCGAGTTGATCGCCGAGGAGGACACCGCATTGCTGTTCATCACCCACGACGTCGCTCTCCTGCCCAAGGTTGCAGACGACGTCGTCGTGATGCGTCGCGGCGAGATCGTCGAACGCAGCACGGCGGAGGGCGTCGTCGCCGCGCCGCAGCATCCGTACACCGTCGAGTTGCTCGCCGCCGCCCGCAAGACCGCCCTCCCACCCGACGAGCAGAATCTGGTGACGGTGAGGTCGTGAGCGACGTCCTGCTCACCGCCGACGACGTGCACCGCATCTACCGCTTGCCGCGGACGAGCATGTTCGGCCCGCGGGCAGAGCGCCACGCCCTCGCCGGAGTCAGCCTCGCCATCGCCGCCGGCGACACGCTCGGCATCGTCGGCGAATCGGGCTCGGGCAAGTCGACGCTCGCCCGCATCCTGCTCGGCCTCGATCGGGCGACGAAGGGCACCGTGACGTTCGCTGACCGACCCGTCGAGCCTGGCCGCCCGCATGAGCTGCGCTGGTTCCGCCGCGACGTGCAGATCGTGTTCCAGGACCCGCTCAGCTCGCTGGACCCGCGCATGACCATCGCCGACATCGTCCGCGAGCCGCTCGTCGGCCTCGATGTCCCCGGCTCCCACGAGGACCGAGTCGCCGAGGTGCTCTCGTCGGTGGGCGTCGACCCGGCCACCCGCTACCGCTACCCGCACGAGTTCTCGGGCGGCCAGCAACAACGGATTGCCATCGCCAGGGCGCTGGCGCCCCATCCCAAGGTGCTCGTTGCCGACGAGCCGGTGAGCTCGCTCGACGTGTCGGTACGGGCGCAGATTCTCGACCTGCTCAGCTCACTCGTCGACCAGTTCCACCTCGCCCTCGTGCTCGTGTCCCACGATCTCGGCGTGATCCACAGCCTCTGCGCGCGTGTGCTCGTGCTCCACGACGGTCGCGTCGTCGAGGAGGGTGCGACCGAGGACGTGTTCGCTGAACCCAACGATCCCTATACGCGGAGGCTGCTGGCCGCGGTGCCGCGCCTGCCGTGAAACGACTCGCCGAGCGGATCGCCCTCGCCGCGGCAGTGATCCCCGCCGTCGTGATGGTCGTCCGAGCGGCCGCCGAGGGCTGGGTGCCCCTCTTCGACGCCGCCTACTTCACCGTGCGTTCCAGAGACGTCGCAACATCACGCAACCCACTCATCGGCGCCTGGTCGATGGGATCGCGGGAGGTCGGGTCCTGGCTCAACAACCTCGGCCCGTTGCAGCTCGACCTGCTCGCCCCGTTCACCAAGCTCGACCCCTACTGGGGCACCGCAGCAGGCGTGGCGGCGACGAACATCGTGGCGATCGTCGGAGTGTGGTTGGTGAGCCGTCGCCTGCTCGGCCCCGTCGGTGTGGTCGGCGCGATGGCCTCGACAGTGCTACTGCAGCTCAACGAGGGCAGCCTGATGCTGATCGAGGCGCGACAGCAACTCGCCCTCGTCCTGCCGATGTGGTGCACGCTGTGGCTTGCCGCAGCGACGTGGATGGGACGCCGGTGGGCCTTGCCGTGGCTCGCCCTGGCCGCGAGCTTCGTGCTGCAGACGCACTTCACCTACGCCTACCAGACCGTCGCCGTCGCCGGAGCGGCGACGATCGCCTTCGTCGTACACCATCGCCACAACCGGTCCGGCCTCGCCCGCCCGTTCGGACTCGCAGCCGGCGTGTTGGCGCTGTGCTGGGCGCTGCCTCTGTGGGACCAGGTCGCCGGCACCGGCAATGCCGTCGACGTCCTTGGTCAGTCCGGCGGCTCGGAGCGATCGGTCGGGGCCGGGCGTGGCCTGCGCATCCTCGCAGAGTCGGCGTTCGTTCCGCCCTTCGCCGTCCCTGGGTCGATGGGCGACCTGCTCCGCGACGGGTCACGGCCGTCGCTACCGGTCGCCGTGGTCGCGATCGTGGCCTGGGCGGTCGCCCTCGGGTGGGCGGCGATCGCCCTGCGGCGCCGCCATCGTGGGCTCGCCGCCATGGCCACCGTCGGGCTCGTCGCCCTTGCCGGATCGATCGTCGCCGTGATCAAGATTCCGCCCACCGAGCAGTTCGGAATCATCGCCCAGAACTACTACTGGAGCTGGCCGATTGCCATGTTCGCTGGCACGGCGGTCGCCGGCAGCGTCCTGCGCGCACCGTACCGGCGATGGCGTCAGTCCGCCGGCGACAACGCGTCCGACGTCATCGTGCTGGCGATGGCGGCGGCAACGGCCCTGGCCGCAATCCCATTGTTGTGGCCGACGAACCTGCTTCCCGAGACCGACCACGAGTGGGCGGTCAGCCGCCAGCTCGCTCGGCCGTTGCTCGACGAGTTCGGTGCCAGCCTCGACGAGCTCGCTCCCTCCGGTCCCGTGCTGGTTGACCTCGGCGCCGTCCGCCACGTTCGCTACACGCTGCTCGCCGAACTGCAGCGCCGTGGCATCGACTTCGTGTTCGCCGCCGGATCCACCGACCTGTCCCGATTCGGCCGCGGCCGCTGCGACGACGGCACGGCGACCTTTCTGCTGACGCTGCGCGGCGGATCTGGCGCAGTCCAGCTGCGCAGCACCGAGTCGCTGCTGGCGACGGTGCCCGGGCTCACCGACGAGCAGGCGGCGCGCTCTGCCCAGCTCGCCGAGCGCTTCGGCGAGGCGCTGCGCGACGGTTCGGTGGCCGTCGACGAGGAGGCCATTGTCTACCTCGGCGGCGAGATACCCGTTCTACTCGGCCAAGTGCGCGACACCCCGCAGATGCCCGCCAGGCGTCTCGGTCAGTTCCTCGGCGACTGGTCGCGCTTCGGCGCCGTCACCGTGCCCGACCCGTTGCAGGCCGAGTTCGCCGAGTGGGAGGCCCTCGAGCGTCGCGCCGTCGACGATCGGATGGCGATCTACCTGCGGGCGATCCCGTCGCCGCGTCCCGACCTCTGCGCCGACCGGCAGCCGGGCGCCGACCTCGCCGGCTGACCGACAACCCGATTGATGCGCGGCCGGATCACCAAGGGCGGCTGAAGCGGGTCATTGCCGGCCGCGCAGGTTGTCTTCGGCCTTGGCGCGAAGGGCCTCCTTCGACCGCCGGTCGAGCGGGCGAGTCGTCTTCACCTCCACCTCGATGTCGCCGTCCTCGCGGCGTTGGGCGGCGAGATCACCGACGAAGATCACGTCCGTCAGGTTCTGCGATCCGGCGAGATCGCGCACCGCCTTCTCCACTGAGCCCTCCGAGACGAGGTCGAATTCGGGATCGTCGCCGACGCGCAGGCGCAGCGTCTCGGCCTGAGCCTGCTGGCTGAGATTGCGGACCAGCGACAGACTGCCGTTGGGTACGTGCAATGTGCTCGTCTCGTCGCGGAGGCGGGTGGAGAACAGCCCGATGTGGTCGACAACGGCGTGCAGCGGCTCCCGCCCGACCTGCTCGACGACGAGCTCGTCGCCGACGCCGTAGCGGTCCTCGAAGAGCACCTCGAGGCCGGTGAGGTAGTCGTTGACCTTGTGCTGGCCGCCGATTGCCAGGCCGGCACCGATGAACCCGGCACTCGACAGGAAGAACGCCGCGTCGATGTCGAGGATTTGGAAGATGGCGATCGTGACGACGATCCACACGACGACCGTGACGAGGTGGTTGACCATCCGCGCCGCCGCGTCGACACGCTGGCGCCGGCGGACGACACCCATCTCGGAGCGGTCGGCGACCCCGTAACGCACGGCAGCCCGCCACCACCTGGTGGGCAGGCCTCTGGCGCCTCGTTCGGCCATCCGCCGGATCACTCGGCGCAGCACCAACCCCGAAATGCGCGTGAAAATGAAGGCACCGACGACGAGAGCGGCTACGGCGGCTGCGGCTTCCACGACCCCAGTATGCGGCCCGTGGCGCTACATCACGTGGACCGTGGAGTGGTGGGGCGGGTGGGGATCGAACCCACGACCAGGGAATTATGAGTTCCGTGCTCTGACCACTGAGCTACCGCCCCGAGACCGGTCACCAGTCAATCGTGGCTGAGTCGCTCCGCCGTGGATGGCAATGGCTCCGGGGGTGGGGCTCGAACCCACGACCTACGGATTAACAGTCCGTCGCTGCTGCCAGCTGAGCTACCCCGGAATGGCTTCGATCGACATTACCGCCGCGACGAGACCCATCACACGGCGCAGCATCGAGGTGGAGTGATACGCAACGCTAGGGACACCCCATCAGGTGTTTCGATCGTCGAATCGTCGGGTCGGCCACGGCTCGATATGGCTTGTTGAACTGCACTGGGCGGGATGCCTGTGAGGTCGGACCAGAAGGCGATCGCACCGATCGAGGTCGAGTCCCTCATGAAGGTAGAGCCGGATACGCGCACTTCGACTCGTCGATGTCGAAGAACCGTCGCAACCAGGTCGACGAAGATCGTGATCATCCGAGGGTCACTGTTGGCGAACGAAAGCTGTGCTGCGTCTTACTGCCCTCGCCGGCGTAGAGGGCGAGCCCGAGGACGAGGAACTCTCGTTCGGACAGCCGCCCGATACGTTCGAGGCCCTCGCGCGGCAACGCTCGATCTCCTGGAGCTTGGCGCACGTGGATCGGCTGCTCGGATTCTCTCGGGTCCAGTGGGCGCGCCGACGCGGGTTGGGGATGAACTCGACGTCTCGAACCCACACCGACACGCTGGACTTGGATACGCCGAGCTCGGTGGCGATGTCTTGGAGTGTCCATGACTGGGCGCGTAGCTCTCGTGCCCGAAGTTGCTCTTTGACCTTGCCGCCGTACCCCATGCAACGACTCTGACGGAGGGGTGTCTGCAGCGCCGCCGACTAAAAACTTGCTCGGGTCGTAGACGGGTCCTAGACCTCGAACATGACCTCCTCCGTGCCGGGAGGGCACGGCCGGGCACTCGTTGCCGGAGTGTTGGCGGTCGCCGCCGTCGTTGGGTCGTTGACGGCAGCCGCCGCCCCTTCCACCGCGATCGTTCCGCAACCACCCACTACGGTCGGTCGGCGGGCGCCCACCACCGTGGCAACACCGCAGCCGCCCAGGACGACGCAACCGGCGCCCCGCACGACCCCGGCGCCGAGCACGACCGCGGCGCCGCCACCACCATCATCCGCAACACCGCCACCGACGTCGCCATCGCAGCCGCCGGCGCCACCGGCACCGCCGCAACCGCCACCCGAGCCAGTCATCGAGCAACCCGACGAGCCCATCGTGCAGCCGATCGAGCCGCCGTGTGCCGACGAGGCGTTCACCGACTTCTATACGGTGGCCACTGGCGACACGCTGACGGTCCCGCACGCGGCGGGCCTTCTCCAGAACGATGTGCTGTGCGGTGGCACCTACTCGACGGACATCGTGATCGGCACTTCCGATGGCACCCTCGTCGAGGGGCCCAACGCTGGCTCCTTCGAGTACACGCCCGACTCAGGCTTCAGCGGTACGGACGACTTCACCTACTCGCTCGAGGAGAGCAACGTCGAGGTCGATCAGGCCGACGTCTATCTCTGGATCATCGACGACTGCTCCGCAATCGCCTTCGCCGACTTGTACAACACCCCGTTCGAGACGGCGTTGACGGTGCCGGCCCCGGGATTCGTCGCCAACGACACTCTGTCGTGCCCGTCCTACGAGCCGTTCACGTTCGACGTCAACGACACCACGCTCCACGGCACGCTCGTCGATCAGGGCGACGGTGCCTTCAGCTACGAGCCCGATGCCGGGTTCGCCGGCTTCGACATGTTCACGTACGACGTCCACGGGGGCAACCAGAACCTGCTGATGGCGATGGGCACCGTGCACATCGCCGTCAATGGACCCGCGTGTGCGGCGGTCGACGACGCCTATACCACCACAATCGACACCCCACTGGCGGTGCCCGCTCCGGGACTGCTCGGCAACGACACCCTCTGTAACGAGTTCTTCCAGATCGGCCATAGTCAGCCGAATCATGGCCAAGTCGTGGCGAGCAGCGACGGCGGACTGGAGTACACCCCGGATAGCGGATACGTCGGACCCGACAGCTTCACGTACGACCTCGTCGACGCCCAGGCTGTGTTGCTGACGGCCGCGACCGTGACGATCGACGTCACAGCACCTCCTCCGCCCACCACCGCGACAACCACGACGACCGAACCACCGCCGTCGACCGAACCACCGCCGTCGACGGGACCACCGCCGTCGACCGGACCACCGACCGCGACCACGACGGGAACGCCGATCGACTCGACCGCGCCTCCAGATACCGACGGTGGACCGTCATCGCCGGAATCGACGGGGGTGCCGATCGCGCCGATCCGTGTTGCCACGTTCAACGCCTCGTTGAACCGCGAGGCCGAAGGCGAGCTCGTCGCCGATCTGACGACACCGAACGACCCGCAGGCGGCGGCGGTCGCCGAGATCATTCAGCGCACACAGCCGGACATCTTGTTGCTCAACGAGTTCGACTACGTCGAGGACTACGCAGCGGTCGACCTGTTCCGCGACAACTACCTCGAGGTCTCGCAGCGTGGAGCCGATCCGATCGACTATCCGTACGCCTTCACGGCGCCGGTGAACACGGGCGTTGCGTCGGGACTCGACTTGAACAACGACGGCACCGCCGGCGGCCCGGATGACGCCTTCGGGTTCGGTGAGTTCCCGGGCCAGTACGGGATGGTCGTGCTGTCGAAGTTCCCCATCGTTGGCGACGAGGTACGGACGTTCCAGAACCTCCCGTGGGCGACGATGCCCGGCGCTCGCCTGCCCGACGATCCGGCGACTCCCGAACCCGGTGACTGGTATTCATCCGACGAACTGGCGGTCTTCCGGCTGTCGTCGAAGTCGCACTGGGATGTGCCGATCGACGTCGATGGGCGAGTCATCCATGTCCTCGCCTCGCATCCGACGCCGCCGGTGTTCGACGGCGCCGAAGATCGCAACGGCACGCGCAACGCCGACGAGATCGCCTTCTGGGCCGACTACGTCGCCGCCACCGACACGGCCTGGATCGTCGACGACACCGGAACGAGCGGCGGTCTCGACGCCGGCGCTGAGTTCGTCATCCTCGGTGACCTCAACAGTGATCCTGTCGATGGCGACTCGATGCCGGGGGCAACCGCGCAGCTCCTCGGCCTCGACCGTGTACAGGACCCGATGCCGTCGAGCGACGGTGCGGTCGAGGCGTCGGCGACTCAAGGTCTGGCGAACCTGGGCCAGCAGAGCGACCCGGCAACTGACACCGCCGACTTCGCCGACGACCCTGGCCCCGGCAACCTGCGCGCCGACTACGTCCTGCCATCCGCTGGCATGGACATTGTCGACGCCGGAGTTTTCTGGCCGCCCATCGGCGACCCGCTGTCGAGCCTCGTCGGCGGCGATCCATTGTCCAGCTCTGATCACCGTCTCGTCTGGGTCGACGTCGCCTGACCTCTTGGCGGGCGCTACTCCGTTTCTAGGAATTCGCGGAGGCGCTGCGAGCGCTGCGGGTGGCGCAGCTTGGCGAGCGTCTTGGCCTCGATCTGGCGGATTCGCTCGCGGGTGACGCCGAATTCGCGGCCAACCTCTTCGAGCGTTTTGGCCTGGCTGCCGTCGAGGCCGAAGCGCAGGCGGACGATCTCCTGCTCGCGCTCGGAGAGTTCGCCGAGCACGTCGCCCACTGCCTCGGACAGCATGATCCGCGTCGCCACGTCGGCCGGGCCGTCCGACGTCGGGTCCTCGATGAAGTCGGCGAGATTCGACTCGTCCTCCTCACCGATCGGCGAATCGAGCGACAGCGGATCCAGCGAGATGCGCAGCAGCTCGCGGACCCGCTCCGGCTCGAGATTCACCTGGGTGGCGATCTCGTCGGTCGTCGGCTCCCGTTCGAGCTCCTGATGAAGCTGGCGCTTGGCGCGGATCACCCGGTTCATGAACTCGACCATGTGCACCGGGATGCGGATCGTCCGGGCCTGGTCGGCGATCGCCCGGGTGATCGCCTGGCGGATCCACCACGTCGCATAGGTGGAGAACTTGAAGCCCTTGGTGTAGTCGAACTTGTCGACTGCCCGCATCAGTCCGAGGTTGCCCTCCTGGATGAGGTCGAGCAGTTGCATGCCGCGGTTGGAGTAGCGCTTGGCGATGCTCACGACGAGGCGGAGGTTCGCCTGGGTCAACTCGCTCTTCGCCCGCTCGCCACGAGTGACGACCCGCAGGAGGTACCGACGATCGACGTCGTCTACGCCGGCATCGATGCGCCGGGCGGCGAGGTGACCGGCCTCGATCAGCTGGGCGAGCCGGCGCTCGTCTTCGGTCGTGAGCAGGTCGACCTGGCCGATCTCGCGCAGGTACATACGGACGCCGTCCGACGTCGATCCATCGCCACGACTCCCCACCCGCGTCGCCCGACTCCGGCGGCGTCGGCTGAGCAGGCGCTCGTCCGCCGGATCCTCGGCGAGCTGTTCGAACGTGAGGGCGATCGCCTCCGGTGATGGTGCGTCGTCGGCGTCGTCCGGTTCGTCGTCGTCCTCCTCGACCTCACCCTCGATGCGGATGCCCTCGCCGGACAGGAAGTTGCGTGTCGCCTCGAGGACGTCACCGCTGAGCTCGACGTTGCGCAGGACAAGCGCCACGTCCTCAGCGTGCACACTGCCCGTCGCCCGCCCGCGTTCGGTGAGGTCGGCCCACTCCTGGGGGTCGACATCGGACTGGAACGGACTGGCCTCAGTTCCCCCCTGCTGTTCGTTGCTCCATGCGGCGATGGAGCCAACCTAGCAACCACCCGGCCGCTGATCCCGCGGCAATCGGTTGGCCCAGATCTTCGAGCTGCAAGCGGGCCTCGGCGTCGTCGCGAATCCGCGCCGGATCGCCGGCGGCGGCGGGCATGGCGAGCTCGCGGCGGACCGCCGCGGCGATCAGGTTGCGGGCCTCGACCTCCGGGTCGACGTCGAGATCGGCGACCGCGGCGCGCTCGAGAACGTCCCTGGCGTCGGGGTCGGCAGCCTCGAGGGCGGCACCGAGGTCACCGTCGGCGCCGGCCAGGGCGAGGAACGCCCGGCGATGGGCGTCGTCCCGAAACAGTTCCTCGATGAGCCAGCCGGCGATCGCGTCCCAGTTCTGGGCGAGGAGTGTGAGAGCCGCGAACTCGGCGTTCTCCCGCAGCTGCTGGGGAGGTCGGGACATCTCCCCCACCGGGCCGCCGCGGCGCCGTTTGGCCACAGCCACAAGGTCGGCGACGGCCAAGCCTGTCTGGGCAGCGACCTCTCCGGCGTACAGCGTGCGCACATTGACGTCGGGATGCTCGTTCACGACGGCCATCGCCGCTTGGGCGAGCCCGAGCGCGCTCCTCGGGCGTGCGGGCGGGACGGCGGTCGACGACGCGACGAAGGCGGAAGGCGAGGAATGGCGCCGGATCGTCGACGGCGGCGGCGAGGGCGGCGGGATCGCGCTGGGCCAACTCGCCGGGATCGACGCCGTCGGGCAGACGGGCCACGGCGACCTGGATCTGGTACTTCTGCTCCCACTCGTAGAACCGTTCGGCCGCTCCCTGTCCGGCTGCGTCGGCGTCGAACGCGAGCACAACACGACTGGCGTAGCGCTTGAGCAAGCGCACGTGGTCCTCGGTGAACGCCGTCCCACACGTCGCCACCGCCCGGGGCACGCCGGCGCGGTGGAAGCCGATGACGTCGGTGTAGCCCTCGCACACGACGACCTGGTCGTGGTTGGTGACGTCTGACTTCGCCCAGTTGAGGCCGTAGAGCGTGCGCGACTTCGAATAGATCGGGGTCTCCGGCGAGTTCTTGTACTTCGCCGGGTCGTTCGACCCTGGCAGGACTCGCCCCCCGATCGCCACGGCGTCGCCGGTGTCGGAGAAGATCGGGAACAGCACGCGGGCCCGGAACGCATCCTGCATGCGGCCGGTGCGGTTGGCGAACGCCAAACCGGTGATGCGGAGGAGCTCGTTGTCGATACCCGACTGCTTGGCGAGGGCGTCCCAGTCGTCTGGCGCCCAGCCGAGCTTGAATTGCCGGGCGATCTCACCGTGCAGACCGCGACTGCGCAGATACTCACGAGCGGGTCGCGCCGCAGGGTCGTTGAGCAGGCGCTCGTGATACCACTCGACCGCGGAGGCCATCGCCTCGACGAGGCGCTTGCGGCGCTGGCGTTCGGCCGACTGCCCCGACGTCGTGTACTCGAGCTGCATGCCGACCTTGGCGGCGAGGTACTCGACGGCCCCGACGAAGTCGACGTGACGCGTCCGCTCGACGAACGTGATGGCGTCGCCGGACTGATCGCAGCCGAAGCAGCGGTACCGCCCGACCTCCTCACGAACGTTGAACGACGGCGTCTTCTCGGCGTGGAACGGGCACAGCCCGACGAAGTTGCGCCCGACCTTGCGCAGCGACACGACCTCGCCGACGACGTCGACGAGCGACACGGTGGCCTTGAGCCGTTCGATGTCGTCGTCGCGGATCGCCATGCCGGTCGGCCCGCCCTGGGGCTCAGCCCTGGTCGCGCATCGCGTGGTCGCCAGTGACGTGAGGGTCGGTCGACGGATCTTCGTCGAAGGCGTCGTGCACCGCCTCGGCCATCGCCTCGTCGCTGTCCGGTTCGTGCGGCTCGTCTGGCTCACTTCGCATCAGCGACGCACCGATCGACACGCCCAGAATCACGGCGATGATGCCCAGCGACAGGAACGTGTTGATGTGGAAGTCGAACGCCTGCTGGACGATCATCTTCACGCCCACGAACGCCAGAATCACAGCGAGTCCGGTCTGCAGGTACTTGAAGCGGCCGTGCAGGTCGGCAAGCAGGAAGTACAAGGCGCGCAGACCGAGAATGGCGAAGGCGTTCGACGAGAACACGATGAACGACTCGTGGCTGACGGCAAGCACCGCCGGCACGCTGTCGACGGCGAAGATCACGTCGGTGAACTCGACGAGCAGAAGGACGGCGAACAGCGGAGTCGCGAGGCGCTTGCCGTTGATCTTCGTGAACAGATGTGGTCCATCGAGCCTGTCGGTGCTCGGCACGACCCGGTTCACGAACCGCATGAACCTGCTCTCCGCCGGGTTGTACTCCTCGTCGCCCGACATCAGCATGCGGATGGCGGTGAAGATGAGGAACGCGCCGAAGATGTAGAGCACCCAGGCGAAACGCTCGATCAGCTCTACGCCGAGGAAGATGAAGATCGCCCGCATCACGAGGGCCCCGAAGATGCCCCAGAACAGCACGCGGTGCTGGTATTTCTGGGGCACCTTGAAGTAGGCCATGATCAACGCCCAAACGAAGACGTTGTCGATGCTCAAGCTCTTCTCGATGAGGTAGCCAGAGATGTACTCGCCGGTCGCCGCCCCGCCGAACCACCACAACACGACGAACGAGAAGCCGACGCCGATCGAGATCCATGCAGCTGACTCGATGGCCGCTTCCTTGGTGCTGATGGCGTGCGCTTCCCGATGCACGACGAGCAGGTCGACGAGCAGGAGGGCGACGATGATGCCAAGCAGCGTCAGCCACTGCCAGGCGTGGACGTTGAGCTCGACGAACTCGCCGCCGCTCCCAGCCGCAAGAAGGGGTGTCATCGGGTGTTGGTACCGCTACTTCGTCGATTCGGCCGCGCCGACGATCGCCTGGGCCGCAGCCAGGCGGGCAATCGGAACGCGGAAGGGTGAACAACTGACGTAGTCGAGACCGGCGTCGTAGAACAAGGCGATCGACTCGGGGTCGCCGCCGTGCTCGCCGCAGACGCCGAGCTTGAGCTTGGGGTTGGTCTGGCGCCCGCGCTCCGAGCCGAGGCGCACGAGCTCGCCGACGCCGCTCTGGTCGATCGTCTCGAACGGGTTGCGCTTGAGCAGGCCCTGTTCGAGGTAGGCCGGCATCATCCGGCTCTCGACGTCGTCGCGGCTGAACCCGAACGTCATCTGCGTGAGGTCGTTGGTGCCGAACGAGAAGAAGTCGGCCTCTTCGGCGATCTCGTCGGCGCGGATCGCTGCCCGCGGCGTCTCGATCATCGTGCCGATGATCACGTCCGGCTTCTTCTTCAAACCCTTGCCGGCGTGCTCGATCTCCTCCTCGACCCACGTGCGGGCGAGGTGCAGCTCCTCGCGGGTGACCGTGAGCGGGATCATCACCTCGACAACCGGGTTCTTGCCACGCTTGCGCAGGTTGGCGGCCGCCTCCATCAGGGCGCGCACCTGCATGCCGTACAGCTTCGGCTTGACGACGCCGAGGCGGACGCCGCGGGTGCCGATCATCGGGTTGTGCTCGGCCCACGACTCGGCGGCGGCGAGCAGCTTCTTCTCGTCGTCGTCGAGGCCGGCGGTGGCCTCCTTGATGTGCAGCTCCTCGATCGAGGGGAGGAACTCGTGCAACGGCGGATCGAGCAGGCGAACCGTCACCGGCAGCCCGTCCATCGCCTCGAGGACCTCTTCGAAGTCGGTGCGCTGGACGTCGAGCAACTCGGCGAGGGCCTCGTTCTCCTCGTCCGGCGTCGACGCCAGGATCATCTTGCGCACGACCGGGAGCCGGTCCGGGGCCAAGAACATGTGCTCGGTGCGGCACAGGCCGATGCCTTCGGCGCCGAGGCGGCGGGCGTTGGCGGCATCCTCGCCGGTGTCAGCGTTGGCACGCACGCCGAGCTTGCCCTTGCGGGTCGAGTCGGCCCAGCCGAGGACGACGTCGAACTCCTTGGGCGGTTCGGCGAGGGCCAGCTGCATCGCCCCCAGCACCACCTCACCGGTGGAACCGTCGATCGAGATCACATCGCCCTCGCTCACCGTGACGCCGTTGGCGGTGAACGAGCGGTCGGCGATCTTCACCGAGTCGGCGCCGACGACGGCCGGCGTTCCCCAGCCTCGGGCGACCACCGCCGCGTGGCTGACGAGCCCGCCGCGAGCGGTGAGGATGCCCTGGCTGGCCATCATCCCGTGGACGTCTTCGGGGCTCGTCTCGCTGCGCACGAGAATCACCTTCTCACCCCGCTCGGCGGCGGCTTCGGCGTCGTCGGCGGTGAAGTACACAGCACCCACGGCAGCGCCAGGTGAGGCGGCAAGCCCCTTGGCGATGACCTTGCCGGCGCCGACGAATTTGGGATGGAGCACCTGGTCGAGGTGGTCAGCGGAAACCCGCGTCAGCGCCTCGGCCCGCGTGATCTTCCAGCGCTTGGCACCCTTGCCAGTGCCCTTGGTCATGTCGACGGCCATCCGCAGCGCTGCCGCACCGGTGCGCTTGCCGACGCGAGTCTGGAGCATCCACAGCTTGCCCTGCTCGATGGTGAACTCGGTGTCGCACATGTCGCGGTAGTGGCGCTCGAGACGGTCGAAGATGTCGAGCAGTTCCCGCTTGATCTCGGGGAAGTGCTTGCCGAGGGTGTCGAGGTCTTCTGTGTTGCGAATGCCGGCGACGACGTCCTCTCCCTGGGCGTTGATCAGGAAGTCGCCGTAGGGCTTGTTCTCGCCGGTCGCCGCGTTGCGGGTGAAGCCGACACCGGTGCCGGAGTTGTCGTCGCGGTTGCCGAACACCATGGCCTGCACGTTGACGGCGGTGCCGAGGTCGTGGCTGATCCGCTCACGGACGCGGTAGGCGATCGCCCTCGCCCCGTTCCAGCTGCCGAACACCGCCTCGACGGCACCGCGCAGCTGCTTGATCGGATCCTGGGGGAACGGCTTGCCGGTCTCCTCCTTGACCACCGCCTTGTACGTGGTGCACAGCTCCTTGAGGGCGCTGGCCGGCAGGTCGGCATCGCTCGACACGCCGGCCGCCTCCTTGGCGGCGTCGAAGGGGTGCTCGAACAGCGCCCCGTCGACATCGAGCACGATGCGCCCGTACATCGAGATGAACCGACGATACGAGTCGTATGCGAAGCGCTCGTCGTTCGTTGCCGCGGCGAGGCCTCTGACGCTCTTGTCGTTGAGGCCGAGGTTGAGAACGGTGTCCATCATCCCCGGCATCGAGAACTTGGCACCCGACCGCACGCTGACGAGCAATGGGTCGGCGGGGTCGCCGAGGCGGCGACCCATCTTCTTCTCGAGAGCGCTGACCTGCTTGGCGATCTCGGCGTCGAGCTCCTTGGGCCACCCGCCGGCCAGATAGGCGCGGCAAGCATCGGTGGAGATGGTGAAGCCGCCGGGGACCGGCAGCTTGAGCACGCTCGTCATCTCGGCCAGGTTGGCGCCTTTGCCACCAAGGAGGTCCTTCATCTCCATCGGCGGACGGCGGTGCTTGTGATCGAAGGCGTAGACGTATGGCACGACACGCGAGTGTACGAGCGAGATGCGGGGCCCCGCGCCTGTCGTGGCAGCCGTACGCTGGCGAGGTCATGGCTGCGCGCGCCAAACCGTTGTTCCGGCTGCTCGGGTTCCCGGTCCACGTCGGGGCAGGGTTCGTCATCTTCATGGTCCTGCTGGCGTTCATCAACGACGGCGGTGAGTTCGGCTGGTGGCTGGCCGGCTCCGTGGCCGGATTCACGCTGCTCCACGAACTGGCCCACGCCGTCGTCGCCCGGCGGGCCGGCGCCGAAGCGTCGATCTCGCTGGAGTTCATGGCGGGGTTCACGTCGTACCACTCCGACCGGCCGATCTCCCGGCCGTGGACCCTCGCCATCTCGCTCGCCGGACCGCTCACCCACGTGGCTGTCGGCGTCGCCCTCGTGATCGCTCTCGGCGGTGATCCGTTCGAGCGGCAATCGGCGTTCGCAGACCCTGTCGTAGCCGCGGTGTGGTGGGGCGGCCCGGTGATCGGTCTGATCAACCTCATCCCCGTGCTCCCGCTCGACGGCGGCCACGCGACGACGACCGTGCTCGACCGCTTCCTGCCCGGCCGAGCCGAGACGGTGATGACCTACGCCAGCGTGGCGATCACCGTCGCCGCCCTGCTGGCGACACCGTTCGTCGATCGTCTCTCGGGCATGACCGTGTTCATCGGGTTCCTCCTGCTGATCCAGTTGCAAGGCCTGTTCGCCCACCGCCAGCGCACCGCCGTGTCTCCGATCGACAAGGCGGTCGCCGTCGCCAGGAACGGAGATCGCACGCGCGCCATTGCGCTATTCACGAAGGCGATCGGCCAGCGCACCCCGCTGATCCAGGTGCCGAGCAAGGTGCTCGGCGAGGGCGAGTCACGGGAACTCGCCGACCTCGTCAGCAACCTTCCGAAGCCGTTCCACCGCGGCCTTCCGGCCAACGAATACCTGCTGACGATCCTCTTGATCCGCTACGGGAGGGGTCGCGAGGCTGCCGAGTACGCCGCCGAAGGGTTCGCCGTCGAGCCGACGCCGTTGGCGGCGTGTGGTGTCGCCCGCGCTGCGGCCGCGCTCGGTGACGGGGGTACGGCTGCGGCCTGGTTGCGCACCGCACGCGATCACGGGCTGCCCGATGACCAGCTGATTGCGCTCGTCAACAGCCCGGCGTTCAACGCCGTGCGCGGACATCCGGCCGTTCAGCAGCTCGTCGGACCAGGAACCTCACCCACGGCGACGCCGCGCTTCACGTAGGCGAGGGCTCGGTCGCCGGCGACCGAGGTCAGCTCGACGCCCGGGTGCTGCCCATCCCCGATGGTCACGACGCGTAGTTGACGCGGAGCCTCGGACCCTCGCGAATCCATCCGCTCGACGAGCTCTTGACCGGGGTAACAACCCTTCGTGAAGTTGACGGCGACGGGGACGACGGCGATCTCGCCGGGAATCCGTTCACCAGGGACGATCTCGCTCCCCATCGCCGGCCAGCCGGCCAGCACTCTGGCGCGTTCGTAGTCCTCAGTCGTGCCCACGGAAGATGCTCCGGAAGGCACCGCGTCGACCCATGCCCCGCGATCCCACCACCCGATGCGCGAACTGTGAGCTGTCGACGCCGATTTCGGCATCGTGGGCTCACAGTTCGTGAAGAGCGTGATGGTCGACTGCTCGAGCTCGGCCTTGACGCGGATGCGAAAGCGGTTGAGGCGAGTGGCCAGGACGTCGCCGTAGCCCACTTCCGTGTCCAGCTCGAAGCGGTCCTCGGCCGTGCACAGCACGCGGCCGAGCACTTCGACACGGCCGTTCGGGGCGAGTACCAGCGTCCACCGGCTCTCGCCCACCGGGAGCGACTGGACGTCCTGGCTGATCTGTCCGTGGAGGTATGTCCTCGCGTCGGCGCCAACGAGCGTCACCACGTCTCGGAGAACGCCCACCCACGAACCGGACCGATCAGTCACGTGGTCCAGTGTGCATGTTTCGACGGCAGACTGCTCCGATGCAAGCCGGTGCCGCTTCGGTCGCCGACCGCGCTTCACAGGTGATCATGCGCTACGCCCGTCTCGGTGGCGCAGTCGCCGGAGCGGTCGCCCTCCTCGGGTTGTTCGTCACCGGGGCCGCGCTGCTCGTCGGCCGCGCCGCGCTGGACGGCACAGCCGAGACGATCTGGACCGTCGTCGGCGTCATCCTCCTTCTCGCTGCCGTTGCTCCGCCGGTCATCGCCGCCTTCTCACTTCGGTCAGTCGGCAAGTTCGGCACCCAGCTGGTCTCCGAGCTGCGCAGCTTGCTCGAGTCCGGCGGCGAGGCATCGTCCGTCGTGATCGAAACGACCGAGGTCACCGTCAACGGCAACACGGGCGTGGTCGCCACGGCAATGCCGACGATGGGGAGGTTGCGTTACCAGGCGCTGCAGTCCGGCACCGCCAAACGCCTCCCCGTCGTGCTGGCCATGCTGATGCGGCTACCGGTGCTCCTCGCCATGGCGATCGTCTCCATGCTGTTCGCCGCCGGTGCCGGCTTCATCCTGTTCCTGATCTGGGTGTTCTGAGCGTCCTCGCCGCATGCGGCGCGCTGCGGGAACGGCGGCGAGTAGCGCAGCGGCCTTGTTGCGGCACTCGAGGTCCTCGTCGTCGGGATCGGAGTCGGCGACGATGCCGGCCCCGCCTGCACACTGGCGGCGCCGTCGTGCACGAACATCGTGCGGATGGCGATCGCCGTGTCGAGGTTGCCGCGCCAGTCGACATACCCAACCACACCGGCGTAAGGCCCACGCTTGATCGGTTCCAGCTCGTCGATGATCTCCATCGCCCGCACCTTCGGCGCACCACTCACCGTGCCGGCGGGCAGCGTTGCCCGCAACACGTCGATCGGGCCGAGCCCGGCAACGAGCTTGCCGGAGACCTGCGAGGTGAGATGCATCACGTGGCTGTAACGCTCCAGCGTGAGCAGCTCGTCCACGTGGACGGTGCCGAACTGGGAGACGCGGCCGACGTCGTTGCGGGCGAGGTCCACGAGCATCACGTGCTCGGCCCGTTCCTTGGGGTGCTCGGCGAGCTCGGCGGCGAGGCGGCGATCGTGTTCGTCGGTGCTCCCCCGCTTGCGCGTTCCGGCGATCGGTCGGGAGATCACGGTGCCGTCGACGAGCTTGACCATCGGCTCGGGTGACGAGCCCACGACCGTGACTTCGGGCCCGCGCAGGAAGTACATGTACGGGCTCGGATTGATCTGACGAAGAACGCGATACACGTCGAACGGGTCGGCGTCGAGGTCGAAGTCGAAGCGTTGGGCGAGGACGACCTGGAAGATGTCGCCGGCGACGATGTGCTCCTTGGCGGCCGACACAGCCAACTGGTAGCCACCGTCGGGCATCGAGCTGACCACGGATGGCGGCGCTTCATCCGGGTCCGGCGGGGTGACCGGTTCGTATGGCAGGGCTCGCCCGAGGGCAGCGGCTGACCTGCCCAGACGGTCCACCGCAGCCTCATAGGCGACATCGAGCAGATCACCGTCGCCGGTGTGGATCGGAACGCTCTCGATCAAGGTGATCCGCTGCAGCCAGTGGTCGAAGGCGGCGAGTGAGCCGATCATGCTCATCACGGCATCGGGAAACTGCCGATCACTCGGCGGCACGTTCGGCAGCCGTTCGACCTCGCGAATCACGTCGTATCCCAGGTAGCCGATCAGCCCACCAGAAAGCGGTGGCAGCTCGCCCAGCTCGGGGGCGTCGTAGGCGGCGAGCACCGCCTCGATGGCGGCGAGGATGCCGCGGTCACGGGGCACGTCGACGTGCTCGGGTCCCTCCACAGCGACGACGCCGTCGCAGAGCGTCATCGTCATCACCGGATCCCAGCCGACGAACGAGAAACGACCCCAGCGCTCGCCGTGCTCGACGGACTCGAGGAGGAATCCGTCAGCTTCGCCGACGAGCTTGGCGAACGCGGTCACCGGTGTCTCGAGGTCGGCGAGCAGCTCCGTCCACACTGGGACGACCGTGTGGCGAGCGGCGAGCGAGCGGAACTCCTCCCGACTCGGTTTGTGCAGGGCGGTCACGAGGTTGGCGAACTCGTCTCGCCGAGCGGCGTGAAGAAACAGCTGTGGGCGCCCGTGTGGCAGGCACCGCGGCCGTGTTGAGTCACCTTGAACAGCAAGGTGTCGCCGTCGCAGTCGTAGAACGCCTCGCGGACCGTCTGGCTGTCTCCGCTCGTGTCGCCCTTGCGCCACAACTCCTGGCGGCTGCGGCTCCAGTACACCATCTGTCCCTCGGCAAGCGTGCGGCGCAGGCTCTCGTCGTTCATCCACGCGAGCATCAACACGTCGCCCGTGTCGGCGTCCTGGGCGATGACCGGCACGAGGCCACGGTCGTCGAACTTGATCGCCGAGAGGTCGAGCCCGTCGACGCTCACAGGTACAAGCCCGTCGACGCCTCGATGCGCTCGGAGGCGACGGCGTGGATGTCACGCTCGCGCAGCATGATGTAGTCGCTGCCCTGGACCTCGACCTCGTAGCGGTCCTCCGGGGAGAACAGCACGAGGTCGCCGACCTCAGCCGAGCGCACGTTCTGGCCGTGGGCCACGACCTCGGCCCAGACCAGACGCTTGGCAATCTGCGCCGTGGCCGGGATCAGGATGCCGCCTTGGCTGCGCCGCTCACTTTCGGCGTCGGGGATGCGGACGAGCAGCCGGTCGTTGAGCATCTGGATCGGCAGCTTGTCGTCGGACGTGCGCACGATCTGCAAGCTATCGAGGCGAGTTAGGGTGCACGCCGGGATTGTGTCCGCGGTTCGCCGAGTCGGGGGTGGTCCTCGCAAGGACGAGACCGCAGCAAGACTCGGAGGGGCGGAGCGTCTTGTGAGGATCGAGGACGCCGCGAGGGCCGCCATCCGGCCGGCGAGACGCCCACACAATCCTGGCGTGGGCCCTTAGGCCACGGCAGCGTCGATACGGTCGAGGACCTCGGGCGTCAGGGCCGGTGCCACGTCGAGGGCCTCGAAGTTCTCGACCACCTGGCTGGCCCTGCTGGCGCCGGTGATCACCGTCGACACGTTGGGGTTCTTGGTGCACCAGGCGAGGGCGAGCTGGGCCAGCGTGCAGCCGAGCTCGTCCGCAATCGGCCGGAGCTTCTCGACCTTGGCGACGTTTGACGGGTCGCTGAGCTCCTCGGCCAGCCAGCCATACCCCTCGAGGGCGCCCCGCGAGTCGGACGGGATGCCGTCGCGGTACTTGCCAGTGAGCAAGCCGGAAGCCAGCGGGCTCCAGATCGTCGTCCCGTACCCGAACTCGTCGAACAGATCGGCGTACTCCTCCTCGACGCGCTCGCGCTGGAACAGGTTGTACTGCGGTTGCTCGGTGACGGGTTTGTGCAGGTGGTGGCGGTCGGCGACCTCGATGGCCTCACGGATCGCCGTGGCTGGCCACTCGCTGGTACCCCAGTACAGCGCCTTGCCGCCCGCCACGATGTCGCTCATCGCCCACACCGTCTCCTCGACGGTCGTATCCGGATCGGGTCGGTGGCAGTACACGACGTCGACGAAGTCAAGTCCGAAGCGCTCCAGGGATCCGTCGATCCCCTGCAGCAGGTACTTGCGGTTGAGCGTGTTCTTCATGTTGACGCCGTCGTGGATGCCCCAGAACAACTTCGTCGTGACGACGTAGGACCACCTCGGCCAGCCGAGTTGGCGTAGCGCCTCGCCCATGATCTCCTCGCTGCGACCTCCGGCGTAGGCCTCGGCGTTGTCGAAGAAGTTGCACCCGGCGTCGCGGGCGGCTTGCATGCACTCGACCGCGGCATCGACGGCGACCTGGTTGTCGAACGTCACCCACGACCCGAACGACAGCACCGACACCTTGATGCCGGAACGGCCGAGTCGCCTGTACTCCATGTTCTTCTGTTCACTCACGGTCGCCTTGTCTATCCGACTGGACGCACGGCGACGCCATGCTGGGCGAGCAACGCCTTGGCTTCGGCGATCGTGTGGCGGTCGTAGTGGAAGATCGAGGCGGCGAGTACGGCGTCGGCGTGGCCTTCTACGATGCCGTCGACGAGGTGGTCGAGCGTGCCGACTCCCCCGCTGGCGATGACCGGGACGCCGACGCCATCGGCCACCGCTCGCGTCAACTCGAGGTCGAAACCGTCGCCCGTGCCGTCTCGGTCCATCGACGTGAGAAGGATCTCACCGGCGCCGACGGTCGCGGCACGGATGGCCCAGTCGACAGCGTCGACATCCGTCGGTGTCCGGCCGCCGTGCAGGAACACGGTCCATCCCCGATCTGGATCGGACGGGTCGCGCCGCTTGGCGTCGATCGCACACACGGCGCACTGCGTGCCGAACTCGATGGCGATCTCGGTGAGCAGTTCAGGACGTTCGAACGCTGCGGTGTTGGCGGCGACCTTGTCGGCGCCGGCGCGCAGCATGCGGCGAGCATCGTCCGCCGAGCGGATCCCGCCGCCGACCGTGAACGGGATGAACACCTCCTCGGCCACACGGCGGACCATGTCGATCATCGTGTCCCGCCCGTCGCTCGATGCCGTGATGTCGAGGAAAACCAATTCGTCGGCGCCGTCGGCGTCGTAGCGCACGGCCAGCTCGACGGCGTCGCCGGCGTCGCGCAGATCGACGAACTGCGTGCCCTTGACGACGCGTCCCCCGGTCACGTCCAGGCAGGGGATCACTCGTGCAACTTTCACGCTGGTGCTTCAGCGATCGCCCTGAGGGCTTGACGCACCGTGAAGCGGTTCTCGTAGATCGCCCGGCCGGTGATGACCCCGCCGAGGCGATCGATCGCGGCGAGGGCGCGGATGTCGTCGAGCGAGGAGACGCCGCCGCTGGCGATCACCGGAACGATCGTCGACACAACTGCCAGGGCGATGCCGTCGAGATCAGGGCCGGACAGCTCGCCGTCGCGCTCGATGTCGGTGATCACGAACGCCGACGCTGCAGGAAAGCGTTGCAACCCGTCGGCGAGCGTGAGCCGTGACGTCGACGTCCACCCGTGGACCGCGACCTCTCCCTTGCGGTGATCGAGGGCCACGGCGACCGGGACGCGGGCGGCGATCGACTCGACCAGTGGAGGGTCGGCAACAGCAGCCGAACCCAAAACGACGCGAGCCACGCCGGCGTCTGCCAACTCGGCGGCATCGTCGAAGGAGCGGACTCCGCCGCCGGCCTGGACCGCCGCTCGACGTCCCACCGTCTCGGCGATCGTGGCGATCACCGACCGATTCGACGGCACCCCGCTCTTCGCCGCGTCGAGGTCGACGACGTGGATCCACTCCGCACCTGACTCGACGAAGCCAGCGGCGATCCCGACCGGGTCGTCGCCGTAGCTGGTCTCCCTGTCGTAGTCACCTTGGCGCAAGCGGACGACCTGTCCGCCGCGCAGGTCGATCGACGGGTAGAGCTGCGCCGTCACGATGAGGCGGCGACGGTGGTCGAGCCGCGAGCGACGTGACCCACGAAGTTGCCGAGCAGGGCGAGGCCCGCCTCGGCTGACTTCTCCGGATGGAACTGCACGGCAGCCACGGAACCGACGCGGAAGGCGGCGTTCAACGTCGTCCCGTAGTCGCACGTTGCCGTCACTGCGTCGGGGTCATCGGGGACCCCGTGGAGCGAATGCACGAAGTAGAACCACGGCTGCGGCGGGAGGCCGGCGAACAACGGATCGTCCGTGTCCACGACGTCGACGAGGTTCCACTGCATCTGTGGCATCTTGACGTCACCGGTGATCCACCGGACGGTGCCCGGAATCACGCCGAGGCCGGCGACACCGGGACTCTCCTCGCTGGCGCTGAACAGCATCTGCATGCCCACGCAGATGCCGAGGAACGGGCGGCCCGACGACGCCGCGTCGAGCACCGGTCGTTCCAGGTTGCGGTCGCGCAGGGCAGCCATGCACGCGCCGAAGGCGCCGACACCGGGCAGGACGACGGCGTCGGAGTCGGCGATCATGCGCGGATCGTCGGTGAGGCGGGCGTCAGCGCCCAAGCGCGCAAGGGCTTTGTGCGCCGAGTGGAGGTTGCCGATCCCGTAGTCGACGACGGCGATCAATGGTGTCATCGAACTTCGCGAACCGGCGCGAGCGAGTGAGCGCTAGCGAACGAGTGGCCAGGAACGGCCTGCGTGGCCGGGGAACGCCTCACAAGCGTCCCTTCGTCGAAGGGACTCCTTCGCCGGCGGCGTCGACACGAACCGCGTCGCGAAGACAGCGAGCCAAGCCCTTGAACGTCGCCTCGATGATGTGGTGGGCGTTGCGTCCGGCGCGCATCTTGACATGCAAGGTGATTGCGGCGTTGGTGGCGAACGACGACACGGCGTGCTCGGCCAGCTGCGGGTCGAACGGCGGACTGCCCAGTGGCAGGCTCTCGGGGAGCGGCACATCCCAGGCGACGAACGGCCGGCCCGACAGGTCGAGGGCGACCTCGACGAGCGCCTCGTCGAGGGGGTACAGCCCGCTGGCAAAGCGCCGCACCCCGGCCTTGTCGCCGAGCGCCTCGGCGAAGGTCTCGCCGAGCGTGATCGCGACGTCCTCGACGGTGTGATGCGTGTCGATGTGCAGGTCGCCCTCGGCGTGCACCGTCAGGTCGAAGCCGCTGTGCCGTCCGAGTTGGTCGAGCATGTGGTCGTAGAACGGGATGCCGGTAGCGACGTCGGTGCGACCTGTGCCGTCGAGGTCGACCGTGACCGCGACGTTCGTCTCCTTCGTCGCCCGCTTCCGCGACGCCGTTCTCATGCGGTCTCCTTGACCGCTGTGGGCCGGCGATCCGGCACCGCCACGGCGGCCGTGAGGGAGGCGAGGAAGCGGTCGTTCTCCGCTGGAAGTCCTACCGTCACGCGGAGACAACCCTCCAGTCGCGGCCAGCCGCTGCAATCACGGACGAGCACTCCGTCATCGAGGAGGCGTTGCCAGACGTCGCGCACCCCGTGGCTGTGGAGGCGGATGAGGATGAAGTTGGCACCGGAGGGAAACGCCTCGACGCCGGCCGCGCTGAGCTCGGCGAGACCATTGGTGACTCGGCCGCGCTCCTCGACCAGCGTGCTGACGCGCTGCTGCATGTCGGTGACGTGACGAACCGCCAGGGTGCCGGCGAGCTGCTTGGCGGCGTCGAGGTGATACGGCAGGGCGACCTTGTCGAGTTGCTCGACGACCCACGGCGGGGCGACCGCATAGCCGAGGCGAGCTGCGGCCATGCTCCACGTCTTCGAGAACGTTCGCACGACGACAAGTCGACCATCGTCGGCCACTCGATCCAGGGCGGACCACGAGGAGAACTCGGCGTAGGCCTCGTCGACGACGACGAGTCCACTCGTTGCGGTCACGGCGACCTCGACCACCTCGGGCGACTCGATGACTCCCGTCGGGTTGTTCGGCGAACACAGGAACGTCACCGCCGGGTCGCTGCCCGCCAGCACCTCAGCGACGTTGTCGGGGTCAAGGGTGAAGTCGTCGCGTCGATCACCGGCGACGACCGTCGCCCCGGTGATCCGGGCGATGTGGCGGTGCAGTTGGTAGGTGGGCTCGAACACGACAACGGTGCGGCCCGGGCCGGCATACGCCAGCAACAGCGACTGGATGACCTCGTTCGATCCGTTGGCGGCGAAGACGTGATCTGCGGGCACGTCGTGGAATCCGGCGATCGCGGCGCGCAGCGCCGTCGCCCGCCGGTCGGGGTAACGGTTCCACGCCAACGTCGACACAGCGTCGCGGTACTCCGCCAGCCAGGCTGCTGGTGGGGGAAACGGAGACTCGTTGGTGTTGAGGCGTACCTCGGCGTCCACCTGTGGGGAGTGGTAGCCGGGGAGCAGGTCGAGGTCGTCGCGCACGGGCACCGGGTCGACGCTCGGACGGCTCACGCTTGGCGACGATAACGCCAGGGTGCCAGCGTTACGGCATGAGGTTTACAGCTGAGTTGGGGGCGGCGGCGGAGGCGATCGGCGACTATGGGCGCCGGGTGAGGGCGTTGACGAACGACGTGCCGGCGGAGCGCGACGATCTGCTCACGGCGATCGTCGAAGCCGAGCGATCCCTGGGCATCGCCGAACGGGCGATTCGCCGGGCGATCAAGGTCGCCTCGAAACCGTGAATGCGCGGGTTCGACGCGTTCAACGCGCGCTTTGTGTGCGCGAATCATCCCAGAACGTGAACGACGGCCTCTTAACAGAGGCCGTCGTTCGTTGCGACGCCAGGCGGCGGATCCCGGCGTCGCGGCAACCCAGGTGGCGGGATCCTGGTTGGTGAACTTCATGGTAACACGACGCCCCAAACGGTCGGAACCTTCACCTCGAAGTTGTGACCTCCGTCACACGTCGGGGTCGGCGGCGCCTCGTCGGCAGGCGGCTCGACGGGCAGATGTCCTCGAGCACGCATTCCCCGCACCGTGGTGAGCGTGCCAGGCAAACTCGGCGACCGTGGAGGATCATGCGCAGGCTGAATCGGCCGCGTTCGGCGGCGGGCAGGTAGCGATTGAGCTCGAGCTCGACGTTGACCGGGTCGTCCTGTTCGGTGAGGCCGAGGCGCCGGGACAGCCGGCCGACATGAGTGTCGACGGGTAGTCCCGGCAAGTCGAAGGCGACGCTGCGCACGACGTTCGCCGTCTTGCGCCCGACCCCGGGCAGGGTCACAAGGTCCTCCAAGCGTGACGGCACCTCCCCGCCGAACCGCTCTTCGACGGCAGCCGCCATGCCGAGCAGGCTGCGCGTCTTGTTCTGGTAGAAGCCGGTCGAGCGAATGATCTCGGCAACCTCGGCGGGATCGGCAGCAGCGAGATCGGTCGCCGTCGGGTAGCGCCGAAACAGCCCGGGCGTCACGATGTTGACCCGCGCGTCGGTGGTCTGCGCGGAGAGGATTGTCGCCACGAGCAACTCCCAGGGGCTGCGGTGGTCGAGCTCGCAGATCGCATCCGGATACTCGATCGACAACCGCTTGGCGACTTCGCGCGCTCGTCCTTTCGGGGTTCTCGGCTTGGCCATGCGGAGTTGGTTCGTTCGCTACGGTCGCAAATCGTGGGTTCGGAGCCGGCAGACCAACCACCGGTGACCACGCGGCGGCTTGACGCCGCGAGCGCGCTCAACGTACCGCGCGTGCTCGACGACGCCGCGCGTGCCGACGGTTTCTTCGGCCTGTCCGATCAACTCGCCGCCGACCTCGATGTGCTCTTTGCCGGAGAGACCCCACCGACCCGACAAGCCCCACCGACCGGAGAGACCCCGCCGACCGGAGGGTCCCCACCGACCGTCGCAACTCAGCTCGGCGACGGGTCGGGCGGCATCGCTGGCATCGCCATCGCCTCGCGCCGCGACGGCGAATGGACGATGCAGGTGGTGACGGATCGACGGCATCGTGACGGGGCGGCAACGCGAGCTCTTGCGTCGGGTGTCCTCGCCGAGATCGCTGCGGACGGTGGCGGACGGGTCGACTGGTGGGTCTACGCGCCCAGCTCCATCGACGACTCCATCGCGGGCGACCTCGGGTTGCACGCCGACCGCGAGCTGTGGCAAATGCGTCGAGGGCTGCCTGCGGACCGTCGGTCCGAGGTCGCGACGCGATCGTTCCGCCCCGGTCGGGACGAGAATGCGTGGCTGGCCGTCAACAACCGGGCATTTGCCGGCCACCACGAGCAGCACGGGTGGACCGTCGAAACGCTCCATCAGCGGATGCGCCAGCCGTGGTTCGACGCCGATGACCTGCGCCTGCACGAGCGCGACGGTCGTCTTGCCGCGTTCTGCTGGACGAAGCGTCACAACGACTCGTTGTACGAGATCTATGTGATCGGCGTCGACCCGGACTACCAGGGCCTCGGACTCGGAACTCAACTGACACTCGCCGGCCTCGATCACATGGTCACCCGGGGAGCATCCGAGGCGCTGCTCTACGTTGCCGCCGAGAACTCGGCGGCGACGGCGATGTACGAGCGCCTCGGTTTCGCGATCAATCGCGTCGACCGCGCCTACGTCGGCGAGGTCGCAGCAGCCGATCGCTAGCGTCACGGGAATGATTGCGGCGATCACTGAAGAAACCGAGCTCGACGACTTGCCGCGTTGGAGCGTCGCCGATCTGTACGAGTCGCTCGAATCCCGTGACTTTCGGGCAGCCGTCGAGCAGGCCCGTGCCGACGTCGATCGGGTCACGGCGACATTCGACCGCCACGAGATCCGAGCCATCGAACCGCGTTCGGCGACCGACGCCGACGGCCGTGCCGCCGACGAGGCGATCGTCGCCCTCAACGACCTCGGTGCGCTGCTCAATCAACTGGGCAGCTACGTCTACGCCACGGTGAGCACGGACAGTCGCGACGAGCTGGCCCAATCGCTGTTCGCCGAGGTGTGCACCGTCGATGCCCGCCTCGATCCGTTGATTGCCCGGCTCGCCGACTGGGTGAGCGCGCTGCATCGACGGCAGTGGCGGCCTTGACCTGCTCGCAGCCCACAGCGCGGCAGCGGCCGAGCATGGCGGCCCGCTGCTCCGGCTGGCCGCACGCTCGGCTCACCAGATGTCCGAGTCGGAGGAGGGCCTCTACGCCGAGCTGGCCACGGTCGGGTCGTCATCGTGGGAGAACTTGCAACGCGACGTGACATCACAGCTGAGTGTCGAGGTCCAGCTGCCAACCGGACCGCGGCGCCTGCCGATGCCGGCCGTGCGCGGCCTCGCCAACGACGGCGACCCTGTCGTCCGGCAGGCTGCCTACGACGCCGAGATGGTGGCGTGGCCGCAGGTCGCCGTGACGTGTGCCGCGGCGATGAACGCGATCAAGGGCGAGGCGACGATCGTAAACCGGCGTCGCAAGTGGGACCACCCGCTCGACGCCTCCCTGTTCGCCAACGCCGTCAGCCGGCCGACGTTCGACGCGATGCAGGCGGCCGTCGGCGACTCGCTCGCCGACTTTCGCCGCTGGATGCGCGCCAAGGCCGACCTGCACGCTTCCGGCTCCGGTGGCGGGCTGCGCTGGGCGGATCTCGTCGCCCCGTGCCCCGTGACGTCGGCGACGTTTACCTGGGACGAAGGAGTGGCGACGGTTCGCGACGCCTTTGGCGAGTACAGCGCCCAACTCGGTGGACTCGTCACGCGGGCGCTCGATGAGCAGTGGATCGATGCCGGTCCGCGCGACGGCAAGACGGGCGGGGCGTTCTGCATGTCGTTCATCGGGGCACGGTCTCTCGTGTTGATGAACTGGGCCGGCAGCGCCGACTCGACACAGACGCTCGCTCACGAGCTCGGCCACGCCTACCACAACACGACCCTGGCCGACCGCACGTATCTCCAGCGCCGGCTTCCGATGGCCCTCGCCGAGACGGCGAGCATCTTCTGCGAGACACTCGTCGTCGAGAGCGCTTTGCAGCGCCTCGACGGCGACGAGCGGCTGGCGATGCTCGACGTCGACCTTGCCGGGTCGAACCAGGTCGTCGTCGACATCCACAGTCGCTACATGTTCGAACGTGAGGTTTTCGCTCGTCGCGCCGAGCGCACCCTCGGCGTCACCGAGCTCAACGACTTGATGCTCGAGTGTCAGGCCGCCGCCTACGCCGATGGCCTCGACCAAGCGACGGCCCACCCGTACATGTGGGTCCTCAAACCGCACTACTACGGCTCACATTTCTACAACTGGCCATACACCTACGGGCTGTTGTTCGGCCTCGGTCTGTTCGCCCGCTACCGCGAGGATCCCGAGCGCTTCCGGTCCGGGTACGAGACGCTTCTTTCCCGCGCCGGGATGGACACCGCCGAGGAGCTCGGCGCGGCGTTTGGCCTCGACGTCACCGACGAGGCGTTCTGGACCGCCAGCCTCGACGTGATCCGCGCCCGCATCGCCGACTACGAGCGGCTCGCCGCCGACGTCCGGTGACGCGTCGAAGGCGTCGACGGTGACGGCAAGCGACGTCCCGGCGCCGACCCGACGTCGACCGACACGCCGGGGACCAACGCGCTACGGAGCGACTCGCGAGGAGATTGCCGACCTCCTCACCGACGAACCGCGATACCGGGTGGACCAGGTCTGGGATGGTCTGTATCGCAACCTGCGCGCACCGGCTGAGATGTCGAACCTGCCGCAGCGGTTGCGTGACGACGTCGAGCGCCTCCTGCCGACCGAGTTGACGATCGTCGCAGAGTCGGTGTCCGACGCCGGCGACACGATCAAGTTCCTGTCGGCGATCGACGGTGGCCACGAGGTGGAGACCGTGCTGATGTTGTACCGCGATCGGGCAACGGTCTGTGTGTCCAGCCAGGCCGGCTGTGCGATGGCGTGCGGCTTCTGTGCCACCGGCCAGGGCGGGTTCGACCGCCACCTCACCACGGGCGAGATCGTCGAACAGGTGGTCGTCGCTTCTCGCCGGGCCGCGGCGGCAGGCCGCCGACTCAGCAACGTCGTGTTCATGGGCATGGGTGAGCCGCTCGCCAACGAGGCCGCCGTGTGGGCGGCGACACAGCGAATCCACGACGACCTCGGCCTGTCCGCGCGGCACATCACGCTGTCGACCGTCGGTGTCGTGCCCGGCATTCGCGCCCTCGCCGCTCGCCGCCTACCCGTGACGCTGGCCGTGAGCATCCACGCCGCCAACGACGCGCTGCGCGACGAGCTCGTACCGCTCAATCGCCGCTATCCGCTGGACGCCATCATCGGCGCGTGTCAGGAGTACATCGACGCCACCGGGCGGCGGGTCAGTTTCGAGTGGGCGATGATCGACGGGGTCAACGACCGACCGGCGGACGCCGGCGAACTGGCCGCCCTGGCCCGCCGACTGCGCCCGGCAGCACACGTCAACCTGATCCCCCTCAACCCGACCCCCGGCTGGCCGACGACCGGATCATCGGTGTCCACCATTGCCCGGTTCCGCCAACAACTCCACACACTCGGCGTCGGAGCGACGGTCCGTCGCAACCGCGGTACCGACATCGACGCCGCCTGCGGACAACTCGCAGCGCGTCATCGCGCTTCGCGGTGATTCGCGTTATTGGTGAGCTCACGCAGCAGATTTCCGCTGTCCCAGCTCACCTATGTGGGCCGCCCCACCGCCTTCAAGAGCCAGCAACCGTGGCGCAGTACGCGGCTCGACCCGGACCGAGATGACCGACGGAAGGAGGGCCAGGAATCCGCACGCGTGGCTCACCCAAGCAGGCGAATCAGCAACCTGCTGCCCGCACGTAGGGGTAGGGGTTCGTGGCCGCGCCGCCGCCGGGGTGGACCTCGAAGTGGAGGTGCGGGGTGCCGCGGGCGTTGCCAGTGTCACCGACATAGCCGATGACCTCGCCCGCGGAGACCGAGCGGCTGGATCCGGCAAACCCATTGAGGTGGGCGTAGAAGTAGCGGTTGCCGTCACCGCCGGAGAGCCACACGGAGTTCCCGCCGAGACTCGTCTGCTTGAAGTGCACCGAGCCGGACACTACGGCGACGATTGGCGTGCCCGTCCCGGCGAGCATGTCAACACCTTGGTGGCTGCGTCCCCCCGAGCGTGACGCCCCCCACGTGTCGGAGTAGGCGGCCCCGCGCACCGGGCAGACCAAACCCGCGCGCGGCGGCGACGTCTGTGGCGGAGCGGTCTCGGGTGGCGACGTCGGCTTCGGCGGTGATGTCGTCACCGGCTTGCCATCGGTGTTGTCGGGGGCGGTGGTGTCCGGTGCGGCATCGCTGCCTCCCCCGCTCCCTGATGGGGCAGGGGCGGCCGGCAACTGCGGCTGCGGCGGGTGTCGACGCGGCCGGCGAGCTCGGTTCGGCGCTCGGCGCGGCGGGTTCGACGGTTGTTTGAGCCTGGGCCTGAGCGGCGCGTGCCTCGGCCTCGGCTTGCTGCTGGCGGAGCTCCTCGGCCCGCTCCGCCGCGAGGATTCGTTGGACCCGTTCGTCCTCGAGCCGCTGCGCCTCGACTTCCTGAAGATGCTTGACCTCAGCTTCAGCGGCCTCTTGTGCGTCGGCGTACTCGTCGCGCTTGTCCTCGAGCTCGTCCTTCTTGTCGTCCAGCTCCTGGCGAAGCTCCTCGAGGTCGGCGCTGGCCACGGCGTACTCGTCCATCGCCGACGTCGAACTGTTCGTCGCCGTGGCGACGAGCTCGTTGGCGAAGAGTTGATCGGTGGAGACTTGTGGCCCGTCGAAGATCGTCATCGCTCCGCTGCCGGCGTCGACGAACCGGTTGACGGCGACTTGCTCGGTGGCGCTCTGCAACTCGGTGAGATCGGCTTGCAAGTCCTCGTACTCCGCCTCCAGCTCAGCGACCTCCTCGTCGAGGTCCTCGAGATCGATGCCGGCCTGGGTCCACGCAGCCGCTGCCGCGTTGGCGCGTTCTCGCGCTGCCTGGATCTCGGCGGCGGCGCGAGCTGCGGCATCGTCGTCGCTCTGCGCCGTGGCGGCGCCGAGACCGACGGTCGGAGCGAGCAGAGAAACACCGGCGACGGCGATCACGAATCGTGCTCGGCGCCAGGTCACGGCGTGAGTGTAGCTCATGTGTTGCAGTTAGATGACGATGATGACGAACTCGCCGCGGTTTGATAACAACGGCCAAGCTGTCGCCCGTGGAACTGGCGCTACGGCTGCAACAGGTGCGCTTTGTTCGTGGCGCCACGACCATCCTCGATGGCGTCGATCTGGAGGTTCGCCGCGGGCAGCGCTGGCTGCTGCTCGGTCCCAACGGGTGCGGCAAGACATCGCTCCTGCGCATCGCCGCGCTCTACGAGCACCCGACGTCAGGGCTCGTCGAGGTGCTCGGCGAGCGGCTCGGGGAGACCGACGTTCGTGTGCTGCGGCGGCGGATCGGATTCGTGTCGGCCGCCCTCGCCGACCAGCTGCGGCCCACCCTCTCGGCGTTCGACGCCGTGCGCACCGCCCGCTACGCAGCCCTCGAGCCGTGGTGGCATCGTTACTCCGCGGCCGACGACGAACGGGCGCGAGAGTGCCTCGGGCGGATGGGCGTGGGATCGCTCGCCGACCACGCGTTGGTCACGTTGTCGTCAGGTGAGCGCAGCCGGGTACTGCTCGCCCGCTCGCTGATGAACGAGCCGGCTGTCGTGCTGCTCGACGAGCCGTCCTCTGGGCTCGATCTCGCCGGACGTGAACAGGTCGTCGAGGCGCTCGACCACCTCGCCGGAGAAGCCGACGCTCCCCCACTCGTTGTCGTCACCCACCACGTCGAGGATGTCCCGACGTCGCTGACCCACGCCATGTTGATGCGCGCCGGCAGCGTTGTCGCCACCGGCGAGCTCGGTGACGTGCTCCGCGCCGATCGGTTGAGCGAGGCGTTCGGCGTCGAGCTCCATCTCGAGCGTCGTGGTGATGGACGTTTCAGCGCGTGGGCGGCGCACCCGTGACTCCAGGTCGGCTCGCCTATCGGCTCGCCTCCGTGAGCAGCTCGGCCAGCGCCACCGTGCTGCGGCGCACCTCGTCGTCGAGGATCCGTCCGAGCACGTTCATGCTCCACAGGTCGCCGGTGTACTCGAGGTGCATCGTCAGACTGGTACCGGGATCGGCAGCGGCGACCTCCCCAGTGAGGATCCATTCTGCGTGGTCACGTTCGTCGTGCTCGATCCGTTCGAACCTGACGCGCTCGTTGGCGACGAACTCCGAGCGCACCATGCGCAGCTGTTTGGAGCGTGTGAACGGTCCGATCCGGGCGCGCAGCTCGACCCACCACGCCGGGCCGATCTCATCCGGTGGCATCGGCGTAGCGCGGTGGACGAGGCGCATCCACGGCGGGTACCGATCGAGAGCGGCGATGTGGTCGAACAACTGCTCCGGGCTCGCGCCGGGGAACGATTCGTTGATCGTCGCCTTCATCCGCCGTGGTCAGCGCGGCCGCGCCGAACCCTGGAATGCTCTGGCGAGCAGCGGCGAGTCGGCACGCAGCAACCCGTCGAGATCGTCGCGCACGTCGAACACGGGCATCCACGGCATCGCCACGGTGGCGTCCGGGTCGTCCGGCTCGGCGCCACTCAGCTCGGCGACGGTGTGACCCGGCGCTGTCTGCAACGGAAGCTCCTCGGCAGCGGCAACCGGGCTGCGTCCAGCAGATGTCGCTGGCTGCCGGCGTGGCTGCCGCTTCCTCCTCGTCGCCCGGGGCGCGTTGAACAGCGGCGGCTTCGCCTCGCGGGTGTCGTCGAGCGTCCAGCCGAGCGGCACGACCATCGAATCGGCGTGGCGTTTGCACAACACCCCGGCGCGGGTTCGCTCGGCATCAGGATCGAACGAGGCGAGCCAGACGAGCAAGCGATCGGCGTCGAAACCGTAGGCGACCGCGCCGCGTTCCGAGCACCCCGGTCGTTCGCACAACCTGGCCATTGGCTACATGCTAGACGGAACGCGAACCACCTGCTAGTGATGGTCGAGCGAAACGCGCGTCGGATTCTGGCCGACGTAGGCAGCGAGGTGTTCGGCGGTGAGGGTGGCTCGGGCCGCGACGAGGTCGGCAGGCGAGCCCTCGAAGACGATTCGGCCGCCGTCGTGTCCGGCGCCAGGGCCGAGGTCGATGATCCAGTCGGCGTGCGCCATGACTGCTTGGTGATGCTCGATCACAATGACCGACTTCCCGGAGTCGACGAGCCTGTCGAGCAGGCCGAGCAGATTCTCCACGTCGGCGAGGTGGAGGCCAGTGGTCGGCTCGTCGAGAACGTAGACGGCGCCCTTCTCGGCCATCTGCGCGGCCAGCTTGAGTCGCTGGCGCTCGCCGCCGGACAGCGTCGTGAGCGGCTGACCGAGGTGGAGGTAGCCGAGCCCGACGTCGGCGAGGCGGTCGAGGATCTTGTGCGCGGCCGGCGTTCGTGCGTCGCCTTCGCCGAAGAACTCTGCGGCCTCGCTCACCGACATCGCCAGCACGTCGGCGATGTTCCGGCCGCCGAACAAGTACTCCAGCACCGACGCTTGGAACCGCTTGCCTCCGCACTCCTCACAAATCGCTTCGACGGTGGCCATGACGCCAAGGTCGGTGTAGATGACTCCAGCGCCGTTGCAGGTCGGGCAGGCGCCCTCTGAGTTGGAGCTGAACAGTGCCGGCTTCACGTCGTTCGCCTTGGCGAACGCCTTGCGGATCGGGTCGAGCAGGCCGGTGTAGGTCGCCGGATTGCTCCGTCGCGACCCGCGGATGGCGCCCTGGTCGATCACGACGACCCCTTCGCGACCGTCGACCGAGCCGTGGATCAACGAGCTCTTGCCGGAGCCGGCGACGCCGGTGATCACACAGAGCACGCCGCGCGGGATGTCGACGTCGACGTCTCGGAGGTTGTTCGTGGAGGCCCCGCGAATCTCCAGGGCGCCGTCCGACGAGCGAACCGATTCCTTGAGCGTCGCCCGGTCGTCGAGGTGGCGGCCGGTCGTGGTCTCGCTCCTTCGTAGTTCATCCACGGTGCCCTCGAAGCACACGGTGCCACCCTCGGTGCCTGCACCAGGGCCGAGGTCGACGGCGTGGTCGGCGATGGCGATCGTCTCCGGTTTGTGCTCCACGACGAGCACGGTGTTGCCCTTGTCCCGCAACTGCACCAGCAGGTTGTTCATCCGCTCGATGTCATGGGGGTGCAGGCCGATCGTCGGCTCGTCGAACACGTAGGTGACGTCGGTGAGCGACGAGCCGAGGTGGCGGATCATCTTCGTGCGCTGTGCCTCACCGCCCGACAAGGTGCCCGACGGTCGGTCCAGGGACAGGTAACCCAACCCGATCTCCCCGAACGAGTCGAGGAGGTGTTGCAGTCCGGCGAGCAGCGGAGCGACCGACGGTTCGTCGAGGTCGCGGACCCACTCGGCGAGGTCGCTGATCTGCATCGCGCAGACGTCGGCGATGTTCCTCCCCTTGATCTTCGACGACCGCGCCTCCTTGCTGAGCCGGGTGCCGTCGCATTCGGGACAGGTGGTGAACGTCACCGCCCGTTCCACGAACGCACGGATGTGCGGCTGCATTGCCTCGACGTCCTTGGACAGGAACGACTTCTGGATCTGCGGGATCAGCCCCGAGTACGTCAGGTTGATCCCTTCGACCTTGATCTTCGTCGGCTCTTTGTAGAGCAGGTCGTGCAGTTCCCGCTTGCTGAACTTGACGATCGGCTTGTCGGGGTCGAAGAAGCCGCAGCCACGGAAGATACGTCCGTACCAGCCGTCCATCGAGTAGCCGGGGATGGTGAGAGCACCCTCGTTGAGCGACTTGCCGTCGTCGTACAGCGCGGACAGGTCGAAGTCGGTGACCGAGCCCATGCCCTCGCAACGCGGACACATCCCGCCGAGCCGGTGGAAGGTCGCCCTCTCGGTCTTCGTCTTGCCGGTGCCGCGCTCGACGGTGATCGCGCCGCTTGCCCTCACCGAGGGGACGTTGAACGAGTATGCGTTGGGCGAGCCGATGTGCGGCTGGCCGAGCCGGCTGAAGAGGATGCGCAGCATCGCGTTGGCGT
The DNA here is from genome assembly GCA_963733085.1 of Ilumatobacteraceae bacterium. Taxonomy (GTDB): domain Bacteria; phylum Actinomycetota; class Acidimicrobiia; order Acidimicrobiales; family Ilumatobacteraceae; genus Desertimonas. The sequence goes on from CAVTBY010000006.1 coordinate 265,919, forward strand.
CCGTGGCCGTACCGACGGTGGAGCGTGGGTTGGAGCCCATCCGCTCCTGGTCGACGATGATCGCCGTCGTCAGCCCTTCGAGCAGGTCGACATCCGGCCGGGCCAGTGTCGGCATGAAGCCCTGCACAAAGGCGCTGTAGGTCTCGTTGATCAGCCGCTGCGACTCGGCGGCGATCGTGTCGAACACCAGCGAGCTCTTGCCCGAGCCGGAGATGCCGGTGAACACCGTCAACCGGCGCTTGGGGATCTCGAGGCTGACGTTCTTGAGGTTGTTCACGCGTGCACCATGCACGCGGATCAGGTCGTGAGCGTCGGCACGGTGCACTGGTCAGCGGACCTCGAAGATGCGGATCATGTTGCCGGCCGGATCGCGGAACGCGCAGTCACGAACGCCCCACGGCTGCTCGGTCGGCTCCTGTACGACCTCGGCATCTCTGGCCTGTAACTGCTCGAACGTGCCGTCGAGGTCGGGCGTGGCGAGGTTGATGCTGGCGTAGGTGCCCTTGGCCATCATCTCGGCGATGGTGCGGCGCTCGTCGTCGGTGATTCCCGGGTCGGCGGCGGGAGGGTGCAGGACGATCGACGTATCGGGCTGATTGGGTGGGCCGACCGTGATCCAGTGCATCCCTTCGTAATCGACATCGTTGCGGACCTCGAAGCCGAGGGCATCGCGGTAGAAGGCGAGTGAAGCATCGGGATCCTCGTGCGGGAGGAACGTTTGGTGAATCGTGAGGTTCATGGGAGTCACGCTAAGCGTGACTCAACGGTCGTTGCTTCTCGATTCCTGACTGGTCTCGTGACACGCTTGGCGATGCATGGGGGCATGCCTTCGGTCGGCCGTGTCCGTGCCGCCTCGCGTCGATAAGCGCTGGGTGGCATCCCAACCAGCTCGGTGAAGCGAGTGCTGAACGTGCCCAACGACGAGCAGCCGACCGCGAAGCAGACCTCGGTGACGCTGAGGTCGCCACGGCGCAGCAGCGCCATGGCGCGCTCGATGCGCCGCGTCATCAGGTAGCTGTACGGCGACTCGCCGTAGGCGAGCCGGAACTGGCGGCTGAGATGACCGGCCGACATGTGGGCGCCGCGGGCGAGCGCCTCGACGTCCAGCGGCAGGGCGTACTCCCGGTCGATCCGGTCGCGAACGCGACGCAGCAGGGCGAGATCGCGCAAATGCTGCGATTCGGCGGCGCTGCCAGTCACGAGCACGATCGTGCCACCAGCAGTCCAATACAACAACGACGCCACGCACGGCGCGGATGCGGAAGCTTCTGAGGATTGCGTGATCATGCGGTGCTCTGAAGGAACCGGCGAGCGTCCGGCGTCGCGGCCCGGCTCGGCGGCCCGCCTCGCTCGGTTTGCGTCAGCCCGGCGACCACGATCTGGTCATCCTCCTGACACAAACCGTCCGCCGTCGTTTGCGTCAGGCGAAACGCCGCTACGTGCACGTTCAGCTGACACAAAGCGGAACTGAGGCCAACCGGCAGCCGTTCCCACGGCACGAGGACCTCGACACCCGTCGGCCGACGCCGCCCGAGCCCGCTTCGAGAGCATCGGCAGGTGCCGGCACCTCAACCGTGACATACAAAGGAACGCACGGTCATCCATCGGTCACGGCTAACACGACAGCCTCCACGTGGCGCGGATGCTGGATCAGACTCGTCAGGTCAGGGGCACTCCGGGGCAGACGCAGAACTCGTTTCCCTCGGGGTCGGCCATCGGGATGAACCCCGCGTCGCTGGGTTGTCCAACGTCGATGCGGCGAGCGCCGAGCGTCTCGAGCTGGTTCGCCTTTGCTTCGACGTCGTCGACCCTGATGTCGAAGTGGACGCGGGTCTTGGTCGTCTTGGGTTCGGGCACCCGCTGCAGGATCACTGGCGGGTGGGATTGGTTCTCGGGCAGCAACAACGCGTAGTTCTCTCGTAGGCCAACCTTGCGGTAGTCGAGTGCGGCCGCCCAGAAGTCGAGGAGACCCTCGAGGTCGTGGCAGTCGATGACGATGTCGACGTTGGGTTCCGCCATCAGCCCTCCTCACCACTCACCGTACCCACGGCGAGCGAAGCGAGCGGTGGGCACGACGGGACTCGAACCCATGACCTCCACGGTGTGAACGTGGCGCTCTAACCAACTGAGCTACGCGCCCGCAAATGCTCTGCCAAGGACGGCAGCTAGCGGGTATGTCCACGCAAGTCTAGATCGCCCCGCCTGTGACCGCAGCAAAGGCATGACGGCTAGGCGGATGCTTGGGTGTGGCGCTCTCAGCCCATGGTTCTCGTAACGTCGTCCGTGACAGCTAGCAGCTGCGTGCTAGCCGGGCTGCTTGATGCGCGGGTTCGCGAGAGCGACGGCGCTGTGGTGGACTCGTGTTGTCAGCTGCAGAAGGCTGGTGGATCAGTAGCCCGGCGGTGGCGAGGCGTTCGCTGCGCCGCTTCGACGCCTAGCGCTGGACCGATCGACAGCGCCCAACTCTGCTCACCAACATCGGTGAGATTGCCCTCCGTACCATCTCGGCGATGTCGTGCTCCCGCGAGTTGCAATAGGAGCCACCGAAGACAGTGACCATCTCCTCGGTCCGACCGCCAACCGGTGAGATCGGTGAGAATCCGGGTGTCCCCGGCCAGTTGGTCAGCGTGTTCGGGTTCGAGGCCGATCCGATTGGTCTCGCCCTGCACGTAGGCGTCGTAGTTCGCCAGAGCTCGCTGCTGTAGTCGATCGGCATCGGCACCAGCGGCAGCTCGGACGCCCGCGCGTCCGGTTGCCGGTCGGAGAACCTGACCTCGGGCAAGCAGCGATTGGTTGCCGCGCGCGGCGCTGACGGGCGCACGAACGACGATCGTGTGACAGGAGGTCGCTGACCGGATCTAAGGCAGGGGGGATAGCCATCGCCCATCAAGACGTCGACAGCGACGGGGTCGTGGTCGGCGTGATCATCGAGGATCTGCTTCCATCCGTCGGCTCCGATGACGTGGTCGTGCAGGGCCGTCTCGATGATCTCGGCGAAGGCGATCTGGTTCATCCTCGACATGCGCACGTACTCGTCGCCATCTTGCCGCGGTGATCGTCAATCGGCGAAGCGTGTGGCGCCCCATCGTTGGACTCCAGGCGACATCGAGATGAAGGTCGTACGGCTCGTGGTCGGTGATCGTGATCGTGAAGGCAGCGGGGATCTGGCGCACCGGCCCTTCCGGCGGCCCGACCTTAACCGTCCCCTTCTTCCGCTGCACGTCAACCTTCATAGCGGACCACGGTAGCACGTTGTCCGGTGCTCGTTGCGAGCCAGGGTGGAATGTCCACCCATGCCGATACATTGTCCCACCCGACGCTTGCTCGGGCTGTTCGCCTTGTTCGGCCGACAACCTCCCTTCCTCATCCCCTTCCATTCCCCCGCGGCCCAAGGTCCGCGTTCTCCATGACATCTCAGCAATCCGTGCCCGTCCTCAGGCCTCCGGCTCCGCCCCCGCCCCCGCCCCAGCCCCATGCCTATCTGCCCAGTGCGCCGCAGCAGCTGATATTCGTCGCCCAGCACCGGCCCGGCCGAGGCTTGCAGGTCGCTGGCTTCGTCCTCGGACTGCTTGGCCTGCTGTTCAGCTTCCTCGGTGCCATCACCGTCGTGCTGTGGGGTCCCCTGACAATCATCGGCCTGATCCTCGGCCTCGTCGGAGTGTCCAAGGCCAAGCAGCTCCCCGGCGCTCCAAGGGGCCTTGGCCGGGCCGGATCGGCTCCTCGCTCTGATCGGCCTCGTCATTGGCACGTTCGCCGCCTTCGCTGCCCACGCAGAGACAGTCGATCTGCGATCTCGAGCTCGGCGGCCCTCCAGGGCAACATGCCACGGGGCGCGCCTGCGAGGACAGGGCGCCTAGTCCGCAGGCTGTACATCGCAGCGGCGGCTGCGGGTCGCCCACGCGACACGGGGGAACGTCGGTGCGGCGGCAGGCGGAGCGTCGCGCTCCAGTACCTAGGTCATGACACCCCGTCGGATGTTGTCTCCGGTCCGCGGCGGGTGACGCAGGCGTAGCCGAGCCCTTGGCGGTCCCGGTACGCCGAAAGGCCCACAGGGCAGACACCGTCGAGTGGGACGACGCGGTCGACGACGAGATCGTCGGCATCGCCGCTGCAGGTCACCTCCCGAGCGTCCTGGTTGGCCTCGATGGCGACGCACGACCCTGGCTCGAGCAGGTTGTCGGGTCGAGGCGGAGGCTGCTCGTCTGTCAGCGCGGCGGCGGCGAGGACGACCGCCGCCCCGATCACGGCCGACACGGCAACGAGCTTCCACGGATATCGCGCCGCACCGCGGTCCTCGACACGGCGCAGGGGCACCTTCCCGGTCGGTCGCGAGGGCCGATGCGTAGTCGGCGCGCGCCGAACACGTGCCGCCAACTCGGCGTCGTAAGCGGCCCTGCGTCCGGGATTGCGCAGCACCCGGTAGGCCTCGTTGACGGCTGCCATCGTGCCCCGGTCACCGGCATCGTGGTCAGGGTGGTGGACACGGGCGAGACTGCGGTAGGCGCGACGAATCTCCTCCGTCGATGCCGTCGAAGCGACCCCGAGAACCTCGTAGTGGGTGATGTCCCGACGCTCGGGATCTAGTAGCCGGCTTCGACATCGACGAGGCCGACGAGCTCCTCGTCGTCGGCGTAGCGGCGGACATTGGTGGCGATTCGCTCCGCCAGCAGGGGGATCGCCATCTCCGGGGTATTGCCGACGTGCGGCGTGATGATGCAGTTGGGCAGCGTCCACAACGGGTGGCCCGCCGGCAGCGGCTCCGGATCGGTGACGTCGAGTCCGGCACCGCCGATCACGTCGTTGCGCAGTGCCTCGACGAGATCGTCGGTCACGACGTGCCGGCCGCGGGCGACGTTGACGAGCCAGGCGTGATCTCTCCATCAAGGCCAGCTCGTCGGCGGCGATCAGGCCTTCCGTTTCCGGGGTCAGAGCAAGGGCGACGACGACGAGATCCGCCCCGGGCAGGGCGTCGGCGTAGCGATCGGCATCGAGAACGTCGTCGACACCCGGGAGGTCCTCGGCGCGACGGCGGACGACGGTGATGTGGCAGCCGAACGGCTGGAGGAGGCGAGTGAGCGACGTGGCGATGCCCCCGCCACCGAGAATCGTCACCCGAGCACCGAGCACGTTGCGCCCCTGTGGCGCTTCCCACGACTGCGCCCGGCTGTAGGTCGACAGCCCGCGCAAACCGGCGAGCCCCAGGGTCAGCGCCAGTTCGGCGACGGGCTCGGCGTACACGCCCTTGCCGCACGCCCACACATGGGCGTCGTCGACGAGGTGAACGAAGTTCTCGATGCCGGCGAAGGGCAGCTGCACCCAGCGCGCCTTGGGCGCCTGATCCAGCGCCCTCGCCAACCCATCGGCGTCTCGGGCGTTGCCCCAGACGACGCCCTCGGCGTCGGCGAGCGGCACGACGTAGCCGCCGCCCTCGTTCACTGCCTCGATCATCCAGGTGGGTGCGCTCTCCGGAGCGACGGCTATTCGGGGTGCGTCAGGCGGCGACATGGTCCCCCGGAGAGTAATCGGCCGGCCTGCCCGGCGCCGCCGTCCCAGCGTCATCGCGTCGCCTCGCGGCGGGCCGACCGCAGCACGCCGGCCATCAACAGCACGACGCTGAACACGAGAATCACGGTGGCGAGGACGTTGACCTGCGGCGGGAACTGCACGCGGAAGCTGCCGTAGATGTACAGCGGGAACGTGCTCAGCGAGCCGGCGTTGAACAGGGTGATGATGAAGTCGTCGATCGACAGGGCGAACGAGAGCAGAGCGGCGGCGAGGATGCCCGGCAGGATCAACGGGAACGTGACCTTCCAGAACGTCCGCACCGGCGAGGCGCCGAGGTCCTGGGCGGCCTGCTCGAGCGTCCAGTCGAAGCCACGCACGCGAGCCCGCACGGTGAGGGCGACGAAGCTGACCTGGAACATCACGTGGGCGATGATGACCGTCGTGAAGCCGCGGGTCACGTCGGCGTCGAGGAACAGCGTGGCCAGCGACGAGCCGAGGACGATCTCCGGCGTCGTCAGCGGGAGCACGAGGAACAGGTTGAGGCCACCCGATCCGCGGAACCGGTAGCGCGCCAGGGCGATGGCGATCATCGAGCCGAGGACGACCGAGATCGCCGTCGAGATGGCGGCGATCTTGAGGCTCTCGATGAAGGCGTCGGTGAGGTTCTCGTCGCTGAACGGGTCACGCCAGTTGGCCAACGTGAACCCGTCCCAGGACAGGTTGAACCGCGTCGCCTCATCGTTGAACGAGAACCAGACGATCCAACCCATCGGCACGAACAGGTAGACGAGCCCGAGGGCGGCGTAGAGGTTGAGCCCGACCGCGAGCCACGTTGGCGCGCGTGATGTTCACGTCAGTTCCTCCGTCCCCATGAACTTCGTGTAGACGAGCGTGGCCACGGTGATGATCGCCATCAGCACGAACGACATCGCCGCCGCCAGCGGATAGTTGTTCTGGACAAGGAATTGGTCCTGGATCGAGTTGCCGATCATCGTCGTGTTCGGGTTACCGAGATACTCGGCGTTGATGAAGTCGCCGGCGGCGGGGATGAACGTGAGCAGCGTCCCGGCGAAGACGCCGGGCAGCGACAGCGGCACGACGACCTTGCGGAACGCCCGCACCGACGACGAGTAGAGGTCCTTGGCGGCGTCGACGAGAGCCGGGTTGATCTTCTCCAGGCTGACGTAGATCGGCAGCACCATGAACGGCAGGAAGTTGTACGTGAGGCCGCCGATGACCGCCGCCCGCGTATCGAGCAGCCGGCCGTTGTCCATGATTCCGAGACTCTCCAGCGGACCGGTCAGGCGGAGTCGTTCGAGGATCCCGATGATCGGTCCGCTGTCGGCGAGCAGGCTCTGCCAGGCGATCGTGCGGATCAGGTACGACGTGAAGAACGGGATGACGACGAGTCCGAGCAGGAGGTTCTTCCACCGACCACCGCGGAAGGCGATGACGTACGCGAGCGGGTAGCCGATGAGGACGCACAAGCACCGTCGCCGCGCCGGCGTAGACGAAGCTGTGGCGGAACTGCACGCCGAAGTCGGTGAGGGCGTCGGCGTAGTTGCTCGAAGTTCCAATCGAACTCGGCCTCGACGGCGAAGCGGCTCGGCAGCGTCGACAGCGACGTGCGCAGCAGCGTGAACAGCGGGGCGAGGTAGAACAACGCCAGCCAGAAGATCCCCGGCTGGAGCAGGCCGTAGGGCGCCAGCCGCCTCCTCGCTTCCGGTCCACCGGTGAGGGCGACGACGATGTAGGTGGCGATCGTGACGAACAGCAGGGCGGCGACGAGCGACTGCCAGCGGGCCGGCACGAGCCGGGCGCCGAGGAGCACCAGCAGGGCCCCGGCGACGAGCACCACCGCCAACCCGATGCGGTCGTAGCGACCGGTCCGCGACGCGGAGGAGCTTCTTCGGGATCTGCGGTGGTGGTCGTCGCTCACCGTCGAGGTGGTTTCAGCTCGCTAGGCACCGACGAGCGCTGACCAAGCCTCGTCGAACTGAGCCTGGGTCTCGTCGTCGAGGTAGGCGAAGTCGTAGACGTTGGCGAGCATCTCCTCGTCGGGGAAGACCAACGGGTTCTCGGCGAGCTCCGGATCGATCTTGGCGACCTCCTCCTGGACGCCCTTGACCGGTGAGATGAACTGCACCCACGCCGTGATCTGCGCCGCCTGCTCCGGGTCGTAGACGAAGTCCATCCACTGCGCCGCCTCGGCGCGATGCTCGGCGCCCTTGGGCATCAGCATCGTGTCGGCCCAGCTGTGCCCGCCCTCCTCGGGGATGACGAAGCGGATGTTGGGGTTGTCGACCGAGAGCTGGGCGACGTCGCCGGACCAGCCGACGCAGGCGGCGAAGTTCCCGGACTCGAGGTCCTGGAGGTAGTCGTTGCCGGTGAACGCCCGGATCTGCCCGTCGGCCTTGGCCTGCTCCAACTTGGCGAACGCCTCCTCCGCCTCCGAGAAGCTGGAGATCGTCGAGATGTCGACGCCGAGCGACAGCAGGACGAGTCCGAGCGTGTCGTTCATTTCGAGGAGCATGCCGATCCGTCCGTTGAACTCCGGATCGAACAGGTCGTTCGTCGACGTGAGTTCTCGACCGGTGGCCTCGAGGTTGTAGGCGATCCCGCCAAGCCCGGTCTGCCACGGCAGCGAGTACCGGCCCTCGGGATCCCAAGCCGGGTTGACGAGGTCGTCGCGCAGGTTGGCGGCGTTGGGGATGTCGTCGAGCGGCAGTTCGTCCACCCACCCGAGGTTGATCAGGCGCCCGGCCATCCACCCGGTCAGCGCCATGATGTCGGCATCGATCGTCTCGCCGCGGCCGAGCACCGGTTGGATCACGGCGAAGTACTCGTTGTTGTCGTTGATCTCCTCGGTGTAGGTCATGTCGATGCCGGTCTCCTCGATGAACCGATCGACGGTGCCGACGAGATCGTCCTCGGTCGGGTCGATGTAGGCCGGCCAGTTGGCGAAGTACAGCTCGCCGCCGTCGCCCGAGGCCGGGCGACGCGGCCGGCTGCGCGGCGGACGCCGCGCCGCCGCGATGCGCCGCCAGCGCGCCCGACGACAACGATCGCCGGCAGCGACGATGCCAGCGGCGCCGAGCAGTCCTGCCCTGGCGAGCAGTTGCCGCCTGGTGAGCACCGGGCGGCGGCGGTTGGAGCGATTCAGGGTCATGGCAGTTCTCCCTTGGTCACAGTGTTGCTTCGATCTGGTCGACGTCGGAGTCGCTGGCGCCCGGCTGGCGCGGCCAGCCGGCGAGGACGAAGGCGGCGCCCGGGTTCCAGTTGGCGTGCACGGATGCGCCCGGTCGCAAGAACGGGAGATCGTCGTCGGGATCGACGTACGTGACGATCTCCGTGCCGTCGCCGAGCTCCAACTGCAGCCTGGCGGAGGCACCCTGGAAGATCAGCTCGCGAATGACGCCCTCGATGCTGCGCCCGTCGGAGCCGGGGGCGACGGCGATCTGCAGGCGCTCCGGGCGGATCATCACCGACACGGGGTCACCGTTCGCCGGTTGACGGCCCGGTGATGCCCGCACGGTCGGCCCGCACTCCAGCTCGACGACGACGTCGTTGCCGTCCTGTCCGGTTGCGGTGCCCGGCAGCAGGTTCGCCGAGCCGATGAACCCGGCGACGAACAGCGACGCCGGGCGGTTGTAGATCTCCTCTGGCGTGCCGATCTGCTCGACCACCCCTTCGCTCATCACGGCGATGCGGTCGCTCATCGTCAGCGCCTCGCCCTGGTCGTGGGTGACGAACACGAACGTGATGCCGACCTCGCGCTGGATCCGCTTGAGCTCGAGCTGCATCGCCTCGCGGAGCTTGAGGTCGAGGGCGGCCAGCGGCTCGTCGAGGAGCAACGCGCTCGGCAGGTTGACGAGGGCACGGGCGAGGGCGACGCGCTGCTGCTGCCCGCCCGACAGCTGTGACGGTTTGCGTTTGGCGAACTCGGTGAGGCGGACGACCTCGAGCATCTCGCTGACCCGCCGGTCGCACTCGCTGCGGCTGACCCGCTTGGAGCGTGGCCCGAAGGCGACGTTGTCGGCGACCGTCATGTGCGGGAACAGGGCGTACTGCTGGAACACCGTGTTGACGTTGCGGCGGTACGGCGGCACGCGGCTGACGTCGACGCCCTCGAGCAACACGCGTCCCGACGTCGGCAGCTCGAAGCCGGCGATCATCTTCAAGGTCGTGGTCTTGCCGCAGCCAGAGGGACCGAGCATGGCGAAGAACTCGCCACGGGCGATGCTGAAGTCGGCGGACTGCACAGCGACGAAGCCCCCGAACTCCTTGCGCACGTGGTCGAGGACGATGACATCGTCCCGTTCGAATTGTCGGCGTGCCGCCGTCTGCCACGCAGCCCTCCCCCTTGCGGCCGATCGTAGACGCTCAGCTGTCGAGATTGGCCATCACGTGCTTGATGCGGGTGTAGTCCTCGAAGCCGTACATCGACAGGTCCTTGCCGTAGCCCGAGTGCTTGAAGCCGCCGTGGGGCATCTCGGCGACGATCGGGATGTGCGTGTTGATCCAGACGCACCCGAAGTCGAGGCGCTTGGACATCCGCATCGCCCTGCCGAAGTCCTTCGTCCACACGCTCGACGCCAATCCGAACTCGACGCCATTGGCCCAGGCCACAGCCTCGTCCTCGTCGCTGAACTGCTGCACGGTGATCACCGGGCCGAAGATCTCGTTCTGGATCATCTCGTCGTCCTGACGCAGGTCGGCGACGACGGTCGGCTCGTAGAAGAAGCCGGTGTCGCCCTGGCGGTGACCGCCGGTGAGGACACGGGCGTGATCCGGGACTCGTTCCAGGAAGCCGCCGACGCGTTCGAGCTGGCTCGGGTTGTTGAGCGGGCCGTAGAGCACGTCATCGTCGTCGGGCAGACCGGTCTTCGTGCCCTTCGCCTGCTCGGCGACGGCGTCGACGAAATCGGCGTAGGCGCCGGGGCCGGCGATGACCCTGGTCGCGGCCGTGCAGTCCTGGCCGGCGTTGAAGTAGCCGGCGATGGCGATCGCCTCGGCGGCGGCGGCGATGTCGGCGTCGTCGAACACGACGACAGGCGCCTTGCCGCCGAGCTCGAGGTGGACGCGCTTGAGGTCGGCGGCGGCGCTCCCGGCGACCTCCTTACCGGCCCGGACCGACCCGGTGACCGAGACCATCGCCGGGGTCGGATGGGCGACCATCGCCCGACCCGTGTCGCGGTCTCCACAGATGACGTTGAGCACGCCAGGTGGGACGAACTCGGCGGCGATCTCGGCGAGGAGGGTCGTGCTCGCCGGCGTCGTGTCGCTCGGCTTGAGGACGACTGCGTTGCCGGCGGCGATCGCCGGGGCGAACTTCCAGACGGCCATCATCAACGGGTAGTTCCACGGGGCGACCTGGGCGCACACCCCGATCGGCTCACGGCGGATCCACGACGTCATGTTCGTCATGTACTCGCCGGCGCTCTTGCCTTCGAGGTTGCGGGCGGCGGCGGCGAAGAAGCGAATCTGATCGACCATCGGAGGGATCTCCTCCGATGCGGTGAGAGCGACCGGCTTGCCGGTGTTCTCGACCTCGACGGCGATCAGCTCGTCGGCCCGCGTCTCGATGGCGTCGGCGATGCGGAACAGGGCGAGCGAGCGCTGGGACGGGGTCGTGTCACGCCAGCCGGGGAAGGCCTCGGCGGCGGCGGTCATCGCCGCGTCGACGTCCGCCGGTCCGGAGAGCGGGGCCGTTGCGTACTTCTCGCCGGTTGCCGGGTTGACGACGTCGAGTGTCTGCCCGTCCGCCGCCTCGACTGACTTGCCGTTGACGAAGTTGGAGAACGCCTTCATGGTGGTGTTGTAGCACGGCGCCAGGGCCGTAGGTCCCAGCACGGAGACGTAATGTTCCGCCATGACTGATTCCAGTGCTGCAATCAGGACCGTTGGCGTGCCCAAAGAGGTGAAGACCGCCGAGCATCGGGTGGCGATGACGCCCGATGGCGTGCGCGAGCTGGAGCGCAGCGGGATCAACGTCTACGTCGAGAGCGGGGCTGGCGCCGGGGCGTCGATCACCGACCAGCGATTACGTCGGGGCCGGGGCAACGATCGTGCCCGACGCCGCCGACGCCTGGGCGCAGCAGATGGTGGTCAAGGTCAAAGAGCCCAAGGCCGAGGAGTTCGAGTTCCTGCGCGAGGACCTGACGTTGTTCACGTACCTGCATCTCGCCGCCTATCCGGAGGTGGCCAAGGCGCTGCTGGCGGCGAAGACGACGTCGCTGGCGTACGAGACGGTGCAGCTCGCCAACGGTGCGTTGCCGCTGCTGGCGCCGATGAGCGAGGTGGCGGGACGACTCGCCCCGCAGATGGGCGCCCACTTCCTCGAGCGCCACAACGGCGGACGGGGCGTGCTGATGGGCGGCGCCCCCGGCGTACGCCCGGCGAAGGTGGTCGTCCTCGGCGCCGGCAACGTCGGCTGGAACGCGGCGTGGATCGCCGCCGGGATGGAGGCCGAGGTCGTCCTCGTCGACAAGAACCTCGATCGGTTGCGCTGGGTCGACCAGATCCACCGCGGCCGGATCATGACGGTGGCGTCGAACCGCGGGGCCATCGAGCGCAGCGTCGCCGACGCCGACCTGCTCATCGGCGCCGTGCTCGTCGCCGGCGGGCGGGCCCCGGTGGTCGTCGACGAGGCGATGGTCCAGGCGATGAAGCCGGAGGCGGTGATCGTCGACGTCGCTGTCGACCAGGGCGGCTGTATCGAGACGATCCGCGAGACGACGCACGACGACCCGGTGTACGAACTGCACGGCGTGATCCACTACGCCGTCGGCAACATGCCCGGCGCCGTTCCGCACACGAGCACGTACGCGCTGACCAACGCCACGCTCCCCTACCTCCACGAAGTCGCCGTGCACGGCCCGGCGGCCGCGTCGCGCCGCGACCCGGCGATGGCGCTCGGCGTCAACACGGTCGCCGGAACGGTGACCAACCAACCCGTCGCCGAGTTCCTCGGCGTCGACTTCGTCGACCCCCTCACCGCCTTCGACGCCCTCCCCTAACCTCGATTGGAGTGTTTGCTGTCATTGGAGTGTCTGCTGCGGACACGCCCCTCAGGAAACACTCCGATGACCGAGGAACTGACGTCGCCGGGCGTGATACAGCTCCGCCAGCTCGTCGGCGAGTTCGGCCAGGTTCGCCAGGTCGTGCCTCGCTCACCGGCTCGACCTGCCACTCCACGAGGTGCAGGCTGCGATACCGGCGGGCGTCGCCACCGTGGCCCTCGATGCTGCGGTGCTCCGGGTGGATGTCGAGCTCGATGCCCCACCTGATGTCCGGCACGGCGAGGTCGATGTGGACAAGGCTCCCGCCCCGACGGATCACCCGAGCCTGCCGCTCGACGGGTATGGAGCGCTGCCCACAACGCTTCGGCGAGGATCACCTCCGGATGCGATTGTGCCGGAGCGCCCCGGTCGAGCCGATGCAGGCTCTCCTCGAATCGAGTGCTCCCGGGTCGCGCCGGGTGGCAGAGCCGGTCGCCGACTTGGACGAGTTCCTCGAAGGTGACCAATCGACGATCGAGCAGTTGCTGGAGCACCGAGACGTGATCGAGCGGGGGAAGGTCGGTGGCGAGGTCGAAGGCAAGCCGCCGAGGCCGTGCGACGATGATCCCATCCGGACGGATCCGCCGGTCGGAGGCCGTCAGCGCCCGAGTCTGGCGGAACCTGACACCCGGCTCCGTCGGTAGGTGGTCGCCGTGTCGACAGCCGAAGTGCAGGGCCGACGCCGGCGGCATCCGTCGGAGGTCGTAGAGGACGCCGGCGGTCGGGCCGGTCACGTAGCCGGTCGGGTGGACTGCACTGAGTACGACACAGCGTTGCTCGAGGGTCGACCTCGTGGCGGTCAACACGTACACGCCCTTGCCGGCGATACGGAGTACGCCGGCTCGAACGAGTCGGTCGACGGTCGAGCGCCCGACTTCCGACGAGCGCAGGGCGGAGGTCGTGATGACACCGTGATGATCGGCCAGCCATCGCAACGCGGCGGGCGTGAGCTCCTTCATGAGCATCCCTTCCTGTGTGGCCAGGTTGGGAGATGTCGGAACTCGCACTCTAGGGACGGGCTGTCAGCGTCCGATGGAGTGTCAGCTGTCGGGAAACGCAGCAGCTGACACTCCGTCAGCAGCAAACACTCCAATGGGCTTAGGCGGGGGCGGTCGCGGGTGGGGTGGGGTCGGGGGGTGCGGGCTCCTCGGGCGGTGGGGTGGCCGGCGCGGCGGTGGGCGGTGCCGGGGCGGCCGTCGTCGGCGCCTCGGTCGTCGGTGGAGTGACCGGCGGGACGACGAGGACGGCGTCGACGGTGTGGGCGATGCCGTTGGTGCCGAGTTGGTCGATGACGACGAGGTGGGCGCCGTTGATCGTCTGGGTGGCCGGATCGACGAGCAACACGTCACCGCTCAGTGCGCTGACCTGATCGACGGCGAAGAGCTCCTCCTCGTCGAGCTGACCGGCCAGGACGTGGGCGAGGACGAAGTGCCGCAGCGCGTCCTCGTCAGCGCTGATGTCGTTCCACGTCGGCAAGGCGTCGATCGCCTCATTGGTCGGTGCCAGCACGGTGATCCCTTCGGCGTCGAGGAGGTCGAGTCACCGGCTGCGGCAGCGGCTCCGGGAGCACCGATGCGAGGGCTTCGGCAGGCGGGGTGGATCCGTCGAAGAGGTCGACGAGCCCGGCGTCCTCGACCGCGTCGGCGAACTCCGTCAGGTCGCTGTCGTCACCGATGAACTCCCACAACGGTGCGAGCGGGACCGTGCTCGTCGTGGTCGTGCTCGTCGTCGTCGTGCTGGTCGTCGTCGGCGGCACTGTCGTCGGCGGCAACGTGGTTGTCGGCGGCAACGTGGTTGTCGGCGGCAACGTGGTTGTCGGCGGCAACGTGGTCGTCGTCGTCGTGGTGGTGGTCGACGTGGTGGTGGTCGACGTGGTCGTGCTCGTCGTCGTCGTGCTGGTGGTCGTCGGCGGCAGCGTGGTGGTCGTGGTCGTCGGTGGTGGTGGTGGTCGTCGTCGATGTGGTTGTCGTCGTCGGCGGCACCGTCGTCGTGGTCGACGTCGACGTCGTTGTCGCGGTCGGTCGTCGGTCGTCGTCGTCGGCTCGGTCGTCGTCGGCTCGGTCGTCGCCGGCTCGGTCGTCGCCGGCTCGGTCGGTCGTCGGGTTCGGTGGTCGACGTGGTCGACGTGGTCGACGTGGTCGAAGTGGTCGACGTCGTCGAGGTCGTCGAGGTCGTCGACGTCGTCGAAGTCGTCGACGTGGTCGTGGTCGTCGTCGGCAGGCCCTCGACCAGCGTTTGCAGGACGCCGGCGACGATCGCTGTCATCGACCTGCCGCGGAACCCGTCGCGACGAGTTCGTCGGTGCCGGGCGGCACCGGCACCTCGAGGCCGATCACCAGCCCGTCGCGGTGCCAGAGGAAGACGCACGTCTGCCTCGACAGGTCGGAGGCGGAGCACATGCCCGGCGAGGTCTCCCCCGATGCCGGCCGGCTCCACCCAGGCGGCGCGGCCGACGCCGAAGCGCCGGGCCACGCGGTCGAAATCCAGCCCGACGTCATCGACGGCCGAGATGTCGAGGGCGAACAGTCCAACTCCGAGCAGCCCGTCCGTCGACGGAGCGGCGACGCAGCGCACGACCGCAACGCGATCGCCGACATCGGACTGGAGCTGCGAATCGATGGCGGTGAAGGCGTACCACGGCTCGACCGAGACAGGGATCGAACCGAACGCGTCGGTCATCTGTTGCGGGGTTGCCAGCGGACACGGCGGTCCGTCAGTGGGCACGTCCGATCCCGCCGCCAGTGGTGGGTTGTCCGCCACGAAGGCGGCGAGGTTGCGTTCGCGCCTCGTCGACGTCGACCTGCGCCACCGCCGTGCCCGGCCTCGCCGCCGTCCACCCGACGCCGACCAACACCGCGGCGGTCACCGATACCGCGACACCACTCCGCCAGCCCCTCAGCCGACCACCCTCCGTCATCGTCAGATTCCCAGGGTCGCCCGCGTCCGCGGACCGGCGATGCCGATCGGGTCGATCCCGTTACGCAACCTGGAAGTCGACAACGGCCGCCTCGGTGAGCGGGCCAAAACGCCCATCAACCGGGAGGACGTAGCCGACGTTGACGAGGGCGATTTGCAGACCGGCGACCCGCGTTCCGAGCTGCCCGGACCGGATCGATCCGGTGGCGAGCGACGGGTCGTCGTCGTCGCACGGCTCGGGAGCGACCTCCGCCGCCGTCACCGCCGTCATTCCCAGCCGGGCGAGGTTCTCGGTGCACGTCGGGTCGACCGGACCGTCGTACAGCCATCCCTCCGACTCGACGTGGAAGACCTCGAGCACTTCGCAGAACGTCGAGGCCGGGAGCGACGGACCGCAGCCCGCTCGTGAACACCGTCGTCGAAGTCGACGTGGACGTCGACGTCGTTGGAGGAGGGCACTCGACGGTCGTGCCGAACGCCCAGCCGTCGGCGCACACCGGCTCGTCAAGCAGGGCGACCCCAGTCGCTGCCTCGATCGCATCGGCAGAGCACACTGGTGCCGGTTGCGTGACGACGGCCAGCGAGTTGATCACCGTCGGGACGGCCGCGGTGAGCGCCGCACCAGCCGTCGAGTTGTTCACAGCTGCCGGCGGTCCTTCCAGAGTCATCCCGATGACGAGGCTGCGCGAGCTCCACAGCACGACGCAGGTCGCCGTGTCATCGGTGCCGAAACAGGCGCCGACCTGGCGCCCCCCGATTCCGGCCGGCTGGGCGGCGAGGATCCCCTCGAGCGAGTAGAGCCGGACGAAGTCGCCGAACGTCACCCCACCGGTGAGGTTGGCGGCAAACAGAGCCGGCCGCGTGACTGATCCATCGCTCGGACGTGCCGAGTCGCAGCGCACGATGGGGATGCCCTCGACCTCCCCCTCGGCGGCGGAGTCCGGGCGCAGTTCGGGATCGGATGTCGTCCGGCCGAGCCATGGGTCGAGCTGCAGCCGCAGGTCGGCACTTCGCTCGGACCCGACGACGCTCGCGATGTCGTTGAACGCTTGCACCGAGATCAGCGGACACTCGGGGGGATCTGCCGGTAACCCCGCGGCCTCTGGGTTGTCGTCGACGAAGAGGCGCAACCGAGTTCGTGCCGCCTCGATCGCCAGCGCCGGCGACACGTCGAACACCGTGCCGGGCGGGCTTTCTTGGGCGACCGCGACCTGGCCGACCAACGCGGTCATGACGGCGAGGGCGGCCGCGCCCCACCACGCTCGTCGCCGAGTGCGCCGCGATCATCATCGAATTTCCTTCCCCCTGAAACTTGGCTGGGACTGCGACCCTAGATCGGCACGGCGCCGCCATCGGTGGCGCACCACGCATCTGCAACAGGGTTGTCACGTTGTCCAGCTTCGGGCGCGCCTCACCGCCAGCGCGTCCCGTCACAAGTACAGGCGCTCGAACTCGTCGGCCAGATTGGCGTAGACGACGTTCCGCTTCAACTTCAGTGACGGTGTGAGCTCCCCCGAGTCGATGGTGAAGTCGCGGTCGAGAACCTTGAACCGCTTGATCTGCTCGACCCTCGCGTACCTGGAATTGACAGCGTCCAGTTCCTCCTGGATCATCGTCTGGAGTTGCTCGTTGCCGGCGAGGGATGCCAGGTCGCTGGGCAACCCGTTGGCCTCTGCCCACGGCACGACGACTTCGGCATCGAGGGTGACGATCGCCACCGGGTACGGCTTGCGGTCGCCGAACATCACGACTTGGGAGATCCACTGCGATCGCCGCAGATCGCCCTCGAGGTTCGCCGGCGTGAGGTTCTTGCCTCCGGCCGTGATGATGATGTCCTTCTTGCGCCCGGTGATCGTCACGTAGCCGTCGTCGTCGATCGACCCGAGGTCGCCGGTCCTCAGGTAACCGTCGGTCGTGAACGTATCGGCGGTCGCCTCCGGGTTGTTCCAGTACTCGCGGAGCAGGAAGTCGCCGGCGATCTCGATCTCACCGTCGTCCGCGACGCGGATATCGGCGGCGGGGACGGCTCGACCGATCGACCCGAACCGGTGCGCCCCGGGGAGGTTGATCGTGCCGATGGCAGTGGTCTCCGTCATTCCCCAGGCCTCCATCACCGGGACCCCGCACGCATAGAAGAAGCGGAGGATCTCCGGAGCGATCGGTGCCGCACCGGAGATCGCCAGACCGACGTTGCCGCCAAAGATGCCACGAACCAGCGGAAACAACTCGGCGTCGACGCGCTCGAACTCGGCAGCGTCCTCCGCCGAGACCTCCTCACCGGCGAGCCTGGCGTCACGAACTCGATTGCCGAGCTCGATCGCCGCCGTCGACTTCGGCGCGTCCGTCCTCCGGGATCATCGCCATCGCCGCCGCGTACACCTTCTCGAAGATCCGTGGCACCGACGGGAGAACGTCGGGCTTCACCTCACCGATCTCGGCGACGATGCGTGTCGCGTCTCCACCCCAGTAGGCGATCGGGGCGCCGAGCTCGAACGCCATCGCCTGCACGAGTTGGGCGAAGACGTGGGCGAGGGGAAGGTAGAGATACACCAGTGCGCCCGACCCGAACAGGTCGATCTCGACTCCGGTGCGCCGAGCCGCCGCGAACCCACGATTGGTGAGCACGACGCCCTTCGGCCGACCGGTCGTGCCGGAGGTGTAGATGATCAGGCAGGCGTCGTCGGCAGCGACCTGCCCGGCGCGCGTCGTCGAGCTCGGCGGGGTCGTCTTCCCGTCCGGTCGCCGCGACCTGCTCCATCGTCGGAACGCCGTCGACGTCACCGTCGATGACGACGACGTGCTCCACACCCGGGAGATTGTCGCGGACGAGGCCGATCTTGGCGACCTGATCGGGGTTCTCACAGACGATCACCTTCGACCCCGAGTCGCCGACGACCCACTCGCATTCCTCCGCTGAGCTCGATGGGTACACAGGGACGACGACCGCGCCGGCGGTGCTGGCTGCGAGGTTGGCGATCGTGAACTCGACACGTGTGTTGGCGAGGATGGCGAGCCGGTCGCCGACACCGACGCCGAGCCGGGCGAACCCGAGGGCAAGGTCGCGAACCCGGTCCCAGAACTCGTTGTAGGTGAGTTGCTGCCACTCACCGCCGCGGAGGAAGCGCGCCGCGGTCGTGTCTCCGTAGCGATGGGCGGCGAGTTTGGCCAGCGTGGCCATCGTTTGCTCGCCAGCGAGTGAGGGTTCAGTCGTCACGGCGCAACGGTAGCGGGTCGTCATCGACCGGCTCCACGGGCGGTGGTGCCGCCACCAGCTCGGCGGCAACTCGGTCGAGACCGGCGACTCGACTCGCCTTGACGAGCACCGCTGTGCCCCGCTCGAGCTGTCCGACTGCGGCGATCGGGTCGGCGCACGGGGCGATCCCGTACAGGTCGGTTCCCACGGCGATCAACTCGATGCGCTGGTCGACGGCGCGTTCGGTGACAGACCGGTGGGCGGCGGCAGCGTCGTCGATCTCGGCCATCAACCCGACGACGGCGATGCGCCGGCTCGCCGGGATCGCCATCAACGCATCGAGCGCGGCGCCCATCGATGTCGGGTTGGCGTTGTAGGCGTCGTCGATGACGACGGCTCCGGACGGCAGCTGGTGGACGGCCATCCGGCTGGCCGACAAGGTCGTCCCGGCGACGGCGTCGGCCGCGGCCTCGACATCGACCTCGAGCGCTCCGGCGGCGGCGATCGCCGCGGCCGCGTTGTGGATCAGATGCCTGCCGCTGGCCTGCAAGCGGACGTCGGGCGCTCCCCCATGGCGTGCGCACCCGGAACGACGGCCGGGCCAGTTCGTCGAGCGTGATGTCGTCGACGGCGACGTCGGCGTCGGCAGCTTCGCCGAAGGTCAGCGCCGACGCGGCGCTGAGCCGGCGCATCGAACGCACCCGCTCGTCGTCGGCGTTGAGGATCGCCAAGCCATGTGCCGGGAGCGCCTGAACGAGTTCCGCTTTGGCCCGGGCCACGCCGTCGATCCCGCCGAGCCTCGCGGTGTGGGCTGCGGCGACTGCGGTGACGATGCCGATCGTCGGCGGGGCGATGCTGCACAGGCGGGCGATCTCCCCGAAGCCGCGCATGCCCATCTCCAGCACGAGCACGTCGACGCCATCGGGAGCGTCGAGGACGGTCACGGGCAGGCCCTGCTCGTTGTTGTAGCTGCGCTGGTTGGCGGCCACGCTGCGCCCGGCACCGATGGCCGCGGCGGTGAGATCCTTGGTCGTCGTCTTTCCGACGCTGCCGGTGATGCCGAGGACGACGGCCTCGAGCCGGCGGGCGCCCCACGTCGCCAGGTCGACCAGCGCCCGGGAGGTGTCGACGACTTCGATCGCCGGGATGCCGGCAGCCCGTGCCGCTCCGGCGCCCTGCGATGTCAACGTTGCCGCGGCGCCGGCACGCGCCGCGTCGGCGATGAACCGGTGACCGTCGCGATCGGCGACCAGAGGCACGAAGAGGTTGCCACGCCGCAGCGTGCGGGTGTCGAACGACGCTCCATCGACCTCGACGTCATCGCCGACGAGCGCTCCTTCGGTCGCTGCCGCGACGTCGGATGCGCGGAACCTCACGCGCCAGAACGGTACCCGGGCAGCGTTCGGCATCCGGTGTGGCGCGAGCCGAGGCCAGTACCGTTGATCGGGTGAGCCGCATCCACCTCGTCGTCCTCTACGGCGGGCAATCCGCGGAGCACGACGTCAGCTGTGTGACCGCGGCTCACGTGCTGGCAGCGGTCGACCCGGCGAAGTACCGAGTGACGCCGATCGGTATCTCGACGACCGGGGAGTGGTCGCTCGGCGAGGCTGCCCAGGCCGCTCTCGCCGGCGGTCCGGGCGCGCTTCCCGGGCGGCTCGAGACCACGGGGCCTTCCGTGTCGGTGGCCGATGTGATCCGGCAGACGGCTGGAGCTGACGAGGTCGACGACGTGACCGTCGTCCTCCCGTTGCTGCACGGGCCGATGGGCGAGGACGGCACGGTGCAGGGCTTGTTGGAACTGGCCGACGCCGCATACGTCGGATCCGGCGTGCTCGGCTCGGCGCTGGCGATGGACAAGGCGATGGCCAAGCAGGTGCTCGCCGCCAATGGGATCCCGCAGCCTCGCTTCCGCGCCCTGCGCGATACGGGAGTCCTACCAGGCCTCCCAGCCACACTCGCCGCCGAGTTCGGCCTGCCGTGTTTCGTCAAGCCATCGAACATGGGGTCGTCGGTCGGGGTGACCAAGGCGCACGACGTCGAGGAGCTTCGCGACGCCATCGAATACGCCCTGACTTACGACGAATGGGTGGTGGTCGAGGAGGCGGTGATCGGTCGCGAGATCGAGGTCGCCGTGCTCGGCGGCACCGAACCGGTGGCGTCCGGCGCCGGCGAGATCATCCCCGGTGAGGAGTTCTACAGCTACGAGGACAAGTACGTCACCGATGGCGCCCAGTTGCTCGTGCCGGCGCCGCTGTCGGCGGCGGACACCGACCGAGTGCGGGCACTCGCCGTCGACGTGTTCAAAGCGCTGCGCTGCGACGGCCTCGCCCGGGTCGACTTCTTCCTCGAGCAAGGCGGGCGCGGCTTCCTCTGCAACGAGGCCAACACCATGCCCGGGTTCACCCCGATCTCGATGTTCCCCAAGCTGTGGCAGGCCGCCGGGTTGTCCTACCCGGCCCTCATCGACCGCCTCGTCGAGCTGGCGATCGAGCGCAAGTCACGGCGGCGCCGCAACACCAAACACTGACGGGCGATACCGTCAAGAGCATGGCAACAACCGGAAACTCGACGCTGCCCCTAGGGTCGCCGGCACCTGACTTCACACTTCACGCGGCTGACGGAACCAGTCGATCACTCAGCGAGCTGGCCGGTCCGCGGGGCACGCTGATCGCCTTCGTGTGCAATCACTGCCCGTACGTCAAGCACATCGCGACTGACTTCGCGACGGCCGCCAAGCGATGGGTGGACGATGGCGTCGGCGTCGTGGCGATCAACAGCAACGACGCAGAGCAGTACCCGGAGGATCGCCCGGAGCGGATGGTCGAGCAGGCCGCGGCGTGGGGATGGCTGTTCCCGTATCTCGTGGACGCCGACCAGACCGCCGCACTCGCCTACGGCGCCGTCTGCACACCGGACTTCTTCCTCTTCGACGGCGACAGCCAGCTCGTCTACCGGGGCCGCTTCGACGGCTCGACGCCGGGGAACAACGTGCCGCTCACCGGCGACGAGCTCGATGCTGCCGTCACTGCCCTCGTCGGCGGCGAACCGATCAGCCGCGATCAGCGCCCGAGCGTCGGCTGCAGCATCAAGTGGAAGCCCGGCAACGAACCCACCTGATCGATCGGGGCTGAACACGTCCACGGTTGCGAGCGACCGAGCGCCAGCGAGGGAGCGGCTCCCGCGGCCTGCGTGGCCGGGGAACGCAGATTTACGGGGCGAGGGCGGCGCGGAGGAAGGACCGCAGCTCGTCACGGAGGCGGCGCAGGGCGACGATGCTCGGCGCCCATCCGACGGCACGAAGCGCTTCCGGATCGGTGGCGATCCCCGTGACGGTTGCCGACACGAGCACGGCGATGAGCCGAGGATCACCGCGACGTAGACGCCCTCGCGACATTTCGGCGTCGAAGTAGTCGACGGCTCGATCGACGAGGGGCTGCAGGTGGTGACGAAGCCCTTCGGCACGCGCCTCGGGCAGGCGGCTCAGCTCGCGGACCAGTCCGAGCAACGACGGTGTCCGCACGGCGGCCCGGAACACGGCGCTGACGACCGAGTCGACGCGGTCGAGTGGCTCGTCCGGCGCCGCCCGAACCGCCGCCTCGATCGCCACGGTCAGTTGCGTGGCGGCCTCGACGTACACGGCGTCGACGAGCTCGTCCTTGCTGGCAAACCAGTACAGCACGGTCTGCTTGCGCACCCCGACGCCGGCGGCGATCTCGTCCAGCGAGACGGCATTGACCCCCCGACTTCCAAACAACTCGGTCGCCGCGACCAGGATGCGATCCCGGGTGGGCGCAAGGGCCGTTGAGGCCATACGGACGTTCTAGCACGGTTCTCTACCATTTGGTAGAGAACCGTGCTAGACCTGTGGTCCGTGATCGTCGAGTCGCTCGCCGGCAAGCGCATCGCCATTACGGGAGCCACCGGTTTCGTCGGGACGGCGCTCGTCGAGCGGCTGTTGCGCTGCGTTCCGGACTGCAACCTCGTCCTCCTCGTCCGCGACGGCAAGCGCACCACCGCCGCGCAACGCGTCGAGCGGGAACTGCTCAAGAACGATGCCTTCGACCGGCTCCGCAACGAGCACGGGCGCGATGGATTTCGGCAGTTGACCGATCGGCGGATCACGACGGTCCGCGGCGACGTCGGGCGTGACGGACTCGGCCTGTCGAGCGAGGATCGAGAGATCTTCGCCTCGTGCGATGTCGTCATCCATTCGGCGGCGGCGGTCTCGTTCGATTCGCCACTCGACTCGGCGGTCGAGATCAACCTGCTCGGCCCGGCTCGCATCGCCACCCTGCTCGGTGAGCTCGGGTCGACGCCGCATCTCGTCGCCGTGTCGACGTGTTACGTGGCCGGCAACCGTCGCGGCAAAGCCCCCGAGGAGCTCGTCTCGGAGGGACCGTTCGACCTCGGGCTGAGCTGGCGCGACGAAGTGGCCGCGGCGCGCCGGATGCGCAGCGACAGCGAGGCGGCGAGCCGGCTGCCCGATCGGCTGGCGAAGTTCCGCACCGATGCGCGGCGTGAACTTGGCGCGGCCGGGGCACCGGCCCTGGCCGCCAAGACGGAACAACTGCGCGAACGCTGGGCACGCGATCAGCTCGTCGAAGCCGGACGCGCCCGGGCAGCCAGCGTCGGCTGGCCGGACGCGTACGCCTTCACCAAGGCGCTCGGTGAGCAGGCCCTCATCGACTCCCGCGGCGACGTACCGGTGAGCATCGTCAGACCGTCGATCATCGAGTCGGCGTGGGCCGAGCCGCGGCCGGGTTGGATCCGCGGCTTCCGGATGGCCGAGCCGGTGATCCTGTCGTACGGCCGTGGCCTGCTGCGCGAGTTCCCGGGAGTGCCCGAGGGCACCGTCGACGTGGTCCCCGTCGACCTCGTCGTCGCCGCGATCATCACCGTCGCCGCCCTCGGCCCCGAGGCCGCGCCGCCGATCTGCCAGGTGGCATCGGGCGCCGTCAACCCGCTCAAGTACCGCACCCTCGTCGACAACGTGAGCGGCTGGTTCATCGAGCACCCGATCTACGACTCGCTCGGTCAGCCGATCGTCGTTCCAGAGTGGCGGTTCCCTGGGCGTGGGAGAGTGCAGTCCCAGCTCAGCCGCGCCAAGGCGGTGATCAGCCGCGGCGAGCGTCTGCTCCACGCCCTGCCCCTACGGGGCAAGCAGGCCGAGCTCTCGGCCAAGCTGGAGACCAAAGGCCAAGAGGTCTCAAGGGCGCTCGAATACGTCGAGCTGTACGGGCTGTACACCGAGTGCGAGGCGATCTACCAAGTCGACAACCTGCTCGCGATGTGGGACGGCCTCGACGCCGACGACCGCGAGGCGCTCAACTTCGACCCGCGCAGCGTCGACTGGATCCACTACATCCGCGAGATCCACCTGCCGTCGATCGTCAGGCATGCACGCGTGAAGACGGGGCCGGGGAAGACCACGACCGATCGAGCCGCCCGCCTGCGACGGCAGGTGCTCTCGCCCGATCGCCACCTTGCCGCCTTCGACCTGGAGAACACCCTGATCGCCTCCAACGTCGTCGAGAGCTACACGTTCCTGGCGACTCGGCGGCTCGACAACACCGAGCGGCTGCGCTACGTCCTGCGCACGGCAGCCGAGGCACCGCGGTTGCTCAAGCTCGACCGCAGCGACCGCACCGACTTCCTGCGCCACTTCTACCGCCGCTACGAGAATGCCCCGGTCGACCAGATCGCCGAAGAGGCGCGGGAGTTGCTCAGCGACGTCATCCTCACGAAGAGCTTTCCTGCAGGGCTGCGACGAGTCCGGGAGCATCGGGCGCTCGGCCACCGCACGTTACTGATCACCGGCGCGCTCGACTTCGCGGTCGATTGCCTGCGCCCGCTGTTCGACGAGATCATCGCCGCCGAGATGACGGTCAAACCGGACGGAACCTATTCCGGGGAGATGACGGCGGTACCGCCGACCGGCGAAGCGCGGGCGCAGGTGATGGCCGACTACGCCGCGGCCGAAGGGCTCGACCTGGCCGAGGCCGTCGCGTACGCGGACTCGTCGAGCGACCTGCCGATGCTCGAGGCGGTCGGCTTCCCGGTCGCCGTCAACCCGGAGACCAGGCTGGCAGCGATCGCCCGCAAGCGCGGTTGGCTCGTCGAGCACTGGGCGAAAGCATCAGGCGCCGGTGGCCGGCCGTTCCCGATGGCCCCGGTACTGGTCGAACGCGAACGCCGGCGGAGCTTCCGATGAAAGCTCTGGAGATGCGCAGGTCGGTGGCACGGCTCGGGCTCGCCCGCATAGCTTCGGCGATCGGAACGTCGGCCGCTGTGCGCGTGGCGCCACTCGAGTACCGCTCCGTCGATCCGCCGGAGCTGCCAGGCGAGGGATGGCACCGCGTCCGGACCCGTCTGTCGGGCATCTGCGGGTCCGACCTGTCGATGATCGAGGGTCATGCCTCGACCTACTTCGACGACGTCGTCTCGTTCCCCTTCGTACCCGGCCACGAGATCGTCGGCGAGCTCGACGACGGGACACGGGTAGCCATCGAACCGGTGCTCGGTCATGCAACCCGCGGCTTCCCTCCGCCCTTCGCCGGTGCCGCCCCGGGGGACGGCGACGATTATGGCCACCTGACGGCGGGCGATCTCGAACCGGGGATCCAGACGGGTTTCTGTAAGTCCACGGGCGGTGGCTGGGCGCCCGAGTTCGTCGCCCACGAGAGCCAGCTGCATCGCCTCGGCGACGTCACGGACGAGCGCGCCGTTCTCATCGAACCACTGGCCGGCGGAATTCACGCTGCACTCCAAGCCGCCCGCGGTGAGTCGGTCGACGCCGCTGATGAGCCGATCGTCGCCGTGCTCGGTGCCGGGACAATGGGACTGGCGGCGATCGCCGGTCTCGTGCGCTACGTCCCCGACGCCAGGGTCGTCGTTGGCGCCCGCTACCCACACCAGCAGCGCGAGGCGCGACGTCTCGGTGCCCACGACGTCGTTCCGGCGGGCGAGTTGACCCGGGCCGTGCGCCGCCACGACGGCTGCCGGATGATCGGGGGGACTGTCGCCGGCGGTGCCCACGCCGTGATCGACGCCGTCGGCTCCGACGACTCGATCACGGTCGCCCTGCAGTGCACACGGCCACGCGGGCGCACGGTGCTGATGGGAATGCCCGCCGAAGTGACGCTCGATCTCACCGGCCTGTGGCACCGCGAGACCGAGCTCGTCGGCGCCTACACGTACGGAACCGAGCGGCTCCCCGATGGCACGGTCTCCAAGACGTTCGACCTCGCCGCGGCCACCGCCGACGCCATCGAGGCGGAACGGTGGTTGTCCGCCACCTATCGCCTGGCCGACCACGCCGACGCCATCGCCCATGCCGCGGCGGCCGGGCGACGCGGTGCGATCAAGATCGCTTTTGACCTACGGAGTGACTCCTGATGCCACGACCGGGATTCGTGCTCGACGTCGACAAATCGACCCCGCCCACGCTGTTCTGGCGCGGCGAGGGATTCTCCCTCGAGAAGCTGCCACCGGACCGCAGCCGGGTGATCTACGCGCCCGAGCCGCTGCCGGCGATCGACGACATCACCGGGGCGATCCGCCACGCCCTCGACAACCCGATCGGCGCCGAGCCGCTGCGCACCCAGCTGTTCCCGGGGATGAAGCTGACGATCGCCTTCGACGACGTCAGCCTGCCGCTCCCCAAGATGCGCCGGCCCGACGTCCGCCAGCGGGTGATCGAGGCGGTTCTCGACCTCGCCGCCGAGGCGGGGGTCGACGACGTCCATCTCATCGCCGCCCTCGCCCTGCATCGCCGGATGACCGAGGCCGAGCTGCGCCATGCCGTCGGCGATCGTGTCTACGACGCGTTCGAGCCGACCGGGGCGCTCTACCAGTTCGATGCCGAGGATCCCGACGGTGTCAGCTTCATCGGCACCACCGACCACGGCGAGGAGGTCGAGATCAGCAAGCGGGCGGCCGAGTCCGACCTTGTCGTCTACGTCAACATCAACCTCGTGGCGATGGACGGCGGCTGGAAGTCAACAGCGATCGGCCTCGCCTCGTACCGCTCGCTGCGGCACCACCACAACCCGGCAACGATGGAAGCCAGTCGCAGCTTCATGGACCACCGGCACAGCGAGATCCACCACTCGACCTGGCGGATGGGCAGGGTGCTCCGCGACGCCGGGATCAAGGTGTTCCAGATCGAGACGACGCTGAACACCGACACGTTTCCCGAAGCCGTTCGAGTTCCTCTCCAAGCGCGAGTGGGAATGGTCGGCGCGGGACCGGGCGCTGTACATCGGCACGGCGACATCGTTGGGCAAGCTGCCGGTCAAGGCGGCGCGCAAGATCTTCCACTCGATCGAAGCCCCGCACCAGATGACGAGCATCCAGTGCGGCGACGTCGAGGCAGTGCACGAGGTCACGGTCGCCAACGTCCACCGTCAACAACTCGTCGAGGTCGAGGGTCAGACCGACATCCTCACGATGGGGATCCCCTACATCTGCCCGTACAACGTGCACTCGATCATGAACCCGATCCTCGTGATGTGCACCGGGCTCGGCTACTTCTTCAACCTCTATCGCAACAAACCGCTCGTGCGCGAGGGCGGCGTCGTGATCATGACCCATCCCACGCTGCCCGACTTCAACCCGGTCCACCATCCGAGCTACATCGACTTCTACGAGCAGGTCCTCGCCGACACCACCGACCCGCACGAGATGTCGAAGACCTGGGAGGAGCGCTACGCCTACGACGACTGGTACCGCCACCTCTACCGCACGTCCTACGCCTACCACGGCGTCCACCCGTTCTACATGTGGTACTGGGGCGCCCACGGGATGCGTCACTGCGGCCGGGTGATCATCGTCGGCGGCGACGACAAGGCGGTGCGCCGGCTCGGCTTCACGTCGGCGTCGACGCTCAACGACGCATTGGAGATGGCCGGTGATGTCGTCGGCCGCTCCCCCACGATCACCCACCTGCACACCCCACCGCTGATGATTGCGGACGTGCGGTGAAGCGTACGTTGTCCGAGTGTCTTGGTGACTCCTCGGGTTTCTGTGGGCGTAATCGCGCGCTTCGGCACCGTTGCATGGCTCTGAAGTGTGATCGTGCAGGGCGTCGTGCAGGGTGCTCGGATGGGTGAAGTGAGCGCGTCGCGGTTCGTGCGCTCTGCCTCCAGAGCGGCGGGGTCGCTGGAGGGGGTCGTCCGTCGGGTCAGCACTCCAGTCCGCAACAGCGGCTTCCCGTACCGGCCACCGACGGTGCCACGGGGAGTCGAGGTGCCGGCGGAGGCGCCAACGCTCGGCGCCGACTACGACACCGGCTGGGCGCGATCACCGGCGGCAAAGGTCGCCCGCCGCGTGGTCGTCGGGGGACCGCAGCGACTGCTCATCGACTGGGTCGCCGATCCCGAGATCAGCGGTGACGACCGCCTCGCCGATCTGCTTCGGCTCGCCGATCGAGACGACATCGCCCCGCCGCCGGTGATCTTCGCCCCCAACCATCACAGCCATCTCGACACCGCCTTGATGGTGCGATCGGTGCCGCCACCGTGGCGACCGCACGTCGTGACCGCCGCCGCCGCCGACTACTTCTTCGACAAGCGGTGGAAGGCGACGCTCGCCGCCCTCGCGCTCAACGCCATCCCGGTCGACCGCGAGGTCACGAACCGGCGATCGGCGGACCTGATGGCCGGGTTGATCGAGGATGGGTGGAGCCTCGTCATCTATCCGGAGGGCGGGCGCTCCCCGGACGGCTGGGGACAGACCTTCAAGGGGGGCGCCGCCTACCTCGCCGGCCGAACGGGCGCACCCGTCGTCCCCGTGTACATCGACGGAACGGACTCGATCATGGGCAAGGGGTCCAGCGTGCCCAAGCCAGGCCGGACCCGGGTGACCTTCGGCAGTCCGCTGCACCGGCAACCCGACGAGTCGACGCGACGGTTCAACGACCGCATCGAGCGAGCCGTCGCCGCGCTCGCCGACGAGTCGACCACCGACTACTGGTCTGCCCGGCGCCGCGCCGCGGCAGGGGACACGCCGTCGCTCACCGGCCCGGCGTACTCGGGCTGGCGGCGGCGCTGGGACCTCGCCGGGCGCCGCCGTCGCGGCATCGCCGGCTGGCGGAGCAAGCCGAAGCGACGCTGGCCCGATCTCGGCTGATCAGCCGGTCACTCGTCCTCGTCGCCGCACGGCACGAGGATGTCTGCTCCGACGATGAAGGCGCGGTAGCCCGGTGTGGTGGCGTTGGCTTCGTTGAGCTGGTCGACGGTGACGTCGAGGCTCGAAGCCACGTTGGCGGGGATGTCGCCGGCCTCGATGGTGTACGTGCCTTGCCGCGTTCCGTCGGGACAGCGTGGCGGGTCGTCGGGGTCGACCTCCTCTTGGTCCGCCTCCGTGGCCTCGGACTCCTCCTCGGTGTCCTCGTTGTCCTCGGAGTCCTCGTCCTCGTCCTCGTCGTCGTCGGGATCGGGGACCTGCGCTCCCGGCGGGATGTTGATCGATTGATCGGGATGGATCGCGTGCTGGATGCCGTCTTCCCAATCGTTGAAGGCGGCGATCGACTCCGGAGGGATGCCGTAGTCGGCGGCGATGCCAGCCAGGAAGTCCCCGCTCTGGACCACGTACACCTGGGTGCCGGCGACGGTGCCTCCCGCCGGTGTCGACCCCGACGGCGCCGCCGCGGCCGCAGCCGTCGTCGACACGATCGTGGAGTACGACGACGGCTGGATGACCATCGCCTCGGCGTCGGGCTCGTCGTCGCCGCAGGCGCTGAGCAGGCCGGTGAGCAGAAGGGACGACCCGAGAGCGGCGAACGCGAACGTGCGCTTGAGGGTCGGCCGCTCCACGCCCCGTAATCTACTTGTCACATCGCGCTCGAAACCGTCATCCCGCGGTCGCGGCGGGCACGGTGCCGAGGTCCTCGCCTTCGCACGGCAGCCAGAGGTCCTGGCCGGGGGCGAAGACCTGGTACGCCGGGTTCTCGGCGTTGGCAGCCTCCAACTCCTCGATCGAGATGTCGTTCTTGTCGGCGACGCGGCTGATGAAGTCCCCTGGCACGATCTCGTAGAGGTCTCGCTCCGTGCCGTCGGGACACAGCGGTCCGCCGCCGGGAGCAGGCATCGTTCCGAGCCCGTCGTCGGGCCGCTCGTCGGTCACCTCATCCTCCGGTTCGTCGGCGAAATCCGGGATGCGCACCTCGTCGCCGGGATAGATCGGGTGCAGGGCGCCGTCCTCCCAGTTGTTGAAGTCGACCAACTCCTCGACGGTGATGTCGAAGCGGCTGGCGATCAATGGCAGGGCGTCACCCGACCGCACCTGGTACACGTCACCCTCGCCGGTCGCCTCACGCTCACTCGCGCCCTGCTGGCCGGCTGCCGTGCTCGTCGGGCGAGCGGTCGTGACCACCGGCAGCGTCACATACGCCGTCGGTCGGATCGTGATCGTCGATTGCGAAGCATCGCCGTCGTTCCCGTCGCACGCCGCGAGGGCGCAAACCACCAGCACGTTGGCACTGAGGGCGGCGAAACCGAGGAGGCGGGGCAGCGATGGCTTGCGTAGACCGATGGCCCGAAATCTAACGATCAGACGAGCGGGCGAGCGGTCGGCTCGATCGGTGCGGGCAGCGACGTCTCGCCGACGAGGTACTCGTCGACCGCGGCGGCGCACGAGCGCCCCTCGGCGATCGCCCAGACGATCAGGCTCTGACCGCGGCCCATGTCACCGGCGACGAACACCCCAGGCACGGTCGTCATGTACTCGCCGTCGCGGGCGACGTTGCCACGGGCGTCGAACTCGACGCCGAGCTGGTCGAGCCACGAGCCGTGCTCGGGCCCGACGAAGCCCATCGCGAGGAGGACGAGGTCTGCGGCGAGCTCGCGCTCCGTTCCGTCGATCTTGGCGAACCGGCCGTCGCGCAGCTCGACCTCGTGGAGCAGCAACGCCCGCACATTGCCCTCACCGTCGTCGAGGAATCGCTCGGTGTTGACGCTGAAAATGCGCTCGCCGCCCTCTTCGTGTGCCGACGAGACCCGGTAGATCAGGCTCCACTGCGGCCACGGGTTGTCGACGGCACGGTCGTCCGGCGGGCGAGGGAGGATCTCCAGCTGGGTGATCGAGGCGGCGCCCTGGCGGTGGGCCGTGCCGAGGCAGTCGGCCCCGGTGTCTCCACCGCCGATGATCACGACGTGCTTGCCCGCCGCCGAGATCGGCGACTCGGCCAGGTCACCCTGCTGCACGCGGTTCGATGGCGGCAGGTACTCCATCGCTTGGTGGATGCCGGCGAGCTCGCGACCGGGAAC
Organism: Ilumatobacteraceae bacterium; assembly: GCA_963733085.1. Taxonomy (GTDB): domain Bacteria; phylum Actinomycetota; class Acidimicrobiia; order Acidimicrobiales; family Ilumatobacteraceae; genus Desertimonas. The sequence goes on from CAVTBY010000006.1 coordinate 296,860, forward strand.
CGGCAGATCCCGCCACGCCGTCGCACCGCAGGCGAGCACGAGCGGCGTCGCTCGTCGCCAGCAGCACGTCGACATCGATGTTCTCGCCGACGGCGGCGCTGGTGCGGAACTCGGTGCCCTCGGCCTCCATCTGGGCGAGTCGCCGATCGAGGTGGCGCTTCTCCATCTTGAACTCGGGGATCCCGTAGCGAAGCAGCCCGCCGATGCGATCGGCGCGCTCGAGGACGACGACGTCGTGCCCGGCGCGGGTGAGTTGCTGGGCGGCGGCGAGCCCGGCCGGTCCACTGCCGATCACCGTCACCCGCTTGCCGGTCCGTATCGACGGTGACTGCGGCGTTACCCAACCCTCGTCCCATGCCCGGTCGATGATCTCGACCTCGACCTGCTTGATCGTCACCGGATCGGCGTTGATCCCGAGCACGCACGCCGCCTCGCACGGCGCCGGGCAGAGCCTGCCGGTGAACTCCGGGAAGTTGTTGGTGGCGTGAAGACGGTCGATGGCGTCGCGCCAGTGATCGCGGTAGACGAGGTCGTTCCAGTCGGGGATGAGGTTGCCGAGCGGGCAGCCGTTGTTGCAGAACGGGATGCCGCAGTCCATGCAGCGCCCCGCCTGTCGGCGCACGGCGTCGTCGGGGAACTCCTCGTAGACCTCGCGCCAGTCGCGCAGGCGCACCGGCACCGCCCGCCTCGTCGGCGTCTGCCGCTCCCATTGCAGGAACCCCGTGACCTCACCCATGCGAAGCCTCCATCACGCGTTGGAGGACGTCCGCCTCGGCGAGGCCTTCGGCCTCGGCGTCGCGCATCACGTCGAGGACCCGCTTGTAGTCGTTGGGCATCACCTTGACGAATTCCGTGACGGCGTCGTCCCACCGCGCCAACAACCGGGATGCGACCGCCGAATCCGTGAATGCTTGGTGGCGGGCGACAACCTCGCGCAGCTCATCCGCGTCGCCCGACGCGTCTTCGAGGGCAACCATCTCGGCGTTGACGCGGGATGGCAGCACGCCGTCGGGATCCCAGACGTAGGCGATGCCGCCCGACATCCCGGCGCCGAAGTTGCGACCGGTCGGGCCGAGCACGACGACCTTGCCGCCGGTCATGTACTCGCACCCGTGGTCGCCGATGCCCTCGACGACGGCGAGGGCGCCCGAGTTGCGGACGCAGAAGCGCTCCCCGACCACGCCGCGCAGGAAGATCTCCCCACCGGTCGCGCCGTAGGCGATGACGTTGCCGGCGACGATCTGCTCCTCGGCGACGAACGGCGCCGCCGGATGCGGGCGGACGATGATCCGCCCGCCAGACAGACCCTTGCCGAGGTAGTCGTTGGCATCGCCGACGAGGCGCATCGTGACCCCTGATGGCACGAACGCCCCGAAGCTCTGCCCGGCCGAACCGGTGAGGTGGATGTCGATCGTGCCATCGGGCAGGCCGGCACCCTTCCACCGCTTGGTGATCTCGTGACCGAGCATCGTCCCGACACTGCGGTGGACGTTGCGGATCGGCAGGTCGATGGCCACCGGCAGGCGATCGACGATGGCGTCGTGGGCCTGGCGAATGAGCTCGACGTCGAGCGCCTTGTCGAGACCATGATCCTGGCTCTTGGTGTTGTGCAACGACTGGCCGTAGGGGTTGCGCGGGGCGACGAGGATCGGCGAGAGATCGAGACCGGCCGCCTTCCAGTGGTCGATCGCCGCCCGCGTGTCGAGCATCTCGACGTGGCCGATCATCTCGGCCATCGAGCGGAAGCCGAGCTCGGCCATCAGCTCGCGGACCTCGGCAGCGACGAACTCGAAGAACGTTTCGACAAACTCCGGCCGGCCGGCGAAGCGCTTGCGTAACTCGGGGTTTTGTGTGGCGATGCCGACCGGGCACGTGTCGAGGTGGCAGACGCGCATCATCACGCAGCCGGACACGACGAGCGGCGCCGTGGCGAAGCCGAACTCCTCGGCGCCGAGAAGCGCGGCGATGACGACGTCACGACCGGTCTTCAGCTGTCCGTCGGTCTGCACGACGATGCGGTCGCGCAGCCCGTTGAGCAGCAACGTCTGTTGCGTCTCGGCCAGCCCGAGCTCCCACGGCCCGCCGGCGTGCTTGAGCGACGTCAACGGGCTCGCCCCTGTGCCCCCGTCGTGGCCGGAGATGAGCACGACGTCGGCCTTCGCCTTGGACACCCCGGCAGCCACGGTGCCGACACCCATCTCGGCGACGAGCTTGACGTGCACTCGGGCGGCCGGATTGGAGTTCTTGAGGTCGTGGATGAGCTGTTTGAGATCCTCGATCGAGTAGATGTCGTGGTGTGGTGGCGGGCTGATCAGTCCCACGCCCGGCGTCGAGTACCTGGTCTTGGCGATCCAGGGGTACACCTTGTGCCCTGGCAGCTGGCCGCCCTCCCCCGGCTTGGCGCCCTGGGCCATCTTGATCTGCAGGTCGTCGGCGTTGGTGAGGTACTCCGCGGTCACGCCGAAGCGTCCAGACGCGACCTGCTTGACCGCCGAGCGACGGTCGGGGTCGTGCAACCTCTCGGGATCCTCGCCTCCTTCGCCCGTGTTCGACTTGCCGCCGATGCGGTTCATCGCGATCGCCAGTGTCTCGTGGGCTTCCGCCGAGATCGACCCGTAGCTCATCGCCCCGGTGGAGAACCGGCGCATGATCGCCGCCTCCGACTCGACGTGTTCGAGCGGGACCGGTTGGCGGTTCCCGAGCTTGAGCTCGAACAGGCCGCGCAGCGTGGCCAGGCGCTTGCTCTGGTCGTCGACCGCCCGGCTGTACTCGCGGAAGATGTCGTAGCGCTTGGCGCGGGTGGCGTGCTGCAGCTTGAAGACCGTCGTCGGGTTGAACAGGTGGTGCTCACCCTCCCTGCGCCACTGATACTCGCCACCGAGCTCGAGCTTGCGGTGGGCCCGCTCCTCGGGCCGGCGGGGGTGGGCTGCGGCGTGCCGGGCGGCGACCTCGGCGGCGATCTCGTCGAGTCCAATGCCGCCGAGCCGGCTGACCGTCCCCGTGAAGTAGCGGTCGACGAGCTCGCTGCCGAGGCCGATCGCCTCGAAGATCTGGGCGCCGGTGTAGCTGGCAACCGTCGACACGCCCATCTTCGACATCACCTTGAGAACGCCCTTGCCGCACGCCTTGATGTAGTTGCGCACGGCCTTGGTCGGGTCGATCTCACCGAGGCCGTGGAGGCCCTGGGCGATCAGGTCCTCGACCGACTCGAACGCCAGGTACGGGTTGATCGCCCCGGCGCCGTAACCGATCAGCAGGGCCATGTGGTGGACCTCGCGGGCATCGCCGCATTCGACGACCAGCCCCGCCTGGGTCCGTTGCTTCGTGCGCACGAGGTGGTGATGGACCGCGGCCGTCAGCAATAGCGACGGGATCGGCGCCTCGACTGCGTCGCTGTTGCGGTCGGACAGCACGATCACGCGAGCGCCTTCCTCGATCGCCGCCGACACCTCGGCACAGATGGCGTTGAGCGCTCGCTCCAGCGCGAGCCCACCTCCGGCGACGCGGTAAAGGCCTTTGACCTGCTTGGCCTGCAACCCGGGATACGAGCCGTCGGCATTGGCGTGAACGATCTTGGCCAGCTCGTCGTTGTCGATGATGGGATACGGCAGGGCAAGCTGGCGGCAACTCTCCGGACCGGGAGCGAGGAGGTTGGCCTCGGGACCGACGGTCGACGCGACCGACGTGACGACCTCTTCCCGAATGGCGTCCAGCGGCGGGTTGGTGACCTGGGCGAACAGCTGGCTGAAGTAGTCGAAGAGCAGCCGCGGCCGTTCGGAGAGAACGGCAATCGGCGTGTCGGTGCCCATCGAGCCGAGCGGTTCGCCCGCCTTGGCGGCCATCGGGGCGACGATGACCTTCAGCTCCTCGTGCGTGTAGCCGAACAGCTGCTGGCGACGCAGCACGCTGTCGTGGCTGAAGACGACGTGCTCGCGGGGCGGCAGATCGGCGAACTCGACGAGGCCCTCGTCGAGCCACTGCTGGTAGGGATGCTCCGCCGCCAATGTCGCCTTGATCTCGGCGTCGTCGACGATGCGTCCCGCCGCGGTGTCGATGAGGAACATCCGGCCGGGCTGGAGGCGACCCTTGATGACGACCTTGGCCGGGTCGACGTCGATGACGCCGACCTCCGAGGCCATCACCACGAGGTCGTCGTCGGTGACCCAGTAGCGGCTCGGGCGTAGACCGTTGCGGTCGAGGACGGCTCCGATCATCGTGCCGTCGGTGAAGGCGACGCTCGCCGGCCCGTCCCAGGGCTCCATCACCGACGAGTGGAAGCGATAGAAAGCCCGCGTCGCCGGGTCCATCTCCGCGTTGTTCTCCCACGCCTCCGGGATCATCATCAACATGGCGTGGTGCAACGGCCGCCCGCCGAGGTGGAGAAGCTCGAGGGCCTCGTCGAACCGCGCCGTGTCCGACGCCCCCGGCGTGCAGACCGGGAACGCTCGCTGCAAACCGGGAAGGTGCTCGCTGGCGACCATCGCTTCGCGGGCGCGCATCCAGTTCTCGTTGCCCTGCACCGTGTTGATCTCACCGTTGTGGGCGATGAAGCGGTACGGGTGGGCGAGCGGCCACGACGGGAACGTGTTCGTCGAGAAGCGGCTGTGGACCAGGGCGAGGGCGCTCTCGAAGCGCTCGTCGCTGAGGTCGGGGAAGAACTCGGCGAGCTGTGGCGTCGTCAGCATCCCCTTGTAGACGAGGGTGCGGGCGGACAGTGAGGGCAGGTAGGAGGCGATGTCGTCCTCGAGCTCGTGCTCGATGCGCTTTCGAACGACGAACGTCTTGCGGTCGAGGTCGATTCCGGCCGCGCCACCCGGGTCTGGGCGGTGCCCAGAAGTGGCGTCGGCAACGATGAGCTGGCGGAACCGCGGCATCACCGACCGCGCCGTCACACCGAGGCAATCGGGGCGCACAGGGACGTCGCGCCAGGCGACGACCTCTAGCCCTTCGTCGTCGACGATGCCCCCGATCGCCGCCTCGGCCTTCTCGGCGGCGAGCGTCTCGACCGGTAGGAACACCAGGCCGACGGCGTACCGCCCGGCTGGCGGCAGGACGTCCCCGAGCTCGCCCCGCAGGAAGCGGTCAGGCACCTGGACGAGGATGCCGGCGCCGTCACCGGTGTCCGGTTCGGCTCCGGTCGCCCCCCGGTGGTCGAGGTTGGTCAGCGCGGTGAGCGCCGTGTCGACCAGCTCGCGGCTGGCGACGCCGTGCAGATGGGCGACGAACGACACACCGCACGAGTCGTGCTCGAAGGTTGGGTCGTACAAGCCGTGACGCTCAGGCGTCCGGCCGGAGATGTGCTGCATTCGGTTGTCGTCCTCGTCCACGAAAGTCGATGGTCGGCTTGGGTGGTGCCCGGGACGACTCTGGCCCGAACGGTGAACACACAGTCTAGAGGATCAGTGCCTTCGGCGGCGGTTCCCTTTGATCAACCAAAGGGTGCCAGCGTGACGGAACCGTCCTGTCGGCACCCTTTGATTCGCTAGCGGACGGTGTCTTGGTCGGCCTGGACGGGCCGCGGGGCGCTGGGGCTGGCGATGTCGACCTCGACGCGGCCGTCGTCGGAGATGCGCACCGGATAGGTCGGCTGGTGCTGCTCCATCTTCGCCTCGAACCCGGTGGCCAGCTGGAACGCCCACTGATGGCCAGGGCAGATGATGCGGTCACCGAGGATCACGCCCCTGACCAGCTCGCGCTGCTTGTGGATGCACACGTTGTCGAGGGCGTAGACGCAGTTGTCGTGGACGATGACGACCTTGGCGTCGATTCCCTCGCCGACGACGAACTTCTTGCGCTTGACGACATCCGCGACGTCACCTACGTCAATCCAGGAGGATTCGCGGTCCGGGACCCCCTCGTCCACGTTCTACTCAGCTTCCGCCATCCGCTCAGCGCCGGCGTTGTCTGCCTCCGACAGCCACCGTCGCTTGAGGCGCTCGTCGGCCTTCGCCGGCAACGACTTGTCGACCCACCGATCGTCGAGCGCCTTCTGGTCGGGATCCCACGTCACGCTGACATCGCCCATCGCGTACGTCTGGCAGCACAGCCGGTAGCCCTGGTCGAGCAGCTCGCCGAGACGTTCCCGCTCGCGCTTGCGCGTCGGGCTGAGGTTGTCGGCGCCGTCGACGACGAGCACCCGATCGGTCCCGCAGTTGCCGCTGGCGCACTTGTAGGGAACGTCGCACTCGTTGCGGATCGCTACCCGGAGGAGGTTGACGTCGTCGCCCTCAGGAAACTCGACGGCGCAGTTGCTGGTGACGTAGCGGATCGTCGGCATCAGCGGGACGATGTCAGCCGGTGCCGAGGCTGAGCAGGTCGACATCGTCGTTGGTCTGTGGTCCGCTGGGTCCGAGGTCTGGAGCGACGTAGGTGTCGTACAGCGCCTTGGTGTAGGAGAAGCGCATCTCGGCGCCGGCGCGAACGATGTCGAGTGAACGCTGCTGCAGGTCAGGGGTGTCGGCGTAGTCGAGCACGATCTGGTAGCCGCGCTCGCCGTGGACCTCGTCGGAGGTGATGTGGAGGTCGAAGAACTCGGCCTCGTCCTCGGTGAAGCCGTACTTGTCGAGCAGCGGCGGGTACTGCTTGCGGTAGATCGTCGGCACCTGCGACTCGAGCCCGACGACGAGGGCAGCGGTGGCGACGGCGAAGTGCTCGCGCATCGCCGTGGCGTAGCACCAACCCTGGAGGCCGCGGGTCACGGCATTCATGTTCTGCGGGTCGGTCACCCGCTCACGCGTCGTGCCGCATGCCTCGGCGAAGCGGATCAGCAGATCGGTGTGGCGGACGTCGGACAACTCCTCTTCGTACATGTTCTGGAGGAGGAAGTCCTTGGCGTCGGTGGCGTGGTCGGGCGTGTTGGCGTAGATGTAGCCGAGATAGTCGGCGAACGGGCCGACGTAGTGGTAGTGGTTCTCGGCCCAGCGGGCGAAGTGCTCGCGCTTCAGCTCGCCGTTCGCCCAGGCCAGGCTGAACGAGGCGTTCTTCGCCTCGCGGCCCTTGATGGCGTCCTCGAGCGCTGTGCGGAAGTCGTCCTTGGACAACAGCTCGGTCATCGGTGATCTACCTTTCGCCCTGGCCGCCGCGACGACGGCTCGTCCCTCTTACCACCTTCTCGTATACTGTATACTTTCGTTCCGAGGATGCAAGACCCTTCCGAGTCCGAGCTGATCGAACGGTCCGTGCGCGAGTGGATCCGCTCCTGGGGATCCGAAGTCGCCGCCGTGGATATGGCCTCCGCACGCCGGCGGTTCTCTCCCGACGTCGTCGCCTTCGGCACCTATGCCGAAGTCGTGCACGGCCTCGATGCTCTCGAGTCTCAGCAGTGGCGCAACGTCTGGCCGACAATCGAGGGGTTCTCGTTTCGGGTCGACGAGCTCGTCGTCATCGCATCCCCCGACGGCTGCCATGCGGTTGCAGTCGTACCCTGGGACTCCGTCGGCCGAGACGACGACGGATCGATGTTCCCTCGCCCCGGCCGGGCCACGGTCGTGCTGCGCCGTGAGTCGCCGGACGTGCCGTGGCTCGGCGTGCACACCCATTTCTCCCTCGTGCCGCGGTTGTCAGATGGCCGCCGGCGAGTCGAGCGTCATCGCCGAGCAGTGCACCGGACGCGGGGCGAATGGGGTCGTGTGCGCGGCAGCTCCCCTGGCAGCCCAGGCTGGCGCCAACGCCATTCGTGAGGGGGGCAACGCGTTCGACGTAGCCGTCACCGCCGCGCTTGCCGAGACCGTGCTGTTGCCATCAAAGTGCGGGCTCGGGGGCGACCTCGTCGCCATCGTCCTGCGCGCCGGCGCCGCCCGTCCGGAGGCACTGCTGGCGATCGGCGGGGCACCCCGCGGGCTCGCCGAGGTGGCGAGCCGCGGCTCCTGGAGCGACACCGGCCCGATGTCGGTCGGTCCACCTGCAGCCCCCGCCGGCTATCTCGCCCTCGCCGCCAATGGGCGACTACCGCTCGATCGCCTCGCCGCACCGGCGATCGACCTCGCGGCGAACGGGTTCCCGTGGGCGGCCGTGAACCATCGCCTCGCCGTCGCCAGCGTCGAACTGCTCCGGCGCTGGAATCCCGCGGGCACCGCGTACCTCCCCGGCGGTGAGCCGATCGCCGCCGGAGAGCTGGTCACGCTTCCCGGTCTGGCAGATGCGCTGGTGAGTTTCGTCGAGCGAAGCGACGGGTTCCTCGCCGGGCCGGTCGGCGACGCGATCGTCACCACCGTGCAACGCCACGGTGGCGTGCTCGACCACGAGGATTTCGCGGCGGTGCGAGCCGAATGGGCCGACTGTGCTGCCGCCAACGTCGGTGCCCGCACGGTGTGGGCGACGCCGGCACCGACTCATGGACCGACGCTTCTCGCCGCACTCGCCGGCGCTCGACCTGGCGACGATCTGGCGACTCATTATGGCCGTGTTCTCGCCGCCATCGAGCAGAGCCGGGACCGACTGGCCGACCCATCGGGCACGTCGATCGTGAGCGCCGCTGACCGTGATGGCAACTGCGTCGTCGTCGTCCACTCCAACTCGTACCCGCGCTACGGCAGCGGGCTTGTCGTCGCCGACTACGACCTCGTCCTCGCCAACCGCGCCGGGCGTGGCTTCACGCCGGATCCGGGCCACCACCCCAACTTCCCGGTCGCCGGTCGCCGTCCGGCAACGACGCTGCACGCCTGGGCGGTGTCCGACGACCGCGGTGCGCCGAGGTTCCTCGGTGGCACGCCCGGAGGCGACAACCAGGTCGTGTGGAACGCCCAACTGCTGCAAGGGATCATCGACGGGGAGACCGCGCCCGGTGCACTGGTGACCGCGCCGCGCTGGGAGTGGCTGCCCGCAGACGACGGCGTTCGCATCGAGGCGGGTTTCGACGAGCGCGACGCGGCGGGGCTCGAAGCCGTCGGCGCCACGTGCCGTGCGCGTCGGACGGTGGGGGCTTGCCGTGCGCACAGCAGGTGATCGTCGTGCCCGAGGACGGCCAGGCGATCGTCGGTGCCGCCGACCCGCGGACGGTCGGCCTCGCCCTCGGCGTCTCGAACGACCGATGGGTGTTCTGGGGACGGAACGGTCCCCTAGACACCCATCGGTTGGTGGTCGGGGGCGCGAGACGTTCGCCAGCGGAGGGCGACGACCAGCACGAACGGCGTCGTGACGGCGACGAGAAGGGCGGGGCGCAGGCCGAACGACTCGCCGAAGCGGCCGATCAGCCAGCCGGCGGCGGCGCCGATGCCGATCTGCGCCGAGCGATAGGCGCCGAGTGCCGGGCCGTGCGACCCGAAGTAGTCGACGGCGACGGTGTTGGCGACCGGGAAGAACGAGCTGACCGCTCCGGCGAACAGGGCGGCGCAGACGTAGGCCGGCCACCCGCCCGGGAGCAGGACCCAGGCGATGCCGGTGGCGCCGACCACGAGTGCGGTCGTCTGGGCGCTGGCGATCGGACCGCGCCGGTCGCTGCTCGCTCCCGACAGCAGCTTGGCGAGGATCGAGAGGACCCGCCCGACGGCCAGCAGCGCCGCCGCCTGGGCGGCGCGAAGGTCCCACTCGGCGACGGCGAACGTGGTGAGGAACGGGATCGCCCCGTACTGGCACACCGCACCGACGGCGCCGATGACGGTCGGCAGGCCGGTCAGCGCCTTGACGGGAAAGCGCATCGACACGGGCGCGCCGGACGGCGGGCCGAGACGAATCGACCAGGTCGCCACGAACGCCGCGGCGGCGAGCGCCGCAGCGCACCAGAACGCGACCCGCCACCCGCTCGCCGCACCGAGGGCGCCGAGCAGCGGCGGCGATCGTCAAACCGGCGGAAAACGCCACGCCGTAGATGCCCATGGCGAACCCCCGCCGCCCGCTACCGGCGACGACCGGCACTGCCTGCAGCCCGGCCGGGAAGTACAGCCCGGCGCCGGCGCCGAGGAGTACTTGGGCGGCGACCACAACGGCGAACCCTTCGGCGACGGCGGCGACCACACTGCCCGCCATCGTCGCCACCAAGCCGGCGAGCATCAGCGACCGGGCGCCGAAGCGGCCGAGCACTGCTCCGCCGACCAGGTTGGCGGCGGCGATCGACAGCGCCAGCAAACCGAACGCCAGGCCCGACTGGCCCTCGGTGACGCCGAACTCGGCGGCAACCTCCGGCATCACCGGCGACAGCGCCTGCTCGCCGACGGTGACGCCGAGATAGGCGAGGCAGACGAGGCCGAACGCGCCCCAGCGAGGCATCGTTGGAGTCGCTCGGCTCGCGCATCTCGGATACTGTATGCAATCCGTGTTGCACCTCGACGATCGCACCGTGACCGAGCTCGTCGACCCGGCCGCCGCGCAAGCGTGCCGTCGATGATGCGTTCGCAGCATGGGGCCGCGGCGAGGCGGCGACGACGCAACGAGTGAGGGCATCGGCCGGCGGCGGCATGGCCTCGGCGATGGCCGCCGTCGTCCCGCCCTATTGCGGCGGCAAGCTCTACGCCACCAACGCCGGACGGTTCACGTTCCTCAACGTCCTGTTCCACATCGACGGCAGGTTGCTCGCCACTCTCGACGGTGACGCCGTCACCTCGCTGCGCACCGCCGCCGCGTCGTCGCTGGCGATCCGCCACCTCGCCGCGCCGCACGCGTCCGTGGCCACGGTGATCGGCACGGGCCACCAGGCGCTGCCACACGTCGCGATGCTGCTGCGGACGCTCCCCGGACTGGACGAGCTTCGCATCTGCGGGCGCCAACGGTGCGCTGCCGACGAACTCGCGCGAAGGTGCAGCCCCGTCCGAAGCCAATCTGACCGTGCACACCGACCCACTCGAAGCCGTCGCTGGCGCCCACATTGTCGTCACGGTGACTTCAGCGTCGGAGCCGCTGTTTCCGCCCGCGGCGATCTCCGACGACACGCTCGTCTGCGCCGTCGGCGCGACGAAGTTCGACCGCACCGAGATCGACCCGGAACTCGTCGCCCGCTGCGCGGCGGTGGTGTGCGACGACGTGACCGGATCGCACACCGAGTGCGGCGACCTCATCAACGCCGCGGCGGCCGGCCGCTTCGACTGGGCCGACGCCATCGAGTTGAACGCCATCGCCGCCGGCACGGTCACCGCGCCACGAGCCGGCGACGCACCCGTACTGTTCGAGACCCAGGGCGTGGCGATCCAGGACGTCGCCGTGTGCGCCCTCGCCTACGAACGCCATCTCCAACGAATCGAGATCAAGGAGGCCACCGATGATCACGTCCCACCGACTTTCGCTCGCCGAAGCTGAGCTCGCCGTCGACGCCGCGCTGGCCAAGGCCGCCGAGCTCGGCGTCGGCTCGGTCGTGTGCGTGTGCGACGCCGCCGGCTGGCCGATCGCCGTCAAGCGACCCGACAACGGCAAGCCGACGAGCGTCGAGATCGCCATCAACAAGGCGTTCACGGCCGCCTGCCACCGCCGCCCGACGCACACCTACACCAACGCCCAGCCCGGCCAGGAGGCGTTCGGCATCATGAACATGCACCAGGGCCGCTTCTCGATCTTCGTCGGCGGCTGGCCGATCGAGATCGACGGCGAGGTCGTCGGCGGAATCGGCGTGAGCGGCGGCCACACCAAGGAGGACATCGCCTGCTGCCAGGCCGGCATCACCGCTGTCCTCGAACAGCTCGGCAAGACCGCCGACTTCACCAAGTGGGACGACTGGAAACCACCGACGCAATGACACACGAGGTCCTCAATCTGATCGGCGGCGAACGGATCGCGGCGGCCGACGGGGCGGTGTTCGAGCGGCGCAATCCGGCCGACACACGGCAGGTCGTGTCGACGGCGCCGGAGTCGACAGCGGACGACGTCGCCGACGCTGTCGCCGCAGCGGTCGACGGGCTGGCTCGCTGGCGGCGGACGACGCCGACACAACGCGCCGACGTGCTCAGCCAGGCCGGGCGGCTGCTCGCCGAGCGGGCTGATGACATCGCCGCCGAGATGGTCGCCGAGGAGGGCAAGCCACTCGCCGACGCCCGCAACGAGGCGACGCGTACGCCGAAGAACCTCGAGCTCTATGCCGGTGCGGCGTACCGGCTCACCGGCGCCACGTTTCCCAGCGACGACACCCCGCTCGTCTACTCCGTGCTCGACCCGGTCGGCGTGGTCGCCGTGATCACTCCGTGGAACTTCCCGCTCAACCTGGCCAGCCGCAAGATCGGACCCGGCCCTCGCCGCCGGCAACGCCGTCGTGTTCAAGCCGTCGCCGATGACTCCGCTGATGGGCGACCGGCTGGCCCAGGCGTTCGTCGACGCCGGCCTGCCTCCCGGCGTGCTCAACGTCGTGCACGGCTTCGCCGCCGGGGCCCATCTCGTCGCCCATGCCGACGTCGCCGCGGTGACGTTCACCGGATCGACCGCAGTCGGACGCAAGATCCACGCCGCCTCCCACCTCGGCCAACGACTGCAACTCGAGCTCGGCGGCAAGAACCCGGTCGTCGTGCTCGCCGACGCCGACCTCGACGCCGCCGCCGACGTCGTCGCCCGGTCGTCGTTCTCGCTCAGCGGTCAGGCATGCACCGGCGCCGGTCGGGTGATCGTCGAGGAGTCGATCCACGACCAATTGCTCGACGCGGTCGTCGCCCGAGCCGGGCGTCACGTCCTCGGGCCAGGCGATCGCGACGGCGTCACGATGGGTCCGCTCATCGACGAGCGCGCAGTCGGCGTCCATGGACGCCGCCGTCGCGACGGCGACCGACGAAGGAGCGCGTATCGTCGCCGGAGGTGCACGGTTCGCCGACGGCGAAGCTCGCCGACGGATGCTTCTTCGCACCGACCGTCCTCGCCGACGTCAAGCCGCGTACGACGATCGCCCGTGACGAGGTGTTCGGCCCGGTGATCGGCTTCGAACGGGTCGGTTCGCTCGACGAGGCGATCGCCTCCGCCAACGACGTCGACTACGGGCTGTCGGCGGCGATCTGCACCCGATCGCTCGCCGCCGCTCAGCAGTTCGCCGCCGAGATCCAGGCGGGCATGGTGCGGGTCAACCGGCCGACCGTCGGGGCCGCCTTCAACGCTCCGTTCGGCGGCATCAAGCAGTCGGGCACGGCGACCCACCGCGAGCAGCTCGGGCCGACGGTGATGGACTTCTACACCGTCAGCCGCACCGTCTGGCTGGGCACCTGATGGATCTCGGCCTCGCCGGCGCACGGGCGCTCGTTCTCGGGTCGTCGTCGGGACTCGGGCGGGCGGTGGCCGCGGCTCTCGCCGCCGAGGGGGCGATGGTGGCCGTTGTCAGCCGCGATGCTGCGCGCGCCGAGGAAGCCCGCGCAGCAGTCGAGCGGGGCTGCCGCACTCGCCGGCGACCTCACCGTTTCCGGGCGAACCGGCGCGACTCGTCGCCGAGGCCGTCGCCGCCCTCGGCGGACTGGACATCTGCGTCGTCAACACGGGCGGCGGCAAGCCGGGCGGGATCCTCGCCACTTCCGAGGACGACTCGGCGGCCGCCTACCACTCGATGCTGCGCCCGGCTCTCGACGTCGCCCGGGCAGCCGCCCCGCACCTCGCGGCCGGTGGTCGCGGGCGGCTCGTGTTCCTGACCGCTCGCAGCGTCCTCGAGGCGTCGCCCGACCTCGCCTTGTCGTCGGTGATGCGTAGTGGTGTGGCCGCCGCCGCTCACTCCCTTGCCGTCGAGCTGGCCCCGGACGTGCTCGTCAACGTCGTCGCCACCGGCCAGTTCGACACGCCGGCGCTGAACCGGTTCGAGGCGGCCAAGGCGACGACCGACGGGACGACGCCGGACCACGTGCGCGCCGAACGCCTCGCCGAGATCCCTCTCGGCCGGCTTGGGACGGCACAGGAGCTCGCCGACGTCGTGACGTTCCTGTGCTCGACGCGGGCGTCGTTCGTCACCGGCACGACGATCCGCGTCGACGGCGGTGCGACCCGCGGCTTCTGAGTCAGAGCGATTGGTACGCGGCTGCGGCGGCTGCGATGTGCTGCTCGCCGCAGCGCCGCGCCCGATCGACGTCGCCGGCGGCGACGGCGTCGACGATCGCGGCGTGCTCGTCCCACGATCTCGTCGATCGCTTGCTGATGCGCGTCGCGTAGATCCAGCGGATGATGTCGGACAACCGTCCGAGCGTGGCGCGCAACAGCTCGTTGCCGGCGGCGACGGCGAGGGCGTCGTGGAACTGCGTGTTCAGCGCCGGCAACTCGTGCAGCCGTCCCTCCGTCGCCGCCGACCTCCCGGCAGCGACGAGATCGTCGAGCCGCTCGAGCTGAGCCATCGTTCGGCGTTGGGCGGCGAGCCCGGCGACCAGGCCCTCGAGCGGGGCCCGCAACTCGAACAGCTCGCCGGCGCGGACGGCGTCGATCGATGCGACACGAGCACCACGCCGTGGCTCGATGACGACGAACCCCTCCGTCGACAGGGTGCGCAACGCCTCGCGGATCGGGTTCCGCGACACGTCGAAGCGGGCCGCCACCTCCTCCTCGACGAGGCGCTCGCCCTGGGCGTAGTCACCGCCGATGATGGCCGAACGGAGCTCGTCGACGACGGCGTGGCTGAGCGGGACGTGGCGCGCCCCGACCGTCGTGGCGCCGAGCTCCGTCGCCGTCGCGACTGGCCATTGACGAGCCATGGTGTTCACTGTATACAGTATTCACACGCCGTTGGCTAGCCCAGTCACCGGTGCGACCTGGGGAAACGCGGCGGGCACCGCACTCGCGGCGGCTCGATCAATCACGGAGGGAGAGCCGATGCGCTCACAGTGGAGGACTTGGTTGATCTCGGCGGTGGCGCTCGGCGCCGTGGCCGTCGGGACCACGGCAGTGGCCAGCGGCACCGCACCGGCGGGTTCGCCGGCCGCCCGTCCGGCGACGCCGGTCGAGGGCGCCGAGATCACGATCGCCCTCGGCTCGGAGCCGACCAGCCTCGACCCGCACCTCGTCGACGACGGCGGCGAGCGGGCGATCAACGACAACATCTACGAGACGCTGCTCACCCGCACACCCGACGGCGAGCTGGCACCCGGCCTGGCGACCGACCTGCCGACCCAGGTCGACGACACGACGTGGGAGTTCACGCTGCGCGAGGGCGTCACGTTCCACAACGGCGAGCCGTTCAACGCCGACTCCGTCGTCGCCACGATCAACCGCATGGTCGGCCTCGTCGAGCGCGGCGAGACCGACAACGACGGGTTCTACGCCACGCTCGTCGGCGCCGAGGCCGTCGACGAGTACACCGTGCGGATCATGACCGACGGACCCGACGGCGTGCTGCCGGCGCGCATGTACTGGCTCAAGCAGATCCCGGCGAGCGCCGAGGAGACGCCGGACATGTCCGACGAGCCGATCGGCACCGGCCCCTACCGCTTCGAGAGCCGCAACCAGGGAGTCGACATCGTCATCGTCGCCAACGAGGACTACTGGGGTGAAGGCGGCACGATCGGCCAAGTCACCTACGAGTTCTCCGACGACGCGGCGACGCGCCTCGCCGGACTGAAGTCGGAGCGCTACGACCTGATCACCAACCTCGCGCCGTCGGACGTCGAGCAGGCCCCGGCGTTCGCGTCCCGTCCGGGCCAGGAGCACCCGATCCTGATCCTCGACGCCGACGAGGGGATCACCGCCGACCCCAACGTCCGCCTCGCCCTCAACCTCGCCGTCGACAAGGACGCCATCGCCGAGAACACGTTCGGCGGGTACGCCACGGTCGACGCCGGCCAGCTGCTGTCGCCGTCGATCCTCGGCTACAACGACGCCCTCGAGCCGATCGGCTACGACCCCGAGGAGGCCCAGCGCCTGCTCGAGGAGGCCGGCGTCGGCGGGGCGACGATCCAGCTCATCGGCGAGTCTGGGCGCTGGCTCCGTGACCGCGAGTTGCTCGAAGCGATCGCCGGCTACTGGACGGCCGTCGGACTCGACGTCCAGCTCGAGATCCTCGAGTTCGGCGCCTACCTCGACGTGCTGTTCGACCGGGAGAACCGGGCCGACGCGATCTACGTGTCGAGCTCCAACGACCTGCTCGATCCCGACCGCCAGCTGTCGACGTACTACGAGGCAGGTGGCATCGGCTCGTCGAACAGCAACGAGGAGATGGCCGCGTTGATCGCCGCCGGCCGTTCCGAGCTCGACCCCGAGGCTCGCCAGACCACCTACGAGGAGGCCCTGCAGATCGCCTACGACGAGGCGTACTTCGTGTGGCTCGTCAACAACGAGGACATCTACGGCCTGTCCGAGAACCTTCGCTGGACGCCGCGGGTCGACGCCAAGCTGCTCGTCGTGGAGATGAGCGTCGTCGAGTAGTACTCGTGACGGAACGACCGATGGGTGTTTTCATGACGGAACGGTCAGGAAAACACCCATCGGTCCCCGGCGTTGGGGAGATCTGAGTGGGGAGGTACCTCAGCGCACGGCTCGCCCAAGGCGCAGTCGTCGTCATCGGCGTCACCGTCCTCGTGTTCGTCGTGACCCGGATGATCGGCGATCCCGTCAACTTCATCCTGCCGCTGTCGGCGTCACAGGAGCAGCGGGACGAGCTCCGCGCCAGCCTCGGCTTCGACCGGTCGATCTTCACCCAGTTCGGGTCGTTCGTCGCCGACGCCATCCATCTCGACTTCGGCGAGTCGACCTACTTCCGCAACGAGGCGGCGCTCGACATCGTGATGCGCTTCCTCCCCAAGACGTTGCAGCTCGTGGTCGCCGGAATGACCATCGCCTTCGTCACGTCGATCCCCCTCGGCGCGATCTGCGCCCTTCGTCCAGGGCGCCTGCTCGACAAGACGCTCGTCACGTTCAGCCTCATCGGCCTGGCCTCCCCGCAGTTCTTCATCGGCCAGGTGATCCTGCTGCTCACGAGCGTCAGGTTCAGCATCGTCCAGTTCGGCGACGGACCGTGGACCCATCTGATCTTCCCGGCGATCACCTTGGCGCTGCCCGCGATCGGCCGGCTGACGATGGTCGTGCGCTCGGCGATGATCGACGAGCTGAACAGCCAGTACGTCAAGGCGGCCCGGGCGAAGGGCGTCAGCCGAGTGCGCATCGTCGGCGTGCACGCCCTGCGCAACGCCGCGATCCCCTTCGTCACGCTGTTCGGCTGGGAGGTGATCCGCGCGCTCGCCGGGTTCACGCTGGTCGTGGAAGCCGTCTTCGACTGGCCAGGGCTCGGGAGCTTGGCGATCCTCGCCATCAATCAGCGCGACTTCTACCTCATCCAGACGATCGTCTTCGTCGTCGCGGTGATGGTCGTGTTCGTCAACATCGCCATCGACGTCTCCTACAAGCTCATCGACCCACGGGTGAAGCTGTCGTGAGCGGTGATCACGTCGATGACGCTCTACCGACGAGTACTCCGCGCAGCTCCACGAGGTCGAGGACGCGCTCACCGAGGAAGAGGCGTATGAGGGCCGGCCCTACGAGATCCACGCCGCCAAGGGCGGCCTGTTCGCCGAGCTGCGCGCCGACAAGCCTGGAATGTTGTCGGCGGCGTTCCTCATCATCGTCATGATCGCCGCCTTCGGCGCTCCATGGCTTGCGCCCTACGGCCCCGTCGAGGGCAACCCGTCGACGTCGAACATCCCGCCGGTGTGGGATGGCGGCACCTGGGATCACGTCCTCGGCACCGACACCCAGGGCTACGACGTGCTGTCCCGGCTGATGTACGGGGCGCGGACCACGATGCTGATCGGCTTCGCCGTCGTGTTCATCGCCGGCACGTTCGGCATCGTTCTCGGCCTCATCGCCGGCTACCGCGGCGGGCGCACCGACCGCTACCTGATGCGCTGGGTCGACATCCAGGTCGCCTTCCCCGGCCTGCTCATCGCCCTGATCATGATCGCCGTGCTCGGGCCGAGCAAGGGCTCGTTGATCTTCGTGTTGGCCTTCAACGGGTGGATGGTCTACGCCCGGATGTCACGTGGCATCGTCCTGTCGGCGAAGGAGCGGCCCTACGTGGAGGCCGCCGAGATGATCGGCTGCAAACCACGCCGGGTGATGTTCAAGCACATCCTCCCCAACCTCACGTCGGCGCTGCTCACCCTCGCCGTGCTCGAGTTCGCCCGGATCATCCTCGCCGAGGCGACGTTGTCGTTCCTCGGGCTCGGGTTGCAGTTCCCCGAGGTCTCCCTCGGCGTGATGGCCAACGCCGGGCGCGACGCCTTCTTCTCGCTCCCCCGCCTGGCGATCATCCCCGGGGTCGCCATCACGCTCATCGTCCTCGCCGTCAACTTCCTCGCCTCCTGGCTCCGCGTCGCCCTCGATCCGATCGAGCGGGAGAAGCGCTACGCCGCCGGATCCACCTCGTCGGCCGCCGAGACGACGGCGCTGACGGGAGAAGCCGTATGAAAGCGTTCCCCGGCCACGCAGGCCGTCATTGCGTTCCCCGGCCACGCAGGCCGCAGGTGGCCGCTCGCTCGCTGGCGCTCGCTCGCTTGCAACGCCGACGCTGGCGCTCGGTCGCTCGCACCGGTGAACGGGTTCGGCGATGAACCCAGTACTCGAGGTCGACCACCTCCAGGTCGACTTCGTCACCCGGCGCGGCACGGTGCACGCCGTCCGCGACGTCAGCTTCACGATCGGCAAGGGTGAGACCCTCGGCCTCGTCGGCGAGTCCGGCTCGGGCAAGAGCGTCACGGCCCAGGCTCTGCTCGGGATGATCGAGCTTCCCGGCCGCATCGTCGGCGGCGATGTGCGCTGGAAGGGCGAGTCGCTCGTCCACGGCAACGCGTCGTCGACAATCGAACGCGTCCGCGGCCGAGAGATCGCGATGGTCTTCCAGGACCCGATGACGTCGCTCGATCCGGTGTTCACGGTCGGCAGCCAGATGGTCGAGGTGATCCGCCGCCATCGCAAGTCGAGCCGCAAGGACGCGTGGGCCCGAGCCGTCGAACTGCTCGACATGGTCGGCATCGCCAACCCGACCCAGCGCGTCAAGCAGTACCCGTTCGAGATGTCCGGCGGGATGCGCCAGCGCGTCCTCATCGCCATGGCTCTGGCGTGCGAACCGGAGCTGCTCGTCGCCGACGAGCCGACGACCGCCCTCGACGTGACGATCCAGGCACAGATCCTCGACCTCCTCGCCGACCTTCAGCAGCGCCTCCACGTCGCCGTGCTGCTGATCACCCACGACCTCGGTGTTGTCGCCGGCGTGTGCGATCGCGTCGCCGTGATGTACGCCGGCAAGATCGTCGAGGACGCAGCCGCCGCTGACCTCTACGCCACGCCCGCCCATCCCTACTCGGTCGGGCTGCTGCGATCGACTCCCCGTGTCGACATCGTGCTCGACCGTCTCGTCGCCATCCATGGCGCGCCGCCGGATCTACGCCGGCCGCCGGTCGGCTGTGCCTACGCCGCTCGCTGCGAGCACGCTCTCGCCCAGTGCCGCAAGGAACAACCCGTGCTCGAAGCGCTCACCGGCAGCGACGATCGCCTCGTCGCCTGCTTCCGTGCCGCCGAGCTGCGTGCCCCCCAACCCGAAGTTGTTGCGCAGTGATGGAGGTGCTCGCGCCCACTCTCGGGCGGCCGATCCCCACCCAGGAGCGGGTGATCGAAGCGGACGGCATCTCCGTGCGCTTCCCTGTCGGACGCAGCGGGTTCTGGGGTCAGCAGATGAAGTGGGTGCACGCCGTCGACGACGTCTCGTTCACCGTCCATCACGGCGAGACGCTCGGCCTCGTCGGTGAGTCCGGCTCTGGCAAGACCACGGTCGGTCGCACCGTGCTGCGCCGCATCGACCCGAGCGAGGGCCGAATCATGTTCCATGGCGAGGACGTCACGGCCACCAAGGGCGAGGAACTTCGCCGCCTGCGGCGGCGCATGCAGCTCGTCTTCCAGGATCCGTACGCCTCGTTGAACCCGCGGATGTCCGTGCTACAACTCGTCGCCGAGCCGCTCGTCGTCCACGGCAAGGCGAAGTCGGCGAACGCCGCTCGCGACGAGGTGGTCGCCCTGCTCGAACGGTGCGGTCTCCCCGAAGACACGGCCGACCGTCATCCCCACGCCTTCTCCGGCGGTCAGCGCCAACGCATCGGCATCGCCAGGGCGCTCGCGCTGCAACCCGACTTCATCGTCGCCGACGAACCGGTGTCGGCCCTCGACGTGTCCGTGCGGGCACAGATCGTCAACCTGCTCCAGGACCTGCAACGCGAGTTCGGCATCGCCTACCTGTTCATCGCCCACGATCTTTCCGTGGTCCGCCACATCTCCCATCGCATCGCCATCCTCTACGCCGGCAAGTTGGTCGAGCTCGCCGACTCAGACACCGTCTACGAGTCGCCGCTGCACCCCTACACCGAGGCGCTGCTGTCGAGCGTGCCGATTCCGGACCCTCCGCTCCAGCGAGCCCGTCAGCGAATCGTCCTCCAAGGCGAGATCCCCAACCCGATCGATCCGCCCCCCGGCTGCCGCTTCCAGACCCGTTGCCCTCTCGTCCAGGACGTGTGCCGGCACGAGACCCCGCCGCTCGAGGAGAAGGCCCCCGGTCACTGGGCTGCCTGCTTCGTACGCTGACACCCCCCACCTCATGACCGTCAACACCACCCACCGTGCCGCCACGGATCGCCCTGCCACTGCCCTGGCGCCGATCGCCCTCGTCGGCTTGTTGGCCGGGTTCCTCGCCGGCTTGTTCGGGGTCGGGGGCGGGATCCTCATCGTGCCCGGCTTGGTGCTCGCCGCCCACATGAGCCAGCGCCTCGCCCATGGCACGTCACTCGCCGCCGTCGTGCCGATCTCCATCGCCTCGCTCGCCAGCTACGCCGCCCACGGCAACGTCGACTGGAACGTCGCCCTGTGGCTGGCGATCGGCGCCGTCTGTGGCGCCGTCATCGGCACCCGGCTGCTCCACGTGTTGCCCCAGCGCACGCTGGCGATCATCTTCCTCGTCGTCCTCGTGGCGTCGGCGCTGCGCCTGTTCCTCGCCGCCGATGCCGACGGGAGAGGCGGGTTGAGCGTGGCGTCGGTGGTCGCCCTCGTGATTGTCGGGCTGGTCACCGGGATCCTCTCCGGCCTGCTCGGCGTCGGTGGCGGGATCGTCATGGTCCCGGCGATGATCATCCTGTTCGACCTCGAACCGGTCGTCGCCAAGGGCACGTCGGCGGCCGTGATCATCGCCGCCGCCCTGATGGGCACGTGGCGCAACCGTGCCAACGACAACACCGACCTGCGAGCCGCGGCGGTGATCGGTGTCTCCGGGATCGTCACGGCGGCGATCGGAGGCACGCTCGCCGACCGGATGAGCGACACGTTGTCGAACGTGCTGTTCGCCACCCTGTTGCTGATCGTCGCCGCCCGGCTGGCATGGGGGCTGCGCCGACAACCGAACGAAACGCTTGTCGCCGAGTGAACGCGGCGCAATACTCCATCGCGCTCGCCGCTGTGATCCTCGGTGCAGTCGCCCAGGGCAGCATCGGGTTCGGGTTCGGCATCCTCGCTGCGCCGGTGCTCGCTCTCGTCGACGAAGAGCTCGTACCCGGCGCCGTTCTCCTGCTCGGTCTGACGATCGCCGCGGCGGTCGCGTGGAACGAACGCGGGGCGCTGGACTGGCTGGGGATCCGCTGGGCACTCGTCGGGCGGGTGTTCGGCACTGTCGCCGGGGCGTACGCCGTAACGCGGCCTCAACCACGACGCGACGGCGATCGCCCTCGGAGTCATCGTGCTGTTCGCCGTCGCCATCAGCCTCACCGGCTGGCACGTTCGCCCGACGACGTCGACACTGGTCGGAGCCGGGATGATGTCCGGCGTGATGGGCACCGTGACGTCGGTCGGCGGTCCACCGATGGCGCTCGTGTACCAGCGCGAGAAGGCCGCAACCTTGCGTTCGACGCTCGCCGGGTTCTTCCTCTTCGGCGCGTCGCTGGCGCTGCTGGCACTCGCCGTGAGCGGCGAACTGACCAGGCGACAGGTTGTCGACGGCTTCGTGCTGCTGCCCGGCCTGCTCGTCGGCCTCGTTCTCAGCCGGCTGCTGACGCCATACCTCGACCGGGGGTGGACCCGCGCTGCGGTGCTGGGGTTGTCGACCGTAACGGCGACCGCGCTGGTGGTCAGCGCCGTTATCTGAACCGCGCCGGCGACAACGCGTCAGCACCGACGCCGAGCTCGGCAAGGTGCGCCGGCCATGGCGCCTCGCCGACGATCGCCGCCACCGCCGTCGCGATGGCCGGGGCGGTCTTGATCCCGGCGCCGCCCTGACCGACCAACCAGCAGAAGCCCGGCGCATCAGGGTCCCAACCGACCGCCGGAACCCGATCGGCGGTGAACGTTCGCAGTCCGGCCCAGCTGCTGCGCACGTGGCGGATGTCGAGGGTCGTGGCCTCGGCGAGCATCTCCAACGACCAGGCGACGTCCTCCATCTCGGCGACGGCATCGACCGGATCACTGGGGTGCTCGTCCGCAGGTGACAGCAACAGGCCCCCGGCCTCCGGCTCGAAGTAGAACCGGTTGGAGACGTCCATGACGAGGGGCCACGACGCCGTCTCAGGCGGCGCCGGGACGAGGCACGCCGTTCGCCGCAGTGGACGGAGACCGAGGGGCGAGATCCCGGCGCCGGCGGCGACGACGTCGCCCCAGGCGCCGGCGGCGTTGACGACGACGTCGACGGTCAGAGTGCTCGGACCACCGTCGCCGGCAGCACACGTCAGCGTCCAACCGCCGGCACCGTCGGCCATCGATCGCACGGGGCAGCGGCGACGGATCACGGCACCCCGGCGCCGCGCCGCCGCGGCGAAGCCGGCCACCAGGGCCGGCGACGTCGAGCTTCAAGGCGTCCGGTTCCCACACACCACCCGCCGTCGTCGTCTCCGATCGCAGGACGGGAACCAATTCGCCCACCTCTGCCTGATCGACGCGGCGAGCTGTCGGGGCAACGCCCGTCGCCGCGGTGGCAGCGATCTCGTCGAGCGCCGGCGCATCGCCGTGGCGGCCTACCCACAGCAGCCCGCGCCGGTGAGAGATCGCGGATGCTCGGTGAAGCCGTCCGGCGGAGTCTCCAGGAACGGTCGGCTGGCCCGGGCGAGGGCACAGACGACACGGTGACCTGACGTCTCCGAGAGAGTCGCCGCCGATCGGCCGGTGGTGTGGGTGGCCAGCTCCGCTTCCCCCTCGAACACGACCACCTCGTGCTCGGTGGCGAGCGCCCACGCCGCCGAGATCCCGGCGATGCCGCCGCCGACGATGGCGACGCGAGTCAACGGGCCGTCGCTGCGGACGCGGTGGTCGGCTCGCCCTCACCGGCATTGCGCAGGTCGTTGAGCACCGAGCTCATGTGCCGCCCTGTCGCCCGCCCGGCAGCATCGGCGTCGCCGGCCTCGATCGCCGTGAGGATGTCGACGTGCTCCTCCCACCCGATCAGGCCGCGGCGGTCGACCAGCATCGAGAACACCAACTCGGTCTGCGCCCGCAGCGGTTCGACGGCCGGGCCGAGGTAGGTGTTGTTGGCTGCCCGCTCGATCGCCAGGTGGAACTGACGGTGGGCATGGGCTGCGTTGACGGGATCGTCGACCGCCGTCGCGTCGCGTCCGACCTCGAACCAGTGGCGGATCTCGGCGAGCTGCTCGGGGGTGCGCCGCTGGGCGGCGAGCTGGGCGGCGAACGCTTCGAGCACGCTGCGCAGCTCGAGGAGCTCGACAGCCCGCTCGGGATCGAGCGAGGCGACGTAGGCGCCTCGGCGTGGCCGCACCTCGACGAGGCCGGTGTTCTCGAGTGCCCGGATCGCCTCGCGGACCGGGTTGCGTGACACACCGAGTTGCTCAGCAAGACGATCCTCGAGCAGGCGCTCGCCGGGCTCGAGCTGGCGGTTCCTGATCATCGCCCGGATCTCGTCGGCGACGATCTCACGCAGAGTCCGGTGAGCATCTCCGAGGCGACTCGACGATGTCACGCCGCCGAGCGTACCGAGCGCCGTCGATCAGGGGCGGGACGCTCCGCCTGCGAGACGTTCGACGATCGCCGTGATCTCCCGGCGCTCCTCGGCGAATTGGTCGGCGGCGGCCTCGTTGGCAAGACGGTTGAACAAACGCTTGGCGGCACGGATGGCGTCGGGGCTGCGTCCGGCGATCTCGGTGGCCAGCTCCAGTGCCTCGGTGACTGGATCGTCGCTCAGCCGCGTCACCAGGCCGAGGTCGGCAGCCTCGCGACCGTCGAAGATCCGCGCCGTGAACGTCAGCTCCTTGGCGACGTCCGGGCGGACGACGCGGGACAGGAACAACGTGCCGGTCATGTCGGGCACGAGTCCGTAATGGGCTTCACGCACCGACAGCTGGGTGTCCGGATGGACGATGCGGATGTCGGCGCCGAGGGCGATCTGCAGTCCGCCGCCGAGGGCGTGGCCGTGCACGGCGGCGATCACCGGCACGGGCAGCTCCTGCCAGACCCACGCGACCTGCTGCCCGAGATGGGTTAAACCGCTCGGTTGAATCACACCGGGATGAGTCCTGTCGGTGGGCCGGTCGAGCTGGCTGAACATGGCCAGGTCGAGGCCGGCGCAGAACGACTTGCCCTCGCCCGAGATCACGATGGCGCGGAGATCGTCGTGCGTCTTGAGTTGCTCGCCGGCGTCGGCGATGGCCTGGAACATCTCGCCGTCGAGGGCGTTGCGCTTGTCCGGCCGGTTCAGCCTCACGTGGGCAATGCCGTCGGTGGTCTCGACGATGACGCGATCACTCATGACGACATTGTGTCGCTCCTGACGTATCCGTGGGTCTACCCGTCGCGCCGGTCAAGCGCGCTGGCTCTGGAAGGCGGTGGTCCGCCGGCCCTCGCGACGGGGTCGACGGATCCCAGGCCTCGATCCGGACATTTCTGTCTGCATTGCGGCTCTGGAATGGACGGCGGGCATCGAATCGCACCCTTCCAGAGCAAACTGCCACTTCCGGCACTTCGTCCGCGGCGCCCGAGAATCAGCGACGATCGAGGTAGGCGCGGCCGCGGGCGGAGAGGCGGTAGCCAACGTCGAGGCTCTCGGTCAGGCCGAGCCGTTTCAGCTTGCGCACGTCGGCCTTGAACGGCAGTCGCTCGCGGCCGAGCTCGGCGGCGAGGTCGCCGGCGCGCACGGCCGGGCACCTGGCGATGATGTCGAGCGTCGCTCTCGTCCACGGTCCGGTCGGGCTCGTCGCGTCGAGGCGGGAAAGGCGGCGGTCGATCGTCTCGTCGTCGAGGTCCGGCGCATGCTGCGGTGGTCGGCTCCTCACGGTGAAACGAGATGCGCAGCACCGTGAGGTCGTCAGTCCATCGCATCTCGCGCAGCATCGCCGCCCTGCCGGCGAAGCCGGCGCGCCGCGCATCGGCGTCGCTGACGGAGCTCACCGCCACCGGTTCGATCGACTCGACGACGAGGTCGCCGCCGCCGGTGCGATACCGCCCGCCGACTTTCGCCTGCGGACGCTTCCAGTTGCGGAACGTCAGGGTGATCGTTCCATCGCGCAAACCGTCGTGCAATCGGTTGGGAAACAGCATCTCTCTCGACCGATGGGTGTCTAGGGGACCGAATCGTCCCGTAAACACCCATCGGTTCGCAAAGTGCGACACTCGTCGGATGCACCTGAACCTCACCGCCGACGAGTTGCTCACGACGACCCGTTCGGTGCGCAAGCGCCTCGACTTCGACAAGCCGGTGGAGCGCGACATCGTCGAGAAGTGCCTCGAGATCGCCTTCCAGGCTCCGACGGGCGGCAACCGCCAGGGCTGGCACTGGGTCGTGGTCGAGGACCAGGCCAACAAGGACGCCATCGCCGAGATCTATCGGGCGAACTGGACGCTGTATCGCTCGCTGCCACGCCCCGACTACCACGAGGGTGACAGCCGAGGCGAGCGCATCGACAAGGTTCTCGACTCGTCGCAGTACCTCGCCGACAACTTCCACCGCGCTCCGCTGATGCTGATCGCCTGCCACTGGGGGCGTCCCGAGGAGATGCCGGCGGCGATGGCCGCGGGTTATTGGGGTTCGCTGTTCCCAGCGGTGTGGAGCTTCATGCTCGCCCTGCGCGAGCGCGGTCTCGGCGCGGCGTGGACGACGATCCACCTCATCGGCGACGGCGAGCAACGGGTCGCCGAGCTGCTCGGGATCCCCTTCGACAAGGTCGCTCAGGGAGCGCTGCTGCCGATCGCCCACACGCTCGGCACCGACTTCAAGCCGGCCAAGCGCCAGCCGCTCGCTGATGTCCTCCACTGGGACCGCTGGTAATCCGTCCCGATCACTCGACCAGGCGCAGCCCACTCGGCAGCGTCGACGGCGCGGCGCCTGGCAAGTCCACCACGAACTCCGTGCGATGGGCTGGAAAGAGGTGCTCGCTGACGAGAACCGGCTTGCCCGCCTCGTCGGTCGTCACCCGCTGACACTTGAGCAACGGCGCGCCGACGGGCACTCGCAACAGCCGCGCCTCGTCGGCCGACGCCCCGTCGGCGCCGATCGTCTGGGTCGCCCCGCGCAGCGTGACGTCGAGCAGCTCGTAGAAGGGGTGCTGTTCGACGTCGGCCCGGGAGAGGTGCTGGCCGAGCTCGGCCGGGCACCACACCGTGACGACGGCGAACGGCTCGCCGTCGGCGAGGTTCACCCGCTTGACGCGCAGTACGGAATCGACACCGAGGAGCTGGCGGACCCGCTGCGGCGGTTCGGCGAACGCGAACTCGACAACGCGGCGTTCGTTGGCCATGCCGCTTCCTGAGAGTTGCGCCTCGATCGTCCCGAGCTGGCCGAGATGCTGGCGCACCGGCTCGGCGGCGACGAACCAGCCGAAACCTTGGCGAGCGGCGACGAGGCCGTCGTCGCGCAGCACGTCGAGCGCCCTGCGAATCGTCACCCGGCTGGCGCCGAACTCGGCCGAGAGCTCGGCCTCGCTCGGGAGCAGGGACGCGGCTGGAGCGGTGCTGACACGGCGCCGCAGCTCGTCGGCGATCTCTCGGTAGCGAATTCGCCTCACGGTTGGTCAGCCCGTCGCACTTGTATTAGAGTTGTATATGTCAGCAGGAATTGCAAGCCGTACGAGGAGGAACCCATGAGCACCGCCAGCGCCTCCACCCCCATCGAGCTCGTCGAACGTGTCTACGCCACGCTGCCCGAACGCGTCGCGCTCGGTCGGGACCGGCTCGGCCGGCCGCTCACCCTCACCGAGAAGATCCTCATCAACCATCTGACCGACCCAGCGGGACAGGAGCTCGAGCGCGGCGAGAGCTACGCCGACTTCCACCCTGATCGCGTCGCCATGCAGGACGCCACTGCCCAGATGGCCCTGCTCCAGTTCATGACCGCAGGCCTGCCCGAGGTCGCCGCTCCCTCGACCGTCCACTGCGACCACCTCATCCAGGCCAAGGTCGGGGCGTCGATCGACCTCGGCGTGGCGATCGACACCAACGCCGAGGTCTACGAGTTCCTGCGCACGGTCTCGGCACGCTACGGGATCGGGTTCTGGGGGCCGGGCAGCGGGATCATCCACCAGGTCGTCCTCGAGAACTACGCGTTCCCGGGCGGAATGATGATCGGCACCGACTCGCACACCCCGAACGCCGGCGGCCTCGGCATGGTCGCCATCGGCGTCGGCGGAGCGGACGCCGTCGACGTGATGACCGGCTTCCCGTTCAACGTGCGCTGGCCGAAGGTGATCGGCGTGCGCCTCACCGGATCGCTGTCGGGCTGGTCGAGCCCCAAGGACGTGATCCTCGAGGTCGCCCGCATCCTCACCGTCGAGGGCGGAACCGGGGCGATCATCGAGTACCACGGTCCCGGCGCCGATTCGATCTCGGCGACCGGCAAGGGGACGATCTGCAACATGGGCGCCGAGATCGGGGCGACGACGTCGCTGTTCCCGTACGACTCGAACATGGCCGCCTACCTCAAGGCGACCGGGCGGGAGGCGATCGCCGACGCTGCCGACGCGGTCGCCGAGCACCTTCGCCCCGACGACGGGGCGCACTACGACCAACTCGTCGAGATCGACCTCGACGAGCTCAAGCCGATGATCAACGGGCCGCACTCCCCCGACCGCGCCCACCGCGTCGGAGCCGCCGTCGGTCAGGCGGCGACCGAGAACGAGTGGCCGCTGGAGATCTCGTCGGCGCTGATCGGGTCGTGCACGAACTCGTCGTACGAGGACATCACCCGCGCCGCCTCGATCGCCCGCCAGGCGGCGGCCAAGGGTCTCCGGGCGAAGACCGAATTGCTCGTCACGCCCGGATCCGAGCAGATCAGGGCGACGATCGAGCGCGACGGCCTGCTCGCCGACCTCGAGGCGGTCGGCGCCACCGTGCTCGCCAACGCCTGCGGGCCGTGCATCGGTCAGTGGTCGCGGCCCGAGAGCATCACCGGCCAGCCGAACACGATCGTCAACTCGTACAACCGCAACTTCCCGAAGCGCAACGACGGCTCCGCCAAGACGCTCAGCTTCGTGACGTCGCCCGACACGGTGATGGCGCTGGCGCTGGCCGGCCGCCTCGACTTCGACCCGACCGCCGACACGCTGACCGCCGCCGATGGGAGCGAGGTGCTGCTCGACCCACCGGTCGGCGAGGTGCTCCCCGAGAAGGGCTACGACGCCGGCGTCGACACGTTCACCCCGCCACCCGCCGACGCTCGGGGGTCGAGGTGGTGGTCAGCCCGACGAGCGATCGACTGCAGTTGCTCGAGCCGTTCCCGGCCTGGGACGGGAACGACTACGTCGAACTGCCCGTGCTTGATGAAGGCGCAGGGCAAGTGCACCACCGATCACATCTCGGCCGCCGGCCCGTGGCTGAAGTACCGCGGGCACTTGGAGAACATCTCCGGCAATCTCTTCCTCGGCGTCGTCAACGCCTACACCGGGGCGACCGGCGAGGGCAAGGACCAGCTGGATGGGGAGACCCGGTCGTTTCCCGACATCGCCAAGCACTACAGCGCCGAAGGGGTGCGGTGGTGCGCCGTCGGCGACCGCAACTACGGCGAGGGCTCGTCCCGCGAGCACGCCGCGATGGAGCCGCGCTTCCGCGGCGGTGTCGTGATCTTCGCCCGCAGCTTCGCCCGCATCCACGAGACCAACCTCAAGAAGCAGGGACTCGTGCCGCTGACGTTCGTCGACCAGGCAACCTACGACGAGATCGGCGAGGACGACCGCATCAACGTGCTCGACCTGCCGCCGGTGCCGGGCCAGCCCGTGCGCTGCCAGATCGTGCGGCCGGGCGGCGAGACCGTCGACTTCGAGGCCACCCACACGTTCAGCGACGAACAGGTCGAGTGGTTCAAGGCCGGCAGCGCCTTGAACATCGTGCGTTCGCGGGTTTCGGGTCGCGCAGTCCCCCGCAACATCTGAGCCGGTTCAGTCTGTTCCAGGCCTCCGAGTCGACTCGGAGGTCGGGTCACCCTGGTAGCCGGGCGGATAGGTCGACGCCAGTTCCTCGGCGGACGGCTTGTGGCGCTTGCGCGCCTCGTCCGGAAGCTGCTTGACGATCGCCTTCATGATCCGCTCGGTGTCCGCCTTCAACGACTTGCCCTTGAGCCCGGTAACGGGCGGGCCGACGCGGATCCGCACGGTGGGGCGATCGGTGAGGTTGAGGACGTTGGGCAGACGACTCGACCGCGGCCACACCTTCTCGGTGCCCCACAAGCCGAGCGGGATGATCGGCGCATCGGTGAGTTGGTGCAGCCGCGCGGCACCCCAGCGCCCCTTCAGCACGGGGTCGAAGAAGGCCGGGCCGCGCGGGATCGTCCCCTGGGGAGCAAGGGCGACGAGCTCGCCGGCCTCGAGGGCGGCGACGGCGGCTTGCAATGGCTCGTCGGATCCACTCGCTCGCTCGACGCGGATGCCCCCCATCGCCGCGGCGATCTGGCCGATCACCGGGGTGTCGAAGACCTCCTTCTTGCCGAGGAAGCGCACCGCCCGCCCGCTGCGGGCAATGGCGATCGACATCGCACCGGCATCGAAGTAGCTGCGGTGGTTCATGGCGATGATGCCGGCCCCGTGCTCGGGGATGTGGTCGACGCCGTCGATGTCGAAGCGGGCGTAGGGCATCAGCTGCGGACGGGCGAACTGCTGGACGACGCGCTGCAGCTCGACGCCGAGCACGGGGAACTTGAACACACCCGGTGAGACGTCGAAGTGACGGACGGGCCAGCGACGTAGCGTCGCCATCACGACCATGCTCGGGTCGGGGTTGACGACCACCGGATGGCCGACGGCCGAAAGCAGTGGGGTGTCGAACACGCTGTCGGAGTAGGCGTAGCTCTCATCGAGGTCGATTCCGGCTGCCTCGGCCCAGCCACGGACCGCCTCGAGCTTGCCCCGTGCCCACACGAACGGACCGACGACCGCCCCGTCGAACGAACCGTCGGCATTGACGCCATAGCGGGTGGCAACGACGTCGTCGAAGCCGAGCACGTCGGCGAGCGGCTTGACGAGGTCGTACGGAGTCGTCGTGGCGATGACCACAGGCCGGCCCGCCTCGCGATGCTCGTTGATCAACGGCCAGGCGAACGGCTGGATCATCGCCGCCAACGTGCTCGCGGCCGCCGCCCCTGCCTCACGCATGGCGTCACGGGGCCGGCCCCTGGCGAACGTCGCGGCCTGACGCGCGAGCGCCATCGATGGCAGCGTCTCGCCGATCGTGTTGAACACGCCGTAGAGGAGCTTCTCGCCGGGAATGGAGCGCCCGACAAAACCCGACTCGCGCATCGCGTCGGAGTACACCGAGCCCGAGGCGCCGGCGAGCAACGTGCGGTCGAGATCGAAGAACGCCGCCCCGGCCATGGCGGGACTGTACCGCCGCTGCGCTACGAGCCTTGCGTGGTCAGTACGTGTAGTAGTAGGCGCGGGGCTGGTACGTCGACGAGCCTGAGTAGGTGTACGGGGGGCCGGCTGGAAGCTCGGGCGCCGGTAGCGGATTTGGAAGCGGCAGGTCGGACACGCTCGCAGGAATCGGAGGCGCCGGACACGGCGGCGGGGGCGGTGCGTTCGACGATGACGGACTGCCAATGCAAGTTGGGTACGGGCCGACGGCCATCGCTGGAGTTGCCGACGTGAGCTCCAGCATCATCGTGAGACCTGCGAAGGCAAGTGACCCGCTCAGCAATGCGCCGCGTACTCGTCGAGCATCCATCGGTCCTCCTCGATTCCCGTGACAGCGCCAGTTCGTCGCCGGAACGCTGACGGATGGGAGACTGACGCGATGTCCACCAAAGAAGTCGACGACTACCTCGCCGCGCTCGACGAGCCCAAGCGCGGCACGCTGCAACAGCTGCGCGCGTCGATCTCGACGATCCTCCCCGACGCCGAACAGGGTTTGGCCTACGGGGTCCCCGCGTTCAAGGTGGGCGGCAAAGCAGTCGCAGGGTTCACCGCAGCCAAGGACCACCTCAGCTACCTACCGCACAGCGGTTCGGTGCTCGCCGAGCTGGCCGACGACTTGACCGGTTATCAGGCCTCCAAGGGCGCCCTGCAATTCGCCGTCGACTCCCCCCTCCCCGACGACCTCATCGCCAAGCTGATCCAGGCCCGCCTCGCCGAACTCAACGCGGTAGGACCACCGACCCCACGTGTGGGCAGTGGGGAGCCGATCACCCCGGTACACCCGGGAGCACACTGACGGAAGAGATGCTTCGTGGGCGCCGGGCCGAGGCTCTGCTCGGCCCGAAGCCCTGCCACCAGATGGGGGGTTCCAAAGGGGGGAAGGTCCCCTTCCCCCTTTGCCAGAAAACGGGAAAGACCCTGCTGGGGGAAGCAGGGTCTCTCAACCTGAACCCTGTCGATGGGGGGTCGACGTTGGGTCCAATCGAGCGGTACATGGGGGGTGTATCGCTTCGACTATGTGTTTGTGAGTATACGCACAAGCCGTCGATCTGGCAAGACGAACATATCGATGCCGACCATCGCTGGGAGAGATGGAGCGGTAGGGTGCGCCGGTGGATGTCCGCCAGCTCGCCGCCCTCGTGGCGATCGCTGATCACGGAACGTTCTCGGCCGCCGCTCGGGCCCTGTTCACGGTGCAGTCGAACGTCTCCAGCCACGTCGCCCGGCTCGAGAAGGAACTCGGTACCGAGCTCGTCGACCGCGCCCACGGCGGTCTCACCGACGACGGCGCGCGGGTCGTCGAGCGGGCCCGGCGGGTGCTGCGTGAGCTCGACGAAATTGCCGCTGAGCTGGCCCAACGGGACGGCGACGTGGTCGGCGACGTGCGCCTGGGGATGCTCGGCACGACCGCTCGCTGGCTCCTCCCCCGCCTCCTCGCCGAGATGTCGGCTCGTCATCCACAGGTCCGCGTCATCGTCGCCGAAGGCAGCACGTCGGTCCTGATCCCGGCGCTGCTGTCGGGCCAGTACGACGCCGCCATCGTCCACCTACCGGTGGACGAACCGGAGCTCACGATCGAACCGTTGTTCGCCGAAGACCTCCTCCTGCTCGCCGGCGAGGGCCACGCCCTCGCCGATCGATCGTCGATCCATCTCGCCGAGCTCGCCGGCCACCGCCTGCTGCTGCCGCCACACGGGTCGGCGTTGCGCCGCGTCCTCGATCGGGCCGCCCTGTCGGTCGGCGCCCAGCTCGAGGCTCAAGCGGAGGTCGACGGTGTGCGCCTGCTCGCCACCCTCGCCGTCGACGGACACGGCGCGGCGATCGTCCCGGCGACCGCCGTCCCGCGACGCTCGGAGCACCGCTTCGCCACCGTCCACGTCCCGGAACTGCCGCCGCGTGTGGTCGCCCTCACGTCGCACCGCCGACCGGGTCCGAGCGGTGCGGTCAAGGCGATGTTCGACGTACTCCGCGCCGCCCTACCGGCCCGCGCCCTCGAGCAGCCCGGCGTCCGTCTCGGCTCGGATGCCTTCCCGCTGCTCCGTTCGACCCGCTAGCACAGCGGTCGAACTACCGTCGAGCGCGATGGCCGTCGGCACGCTCTCGTTGCGCAGCCGAGTCGACGACTCGGCGATCAGGATCCGCACGCTCGATGGTGCGGAGGGGCCCCGATCGGTCGTTTGGGTCGAGGTCGGCGAAGGCCCGCCACCGCGACCCTCGGGCACCTTGTCGTCGCGGGCGTCGGCAAACCTGGCCCACGCCGCCACCCTCGCACGCGACAACGGACTTCCTCTCGTCGTCGTGCTGGCCTCGACTGGTCGGACATCGTCGACGGGCTCGCCGCCCTGGAAGGTTGGGGGCGGGTCGCCAAGGCCCTCGTCGACTGCTCCGGAGCGGTGCCGACCGTGCTCATCGTCGACGGTCCGGCGGTGTCCGGGCCGGCACTCCTGCTTGGTATCGCCGACCTCGTCGTGATGACGGCCGACAGCTATGCGTTCGTCAACGGACCAACGATGGTGGCGGAGTACACCGGCGTGCAGATCGCCACGGACGAACTCGGTGGCGCGCTGCACCTCGACCGTCACACCGGCGTTCCGAGCCTCGTCGTCGCTGATCGACAGGCCGCCGACGCAGCGGTCATCGACCTGCTCGGCTACCTGCCGTCGAGCGCCGACGAGGAGCCGGGCGTCTGGCAGAACGCCGATCCCGTCGATCGTGCCTGCCCGGAGATCGGTGCCCTACTCCCGGCGACGGCCACGGGGAGCTACGACGTCCGAGCCGTCGCCGCCGGCATCGTCGACGAGGGAAGCCTGCTCGAGCTGCGCGAGCGCTGGGCTCCGAACGTGGTGACGGCGCTGGCCACGATCGCCGGCCGGCCGATCGGAGTCGTCGCCAACCAGCCACTCGCTCTCGCCGGCACACTCGACATCGCCGCCTCGCAGAAAGCGGCGCGGTTCGTCGCCTTCTGCGACACGTACAACCTCGGCATCCTGACCCTCGTCGACACGCCCGGCTTCTACCCCGGCAAGGACCTCGAATGGCGGGGCATGATCCGCCATGGCGCCCAGCTCGTGTTCGCGTACGCCCGCGCGACCGTCCCTCGGCTGTGTGTCATCCTGCGCAAGAGCTATGGCGGCGCCTACATCGTGATGGACTCCAAGCGAATGGGCAACGACGTGTGCTTCGCCTGGCCGTCGGCGGAGCTCGCCGTGATGGGCGCCGGGCAGGCGGCGGCGATCCTGCGGCGTCGGGCGACGCCAGAGGAACGCGCCGCCTTCGAAGCCGACTACGCGCAGCGGCTGCTCAACCCGTACGTCGCCGCCGAGCGCGGCTACGTCGATGCCGTCATCGAGCCCGGCGAGACCCGCGCCGCCGTCGCCGCGGCGTTCGAGACGCTGTACGACAAGCGCGAGCTGCTGCAACCACACAAACACGGCAATGAGCCGTGTTGAGGAAACGGGTGATCGCGTTCGGGATGCTCGCGCTGTCGATCGTCCCGCTGCCAGCGCGAGCCAGCGACGACGCGAGCGTCTACGACGATCCGGCCCACTGCTGTATGCCGTCCCGATCTCGAGGACGTGTGCGACAGTGGGCTCGACACCACCGTCGTCGAGGCAAACGGCACGCTGACGGTCGTGCCGTTCGTGCCGGCCGATGATTCACCGGTCGACTGTTTCTACGTGTACCCGACGATCTCCCGTGACGAGGGCACGAACAGCGACCTGATCGCCGACGACGGCGAGGAGGGATACGCCGCGGTGCAATCAAGTCGCGCCGCTGGGCACGGAGTGCCGGGTGTTCGCCGCCGACCTATCGGCAGGTCACCCTCACCGCCGGCTGTCGACCGGGCGGGGCGGCGACAAGTGCCGACGCAGCAGGCACGAAACGGTCGTTTCGGTCGGCACTTCGGACTCTGCCCGCGTTACGCGGCCAGATCTGGCCGCTCAGCGACATCAGAGTACGGGCACCCGTCGCCTCGGCCAGAAACCGCCCGCTTTCAGAGCCGACGCGCCTACGGTCGCGACGACTGGACCCACGGATGAGTGAGAAGCTGCCGGATCTGGTCACCGGGCGGTGTGTCGCGTGGGATGGTCGCAGCTGGTTGGAGGTCACCGCGCACGGCGACCCCGGCAATCCGCGCGCCGACGACATCGGCGGCGATTTGACACCCGAGTGGGGGCTCCATCTCGTCGACGTCAACCTCGTGATCGGCGATCTGGAGCGGCTCGTCGCGACGCAGGGCGCCGCCTGGGCGGCCGCGCACTGAACGTCGCGTTCGGGGCTCGCCTGAGGTCGGCGTACGGCGTCGGGAGTACCCTTCCCCACTGGGGAGGAAGCCCCCTGACAACGTGAGCGAGAGGGAAGCACGTGCCCGAAACCATCACGATCACCGACGACCGCACCGGTAAGACGGTGACGGTTCCGATCACCGACGGGATCTTCCCGTCGTCTGCGTTCCGCGACCTCGACAAGAACCTGTTCGTGTACGACCCGGCGTTCCTGTCCACCGCGTCGTGCAAGTCGCAGATCACCTACCTCGACGGCGACGCCGGCATCCTCCGCTACCGCGGCTATCCGATCGAGCAGCTCGCCGACCACGCCTCCTACCTCGAGGTCGCCTACCTGTTGCTGTACGGCGAGTTGCCCGATGAGCAGCAGCTGTCGACGTGGACCCACGAGATCACCCACCACACGTTCATCCACGAGAACATGCGCAAGCGCTTCGTGGACGGGTTCCACTACGACGCCCACCCGATGGGGATGTTCGTGTCGGCGCTGGCCGCCCTCGGCACCTTCTACACCGAGTCCAAAGAGATCAACGACCCGGCAATCCGCCACAAGCAGATCCTTCGCCTCATCGCCAAAGCCCCGACCCTGGCGGCGATGTGCTACCGGTTCTCCGCCGGCCTGCCGTTCATCCTCCCCGACAATTCGCTGTCGTATCCGGCGAACTTCCTCAACATGATGTGGAAGATCGGCGAGTACGAGGTCCATCCCGTACTCGAGCGGGCGATGGACATCCTGTTCATCCTCCACGCCGACCACGAGCAGAACTGCGGGACGACGGCGATGCGTGTGGTGGCGTCGAGCCAGGCCGACCCCTACTCAGCGGCCTCAGCCGCCGCCGCAGCTCTCTACGGACCGAGCCACGGTGGCGCCAACGAAGCGGCGATCCGGATGCTCACCGAGATCGGCTCGATCGACAATGTCGACGCCTTCATCGCCGACGTCAAGGAGGGCAAGGGCCGGCTGATGGGCTTCGGCCACCGGGTGTACAAGAACTACGACCCGCGGGCCCGGATCATCAAGCAGACGGCGTACGAGGTGTTCGAGGTGACGGGCAAGAACCCACTGCTCGACATCGCCCTCAAGCTCGAGGACGTGGCCCTCAACGACAGCTACTTCACCGATCGCAAGCTGTATCCCAACGTCGACTTCTACTCCGGGTTGATCTACCAGGCGATGGGTTTCCCCATCGAGATGTTCACCGTGCTCTTCGCCCTCGGGCGGATGGTCGGATGGCTCGCCCATTGGGACGAGCTGCTCAACGATCCCGACCAGAAGATCGCCCGCCCCCGCCAGTGGTACACCGGCCTCGGCGAGCGCGACTACGTCAAGCTCGGCGATCGCTAACTCCCCTCGATCGGAGTGTTTCGTGCTGACGGAGTGTTTCGTGCTGCGTTTCCAGGCAGCTGACACTCCGATGACAGCGTGGACGAGCTGACAAGTGCGCTCGCCGCTCATCGTTCGGATCCTCGTAATCCTCGGCGCGATTCTGGCGGCCCTCGGGCTTGCTCGCCGGCCACGTCAACCGCGAGGTGCTCGACGGCCCGACGTTCGCCGCCAACGTCGACGACATCAGACGCGACGACGCCGTCGCCGCCGAGCTCGGTACGGCGATCACTGACCAGCTCCTGCGCCAGCACCCGAACCTCGTTGCGATCAGACCGCTCGTCGAGTCGGTCGCGGTGCGAGCCGCCGGAGGCGATCTCTTGTCCGGGCCGACCCGTATTGCCGCCGAGGCAACACATCAACTGCTCACCGAGGGCGACGCCGACTCGATCGCCCTGCGCCTCGCCGACGTCGGGGCCGTCGTCACCGGCGCACTCGCCGTCGTCGCCCCCGAGCGTGCCCCCGTGTCGTCGGACGTGTCGGTCACCCTGGCGTCGATCGGCGACCAGGCGTTCGCCGAGACGACGATCGCCATCGCCCACAAGGTAGGTGTTCTGGCGTGGCTCCTTCCCGTGCTCGCGCTGGTCTGCTTCGCCGGCGCCATCGGTCTCTCCCGGACCCGATGGCGGACAGCTGCGTCGGCGGGACGCTCGCTGCTGTGGGCTGCGGGCGTGCTCGGCGTCATTCTCGTCATCGGCGGCTTCATCGTCCGCCGCCTCGATGCCGACAGCCTCGGCGGCGCCGTCGCCCAGGCATCGTGGACCGTCGTCGTCCGGCCGATCTGGTGGGGCATCGTCGTGCTGGCCCTCTTCGGGTTGGCCGTGATGCTCGCCTGCGACTCCCGTGCCCCGGCTGCGATCGCCGAGCGTGCTGGTGCAATCCGGCGGGCAGCGCTGCATCCGCAGCATGCCGTCGGTGTCGTCGTACGCATCGTGGTTGCCGCCGCCCTCGGCATCGCCGCCATCGTCGACCCGCTCGGTTTGATCGAACCACTCATCGTTGTCGGCGGCGTTCTGTTGCTGCTGTATGCGATCACCGAGATCGGTCGTCTCGCCGGTGCGTCGCGCACGGTCGCTGAGGCCCGCGAACGGCCAGCAGCTCGATCCGGCCGGCGCCCGGCGAGGATTGCCGTCGCCGCGCTCGCCGGCGTGGCGGTCATCGGCGGCGTCGTCTGGCTCGCCCGCCCGGGCCGGGACGTCGACGCCGCCGAAGTCGCCGCCGGCGAGGGCACCGTGTGCAACGGTCACGCCGAGCTGTGCGATCGGTCCTTCGACGACGTCGCCTACGTCGCTTCCCACAACGCCATGTCCGCCGCGACGGAGCCCGGATGGTTCCTCGCCGAACAGGCCGACTCGATCCCGGTGCAACTCGACCAGGGAGTGCGGGCACTGCTCGTCGACGTGTGGTCAGGGATTCCAGCCGGCACGGTCGTGCGCACGGCGCCCGGCAGCTACGACGAGGCACGCGCCATCGCCGAGGAGGAGCTCGGCCCCGAGGTCGTCGCCGCCGCTGAGCGCATCGCCGACTCCGTCGCCGGCCAGGCCACCGGAACCGAGGCTCGGTTCCTGTGCCACGGCCTGTGCGAGACCGGCTCGACACCGTTCCTCGACATGCTCGAGCAGTTGCGCGGTTGGATGATCGCCAACCCGGACGAGGTCGTCACGTTGTTCATCGAGGACCACGTCGACGCCGCCCTGATCGCTGCCGACGTCGACACGGCGGGGTTACTCGACTTCGTCTACGATCCGTCGACCGGTGACCCGTGGCCCACTCTCGGCGAGATGATCCGATCCGGCGAGCGCCTCGTCGTGATGGTCGAGGAGGGCGACGGCGGCGAGCAGGCGCCGTGGCTCGTCAACGGCTTCGAGTACACTCAGGACACCCCGTACACGTTCCCGACCGTCGAGTCGTTCAGCTGCGACCCCAACCGCGGCCCGGACGACGCCCCATTGCTTCTTCTCAACCATTGGCTCTCCGGCTTCACGTCGCTGGTCACCGACGCCCAGCTCGTGAACGCCAGCGACGTCCTGCTCCCCCGTGCCGAGCAATGCCGCGGGCGAGCGGCAGCTCCCCAACTTCGTCGCCGTCAACTACGTCGCCCTCGGCGACGTCTACGACGTCGTCGACGAGTTGAACGGCGTCGCTTAGCCGACACCTGTGTCTGTGTCAGCGAACACGACCGCCGACGTCGTGTTCGCTGACACAGAGCTTGATTTCAGATGGCGTTGGCCCGGGTGACGCCGGCGTACCACCTCGCGCTCGCCTTCGGCGTGCGCTCGAGCGTGTCGTAGTCGACACGGATCAGCCCGAAGCGCTGCGTGTAGCCGTACGCCCACTCGAAGTTGTCCATCAGGCTCCAGGCGAAGTAGCCGCCGACGGGCACGCCTTCGGCGATGAGCTCGTGGACGACGGCGAGGTGGTCGCGGAGGTAGGCGATGCGATCCTGGTCGTCGACGAAACCGGCGGCGTCGGGATGGTCGTCCATCGCCGCCCCGTTCTCGGTGATCAGGTAGCGGGGGAACCGGCACCGGTCGTGCAGCCAGCGCACCGTCTCGGCGAGGCCTTGCGGGTAGATCTCCCAGCCCATCGCCGTGACCGGGCCGGGGGGATCGATGCGGTCGTCGGCGGCGTTGACGAGGGCGCGGCTGTAGTAGTTGACCCCGAGCACGTCGATCGGCGCGGCGATGATGTCGAGGTCGCCGTCGTGCAGCTCGGCGCCTGACCATCGGTCGTCGCCGGTGTCGTCGATCGGATAGCCGAGACCGGCGACCGGCTCGGCGAACCAGCGGTTGTGCAGAGCGTGTTTGGCGGCCGCCGCGGCGACGTCGGCGGGATCGTCGCTCGCCGGGTGCATCGGATTGAAGTTCAAGACGATGCCGATCTCGGCGTCGGGGACACGGGATCGCAGCCGTTCGACGGCGAGCCCATGTCCGAGGAGCAGGTGATGGGCAGCGGCAAATCCGTCGGCGACCGACGTTCGCCCGGGCGCCATGAAACCGGTGACGTAGCCGAAGTGACTCGAGCAGTACGGCTCGTTGAGCGTCGCCCAGTGCTTGACCCGGTCGCCGAGGGCGGCGGCGACGACGTCGGCGTACTCGGCGAAGTGGTACGCCGTCGCCCGCTCCGGCCAGCCGCCGTCGTCCTCCAACGCCTGGGGCAGGTCCCAGTGATAGAGCGTCACGTACGGCTCGATCCCGGCAGCCAGGAGTTGGTCGACGAGGCGGTCGTAGAAGTCGACGCCGGACGGAGCGACGTCACCGCGACCACCGGGGATCACCCGCGGCCACGAGATCGAGAACCGGTAGGCGCCGAGGCCGAGCTCGCTCATCAGCCGGACGTCGGTACCGACGTGTTCGTGATGACCGCACGCGATGTCACCGTTGCTGCCGTCGATGATCGCACCGGGGACCGCGCAGAAGCGGTCCCAGATGCTCTCGTCGCGGCCGGCCCGACCGCCTTCGATCTGGAACGACGACGTCGCTGCGCCCCACACGAAGTCAGCAGGAAACTGCAGCGGCGAACTCGCCTTTTCACCCGCGACATCTATCGCGATCGTGGAAGCGATTGCACTGGACGCAGCTCCGACGATCGGTTCGCTCGGCGTCATCGCGGTGGTCATTGGCATTCCCCCAGGTTGATCGAAACTTTTCAGAGCTGCCACTTGACAGCGGCCGTTCGGAATCGTACGGTGAGAGCGCTTCCACTGCAAGGGGCTGTGGAACGTGGGGGAATCTTCGCACCGGAGGGGCTTGCGGTTGTGCCTGGAGAAGACGCTGGCGACCGGTCGCGGCCGGTCACGCTCGAGGATGTCGCTCGCATGAGCGGTGTCTCGCGCGCCACGGCGTCCCGAGCACTGAACGGACACGCCCGCGTCAGCGCCGACGTCCGTTCCCGCGTCCAGATGATCGCCGACCAACTCGGCTATCGCCCCAACAGCGCGGCACGCTCGCTCGCCTCAGGTCGCGCCGGCGTCCTCGGTCTCGTGCTTCCCGGTGGCCACCTGATCAGCGCCCCGTACGAGGCCCATCTCCTCGAGGCGGTGGCCGACGCGGCGACCGCTTCTGGGCAAGGACTGATGCTGTGGATGGCGGCGACCGAACCGAGCCAGTCACTGCGCGACAGCTTCCGCACGGGCTTCGTCGACGGCGTGATCATCTCCGGCGTCGCCCTCGGGTCACCCTGGGTCGAGGATCTCTTCGACGGCCCCCACCCGTGCGTGCTCGTCGGCCGCCATGGCACCCGCGCCGACATCCCGCACATCGAGCTGACCAACGAGTCGAGCGCCGCCGCAGCGGTCGACCACCTCATCGCCGGCGGGGCGCGCCGGGTCGCCACCATCCTCGGTCCCGCCGACCGCATCGACGGCCGCGACCGCCAGGTCGGCTACGAGCGCGCGCTGTACCGCAACGGAATCGAGGTCGACACCCGTCTCGTCGACCGCGGCGACTTCACGATCGAGTCCGGCTACGAGGCGATGCGCCGGCTGCTCGCCCACCGTCCTGATGCGGTTTTCGCGTGCAACGACATGATGGCTGCTGGCGCGTTGCAAGCAGTATCCGAGGCGGGACTCCGCGTTCCCGACGACATCGCCGTGATGGGCTTCGACGATCTGCCCATCGCCAGCCGGACCAACCCTCCGCTCTCGACAGTGAGTCAGGACGTTGCGGCGATCGGTGCCGCCGCTGTCGATCTGCTGATCAAGCTCGTTTCCGGCGAGATCAGCAACGGCGACGCCAGGTCGACCACGGTCCCTGGACCGCTCGTGCTGCGCGGATCGACCAAACAGTCGCCGACGTCGGCTCCGACGTCGCGAAACACAACCAGACAAACGGGGTGCGAGAGGTCACGTCCTCCCGCACCCCTGTCGCAGGCTCCACGTCCCGTGGTGAGAACAGGAGAGCAACATCGTGAAGCTATCGAGATATGCGTCGGCGCCCGGAGGTAAAAGGCGGTCCCGACGATTGATCACCGGGGTGCTCGCCGCTGCGGCGATCGTCTCGGCCGTCGGCGGAGGCGTCGGTGCCGCCAACCCACAGTCCGGCGAGCCGGTGACGATTCGCTGGTTCGTCGGCCTCGGCACCGGCACTCAGCCAGAGCAGATCGCCGCCCAAGAGACGGTGGTCGAGGAGTTCAACGCCAGCCAGGACGCCATCGAACTGCAGGTCGAGCTCGTCGACAACGAGGTTGCTTTCGAAACGCTGGCAACGCAGATCGCCGCCGGCGATGCGCCCGACATCATCGGCCCGGTCGGCATCCGCGGTTCGAACTCGTTTGCCGGACAGTTCCTCGACCTCGAGCCGCTCGTCGAGTCGACGGGCTTCGACCTCTCCGGGTACGACGAGGCCCAGGTCGAGTTCTGGCGGGAGCAGGACACGGGCGAGCTGACGGCTTTGCCGTTCGCCACGTTCCCGTCGGCGATGTATCTACAA
Source organism: Ilumatobacteraceae bacterium (assembly GCA_963733085.1). Taxonomy (GTDB): domain Bacteria; phylum Actinomycetota; class Acidimicrobiia; order Acidimicrobiales; family Ilumatobacteraceae; genus Desertimonas. The sequence goes on from CAVTBY010000006.1 coordinate 338,618, forward strand.
CAAGGACCTCTTCGACGAGGCCGACCTCGATTACCCGCCGACCGCCTACGGCGAACCGTACGCCGACGGTGATCCGTGGGACGTCGAGAAGGTCGCCGAACTGGCCATGTTGCTGACCGTCGACGCCAACGGCAACGACGCGACGAGCCCTGACTTCGACCGTGAGAACATCGTGCAGTGGGGCTTCCACCAGCAGTTCAACGACGACGCTCGCTCCATCGGCACGTTCTTCGCGCCCGGGTCACTCGTCGCCGAGGACGGCACGGCGCAGATCCCCGAGCACTGGGTCGAGGCGTGGCAGTGGTACAACGATCTCGTGACCGCTGGCGCGGCACCGAACCTGTCGGAGACGAACTCCGATGTGCTCGGTGGCGGTAATGCCTTCAACACGGGCAACGTGGCGATGGCCAACACCCACCTGTGGTACACGTGCTGCGTGCGTGACGAGAACGGCGTCGGCAAGGAGTTCTGGGACCTGGCCGTGATGCCGGAGTACAACGGCACGGCGACGTCGAAGTTGCACGCCGACACGTTCCGCATCCTCTCCTCGACGGAGAATCCGGATGCGGCGTTCGAGGTGCTCACGTACCTGCTCGACGATGCCGCACCGGTGCTGCTCGACACGTACGGCGCCTTGCCGGCTCGTCAGGATCTGCGCGATCCGTTCTTCGCCGGTCTCGACGAGGTGTTCCCGCAAGGGGTCAACTGGGACGCGGCGCTCGCCGGCCTGGACTACCCGGACGTGCCGAGCCATGAGTCGAACATGCCCAACTTCTTCGAGGCCGAGATCGTCATCGACGCCTGGGAGGACCGACTCTGGACGGAGTTGCCCATGGACGTCGCCGCGGCGGCCGAAGAGCTCCGGGTCGCGCTCGATCCGGTGTTCGCCGGCGCCCCGGCGCCGACGGTCCCGGGCACCGAGCCCACGGGTAGCGAACCTGCGGGCACTGAACCAGCCGGAACCGAACCTGCCGGGACGGAGCCGGCTACTACGTCGGGCTGACGCACCGACGGACGTTGGGACGTTGCGATGGCGTTGATCACTGATCCGGTCGACGCTGTCGTTGCCGATCGACCCGACCGGACCCAGGTCCGGTCGGGCCGTCCGCGTATCCGCCGCCGCCGTTCAATCGGCGAGCGGCGCCGTCGACGAGTCGGCCTGCTGTTCGTCTCCCCGTGGTTGATCGGGCTGAGCCTGTTCTACCTCATTCCGCTCGTCGTCTCTCTCGCGTTCTCGTTCACCAACTACGAGCTCGTCGACCGGGACGACGTCGATACCAAGTTCATCGGACTCGACAACTGGCGCCGGCTCTTCGAGGATCCCGAGGTCCGTCATTCGGCGCTCGTCACGTTGCGCTTCGCCGTCATCTTCATTCCGCTGACGATGCTCGTGCCGCTGGCCGTCGCCTATCTGCTGACATCGCGCCACCTGTGGGGATCGTCGGTCTTCCGCGTGTTGTTCTACCTGCCGGCGATCGTGCCCTTCGTCGCCTCGGCGTTCGTGTGGGAGGGATTCTTCAACGACACGACAGGCTGGCTCAACCGGATGCTGCGGGCGATCGGTTTCGATCCGCCGGACTGGATCAACGACAAGACGTGGGTCATCCCCGCGCTCGGGATCATCGCCCTGTGGGGCATCGGCAACGCCATCATCATCTACATGGCGTCGCTGCGCAGCGTGCCCGTCGATCTGTTCGAAGCGGCGCGCATCGACGGAGCCAACGCCTGGAGAACGTTCCGCCATGTCACCTGGCCGATGATCTCGCCGGTCACGTTCTACAACCTCGTCATCGTCCTCGTGGCCCTCGGCCAGTACTTCATCGTCCCGTTCGTGCTGACCGACGGAAGTGGAAATCCCGACGGTGCCTCGCTCTTCTACACGATGTACTTCTACCGCAGACCTTCACCATCTACGACGGCGGGTACGGGTCGACACTTGCGTGGGCGATGTTCATCGTCATCATGTCGGTGACGGCGTTCGTGTTCTGGTCGGCCCGATACTGGGTCCACTACCAATACGAGAGGAAGCGCTGAGATGGCGCTTATGGCACCACCGGTAGAGACCGGGGTCCCGGCGTCCGGGGGGCGGTGGCGGCAAGCGCGAGGCGGCTACAAGGACATCGACCGGCCGACACGGCGGTATCTCGCCAAGGCCACCGTCACCTTGTTCGCCCTCATCCTCATCGTGACGTACTTGCTGCCACTCGGCTACGGCTTCATCACCGGGCTGAAGAGCTCGGACCAGATCGCCGACCCGCGTCAGCCGATCCTGCCGATGTCCCCCGACACGGCGACGATCGACGGCGAGGAGTACCCGGTGATGATGGTCCCGTTCGACGACGGCACGCGTGCCCTCGCGCTCGTCGACAAAGGCCGCGAGGCCAGCGGGTTCGTCGACCCCGACGAGCCCGACGTGTTGATCGAATGGGAGGGTCGCTGGCGCACGCTCGAACCGGCGACGACGCTCGACCTGCATTGGGACAACTTCTCCTCGGTCGCCGAGACGCTCGACCTACCGCGCCTGTTGTTCAACACGGGCGTCATTGCCGGGCTCGGGATGGCCGGAACACTGATCTCGTCAGTGCTCGTCGCCTACGGCCTGTCCCGCTTCAATGTCCCCTTCGAAAAGCTGATCATGGCGTCGTTGATCGCCGCCATCATCCTGCCCCGCTTCGTCACCATCGTTCCGACGTACGCGGTATACCAGCAGCTCGGTTGGATCGGCACCTGGTTGCCGCTGATCATCCCCCACTTCTTCGCCAATGCCTTCAACGTCTTCCTGCTCCGCCAGTTCTTCATGACGATCCCCCGCGAGCTCGATGAGGCGGCCACGATCGACGGAGCAGGGCCGCTGCGCATCCTGATGACGATCATCGTCCCGCAGGCCAGGGCGGCGATCGTCGCCGTCGCCCTGTTCCACTTCTTCTTCGCCTGGAACGATTTCTTCGAGCCGTTCGTCTACCTCGCCGGAGATCTCGAGAAGTATCCGATCTCGGTCGGCCTGTACGGCTTCATCGGGTTGTACAAGTCGGCGGTGAACCTCGTTCAGGCCGGGGCGATCATCGCCATGGCGATACCGATCCTCGTGTTCTGCTTCGGCCAGCGCTTCTTCATGAGAGGCATCGACGTCAGCGGCTCACTCAAGTAACCACATTGGTGAGCTGTCGCCGCAGATTTCTGCTGGCTCCGCTCACCAATATCGGCTACGCCAACATGCTCTCGTGAAGGCGACCGTCCAACGCTGACAGGAAGTCTTCGGTGTTGAGGAAAGGGGCGTCCTTGGCGACGAGGAGGGCGAGGTCCTTGGTCATCTCGCCGCCCTCGACCGCCTCGATGCAGACCCGCTCGAGTGTCTCGGCGAAGTTGGTCACGTCTGGTGTGCCGTCGAGCTTGCCGCGGTGCTTGAGGCCGCCGGTCCAGGCGAAGATCGAGGCGATCGGGTTCGTCGACGTCGGGTTGCCCTTCTGGTGCTCGCGGTAGTGGCGGGTGACGGTGCCGTGGGCGGCCTCGGCCTCGACCGTCTGGCCATCAGGCGTCATCAACACGGACGTCATCAGCCCGAGTGAGCCGAATCCCTGGGCGACGGTGTCGGACTGCACGTCCCCGTCGTAGTTCTTGCACGCCCACACGTAGCCGCCCTCCCACTTCATCACCTGGGCGACCATGTCGTCGATCAAGCGGTGCTCGTAGGTGAGCCCGGCGGTGGCGAACTCGTCGGCGAACTCGCTGTCGAAGACCTCCTGGAAGAGATCCTTGAACATCCCGTCGTAGGCCTTGAGGATCGTGTTCTTCGTCGACAGGTAGACGGGATAGTTGCGGTTGAGGCCGTAGCGCAGCGATGCCCGGGCGAAGTCGCGGATCGACTCGGCGTAGTTGTACATGCCCATCGCGATGCCGCCGCCGTCGGGATATTCGGCGACGTCGAAGTGCATCGGCTCACCACCGTCGGCCGGGGTGTAGGTGATCGTCAGCGTCCCGGCCCCTGGCACCTTGAAGTCGGTGGCCTTGTACTGGTCGGCGTGGGCATGACGGCCGATGACGATCGGCTTCGTCCATCCCGGCACGAGCCGGGGGATGTTGGAGATGATGATCGGCTCGCGAAACACGACGCCACCGAGGATGTTGCGGATCGTTCCGTTCGGCGAGCGCCACATCTTCTTCAGCCCGAACTCCTCGACGCGCGCCTCGTCCGGCGTGATCGTCGCGCACTTGACGCCGACGCCGTACTGCTTGGTGGCGTTGGCGGCGTCGATGGTGATCTGGTCGTCGGTTGCGTCACGGCTCTCGATCGACAGGTCGTAGTACTTCAGGTCGACGTCGAGATACGGCAGGATCAATTGGTCCTTGATGAACGCCCAGATGATCCTCGTCATCTCGTCGCCGTCCATCTCGACGACTGGGTTCTGCACCTTGATCTTGGCCATGGGCGTGGCGGCTCCTCACTTGTATCGAACTTGTCCGGGGAGCGTAGCCCGCGCCGGCCGCAACAGCGCAGGTGACGTGCCGGTGACCGACGACGGCGAACTGCAATGATCCCCGGATGCGCAGCAGCCACCGCCGACGGATCGTCCTGCTCGTCGCGACCGTCGTCGCGACCGGCACCTCCTCGCTCGTGTTCAACTCGCCAGCAGCGGCACACCCGTCGTCACCACCCGCTGGCTTCCAGCGCGTCGTTGACGACACCGGCACGATCTCGGTCGTCGTGCCCGACGGCTGGGTCGTCGATACGGCGAGGTTCAACGTCGGCCACGACGGCGTCGGTTTCCCGTCGATCACGGCCAGCCCGGGACGCACTGCCGGCGCAGTGTGAGGGGTGCTCGGAAGGCTGGCTCCTTCCGATTTTCCAGGTCCACGCCGTTCCGTATGGCGACCTCTCGACGGAGGCGAACTGCAGCGACCCGGAAACGATGCCCTTCGACAACGGTTCGTTCGCCGGAATTCGTCGCAACAACGTCGGCTGTGACGCGGCGGTCGACGAAGTGCTGGCGAGCGAAGCCGGCGGCGCGCTCAACATCCACGCCTCGATGATCTACGCCGACCTGACGGGGGGCTCGGAGTCAGCCGTGCCGGTGGAGGAGGCCAAAGGGCTGTTCGACGTGATGCTCCAACAGATCGCGTGGACAGGGTCGCCGTACCCGAGCCCGCCGACGGGTCTGCCACCAGCGCGACCGCCCGATCCTGCTGCCCCGGTCTGGCCGTTCGGACCATTCTGGAACGCGCCGCAGCTGGGCGAGGAGCCCGTGCGCGGCAGCGGCTGCGGGAGCGAGGGCCAGATCGGCGACGTTATCCCTGACGGGTTGTGGGCCGGTTATGTCACCAACGAGTCGACCCCGACGATCAGCATCGACCTGTTGTGCATCTTCACCGGCCCTGCCGCCGGGCAGATCATCAGCGAGGGCACCGCCAACGTCGTCAACAACGAGCCCGATTACGTGGTCGTCAACAACAACACCCGTCTGCGCGCTGCGCCGGCGGCACCTGGGATCCTGCTGCGCGACAGCACGGTGGTCGACGGCGAGTGCGTCGAGAACCCGACCGCGGCGCACAACCCGGAACCGCCGCGCCAGGCATGGGTCCGCATCCACGAAGGCGTCGTCACGTGGATCTTGTGGGGCTGCGGCTTTCCGGCCAGGTCCGCAGCCCCGCAGCCCGCCAACCTGCCGCCCGCATATCCGGACTACAGCGACGGCGTCGGCTCGGTGTGGCCCTACGGATCGTTCCGCAACGTCCCGCAACTCGGTAGCGAGCCGGTTCGCGGGAGCGGGTGCGGCGCCAGCGGCCAGCTCGGACCGACGATCCCCGACGGGCTGTGGGCGGGATTCGTCACCGGCTACGACGCGACGAACAGCTCGCTCGGCATCGACGTGTTGTGCATCTTCGAGGGCGACACCGCCCAGTGGGTGCTGAACGAGGGCACCGTCATCGACATCGTCAACGACGAGCCGGACTACCTCGTCGTCAACAACAGCACGCAGCTCCGCACGATGCCGTCGGGACTCGCGGCGATCGTCCTCGGCGAGGTGGCGAGCGACGGGCAGTGCGTCGAGGGCACGCACCTGTCCCCCGAGGCGGTCAACGAGATCGCGCCGCGAAGTGCCGTCCAGGCGTGGATCCGCATCGATGCCGGCGTCGTGACCTGGATCTTCTACGGGTGCTGATTCGGTCGTAGCCTCGTTCCGTGGACTTCGCCTGGACGCCAGAGCAGGAGGCGCTGCGTAAGGACGCCCGCGACTTCGCCGCCGACGCCGTCAGCCGCTTCGGTCGACACAACGACTCGTGGATCAACGGGTACTCGACGGAGATCGCCAGGGAGCTCGCAGCACGCGGCTGGATCGGCCTCACCTGGCCGGCCGAGCACGGCGGCGGAGGCCGCCCGGCGATCGATCGTTTGATCATCGGCGAGGAGCTGATCGCCGCCGGCGCGCCGATCGCGGCGATGTGGTTCGCCGACCGCCAAATGGGTCCGTCGCTGATCGCCTTCGGCCGCCAGGATCAGCGCGACGAGTTCTTGCCAGGCATTCTGCGCGGCGAGACGACGTGGTCGATCGGGATGTCCGAACCAGAGGCCGGCAGTGACCTCGCCTCACTCCGCACGTCGGCCCGCGGCGACGGTGACGAGTGGGTGATCAACGGCCAGAAGATCTGGACGAGCTTCGCCGCCGTCGCCGACTACTGCTACCTGATCTGCAGGACCTCGAGTGACGGGCCGCCCCACCAGGGCATCAGCGAGATCATCGTGCCGATGAGCTCGCCCGGCATCGAGGTCCGCCCGATCAAGGACATGACGACGAACCGTCACTTCTGCGAGGTCTTCTTCACCGACGTCCGAGTGCCGCGCAGCAACCTCGTCGGCGTCGAGGGCAACGCCTTCAAGCAGACGATGCGACAACTCGAGCACGAGCGCGGTGGCATCGACCGCCTCGTCTCCAACCATGCCCTCTACACCAGCGCGCTCGACCAAGCCAACACCGGCGACGCCCTCGTGCGCCAACAGATCGCTGCCCTCGAGACCGGCTACCGGATCGGCCGGATCCTCGTCATCCGCGAAGCGCTCGGCCAGGCACCGGCCGGATTCTCGGCGGCGACGAAGTGCTTCTGCACCGAGCACGAGCAGCGCGTCGCCGACTTCGTCTTCCAGGTGATGGGCGCAGCGGCGACGCTGTGGGACGACATCGTCAAGGGTCTCGTCTATGCACCCGGTTACACGATCATGGGCGGGACGTCGAACGTGATGCGCAACATCCTCGGCGAGCGCGTGCTCGACCTACCACGCGAGCCGCGTTGAACGTTCGTCCGGTGCCACTCCACCAACCGCTCAACCGGCCAGAATGACTGCGTTCTTCTCGCAGGAGGTCCTGATGCGTCCGTTCACCCGCGCCCTCGGCGCCGCCGTCGTCGGCGGGGCGTCTCTCGCCGGCGGTTCGGCCGCGCTCGCTGCGCCACCGGATGATGACGGCAGCGCCGCGCTCGAGCAGTTCGAGAACCTCGCCGAACGTTCCGGCTACGCACTTGTCGACCCCGCCTGCTCAGAGTCGCCGGAGTCCGGGGACCTGACGTTCACGTGCTATGCGATGACAACGGCGGGGGGCCCGCTGATCGCCCGGACGACGCTGTCCGCCGGCGACGTCGTCGAGTTCGAGATTCTCGCCGAGCCCGGCCAGCCAGCCGATGGCAGCGCGACGCAGCCGGCACCGGCTGCGGACGACACGGTGGCCGGATTCGATCCGCTCGCCTACTTCAACACGCTGTTCTCCGGCGATCCCACGGAGATCTCCACGCTGCAGTCGAGCACGGCTCCAGGGTCTCCGGCAGAGGCGTACGCCCTGTTTCAGCTCGCCTTCGCCCAGGCCATGAGCACCTTCGGGGGTGAGGTCGAAACGTCGCACGTGTATCTCACCGACGATGGCGTGCTGTTGTGCGTGATGCCGGACGATTGTGTCTACGCCGCCGACCTCGAGGTCGTCGACGGCCAGCTGGCCAACTTCACCGTCGATGGCAACGAGATCGCCCCCCGCCTCGGCCTGCCCGGTCAACCGACAACTGTCGGACCGGCCACAGCGCGTGTCCAGGCTGCCTATCGGCCGGTCACCGGCTCCGATGCCCTGCGCGTGTTCATCGAGCTGTCCTCTTCGTCGGACGCGACGTTCGAGCTGTCCAACGCCGTCTACGTCGACCGCGACGGCAACCTCACCCCGGTCGATCGCGACACAAGCATCGGGGCGATCAACGGCACTGCCCGCGACCCCGTGGCCGTCGTTCTCGACTTCCCGGGTGCCGATCCCGGCGGACAGGTGCGCTTCCTGGTCTTCCCGCGGGGCTCCGACACCCCCGTGGCGGTCGTCCTCCCCGTCGAACCCGCTGTCGCCGAGGACACCCCGGCCGACTGAAGCGCGATGTTCGAGCAGGCAACGTCGGCGCCAAACTGTCGCAGCGTGACCGCCAGTCGGTGCGACGGTATGGTCGCGAATGATGGCCATCGACGTCTCGGTCGTGCCGGCCAACCAGGCGAGCTGGGACGACATCCAGACGGTGGTCGGCCCGATGCGATGCCACGGGTTCCGGTGCTTCTGTCAGCGCTTCAAGATGGGCTGGAACGACTGGATGGGCGGCGTACCCGACGAGGAGCGGGCCCATCGGCTGCGGGCCCAGACCGATTGCGGCCACCCCGGCGAGGGCCCGACGAGTGGGCTCATCGCCTACGTCGACGGTGAGCCGGCGGGCTGGTGCAATGTCGAGCCACGCCCGGCGTTCACCTTCCTGCCCGACGCTCGCGTTGTGTCGAAGAAGCGAGGCGAGGACCGCTCCGACCCCACCGTGTGGGTGGTCGCCTGCTTCGTTGTCCGAACCGAGTTCCGCCGGTGCGGGATGATGCGCGACCTCGCCGCGGCGGCCGTGGAGTTCGCCTGCCAACACGGCGCCCGGGCACTCGAGGCCTACCCGATGATCACCGAACCAGGGGTCGAGATCACGTGGGGCGAACTGCACGTCGGCAGCCGCAAGGTGTTCGAGGAAGCCGGACTCGTCGAGGTCGCCCACCCGACGAAACGCCGCTACGTCATGCGCATCGACTTCTGACCGACCGGAAGCCGGCCGTCGACTCGCAACTCTCCGACGACGCGACCTGCGTACGCGACGTGAAGGCCGTCCAACGACTCGCAGGCCGCGGGCGAGGTGAAGCCTGCGTGGCGTTTGAACGCCCGCCGGAGGCTGAGAACAGCGCACGACTCGTCGTGCCCACGGAGACACGCAGTCCCTCAAGAGCTACACCCGTCGCGACACGGCGTGTCTCCGTGGGCACGACGGGACTCGAACCCGGGACCTCCACCGTGTCATGGTGGCGCTCTAACCAACTGAGCTACGCGCCCTCGCGGCGTGCCAAGTTACCAGCTGATCAGTGCAGGCGGACCGCCACCTCGTTGGCGAGCAGGCGGCCCTGACGGGTCAGCACCCAGCGGTCGCCGCTGAGCTCGACGAACCCGTCCAGTTCATCGCCGTCGAGGGCCTCGTGGGGAACGCCGGCGTTCGTGCGCAACGACAACTGCAGCGCCTCGATCCGCCGGGTATCGGTGTCGAGCGTCTCCCCGGCAGCCTCGGTCGGCTGGCCGGCCTGCACGGCGGCGATGTAGCGCTCTGGCGTGCGAACGTTCCACCACCGTCTCCCGGAGACGTGCGAGTGGGCGGCACAGCCAAATCCGAGATAGTCGTGCTGGCTCCAGTAGAGGAGGTTGTGGTGGCACTCGTGGCCCGGCCGAGCCCAGTTGGAGACCTCGTAGTTGGACAGTCCGGCCGCCGTCAGCATTTCGTCGGCGAGCTCGTACTCGGCGGCCTGGATGTCGTCGTCGGGGTAACGAGTCGGGTCGGCGGCGAGAGGGGTGCCGGCCTCGACCGTGAGGCCGTATGCGGAGATGTGTGGCGGATCGAGATCGAGCGCTCGCTCCAGCGTCTCGCGCCACTCGGCAATGGTCTCGGAGGCCGTGCCGTAGATGAGGTCGAGGTTGAAGGACGCAAAGCCGGTGCGCTTGATCGCCTCGACGGCGCGGACGACGTTGTCGGGATCGTGCCGCCGGCCGAGGAGGTCGAGGATGCGCGGCACCATCGACTGCACGCCGAGGCTGATCCGCGTGACTCCTCCAGTGGCGTAGGTATCGAGCAACTCGTCAGTGACGTCGTCGGGGTTGCACTCGACGGTGACTTCGGCGCTCGCGACGATCGGGATCTCACCGATGGCGGCGACGAGCAGTTCGGCGGGGACGAGCGATGGTGTGCCTCCGCCGACGAACACGGTCTCCACCGGGCGTGACTCGTTGGCGAACGCGGCCGTGATGTCACTTCGCACGGCCGAGAGGTACTCCTCGACGAGGTGGTGTCGGTCGGTCCACGTCGCGAACGCGCAGTAGTCACAGCGCGAGCTGCAGAACGGAACGTGCACATACGCCCCGAGCGGCCTGTTTGTGTCAGCTGGATGACTCACAACGAGCCGATCTGCTGACACAAATGGGGTGGGCGGTCATCGGTGGCTCGCCATCAGTACCGCAGCGGCGACGGCTGCCGTCTCGACGCGCAGGATGTTCGGACCGAGCGACACCGTCGACGCGGCGACCTCCAACTCCTTCGCCGACCATCCACCTTCTGGGCCGATCGCGATCGCCAGATCCGCAGCAGCCACAGGTCGTCCGCCCGGCTCGGCTACGGCAAGCCCGGGGAGCACCTCGATGGCCCTGATCGGCCCCGAGATCTCCGGCAGCCACACACGCCGCGACTGCATCGACGCCTCGACGGCGACACGCCGCAGTCGCGCCAGCTGCCGTTCGGCGCGATCCCCGGTCCACCGCACGACGGAGTGCTCGGCCTCGAGCAGGACGACGCGGTCGATCCCCACCTCGGTGCACTTGGCGACGAGCCACTCCAGCCGCTCGCCCTTCGGCGGTGCCACGGCGATCGTCAGCAGCGGTTCCGGCCGACGTTCGCTGAACACGTCCGTCAACGCGTCGACGCCCTCACCGGTGAACTCGCAGGACCGCCAGCGACCGGCGCCGTCGGTGATCGTGACGGACTCGCCACGACGGAGTCGCAGCACGCGGGAGACGTGGTGCAATGCGTCCGCGTCGAGCCGCGGCGTGTCGACGTCGGGGACGAGCACATGAGCGGCGGAGCGGCGCAGCGCCCGGTCCATGCGCGACTCCTACTGGAAGGCCGACTTGATGCGCGAGATGAAACCCTTGCCCCCCTCGCCCACCGCCTCACCACGCAGTTCGGCAAGCTGGCGGAGCAGGTCGGCCTCCTGGTCGGTGAGCTTTGTCGGCACGTCGACGACGAGCTCGGCACGCAGGTCACCCCGGCCGCGGCCCTGCAGTCGCGGGACACCACGCTGGCGGAGGACGAACTCCTTGCCCGGCTGCGTGCCCGGCGGAACGGAGATCTCCTCGTCGCCGTCCGAGCGTCGGCAGCTTCACCGTCGTCCCCAACGCCGCCTGGGCGATCGAGACGGAGATGACGGTGACGAGATCGTCACCGTCACGCAGGTAGCGCTCGTGCGGAGTCACCCGCAGGTGGACGTAGAGGTCGCCCGGAGAACCACCACGCGGCCCGGCCGCCCCGCGGCCGGACAACCGCAGTGTCGAGCCGCTGTCGACACCGGCCGGGACGTCGACTTGGTACGTGTGCTCGAGCGTGACACGGCCCTCGCCCCGGCAGGTCGGGCAGGGCGTGACGATCACCTCACCGAGGCCACCGCAGCGAGGGCATGGCGACGTCGTCACCATCTGCCCGAGCAGGCTCTGGCGGACACGCTGCACCTGGCCGCTGCCGCTGCACTCTGCGCACGTCACCGGCTTCGTGCCACTTCCGGCGCCGGTGCCGTCGCAGTCGGCGCAGCGCTGGGGCAAGCGCAGCGTCACCGGGACGGTGGCGCCGAACACTGCCTGCTCGAACGAGATCGTGGCGACAGCTTCCATGTCCTGACCGCGCGGGCGGCCCGCTCGGACCGCGGCGACCTCCCCCGCCGAACCCGCCGCCGAACAACGAACTGAACAGGTCACCGACGCCGCCCGAGAAGATGTCCTCGAACGTCTGACCGCCGCCCGCGCCGGATACACCCGCCTCTCCGAAGCGGTCGTAGCGGGCGCGTTGCTCAGGGTCGGACAGCACCTCGTATGCCCGCGACACCGACTTGAACTGCTCGGCCGCGCCGGCGTCCGGATTGGTGTCGGGATGCAGCTCGCGAGCCTTGCGACGGTACGCCCGCTTCAACTCGTCGGCGCCGGCATTCCTCGACACGCCGAGCAGCTCGTAGAAGTCAGCCATTGATGCCTGCTTCTGCTGCCTCGATCCGTTGGCCGAGCCGCTCGCTGACGATCTCCACCGTGGCGAGTGCCTGTGGGTAGTTCATGCGTGTCGGCCCGAGCACGCCGACCGACCCGCGGTGCTCTCCCTCGACGACGACCGGGGCGACGACCACCGAGCACGCCGAGAGGGGCTGCACGCCGTGTTCGACGCCGATCGCCACGGACATGCCACGGTTGAGGACGTCCGAGACCAACGAGACGATGACGAACTGCTGCTCGAGTGTGCGCAGGACGTCACGCACGATGTCGACGGCGTCGAACGCCGACACCATCGCCGACGTCCCGCCCATGTACAGGTGCTCGCTCGCCGAACCCGCGACAAGGGCACCAAGCGCCGACGCAGCAGATCGCGTCGACGGCGTGGTCGCCCGTGCTCGGCAGGGTCAGCCACGAGATCGGGCGGCCCGAGCACTGGGCGTTGAGGTGACCGCTCGCCGCCTGCACCTGATCGTCCGTGACGTTGGGCGAGATCTCGATGGTCTCGCTCTCGACGGCGCCGTTGCCGAGCACGGCGACGACGGTCGCCGCCGTCGACGACAGGCCGACGACCTGCACCGAGCGGACAGCGACCGCCTCGGCCTTCGGGCCGACGACGACGGCGGCGTAGTTCGTCAACCGGGCGAGGAGGTCGGACGTGCGATGCAGCATCTCCTCGAGCCGCCCATGAGCGGAGGCGAAGAACTCACCGACCGTCGCGCTGGTGTGCTGATCGAGCAGACCAGGCGAGGCGAGATGATCGACGAAGAAGCGGTAGCCCTTGTCCGTCGGGATCCGCCCGGCAGAAGTGTGCGGCTGGACGAGGTAGCCCTCCTGCTCGAGCACCGCCATCTCGTTGCGCACCGTTGCCGGCGAGACACCGATCCCGGGCGCGTCGGCGATGTGGGTGGAACCCACCGGGAGTGCGGTGGAGATGTACTCCTGCACCACCGCACTCAGGATCGCCGTCTTGCGCTCGTCCAACATGGTGCTTACGCAGGTTATCGACGGCGCATCACGGGCTGGCACTCATTCGGGCCGAGCGCTAACAAACGTCGCCGTTCAGCCCGGCGAGAACTCCGGGCAGGTGCTTCGAAAAGCAGCGACATCGCCGACGTACTCGTCCCACTCGGCTTGGGTGAGGTTGCGGCCGACGGACCCGCAGATTGCCTCGACCCAGTGCGCCGGATCAAGGTCCCACACGACGATTCCGTCGGCGGTGTCGACCGCCACCTCGAGACCATCCGGACGGATCACCGCCAAACCCAGATCGACCCCGCTCTCGTGCACGATCGGGTCGCCGAGCAGCGTGCGGGTCGCCACGTCGTAGATACGAATCGTCGTCGTCGACACCCGGTCCGCCATCATGAGGCGCTTCGCATCCTCGCTGAGCCACATCGCGCCGTCGACCGGAACATCGCCGGGGAAAGGCCCGCCGAGCGGCTCCAGCGTCTGCGCGTCGAGCTCGAAGATGCGCCCCTCCAAGGATCTGGCAACGAGGACGCCGGCGCGTATGTCGAAGTCCACGAATCCATCCGGCGAGGTTTGCAACAGCGCACCGGTGGAGATGTCGCGGCGTTCGATCCGTTGGACGCCCGCGCGGTTGACGACCAAGTAGAGCGTGTCGGGAGTCATGTCGTACCAGCCGATCTCGAACTCCCCGTCACTGTCGATCGCCGGTGCCACGAGCTGCCCGCTCTCGAAGTCGACTCCCTGCAGGCGATCGTCGCCGTCTTCGTCATGTCCATACGCAACGACGTGGCCGTCGCGCGCCCAGACGTTCGCCGTCTCGAACCCGAAGTCGACACGGGGGCCAACCTCAGAATTCCGATCGACATCGAACTGGACGACCGAGCCATCGGCGAGGACGACGATCGCCACGTTTGGGTCGTCGGTCTGGAGCAGCCGGTACTCGGCGGCAAACCGATCGATCACCCGGCCGGTCGCCGAATCGAGGACGATCGACTCATCGTCGTCGGTCCCGATCCACGCGACGAGCGAAGACGGATCACCGCCGAATCCGTACAGCTCGACGTGGTGCGGTGATGAAGTCCGGTAGGCGAGGTGGCTGACCGGCCCGCCACCGTCGAGGCGCCACTCGAGGAGCTGTGCTCGGGCGCCGGTGGCACATGACGTCATCATGACGAATCGTGTTCCATCGGGACTCACGGCGATGGCGCACCCTCCGACCGATGGGCCGTCGAACTGGCGGATCTCGTTGCCGCTCTCGACGTCCAAGGCGATCACCGAGCCGGTCACGGTCGGGCACAGCACCGCGTCGATGAGGTCGGCGTAGACGAACATCCGGCAGCGGTCGGAACTTTCTCGCCCCGGCGACCGCATCTCGGACTCCTCGACATCCCAGCTGACGAACCCGGATGACCCAGCAGTGACGAGCACCGAACCGCTCTGACTGAACGACGCTGCCTCACCGACAACCCCCGGGTCACCTTCGAGGCGCTGCAGTTCGACGCCGGTGGTGGCGTCGATGAAGCGAATCACCCCGGTCACCGACACGACGGCGAGTCGCCCATTCGGGGAGAAGAGCACGCTCTCCGTGTCGGCCGAGCTATTCACGGCGGACGCGACTGGCAGCGAGTCGAGCTCCAGTTGCAGGGCGCCCGATGCGCCGTTGCGCACCTGAGTGGGGCCGAATGGACCACCGGCAACGACGACCTGAGAGCCGTCGTTGCTGATGGTCACGGACCTCGAGACGTGGTCGATGCGCACCGGTTCGAATCGTTGCTCGTTCGTCCGCAAGTCCCAGACCGTCAGCATGCTGTGGTCCTGCGCCCACTGCTCGCGCCACAGCCCGGCCAAATACCGCCCGTCGGCCGACACTGCCAGCTCGGCGTACCCGTTCCGGTCGTCGATGGCCGTGAGCTGGTTGTCCTCACCGGTGGCGGCGTCGACAAGATGGACAAACCCCCGGCGGTCGGCAATCGCCAGGATGTCGCTGTCCGGCACGAAGGCGGCGGCGGCATCGAACGCGACGTCGACATCGGTCTGCCGGGTCCGCGGCGGCATGTTCCCGCCGGTGAAGCTGCCGAACAGCGCCGACTCGGTGACCGCGCTCGGGGCGATCCGGTGGGCCTCGACGGCCAATAGAGCGGCGACGTCACCTTGATCGGAACGGAGCACCTCGGACCGGCTCGCCAGCGCGGCGGCTGCCGAGTCACGACGCTCCTGTTGGCCCGCCTCGCGTTGGCGGTAGGCGGTGACCACCCCGGCCGTGGCGACGACGACCAGGACGGCGACGGCGCCGAGCGCGCGGCGCAGCCGGCGGCGCTGGTGGGCGTGGGCTCGTCGCTCATCGGCTTGACGTTCCAGCGCCGCGCTGGCCTCGGCGGTCGAGGAATCCAGGAATTCCCGTTCCAGCTCGGTGAGGTCCGGTGCCGCCGCCAGCTGCCACTCCAGCGTGGCTTCCAGTCGTCCGCCGCGGTACAGCTCGGTCGCCGGCCGTCCGAGCGACTCCCAGCCCTCGGCCGCAGCTCCGAGGTGGCGGAGGATCCGCTGCCCGGCGGCATCCTCGTCGAGCCACGAGCGCAGGCGCGGCCACGCTCTGGCCAGTGCCTCGTGGGCGAGCTCGACGCTGTCCGCTTCCGCCGTGACGAGCCGAGCACGGACGAGGAGTCCAAGGACCCGCTC
Organism: Ilumatobacteraceae bacterium; assembly: GCA_963733085.1. GTDB lineage: Bacteria > Actinomycetota > Acidimicrobiia > Acidimicrobiales > Ilumatobacteraceae > Desertimonas. Next base: position 354,586 of record CAVTBY010000006.1, read on the forward strand.
TCGTTCGATGTCGCCACCGAGTGTCCGTGTGGAAACACGTGACCGAACAGGTTCGCCGTCTGCCGAGGACGAGACGAGGCGCAGCAGCAACGAGCGCAGCTTCGCCCGCTGCTCCAACGGCAGGCTCATGTACAAGCGATCGGCCGATCGAGCGACCGCGCCACGAATCTCGCCCGTGGCGCGGTACCCCTCGACCGTGAGCACGCGCCCGTCCCGACGCTGCCAGGTCTCAGCGAGGGCGTGCGACAACAGCGGCAACGCTCCTGGTTCGCCCTCGCAGTCACGCACGAGCAGGTCGACGAGGCCGGGTTCGATGCGTAACCCGGCCTGTGCGGCCGGACCTTCGATCGCCTGGCGCAGTCGCTCGCCGGCAAGTGGCGTGACGAGATGTAGACCGCGCTCGGCCAGCCTGGCGAATTCGACGTCCACCCCCAGGTCGGCGACATGATCGGCGCGCACGGTCAACACCACCGGGGCGACGTCGACTGCGTAGGCAGCCAAGCGGTGGCAGAACGATCGAGCCTGATCGGAAGACCTCACGGCGAGGGTGAACACCTCCTCGAATTGGTCGACGACGAGCATCGGTGAGCCGGTGCACGAGGCCAGTGCCTGGGCCATCGCCGCCTCCGCGTCGTGCCCTGGCACGAACACCACCACCGAGTGGCCAGGGCGCGTCAGTGCCGGCACCAACCCGGCCCGGGCAATCGACGACTTGCCGCAGCCCGACGGGCCGGTGATGACCAGCAAGGGGCTGTCCCGCAGTCGTTCGACGCACTCGGCCACGTCGTCGGTCCGCCCGAAGAACGCCTCGGCGTCGTCGACGTCGTAGGGGGCCAGCCCCTTGTACGGGCAGTGTTCAGCGATCGCCGGAGGTTCCGGCGTCGCGAGGAGGTCATCGTCCTGGTCGAGGACGGCTCGCTCGAGGGCGACGATCTCCGTTCCCGGCTCGATGCCGAGCTCCTCGACGAGCGTCTGACGGGCTCGGCGAAGCGAGCGCAGTGCGTCGGCCTGCCGGCCGCATCGATACTGTGCGAGGGCCAACGTCACCCAGCGGTGCTCCCGCAGCGGTTCCTCGGCGACACGGACCTCGGCGATCGCCACCACGTCGCGATGCTCTCCAGATGCCAGCCGGGCATCGAGCAGACGCTCCTCGGTGGACCGTCGCATCTCGTCGAGACGGGCGGCCTCGGTGCGCCCGGGCAACCAGCTGTCGAGCAGGTCGAATGGCGGGCCGCGCCAGAGGTCGAGAGCGCGACTAAAGACGACGATGGCCCGGTCGAGTTCGCCGGTCGCGACCAGCGACACACCGCGGTCGACGAGCTCTTCGAAGCGGCGGCTGTCGATCTCGTCGTCCGCCACGGTCAGCCGATATCCGGCCGTCGCCGTCACGATCGACGACGCGCCGAGGGCCCGGCGCAGGCGCAACACACAGCCCTGAACGACCTTCGACCAGGATCGCGGCGGCTGCTCGCCCCACAACGCCTCGGCCAACCGATCGGCACTCAGCACTTCACCGGAGCGGAGTGCCAACGCACACAGAACGACCTGGTCTCGCCGCTGCAGGGAGGGGGTCGATCCGCCGACTCTGAGCGCACCGAGCACGTCGATGCCCACCAAGCGATTGTCCGCTCGTGGTCCACCCCTGTCAACAGGCGCGATACCGGCGCGATACCGGGACGACACGCTGCGCGTTACCGGTGAGCCGCAGGATCCATACGACGGCGGACCATTCCGGGCCGCGATTCCGAAAGGAGACAACGATGAACAGGACCCGGGCGAGGGCCAGGACGACGATTGCCGCACTGGTCTTCGGAACGGCACTACTCCCCCCGCTCACCATCAGCGCTTCCGGATCGGCTGCGACGCTGGTCAAACCGCCAATGCCCTGCGTGCCCGTTGTCGCGCGGATCGACCTGCCGCAAGCGGGCTTCTGCTTGTCGAGCAGCTTCCGCCAGGCGCAGACGTCATTCGCATCGCTCGGCGAGTCCGGGGTCGATGCTGGCACCTTGGCTTCGGCGGTCACGGCGGCTGACGAGTTCCTGGCGACGTTGAGCGAGGATCAACGCGCCGAGACCGTCTTCGAGTTCGCCGATCTGGAAGGTAAGCGCTCGAGCTGGTCGAACTTCGAGCAAAGCGAGTTCGACGGGCGTCACGGGGCCCGCTTCGGCGATCTCGATGAGCACCAGAGGGCCGCGGCGATGGCAGTGCTCACCAGCGTGCTGTCGGCCGGAGGCTACGAATACGTGCAAGGCGCGATGGCTGCCGAGGAACTGCTCATCCCAGGCAACATCGACGAGTACTACCTCGCGTTCTACGGCGAGCCGTCGATCGACGAACCGTGGACGCTGCAGTTCGGCGGCCACCACCTCGCCATCCACATCAGCCTGGGTGGGGACATCCTGAGTGTCTCGCCGTATTTCCAGGGCGTGCAGCCGGTGCGCCTCGAGGTCGATGGCACCACCGTGGAGCCGATGGCGAGCGACGTGAACAACATGTTCGGTCTGTTCGAGTCGCTGAACGAGGACCAGCTCGACACCGCCAACCTCACCCAGGGGATCCACGATCTCGTCATGGGGCCGCAGATCGACACCGGGTACCCGGAGCCGGAAGGTCTGGCCTACGGCGAGCTCACCGCCGAACAGCAGGACCTCGTGCGTGCGGCGATCTCCGACTGGGTGGCCGACGCCGCCCCCGGCCTGGCCGATCCGCTGTTGGACATCTACGAGTCTCAGCTCGACGAGACGGTGATCGGCTGGTCGACCTCCGTCGACCGTGAATCGGCGGCCTACATGCGGATCGACGGGCCACGGGTCTGGACACCGTGACGGTGACGGTGACCGACGACGACGGTGAC
>CAVTBY010000007.1:0-87733 GCA_963733085.1 Ilumatobacteraceae bacterium
GAGCCGCACTGGGCGGCCGGTCGCCATCGATTCGACTGCGGCGAGGCCGGCCACGAGTGGCACTCGGGCGTCGTGCCCGCTCACCGCCGGCGGGGCTCCCGACTGCACGTTGCCGACGAATGATCGCCACTGACGGACGAAGCTCTCCTCGTAGCGGTCGATGAACGAGTCGGCGAGCACCGTGCCGCGTATCGAATCGTCACCGGCGATCGCTGCCGTGTGCCGCGGCGGGTTCTCCGACACCGCCAAGCCGGCAGTCCCCAGGGCCTCGACTCGCTGGTCGTAGCCGTAGACCGCCTGGCGACTGTTGTCGATCACCGTCAAGCAACCCGAGGCGTGGCGAAGGACGACGACGGAGGTGTCGACGTCGCCGATCTCGCCGATCGCTGGGTCGACGAGCGATGCTCCGACGGCGGCGTGGACCTCGACGATGTCACTGCCCGAGATGAACCTGGCCATGTCGAAGTCGTGGATCGTCATGTCGAGGAACATTCCACCGGAGCGACTGAGGTAGGCGACCGGCGGTGGGACCCGATCGCGGCTGGTGATCTTGACGAGGCAGAGCGTTCCCAGCGACCCATCGGCCACGGCAGTCCGGACCGCCTCGTGGGCGGGATCGAAGCGCCGATTGAAGCCGACCTGCAAGTACGAGTTGGCCTTGTCGACAACGGCAAGTGTGGCGTCGACAGTGGCCAGGTCGAGGGAGATCGGCTTCTCGCAGAACGTGGCGAGCCCGGCTTCAGCCGCCAGGGTGATCAGCTCGGCGTGGGTGTCAGTGCTCGTGCAGATCGCCACGGCATCGACATCGCTGAGTGCGTCCTCGAGCGTGGCCGCGACCTCGAGGCCGTGGATCGTCGAGAGTTGCGCGGCAACCTCAGGCACGGCGTCATAGATCTTGACGATCTCGACGCCGCCGACGCGCGACGTCAACAACTCGGCGTGCATCCGCCCGATCCGCCCGCAGCCGAGGAGGGCAAGACGCAGCCCGCTCATATCCCCCTCCGTTGCCGCGCCTTGGCGGCTTCGAGCTCACGACGCGCCTGTTGGATCGCCGGACGGTCAGAGGTCTCGGGCACGCCGACCTCCCACCACGCTCCCCCCTCGGTCCACGCATGCGGATCGGTGTCGATGACGATCACCGTCGTGCGGTCGGTCGTGCGGGCCCAGTCGAAGGCATCGCCGAGTTCGGCGATCGTGGTCACTCTGCGCGCCTCGCAGCCGAGTGCGATGGCGTGGGCAGCGAAATCGACGCGTGCCTTCTCGCCGGGAGCAAGGACATCCGCGAACAGGTTGTTGAACGGCTCGCCGCCTTGACCCACCTGCAGGCGATCGATCACTGCATAGCCGCCGTTGTCGCACAGGATGACGATCATCTTGTGTCCCGAGAGCACCGACGAATACAGGTCGCTGTTGAGCATCAGGTACGAGCCGTCACCGACGAACACGATCGTGTCGCCATCGGGCGCGACCTGGGAGCGGGCCATCGCCGCGCCCCAGCCACCGGACAGCTCGTAGCCCATGCACGAGAACCCGTACTCGCAGTCGAACGTCGCCACGGCACGCGAGCGCCAGCCGTTGTTGAGCTCCCCGGGGAACCCGCCTGACGCCGTCAACGCGTAGTCGTGCTCGGTGGCACGGTCGCAGATCGCATTTACGACCTGGGCATACGTCGGTTGCCCGTCGGCCGGCGCGGCAAGGCGATCGAGGTACTGCCACAGTGCCGCCACTTCGCTGCCGGTCCGTGCCGTCCACGTCGCAGGCGCACGCCAATCACCGAGGAGCGCATCCAATTCGGTCATTGCTTCCCGAGCGTCGCCGACCACAGGGAGCGACCGGTGCTTGTGGGCGTCGAAGCGCGCCGCGTTGACACCGACGATGCGCACGTCGGGGTTCTGGAACACCGACCACGACCCGGTGGCGAAGTCGCCGAGTCGTGTACCGACGGCGACCACGACATCGGCCTCGGCAGCGAGGCGATTGGCACCTTCGGCGCCGATGACGCCGATCGGTCCGGCGTAGTTCGGGTGGTCCGACGGCAGCGTCGACTTGCCGGCGACTGTCTCGACGACGGGAATCCCCCGACGCTCTGCGAACGCCGCCAGTGTTTCCTCGGCGAGCGAGTAGTGCACCCCTCCCCCGGCGACGATGAGCGGACGTTGCGAGCCGGCGAGCAGTGAAGCGGCCGCGGCGACCTGGGCAGCATCCGGCCGGGGTCTGGCGATCTCGTGGACCACCGGCTCGAACAGGCGCGCCGGGTAGTCATGGGCCTCCGCCTGGATGTCCTGGGGCAGGGCGACGAACGCAGGGCCGCAGTCGGCTGGGTCGAGCATCACGGCGATCGCCTGGGGCAACGACTGGATCACCTGCTCGGGACGGGTGATCCGGTCCCAGTAGCGCACGACGGCGCGGAAGGCGTCGTTCGCCGTCGTCGCTGGGCTGCCGAAGTGCTCGACCTGCTGCAGCACTGGATCGGGCAGGCGGCTCTGAAACGTGTCCCCGGCGAGGAGCAGAATCGGGAGGCGGTTGGCCATCGCCACACCGGCGGCGGTCACGAGGTTGAGTGCGCCGGGACCGATCGATGACGTGGCGACCATGAGTTGGCGCCGACGCATCGCCTTGGCGTAGGCGATCGCCGCCAACGCCATCCCCTGCTCGTTCTGCCCGCGCCATGTCGGCAACTCGTCACGGGCGGCGTGCAAGGCAGGGCCCGAGACAGGTGACGTTGCCGTGGCCGAAGATGGCGAACACGCCGGGTACGAGGGGCGCCTCGCGGCCGTCGATCGTCGTGCGTTGGACGGTGAGGAAGCGGACGATCGCCTCGGCCGTGGTGAGCCGGATCGTGGCGCTCACGAGCGGCCTGGTCATCGGGACTCGCGTGTCTGTTGTCATGCCCTCCCAAGCCTCCCTCACCCAGTGATGAGCGGGGTCGTCACAGAACGCCATCGAGCGCTCACCGCCGGGTCCGGCAAGGATGTTGAGGTAGTACAGCGGGTAGCCGGGGGCAGCGACGCACGGGCCGTGGAAGCCACGCTTGACGAGGAATACGTCCTCGTCGACGATCGTCACGGTGGCGTCGACGTCACCCTCGGGCGAATACGTGCGATGCAGCGCGAAACCCTCCGGGGCGTAGTCGACGGTGCCGGCGCGGCCGACGCGGAAGTAGTAGATCTCCTCGTTGTTGACCGGGCACTCGGGGCTGTCGTCGTGGCGGTGTGGCGGATAGCTCGACCAGTTGCCATCGGGCGTCAACAACTCCACGCACATCAGCTTGTCGGCGCCGTCGAACGTCTCGGGCGACATGAAGTTGGTGACCTGGCGCGTCGCCGGACCGGCTCCCCGAACCTCGACGGCGACGTCGCCGGCTGCGACGTACGCGGGATCGAAACGGCGGGTCGCCCGAGCCGACGGCAGCGCCACCTCGGCACCGGCGGCGCTGGCGAGGCGGACCTCGGCGTCGACCGGCAGGTACGCCCAGTCGCTGATGGCGGAGAAGACCGTCGCCCTCCCGTCGAGCTCGAAGTGACGTCCTTCCACGTCGACGCTGACGTGACCACCTGACAGCGGGAGCACGGCCATCTCGCTCTCGCCGGTGACGATGTCGTACAGGACGCCTGGCGCGAGCGGGAGCACGCGCAGGCCGCAGTACGTCCACCCGGCGCTCTCCGGAGTCACCTCGGAGACCGCTCCGAGGTGCCAAGGGTGCGGAAGCGTGACGGCGTCGCTCGTCACCTGCGACCTCGACGCTCGACGGCCTGCGCCACCAGGTCAGCGGCCCTGCCGACCGCACTCTCGACGTCGCCGTCGGGCGGATAGAGCAGCGCCCTGCCGACGACCAGACCACGCACGGTCGGCTGCTCCAGTGCCAGCGCCCAGGAGGCGAACGTCGCCTCGGGGTCCGGCCCGGGGGACCCGCCGAGGATCAGCAGCGGCTGGGTCGTCGCGGCGGCGACGGTGGCAATGTCCGCGGTCGCTTGGATCTTCAGCCACGTGTAGGCCGATGAACCGCCGAGTCCGGCACACACTCCGATGGCCTTGAGCAGGGCATCGGGGTCGTGGTCCCAGACCGCACGCCCGTCGGCGTCCTTGGTGTACGGGATCGGTTCGACCATCGCCATCATCCGCCGGTCGTTGAGGGCGCCGACCGCGGCCGCGCAGGCGGCGAGGGTCGGCACCGTGCCGCGATCCTCGGGGTCGATGCGCAGCAGCATCTTGCCGGCGTCGAGGTTGGCGGCGACGAGGTGATCGGTGTCGTAGGCGGTGAATCGATCGTCGAGCTCCCAGCGGGCTCCGGCGAGGCCGCCACGGTTCATCGTGCCGACGGCGATCTTGCCGTCGAGGGCACCGAGACACACGAGGTCTTCGAGGATGTCGGCGCTGGCCAGCACGCCGTCGACACGCGGGTTGGCGAGGGCGATCAGCAGCCGCTCGAGCATCCTGCGGCGATCGGCCATCGCCCGCGGCTGGCCGGGAACGCCGATCATGCCGCGCGCCGTGTGGTCGGCGGCGACGATGAACATCGCCCCGTCGGCGGTGAGCTGCTGGCGCCGTGGCCGGTCGGCGAGCGCCTTGGCAATCCGCTCGGGAGCCTCGACGCGCATCGTGGTCAACGCGGCGTAGTCGGCGTCGTCGAGGTGGATCACGTCAGCGTCCCGGTCTGCAGCATCTCGTCGATCTCCGTGTCGGTGGGCATGGCGTCGGCGCACATCAGCCGCCCGGCGACGATCGCCCCGGCGGCGTTGGCGTACTCGACGATTCGAGCAGGCGGCCAGCCGGCAAGCAAGCCGTGGACGAACGCCCCGCCGAACGCGTCGCCGGCGCCGAGGCCGCAGACGACGCTGACCGGACGCGGGGCCACGATGGCGCGGTCGTCGGCAGTGGCGACGAGGACGCCATCGCCGCCAAGCTTGACGACGGCAATCGTCACGCCCCGGCGGAGGAGCGCATCGGCAGCATCGTCGGCAAGATCGGTGCCGACGGCGATTCGGCACTCCTCCCGATTGCCGATGGCGACCGTGGCGCCATCGATCGCCGCGCCGATGACGGAGGCGGCTTCGCTCTCGCTGGACCACAGGACGGCCCGGTAGTCGAGGTCGAGGACCGTGTGGGCGCGCCGTCGGCGGTTGGCGAGCAGGTCGCCGATCGTCGAGCGGGCCGGCTCCTCGGCCATCGCCGAACCGGCGATCCACAACACGCCGACATCGGAGATCGTCGCGGCGTCGACGTCACCCGGTTGCAGCTGCATGTCCGGTGCCTTCTCTCCCCGGTAGAACAGCAGCTGGGGCTCCTCGGGCGGCGTCAGGGCGGCGAACGCGAGCGGAGTGCGCAACGTCTCGTCGCGACCGACGAAGCGTGTTTCGACCCCGAACGACTCGAGTTTGGCGACGACGTAGTCGCCGAAGGGATCGGCTCCCACCCTCGTCAGCACGGCGCTGCGGTGCCCGAGTCGTGCGGCGGCGACGGCGACGTTCGTCGCCGTCCCACCGATCGACTTGACGAAGCGCTGGTCGTCGAGCCAGCCAGCACCGGGAGCATCGGCGTAGAGATCGACACTGACCCGCCCGACCGTCAGTAGTTCGAGGGTCAACGACGACACTCCTGCTGGTTTGTGTCAGCTGAAAGACTCACAATCGGTTGGCTGGCTGACACAAACGGATCGGAGCGTGTCACTGCGGGCGCACGAGCGACTCGATCTCGTGGCTCAGGGCCTCCAGTTCGGCGCCGCCGGACATCAGCTGGACGAGCTCGTCGCGGCTGATCTCGTCCTTGGCGAAGTTGCCAAGGCTCTGGCCGCGCTTGAGGATGAGAAAGCGGTCGCCCACCGGGTAGGCGTGATGGGGGTTGTGGGTGATGAAGATCACGCCGAGCCCGCGGTCGCGGGCGGCGACGATGTAACGCAGCACCACACCCGACTGCTTCACGCCGAGGGCGGCGGTCGGCTCGTCGAGGATCAGCACCTTGGCGCCGAAGTACACGGCCCGGGCGATCGCGACCGATTGGCGCTCGCCGCCCGACAACGTGCCGACGGGCTGGTCAGGGTCGCGTACATCGATGCCCATCTTGGCCAGCTCTTCGACGGCGACCTTCTTGGCTTTCTTCATGTCGATCGTGCCGAGCCACGTCGTCGGCTCGGAGCCGAGCCAGAAGTTGCGCCAGATCGACATCAGCGGGGCCATCGCCAGGTCCTGGTAGACGGTGGCGATGCCGGCCGCCTTGGCGTCACGCGGGGAGTGGAACGCGACCTTTCGCCCTCCATCAGAAAGTGGCCCTCGTCGTGGCCGTGCACGCCCGCGAGGATCTTGATGAGCGTCGACTTGCCGGCCCCGTTGTCGCCGAGCACGCACGTCACCTCGCCGGCGCGCACGCTCGTGGTGATGTTCTGCAGGGCGATGACATTGCCGAAGAACTTGGAGAGCTGCTCAAGTTCGAGCAACGCGTGGCCGTTGATGTCGCGGCCAGCAGGTTCTGAGAGGTTGTCCTCCACGGTCATCGCGAATCTCCCGTGCTCATGTCTGCCTCGACCATCGCCGCCGTCGCCTCGGCCTCGCGCTCGGCTTCGACGGCAGCCTCCTCGATCCTCTCGCTCGGTGGCCTGGACACCGTCGTCGCCCAGCGCCGAATCCACTCGTTGGCAAAGGCGGCGATCAGCAAGATCACTCCGAGAAACAGGAAGTACAGGTTGTTGTCCCATCCTGCGAGCGGAATTCCGCGCTGAGTCATTCCGAGAATCAGGCAACCGAGAGCGGCCCCGAAAAGCGAGCCGAACCCGCCGGTGAGCAGGCAGCCCCCGAGGACCGCGGCGATGATGTAGAAGAACTCCTGGCCGACGCCCTCCAGTACGTTCGACCGGTCTGTCTGGAACAGCACGATCTGTCCGTGGACCCAGCCGCACACGGAAACCGTCACGAACAGGCCGACCTTCGTCGCCGTCGCCGGCACGCCGATCATGCGTGCCGCTTCCTTGTTGCCACCGACGGCGAAGATCCAGTTGCCGACCTTGGTTCGCGTTAGTACCCATGCGCCAATCACGGCCATTGCGACGAACCACACGATGACGACCTTGAATCCGACGGTGCCGATGTGGACGAAGTCGGAAGCGAACAGCTTGCGACCGACTGAGTACCCTTCGGCGTTCTCGACGCCGACAACCTGCGTCGTGTCCGTCACCTGCCGCGTCAGCCAGAGATTGAATCCCTGTAGGGCGAACAGTGAACCGAGCGTGACGATGAAGCTCGGCAGCCGCGACACGACGACCATCACCCCGTTGAGCACGCCGACCGCCACGGCGATCGCCAGCGACACCAGCATGGCGACGACGACGTGCCAGCCGGCGTTGGCGGCGAACAGCGCCGTGAACATGCCCGTCGTGCCCACGATGACGCCCGACGAGAGATCGAACTCGCCGCCGATCATAAGCAGTGCGACAGCCAGTGCCGACACTCCCAACAGCGCCGCGGTCTCGACATAGGTCTTCGTGCCCTGCCACGACAGCCACGTTTCGCCACCTTGCCAGGCGAATAGGGCGAACACGACGATTGCCCCGGTGAGCGCGCCGAACTCTGGACGGATCAGAAGACGCGTCAGCAGCGACCGACGGGCGAGCCGTTCGTCGGTCGCCGCCTTCGGAATCGCTGGGACAGTCGCGGCGGTCATGAGTCCCCTTTGTTGACGGGGAGGAGCGGCCCCCTCCCCGTCGTTCTCGTTACCTGGAGCCTGCCCCAGTGAGCTCGAGCACCTGCTCGGCGTTCTCGGCCGTGACGAAACCAGGGCCGGTCAGCACCGGCTGGCCACCGCCGACGGTGTTGAGGTTGTCGCGGTACAGCGTGAGGAAGACGATCGGCAGATACCCCTGGAGGTACTGCTGCTGGTCGACGGCGAACAGCATCCGACCGTCCATGATCGCCTGGATCACGTCTTCGCTGAGGTCGAACGTGGCGATCGGGATCTCGCTGCCGAGCTCCTCCAACGCTGCCAGCGCCGGCGTCGACGCCGTCGGCCCGAGGGCCAGGATCGCGTCGATGGTGTCGTCGGCCTGCAGCGTGGCGCTGACCGTGCTCGTGATTCCCGCAGCGTCGTTGAGATCGACCTGGACGATCTCCAGCGTCGCGCCAGCTTCGGTCAATGCCTCCTCAGCGCCGGCGCAGCGGGCATCGAGCCCAGCATTGCCCTGCTCGTGATGGATGCAGAGGACGTGCGTGGCGCCCTCCTCGGCGAGGCGGGCGCCGGCGGCCCGGCCGGCGATCGTCTCGTCCTGACCGATGTGCGTGATCGCTCCGATCTCCTGGTAGTGGTCGCTTCCCGAGTTGACCGTGATGATTGGGATACCTGCTTCGTTCGCGGCTGCAAGCGAGTCCTGCAACGCCGGGTAGTCGGGCACAGAGACGACGAGCCCAATTGGGTTCGAGGCAACGGCAGCATCGATGAGCGAGGCCATCTCGACCATGTCGGACTGGGCCGGCGCCGAGTAGGTGGCCTCGACCCCCATCGCTTCGGCGGCGTCGGTTACGCCGCGTTGAAACACCGACCAGAACGGGTCGGATGCTTGGCCGTGAGTGACGACGGCGATGGTTCCGCCTTCCGCAGTTTCCGGTGACGGTGATGCCGCCGATACGGCGCTGGCGCTGCCGAGCGCCACGGCGGCGACGGCGAGGACTCCAACGCGGAGCTTGTTGGACATGCTTCCCCCTGGGATTGCAGGCGGCGTTCACCCGCCGCGGTGATGGTGATTTCGACCATAGCCCACCCCTGCGCGCCTGCCCGCGGGAGTCGGACCAATCCGCGGCGGCGCGCAGCTCCGAAAGTCCGCCATGAACCTTCCCACGTCACGCCCCCGTGGACATGTCCGCCGCGTCGCCATCGGCGTCGGCGTGCTGTCCCTCGTTCCCATCGGTCTGAGCACTGCCCAGGCCGCGCCACCCGCCGCGCCGACTAGCGACGGCACGACGCTGTACTCGGTCGATCTCGAGTCCGGAGCGGCCACCGCTCTCGGCAGCGTCGGCTCGGGATTGCAGCTCGTCGGTCTGGCGATATCCCCCGATGTCGGCAACGTTTACGGGCTCACCGATGCCGGCGAGCTGGCGACGTTCTCCGTCGACGACCTGACCGCGGTCACGACCGCCCCGCTCACCGGGGTCGACGGCAGCGATCCGCTTGTCGGCATCGACCGCCGTCCCGCTGACGGCAGCATCGTCGGGATCAGCCAGGGCGGCATCGTGTACACGATCGACGTCGACGGTGCAGCCGCCACAGCTGTCGGCGCGGCGATCGATCCGGCGCTCGAGTCACCGGCGGTCGGGTTCGACTTCAACCCAACCGTTGACCGCATCCGCGTCGGGGCCAGCACGGGCCAGAACCTGCGCCTCAACCCGGACACCGGCGCCGTCGGCCAGAACCCCGACACCGGTGCGCCGACGATCGACGGCAAGCTCGCCTTCGCCGAGGGCGACATCTACGCCGGGACGGCGCCTCAGGTCGTCGGTGCGGCGTACACCAACTCCGTCGCCGGTGCAACGCGCACGCAGCTCTTTGTCGTCGACGCGGCGACCGGCGCGCTGGCGCTCCAGGCGCCACCGAACGACGGAATCCTCAACACGGTTGGCGCCCTCGGCGTCGACCTTCCCGACTCGGTGTCGTTCGACATCGCCGCCAACGGTGACGCTCTGCTCGCGGTCCCGTCCGCGGCGTTCGGTGCCACTGCGGACGCGCCGGCGACCCTGACGTCCGGCCCCGGCTGCGCTGCCGTGCCGACCGACGGTGAGGGCAGCTTCGAAGGCATGGCCGACGATCCCGCTGCCACCGCGGCGAGCAACAACCCGCAGCTGTCCACGCTCGCATCAGCGGTGGAGGCCGCCGGGCTCACCGACACGCTGAACGGCGAAGGTCCGTTCACGATCTTCGCCCCGTCGAACTCGGCATTCGGGAAGATCCCGCCGGCCGACCTCGAGGGCGTGCTCGCCGACCCCGAGGGCGTGCTCACCGACATCCTCACGCTGCACGTCATCGCCGGCCAGCAGCTGTCGTCAAGCGACCTCGTCGAGGCCGGAACCGTCGACACACTCAACGGGACGGTGACGATCGATCAGTTCGGTGACCGAGTGACCGTCGACGCCGGCAGCGGCCAGGCGATCGTCGTGTGCGGTGACATCCAGACGGCCAACGCCACCGTTCACATCATCGACTCCGTGCTGCTCCCCGGCAGCATGGTCAGCGGCTGAGATAGTCCAAGCTCACGCGAGCCGCCTCCACTGGCCCGGTGCCGGGAGGCGGCTCCGCCGCGCCAAGGTCTGTGTCCTGCTCGAGCACGTACCACCCGGTGTAGCCGGCGGTCTCGAGCGTGTCGACTGTCTCTCGGATCGGCGCGTCGCCCTCGCCGAGCGGGCAGAACAGCCCGGCGGTCACGCCGGCCCGGATCGACAGGTCGCCGCGGCCGACCCGGGCGGCGATGTCGCCCCGCACGTCCTTGAGGTGGGCGTGGACGACGCGATCCCCGGCGTCGACGGCGAACTTCGCCGGGTCGTAGCCACCGATCAGCAGGTGCCCGGTGTCGAGGCACCAGCGAACGTCCGAGCGCTCGAGCACGGTGCCCACGTCGGCGGCGGTCTCGACAAGCGTGCCGACGTGCGGGTGCAACGCCTGGGTGAGGCCGTACTCCGCGCACAAACCGTCGAGCTCGCCGAGCATGCCGACGAGGTGCTTCCACTGCGACGTCGGACAGCTCGAACCGCGGCGCCCAGCCCTCGTCGACCACCACCGCCGTGACGAACATCGTCGCCCCCGCCGCGGCGAACAGCTCGGCGGTCGAACGAGCCTCAGCGAGCGTGGCCTCGCGCTGGGCGGGGTCGTGGAGCACGAGCGGGACGAATCCCCCGATCAGCGACATGGAATTGCGCTCGAGGATGGCGACGCAGCTCTTCCGGGTCGCCGGGCAGAAAGCCCGGAGCACCGAGCTCTGTGGCCGTGATGCCGAGCGAGCGCATCTCCCCCAGCACACGGTCGGCGGACAGCATCACGCCCCACCCGGGCACCTCGCAGACGCCCCAGGTGATCGGCGCGCCAGCGATCCGGTCGGGTGAGATCACGGCTTGGTGATGTTCGTCGCCAGGTCGATCAGCAGGCGGGTGCCGTAGCCGGTGGCGCCCTTCGAGCGCCACGACTCGTCGGCGTCGACCTTCATCGTCGGGGCGATGTCGAGGTGCGCCCACGGGACGTCGCCGACGAACTCGCTGAGGAAGACGGCAGCGGTGATCGATCCGCCGTACGGGACAGCCGATGTTCTTGAGGTCGGCGACGTCGGAGTCGAGCAGCTTGCGGTACCGCTTGGTCTCCAGCGGGAGCTGCCAGGCTGGCTCGTCCGTCGACTCGGCGGCGGCCCGGACCTGGTCGATCAACGCCTGGTCGTTGCCGAGCACGCCGGCGTAGCCGAGGCCCAAGGCCACGAGGGCGGCACCAGTGAGGGTGGCGATGTCGACGATCGCGTCGGGCTCCTCCTCGACGGCGAGGGTCAGCCCGTCGGCGAGCACGAGACGGCCTTCGGCGTCGGTGTTGTGGACCTCGACCGTCTTGCCACCGTGGATGTGCAGCACGTCGCCGAGCTTCGTCGCCGAGCCCGAGGGCATGTTGTCGGTGCACATCAAGAACCCCGTCACCGCGTTGCGGCAGCCGAGGGCTCGGAGGGCGGTCATCGTCGCCAGCACGGCGGCGGCCCCGGACATGTCCATCTTCATCGCCGCGTGCATCGGGTCGCTCGGCTTCAGGCTGATGCCACCGGAGTCGTACATGATCCCCTTGCCGACGAGGGCGAGGTGAGCGCCGCCCTGCGCCGCCCGCTTCGGGCGGTAGGTCAGCTTGATCATGCACGGCGGCTCGCTGCTCCCGGCGTTGACGCCGAGGAGACCTCCACAGCCGAGCTCGGCGAGGCGGTCGACGTCGAAGACCTCGACGCCGAGCGCCGGTGTCCTTGCCGATCTCGGCGGCGAGCGCGGCGAGGCGGGTGGCGGTGAGGTGGCTCGGCGGCGAGTTGGCGAGGTCGCGGGCGAGGATCGCCGCCCGGGAGGTCGTGCGGCCGCGGGCGATGCCAGTCTCGACGGCGCGCTGACGCTCGGCGGGCGCGACGAGCGTCAACGAGTGCAGCGGCGACTTGTCGCCGTCGGACTTCAGCGACTCGAAGCGATAGCGGGCGAGCACGACACCTTCGACGACCGCCTGCGCCGCCGCCGCGGTATCGCCGGCCGCGTCCGGCAGGTTCGTCGCCAGCGTGGCGTGCTTGGGCACGGCCCGGGCGAAGGCGGCGGCCGCGTCGCGCAGCTCGGCGAGCGACAGCTGGCCGGCGCCCGTGCCAATGGCGACGAGATCGGGCCCATCGCGGCGCGGGATCACGAGCGTCTGGCCGGACTTGCCGTCGAAGCCGAGGGCGGCGAGCGTGGCCCGATCGACACCGAGTTGCCGCGGCACCGTCCCCTTCTCGCCGACGCCGAGACCCACCGCGCCGGCGGAGGCCGGCGCCGAGCGGGCGACGCCGACGGTGAGATCGGCGGCCCGACGCCAGGACGGCGCCGGATCGAACCAGCTGAGGTCGCGGCTCACCCTGGTGAGCGGTCCACGGCCGGCGGCGAGGGAATCGGTCTTCGCTGACATCGCCCTCCAGTCTGGCGCGGGTCCTCACCGCTCACTCATCGGAGTGTTTGCTGCATCGGAGTGTTTGCTGCGGGGCGTGTCGACACCAAACACTCCGATCCAATGTCACTCGGGCCGATCGAGGCCCGCCGATAGCGTTGACGAACAATGACCCGCCAGCCCTACCTCGATGCCGTTGCCGAACGGGTCGTCGTCCTCGACGGCGCGTTCGGCACGTACATCCAGGGTCTCGATCTCTCCGCCGACGACTTCGGCGGCGAGGCGCTCGAGGGCTGCAACGAGATGCTGTGCCTCACCCGTCCGGACGTCATCCGCGGCATGCACGCCGCGTTCTTCGACGTCGGCGTCGACGCCGTCGAGACGGCCAGCTTCGGCAGCTTCTCGACGGTGCTCAACGAGTACGACGTCGCCGACAAGGCCTACGACCTCAACGTCGCCGCCGGCCGTCTCGCCCGGGAGGTCGCCGACGAGTTCGCCACGGACGGACGGACCCGCTACGTCGCCGGTTCGATCGGGCCCGGCACGAAGCTTCCGAGCCTCGGGCACATCGGCTTCGCCGAGCTCCGCGACTCCTACGAGGAGCAGGCCGCCGGACTCCTCGAAGGTGGCGTCGATCTGTTCGTCATCGAGACGTGCATGGACCTCCTCCAGGTCAAGGCGGCGATGATCGCCTGCCGGCGGGCGATGAAATCGGCGGGCCGCTCTGTGCCGCTGCAGGTCCAGGTGACGATGGAGACGACCGGAAGGATGCTCGTCGGCAGTGAGATCGGCGCCGCCCTCGTGTCGCTCGGGGCGATGCGCCCCGACGTTCTCGGCATCAACTGCGCCACCGGCCCGGCGGAGATGCAAGAGCACCTGCGCTTCCTCTCCCAACACTCGCCGCTGCCGATCAGCGTGCTCCCCAACGCCGGACTTGCCGAGCGTCGTCGACGGGCGAACGCACTACGACCTCTCGCCCACCGACCTCGCCGAGTATCACCGTCGCCACGTCGCCGAGCTCGGCGTGTCGATCGTCGGCGGCTGCTGCGGAACGACCCCGAGCACCTCCGTCACGTCGTCGAGGCTGTCAGCGGGTTGTCGCCGGCCCCTCGCTCGCCGTCGTTCGAGGCGAGCGTGTCGTCGATCTACAGCCCGGTCGCCCTCGCTCAGGACCTCAGCGTGTTGATGATCGGCGAGCGCACCAACGCCAACGGGTCCAAGGCGTTCCGCGATGCGATGCTCGAAGGCGACTGGGACACGTGCGTCAAGATGGCCAACGAGCAGATCAAGGAGGGCGCCCACGTCCTCGACGTCTGCGTCGACTACGTCGGCCGCGACGGCACGCTCGACATGGACGAGATCGCCAAGCGCTTCGCCACGCAGTCCAGCGTCCCGCTCGTCATCGACTCCACCGAACCGCCGGTGGTCGAGGCGGCGCTCACCCACATCGGCGGGCGGGCGATCCTCAACTCGGCGAACCTCGAGGACGGCGAGCTGCCTGGGCAGCCGGATGGACCGCGTCTTCTCGCTCGCTCGCGACTACGGCGCCGCGGTGATCTGCCTGCTCATCGACGAGCGCGGCCAGGCCCGCGACGTCGAGTGGAAGATGGAGGTCGCCCACCGCATCACCGAGATCGCCACCGAGCGCTACGGCTTGCAGCCAAGCGACCTGATCTTCGACGCATTGACGTTCCCGCTGTCGACGGGCGACGACGACCTGCGCCGCGACGCCATCGCCACGATCGAGGCGATCCGCCGGATCAAGGCGGAGATCCCCGGTGCCTACACGGTGCTCGGTCTGTCCAACGTCAGCTTCGGCCTGTCACCGGCCGCCCGTCACGCCCTCAACAGCGTGTTCCTCCACGAGTGCGTGGAGGCCGGCCTCGACGCGGCGATCGTCCACGCCGCCAAGATCGTCCCCCTCAACCGCCTCCCCGCCGAGCAGCGCGACGTGTGCCTCGATCTCGTGTGGGACCGCCGCAAGCCCGCCTCCGTGGCGAACGGAATGAAGGCCTACGACCCGTTGCAGCAACTGCTCGAGGTGTTCGCCGACGTCAAGTCGACGAAGACCGAGAAACCCGACCGCAGCGGCATGCCCGTCGACGAGCGACTCAAGGCACGGATCATCGACGGCGATCGCGAGGGCCTCACCGACGACCTCGACGAGGCGATGGCCGGAGGGATGGCCGCTCTCGACATCGTCAACGACGTGCTCCTCGACGGGATGAAGGTCGTCGGCGAGCTGTTCGGGTCCGGGCAGATGCAGCTTCCGTTCGTGCTGCAATCGGCGGAGACGATGAAGACGGCGGTCGCCTACCTCGAGCCGCACATGGACCGGGTCGACGGATCGACGTCGAAAGGCAAGCTCGTCATCGGCACGGTGAAGGGCGACGTCCACGACATCGGCAAGAACCTCGTCGACATCATCGCCACGAACAACGGCTACGAGGTCCACAACCTCGGCATCAAGGTGCCGATCGGCGAGATGGTGGCCAAGGTCAAGGAAGTCGATGCCGACGCCTTGGGCATGAGCGGCCTGCTCGTCAAGTCGACGCTGATCATGCGCGACAACCTCGAGGAGTTGAACACGCTCGGCCTCAGCGAGATCCCCGTGCTGCTCGGCGGCGCCGCCCTCACCCGCCGCTACGTCGAGCGCGACCTGCGCGAGATCTACGAGGGCCGACTGTTCTACGGCAAGGATGCGTTCGAAGGGCTGTCGACGCTCGACGCCCTGATGACGATGAAGCGCAGCGGAGAGTGGGATCCAGACTTCGGACGAGTGCCGACCGGACGGCAACTCCCGGAGCGAACCGCCACCGCCGACACCGCTGTGGTCGAGATACCGAGGCGATCGCCGACGGTGGCCATCGACAACGAGGTCTTCACTCCCCCGTTCCTCGGTTCCCGAGTCGTCAAGGGCATCTCGCTCGACGAGATCGCCGCCTTCGTCAACGAGACCGCGCTGTACCGCAACCAGTGGCAATTCCGCCCCGATCGGGTCACCGGTGACGACGGCGCCGAGCGGCCGGAGAACGACGACGAGTTCAAGGCGCGCATTCGCACCACGTTCCGCGAGCAGCTCGCCGCTGCGAAGGCGTCTGGCGTGCTCGTTCCCCAGCTCGTCTACGGGTACTTCCCGGCCAACGGCGACGGCGACGACCTAGTCGTGTGGACGGACGAGTCACGAACCACCGAGGCGGCGCGCTTCCACTACCCGCGACAGCGCGTCGAGCCGTTCTTGTGCATCGCCGACTTCTTCCGCCCGATCGAATCGGGTGAGGCGGACTACGCCGCCTTCCACATCGTCTCGATGGGCTCGGCCGTGAGCGAAGAGACGGCCCGTCTGTTCGCCGGCAACGAGTACCAGCGCTACCTGCTGTTGCACGGGCTCGGCGTCGAGATGGCCGAGGCCCTCGCCGAGTACTGGCACAAGCGGATCCGCGAGGAGTGGGGTTTCGTCGCCGAGGACGGCCCGACGCTGGGCGGGTTGTTCCGTCAGCAGTACCGCGGCGGACGGTACTCGTGGGGCTACCCGGCGTGCCCGGACCTCGAGGACAACGCCACAGTGGCCAAACTGCTCGGCGCCGACCGGCTCGGCATCGACGTCAGCGAGGACACCGGCTGGCAGTACCACCCCGAACAGACGACCTCGGCGATCATCTGCCATCACCCGCAAGCGAAGTACTTCGTCGCCCGGTGAAGAACGACCGATGGGTGTTTTCGTGACGGAACGGTCATGAGAACACCCATCGGTCGCGCTCGACGTCGATGCTGATCTCGCTGATCGTCCAGGCGGTGCGGCCGTACCGGCGGCGCGTCGGGCTGATCATCGTCCTCCAGGCCATCGCCACGATCGCGTCGCTGCAGCTGCCGAGCCTCAACGCCGACATCATCGACAACGGCGTGGCCACTGGCGACACCGGCTACATCGTCGCCGCCGGCGGACGCATGCTCCTGCTCACCCTCGTGCAGATCGTCGCGTCGATCACCGCCACCTGGTTCAGCGCCGGCGTCGCGATGGGCGCCGGGCGAGACCTCCGCGCCGGCATCTTCCACCACGTGGGGACGTTCTCGGCCCGCGAGATGGGTCGCTTTGGCGCGGCCTCGCTGATCACCCGCAACACCAACGACGTGCAGCAGGTTCAGATGCTCGTGCTGATGACGTTCACGATGCTCGTGATGGCCCCGATCATGGCCGTCGGGGGGATCGTGATGGCGATGCGAGAGGGCTTCGCCTTGTCCTGGCTGTTACTCGTCAGCGTGCCAGCGCTCGTCCTCGCCGTCACGTTCATCGTCAGCCGGATGATTCCGGGCTTCCGCAAGGTGCAGGAGCGCACCGACGACGTCAACCGCGTGCTGCGCGAGCAGATCGCGGGAATTCGCGTCGTCCGGGCGTTCGTGCGCGAGGACAGCGAGGCGGACCGTTTCGGCACGTCCAACGACCAACTCACGGACGCCGCCATCTGGGTCGGCCAGTGGATGGCCCTGATGTTCCCGACCGTGATGTTCGTGTTCAACGTGTCGAGTGTCGCCGTGTTGTGGTTCGGGGCCGGCCCGGTCGACGACGGGTCGCTGCAGATCGGCTCGCTCACCGCCTTCCTCAGCTACCTCATGCAGATCCTCATGGCGGTGATGATGGCGACGTTCGTGGCGGTCATGGCGCCGCGGGCCGCAGTGTCGGCCGATCGAATCGGCGAAGTCCTCGACACGGCGTCCTCGGTCGTGCCTCCCGAGCACCCAGTCACCGATGTCGCCCTGCACGGGCACGTCGAGCTGCGCGATGTGACGTTCTGCTACCCGGGAGCGGAGGTTCCCGTGCTGCGGGGCGTCTCGTTTGCCGTCGAACCGGGCAAGACGACTGCCATCGTCGGCAGCACCGGAGCCGGCAAGACGACACTCGTCAACCTCATCCCCCGCCTGTTCGACGTGACCGGAGGCGCCGTCCTCGTCGATGGCGTCGACGTGCGCGAGCTCGACGAGGAGCTGCTGTGGAGCCGGATCGGGATGGTGCCCCAGAGCGCCTACCTGTTCAGCGGCACGATCGCCAGCAACCTGCGATACGGCCGGCCGGACGCCACCGATGAGGAGATGTGGGATGCGCTCGACGTGGCCCAGGCGGGCGACTTCGTGCGGGCGCTCCCGGACGGGCTCGACGCGTCCGTCGCCCAGGGCGGCACGAACCTCTCCGGTGGGCAACGGCAGCGGTTGGCGATCGCCAGGGCACTGATCCGCCGGCCGGAGATCTATGTGTTCGACGACGCCTTCTCGGCGCTCGATCTCGGCACCGACGCCCGGCTGCGCGCCGCCCTCGCTCCACGGAT
Organism: Ilumatobacteraceae bacterium; assembly: GCA_963733085.1. Classification (GTDB taxonomy): domain Bacteria; phylum Actinomycetota; class Acidimicrobiia; order Acidimicrobiales; family Ilumatobacteraceae; genus Desertimonas. Next base: position 17,931 of record CAVTBY010000007.1, read on the forward strand.
CCGCGACGCCGCAGTGATCATCGTCGCCCAGCGCGTGTCGACGATCGTCGGGGCCGACGAGATCGTCGTCCTCGAGGACGGTCTCGTCGTCGGCATCGGAACGCACGACGAGTTGCTCGCTAGTTGCCCTACCTACGTCGAGATCGTCGAATCGCAGGCCAGCGTGGCGGCGTGAGCGACCGCCGCGAGACGCCTACCTCCGCGGCGAGGCTGCCAGCGGCGGCGGCCGACGTGCAGCGCCGCGGTCCGATGGCGAACATCGCGGCACCGACGGAGAAGGCGGTCCGCTTCAGTTCGTCGTTACGGCGTCTCGTCACGCGCTTGCGACCCGACCGGCTCGGACTCATCCTGGTCATCGCCCTCGGCGCGACGAGCGTGGCGCTCACCGTCGTCGGCCCACGCATCCTCGGCATCGCCACCGACATCATCTTCCGTGGCGTCATCGGCGGCCGTATGCCCGCCGGTGAGAGCGTCTCCGAGGCGGAGGAACGGCTGGGCGCTGGTGGTGAGGAACGCCTGGCGGATGTCGTCGACGGAATGGACGTCGTGCCTGGACAAGGCATCCAGTTCGACGAGCTGCGCAACATCTTGCTCCTCGCCCTCGTGCTGTATGTCGTCGCCGCCGTGCTGGCGATGGTCCAGGGCCGGCTGCTCAACCGCATCGTCAACCGCGCCGTTCGGCAGCTGCGATCCGACGTCGAAGACAAGCTGCACAATCTGCCGCTGAGCTATTTCGACCGCCTGCCGCGTGGCGAAATCCTCAGCCGGGCGACCAACGACATCGACAACATTCAGCAGAGCATGCAGCAGACGCTCAGCCAACTGCTGATCTCGACGTTGACCGTGATCGGCGTCGTGGCGATGATGATCTCGATCTCGCCGTTGCTCGCATCACTCGCCCTCGTCACGATCCCGCTCGTGATGCTCGTCACTCGCCAGATCGCCAAGCGCTCGAAGCGCAAGTTCATCGCCCAATGGGCGCACACCGGACAGCTCAACGGACAGATCGAGGAGACCTTCAGCGGGCATGCCCTGGTCAAGGTGTTCGGCCGTCAGCGTGAGGTCCAGGAGCGCTTCGACGCGGAGAACGAGCAGCTCTATCAAGCGAGCTTTGGGGCCCAGTTCATTTCCGGGCTGATCATGCCGGTGACGATGTTCATCGGGAACCTCAACTACGTCGCCATCGCGGTTGTCGGTGGGCTGCGAGTCGCGTCGGGGGCGTTGACACTCGGCGACGTCCAGGCATTCGTGCAGTACTCCCGTCAGTTCACCCAACCACTCACCCAGGTCGCCTCGATGATGAACGTGCTGCAGTCGGGAGTCGCTTCCGCCGAACGGGTCTTCGAGCTGCTCGACGCCGCCGAGGAGCGTCCGGACTCGGAACCGCCGGCGACGCTCGAACATGTCCGCGGCCACGTCGAGTTCGACAACGTGTCGTTCCGCTACGTCGCCGACCACCCGCTCATCGAGCACCTCTCGCTCGACGTCCGACCCGGACAGACCGTGGCCATCGTCGGTCCGACCGGAGCCGGCAAGACGACGCTGGTCAACCTCGTCATGCGCTTCTACGAGCTCGATCGCGGTGCGATCCGCCTCGATGGCGTCGACATCGCGTCGATGCGACGCCGCGACCTGCGTGGAGAGATCGGCATGGTTCTCCAGGACGCCTGGCTGTTCGGCGGGACGATCCGCGACAACATCGCGTACGGCGCCCACGGCGCCACCGAGGAACAGATCATCGAGGCGGCGCGGATCAGCTACGTCGACCGTTTCGTCCACTCGCTTCCGGATGGCTACGACACCGTCGTCGATGATCAGGGCAGCAACCTCAGCGCTGGCGAACGCCAGCTCGTGACGATCGCCAGGGCGTTCCTCGCCGATCCACCGATCCTCATCCTCGACGAGGCGACGAGCTCGGTCGACACCCGCACCGAAGTCCTTGTCCAGCACGCCATGGCCGCCTTGCGCACCGACCGCACGAGCTTCGTGATCGCCCACCGGCTGTCGACGATCCGCGACGCCGACACGATCCTTGTGATGGAGGACGGCCAGATCGTCGAGCAGGGTGACCACGACGAGTTGCTCAGTCGCGGCGGGGCGTATCACCGCCTCTACACGGCTCAGTTCGTCGGCCCACTCGTCGACGAGAACGAGCTCGTCACCGCCACCGCCGCCGCGGTCTAGCCCCTCGTTGGAGTGTTTCGTGCCATTGGAGTGTCACCTGCCGGGAAACGCGACACGTAGCACTCCAACGGCCGACACGACCGGCCTCAACCGTCGGTTGCGAAGAACTCACTGACCCGCTCGGTCGGACGGCCGATGAACGCCCGATCCGCGGTGACGATCAGTGGCCGCTCCATCAGCGACGGATGTTTCGACAACACCTCGATGACCCCTTCCGACGTTGCAACGTCGTCGGCGGTGACTCCGAGCTCGTCCCAACGCTCCCGGCGGACGAGCCGGGCGGGCTCGTCCTCGAGTTTGGCAAGGATCGCTCGCAGCTCGTCGGTCGACGGTGGCGTGTCCAGGTATTTCACCACGTCGATCGAGAACTGCTCGCCGGAGTTGTCGGCGATCTGCAATGCCTGCCTCGACTTCGTGCATCGGGGATTGTGGTAGAGCGTGACGTCGGCCATGGCCATCATTCAACACGCCGTCAACGGCCGCCCTGACACCCCTTCTCTACCGTCACGGTGACCGACATCTCCCTGGAACTCCGGCTCACACAGGGAGCAACTCATGTCAACGTACTGCCGGCGAACGATCGACCTCACCGCCGATTCGTCGCGAACCGACCTGCCCACCGTGGTCGACTCCGCCGATGCCGCCCTGGCGGTCATCGCCGCGTCGATGCAGCGGCCCCCGCAACCGCAGGTGATCGTGCTCGTCCTCGACACCGACCTCGGAGGCAACGCCGTCGTCGTCGTCGACGGCACCACCTCGCCCGATGCCGTCATCGACGTCTTCGAGCTGCTCGCCGAGGGCGCCGCCGAGGCCGATCATCCGGCCACGTTCGTGGTCGCCGCAGTCCGCCCCGGCTACGACGCGCTTCCAGGCGACGCCGACCGCTGGTTGGAGCTGTGCGACATCGCCGAGGATCATGGGTGCGAGCTTCTCGATTGGTTCGTCCTCAGCGACGATGTCGCCTGGTGCCCGCGCGACCTCCTCGCCGAGCCGCCACGCTGGCCGTGAACGGATCCACCTCCGAAGCCAACTCAGGGAAGCGGCGAACGAGCGCGACGCTGGGCCGGCGTGATCCGCAACCCGGCGGCGCGCAGCCGGCGAACGAGCTCCCGGCTGTCGACCTCCTGCGCACCGGCGGCCACCATCCGATCGCGGTGCTCCTCTGGTACGTCGTAGTGATCGCCCTGGAAGCCCCGACGCGGTATGCCGGCGGATGCCGCGAAGCCGTGAAGCTCCTCCAGCGACTCGTCCGAAACGAGATGACACCATCGCCGGCCCCGCCACCACCACAGCGGCTGATCGATCAGCACGGCCACGGCGGGCAGCATCGCACAGGCGACGCTCGACGCCGCCACGGTGCATGTTGCCTCGTTGCGCCGAGGCCGCCGCCGGGCGACACTGAGTCGCCGTGAGCGACGAGGATGAGTTGCGCCTTGCGTGGGCCTCGGTCGCTCCGTCATCGGCACGGTCGGAGGAGGTCTTCGACGACCTCGTCGGCCGCCATCGGCAGCCCCACCGGCGTTACCACGGAGTCCGTCACGTCGTGTGGGTGCTGCGTCATAGCCGTCGGCTGGAAGCGGCGATCGCCGAATGCCGTGACGGCGTGTCCGGCTACGACGCGACGGCGGTGACCGCGGCTGCGTGCTTCCACGACGCCGTCTACGACCCGCGGGCTGACGACAACGAGGAGCGCAGCGCCGGACTGGCAGCGGCGCAGTTGGCCTCCCTCGGCTGGGAGGCGGCACGATGCCGCGCCGTCGCCGAGCTGATCAGGGCGACCGCCGGTCATCTCGTCGACCCGGCCGGTGGCGGCACCGAATCGCGGTGGGAGCGCCCGATCCTCCTCGATGCGGACCTCGCCGTCCTCGGGTCCGAGCCGGCGGCCTACGACGCCTACGTCAACGGTGTGCGCAGCGAGTACGCCCATCTGTCTGCGGCGGAGTGGACCGAGGGGAGGTCGATGGTGGTCGGCCGGCTGCTCGCGCGGTCGTCACTGTACGTCACCGACCCGGCGGCCACCTGGTGGGAGGAACGCGCTCGCGCCAACCTCGCTGCCGAGCTTGCCGCCCTCAGTCGGTGAATGGCGGGTCGACGAAGGGCGGGGACGCCTCAGCTGCCATGTCGGCGGCGCGGGTTGCGCTTGACGCGCAACGGGATCGGCGCCGGCGCCGGTCGGGTGGCGGCAATTGCCGCCGCGACCGCGGCTGCCGCGGCGAGCGCGGCGATCACTTGACCGATCACGATCGACATGCTAACCGCACACTGTCCCGCAGCGCTCGTCGAATGCGTGTGAAGGCGTTCCGCCCGCCTGGTTGACTGAAGGGGTGGCGCAACCGCAATTGGTCACTGCCCCGGTCGAGACCCGGCCTGACGTCGACGCGACACCGGATACCGCCGAACCGAAGCACGCCCACATCGTCAAGGTCGGGCCGGGAGAGTCGGCGGCCGCCAAGGTACTCGAAGCGCGTATCTACGGCACCCCCGTCGAGGCGTTGTGTGGCTTCGTCTGGGTGCCGTCGAGAGATCCCAGGGAACTGCCCCTGTGCCAGAAGTGTCAGTCGATTTACGACCTGTACCGGGCGTTCAACGACGGCCTCGGTGAGACACCCGACGACTGACCGATGTCGTCCGGCGACGCCCCCGGCGACGACTTGCGGATCCGATCTGCGGCACGCGCCGTCATTCTCGATCCAGACAACCGGGTCCTGCTGGTGCGCTGGAATTTCCCCGCCCGTCCGGAGCGCGACTCGCCGCCGATGTCCGTGTGGGGAACTCCGGGCGGCGGCATCGAACCGGATGAGGACGTCGCCGGCGCGCTGCGCCGCGAGCTCGCCGAGGAGCTGGGACTCGGCGACGACGTCGTCGTCGGCCCGCAGATCTGGGAACGGATGCACGTGATCCCGTTCCTCGATGGCCGCTGGGACGGCCAGCACGACCGCTTCTTCCTGATCGAGGGCCCGGCGTTCGAGCCGGCGCCACGGTTGTCCGTCGATCAGCTCCGCGCCGAGTACCTCATGGAGATCCGCTGGTGGACACCGGAAGAATTGGCCGCCTTCGTCCCCACCGACACCGTGCTGTTCGCCCCGCGACGGCTTCCTCAGTTGATCGCCTCCTTGCTCGCCGACGGGGTACCAGACCTTCCCGTCGACACCGGGGTCTAGCCGGTGAGTTGGACGGAGAGCCTGCGCCAGTCCGAACGGCGTACCCGGGCGGTCGCCCGCTCGGCGGACGAGGAGCACCGTACGGCGACCTCGCTCGAATTGTTCTACGACCTGTGCTTCGTCGTCGCCGTCGCCCAGGCATCCAGTGAACTTCACCACCTCATCGTCGAAAGACAGTTCGCCGACGCCGTCGTCGGATTTTCGGCGGCATTCTTCGGGATCTGGTGGGCCTGGGTGAACTACGTCTGGTTCGCCAGCGGCCATGATTCCGACGACGTCCCGTACCGCCTGCTGACGCTCGTCCAAATGGCCGGGGTCCTCGTGCTCGCCGCCGGCATCCACGACGCCTTCGTGGACTTCGACTTCACCACGATGACGATCGGCTACGTCGTCATGCGCCTCGGACTCGTCGGGATGTGGCTGCGCGTCGCCCGCGATCAACCCGACCACCGCCGCCGGGCGATGCGCTACGTCATCGGCATCACCGCCGTGCAGATCCTCTGGCTCCTCCGACTCACGCTCCCGGAGGGACGCGCGATCGGCGCCACCAGCTTCTTGGTCCTCGCCCTCGTCGAGCTGGCCGTCCCGATCTGGGCCGAGCGAGCGGCACCCCGGCAACAGTTCCATGCCGGGCACTTGGCCGAGCGGTTCGGCCTGTTCACGATCATCGTCCTCGGCGAGGTGATCCTGTCCTCGACGCTCGCCGTACGCGAGGCCATCGACGCCGTCGGCGTCGAGTTCGCCGTGTTGGTCGTCGCCGCCGCCGCGCTGGTGATCGCGTTCGCCGTGTGGTGGAGCTACTTCGGCCGCGACGACGAACCGGAGATCGACCGCTTCCACGGGGCGTTCTTCTGGGGGTACGGTCACCTCCCGGTGTTCGCTGGCTTGGCCGCGTTCGGAGCAGGGGTTCACGTCGCTGTCGAGGCTGCGGCCGGTTCGGGTGACGTCACCGACCGTGTCGCCGCCCTCGCCATCACGATCCCACTCGCCGTGGCCGTGGTCGGCTTCTCGATCAGCGTCGCCAACGCCAGCTCGGCCCGCGAGCGCAGATTGCTCCCGCTCGAGGTGGCCAAGCTCGTCGTCCTCCTGGTGCTCGGGCTCACCGCCCCGATCTATGTCGCGATCGTCGGCACGGCCGTGCTGTTCGTCGCCGGCACGATCGTCCAAGGCAGGGTCCTGGAACGGCGCCTCGGGCTGGAGCTGCGGTCGTGACCATCGAAGCGGCCGTCCGTCAACGCGTGGCCGGGCTGTCGACACCCGGCGTGGAGATCGTCGACTGTGATCCGGAGCTGGCCGACACGGCGGCGTTCTGCGCCACTTACGGGTACGCCATGGAGGACTCGGCCAATGCCATCGTGGTCATTGGCAAGAGCGATCCACCTCGTTTTGTGTTGTGTCTCGTCCTGGCGACCACCCGGCTCGACGTCAACAAGGTCGTGCGGACTCGCCTCGGCACGCGCAAGGCGTCGTTCGCTCCCGCCGAGACCACCACAGCCCTCACGGGAATGGCCATCGGCGGCGTCACCCCCTTCGCCGTCCCGGACGGCCTGCCGATCTGGGTCGACGCAGTGTGATGGCCCGCGACCGCATCGTCGTCGGTGGCGGAAGTCGAGCGTGCAAGGTGGTCGGGCCGCCGGCGATGCTCCGCGAGCTCGTCGGTGTCGAGGTGATCGAAGGACTCGCCATCCCAGTTCTCTAGGTTGAGGACCCGACCGGATGGTCGGCGACGGGTCATGTGTCCGCGACATCACGCACCCTTGCTCCTGAAGCCGACGTGGCACGGGGCGTGGCGACGGGTCGGGCGTTTGTGTCAGCGAAAGTGACCGATACGGGCGCATTGGCTGACACAGATCACAGCCGCCGGTTTGTGTCAGCGAACACGACGTCGGCGGTCATGTTCGCTGACACAGACGATTCGGACCCGGACGCTGATCAACATCGACGGCGCGTGGATGCTGTCCCGCGAGGAGTATTGCGACTTTCAGGCGGCATTCAACAGCTGCCCGGCGTGAGCGCTGATCGTCACGAAGCGGCCGCATCCGGAGCGAGCGGTCCGATCGGGACCACCGTCTCGGCGACGAGGCGATAGCCCACCCTGACGACCGTCTCCAGCCGGGGACGGTAGGCCCCTTCACCAAGCAACCGCCGCAACGAGCTCGCCGCCACGCGCACGCGCCGGCGGTCTGCCGGTACCGGCTCGATCCCCCAAACCTCCTGCAGCAACGCTTCACACGTGACCACCTTGTTCGGTCGCCTGGCGAGCTCGACGAGCATCCGAAACAGCCGCACGGGGAAGCGCACGACGTCGCCACCGATCAGCACCGAGTGGGCGTCGACGTCGACGACCACGTCGCCAACAACGAGGGTGGCTGGACCTCGTCGATGGACAGGACTGCTCCGGGCGAGAGCCATTACACGAGTGCGCAGCATCGCCGCCGAGGTCATGGGACCGAAGACGTCGTCGGCTCCAGCCTCGATCGCCGCCATCGCCCACGCCTCGTCGGTCGCCTCCTTCGGCACGACGATCACCCGTGCGCCGATCGATCGCCGGACATCCCGGCAGACCCGCATCACGTCGAAGTCAGCGAGCGAGCCATCGACCACCACGACGTCGGGGACAGCTTCGGCGAGCTCGATGATCAGTGAACGACGCACGGCGATGGTGCCGACGTCGTACCCGTCGTCGGCAAGGAGCTCGACGAGGACGTCGGGCACGTCGTGTCGGGAGTGGACGACTGCGATCCTTGTCATCGTGCGCTCGACTCCTCGGTAGCGGACACCCGCGTCGGTTGCCGCCCACCGGTGAGGCGGCAACCGACGACGAGATCAGCCCACGAGCGCCGGCTCCGACTCCGGCTCCACCGGCGCCTCTGGCGCGTGGAACTCGGGGTAGGCACGCACGCCCATCTCCGGCTCGTCGAGGCCGAGGAGCTCGTCGGCTTCCTTGGAGCGGATGCCACCCTTGCCCATCGACTTGGAGACGGAGTCCTGGATGCGGAAGAAGGCGTAGGCGATGCCGAAGATGACGGTCCACAGGACGACGACGCCGAGCAGCTGTGCGAAGAACTGTCCCGCGTCACCCCAGAACAGACCCTTCACTCCCTCGACATCGGAGCCGTTCCATCCCGCTCCGTAGCTGCCGTTGGCGAACAGGCCGACGGCCAGCACGCCGAACGTCCCGTTGACACCGTGAACGGCGATGGCGCCGACCGGATCGTCGATCTTCAGCCTGCGCTCGACGAACCAGACGGACTCGACGACGAGGACACCGGCGATGAGGCCGATGAGGGCAGCGATGATCGGTGAGACGAAGGCGCATGGGGCGGTGATGGCCACGAGCCCGGCGAGCATGCCGTTGGCCATCATTCCGGGGTCTGGCTTGCCGGTCCGGCGGCTGACCCACAACATCGACACGACGGCTCCGAAGGCGCCGGCGATCGCCGTGTTCGTCGCCACGACGGCGAACTGCACGTCGGTTGCGGCGAACGTCGAGGCGGCATTGAAGCCGAACCAACCGAACAACAGGATGAACGTTCCGAGCAGCGCCATCGGAATGTGATGCCCCGCCAACGTGCGCGGCTTGCCGTCGGCGTCGAACTTGCCGATCCGTGGTCCGAGGACGAGGGCGCCGGCCAGTGCTGCGACGCCGCCGACCGTGTGCACGACGCCGGAGCCGGCGAAGTCGACATACCCGGCACCGAAACCGAACGTGTCCCAGGTCTTGCTGAGCCATCCACCGCCCCAGGTCCAGGCGGCGAACAAGGGGTAGTAGAGGGCGCCACAGAAGATGCCCCAGATGACGAAGCTGCCCCACTTCCACCGCTCGGCCATTGCCCCGGTCGGGATCGTGGCGACCGTGTCCATGAAGGCCACCATGTAGATGAACAAGGCGACGACCCCGGCGTCGATACCGCCACCGGACAGGGCCCACCCGCCCTTGAACAGAAAGATCCAGTTGTCGCCGAACTCGATCAATGGACTACCGACGGCAGCCCCGTAGCCACCGAAGTAGCCACTCATGTCGAGCGCACTCAGCGACAGTGGGAAGCCGATCAGGAAGAAGCCGACAAACCCGAGACCGAAGATGGCGAAGTTCGTGCTGACGACGTGGGCCGCGTGTTTGGCGCGACAGAAGCCGGTCTCCACGAGAGCGAACCCGGCCTGCATGAAGATCACCAAGATCGCCCCGATGACCACCCACAGCATGTTGATCTGGCCGCCGAGGGCCACCACCTCCTCGGCCTGGGCAACCAACGAGATTCCCGACACGTCCATCCCCTACCTCCGACGGAAACGAGCGGCGGCCGATCCGGCGCTCTGCCGGGGAAGGTACGAACTTCTGATTTCCGGCGAATCGCCGCAATGTTTCCAGCGTGTTATTTGCGCGTGCTCAGCCGCCCAATCCGAAGGCGGTACGCACCGCCGCCCGCGCTCGCTCGCCGAGCTTGCGCCCGTGGCGGTCGGTGAGCTGGAAGCGGTTCTCGACGAAGTAATCCACGTCGCTGCCCACGGTTGCGGCGTGAACGTCGACCTTGGCAGCGTCGAAGGCGGCGGCGATCGCCGCCAGCAGGCCGCGGCGGTCCGGGCCGCGGACGAGACACTGGGTGTGCCACGGAAAGGCCGTGTCATCGAACGACACCTCGACATCGGCCAACGAAGCGAGGTCGATCTTGCCCTTCAGCCGGCGCTCCATTCGCTCCGTCAGCCGGCCGGCGTCGGGGCGGTTGGCGCCGCGCACGACGAAGGAGTCGAGCACCGCCCCGTCCGGCCACGTCGTCAGTGAGGCGGCGACGACGTCGAGGTCGGCGCCGGCGATGGCGTCCGTGAGCCTGGCGAGCAGACCTGGTCGGTCGCGGCAGGACACATCGATGCGATACGTCCCGGGTTCGTTGAGCTCAGCGACGACGACGCGCACGACGCCCCTTCGCGGCCGCACGCCAACCAGCGACGCCTGCCGGGCGAGCTCCGCCGGGTCGTGGGACACGAGGAACGTCGGCGAAGCCATTTCGAGGCGGTGGCGCGCGACAGTCGACTCCGGCGCCAAGGTTTGCATCGCCGCTCGGCGACGGGCATCGACCACGGTCGTGGCCCCGTCGAGCAGCTCTGGATGCGACAACGCAGTGAGCAGTCGCTCGCGGATCTCATCGAGCTCCTTGCGCTGCCAATCGTCGTCGTCGAGGCGGGCCGCGGCGAGCTCGTGCGCGGCGTCCACCGCGGCGGCGCCACCGAAGTGCTCGGCGAGCTGGAGGATGCTCGACTCGCCGAGCGAGTCGGGATTGGCCAGGGCGCCGTCGAGCAGCGCGGCGCCGTTGACGGCATCGACGATGCGCGGCGCCGAGTCGGGATCGAGGCGGGCGGCCAGGGCATCCACGCACTTTGGCCCGCCGGACACACACACGTCGCCGACCAGGGCACCGAGCAGCGTCGTGCGATCGGCGTGCTCGGCGATCCGCTGCACCGTCGGCAGTTGCAGGATTCGCGTCGGGTCGAGCTCGCCTGGGTCGGCCCGCCGTCGCGCCAACGCCTCGCCGACCTCGGGAAGCGCACGGTCGAGGACACCGGTGACATCCAGGAAGCGCAGGCTGCGGGCATCTCCCGTGCGCAGGACCGCGACGAGGCCGTCGGTGTCCTCCTGACGCCATTCGATCTCGGCACCGGCGCGGGCACCGAACCAGGACACGACGGTTCCGTCCGGAGTCGCCAGCGCCGCACGCCGCGCCACGTCCAGCGCCAACGGGACCATCAGACGCGTCGGTGGGTTGCCGCGCAACACGATGCGGTCGCCGACGACCGCCACTTCCCAGTCGGCGTCGCCGTCATCGTCGACTGCTGCCTCGGATCCGGTGCGCAAGCCGGCGATCCGCCAACGCAGCAACGGCGGGGTCATCAGTGTGCTGACGAGGATCACGATCAGCATGGCGGCGTACTCGTCGTCACCCAGCACGCCCTCGGCGAGACCGATTGACGCGAAGATGATCCCGACCTCGCCGCGCGGGATCATGCCGATGCCGACGAGCAATCGATCGACGGCCAAACCGGCCGTTCCCCACGCGGACGCCAGCTTGCCGATCACGCCGACCACCAGCAGCCCGATGGCGAGGCCGATGACTGCCGGCCGAATCATCGCCTCGACGTCGGCGGCGATGCCGATCTGCACGAAGAACACGGGGATCAACAGATTGCCCACGGAGCCGAGCTCACGCTCGACGCGGGCGTGCTGGTCGCTGCGCCCGATGGCCAAGCCGGCCACGAATGCGCCGATGATCGGGGCCAGGCTCGCCCAGTCTGCCGCCCACGACAAGGCGAGCACGAAAGCCACGGCGACAACGACGATCGTCGCCGACGAGCGCGACCAGCGCTCCACGGCGCGCAACGCCGCAGGAGCGGCGAGGACCCCGACGACCGTCGCGATGACGAGAAACCCGATCGCCCCGGCGACCGTCCCAGTGATCGACAAGGCGTCGACGTCGCCACCCGTCACCACCGAGACGACGACGGTGAGGATCAGCAGCCCGAGGACATCGTCAGCAACCGCGGCGCCGAGCACCACACGCGCTTCGGTTGTGGCCAGCGCGCGAAGGTCGCCGAACACGCGGGCCGTGATGCCGACGCTCGTCGCGGTGAGGGCGGCACCGATGAACAATGCCGTGTCGCCGGACTCGCCGAAGCCGACGGCGACGGCGCCGCCGAGGACGAAGGGCGCAGCGACACCGATCATCGCCACGGTCATCGACGCTCGTCCGACGCGACCGAGCTCGGCTAGGTCCATCTCCATGCCGACCTGGACGAGCAACAGCAGGACGCCGAGCTCGGCGAGCACGACGATCGGCTCGCTGTGCGCCGGGATCCAACCGAGCAGCGACGGCCCGATGATGATGCCGGCGACGATCTCACCGACGACAGCAGGAACGTTGACCCGCTCACACAGTTCGGCAGCGAGCTTGGCGACGATGAGAACCGCCGCCAGCTCGAGCAACATCGAGCGAGTGTAAGTACGTCGTCAGTGTCGAGCGTAAGGCCGAGAGTCGCCGGCAACCGAGAGATCACACGGCAGAAACACGCCAGAAACATGTGGGTCCAATCGTCGCGCCGGTCAGGCGCGCTGGCTCTGGAAGCGCGCGCGGCCGTCGGCGGCGTAGCGAACTGTGAGCCGTCGGCGCCGAAATCGGCGCCCAGCGCTCACAGTTCCAGGAGAAAGCCCGATCAGCACCAAGCGGCGAGGCAGCGGCGGATCACGGACGCCAATTCGACGGGACGCTCGACCGGTGGCCAGTGCCCCACGTCTGGCCAGCGGACGACGTCGGTGCCGTTACCGGCTTCGCGGCGCAGCTTCTGGAGGCGGTCGACCATCGCCGGAACGGCGATCGGGTCGAGCTCGCCCCACACGGCGGTCATCGGCACCGTTGCTTGGACGAGGCCGGCGGTCCAGCGCGGCTGGTTGCGGCGACGTTCGTCGATGTAGCGGATCAGTCGCGGCAGCAGCAGGTCGCCGCCGTTGTGCTCCACGAGGGCGACCATGGCATCGAGCTCGTCGGCGTCGGGTTGGCCAGGCGGGAACGTCGCCGCCAGGCTGGCGCGCAGCAGCTCATTGCCGAGTGATTCGGCGAGCGGTTCGTCGGGCAGGGCGAGCAACGCCTGCTGGCCGTCGGAGAGCTGGACCAAGTCGATGAAGATCGAGCCGTTCGTCAGCACGCAGCCGGCGATGTCGAACGACAGCACGCCGTCGTGGTGACGGTGCAGCAACTCTGCAGCCACGGTGTCACCGACGTCGTGGGCGACGATCACTGCCTGGCCGACATCGAAGCTGTCCAACACGCTTTCCGCGCGATCGGCCTGGGTGAACAGCGAGTAGTCGCCGTCGACGGGCTTCTCCGACAGCCCGAAGCCGACGAAGTCGTGACCGACGACGCGGTGGTCGGCGGCGAGATCGGCGACTACATGACGCCAGTCGAACGTCGAGCCGGGAAAGCCGTGGAGCAGCACGACCGTCGGCGCATCGCGCGGGCCTTGGTCGATGGCGAAGACGGCGTGGTCGTCGATGTCCACCGCCGTGCCCCCTGCCCGCCACTGGTCGACCGCCGCCGGCAATTCCATCGACGTCACAGTACCGATCGCCGCTCGAATGAAAGTCGCGGCTGGCGTGGACGCTGGCGCCGGGGATGGCGAGGCGCTCGAGATGCTCGGCGACGACGTTGACGACGCCTTCTGACCGCTCCAGGCGGCCGCGGATCAACATCGCCGGAGCCTCTTGGGCGACCCGGCGGAACCGCGACCAGCAGCCCTTGGAGACCACGATGTTGACGAGGCCGGTCTCGTCCTCGAGGTTGAGGAACGTGATCCCCTGGGCGGTCATCGGTCGCTGGCGGTGGGTGACGACACCGGCGACCTTGACTCGGCTCCCCGGCTCGGCAGTGTGCAGCGCTGTCGACGTCAGCACGCCGAGCTCGTCGAGTTGGGGACGTAGGAACTGGGTCGGGTGACCGTCGGCGGTGATGCCTGTGGACCACAGGTCAGCGACCGCTTCCTCCGCGGGGTTCATCAGCGGCAGTTGCGGTGCGCTGGCGCCGGTGACGATGCCGGCGAGCCGCCCGGGTCGCGACTGGGCGACGGCGCCGGCCGCCCATAGTGCTCGCCGGCGATCGAGCCCGAAGCACTCCCCGAACACTCCCGCCGTGGCCATCGTTTCGAGATGACGCAGCGTCAACGCTGGTACTCGTCGAGCGAGGTCCTCTGGATCGCGATACGGCCCGTCCTCGCTACGCCTCCACTCGATCTCCGCCGCCAACTCCTTGCCCACCCCGCGCAGCTCCTGCAACCCAATGCGTACCGCCAACCCCCCGGAATCGGGTTCGAGCGTCGAGGTGGCGAGGGATGCGTTGAGGTCTGGGCTGCGCACCTCGACGCCGTGGCGGCGGGCGTCGCGGACGAGGCTGTGCGGGCTCCAGAAACCCATCGGCTGGGCGTTGAGCAGGGCGGCACAGAACGCCGCCGGCTCGTGGTGCTTGATCCACGACGAGGCGTACACCAGATAGGCGAACGACACCGAGTGCGACTCGGGGAAGCCGTAGTTGGCGAACGCCTTCATCTTCACGTAGATCTGGTCGGCGATCTCACCGGTGATGCCACGCTCGCCCATCCCGGCGTAGAGCCGCTCGCGCAGCCGCTCCATCCGCGCCGCCGAGCGCTTCGAGCCCATCGCCTGGCGCAGCTCGTCGGACTCCGCCGGGGTGAACCCGGCGACGTCGATCGCCATCTGCATCAGCTGTTCCTGGAACAGCGGCACGCCGAGCGTCTTGCCGAGGCTGTTCTCGAGCAGCGGGTGGAGATACGTCACCGGCTCTTGGCCGTTGCGGCGGCGGATGTAGGGATGGACCGAGCCGCCCTGGATCGGCCCGGGACGGATCAGGGCGACCTCGACGACGAGGTCGTAGAAGCGCCGCGGCTTGAGGCGCGGCAGCGTCGCCATCTGCGCCCGCGACTCGATCTGGAACACGCCGACGGTGTCGGCGCGGCACAACATCGCATAGACGTCGTCTTCCTGGGGCAGCGTGGCGAGGTCGATCTCGTAACCGCGGTGCTCGCGGACGAGGTCGATGGCGTAGTGCAGCGCCGACAGCATCCCGAGGCCGAGGAGGTCGAACTTGACGAGCCCGGCGGCGGCGCAGTCGTCCTTGTCCCACTGCAGCACGGAGCGGTCGGCCATCCTCCCCCACTCCACCGGGCACACCTCGATCACCGGGCGGTCGCAGATCACCATCCCGCCGGAGTGGATCCCGAGGTGGCGGGGGGCGTCCTCGACCTGGGCGGCGAGGTCGAGCACCTGGCTGGGGATCTCGTTCTCGGCCTGTTGCGCCTTGGTTGTGGCGACCGACCCCCACCCGTCGATGCGCTTGGCCCACGCGTCTTGCTGACCGGGGGCGTAGCCGAGCGCCTTGGCCATGTCGCGGATCGCCGAGCGGGCTCGGTAGGTGATGACGTTGGCGACCTGAGCAGTGTGGTGGCGGCCGTGCTTGGCGTAGACGTACTGGATGACCTCTTCTCTTCGGTCACTTTCGATGTCGATGTCGATGTCCGGCGGACCATCACGCTCGGGCGACAGGAAGCGCTCGAACAGCAGGCCGAGCGACACGGCATCGGCGGCGGTGACACCGAGGGCGTAGCAGACCGCCGAGTTGGCCGCCGAGCCTCGTCCCTGGCAGTAGATGTTGGAACGCCGACAGAACTCGACGAGGTCCCAGACGACGAGGAAGTAGCCGGCGAAACCGAGCTGCTCGATGATGTCGAGCTCGCGGTCGATCGTCTGCCATGCCCGAGCCCGCAAGGAGAGGTCCTCATGGGCGTCTGGCCGCTCGCCATAACGACGCCGCCCGCCGTCCTCGACGATGCGCCGGAGGTAGGCCATCTCGGTGATGTCGTCCGGACACGGAAACGGTGGCAGCGACGGGGCGACGAGCTTGAGGTCGAACGCCACGGCACGGCCGATCTCGGCAGCCAGCTCGACGGCCCCCGGATAGCGGGCGAAACGGCGTTGCTGTTCCCATCCAGCGCGCAGGTGGGCACCGGCTGCTGCGGGCAGCCACGGGTCGAGCTCGGCGAGGCTGCGCCTGGCGCGCACGGCGGCGAGGGCGGTGGCCAGCCGGCGCTGCGCCGGAGTTGCGTAGTGGGCGTTGGTGGTGGCGACGCATCCGACGTGGCGCGAGGCGGCAAGCTCGGCGAGGGCATCGTTGCGGGCAGAGTCGAGCGGGTCGCCGTGATCCCACAGCTCGACGAGGACACGGTCACGCCCAAACGCATCGATCAAGCGGTCGAGCTGGCGGGCCGCGGCGGCCGGTCCATCGGCGACAAGGGCGGCGGGGACGGCGCCCTTGCGACAGCCCGTGAGGGTCCACGTGTGACCGGCGACGACACCGGCGACATCGTCGAGCGTGAACTGCGGCGCGCTCTTCTCTCCGGCGAGGTGACCGAGGCTGATCGCCCTGGCCAGCTTGGCGTATCCGCTCGGTCCGTCGGCGAGAAGCAGGAGGTGCTCACCGTGTGGATCCGGAGCGGTGGCATCCGGAACCTGCCCCGTGGCGACCTGCGTGAGCGTCTCCCCCTCCGACTTGAACAACCCGCGCGAATCGAGGAGGGTGAGCTCGGTGCCGAAAATGGTTGGCATGCCCAGCTCGCGGGCTGCCTCGGCGAAACGGACGATGCCGTAGAAGCCGTTGTGATCGGTGAGGGCTAGCGCTTCGAGCCCGAGACGCGCCGCCTCGGTGACGAGCTCTTCGGGATGCGATGCCCCGTCGAGGAACGAGAAGTTGGAGTGGCAGTGCAACTCCGCGTAGGGCACGGAGCCAGTGCCCGGCCCCCCACTATCGGATGCCGGCACCTCGAATGGCTGACGCTTGCGGCTCCACGCCGGACCGTCACCACCGGCGTTCCACGACGGTGAACCGGGCGCTCGGCCATCACGGCGTTTCTCCTGGGCACCGCCCAGACCCCGCGGAGCACGAGCTCGTGGGTCGCCGCGCTCCCACGGGTCAGTGTCGCCACCGCGGTCGGACAGGGCGGCTTCCAGCTCGCTCCACGTCCAATCCGGGTTGTTGAACCCCACGGGTCCATTATCGAACGTCTGTTTGCGGCTGACAACCTAGTTCGGGAACAACAGTTCGCCGATAGCGGCAGCCGTCACTGCGCTGTTGCCGAACACCATGACGGCAGGACCGGCGACGACGGGACGCGCAGGACCGACGTCGACCACAACCGCGTCCGGGCGCACGCCGCGGATCGCCTCGAGCACGGCATCGCCGGCAAGTCGGTCAGTGACGAGCACGACGGGCCGACCGGTCGCCGGCTCGAGCGCGGCAGCCACCTCGTCCGCCCCACCGACCGACGCCGAGGTCGTCCGCGGTGCGAGTGCCGTCAGCGTCGCCACGATCGGAGACGGACGCGACCCGGCGGCGATGTCGGTGCGCCGCTCGAGGACCACGTGGGGCGCTCCGTCGAGCCGAACGTCTCCGACAGTCCGGACGGCCCGCCGTGCGACATCGCCGGCGAACGACTGGGCCCCGGGATCAGCGACCGGCACAGCGCTGGCGAGCCACGCCTTGAGGGCATCGACCCGTGCGGCGGCCTCCTCGACCCGGGCGCGGGTGAGGTGGCCATCGCTGATCGCGGTGAGAACCTCCTCACTGACCTCGGCGAACACCGCCTCGCCGTCGTACGGCTCGGGGAAGCATGGGTTGCCGATGCACAGCAGATCGACGCCAGCGGCCAGCGCCTGCACCGCTCCAGGTCCGCGACCGACACCACGGGCGATTGCATGCATGTCGAGGGCATCGCTGATCACCACACCGTCGAAGCCGAGCTCGTCGCGGAGCATCGACATCCACGAGTTGCTCATCGTCGCCGGATTCGGGTCGACGGCCGGCACGGAGACGTGAGCGGTGAGGATGCAGCGAACGCCGGCTTCGATCGCCGCGACGAATGGGGCGACATCTCGGCCGACGAACGTGGCCCGATCGGCGTCGACCACCGGCACGCCGAGGTGTGAGTCGGTGCGCGTGGCGCCGTGGCCAGGAAAGTGCTTCGCACACGCCGCGACGCCCTGCGACTGCACGCCGCGCACGAACGCAGCACCGTGGCGGGCGACGAGATCGGTCTCGGCGCCGAACGACCTCACGCCGATCACCGGGTTGTCCGGCTCGGAGTTGACGTCGACGACCGGGGCGAGCACGACGTCGATGCCGGCACGCCGGGCCATCGCGGCGATCCCCGCGGCGACCTGCTCGGTCGCCGTCACGTCGTCCACCACACCGAGGGCAGCATTGCCCGGCCACGACGATCCCTGCGCCGCCTCCAGCCGGGTGACGTTGCCGCCCTCCTCGTCGGCGAGCACCAGCAGGTCCGGTCGGCGGCTGGTCAGTTCCCCGAGCGAGTCGCCGCTGAACCAGCACACTGCGGTGAGCCCGCGGTCGGCCTCGCGCTCGATCCATTCCGGTAGTTCGTCGCCGCACAGTCCGGGAACGAGCACGCTGTTGACGAGACGGACAACTGATGGATCGCCGTGCTCGCTCATCCCTTCACCTCGTGGGGGCTGCGCTCGCTCATCCCTTGACCGCCCCGGCGACTAGACCACTCGACAACCGGCGTTGCACGGCGACGAAAAACAGCATCACCGGCACGGTGATCAACGTCGAGCCGGCCATGATCGCCCCCCAGTCGTTGCCGTACTCGCCGAAGAAGCGGCGTAGCCCGATCGACGCGGTGAAGAGTTCGGGATTGCCCTCGGTGTTGAACGTGAGGGCGAAGATGAACTCGTTCCAGGCGATGATGAACGAAAATACGCTGACGGCGACGAGCCCGGGGGCGACGAGCGGCAGGAGGATCGACCAGAACATCCGCGACCACGAAGCCCCGTCGACGTACGCCGCCTCCTCGATCTCCTTGGGCACGGCGGCGACGAAACCGCGGAGCATCCAGATGGCGATCGGCAGAGCGAACGCCACGTACACGACGACGAGTCCGACCAACCGGTTGAGCAATTGAAGGTTGCGGGCCTGGATGAAGAGGGGGATGACGAGGGCCTCCAGCGGCACCATCTGGACGATGAGGATCATCACCAACACACTCGTCCGAAACCGGAACCGGAAGCGGGACACGGCAACGGCTGCGAGGAGCGCGATCAGTGCACTGATCACCACCGTGCCGAGGGCAACCACGAAAGAGTTGCGCAGATAGGTCGTGAAGCCGCCCTCGTCGAGCACGAAGGCGAAGTGGTCCAGGGTCAGGTTCGTCGGCAACAAGCTGCGCTTGCCGGCGCTGGCGTGAGTGTCGACGGACATCGACATCATCAAGAATGCCGGGAACAGCGTGAACACGAGAACGGCCACGACCGCGAGCCCACGCAGGATCCGGCGTCCCAACGTTCGCTTCACAGGTCCTGCTCGCGGAACAGGAAGCGCAGGTACACCATCGTGATGACAATCAGCACGAGGGTCAGCAAGACAGCGATCGCCGAGCCCCGGCCGAAGTCGTTGCCCTGCCCGAATGCCGTGATGTACGACCACGTGGCGAGGTTGAGGACGTCGCGGTTAACCCCATTGCCGCCGGGCATCAGGTAGATCTGCACGAACACCTTGAAGTCCCAGATCGTCGACAGGATCGTGACGACGGCGAACACCGGCTTGAGCGTTGGCGCCGTGATCGACCAGAACCGTCGCCAACCGCCTGCGCCGTCGATGGTCGCCGCCTCGAAGACATCCTTGGGAATCGTCATCAACCCGGCCAGCACGGTGACGGCGACGAACGGGAACCCGTGATGGACAACGTTCAGCGTGGCGATGGCGTAGAACGTCAGCCGATCATCGAACCAGTTCGTCGTACGCGGGTCGACGAGTCCGAGGTTGTCGAGCAGACGCATCGCCGGGCCGCGCTGCGAGTCGAAGATGAAGATCCACACGTACGTCCCGGTCACCGCCGGAATCGCCCAGGCGACCATGATCGCCGTCGTGACGAACCCACGAACCCACGTGCCGAGGCTGAACAACAGCAGGGCGACCAGGGTGCCGACGGCGACGGTGAGCACGACGTTGACGATGGCGAACACCACAGTGTTGCCGAGGACCGTCTGCCACAGCCGCGGATCGGAGAGTAGGTCTCGGTAGTTGGCGAAGCCGACCCACGCCGCTCCACCGAGGTTCAGCTCGCGGAGGCCGAACTCCTGGAACGACAGCACCACCACCCGCGCCAACGGGAACAGCAGCAAGGCGCCGAGGACGGCGAGCGCGGGTGCGAGCAGCAGCCACGGGCGCCAGGTCTGCGCCGATGGCACCGTTGCTTGCCACCAACGCGGACGAGGGTGGCCGCGGTGCACACCGCGGCCACCCCCGATTTCGGGCTCAATGTCAGCCGCTGGCGAAGACGTCATTCATCTCCTGGGCGGCGACTTCGGTGGCCTCCTCGACCGTGGCATCGCCGGACAGGATCGACTGCATCATCGCCGCCATCGTCTGGTTGCCCTCGATCTGACCCCACAGCGGCGTGACGGGGAGTACCCGGCCTCCCTCGGCCATCTGCTGGGCGAACGGGGCGACCAGCGGGTCTTCGTCGGCGATGACCTCCTCCAGCAGCGGCAACGTGCCGGGGAAGAATCCGGACTGGTCGCTCCACAACTGGGCGACCTCACCCGTCGTCATCAGTTCGACGAACTGCCAGGCGAGATCCTCGTTCTCGGTCGTGTTGAAGATGCTCAGGTGCGAGCCGCCGAGGAACGACGGACCGACGCCGCCGTCCTTGGCGGGGATCGGGAAGGCGCCGAGCTTGCCCTCGAGCTCGGGATTGGCGTCGACGATCGCCCCGATCGTCCAGTTGCCGGAGATCATCATCGCCGCATCGCCGGCCGTGAACGAGTCGCGCAGGGCGAGCTCGTTCCACGTACTCGCCGCCGCCGTCGAGAACCCGTGCTCGGTTGCCAGCCCGGTGTAGAACGCGATCCCCTCGCGCGCCTCGGGACTCGTGAGTCCCGACGTCCAGGTCCCGTCCTCGCCTTGGGTGGCGACCTCGCCGCCGGCGCCCCAGATGAACGACGCGACCCCGAACTGGTTGTCGCCGGCGATCGGCCACGGGATGATGTTCGGGTCTGCCTCGGCGATCGCGTTGCCGACCTCGACGAGCCCGTCCCAATCGGTCGGCAATTCGGTGATCCCTGCGGCCTCGAAGATGTCGGTGCGGTAGACGATCGAGCGCACCCCGGCGTACCACGGCATGCCGTACAGAGACCCGTCGACGGTGCCGGCCTCGACGAGGGCGGGCACGAAGTCCTCCATCAGTCCCGTCTCCTCGACCTGTTGCGTGACGTCGAGGAGCACGCCGGCGTCGGCATACTCGGGCGTCCACGTCGTGCCCAGCTCGGCGACGTCGGGCAGCGTTCCGCCGGCGATCGCCGTCGTGAAGCGGTCCTTCGCCTCGGCCCATTGCACGAACTGCAGGTCGAGCGTGGCGCCTGTCTCCGCTTCGAAGGCGGCGGCGACCTCGTCGACGAACGGCTCCGGGTCGGGGTTCGTTCCCTCCATGATCCAGACGGTCAGCGTCTCGCCGGACGAGGCCGAGGACATGCCAGCGGCACCCGGCGCCAGAACTGCGGCGGCGGTCAAAGCAAGTCCGATTGCGGTACGTCGCGATCTCATCGTGTTGTGTTCCCCTTCATTGGCAGGTGTGGCGGACAGAGTCGGGGATTTTGTAAAGATCATTAATGAACCCCCTGAAGGATTCTGGACGACCGAGCACCCTGCGGTCAAGCTGACCCACTCGATGTACCCCGCGACTGTTCAGTTCAGCCGGACGCCGACTTGCGCGCCCTCGCCCGCCGTTTGCCCTCATGCATCGCCTGGACGCGGCCAACCGGGATGGCCTGACCCTCATCGACGAGCTCGGTGGTCAGGCGTTGTGGCTCCGGCATCAGCGCCGCCCACGGATCGCTGTCGCCGAGATGATCGGAAGCGGTGTGAATGGTGAAGTCGCCCGGCTCGACAGAACCAAGGTCGTCCCAGCGCAGAGGGAACGACACCGGCACGCCCGGCCGGGCTCGGGGGCTGTAGGCGGCGACGACCGTCGCCCCACCGACGCGGGTCGAGTCGACGAACACCTTGCCGCCGCGATCGTCCTTGACGAACGCCGTCGTGGCGATCGCCGGATCCAGTTGCTCGGCGCGGGCGGCGATGGCGCGGGTGGCGGCGGCAGCCTCTTCGATCGTCGTCGCCGAGGTGTCGACGGGCACGAAAACGTGGAGGCCCTTGGCCCCGCTCGTCTTCACCGCCCCTTCGAGGCCGAGATCGGCCAATGCCTGGCGGACCAGCATGGCCACGTCCACGACGACGGAGAACTTGGCCCCGGCGGGCGGGTCGAGGTCGAGCACGAGATGGGTCACGCGATCGAGTTGATCGGCGCGCACCAGCGTGGGGTGGTACTCGACGGCGCGCTGGTTGGCGAACCACAGCAGCGTTCGCCGATCGTTGCAGAGCGCGTAGGAGACGTCGCGCTTCGACGTCTCCGCCCACAGCGTGATCGTGCGGACCCAGTCTGGCGTGTACTTCGGGACATTCTTCTGCATGAACGGCTGCTCGTCCCGCTGCACGCGAATCACTGACAGCGGGCGATCGGCCAGCCCCGGAATGATCCGGTCGGCGATGGCATCGAGGTAGTCGACGAGATCGCGCTTCGTCGCACCGGCGTCGCCGAACAGCGGTTGGTCGAGGTTCGTCAGCTTGACGCCGTCGCGGGACTCTGCCTCGGCCGCTGCCACAGCACTGATCTTCGCGCCCCGGAGCGGCAGGGCTATGCCGCGAATCGTTGACGAAGGTGTTCGAGGATGCTCGTCAGGCTCGGTTCGGCGATGCCGATCGCCTCGTCCCAGGCAAACCAGTGCACGTCCTGGCTCTCCTCGGCCGGCGGATCCGGGTCCATCGCTGCGCCGTCGAACAGGTAGCGGAGGTCGAGGTGGGTGTGGCCATCGGGGACGTCGTGCACGCTGACGTGGGCGAGCTCCGGGGCTCCGTCGAGGAAGTCGACGGCCATCCCGGTCTCCTCGACCACCTCTCGTCGAGCTGCCTCCCACGGTGTCTCGCCGGGATCGATGTGCCCACCCGGTTGCAGCCAGGTGCCGATCTTGAGGTGGCGGAGCAGGACGATGCCACGTTCACCGATGACGAAACCGGAGCCGGTGACGTGGACCGGGTCGGCGGCGCGGTCGAAGGGATCAGCGAGCCGGGAAACCTCGGCGACGAACCGGGCGATGTCGCCGCGCTCGACGTCGTCGACCGGCGTCAGTCGGGCGACGTCCTCGAGGATCTGTCGGCGCAGCTCGTCGGGGCGACCGTCGACGCGCACGGATCGGCACGGTACCTGCCCGTATCGTGCAGCGCATGTCCGACGCCGACTCCACAACCTCCGACACGCTCGTCGGGATCGAGTTCCCCGACGTCTTCCGAGCCCAGGAGTTCCTCACCGCGACGACCAGATTGGCCGCCCACCACGACATCGAGCTGCGTGACGCAGTGCTCGTCGTCAGCAACGCCGAAGGCAAAGTCATCGTTCGGGAGACCCGCGACCTGCAGCCGGCGACAACGGCGGCGTCGGGGGCGATCTGGGCCGGATTGTTCGGCTTGATCCTCGGCGGGCCGGTCGGTTGGCTCGCCGGCACCGCGGTTGGTGCCGCCGGAGGCGCGATCACGGCGAAGGTCGTCGATCACGGCATCCCCGACGATTGGGTCGACTGGTTCCGTCAGGCGGTGCGTCCTGGAGCTGCGATCGTCGCCGTGCTCGTCGGTGAGGCGCGGCGTGAGGTTGTCTTCGAAGAGCTCAAACGCTTCGAGGGAGCCCATCTCGTCTACGCCAACGTGCCCCAAGCGTGGCAGGAACGGATCCGCGAGGCGCTCGGCGAAACACCGCTCGCCACGCTGCCCGCCCCGGCGACCGCCGAACCGCTCCCGCCGCCCGAGCCCGGCACGGCCGAGGAGGGCTAGCGGGCGAACTCGGTGACGCCCTCGACGAGTCGGTCGATGTCGTCGCCAGTCGAGTACGGCGCCAGGCCGGCGCGCACGGCGCCGTCGTCACCGAGACCGAGCCATCGCGACGCCTCGAGGGCGTAGAACGAGCCAGCGGGTGCGTTGACGCCGCGGGCGGCGAGGAACCGGTACGCATCGGCCGACTCGCGGCCCTCGACTTCGAACAGGATCGTCGGCGTGCGACGGCGCGCCCGGCTGTAGATGCACATACCGGGGATTCCTGCGAGGCGGTGTTCGAGGTCGACACGCAACTCGTCCTCGTAGCGTTCCAGCGTCGTCATCGACGCGAGGATTCGCTCGCGCCTCGTACCAGTGGCCTCGTCATCGAGTCCGGCGAGAAAGTCGACGGCGGCTGTCGTCGCCGCCATCAGCTCGTACGGCAGGGTCCCGAGCTCGAAACGTTCGGGCACGTCGTCCGTGGCCGGCAGCAGCTTGTCCGGCGCGAAGCCGTTCGAGCAACGCGGGCTCGGCGGCGAGCACTCCGCAGTGCGGACCGAGGAACTTGTACGGCGAGCAGGAGAAGAAGTCGGCGCCGAGGGCGTGGACGTCGATCGCCGCATGCGGCGTGAGGTGCACGCCGTCGACGTAGAGCAGTGCAGCCGTCGTTTCGTGCACGAGATCGGCGATCGCCCGCAGCTCGGGCCGGGTGCCGAGCAGGTTCGATGCCCCCGTCACGGCGACGAGCGCGGTGCGCTCGGACAGGACGGCGGCGATGTCGTCGACGGCCAGATCGCCCGTCTTCCGATCGAAGTCTGCCCAGCGGACCACCGCCCCGGCTGCATCCGCCGCCAGTATCCAGGGTCGGATGTTGCTGTCGTGGTCGAGCCTGGTGACGACGATCTCGTCGCCGGCCCGCCACGTCTTGGCGAGCGTCCGTGAGAAATCGAAGCAGAGCTGCGTGGCGCTGCGCCCGAACACGATCCCGGCGGGATCGGCGCCGAGCAGATCGGCCATCGCCTGGCGGGCATCGGCGACGGTTCGCTCGGCGCGCTGCTCCGCCGCGGTCACGCTGCCGCGGTTGGCGATGGCAGCCGTCAGCGTGTCGGCCATCGCCTCACCGACGACTTCAGGGACCTGCGTGCCGCCCGGCCCGTCGAAGTGGGCAACTCCTGCGGCGAGCGACGGGAAGTGGCGGCGGACCCGCTCGACGTCGAACGCCATCAATCAGTGAGGTTGTCGATGCGGTCGCCGATCCAGTCGTAGAAGCTCTGCTGGATGATGAACTGGAACACGATCCACCCGACGAAGGCGATTACCAGGATCACCGAGGCGATCTTGAACGGGCGCATGAACTTCGTCGAGTACTTCGTGATCAGCGGCTCGATTTCGCGCGTCGCCGCCCTGGCCCGGGCGGAGAATATGTCTGCGGCACGCTCGACCTCGCTGCGGGCGACCTTGCGTACCTCCGAGATGATCGCCTCGGTGTCGCGGCGCACGGCGCCGGCCTGCTCGACTGCGTCGGGCAGCTTGCCAGCCGCCCCTTTGAGCACGGTCGTGGGCGCCGGTGCCCCGAAACGACCATCCGACTCGAAGACGGTCGGACGTACTCGATAGCTGTTCGTCCAGTCGGCGCCGTCCCACCACCGCAGCCGCGTGCCGCCCTGCGGATCGGGGTACCAGCCGGCGATTGGAGCGTCGGCGAGCTTCACCGCCGGTCTCCCTGCGGTGGTGGCGCCTCGACGCGGTCGGTCTGCTCCGGGATGCGCAACCCACCGCGCGGGCGCACCTCGTCGGTGCCCTCTTCGGGCACGTGTCGCCTCGGCGAGAGCGGCGACCGTGCCGAGCAACCCGGAGAACTCCGCCGGGATCACCAACTTCGTCGCCCGACCGTCGCCGATCCGCTCGAGCGCTGAGAGGTACTCGACGGTGAGCACGTTCTTGTCGGCGTGCGCCTCCTTGATTCCCGACAGTCGGGCGAGCGCCGCCGCTCCCTCGCCCTCGCCCTCGAGTTGGAGGCGACTCTTCTCGGCGTTGGCCCGCAGCATGATCGCTTGGGCGTCGCCCTCGGCGTCGAGGATCGCCGCCTGCCTGCGACCTTCGGCGACGAGGATCAGCGACTGCTTCTCGCCGTCGGCGCGGGCGGTCGTCGCCTCCTGGAAGCCGCGCGCCTCGGTCACGGTCGCCCTCCGGTCACGCTCGGCGCGCATCTGGGCGTGCATCGCCGACACGACCTCCGGCGGCGGGTCGATGCGCTGGATCTCGACGCGCACGACCTGCACGCCCCACTTGTCGGTGGCGTCGTCGAGGACCTCGCGCAGCTGCGTGTTGATGCGGTCGCGCGATGTCAGCGCGGTGTCGAGCTCGAGGTCGCCGATCAGGTTGCGCAGGTTGGTCTGAGCGAGCTTGGTGATCGCCGTGAAGAAGTCGGCGACGTTGTAGACGAGCCGCTGCGGGTCGGTCGCCTCGTAGTAGACGACGGCGTCGACGGACACGACGACGTTGTCGGAAGTAATCACCTCCTGCGGCGGCACGTCGACCACCTGCTCGCGCATGTCGACGAGCTGCATCGTTTCGATGAACGGCATGATCAGGTTGAAGCCGGGATCCTTGGTGGTCTTGTAGCGGCCGAGTCGCTCGACCAGGCCACGCTGGAACGGCCGGACGATCTTCACGGCGTTGATCAAGAATGCGATCAACACCAATGCAACGGCAGCGATGATGACGATCGCGATCATGTGGCATCCTCCAGGTTCGTGTCCGTGGCTGAGCTTGGCCCGGGAATCGGCTCGACGAGGACGCGGGTGCCGATGACCGCGGCGACACGCACACGTGTGCCGGCGGGGATCAGTTCGTCATCCTTGCTCAATGCGCCCCACATCTCAGGGCCGATCATGACGCGACCGCGACGTGTTGTGTCGCCGGGTTCAATGTCGACCGTGACGACGCCGGTCCCGCCAACCAAGCGTCCGGCACCAACACCGCCGGGCAGTTCGTGCTCGTCGAGGAAGCCGCGCACCCAGCGGTACATCAAGAAGAAGATGAGCGTTCCGCCGAGAACAAACGTCGCCCACTGCACCTCGATCGGCACCCCGTAAAAGGCGAGGATGGCGGCGACGAACGCCGACGCCGCAAAGGGCAGGAGCACGAACGTGCCGCCGAGGAACGTCAGCTCGACGAGAGCGAAGACCACCGCCAGGCCAAGCCAGATCCACGGCCAGACGTCAAGATCGATGCCGAGATCGAGGACCCCGTTGGCGAGCACGTTCGCAACATTACGAAAGCGAACGACCGATGGGTGTTTAGGGGACGGAACGGTCCCCTAAACACCCATCGGTTGCTGGTTCCACGTCGCGGTTCGCGCCGGGCCGAATGTTCTTGTTGTGGTGGAACACGTTCTGGGGGTCGTACTCGGCTTTCACTTCGCTGAGCCGCCGGTACGTGTCGTCGCCGTAGGCCTCCCGGACGCGACTCGTGTCGTCGTCGGAGTCGAGGAAATTCACGTAGACGCCCGCTCGGTGGGGCTGCAACGCGTCGAGGAATCCTCGGGCCCAGGCGGGCTCCGATTCCCGGACGCGGTCGTCCTCCTCCGGGAGCCAGACCGCGTCGATGCTCATGATGTGCCCCACATCGCGGCCCTCGTAGGACGTGGCGTGACGCGGAGCGCGGGGTATTGCCCCGCCCAGGTGGAATATCGCTGCATACGACCTCGGGGAACTGGCGTCGTAGGCGTGGGCGGCGACGATGTCGATGACTTCGTCGGACAGGCGGGTGAGGTTCGTTCCCTTCCAGTAGTAGTGCCAGCCATGCGGGACGGTGTCGTCGATGCCACGTTGATGGTCGACATACAGGGTGGGTCCGACCAGATCCACGAGAGGGTTGCCGAACCGGCGGAGCGCACGGACGACCCGCTCCCCCTCTTCGACCGGTCCGGCGTAGCAGCTGGCCACGGCGATGGCCGGCCGGAAGTGCAACTCCTCGTTGACAACCGGCCAGGGCCGGGATCGTGCCGAGCCGGACGACCGTCGCCGAGCTCGTCAGGTGCGTCGGCGACGAACTCGCGGTAGAAGCGCACGACTTCGGTGGTGTCCTCCGCCGCCCAGAACACCGGTCCGGCCAGGACGGTGGGTCCGACCGGGTGCAGCGCGAACCGGAACCAGCTCACGACGCCGAAGTTCCCGCCTCCGCCTCGCAGCGCCCAGAACAGGTCGGGGTGATCGGTGACCGACGCCCGGACGATCTCGCCCTCGGCGGTGACCATCTCGACCTCCACGAGGTTGTCGACGGTGAGCCCGTGCTTGCGCATCAGCCAGCCAATGCCGCCACCCAGGCTGACGCCGCCGACGCCGGTGTGGCTGACGATGCCGCCGGTTGTGGC
Organism: Ilumatobacteraceae bacterium; assembly: GCA_963733085.1. Classification (GTDB taxonomy): domain Bacteria; phylum Actinomycetota; class Acidimicrobiia; order Acidimicrobiales; family Ilumatobacteraceae; genus Desertimonas. Next base: position 46,136 of record CAVTBY010000007.1, read on the forward strand.
GAGGCCGTGCACCTGCGTCTCGTGGTCGACATCTCCCCACAAGGCACCGCCCTGAACGAGAGCCATGCGCTCGACGGGATCGACCGAGACGGCGCGCATCGCTGACAGGTCGATCACAATGCCGTCGTCGCACACGGCGGTGCCGGCCACGTTGTGACCGCCGCCTCGTACGGCGATCTCGAGGTCATGGTCGCGGGCGAAGCGGACCGCTGCGGCGACGTCGGCGGTGCCACCGCAGCGGGCAATCAGTCGCGGTCTCCGGTCGACGGCGCCGTTCCATACGACCCGTCCGCTGTCGTACTCATCGTGCTCCGGGGTGATCACGGCGCCCCGGAATCCGGGAATCTGGATCGTGGTTCGTGCTGTCATCGACTCCCTCCTCGGTGGATGCGCTCATCGCAACATCTGAGGGCACCGAGGGAGAAGGCAGCGATCTGGACTTGGAAGTAAGGAATCTGGACTTCACAACCGCCGGCGGGCGCGGGACACTGCGCTCATGAGGACGTACGGCCAGTACTGCCCAATCGCCCGTGGAGCGGAGATCTTCGCCGAGCGTTGGACGCCGCTGATCATCCGCAACCTGCACTTGGGCTGTGAGACCTTCGGCGAGATCCTCGAGGGCGCGCCTGGACTCTCCCACACGCTGCTTGCCCAGCGGCTCCACCAGCTCGAACGCCTCGGCATCGTCGAGATGACCCCCAAAGCGCAGGGACGCGGTCACCGCTACCTGCTCACGACAGCGGGCGATGATCTCTTCAAGGTCTGCGAGACCCTCGGTGAGTGGGGAGCACGCTGGCTCGAGATCGCACCCGAGAACCTCGATCCGTTCGTGGCCTTGTGGTCGATGTGCAACGCTCTCCGCCCGGATCGCCTACCCGACCAGCGCGTCGTCGTTCGTCTGGACTTCACCGGCTTCCGGCCCCATGAGCGCTACTGGCTGCTGCTCGAACACGGCGAGGCCGAGATCTGCAAGACGTACACCGGACTGGACGAAGACCTCTTCATCACCGCCGACGCCGATGCGTTCGTCAAGTGGCACGCTGGCCAGCTCTCCTGGGCGGAGGCCACCCGTGATTCTCGGATCCAGCTGCACGGCCCGACTTGGCTCGTCAGGGCCTTCCCCACCTGGAACAGCCTCAGCATGTTCGCCCACATCAAGCCCGCCGCCGCCGTATTGGTGAGCTGAGCGTGCGGAGGTCCGACGCTCTTGACGTTTACGTGAGTCCAGTCGCTCACTGCGACACGGTTGCTTGCTCTGAAAGCAGGTGGCAGCGAGAGCGGCGACGGTGCGGCGATTCTCGGGCGCCGCGACAAATCTGTCTCGATCGTGGCGGTAGAACGCGGCATCGACGGCGACCATCGATTCTGGGGCCGCAACGCGGACAGAAATGTCCGGATCGAGGCCTGAGAATCCGTCGACCCGTCGCGAGGGGCCGGCGACCACCCACTTCCAGAGCCAACAACCCCTGCTACGCGCGGTGGCCAGACCAACGGATCCAGCAGGAGACCCGGAAATCCGTACGCTCCGCTCACCAATACGGTCAGGCGTAGGACGCCAAGATGCGCCACTGCCGGCGCTCGATGACGACCAAGTGGGCCGAGCCGTCGGCGGTGACGACCTGGAAGCGAGCGACACGGCGGTGACGACTCGTGTCCCACCAACGCTCGTCGAGCGGCCACGGACCGGCCCAGCGGATGATCTGCTGCGGTGGCCCAGCGTCGATCGTCAGTGTCGCCGGTTGCCCGCTCAACTCGCCACGGCCCCCGACGACGATGGGGTGCCCTTGTTCGTCGGCGACGACGGCAGGGACACCGTCACCGTGAGCACTGATGACGACTGCAGGCGACGGTGCCGGCAGGGCGCCCGGCCACGGGTCGGCGCGGGCAGCGTTGAAGGCGCGGACGCATCCGCGAAGCAGTGTCGTCGGGGTCGGTGAGGTCGGTGGTGGTCGCCGGCACCCAGCGGTAGCGGTCACCTGGCAGGCGGCCGCCCCGCCACGCTGGGACGCGCACCGACTCCTCGCCGGCGAGGCCGGTGAGGCGGGCGACGGTGCGAACAGCACGCTCGTCAGCGGCTGACAGGCCGCCCCACAGACGCAGTTGATCGCCACCGTCGTGGCGCACTTCGTCGGCGTCGAGGCGCAACAGCACGACGCCTGCCGATAACGCGCCGGGCTGGGCCATCCAACCATCGAGTTGCCAGCGAATCCGCTCGACCATTGCCTCCGCTGACAATCCCCGTCCCCGGAACCACACCCGCTCGCTGCGTTCGCCATGATCGCTCTCGGCGGTGACCACGAGGCGGGTGCATACCAAGCCGCCGAGCGCCAGCTCGGCAGTGAGCTGGTCGGCGAGTTGCTTGCCGACGAAGGCGAGTGGCTGCAGTTGCTCGACCGGTTCATCGAACACTCGCTCGGCATGCCGGTGCTGCGCTGGTTCTGTCGCCTGCGACGGACGGTCGTCGTCCCCGGACGCCAAGCAGTGTGCGACTGCTCCCGGCGGTCCGAAGCGGTCGGCTACATCGTGGCGCGACAGAACGGCAACTGACCCGAGGGTCGACAGACCGAGGCGGGCGAACAGGCTGACGAGGTCGGCGTCGACCTCACCGGTCTCCTGCAGCCAGGCGATGGGTTGGGTGGCGAGGAAGGTGGACGAGGTCCCCGGATGGATCACCATCGTCCGCGCCGGTGTTCCGACGGCGAGCCGAGCAGCCACCGCCGAGGCGAAGCGACCGTCGGCGACCCCGATGCCCAATCCGGTGAGGTCGCCGCCGCCAACGACATCGCCGATGGTGATGACGAGACGTTCGCCGAGCCGCTCGTCGCCACCGAAGTAGCGAGACGGGCCACGGGCCGCGACGCACAGCCACCCCGGCTCGACGACCTCCAGCCGCGGGGTGAGCTCGTTGACGGCACCCACCACGGTCTCGAACACGCGTGCATCACGATCGGGCTGGTGATCGAGAAGCACCGCCTCGGGACAGCGCTGCTGGGCGACGCGGCGGCGGAGCCCGACCGAGATGCCGGCCGCGGTGGCGGCTGGCGAGCAGGCGATGACCCGGTTGGCCCCGACCACGATGGCCGGTCGGTCGATCGTGACATCACCGGCGATCCCGGCGGCCACGACCGGCCAGTGCGCCCACCACACCGTGAGCATGCGGGATCGGCCGGGCTTGGGCATCTCAGCCTGCTTGCTGGTGAGCTGGCGCAGCGTCGGTCTCCGTGTCGACGGCGGCGATCGTGCCGTCACGGCCGGGGAGCCACAACGACAGGTGCCGCGGGCGCTGGACGCGCCGTCCCGACGACGAGACGGCGACGCGGCGGCCGCGTAGGTATCCAGCACCGGCGTCGATGCCCTCCCACCGCGGGTCGTCGGCCCGCAGCTCGACATCGGCGGAGAACGGACCGGGCGCGCCGAGCGTGATCATCACTGCTTCGCGTGCCTGCAGGCGCGCCTGGACACGTCGGGCGAGGACGGCGTTGAGTCGTTTCGGCACCTCGGTGATGACGATCTCGAACCCGTCGAAGGTGGCGGCGACGAGCTCTGCCCACGATTCGCGGTTGGCACGTTCCGAGCCGGCGTCGACTCCGACGACGCGTTCGAGCGCGATGCCGAACTCCTCCGCAGCTTCCAATCCGAACGTCGGGACGCCGACCACGGCGAGCCACGATCCCGACGCCGTAGCGGCGACCGCCAGCGACACGGCGAGGGACATCGCCGCCGCTCCCCCGCATGCCACCGCCCTGCCGCGGACCAACCCGCCGTCGGGCAACAGTGGCGTGAGCGGAGCGACCACCGGCAGCATCCGTTCCCTTGCCAGCGACGCCGCCGCCAACGGCTCGGCAAGTTGCTCGGGAGTCGTTCGCTGCGGAGACGCCATTCCGACATCGTAACGAACGAGTGTTCGTCACAACAACACCGAGTTACCTGGGATGATGCGTTGTCGCATGATACCATGCGTATGTGCCTAAGACCGTACAGATCCGCGATATCGATGATGACGTCTATGCCGCGTTGGTCCGACGCGCCGCTGAGTCGGGAGTGACCGTGCCCGAGTTGCTGCGCCGACAAGCGGGGCGTCTTGCCGCTCGGCCAACCGTCGCAGAGTGGCTCGCCCGGACCCGCCGCCGACCTTCGGACATCACCACTGCCGAGGTTCTCGACACGCTCGACGAGTGGCGCGGCGACTGGCCCGATGCTGATCGTTGACGCCTCGTGTCTCTACGAGGTCGTGGCCGACACGCCGCGATCAGAAGTCATCCGCGGTCGGCTGGCCGAGGATCCCGACCACGCCGCGCCTCACGTGATCGACGTCGAAGTCATGAGCGTCATCCGCCGACATCACCTCGGTGGACGGTTGGAGCACACTGCCGCCAATCAAGCGATCGACGATCTACGGCACTGGCCGGGCGAGCGGTTCGGCCACCGCTCCCTGCTCGGTCGGGCGTGGGAACTGCGCGACTCCGTACGCGGCTGGGACGCCTTCTACGTCGCCCTCGCCGAGGCCTTCGGCGCGCCGTTGCTGACGCTCGACGAGCGTCTCGATCGGGCGATCGGACCCACCTGCCGGATCGAGGTCGTCAGATGATGGCCGCCACGGCGGTCGCCAGTTGGGCCAGGTTGCGCACCTCGAACACGCCGTCGCACAGTTCGCGGTAGTCAGCGAGCGCCGAGTCCGGGTCGTTCCAACCCGCCGCCGGCTCGGGGTTGAACCAGTACAACCGCCGGCACCGATGGCCGATGACGCGCAGGCTCTCCACCCCTGAGCCACGCAGGTTCGTACGCGCGTCGCCGGTGACGAGCACGGTGGTACCGGCCCCGACCGCACTGTCGTAGCGCTCGACAAAGCTGCCGAGCGCCCGGCCGTAGTCGCTGTGCCCGTCACCGGCGATCACCCCCGGCACGGTCACCAGCAGGCGGGGGTCGAGGGTGACCTCTGCCTGCTCGATGACCCGCGTCACCTCGGCCACGCCGTCGACGAACACGAACGCCCGCATGCCGGCCAGTTCGGCGCGCATCGCGTGCAGCAACATGAGCGTGAAATGGGCGAACTCGGCGACCGACCCGGAGATGTCGCAGAGCATGACGACCTCCGGTTTGGTCCGCCTCGCCCGCCGCCACGCCGGATCGAGCGGGATGCCGCCGGCGTCGAGCGAGCGGCGGATCGTGCGACGCACGTCGAGGCTGCCGTGGCGATGCCGGCGGCGCTGTCGGCCGATGCGGCTGGCCAGCTTGCGGGCGAGCGGGCGGACGGCGACGCGCAGTTCCCGGAGCTCGGTCGTCGAGGCCGCCAGGAAGTCGATGTCCTCGACCCGACGGGGCGGCGCCTCCCCGTGCACCCGATCGGTTCCCTCGCGGGCGAGCCGGCTGCGCACGGCGGCGACGAGTAGGCGACGGAGCCGTTCGATGCGCTGCTGAACGTCGTCGCGTAGCTGGCGCAGCTCGAACGCCGAGCTGTCGGGGTGCTCGGCGCGCTGACGCGCCATCACGGCGATCATCAGGTTGGACAGATCGAGGGCACGCATCACCCGGTAGACGAAGTAGCGCTCGCTGCCAGGCTGCGTCTCGATTCCCGAATACCGCGCCACCGCCTCCTCGGCGAGCTCGATGAGGGCGTCCTCCTCGCCGAGCCGGATGGCATCGACCAGGGCGAGAGGAACGCCGCTCGTCGCATGGAACCTTGAAATGTCGGCGGCGTCGCCCTCCGGAGGCGAGGGCACATCGAGCGTGGCACCATCTGCCACGCCGTTCGCCGGCTTGGCCGGAAAGTGGCGGTCGAAGAGCAATTCGAAGACTGCGAGGTCCTCGACGCGCTTGACGAGTGCTGCCTGCAGCGCCGCTCGCACGAGCAGACGCTCGCCGATACCGACGTGAGCGAGGGCGTGGATGCCGTCGATCGTCTCCGCGCTCGAGGCATCGACCCCGGCGGCACGGAGATCGCGCGTCAGGGCGATGACGGCGTCGAGCAGTCCTGCCGAGAGCTGCGCGGGCGGCGCACGATCGTTCGTAGGACGAACGTTGTACCATCGCGTCGGTTCACCTGGGGGGTGCGACGGTGGAGTACACGACGGTCTTCGGTTCGCTCGACAACTTCCGCAAGGGCACGATCGAGGTGATCGATGACGATCCCAAGCACTATGCGTTCTCGAATGTGTTCGAGGTGGCTGGGATGTCGGCGCCGTACGAGAAGGTTGCTGTCGGCAAGAACCAGCAGTATGTGTTGGAGGCGATCCGTGCTGAGGGGGTGTCGGGTTGGCGGACGTGTGATCACGACGAGGCGGTGTTGTGTATGGACGGCGACGTGACGGTGCGCCTCGTCAAGTTGGCGACGCCGCTGGCCCCGGCCGGCAAGGAAGGGTCGATCGCTGTCGTCGGTGAACCGGTTGGCGACGAGATGGGCTATGTCCGCATCCGCCGCGGCCACATGGCGCTGCTGCCGCGCGGCTCGGCGTATCGCTTCGAAGCGGAGCACGCCATCGGTGCTGTTGCAGCAGACCTGTCTCGGCGACGACACGGTCGAACGCTGGGCCGACATCTGTTTGTCGTGAACGAGGAGGGGAGACTCCATTGACTGATCTGGTTGAACCAACCGTGCAGGCGTCGGAGGCCGACGAGTTCGGCTACCGCCAGTTCACGCTCGGCAGCTTCACGTTCCGCCGAGACGAGTACTTCGCCCACATCTCGTGGCCGACGGGCAGCCACGTGTTGAGCATCGACGGCTTCCTGCGCGCTCTGCAGCGCGACTGCGCCTGGGACTTCTTCTACGGCACCGTCAACTTCGACGACGTGATCGGCACGGTCAACCACTACGGCACCGTCGACCTGTTCGCCGGGCGCTACAACGACAGCTACCGCAAGGCCGAGTTGGACCACACCGAGAACTTCCCGACGCCGGACATCCGGGCGACGTTCAAGGCGATGCTCGACGACTGGACGAACACGACGTTCGACCCCTTCGCCAGCCCGGAGGAGACCGAGGGGCCGTGGGGGTTGAAGAACGGCAGCAACACCGCCGCGGTGACGCGCCGGCGCGTCGCCGCGGCGCGGATGGTCGGCGTGCCCGGTGACGAGCAGATCCGCACCGACGCCACGCACCCGGTCAACCGCATGTTCGCCGACGTCTCCCAGGACGAACCCGAGGTGCATGCCAACCCGGGGTTCGAGGACGAGGTCGCCGGGTTCAGCCTGTACGCCTACCTGTCGCGTTCGGACGTGACGTGGAACCCGAGCGTCACCAGCGTGTGCAAGGACAGCCTGTTCTGCCCAACCACCGAGGAGTACATCCTCCCCGTCATCCACGGCAACGACCGTGTCGAGTGGTTCGTCCAGCTGTCCGACGAGATCCGCTGGAACGTCGACGACCGCGACACCGGATCACCCCGGGCCAAGGTGATCATGCGCGCCGGCGACGTCGCCGCGATGCCCGCCGACATCCGCCACCGCGGCTTCAGCCCGAAACGCTCGATGCTCCTCGTCTGGGAGAACGCCTCACCCGAACTCCCCGAACTCATCGCCACCGGCAAAGCACCGCAGTATCCGATCGACTTCTGATGTTTCGCACTACGGCTGCCGCGATTCTCAGGCGCCTCACACGACAAATCTGTCTCATTCGTGGCGGTAGAACACCGAACGCCGAAATTGCGCTGGTCGCCGACTACGGCGCCAAGGACACGTCGCACTACAGCTGGTTGGAGTAATGCGCTTCGAGCACACCTCCCATCCCGGCCGCGTGGTGTTCGGGCCGGGGCGGGTGAGTGAGGTCGCAGACGAGGTTGACCGTCTCGGCGTCGGCCACGTGTTCTTGATCGCCGACAACCAGGCCAAGGTCCTCGCCGACGAGGTGGCCGCCCAGCTCGGCGCCAGGGTCGCCGATCGCTGGCACGAGGTTGTCCAGCACGTCCCCGTCGAGCTGGCCGAGCGGGCCCGTGAGGCCGCCACCGAGTCCAGCGCCGACGCCATTGTTTGCCTCGGTGGAGGGTCGTCGACCGGGCTGGCCAAGGCGATCGCTCTCACCCATCACCTTCCGATCGTCGCCGTGCCGACGACATACGCCGGCAGCGAGATGACGACGATCTACGGGCTCACCGGCGGCCGCCACAAGCAGACGGGCGCGTCGCCAGACGTGCTTCCCAGAGTCGTCGTCTACGACCCGCTGCTCACGCTCGGGCTCCCTCCGACCGTTACCGGTCCGAGCGCGTTCAACGCCCTCGCCCACTCCGTCGAGGCGCTCTATGCCACCGGCTGCAACCCGGTGACGACCGCACTGGCTCTGGAGGGCGTGCGGGCGATCTCCCGCTCGCTCCCGACGGTGATGGCCGATGGCTCGGACATCGCTGGGCGAAGCGACCTGCTCTACGGCGCCTATCTGTCGGGCATCGCCCTCGGCACGACCAGTGCCGGGCTGCACCACAAGCTGTGCCACGTCCTCGGCGGCACGTTCAACCTCGTCCACGCCGACGCCCACGCCGCCGTGCTCCCCCATGCCGTCGCGTTCAACGCACCGGCATTGCCCGACGAGATGGCTCGACTCGCCGAGGCTCTCGGCGCTCCGGGTGACGATCCGGCTGGCGCCCTCTGGGATCTCGCCAAGGCCAGCGGCGTGACGACCGACCTCGCCGCCCTCGGACTTACCGCCGTCGACCTCCCGGAGGCGGCCGAGCGAGCCGCCGCGGCGATCACCGACAACCCGATCCCGGTCGACGCCGGCGCCCTGCTAACCATCCTTCAACACGCCTACGCCGGCACGCGCCCCGAACCAAGCGAACCGATGGGTGTATAGGGGACGGAACGGTCCCCGGAACACCCATCGGTCGTCGGTCAGGCGCCGGTTTTCGCCTTCCAGCGCTCCCGGCCGGCACGGGCGCGTTCGAGCAGGTGCGCCGGCACTCGGGCCGCTGCTTCGGAGACGGCGGCGTCTCCCCCGCCCTCACCTGCCGGGGCGGCGGCGGTTGACTCCTCGGCGGGAGCGACGAGATCCTCGAACGCCGGAGGCTGCATGCCCGGCTGCCAATAGCGATACAGCGTGCGCACGACATCGCTGAGCGGTTGCGGATTGCCGCCGCGAGACAACTCGACCGTGACGATGTTCGAATAGACGTGCACGGCATCGATCTGGCCCGTGTCGAAGAGCCGTCGGGCCAGCACGTCGGCCGGACGGTCGCCAGACGCCTCGTCGACGGACGAGTAGTGCTCGTGACCCATGCCGGTGAGCGAGCGATTGAGCTCGAAGCGCACCTGGCCGCGGGTCGACGACGGTCGTTCGGTGACGGTAACGAGCTGGCCCATTGGTGCCCGACAGTAGCCCTGGATCCGTAAACGCGTACGGTTCGCAACGATGAAGGAACCGACGCTCGACGAGTTCACGAACGCTGCCACCGAGTTCCTCGACGCCACCACGACACCTAAGGACGCCGAGCGCAAGTTCGTGTGGGGCGAGGGCTCGGACAACGTGGCGATGTTCGAGGAACGGACTCGCGAGGAGGAAGACGCCCTGATCGCCGCCGCCCGGGCGTTCCGTCAGGCCCGCTTCGACGCCGGGTTCGGCTGGATCACCGGCCCACAGGCGTACGGCGGACGGGGATTGGGCAAGCAGTTCCAACAGGCCTACGACGCCGTCGAGAGCCGCTACGACGTACCCAACCAGGGGCCCTACCTGATCGGCCTCGGGATGATCGCCCCGACGATCCTCGCCCACGGCAGCGAGCCGGCCAAGCAGCGCTACCTGCAGGCGTTGTGGCGCGGTGACATCATCGCCTGCCAGCTCTTCTCCGAGCCGGCGGCCGGCAGCGACCTCGCCAGCCTGCAGGCGAGAGCTGAACGTGACGGCGACGAGTGGGTGGTCACGGGACAGAAGGTGTGGACGTCGGGCGCGCAGTACTCCGACATCGGTGAGATCATCGCCCGCACGGACAGCGGCCAGCCCAAGCACAAGGGGCTGACCGGGTTCATCGTCGACATGCGGGCTCCCGGTGTCGACATCCGTCCGCTGCGCCAGATGACCGGCGGGGCCAGCTTCAACGAGGTCTTCTTCAACGAGGTCCGGGTCCCCGACGACCACCGCCTCGGCGAGGCCAACGCCGGCTGGACCGTCGCCCTCACGACGTTGATGAACGAGCGGGCCGCGATCGGCGCCGGCGGCATGGTCGGTGGAGGTGGCGCGACGATGACCCGCCTCGTCGAGATGGTCCGCTACTTCGGCTTGGCCGGCGACCCGTTGGTCCGCCAGCAACTGGCCGCACTGATCACCCGAGCGAAGGTGGCCGGCTACACCAACCAACGGGCCCTCGCCAAGCTCAGCATCGGCCAACTTCCCGGCCCCGAGCTGAGCATCGCCAAGCTGGCGGCGACGCAACTCCTGCAGGGCATCGGCGAATTCGTATCCCACGTCCTCGGACCCAAGCTCGTGGCCGACAGCGGAGAGTGGGGCACCTACGCCTGGAGTCAGCTCGTCGTTGGCACCCCGGGGATGCGGGTTGCGGGTGGCACCGACGAGGTGATGCGCAACATCATCGGGGAACGTGTCCTCGGCCTCCAGAAGGACCCCGGTATCGACTCGAAGACCCCGTTCCGCGACCTCAAGGCCGGCACCCAGCAGGGGTGACATTGGTGAGCTGACGAGGCGGATTTCCCCTGTCTCGACTCACCAATCTTCTCGTCAGGACGGCCGGAGCTCCGCGGGGATCGGTGGTAGCTCGTTGATGGCCGCGACGAGGTGGCGGGACCAGACCTCGTCGAGTTCGGCGAGGTAGGGCGAGTCCGCCTCGATGCGGGTCTCGAGGACGTCCAATGAGCCGTCGAGGTAGACGCCGGCGTCGTACGGCGGGCCGACCGACAGGTTTGCCCGCGCCGTCGACACCATCGAGCTGAGGGCGATCTTTGCCGCCGTGACTGGGTCGACCTCCGTTCGCACGGCGAGCTCGAGCAGGAACTTGCCGTACTTCGCCTCGCCGATCTGCAGGAACGGCAATTCGTCCGAGGCGCGGATGTAGTTGCCCTCCGGATAGACGAGGAAGATCTCCGGCGGCTCGCCGGTGATCTGCCCGCCGAGGATGAACGTTGCCGTCGCTGCGCTGCCCAGAGCGGCCTCATGGGCGGCGCCAACCTCGCGGTTCAGCCGGCCGAGATAGAGGGCAGCCTCGAAGAGGCGGGTGACCGTCGCCAAGCTCTCCACGTCGCCGGTGAGGTCGCGTTGGATGCGATCGAGCACCTCATGCGTGGTCGCCAGGCTGCCGGCCGACTGGATGACGAAGATGCGGTCATCGGCCGGCTGGAGCACATGCAGCTTGCGAAACGTGCTGACGTTGTCGACACCGGCATTCGTGCGGGTGTCGGACATGAAGAACAGGCCCTCATCAAGTCGCAGGGCGAGGCAGTAGGTCATCGCCGCAAGGTACTCAACCCGCTTCCCTGCGCGAATCGCTCGCTCGGCTACGGGATTGTGCTAGGACTCATCGGTCCGAACGGATCGGACGCATTGAAAGGGGACCATGGTGCTGGCGTACGACTACCCATTACTGGGGATGTTCTGGACGTTCTTGCTGTTCTTCATCTGGATCGCCTGGATCGTCGTGCTGTTCCGGGTCATCTTCGACATCTTCCGCAGCAAGGACCTGGGAGGTTTCGGGAAGGCGTTGTGGGTGATCTTTGTCATCCTGCTGCCGTTCCTCGGCGTGCTCGTGTACTTGATCGCTCGCGGGCACTCGATGTCCGACCGCGACTACCAAGAGGCCCAGTCTCAAGAACAGGCATTCCAGGCCTATGTGCGCAACGCGGCCGGTACCGGTGGCGGCTCAGCCGACGAGCTCACCAAGCTCGCCGGCCTGCGCGACCAGGGCGTGATCACCGACGCCGAGTTCCAGGCGCAAAAGGCCAAGCTGCTCGCCTGACCACCCTCTCGTGATAACGACGTGCCGGCGAGGCGCTGTGCCTCGCCGGACACGCTGCCGACTCAGTAGGCGTATTTCGGCGCGGTTACACCGCCGAGCAGGATCGACACGATGATCCCGAGGGGAAACGTTCCCCAATAGCTGAGCTCCAGGCCGAGGTTTCCGAAGAACAGCATCAACAGCCAAGTCGCCGGGAACGTCGCCAAGAGGAAGACGACGGTGAACGCCAGGATCGCGCGAATCACGCTGACCTCCCTGTTCGGTGTGACCGGCGGTCGGTCACAGCTGTTGGCAATTCTGATTGATGGTCGCCTCAGATTGGGGGATGGTCGCCCCGGGCGGCAATCCTCAGACATCTCAATCGCGCAAACGGGGGTCGGGCCCGCAGTGGTTGCGGGCCCGACCCCCGTCGATCGGCTGTGGGGTTACGCCGACTCCTCGGTCAGGCCGGGGGCATCAGCACGCTGTCGATGAGGAACACGGTGGCATTGGCCGTCGGCACGTCACCGCACAGCACGGCCGCAGCCCCGCCGTTGACGACGAGCGTCCCATTGACGTCGGCGACGGTCAGCTCGGCACCGTTGACGGTGGCGAACGTCCCTCCAGCAACCAGGTCGGCGCCGCTGAGCTGCTCGGGCACGACGTGGTAGGTGAGGATGCCGGTCAACGCGTCGGTGTCGGCCAGCACGCCCTCGAGCGTTGCCGGGTCGATCTTGTCGAACGCCGTGTTGATCGGAGCGAACACGGTGTACGGCCCACCGGTGTTGAGGGTGTCGACGAGGCCGGCTGCGGAGACCGCCGCCACGAGGGTGGACAGCAGCGGGTTGTTGCTGGCCGCCGTGCCGACGGGATCGTCGGCCATTCCATCCACGCTGCCCTCGCCCTCGTTCGGGACGGCGGCACATGCTGCGCCCGACGGGCCGGCCATCGGCTCGGACGTCATCGGCTCAGTACCCATCGGCTCGGACGGAGGTTCGGTCGTGGCGGAAGCGATGCCAACCGAGCACACCAGGGCGGCGGCGGCAAGTAGCGAGCCGGCGCTCAGGCGGCGGCGGGTCGTGCGGTTCATGTGTTCTCCCTTTCTGGAGATCGTCGCGTCGATGGGGCTCACTCGGCAGGTGCCGGAACGCTCGCCCGACCATTGATTCGGAGCGGTCCCCCCCGTCGGATTGCGCGGGTCACTACGTTGAGCCAGGATCACATCGGGCGATCGAACCCACAACCGAAGATCGTGGTGCTCGGGCGCTGAACGGGATCATCCAAAATGGCCATCGGCAACGAATGACAGGCGTGGCGCCGAACTTCGAGGGGGCATCGGACGCCGCGCTGGCGATCGCCATCTCGCGCTACGAGCAGTCGGCGCTGGCCGAGGCCTACAAGCGTCACGCCGGAGCGGTGTTCGCCCTCGCCCGCCGCCTGCTGGTCGATCAGGCGCTCGCTGAAGAGGTCGTCCAGGAGGTCTTCCTCCGGCTCTGGAACGATCCGACCCGCTTCGATCCAGATCGCGGCACGCTGCGCAGCTTCCTGCTGATCGACGCCCACGGGCGGGCCGTCGACTTGTTGCGTTCGGACGCATCGCGACGCGAGCGCGAGGAACGTGATGCCCGCAAGACGGCGGCGAATCCCTACGACCTCGAGTACGAGGCCGGCGACCTCGTCGTCGTGGCGAAGGTCCGCAACGCCGTCGAACAGTTGCCCGACGACGAGCGGGCGGCGATCGAGGTGGCTTATTTCGGCGGGTACACCTATCGGGAGGTTGCCGCCCGACTGGACGTGCCCGAGGGTACGGTCAAGAGCCGGATCCGCAGCGGACTCCGGCGACTGCATCGCGAGTTGGTGGCCGCCGGCGTGGAGGTAGGGACATGACGCCCGACGACCACCTCGACGAACTGCTCGGCGCCTACGCCCTTGATGCGGTCGACGACCTCGAACGCCGACGCGTCGAGGCCTATCTCGCCGATCACCCCGAAGCGCGCGCCGCGGTGTGGCAGATGCGGCAAGCGGCCTCGATGCTCGCCCACGCCGGCAATCCGGCGCCCGACGGCGTGTGGGATCGCATCGCCGACACCCTAGAAGCTCGGCCTCCGCGGCCCGACGGCCTCCCCGTCGCCCGGCAGGACGCGTCGCGGCGGTGGCTGGCCCCTGCGCTGGCGGCGGCAGCGATTGCCGTCGCCACGCTGGCCGGTGTCGTGACCGCCCTCGTCCTCGACGACGAAACGGCGCCAACTGCGTCGGTCGAACAGGCCTACGAGGCAGCGCGAGACGATCCCGATGGGCGAGTGGTCAACCTCGCTTCAGAGGACGGCACGATCAACGCCGAGGCCGTCGTCCAGCCAGACGGAGTCGGGTTCCTCTCTGCCGGCACACTGCCCGAGCTTCCGGAGAGTGAGACCTATCAACTGTGGGGCGTCTACGGCGACGGTGACGTGATCTCTCTCGGGGTCGTCGGCAACCGCCCCTCGATCGAACCCTTCGCTGCAGAGGGCGACCTCGATGCCTTGGTGATCACCCGTGAAGCTGCTGGCGGTGTCCAGGCGTCGACGAGTGGCGCGTTGTTGGTCGGTGAGCTCGGTTGACCACGAATCACCAGCGTTGACAACGTTGTCAGAGGCCGGCGCCTTAGACTGCGCCGATGCCCGAGGACCTCCGGCGACCGACGCTCAAAGATGTCGCTGCCCTCGCCGGCGTGAGCATCAAGACCGCTTCGCGAGTGATCAACGAGGAGCGCTTCGTGAGCGACGAGGTCGCCACCAGGGTGCAGGCTGCGGTTCGCACACTGGGTTACCGACGCGATCACCTGGCCAGCACGCTCAAGCGAGCCAACCGCTCGGCAACAATCGGCCTCGTCGTCGCCGACGTGGCCAACCCCTTCTTCTCGGCGATCACGCGGGTCGTCGAGAACGCCGCCCTCGCTGAAGGCCACCTGCTCATCACCGTGAGCTCTGACGATGACCCGCGGCGTGAACGCCAGATCGTCGACCGTCTCGTCCAGCGACGCATCGACGGATTGCTCATCGCCAGCGCGCGGCACGACCACCAGTTCCTCAAACGAGAGATGGATCACGGGATGGCCGTGGTCTTCTTCGACCGGCCCCCCGTGCGCTTGGCGGCCGACGCTGTGCTCCTCGAGAACGAGCGCGGCGCTCGACTCGCCGTCGAGCACCTGCTCGCCGGCGGGCATCGACGGATCGCCTTGCTCAGTGACGTCACCCCTGACGTCTATACGGCCCGGCAGCGCTACGCCGGGTACGCCGCCGCGCTAGATGACGCGAGGATCAAGGTCGACGAACGGATCACCCGGTTCGGCCTCCACAACCCGACGCAAACGCAGGAAACCGTGATCGAACTGCTCGAGCGGCGCCATCCTCCGACGGCCTTCTTCGCCACCAACAACCGGACTGCGGTCGGCGCCGCCGAGGCACTGGCCGACCGGCCAGAGATCGGCCTTGTGGGAGTCGACGACTTCGAACTGGCCTCAGCGTTGCGGCGGCCGATCAGCGTCATCGCCTACGACACCGATGAGATGGCTCGCCATGCCTCCGAGCTGCTCTTCTCCCGTCTCACCGGTAACGATGCGAAGCCCGAGCGGCGGTTGATTGCCCCACGGCTGTTGATTCGCGGCACCGGGATTCACGCGTCAGCCTGACGTTGCTTCGAGGCTGATTGCTGACAACGTTGTCACGATCTTGACAACGTTGTCAGCGTCGCCGTACGCTCTGAGGAGCTGACAACGTTGTCAGCCGTCGTCATCGCTTGATCGGCGACAGGGGGACATGGCCCACCAAGGGGCCCACCAGATCGAGGAGGCGAACGCCAATGCAACATTCACACCAACGGCGGTACACCATGACGAGAACGACCGTCGCGGCAGCGGCGTTGATCGTCGCTACCGCGTACGGAACCAGTTCGGTGACCGCCGATGCCGGTGCCGACGACTGCGAACCCGGGACGACCGGGAAGATCGCCTTCATGCTCAAGCAGCAGACCGCCTACCGCTACCTGAACGCAGACATCCCGTTCTTCCAGGACACCGCCGAGGCGGCCGGCTACGAAGTCATCGTCCAGTCGGCGGAGAATGACGCCGCCGTCCAAGTCTCCCAGGCCGAGAACGTGATCACCCAGGGCGTCGACGCCATCGTCATCCAGCCCGTCGACTTCAACGTGGCCGGACGGATCGCCGACCTGGCCCGCGAGGCGGGGATTCCGCTGGCGTCGTACGACGACATGATCCTCAACTCCGCGCACGACGCGTTCATCGGACGCGATCCCAAAGAGGGCGGCGCCGAAGCTGCACGGGAGACGCTGGCCGTCGTCCCGAACGGCAACTACGTACTGATCGGCGGCGATCCGGGACAGACCGGCTCGACGCTGATGCAGGAGGGCTACCACGAGGTGCTCGACCCGATCGCCGAGGCCGGCGACATCGCCATCGTGATGGACCAGTTCACGCCCGGCTGGAAGACCGAACCGGCCCAGGCGTTGGCCGAGAATGCCCTGACCGCCAACGACAACGACGTCGATGTGTTCCTCTCGTCGTACGACGGCATGACGCTGGGCATCCTTCAGGCAATCACCCAAGCGGGCATCCCCGATGGGCAGATCCTCGTCACCGGCCAGGACATGGAGCTGTCGGCGATGCAAGCGATCGCCGAAGGCCGGCAGTTCGGCAGCCTGTGGCCAGCACCCGAAGAGATGGCCACCGCCGGGGCGGAAACGGCCGTCGCCCTTGCGAGCTGCGAGCCGATCACCACCGAGCAAACCCTCGACAACGGGGCAGCCGAGATCCCGTTCGTGAAGACGCCGATCTACCTCGTGACGCAGGACGAGCTGGCCGAGTTCGCCTGCAGCCACCAGTACTGGCAGAACGTCGACGAGGTCTACGCCAACGTTCCCGACGAGCGGCCTGAGTGCTGACGGCGCCACTCGAGAACGAAGCACCCCCACGCGCAGCAGGTCGCCTGGACCGCCGACCAGGCGACCTGCTCGCCGTGCACGGGGTGAGCAAGTCGTTCGGGCAGACCCTGGCCGTCTCCGATCTGTCCTTCGACCTCGAGCGGGGTGAGATCGTCGCCCTGCTCGGCGAGAACGGGGCAGGCAAGTCGACGATCATCGGCGTGCTGGCAGGACTGTTCGGGCAGGACTACGACGGCGAACTGACAATCGACGGAGCGACGTATCGCCCCTCCGATGTGGCCGATGCGGAGCGCCGGGGGATCGTGCTGATACCCCAGGAGATCAATGTCGTGCCGGACCTCTCCGTCGCCCAGACGCTGTTCCTCAATCACGAACCGACGCGCTGGGGCTTCGTCGACAACCTGGCGATGCGTCGCTCGGCGAGGGCCGTGCTCGACGAGTTCGGCGTGGACGTCGGCGCCGAGGCCCGCATCGGGTCGCTCGACCTCGCCCGCCAACAGCTCGTCATCATCGCCAGGGCTCTCCACAAGGAAGCCCGCATCCTCATCCTCGACGAGCCGACCGCCGCACTGACGGGCGACGAGGCGGACCGCCTCTTCGATCGACTGCGAACGTACCGCGACCGCGGCACGACGTGTCTGTTCGTGTCGCATCGCCTCGCCGAGGTGTTTGCGATCGCCGATCGCATCCTCGTGATGCGCGACGGGACGCTGGTGGGCGACCATCGCGCCGAGGACACCGGTCGTGTCGAGATCGTCGACGAGATGCTCGGCGCGACGTCAACTCCGGCGGCCCTCCGAACTGCTGCTCCGGGAATGCGAGGCCGCAACCTGAGCGTCCGCGGGCTCACCGTGGCGTCGTCGCGGACCTCCGGGCGTCCGTTGGTCGACGATGTCTCGTTCGAGGTGGCGGGGGGCGAGATCCTCGGGCTGTTCGGCCTCGTTGGTTCCGGCGCCGGCGTCGTCGGCAAGGCGATCTTCGGTGCCTGGGGTGGTGCCGTGTCCGGCGACGTGGAGGTCGACGGACGGCGCGTCACCGCTGACTCACCCCACGCAGCGATCGCCGAGGGCATCGGCTACGTCGCCCAGGACCGCCGCGACGCACTCGTGGGGATCCACTCGGTGGCGGAGAATGTCGTGGTTGCCAGCCTCGCCGCGTTCGAGCGCGGCCCATTTCTCGACGAGGCCCAGGTCCGCACGGAAACCCGACGCCGCATCGACCAGCTGGCCATCCGCACATCGAGCGAGACCGCCGCCGTGGCGACACTCAGCGGCGGCAACCAGCAAAAGGTCCAAGTCGCCCGCTGGCTCGTCGCCGACACGCCGATCCTGATCCTCGACGACCCGACACGCGGCGTCGACGTCGGTGCTCGCGCCGAGATCCACGACATCCTCGGCGGCCTGGCCGCTTCCGGACGGGCATTGCTGATGGTTTCGTCCGACGTCAGCGAGTTGCTGGCGATCTGTGGGCGAGTGCTCGTGATGCGCGACGGCCGGCTCGTGCACGAGGTTGACGCATCCGCCACCACCGAGAACGCACTGATCGCGATTGCCGCCGGGCTCGACGTCGAGCCTCGCAACATCGAGCCTCGAACGTCGAGCCACAAACGACCGAGGATTGAAACGGAGGCCCTCGATGACCACCTCGTTCGTTCAACCGACGGCTGCGCCGATCGCCGAGACCAAGCGGCAGGACCGGGTCGACCTGCGCAACTACACGCTGCTCATCGTCGTCGCCATCGTGTTCGCCGTGTTCCAGGTGCTCACCGACGGACTGTTCCTGTCCCAACGGAACCTCGGCCTGCTCGCCCTCCAGGCCACGATCGTCGGGCTTGCCTCGATCAGCGCCGTGATGCTCATCGTGACTCGCAACTTCGACCTCTCCGTGGGCTCGGCTGTCGCGTTGGTCGGCGTCGTGCTCGCCTCGCTGACCGTGAAGCTCGGCTGGAACCCATGGCTCGCTGTTGCCGTGGCGATCGCCGCCGGAGTCGTGCTCGGCGCCTGGAATGCTGTGTGGGTCGCCAAGGTCGGCGTCTCGTCGTTCATCGTCACGCTGGCCGGGATGATGATCTTCCGGGGAATCTCGTTGATCGTGACGGACGGGGCGACCGTCGCTCCCCTGCCGGCAACGCTCACCGACCTCGCCGCGGGCTACCTCGCCCCGGCCCCATCGATCATCCTCGTCATCGCCACCCTCGGCGCGTTCACCCTGTTCACGGCTTCGTCCGCCCGGCGCGCCCAACGCTTCGGTCTGGTCGGCGATTGGCGCCGGGAAATCGTCCGCACCATGGTGCCGGCGCTGCTGGCGACGGCTATCGCGGTCTATGTGTCGCTCGGCAAGGGGATCCCCTATCTCATCTTGGTGCTCGCGGCGATGGCCACGATCGCCGACGTACTGATGCGCCGGACGCGGTTCGGGGCCCAGCTCTACGCCGTCGGCGGGAATCCGGAAGCCGCCCGGCTGGCAGGCATTTCGCTGAGCCGCGTCGTCTTCCTCAACTTCATCATCGCCGGCTTCTTCTACGGCATCACAGGTGTCGCCCTGACTGCACGCGTGAGCGGCGCAATCGGCGGAACAGCCGGATTGTTCCTCGAGCTCGACGCCATCGCCGCCGCCGTCATCGGTGGGACCAGCCTGGCCGGCGGGCGCGGCCGCGTCCTCGGGGCGCTCCTCGGAGCGACGCTGATGGGAGCGCTGAACAACGGCATGAGCCTGATGAACATTGCCACCTTTTACCAACAGACGGCACGAGGCTCGGTGCTGCTGCTGGCCGTGGCGATCGACCAGCTCAGCCGGCGCAGTATGGAGACAGCGCGCTGAGCTCGACGCGCGGTCTCAGTGAGAGCGTGCGGCAGTAGGTGGTGCGCGTCGAGTCTGGCCCCGCGACATTCACGATTGTTGCTCTTGAAGGGGTGTTGGCCGGCTCCTCCGACGGGTCCGGCGTTTGTGTCAGCAAGAGTGCCTGCTACGAGCACATTCCCTGACACAAAGCTCGGCCGCTCGTTTGTGTCAGCAAGAGGGCCCTCTACAGGCACATTCGCTGACGCAAAGGAGTCGGCGCGTCCGACTTCCGGGGCGCTGCGGCGAGCAAGTAGAAATCGTCCGATGGATGAACGTCGTCCGATGGAGCGCATTCCCACTCGGACGCTCGGGGCCAGCGGGCCGACCGTTGGTGCCATCGGGCTCGGGTGCATGAGCTTCAGTCCGGCCTACGGAGGTTTCGAGGGTGTCGACCCGACCGAGGTGATCCACCGGGCCGTCGATCTCGGCGCCACGATGCTCGACACCGCCGACGTGTACGGCCCACACACCAGTGAGCTCGCCGTCGGCAAGGCGATCGCCGGACGGCGCGACGACGTCGTGATCGCCACGAAGTTCGGCATCATCTCATCGCCGCAGGCCGGCCAGCCGCCCCTCGTCGATGGTTCGCCGGAGTATGTCCGCTCGGCGATCGATGAGTCGCTCCGCCGGCTCGGCGTCGGCCAGATCGACCTCTACTACCAACACCGCGCCGACCTCGCCGTGCCGATCGAGGAGACGATCGGGGCGATGGCCGAGCTCGTCAGCGCCGGCAAGGTGCGCTTCCTCGGTCTGTCCGAGGCGTCAGTCGACACGATTCGTCGTGCCGCCGCCGTGCACCCGATTGCGGCGTTGCAGAGCGAGTGGTCACTGTGGAGCCGCGACATCGAGGCCGAGATCGTCCCGACCTGCCGTGAGCTCGGCATCGGCATCGTTCCGTTCAGCCCACTCGGTCGCGGCATGTTGACCGGCCGGATCACGTCGTACGACGACCTCGGGGAGTCGGACATGCGCCGGACGCATCCGCGGTTCCGCGATGGCGCACTCGATGCCAACCTCGGCGCCGTCGACGTGGTGCGTGAGGTCGCCGCCAAGCACGACGCGACTCCAGGCCAGGTCGCCCTCGCCTGGCTGCTCGCCAAGGGGCACGATGTCGTGCCGATTCCAGGGACGAAGCGAGTCAGCTACCTCGAAGAGAACCTCGGCGCCGCCGACGTCGTGCTCTCCGGTGACGACATCACCCGCCTGGACGAGGTCACCGCAGTCGGTGAGCGGTGGAGCGACCCGACTTGGGTCAACCGCACCACTCCACCGCAACGAATTTGATTCAACGTTGAGTCCTCAGCCCTCGAGGCGCTCCTCGAGCGTGACTTCGACGGTCGCCCCTGCCTCCTTGCCGATCGCCTTGCGGACGTCGGCCTTGATCGGCAGCTTGTGCGTGCCGTCGCCCATCGCCATGAACGAGCTGCGCAGCGGGTGGCCGTCCACGGTGCCGCGGACCTTGACGAGACCGCGGGTCCCGAAGAACTCGACGGAGTCCGGCATCACGACGTAGGTCCACCCACCTGGGCTGGGGCTCTTCTGCAACGTGGCCGTGAACTGCTTGTCGAGCTGTGTCTTCTTGGGCTGCTTCGTGCTCATGATGGTGTCCATCCTCGTTTGACGTCGAGCTGCAGCGGAACTCATCGATCCGACAACTCATGGATTCAACGCTGTGACGATGGCGAGGTCGGCCGGCAACGGTTGACCTTCGAGCGCCGCCGCGAGTACGTCGGGGAATCGCTCCGGCGTGCAGGTGGCGACGTGGGCCCCGAGCGCGGCAAGGGTGGCCGCCTCGTGATGGTTGGCCACTGGAGCTCCCTCGTCGGAGAGGGCGAGCAGGACGAGCACCGTGACACCGCTACGGACGAGGACGCGCACACGGTTGCGCATGATGTCGACGTCACCGCCTTCGAACAGGTCGGAAACGAGGATGAGCAGGGTCTCCGTCGGGCGCGTGATCAATCGCTGGCACGCGCCGAGGGCGTTGCCGATGTCCGTGCCGCCACCGACCTGCACACCGAACAGCACGTCGACGGGATCGTCGAGCGCGTCGGTGAGATCGATGGCCGCGGTGTCGAAGACGACCAGCGACGTTCGTAGCGCCGGCATGCGGGCGAGCAGGCAAGCGAACAGCGACGCGTGGACGACGCTGTCGGCCATCGAACCGCTCTGGTCGAGGGCGATCACGACGTCGCGAGCCAGCGAGGGGCTGCGGCGGCCGTACCCGATCAGTCGCTCGGGGACCACCGTGCGATGCTCGGGAAGCCAGTGGCGCAGGTTGGCGCGGATCGTGCGTCCCCAATCGATGTCGGCGGGGCGCGGGCGGTGGCTGCGGGCTGCGCGGGCGAGGGCGCCGGTGACTGCTGACCGGGTTCGATCGGCGAAGCGTTGACGCAGCGCTTCCAGCACACCGCCGATCACTTGTCTCGCGGTGTCCTTGGTCGCCTCCGGGAGCAGACGATTGAGCTCGACAAGAACGCTCACGAGGTGGACATCGGGCTCGAGCTCAGCGAGCAACTCCGGCTCGAGGAGCAGATGCGTGAGGTCGAGCCGCTCGACGGCGTCGCGTTGCAACACCTGCACGACGGGGACCGGGAAGTACCGGCGGATGTCGCCGAGCCATCGCGACACCGCCGGCGCGGAACGACCGAGGCCGCCGACGCGGCGACCGCGGACCGCACGCCCACGGCCGCGTTCTTCGCCTCGGTCGTAGAGCGCACCGAGCGCGGCGTCGATGCGGCTGTCGTCACGGTCGAGCCGGGTGGAAGTCCCGTCGGCCTCGCCGCCGAGAACGAGCCGCCACCGCCTCGCTCGTTCGGTGTCCGACACTCGCGGTAAGAGGTCGACACTCACTCACTCGCCCCCAGAATCCAGCCCGAGCATCGCCCGGACGGTGGCGATCCCGGCAGCCGCCCGCGCTCCGTCGACATCGGGGCCGAACGGGGTCGTCGTGGCGCGCGTGGTCGTCGTGACGAGCACGCCGAGCTGGCGCCGTTCGGCGGGCTCGAACGCTCCGAAGGTGCGGCGCAACAACGCGACGACGTCGACGAACACCTCGTTCGACATCGTCGAGATCCACGTGTCGACGATGTCGAGCAGGCCCGCGTCGTGGACGAGCACGGTGCCGCTGCCCGCGAGGAACCCCTCGACGAACCGTGCGCCCTCGGCCGCCGGCGTGCCAGGTGTGAGTGCCCGACTGACTCGCTGGAGAACCTCGTCGGCGTCGAACACCGCGGCGTCGTGGAGCAGACGTGTCGCCCGTCCACGAACCAGCCCGTGAACACCGCGCCCGTCGGCGAGCTTGGTGAGGGCCACAGGGAGATCGCCATGGCGTGCCGCGTGGTCGAGCATCCCCAGGGCTCCCTGGAGATCACTCAGCCGCTCGATCATCGCCGCCGCGGCGTCGTCGTCGAGGTGCCGGCTGGCCAGCTCGAGTCCGGCGACGATGCGCACGATCATCTCGTCGACAACCGTCCGCAAGGCGGCGGAGTCCGATCCCCGCACGTCGCCGTAACGCAGCGCCGATGCCAGCGGCACGAGAGCATCGATCAATTCGGCGATGTCCGGAGCCGTGGCGGCGAGGGTGCCGAGAGCGACGGCCGCAGCCTGGGCGGCGGCGGAGAGGTCGGCGAGGAGGGCGTCTGTGACAAGGGTCGCGGTCCGCGCCAGGCTCGTGGCGGCGGACGCCTGCTCGACGATCACCGCCGTAGCGGCCGTCTCCAGCGACGTCCCGTAGCCGGCGCGCTCGACGAGACGCACCGACATCACCGGGTCCCAGCTCAACGTCCACGTTTCCCGGAACGTGCTGCGGCTGCTCCGGGCCTCTTCGAGCGTGCCCCAATCGACGCCGAGGACGCTGAGCCGATGGAGCAGGTGCGACCGGCGCAGGCCGGTGGCCGTGCGGAGGTCGAGATCGACCTGCCGGCGTTCACCCCGCGGGGCCAGCCGGGCGGCCTTCTGGGCGGCCGCCACGTCACGAGCGAGCGGAACCTGCGGCGCGTCGGCCGGCACGTCGCCGATCGCACCGCCGACGGTGAGCTCGTCGATCAGCCCGGCGACGGCGCTGTCCTCTGTCGGAGAAAGCATCGACAACGAGAGCACCGAGGAGGCTGCGTCGAGCACTTCGGCGAGGCCGCTGCGCGGTCGCCCGCGGATCGCCGCCAGGGCGTCGGCGAGCCGCGACGCGGCGATCAGGTGATCCGGAGAGGCGGCCATTCCCTGGCTGCGCAGCGCCGCCGCGGCGTCGACAAAGAATTGGGCGACGCCCTGCGGACCGGGATGATGGAAGACGTGGCGATACCAACCTGGGGTGGCGACCCCGGCGGCGTACCCAGAGCGTCGGCGCAGCCGTCGATCGGTCCACGGCACCCAGGCGACCGCCGCCTTCGGGCGACCGCCCGCACGGGCCGGCACCGCCGCGCGCAGGAGGGCGCGGTCGGCGGTCGCCGTCGTCGTGACTGGATCGAGCGCCGGCACGTGCCAAGCCCCGCACACCACGACGACGCGACCCCCAGCTGCCGTGGCTGCCATGGCGGCGCGGATCGCCATGCGCATGTGCGCCTCGCGGACCGCCTCGCCGGCAGATTCGCGGGTCCCGCTCCGGACGGCCGACATCGCCGTGGCGATTGCGGCGAACGCCGGGGCGCCGTCGCCGCGGTGCTCGACGACGTCCTCCCACCAGCGCTCGGCGTCCGGCTCGCCGGCCGCCGCGGCGAGCGCACCGATCGGATCGAGGACAATCGGATCGAGGACGATCGGATCAAGGACAATCGGATCGAGAGTCAGCGGGTCGAGCGGCACGTCCCCGTGAGCACGGTCGACGGCGTCGCCGAGCGCCCAGGACATCGGCACGTCGATCGGCGTCACCGGGATGTCCCGGGCGTATGCCCAACGCGCCGCCTGCCATTCCGGGCTGAAGTCGGCCAGGGGCCAGAACGCCGCCCGCGACACGTCATTTGAGCCGCCATTTGAGAGGTCGGTCGGGAGGTAGCCGAGCAGCGCAACGGGTGGGCGGAGTCGATCGTCGGCCACCCACGGCAGCACTGCGGCACAGTCGGCGGGAAGCTCGATGAGCACGGCGTCGGGCCGTAGCTCGTCGAGGGCGCGCAGCACGGATCGGGCCGACCCGGGGCCATGATGGCGGACCCCGAGAAGGTGCAACCGGCGCTCAGCCGAGCTCTCGGCAGGCGGCGTAGAAGTCGCTCCAGCCGTCCCGATCGCGCACCACCCCCTCGAGGTACTCGCGCCAGGCGATCTCGTCGTGGACCGGATCGCGCACGACGGCGCCGACGATCCCGGCGGCGACATCGGTCGGACCGAGCTCGCCGTCGCCGAAGTGGGTGGCGAGGGCAAGCCCATTGGTGATGACGGAGATCGCCTCGGCGGTTGACAACGTGCCGCTTGGCACCTTGAGACTCGTCCGCCCGTCCGCCGTGCGACCGTCGCGAAGCTCGCGGAAGATCGTCACGACGCGCTCGATCTCGTCCGAGGCAGAGGGAACCGCCGGCAGGTCGAGGGCGGCGCCGAGCTCCGCGACGCGGCGGGAAACGATCGCCATCTCCTCGGTCGACGTCGCCGGCAGCGGGAGCACGACCGTGTTGAAGCGGCGGCGCAGGGCGCTCGACATCTCGTTGACGCCGCGGTCGCGCACGTTGGCGGTGGCGATCAGGTTGAAGCCACCGATCGCCGCCAGCTCGCTGCCCAGCTCGGGGATCGGCAGCACCTTCTCGGAGAGGATCGTGACGAGGGCGTCTTGCACCTCCGACGCCATGCGGGTCAGCTCCTCGACCCTGACCAACTCACCGGCCTCCATGGCGCGATACACGGGGCTCGGGACAAGGGCTTCGGGGGTCGGCCCCCGAGAGAGCAGGAGTGCATAGTTCCAGCCGTAGCGCAGGGATTCCTCCGTGGTGCCGGCGGTGCCCTGGACGAGCAGCGTCGAATCACCGCTGACCGCAGCAGCGAGATGCTCGCTCACCCACGTCTTCGCCGTCCCCGGCACCCCGAGCAACAGCAGCGCCCGGTCGGTCGCCAGCGTTGCCACGGCGATCTCGATGAGGCGCCGCTGACCGATGTACTTCGGCGTGATCTCCGTCCCGTCGTCGAGGCGACCGCCCATCAGGTAGGTGACGACGGCCCATGGCGAGAGCCGCCACTGCGGTGGCCGGGCTCGGCGGTCGGCGGCCGCGAGCGCCGCAAGTTCGCCGGCGTACGTCACCTCGGCGTGCGGACGCAGAACTGGAGGTTTGGTCACGCGGGCTCCTCGGTCGCGTCAGGTCTCAGCTCGGCGAGCATCTCGGCGCGTGCATCGGCGAGCTCGATCACTGCCTCCCACACGGCCAGGGGCGCTGCGTCGTCACCGCCACCTGACGAGCCAAGCTCGTGAAGCACGTCTCGACCGGCCCGGAGTGCTGTGACCAGCGCAGGGAGCGATTCCGCGTCCATTCGAGCCACGACGTTGAGCAGCACGGCGCGGTGCGACCACCGATAGGTGCCCGCCGACAAGCCAGTGATCAGGGCTGTCGCCAAGGCGTCAGCGTCGCCGTGCAACAGTCGCTCGAGATCGGCGGGCACCGGCAGCGGCCGAACGTCGCCGGACGGAGGACCCGGTGGAGCGACCGCTGCCGGTGCGAGGTCGGGGACCTGCTCGATGAGCCACGCCGACAACGGCCCGCCCCATGCAATCACGGCTCCGGCGAGCAACGGACTGCGGTGGTGGCGGCGCAACAGGGCGACGAGCACGTCGGGAGCCGGACGCCAACCGCTCGACGCCGCAACCGCCAGCCACTCCGGTTCGAGCACCGGCCAGTCGGTGACAATCGCCCGCCACCGGTTGACGGCCGTTGGGCGAAGCATGGGACGGGCGTCAGGTTGAGGGGCGAGCAATGGTGGGCGAGGCGGCAACGGCGTAGCACCGCACCGCCGGGCGACCGTTGTGGCGGCAACTGCGGCCAGTAAGCGGCCTTGGGGGGTGGATCGGATGGCATCGGCGACCGTGTCGGCGAGCGGGCCGGTTGGCAGCTCAGGTGGGTCACGGCGGTCCGTGCCGAGCAGCCCGACAGTGACGAGCTCGTTCCAGGTCTCGGCGAGGGTCTCAGTCAACTGAACTCCTCATCCTGAACTCCTCATCCTGAACTCCTCATCCTGAACTCCTCATGCCACGCTCACGAAGCTGGGATCGGCGCGCGGGCCGACATCGATGGTGCGGTCGGGGAGGAACACGGTGAGCGGCACGGCCCCGCGAGGAGTCCACTCGACAGCGATTGTCGCCGGCGCGCCGCAGGTCGCGGCGAGCAGCGTGGCGACGGCGTCGCTGCGCGCCGACTCGGGGGCGATCACCAGCGAACCCTCGTCGTCCGTGAGCAACCAGTCACCGTCGCCGCGGGTGATCGCCGCCCGGACGATCGCCGGGACCCGCTCGAGCCATGGCTCGCCGGCGAGCACGACGCCGACGAGCTCGCAGGCACCTGCGGTGCTCGTCGCCGCCGCCGTCGCCGAGCCGGTGACGTCCATCGCAGCTTCGCACGCGACATCTCCTTGGACGCCATGCACGCTCCCCACGATGGCGCGCTGTGCGGAGCCCGGGTAACGATGGAGGTCGGCGTCGACGATCGAGCCGACGACCAGTGTGGCGTCGAGCGCCTGGCGGTACGCGGCGAACGACAGGACCATCGCCCACGCCCCGGAGCGAATGCCACGGAGCCAAACACGGCGAACCTCGACCAGGTCCTCGCGAACATCGCTGCGCCCGACGACGAGCCAGCGGTCGGTGTGCGGCGCAGACGCCTCGACATCGGCCTTGCGAACCTGCCATCCGCACGCCACAGCAACGCCGTCAGCGAGCTCACTGGACAGTTGCGGCGACGCGTTGGCCGGCCTGGGCCAGCAGGTGGAGGACGCCCATCTCGGCGAGCACTCCGTCGTGCCATGCATCGACGACATGGGCGAGGTTCTCCCGCCGTCCCGTGGCGAAGTTGTCGAGCACGGAAACCTCGCTGCCGTCGGCGAGCAGCCGATCCACCAGGTGGGAGCCGATGAAACCCCCGCCTCCTGTCACCAGGACCCTCATCTCGGGGAGCCTAGCGAGATTGGGGCAGCGGCCGGCTCCCGCCAGATCGACAGGTCGCGGTCCAGGAGGCCTTCCAGCTGGAGATCTCCTCGGCGAAGTCCTCGGTCAGCTCGGCGCGCAGGCCGGGGTCGAGAGTTAGCTCCTGCGGCTGAAAGGAGGCTTTGCGAAACCGCCTCAGGAGGCCTCCGGCCGGTCCCCCATTCGGCGGGGCGGGGGTCTCGTTGCTCCGACCGACTGGAGGGATCGCCCCTCGATCGTCCACCCCCAAGAAGCCAAGCGTTTCACGGACCACCGATTCCGGGTCCGCCTGAAGCTCGTCGTAGAGGTGGACGAGCACCCGCTCGCGGCCGAACAGCTCGAAGAAGGGCCGCAGCTGAGAGGCGTAGCGGCCAAAGTGGAGGTATCGATAGGTGAACGGGAAGCCCTCTGCCTGACGCCTGGGTTCGGCACGAACCGCCTCGGCGAAGGTGGGCAGATTCTCGCCCCCGCCCGCCACGCAGTGGCGGAAGTTCGAGAAAGCTCGGTCGACGGGCTGGCGCAGGATCACGACGATTCGGGCGTGGGGCACGTCCCGGGCTATCTCGGCGGCAGCCCCTGGTAACAACAAGGTTCGAGGTTGAGGCGTCCCCAACCGCGCGCTCCGCTCAGCCACGTCGTCGAAGAGCGCGTGCAGGCGAAGAGCGTCTGCGTGATCGGGCCAGTCTGGCCCTGACCACCTCCGGGTCGGCGAGGTAGGCGTAGAAGTGCGGTTCCTTCACCGCCGGCAGATAGACGTCGTCGTGCTTGATAAGGGCGTGGTAGAGGCTGCGCCGGACTTCGCTGCGCCGGCCAGGAAGAAGTTCGGTTCCTGCACGGCCACGTGACTCAACCGCCCGGGCCCAGCCGCTCGGAGAGGATGCCCAGGATGCCGGGTCCCTATGCCCGACGCGGGGTCGAGGATCAGCGCAGTGGCTTCGTTTCGCGACTTCACGTCGAGCTTGCTGAAGGCCGAGGACAGATGGCTCTTCTCACCGTGCTCTCAGCCAGGTAGAGCTTCTCGGCGATCTCCGGCGCGTTCTCGAAGCCCATCACCACGAGCCCCAGGATTTGTTTGGTCAATACCGGAAGAGCAAACGAACTGACCACCAGTAGCAGGCCGACATACGACGCGCCGCGTTGCCAGCGGCGGAGACTACGGGTCAAAGACAGGACAAATCCCATGCTGGCGGTCAGTATCAAGGGATACGTAAGGAAATAATACCGCTGGTCCACCGCATAGACTGGCAGGTACCATCCGGCCAGGCAGATCACCGGGATAACAGCCCAGCGCCAGGGCTCGGCCTGGAGACGCTGCCGCAGGCTCCCTGGCAGCAGCATCCCACTGACAAGGGCAAACAACCCGATGCCGAAAACGTCAAAATTCCGCAGAACCGTCACCAGACCTGCCAGACAGACCATGAAAACGACAGCCCAGCGCCAGGGCTCGGCGCTGGAGACGCTGCCGCAGGCTCCCTGGCAGCAGCATCCCACTGACAAGGGCAAACAACCCGATGCCGAAAACGTCAAAATCCCGCAGGATCATCAGCTGGCGGAGAGCATTCGCATACATGAGGGACAACTGGTGTTTGGCGTAGGAGAGATTTTCCAAAGGTGACCAGTAGTGATAGGGCATGCCCGAGGGATCTTCCCAGGAGAAGATCCTCCCGGCTTCAGGCTGGTGAAACATCAGCCGAAAAGGATGGTAGCGCTCGATATCCCGTGGGCCAGCGATAGCATGGGCAATCGCGCCGCTCGTGGAAAAGGTGGGGGTCCGGTACTTCCAGCTCAGGACGGCGATCCAGGGACCAGCCACCAGGGCACACCCCAGCAAGGTGAGTCCCACGCTCCGACTGACCTGGCGCCAGGGCAGGCGATGGCTGAAAGCCCACAGCACTCCCACCCCTACACAGCAGCTCACCGTTGCTGGCAAGGCAACGGCTTTGGCAAGATAGGCCAGGCCGCAGAGCCCACCTGTCAGCCACGGTGTCAGGCGGCTGGTACACCAGCGCACGCGCAGCATTTGACCAAGAGCCAGGCCGAAGAGCCCGTTCATCAATAAGTCCGGGCCGATATATTCCATCGACCAGAAGACCGTGGCGAGCGCTGCCAGCCACGTCCCCATCAGCAGAGCAACCGGCGGCAGGCAAAGACTGCGGAAAATCGCCACACACCCCAGCACGAACACCACGGCGGAAAGGTCCATGACGATACGGGCGACATCAACCAGGTGCTCTATCCAGCCGATCCACGGCACCATCAGCCAACTGAATAGCGGTCCCCAGTAGCCTGACACGGCCAGGTGGAATTGGCCTGTGGCGTAGTACCACGCCAGACGCATGTAGGCAATAGTGTCAGAATCCAGTACGTAGCGGTTGTGCCGCCCCGCCACGATCAACAGCAGCACCTGGCACAGGATGGCTCCGACAAGGCCAACCCACATGAGGCCCGTTAAGGGAGGCACTGGCGACACCTTGACAGAGGTCATCAGGGGCCGTCATCCAGGTGATGAGCGTCCAGCCGGCCTTGCGCTTGGCTTCGTCGAGGCCCGCCGGCTGCACCAGCGAGGCGCCGCCGATCGGCACGGCGTTGCGCACATTCATCGGCACGAACGCGACCTTGTAGGGGAATTTCGCGTTGTTGCGGATATGCGTGAGCGAGCCGGTCGACAGCAGCATCATCGAGGATTGTCCGGCGAGGAACGAGGAGGAGACGCCGGGGCCTTTTTGTTCGCCGGCCGGATGCACCTTGTGCTTGTGCACGAGGTCGGACCAGAAGGTCATGGCGCCGAGCATCGACGGCGTGTCGTAATACACCTCGCCGCCGAATTCCTCATTGTACCAGCGTCCGCCATTCGACATGGTGAGCGCCTGCAGGATCCAGCCGCCGTAATCGTAGTTCGACGGCGCCATGATGCCCCAGCGCGTGACGCGGTCGCCGTCGCGCTTGACGAGCTTCTTGGCGGCGACGATCACGTCCTGCCAGGTCTTCGGCGGGTTTTCCGGATCGAGGCCGGCTTCCTTGAAATGCTCGACATTGTAATAGAGCAGCGGCGTCGAATTGTGGAACGGCACGCCGTAGACCTTGCGGTCGATCACTGCGTTCGGATGCAACGCGGGAAAGAACTGCCCCATGAAGTTTTCGTTGGTCTTTCCGCTCGCCTTGATCAGGTCGTCGAAATTGACGATGTCGCCTTCGATCACGAGGTCGGTCAGGAAGTTGGCCGACATGATGACGGCGGCCGGCGGCTTGCCGGCCTTGGTCGCGGCGCGGGTCTTGATCAGCGTTTCGTCGTAGGTGCCGGTGTAGACCGGGGTCGCCACGATGCCGGGATGCGTTTCATTGAACTCCTTGATCAGAGCGGTCATGTCGCGGGCGAGCTGGCCGTCGACCGGAACCGGAAAGAACAGTTCGATTTCGGTATTGGCTTTCGCCATGTTCGTCGACGCGAACAGCGTCACGAACGCGGCAACCATTGCCGCTTTCAACCATCGATGTGTCATATGCTTCTCCTTCATTTGATGCCTGACATCATGAAACTGTTGACGAAGCGCCGCTGAAACAGCGCGAAGCCGATGATCAGCGGCGCGATCACAAGGAACGTCCCGGCCGCGATCACGCCCCAGGCCTGCGCGCCCTCGGCGCCGCGCGTGAAGGTCGCGAGCCCGACGGTGAGCGGGCGCAGGTCCGGCGAGTTGATCACCATCAGCGGCCAGAGAAATTCGTTCCAATGCGCGGTGACGGAGATGATCGAGAAGGCGATCAAGGACGGCGTTGCGAGCGGCAGATAGATGTGGCGGATCCGGTGCCACCAGCGCGCGCCGTCCATCAGCGCGGCTTCCTCGAGCTCGATCGGGATGCTGCGAAAGGCCTGCCGCATCATGAAGGTGCCGAACGCGGTCGCGAAATAGGGCGCCATCACGCCGGCCAGCGTGTTGTAGAGGCCGAGCTGCGCGATCGTCGTGAGGTTCGGAACCAGCAGCACGATCGGGACCAGCATGAGCTGGATCAGGAAAGCGTAGAAGAAGAACGTCTTTCCGGGGAATTTCAGCCGCGCGAAGGCATAGGCCGCAAGCGACATGGTGACGATCTGAACCGCGAGGATGCCCGCGCAGATGATCGCTGTGTTCAGGTAGTAGCGCAGAAAATCCGCCGACGCCCAGGCCTCGCGGAAATTGTCGAAGCTCGGAACATAATCCGGAACGAGCGAGGCCATATCGGCCGCGCCGGCGCCGCCGGGCCGAAACGCTGCGACGATCATCCAGGCAAACGGCGATCATCCACAACGAGCGCGGCGATCATCGCGAGCCCATTGGCCGGCCGACGAATGTGCGCAGCGACGCAGCGAACCGCACGATCATTGGCGCGCGTCCTCCGGGCTCAAGTCCATCTGCCGGAGCGACACGGTCGATAGCGCGATCAGGAAGACGAGCGAGACGATGGTCGCGGCCGCCGCCTTGCCGAGGTCGTAGCGCTCGACCGCCTGCTGATAGACGTAGAACAGGAGGAGATTGGTGGAGTTGGACGGTCCGCCCTTGGTCAGAACGAAGATGTGGTCGACCTGGGTGACGACATTCAGAAGCGCGATCACGAAAACGAACGCGATGGTCGGCCGCAGATAAGGCAGCGTGACATAGCGCAGCTTCTGCCAGGCCGACGCGCCGTCGATGATGGCGGTCTCATAGGCTTCGGGCGGGATCGCCTGCAGGCCGGCCAGGAAGAACAGCATGTAATAGCCGGCATTCTTCCAGATCGTCAGGCCCATGATCGAATAGAGCGCGATGTCCGGATCGCCGATCCAGTTGGCGCCCTGGACGCCGAGCTTTGCGAGGTAGTGATCGATCAGGCCGATGCCGGGCAGGAAGATGAAAAGAAAGAGCGACGCCACCGCGACCAGCGGAACGAGGACGGGCAGAAAGAAGATCGAACGCAAGAGGGCGTTGAATTGCGTCGATTGCTTCAAGCCAGCGCGAATGAAAGCGCGAGGATCAGACTCGGAACGACGGTGCCGAAGGCATAGATCAGGTTGTTGACAAGCGCGTGCTGGAAGGCCGGATCGTCAAACAGGACGCGGAAATTTCGCCAGTCCGACGAAGGTCGAGTGTCCGCGCTTTTCTTCGTGGATGGATTGCCACGCCACCTGCGCCAGCGGCCAATAGGTGAAGAGGCAGAGAAACACGAGCGACGGCGCAAGCAACGCAATCCCGAGCATGTTACGCGGGAGCACGAATGTCCGTTCGCGAGCAGCTTGACCAAAAGCAAATTTCGGAACGGCGAGGTCCGACATGGGCACCACGTTTAAGTTCGGTGCTTCGACCTCTAGGAGACGCGCGACACTCGGATGACAGGACGATTGCAATTCACAGAAAAGGAATGCCCATAAACGATGCAATTCCGGTCGCGCCGCCATCGCTCGCGATGATCAAGCCGGCTCGCTCACGCGCTCGTATTTCTCCAGAAATTCTTCGATCCGCAATGCGCGAAAATCGGGCAGGGCGGCGCGCAGTCGAGCATGGCTCCAATCCCACCACGCGAGTGCTTTCAGCCGTTCGGCAATGTCTTCCGGAAAGCGGCGGCGCACCGGCCGTGCCGGATTGCCGGCAACGATCGTGTATTCGGGCACATCCTTGGTCACGATGGCGCCGGCAGCGATCACCGCGCCGGTTCCGATCGTGCGGCCCGGGCAGCACGATTGCGCCATGGCCGATCCAGACATCGTGACCGATCGCGACCCGGCTGCGAGCTCCGCCAATTGAAAAACGCCGACGTCGTCGGTTTCGCCTTCGAAATAGGCGCTGGCGCGATAGGTGAAATGCGCCTGGCTGGCGCGCGCATCGGATGATTGCCGGGATTGATCCGCGTCATTGCGGCAATCGAGCAGAACTTGCCGATGCGAGGCATAGACGATGTCGCTGTCATTGACGACATAGGAATAGTCGCCGAGCTCGACTTCGAGCAGCTTGGTGCGCTCGCCCACCTCAGTATAGCGGCCGAGGACGCTGTCGCGGACCTCGCGCCCGCGATGCACAAGCGGCGTTTCCGACAGCTTGGTCGCCATGTGAGCCCTCCCGAGTGTCGATGTGTTAGGCGTCACGGCCTGAAATCCGACGATGACATCTGGATGACAGTTTGCAAGACAATCCACACAAATGGGAGGCGTGCGCCAAGTGAAAACTGTCATCGGACTGTCACGGAAGTGTCTAACGCTACGACTAGCGGTTGCACCGCAACAGGAAGCGAGTCGACTCAATGCACATCTCCGAGAGCGGGACGATTGCCGCCGTTGAAATTTCGCGCGTGCATAAGTCGTTCGTGAGCGGCATTCCCGTTCTCAACAACATCAATTTACGCGTCAGCCGTGGAGAGATGGTCGCGCTGATCGGCGCGTCCGGCTCCGGGAAAGTCGACGCTCATCCGCACGATCGCCGGTCTGACGCCGATCGATCGCGGCGCACACCGGCGACGGGATGATCCGGATTTTCGGTGAGCCGATTCAAAGCCAGGGCCGTGTCGACCAGCGCGGCCGGCAACTCTGCGCGCGCGCGTCGGCGTCGTGTTCCAGCAATTCAATCTCGTGTCGCGCCTGTCGGTTCTGACCAATGTTCTGCTGGGCCTGCTGGGTCAGGTGCCGCGCTGGCGCGGCTCGCTCGGGCAATTCACGCACGAAGAGAAAAAGCGCGCCATGCGCGCGTTGCAGCGCGTCGGCATCGAGAAGCATGCGCTCAAGCGCGGCTCGGAATTGTCCGGCGGACAGCAGCAGCGCGCGGCGATCGCGCGCACCCTGCTGCAGGGCGCCGATGTGCTGATCGCCGACGAGCCGATCGCGTCGCTCGATCCGAGCTCGGCCCGGCGCGTGATGGATATCCTCTCCGATCTGAACGAGCACGAGGGCATCACCGTTCTCGTGTCGCTGCATCAGGTCGAATATGCGCTGCGTTATTGCCCGCGCACCATCGCACTTCGAAATGGCGAGGTTGTCTATGACGGCCCGTCCGGAGCGGCTGACGCCGAAATTCCTCGGCGAACTCTACGGCGCCGAAAGCCAGGAATTGTTCCTGCCGACGCTGCAGGAAGAAATCGACGACGCGGTCGTGCGGCGGCCGCGACAAGCACGCGGCGAATGGTCGGCGCGCGCGTGCCGGCGGGCGTGCTCGCCCAGAAAGTCCAATCAGACGAATATCGAGGCGGCAGGCGCCGCCTGACGATCTCTGCGCCAGTGTGCGTATCCGGCGAACCGTAAATCTGACGACTGAACAATCCGAACAGTGAGGAGCTAAACAGATGCGAATTCTGCTGAATATGCTGGCTGGCGCTGCGCTTGCGACCAGCGCTCGCCGTGGCGCCGCAAGCCAAGGCGCAAAACGCGAACGAGATCAATTTCGGCATCATCTCGACCGAAGCCACGCTCGAATCTGAAGACGATCTGGGAGCCGTTCCTGGCCGCGATGGCCAAGGGCACCGGCCTCAAGGTCAACGGCTTCTACGCCTCGGATTATGCCGGCGTGATCGAGGCGCATGCGCTTCAACAAGGTGCAGGTCGCCTGGTACGGCAACAAGTCGGCGATGGAAGCGGTCGACCGCTCCAACGGCGAAGTGTTCGCGCAGATCGGTCGATGCGACCGGCAACCCCGGTTATTGGTCGCATCTCGATCGTGCACAAGGACTCGCCGATCAATACGCTCGACGACGTCCTCAAATGCGACAAGTCGATCGATTTCGGCATCGGCGATCCGAATTCGACCTCGGGCTTCCTTGTGCCGACGACCTACATTTTCGCGGCCAAGAACATCGACCCGAAGCAATGCTTCAAGACCGTGCGCAACGCCTCGCATGAAGCCAATGCCATGGCGGTCGCCAACAAGCAGGTCGACGGTCGCCACCAACAACAGCGAAAATCTGCAGCCGTCTCGAAAAGACCGCGCCGGAAGCCCGCAAGAACATCAAGGTCGATCTGGACCTCGCCGCTGATCCCGAGCGATCCGCTGGTCTGGCGCAAGGATCTCGATCCGGCCGCCAAGGCCAAGCTCTACACCTTCGTCATGACCTATGGCCGCAACGGCACGCCGGAGGAAATCGCCGAAGCCCGCAAGGTGCTTGCCGGCTCTGCAATGGGCGCCGTTCAGGCCGTCGTCCGATGCGCAGCTCTATCCGATCCGTCAGCTCGAGATCAGCAAGAACATGCTGAAGGTCAAGCAGGACGACAAGCTGTCCGACGCCGACAAGAAGGCGCAGCTCGACAAGCTGCAGGCCGACCTCGACAAGATTTCGGCGCTCGCGCAGAAAACGCCGAGCATGTAATCGAACACGGCCGGCGCCGCGACTCGCAGGCGCCGGCCGATCTTCCTCTCGCCTGAATACGGACTGTAATGACGACTGCCATCCAGCACGGCCCGTTGGACGACATCGCCGTTCCGAAGAAGACCGTTGGCGCAACGCCTGCGCGTTCCGCTGATCTGGGCTGGCGCATCGCGCTGCTGCTCGCCTGGAGCTGGTCTCCGGCGGAGATTTTCGAATTCGTCAATCTGTTCACCGACTGGCGCAACATGGCCGAGTTCGGCGCGGCGTTCCTGCAGCCCGAATTTCCACGAATGGCGGCTCTATCTCGAGGAGATGGTGGTCACCATCCAGATCGCGGTCTGGGGCACGGCGCTCGCCGTGGTGCTCGGCATTCCGTTTTCGATCCTGAGCTCGTCCAATATCTGCCCGCCTGGATCGTGCAGCCGGTGCGCCGCCTGATGGATTCCTGCCGCGCCATCAACGAAATCGTGTTCGCGCTGCTGTTCGTCGTCGCGGTCGGCCTTGGGCCGTTCGCCGGCGTGATGGCGCTTGTTCATCCACAATACCGGCATCATCGCGAAGCTGTTTTCGGAAGCGGTCGAAGCCGCCGATCCGCGCCCGGTCGAAGGCATCCGCGCCACCGGCTCGAGCCGGCTGCAAGAGGTGATTTTCGGCGTGGTGCCGCAGGTCATGCCGCTCTGGACGCTCGTACACGCTCTATCGCTTCGAGACCAATGTGCGCTCGGCGACCGTGCTCGGCATCATCGGCGCCGGCGGCATCGGCCAGACGCTCTACGAGAATATCCGCAGCTTCCAATATTCCTCGACCGCCGCGATCATCATCATCATCGTGCTGTCGGTGATGCTGATCGACATCACGAGTGCGCGGCTGCGCAAGATGCTGGTCTAGCGCGCGTCATGCTCGAACGAACCGCGAGCTTTTCCATCGAATGATCCGGCGCAGGAAGCCCGCAAACGCGCGATGGCCGTGCTCGCCGCGGCCGATACCGCGTCGATCGCGTCGGCATCTCGCGCAACTCGAGCGAGCTTCCGTCGGCGCAGACTATCCGCGCGCCGGAATGCGGCCTGGTCATGGTGCGCGGACGCATTGGCGGCGACGGGCGCGGCGTTCAATCTCGGCGAAGCGACGGTGTCGCGCGCGGCGGTGCGACTGGACAGCGGCGAAGTCGGCTTCGGCTATGCGCTCGGCCGCGACACCGAGAAAGCGCGCCTGATCGCGCATTGCGACGCGCTGCTGCAGGAGCGGACGTTTCGCGACGCGATCGAGACGCAAAGTGATCGCGCCGCTGCGCGATGCGCAGCAAGCGAAGCGCAGATCGCCGCCGAGCAATCCGCTGCCGACGCGCGTCGATTTCTTCACCTTGGTGCGCGGGGAGGATCTGAGATGCTCGCGCTGGCTTCGCCGATCCGGTCATCGCCTCGCAATCGGTATTCCGCTCGGTCATGGATGCGCTCGCGCGTCCCGGCCGCATCGTCACGCTGATCGCGCAGACGACGGCCCGGCGCCATTGTTGCCGGCACGGCGGCGATCGCCTCACATTGTTCGATCACGACACGCCGGTCTGGATCGATGCGCCGGTCGCGGGAGAGGCGGTGGAATGGCTGCGCTTTCATACCGCCGCGCCGGTCGTGACCGATCCGAAGGATTGCGCTTTCGCGATCGTGACCGATGCCGCCCGCTTGCCGGCCTTCGATCGTTTCAATCTCGGCAATCACGAATATCCGGATCAATCGACGACCGATCATCGTGCAGGTCGACGGCATTGGAGGGCGGGCTCGCGATGCGACCTCACCGGGCCGGGCATTCAGTCGCAGGCACGGTCGCCCGAGCCGCTTCCGCGCCGACATGCATCGAACGCCTCGCCGACAACCGTGCGCTGCTTTCCGCGCGGCATCGATCTGCGTCTTCGTTGCCGGCAACGACGTCGTCGCGCTGCCGCGTTCGGTGCGCGTCGGCCGGAGGACGCTGACATGTATGTCGCGGTCAAGGGCGGCGAACAGGCGATCGAGAATGCGCACAAGCTGCTCGCCCATGAGCGCCGCGGCGATCCGACGATCCCGGAACTCTCGCTCGACCAGATTTCGCGAGCAGCTCACGCTCGCCGTCGATCGGGTGATGACGGAAGGCTCGCTCTACGATCGCGAACTGGCGGCGCTTGCGATCAAGCAGGCGCGCGGCGACCTGATCGAGGCGATTTTCCTGCTGCGCGCGTTCCGCGCGACGCTGCCGCGCTTCGGCGTCGACCGAGCCGATCGAGACCGCCGACGATGGCGATCCGCCGGCGGATTTCGGCGACCTTCAAGGATCTGCCGGGCGGCCAGGTGCTCGGGCCGACCTTCGACTACACGCATCGGCTGCTCGATCCGCAATCGGCGCGACGGCGCGCGGCGCGAGCCGGAGCGCGCCGCGGCCGACCAGACGACGCGATGCCGCGCGTCACCGATCTGCTCGGCCGCCGACGATCTGATCGAGCGCTCGGCGCCGGCGAACGACGACGCGCCGGTCGGCGATCTCACCCGCGATCCGTTGTCGTTTCCGGCCGAGCGCGATCTGCGGCTGCAGAATCTCGCGCGCGGCGACGAGGGCTTCCTGCTCGCGCTCGGCTATTCGACGCAGCGCGGCTTCGGCCGCACGCATCCGTTCGCCGGCGAAATCCGGCTCGGCGAGGTCGAGGTCGAGTTCTTCGCCGAGGACGTCGGCTTTGCCGTGCCGCTCGGCGCGCATCACCGTCACCGAGTGCCAGATGATCAACCAGTTCACCGGTTCGGCGACGCAGCCGCCGCGCTTCACCCGCGGCTATGGGCTGACCTTCGGGCATTGCGAGCGCAAGGCGATGTCGATGGCGCTGGTCGATCGCGCGCTGCGCGCGCGCGAGCTCGGCGAGGAGACCAACGCGCCGGCGCAGGACGAGGAATTCGTGCTGTCGCATTCCGACAATGTGCAGGCGACCGGCTTCGTCGAGCATCTGAAGCTTCCGCATTACGTCGACTTCCAGGCCGAGCTCGGACTGGTCCGCATGCTGCGCAAGGAATTCGAAGCGAAGGCGAGCACGCGCCGAGTCCGATGCCGGAGGCCGCCGAATGAACGCGCCGCACCTACAACTTCGCCTATCTCGACGAGCAGACCAAGCGGATGATCCGCCGCGCGATCCTGAAGGCGATCGCGATCCCGGGCTATCAGGTGCCGTTCGCCAGCCGCGAGATGCCGATGCCCTATGGCTGGGGCACCGGCGGCGTGCAGGTGACGGCCGTCGATCCTCGGTCCCGATGACATTCTCAAGGTGATCGATCAGGGCTCCGACGACACCACCAATGCCGTGTCGATCCGCAAATTCTTCTCCAAGACCGCCGGCGTCGCGACCACGACCCGCACGTCGGACGCGACCGTCATCCAGACGCGCCATCGCATCCCCGAGACAGCCGCTCGACCGAAGACCAGGTGCTCGTCTTCCAGGTGCCGATCCCGGAGCCGCTGCGCTTCCTCGAGCCGCGCGAGACCGAGACGCGCCGCATGCATGCGCTCGCCGAATACGGCTTGATGCATCTTGAAGCTCTACGAGGACATCGCGCGCCACGGCCATATCGCCACGACCTACGCTTATCCGGTCAAGGTCGACGGCCGCTATGTGATGGATCCGTCGCCGACGCCGAAATTCGACAATCCGAAGATGAACGACTGCGCGGCGTTGCAATTGTTCGGCGCCGGCCGCGAGAAGCGCATCTACGCCGTTCCGCCCTACACCGAAGTGGTCTCGCTCGATTTCGAGGATCATCCGTTCGAGCGCTATCGCCACAACGCGTCCTGCGAAATCTGCGGCGCCGCCGACAGCTATCTCGACGAAGTGGTCACCGACGATCGCGGCGGACGCATGTTCGTGTGCTCCGACACCGATTATTGCGAGGAGCGCAGCGGCGCACAGGCGCGAAGCCGGCGGCGGAGGCCACGCCATGACCGATGCCGGCGTGCAGATCCGCAAAGCGGAGGAGAGCCGATCTCGCCGACATTCTCGCGCTCTACGCCCAGCCCGAGATC
Organism: Ilumatobacteraceae bacterium; assembly: GCA_963733085.1. Taxonomy (GTDB): domain Bacteria; phylum Actinomycetota; class Acidimicrobiia; order Acidimicrobiales; family Ilumatobacteraceae; genus Desertimonas. The sequence goes on from CAVTBY010000007.1 coordinate 86,190, forward strand.
GATGACGGCGCAGATCCTGCCGGTCAACGAAGCCAAGAAGCTGTTCGCGCGCTTCTCCGACTATCCGGATTATTCGCTCTATGTCGCGGAGCTGGGCGACAAGGTCGTCGGCAGCTTCGCGCTGCTGATCATGCACAATCTCGGCCATCTCGGCGCGCCGTCGGGCGTGGTCGAGGACGTGGTGGTCGCGGCCGACCGGCACGGACAGGGGATCGGCCAGGCCATGATGCGCTTTGCGATCGAGCGCTGCCGCGACAACGACTGCTACAAGGTTTCGCTCTCGGCCAATGCCAAGCGCTCGCGCGCGCATGCCTTTTACGAGTCGCTCGGCTTCGAGCGGCATGGCTACAGCTTTCAGGTCAATCTCAAGGACATTGCCGCGTGACCGCCGCCGACCAGCCGCTTTTGATCGCGCAGGATCTGACCAAATTCTACGGCAACCGGCTCGGCTGCGCCGATGTCTCGTTCTCGCTCTACGAAGGCGAAGTGCTGGCGGTGGTCGGCGAATCCGGTTCCGGCAAGTCGACGCTGCTGCAGCTTCTGTCCTGCCAGACCGAGGTCGAGCCGCGGCAGCGTCTCCTATCGCATGCGCGACGGCGCGACGCGCGATCTCGCGGCGCTCTCCGAAGCCGAGCGGCGTTTTCTGTTTCGCACCGACTGGGGCTATGTGCACCAGGACGCGACGCAAGGCCTGCGCATGTCGGTGTCGGCCGGCGCCAATGTCGGCGAACGGCTGATGGCGGTGGGCGCGCGGCATTACGGGCAGATTCGAGAGAGCGCCGAGAGTTGGCTCACGCGCGTGGAAATCGACACCGACCGGGTCGACGACACGCCGCGCACCTATTCGGGCGGCATGCGCCAGCGCCTGCAGATCGCGCGCAATCTCGTGACCCAGCCGCGATTGATCTTCATGGACGAACCGACCGGTGGCCTCGATGTGTCGGTGCAGGCGCGATTGCTCGATCTCTTACGTGGCCTGGTCGCCGACCTTCGTCTCGCTGTCATCATTGTCACGCATGATCTCGCGGTCGCACGCCTCCTGTCACATCGCCTGATGGTGATGAAGGGCGGGCGCGTCATCGAAGCCGGATTGACGGATCAAGTGCTCGACGATCCGCGCGAAGCCTATACGCAACTGCTCGTGTCCTCGATCTTGCCGGGTTGAGACCATGTCCGAAATCCTCAAAATTGTCGGCGCCGGAAAGACCTTCACCATGCATCTGCAGGGCGGCATCCGCCTGCCGGTGATGTCGGCCGTGGCGTTTGCGGTGAAAGCCGGCGAATGCGTGGCGCTCGCTGGGCCCTCGGGCGCCGGTAAATCCTCGATCCTGAAAATGATCTACGGCTCTTATCGTTGCGACGAGGGTCATATTTTCCTGCGCGATGGCGAAGCGACCGTCGATATCGCGAAAGCCGAGCCGCGGCGCATGATCGCGCTGCGCAAAACCGTGATCGGCTATGTGTCGCAATTCCTGCGCGCGGTGCCCCGCGTGCCCGCGATCGACATCGTTGCCGAGCCGCTGATCGAGACCGGCACCGGCCGC
>CAVTBY010000008.1:0-175910 GCA_963733085.1 Ilumatobacteraceae bacterium
GCGCCCGCAACCATCCAACATCCGGCGCCTCCGAGGCGGCGACGTGTCATCCCCCGCCAACATTGGACAGTCTGTGGGTTCAGCTCGTCAGCGTCATCTTCGGGTGGACGACGCAGAACCCGTCGCCCTCGGGATCAGCGAGGACGGTCGACGACTCATCGCTCCCTCACCGACACCGACGGGTCGTGCCCCGAGACCGATGAGGCGCTCCGCGAGGCTCGCCGAATCGCGTGCCACCAACCGAACGGCGTCCTGCTGGACATTCTGGAAAGCGACGGACTCCCGGCGGTAGCGGGAACTAGCTGGCGCGATATTCGGACTCGGTACTCGGACACCCGGAGAGGACTGTCCGCACTCTGTGCGCCCTAGGGTGACGAGCCAGGGTGGGGAGGCGGACTGGCGACGCCTAGTTAGCGAGATGGCACAACGGGACGACGACTCGTTGGGGTACCGGCGAGCCGAGCAAGAACGACTACAGGAACAAGCGGGCCAGCTCGCCGACGAATCGTCGTGGCTGTTTGATCAGTGCGCGATCACATCAGGCGCGGGCGTGTGTCGTCGAAATCGGCTGCGGCCCTCACGGTTGCCTTGACCTCCTCTCCCAGCGTGTCGGTCCGTCCGGGACTGTGATCGGCGTCGAGCGCAGTGATGATGCCGTACAGATGGCGCGAGCGATGGTCGCTGAACACGGCCTCGGGAACGTCGAGATCGTTCATGGGGATGCCCGAGCGACAGGACTGCCACGAGGCGAATTCGATCTCGTCACGGCGAGACTCGTGTTGGTCAACGTTCCCCAGCCCGAAGAGATCATCGCCGAGGCGGTCGCGCTCGTGAAGGCTGGCGGGATCGTCGCGTTCCATGAAGCCGACTACATCGCCCACGTCTGCGATCCTCCACTCGCCGCATGGGGATCGCGCTATCGAGGTCTTGAACACGTATTCGTGCTCGGCCGGAATCGATCTATTCATCGGTCGCAAACTCCCTCGCCTGCTGCGCGACCAGGTGTCGGCGAAGTTGCGGTCCGTCCGCTCGTCCACGTCTACCCGCCGGGACACGGCCGCCGGACAATCCTCTTGGATTTCGTCGAGAACCTGAGCGAACGACTTGTCGAAACGGACTCGGTTGATCCGGACGAACTCGAGACGCTCAAGCGATCGCTCCGTCAGCATCTCGACGATCCCAACACAGTCGTCGTATCACACCTCTTCCTCCAGGCGTGGGGCCACAAACGCTGACCGGCAGACCCTCGGCAGTGGACGGGCACCCGTTCCTGTGGGCTCCACATCGGCTGACCGAGCACCGTCGTGTCCCACCCCAGGCTTCCCGGCCCCGAGGCCGACCGTGAGACGACTGCCAGCGATGTGATCGATCGTGACGAGCTCGCGGGCGAACGGCACGGGATGGCGAAATTCGCCGACGCCACCAACATTCCGAGCCGAATTCTCGATGTCAACGCCGCCGCAGCGGCCAACGTCGGCACCGAGGCGAACCACGGCTCATCGCGCAAGGTTCGCCACGCCAGGTGGTCGTATGTTCAAGCGTGATCGAACCCGAGGCGCTCGACTCGGCGCCACTTCTCCGCGGCCACGGACCACGAATCCTCGGGCAGGATGAGCACCCCCAGCCGCACACCACCACGCTACGCATCCGTCACCCAGCGGAGCGGGCAACCGAACTATCGCACCGACGTCGGCCCGTGCGCCGGACTCAGACCGATCGCGCGGGCGGTTGCTTCGCGGCCGGTGGGCTGGTTGGTCGTCGATCTCCCACGTGGGAGATCATCTGGTCGAGGGCGTCGATGTGGTCGGCGACGTTGCGGCCGGCGACGTCGTGGTGGGCTTGTACGCCCAGCCGGTGTGCTCGTTCGGGGCTGCGCAGGAGTAACCCGACGGCCGCCGACCAGGCGACCACGTCGGCTGGATCGACGAGGACGCCGTTGCGGTTGTCGACGAGCGCGGTGTCGAGTCCGCCGATGTTCGAGGCGACGACCGCGGCGCCGGCAGACATCGCCTCGATTGCCACGGCGCCGAGGGGCTCTGGCCACTGCGACGGGATGGCCACGATGTCGGATTGTCGGAGCAGGTCGTCGGTCGCCGCGTAGTCGAGGTGCCCGAAGTACGTCACGCGCAGGTACGGGTTGTCCGCCATCGCCGTTACCTGGAGCCGTTGGCAATGCGACCAGTAGCTGTCGTGCTCGACAACGCCGGCGATGCGCAGTTCGATCGGAACGCCGTCATTTGTTGCCCCGAGCGCTTCGATCAACACCGCCAAGCCCTTCTCGGGTGTGATCCGTCCGGCGTAGGTGATCGCCGCCGGGTCGCTGCGGTGCTGGCGGGAGCGCAGTCGCAGCGAGCCGAGGTCGCGGATCGGGCGGGCGAGGAGATGGATCCGTTCAGCAAGCTCGGGGGCGGGGTCGGCCAACAGCGAGCGCATGTACTCGCTGACCACCACGATCCCGTCGACTTCAGCCAGCGAGCGACTGAGCGAGACGCGCACGGCGAGCTCGTCGCTGCCGAGTGAACGCTCGGGGTGTCGCAGCACGCAACACCCGTCGCCGATCGCGACGAGGCAGCCATCTCCGAGTTGCTGCGGGCAGCTCCCCACATCGCGGCGCCAGCGGAGCTCACTGAGACAGGTTAGATAGTGGTCGTGCACGTACCAGATCAGCGCCCCACGATTGGCCAACGTGGCGATGGCGCTCACGGCTGCCGGATCGAAGACGTTGTGCAGATAGACGACATCGGCATCGAGCCCCGAGACCACGCTCACCAGCTCGTCACCGGTTCCCGGTCGAGGCAGGCGGGAGGCGAGCCCGTCGACGATGTGGACCGAGCTGAGAGCCGCCGGCACGATGCCCGTCACCTGCCCGCATACGAGATGCGAGTGCACGCCTCGACGAGCCAGCGCCGAGGTCAGCAGGGCGATGTACTCCTCGGTGCCGCCGAACCAGCCACCCTTTTCGTTGACGTGCACGATCGACCCGAACGTGAGCATCCGACCCGGCATCGGCGAATGGCCCGACCGAGTTAGGTTCGAGCCGACACTCATTAATCCGGTCACCGAGGCATCCTATGAACGCCCATTCGACGCCGCCCGCAGACGAGTTCGTCGAGTCCTGTGGATCGTTCGGCATCGAGCATCGCCGCCCAGTGTGCCGATCCGCCCAACAAGGCCCCGAGACCGCTACGCATTGGTTCGAGCACCAGGCATGGTCCGGTCGGGCACATGCGCCGTTGACGGCCACACGTGGTGAGGATCGGTGAGCGGGGCTGTCGGTGGTCTTTGCAACGGCGATCCCGGCGTCCTCGGCCCGACGGTGGAAGCTCAGCCCCGTCTCGCGCTCCCACCGCCGGAGGACTTCCTGTTCCCCGGGCGCTCGACGTCGTCGAGGACGACCGTAGCGCCCGGCGCGAGACGGTCGCGCAGGACGGGCAGTGCCGGGTAGCGGGCCAGCCCATGCCCGGCGGCGAACGCAGGCGGCCCGTCCACGAGCAGAAGGTCGATTAGATCGCCCCGCAACACGGCGTCAAGTCCCGCCGCCATCGCAGAGTCGTCGTACCACGGTATGTCCGGCTCGGCGAGGACATGCGCGAGGAGCGGCGCGTGAATGACCACAACGTTGTGTCCGATGCTCTCACGGTTCAGCTGCTCGGTGACCCATTGCGCCCACTCTGCGTCGTGCTCCACAGCCACCATCCGCAAACAGGCCAGCGGGTCGTGCTGGCTGAGCAGACGGACCAGCAGGATCGTGCTGACCCCGCTGCCGAGCTCAAGCACACGGCGCCGCCTATTGAGGACGATGTCGTTGCAAACCGCCACCAGACCGGTCGGCCGCATGACCGCGGCGCTCCACGGCAGATACGGCCCGGATAGCGCCGCCAGGGCGCTACGGGCAGCCTCCTCGCCGAACTGTCGACCCGGTTGATCGGGAGGCGGAGGCAGGCCCGCACGCTGGAGATCGGACGAGGCCAAAGCACCCAGCGTGCCACGTCGTGCGAATCCGGGTGCTGCGTCGAACCGAAAGACAGCTCGACAGGGTCGAGGACGAGGATCCGAGCATCGACGACCCTCATCACCCTGGTGCTCGGTGGACTTGGGTTCGTAGGTCGGATTCGACGAGGATGTCGAGGACCTCGCCGATGGTGCGTTGCTGGGTGATGGCTTCTCGTAGCGGCAGGTGAGCCTGGATCTGGTAGCGGTTGCGTCGGCCGTCCTTGGCTTTGACGACGTAGCCGCTGGTGGTCAGGTCGGTGACGATGCTGTAGGCGCTGCGTTCGGTGATGTCGAGCGTCGTGGCGATGTCGCGTAGGCGGACCCCGGGGTCGTGGGCGATGCACACGAGGACCCGAGCGTGGTTGGTGAGGAAGCTCCACTCCGTCATGGGCGCAGAGTCTAGCCACATATTTCTAGAAGTATGTTGCTAGTGTTATGTCTCCGGCATACGATGCAGGTACACCCCGAGATTGGCGGTCGCCGACCGTCAGCTGCTTCGGGTGATCGAGAGGATTTGACATGTTGATTCGATCCGAGCCATTCCGCGAGTTCGACCAGCTCACTGAGGCGATGCTCAATGAACGCCGGGCCCGCCAAATCCCCGTCGACGCCTACCGTCGGGGCAACGAGTTCACCGTCTCGTTCGACCTGCCCGGCGTCGATGCCCGCTTCATCGACCTGACCGTCGAGAAGGATCTGCTCACCGTACGGGCGATGCGCGGCTGGGTCCGCGCCGAGGGAGATCAGATCCAGATCGCCGAACGAGCCCAAGGTGAGTTCAGCCGCCAACTGTTCCTCGGAGAGGGCCTCGACCGTGACCACCTCAGCGCCGCGTACGAGAATGGTGTGTTGACCCTGACCATCCCCGTAGCCGAGGAGGCCAAGCCCCGCAAGATCGAAATCACCAACGCCGGAGACGTCGTTGAGGCCGTCACCGCAGGCTCAGTCCCCGAATAGAAACCGGCCGGGGGTGCAACGGCACGGCTCCGTCGCGAGCCGGGCCGTTGCAGATCTACGCTGAACGACGGGGTCATCCGGGCCTTCGACAGCCGACCGGTGGGGCGTCCATGTCGCTGGTCATTGCCGCCTTGGACCATGTCAGCCGCCCCCTCGAAGGACGGCCGGCGAACCTGAGGAGATCCGCGTCGATCCTGTTCGCATGTTGCCGTTCGATGATGCCCAGATGAGTGCGTGGTTCCGTTCGAGGAGCAGGCCGACCGCGTTGATCCGATGAGGCGGTGGGTGATCACGGTGCGTCAGGGGTCGTCCGTGGGGACGACGTCGTGTTCATTCGTCACCAGCTCGTTGCCGGCCCGCCTCCGCGCTGAGGCCTCCTGTCCGTCGTGGTCGAAGGTGACGTCGACGGACTCGAACTCTTTGTGTCGCTGGGACGTCGCCGCGTCGGTGTAGGCGCGTTGATCGGCGTGGGTGAGATCGACGTTGTCGGTGAACGGGGTGAGTAAGGCGCGCGGAAACAGTTGCTTGGTGCGCACGACGTTGATCTCGACGCTCAGCACCACGCCGAGGGCCGCAAGGAAGATCCATGCGAGCAGGCCGAGCACCACCGCGAACACCCCGTAGGTGGCGTTGGCGTCCTTGACGACGTTGGCCACGTAGGCCGTCCCGAACAGTTGCAGCAGCTGCCAGATCACGGCGGCGATGATGGCGCCGGGCGCGACGTCGCGGACGCCGAGCTTGGTGGCCGTGGAGATGCGGAAGGCGGCCATGAAGATGGCTGCGTTGACGACCACTGCGGCGGCCGTCACGAGGACTGCGACCCATCCCGTGAACAGGGTGCCGCTGTTCGCGGCGCTGCCGCCGAGCACCGACAGGATCGTCGTGGCGAGGACGGCGATGCCGGCGGTGCCGATGAGCAACAAGCTGCGCAGACGCACCTTGACGGGGTTCGGTCGACGGTTACGCGGAACCGACCAGACGACGTTCATGGCGTTTTGCAGCGCCTGGGCGACACCGAGAGCGCCGTACAGCGCGACCAGCGAACCGATGACGACGGCGGTGCGGTTGCCTTGCAGACCCACCGGGTCGCTCAACTGGTCGCCGATGATCGGGAACTGGCTCAACGCCGAGTCGAGGATCCGCTGCTCAAGGTCGCTGTCCTCCTGGAGCACGAAGCCAAGCACCGACGCCAACAGGAGCAGCAGCGGGAACAGTGACAGGAAGCCGTAGAACGTGATCAGCGCTGCGAAGGTAGGGACCCTGGTCCTCGAAGAACTTGTAGATCACGGCTAGGGGAAACCCGGCCCAACGGTGTCGCCGCTGGTACCCGTCGAGCCAGCCTGTCACCTGCATGCCGTGCTCCTCGCGCACTCGCCAGCCCTATTCATCCAACTGTTGCACCACTGGCGACCACGTCTCCAGATGTCTGCCGCTAGCGACCGCTCCCCGGGGCCAGGCGCGCCAGAACGTCGCGACCGAACGACACCCTCCGACACTGCGAACCCGCGCCAGAACTGCATCTCGATCGCGTCCAGCCGGAGTGCCCGGCTAGCGCGTTAAGTGCGCTCGCACTCAAGCAATCATCCGCGATCGGGCTCGGACACCACGCGGACGGGCGGGCGGAGATCCGCTGGCGAGAACGCAAACGGAAGCAGTTCGGCGAGTTGCCGTGGTCCGCCGGCGACGACGGCCGGACGTGTACCCCCAGGGCATCCGGGCGGTGACGTGCGGCGCTGTTACTCACCCGGAGGAGCGCATCATTCCCCCGGAGTCGGCGGCGGGACGTCGCCCTGACTGTGCTGATCCCGCAACTGCTTGCTTACGGCGGCTTCCTCAGCCGAGGCGGCGGGACCGTATCCGAGGACCAGCGTGCCCAACGTTCCGCAGCGCGGGCATGCCAAGGCGACCACCGACATCATGTCGTCCGGATCCGAAGCACCCTCGAGACGGCGCAGCCCGGCCATCGCGAAGCCAGCAGGAGCGCTTTCCTCCTCGCACGCGATACAGCCGATCGCCGACTCGGAAACAACCTCGAACTGGCCGACGTAGCCGGCCGATGCGAACTCGTCGAGGACTGCTGTCAGGGTCGTGTTGTCCGACGGGACTCCGGGTTCATGGCTCATCGTGCCATCCGGGTTCCCTGTGTGGAGCTGCCGCATACCGCGTCGGTCGGTTCGGGACCTAGACCACGCAGTCGTAGCCGGTGACAGTGGTGGTCCTGCTGCGGGGAACGATTGCCGGCTGCGTCGACCGCCTCGACAGATACCTGGTTCGGCCCTTCGTCCTTCAGCTTCAGATTTCCCCACGCGCTATATGCGTTTCCGCGATCGAGCAGGCCGATGAACTCGCCGTTGGCGAACGCCTCGTAGCGGATCTCCGGCTCCGGCGTGACATTGTCGGTAACGCGCCCGACACCCATGTACAGCGTGAAGCAGAAGAAGCCCTGGGCGTAGCCGAACTTGGGCTCAGTCGGCGGTGTCCGATCAAGCGGTGCGGCGTGGGCGCCATCGATGGCCGGCGAGAGCAGCATCGCGGTCGCGGCGACAATGGCAGCCCGCTTGAGGTGTCGAGTCATGATCGAGCCTCCTCGTGAAGTTGCGGGTGCATCTGGCGTTCCCGATTGCCCGGATCGACCAACGAATCGGGAGTCAGCCCGACGGTGATGTCCAGCGCAGTAACGTCCTGATGGCGACGTCGGCCAGTTGGCCCTGCGTCAGCGACGGCGTCGACCGAGTGTCAGCAGTGAGCGTCGACCGGCGGGATGGTGGTCCGTGCGCGTGCTCTAATGACGCAATGCCTAGGGCTTACGTCATCGTCGACATGGATGTCACGGATCCTGACCGCTACGCGGCCTACCGTGAACTCGCCGGCCCCGCTGTCGAAGCCGCCGGCGGGCGATACCTCGCTCGGGGCGGCGCCACAGAGGTGCTCGAAGGCGATCGCCAGCCACATCGCATGGTCATCCTGGAGTTTCCAGACATGGATGCGGCTCGGGCCTGGTACGGGTCACCCGCATACGTCGAGGCGCGCGGCGTACGCGAGGGAGCCGCCGTCGGGTCGTTCGTCGCAGTCGAGGGCGTCTGACGCGGCCGTGCAGCAGACCGCAACGGGTGTCCGCTACCGGCGGTCATTGCTCCACGCCACTCGGCCCAGCCCTCGTTAGCCGCTGGTGATCTCGATCGAGACCCCCGTCGGCATTCCACCCCGGATGCCGGCAACAGCATCGGCCACGGCGTCGAACGCGCCCTCGACCGTGACGTTCAACGCCACCATGTTCTCGTCAAGCACGACGGGCTGATCGGACGAGATCAGCTCGACGCCGTCGGCGTCGGCGAGCGCGGTAGCGACGCGAACGGTGAGGGCGGCCGGCCCCTGGAAACTCACGCGATAAACGGTCACGTCTCCAGGGTTGCAGGTCGGTCCACAACGGTGTGCGCTCGACGTGATGCGCAAGATGGTTGGCACATCGCTGTTCGTGTTCGTTCTGTTCGCTGTCTACGAGACCGGGTCAGGACCGTCGGGCCTGATGGCAGTGCGGAGATCGCGTGGGTGGCGACGTCATAGCGGCGTTGCCGGCGCAGCCGGTCCGGAGTGGGCTAATGTTGGCACATGCGACTACACATTCAGCTTCCCGACGAACTCGTCGCCGAACTGGATGCCCGCCTCGGGGCTCGGCAGCGGAGCGCATTCCTGGTCGGCCTCATTCGTCGTGCGCTCGACGACGAGCGGCGTTGGGACGAGCTTGAAGCCGCGATCGGTTCGATCGAGGATTCGGGCCACCCGTGGGACGACGATCCGGCCGGCTGGGTTCGAGCACAGCGCGCCGACGTCCGCCGGGCAGGCTGATCTTGGCTCGAGTGTTGCTTGATTCGACGGTTCTCATCGACGCCCTGCGTGGTCGTGCGGCAAAGCACCGGTTGCGGGAGATGAGACGAAGAGGCGACGAACCATGGGTCTGCGTCATCTCTGTCGAGGAGATCTGGCGCGGCATACACGATCGCGAGGCACCGTTCGTTCAGCGGCTGTTCCGAGGGCTTCGGCTCGCACCGCTCGGCGCACCCGAGGGCGAGCGAGCTGGCACGTGGCGCCGCACCCTCGCGGCCAACGGCGTCACCGTCCATCAAGCCGACTGCCTGATCGCCGCCGCTGCCGTCGGGATTGATGCCGATCTGGCGACGGGGAACCCGGCGGACTTCCCGATGTTGACGACTCAACTCCAGCATTGGCCCGTGGGCGAGTGAGCCCAGCGCCGGATCGCGACGCTCACAAGCCGAGGACGCTGCTGCGCAACTCGGCGCTGCCCCGCAGCGTCTCGGCGGAGCCGGAGGCGACGATGCGGCCCTCGACGAGGACGTACGCCCTGGAGGACACGGCGAGCGCGCGTTCCACCTCCTGCTCCACGAGGAGCACGCTCACCCCGGCAGACGTGATCGACTCGATGACCTCGAACACCTCGTCGACCACGACCGGGGCGAGTCCGAGCGATGGCTCGTCCATGACCAGCAGCTGGGGGCGGGACATCAGCGCCCTGCCGACGGCGAGCATCTGCTGCTCGCCGCCGCTGAGCCTGCCGGCAAGTTGCGTCGAGCGCTCGCGTAGCCGCGGGAAGAGGGTGTACACACGCTCGAGCTCGTCGCGGTAGTTCGTGCGGGCGTCCTTGCGGTAGGCACCGAGGCACAGGTTGTCGAAGACCGACATGTGGGCAAACACGCGTCGCCCCTCAGGAACTGTCGCCACGCCACACGCGCAGACTGCGTGTGCCGGCAACGCCGTGACGTCGACGCCCTCGACGAGGATGGCGCCACGCCGTTGGCGATGGATCCCGGTGATCGTGTTGGCGAGCGTCGTCTTGCCCGCACCGTTGGGCCCGACGATGCTCACCGTCTCGGCGCTGCCGACGTCGAGATCGATCTCCCACAGCGCTTGGGCATCACCGTAGAAGGCGTCGAGGCCACGGACCTCAAGCATCGGCCTGCTTCCCCAGGTAGGCGCTCACCACGGCCGGCTCGCGCATCACGGTCTGCGGGGTGCCATCGGCGAGGAGCCGTCCGCGGTCGAGCACGACGACCCTCGTGGCCAGTTGGTTGACGACACGCAGCAGATGCTCGACGATCACGATCGTGATACCGGACCGGTGGATACGCCGAACCACCTCGACGGCGCTGTCGATCTCGGCCGGGTTGAGTCCGGCCAGCGCCTCGTCGAGGAGCAGCACCTTCGGGCTCGAGGCGATCGCCCGGGCCATCTCCAGCAGCTGGCGCTCGTGGAGGTTCGTGTCGCCGGGGAAGGCGTCGGCGAGATGGGCGAGGCCGACGAAGTCGAGGAACTCCTGGGCCGCCGCTCTCGCCCCGCCGATCGTCCGCGGGGCGCGCCCGAACATGATCGCCATCGCCACGTTGTCGCGCACTGTCATCGACGGGAACGGTCGGGGGATCTGGTAGGTCCGCGCCACTCCGGCGTGGGCGACGCGATGCGGCGGCAGCCCGGCGATGTCGTGGCCGGCGATGCGGATCACGCCGTGCGTCGGGCGCAGCGTCCGTGACAGCAGGTTGACCAGCGTGGTCTTGCCCGACCCGTTGGGACCGACGAGCCCGACGAGGTCGCCGGCTGAGATCGTCACCGTCAGGCCGTCGAGCGCCCGCACACCACCGAAGTACCGCGACAGGTCGGCGCATTCGACGATCGCCGCGGCGCCGGGACTCGGGTCGCCGCCCGGTTCGATCGCCACCAGCGACTCGGCCGGTCCGACCGGCTGGGCCAACTCCGCCGGTTGCGACGGCAGCAGCGGCGCAGCCAGCCGGGCAGCCTGCCGCTGGGCGCCAGGCCACAGCGCCACGATGGCGGCGCCGACCATGCCGGCGCCGATCCAGTCGAGCAACTCCTCGCCCCCGCCGATGACCCGCGACCCGACGGCGAAGACGGCGAAGGCGCCGAGCGCCGGGACCGGACGCGCCTTCAGCCGTGCCTGCAGTCCCTCGGGGGCGGCGACGACAACGAAGGCGAGGATCGCCCCGAAGATGATCATCCGCCAGCCCTCCAGGCCGGCGACGGTCAGGCGGTCCTGGAGCAGGACGATGAACGTCGCCCCGATCACCGGGCCGAGCCAGTGGGTTCGGCCGCCGAGCACGCTCATCACGATCACGAACACCGGGATCGTCAGCCCGAACACCGCCTCGACGGTGACGAAGCCGATCTGCTGTGCGTAGGCCGCACCGGACATCGACCCGATCAGACCGCTGGCGGCGATGGCGAGCATCTTGTAGCGGAAGGTCGGGACGCCGAGCCCCTCGCCGACGTCCTCGGCGTCCCTGACCGCCGCCAGCGCCCAGCCGAACCGGCTGTTCTGGATGGCGTAGGCGACACCGACCGCGAGGGCGGCGATCGCCAGGTTGAGCAAGTAGAGGAAGTCCTGGAAATCGCCGAGTGCGTCGGGGTAGTCGGGCGACGGGACGATGATGCCCTGGCCGCCGTCGATCCGGGTGCTCAGCCGCGCCACGGAGGCGAGGATGAACGGCACTGACAGCGTGAGCAAGGCGAAGATCTCGCCGCGGAACGACCGTAGTCGGAACGCCAGTGCTCCGATGGCGAGGGCGAGGGCGAGGCCGAGCACGCCGGCGATCGGGATCGTGACGAAGAAGGCGACGTCGTGGCGGCCGCTGAGCACCGCCGCGGTGTAGGCGCCGACGCCGACGAATGCTCCCTGGCCGAAGCTGAAGTAGCCGGCGTAGCCGGAGAGCACGTTCCAGCTCGTCGCCTGCGCTGTCCAGAAGAAGATGGTGTAGAGGATGACGATGTAGAAGCCGGTCAGCCCGAGGCTCTCGCGCACGAACGGAAGGACGGCGAGGGCGGCGACCGCGACGGCGATGCCGGTGAACCCGCGCTTCACCGCGCGTCACCAGCCGGCAGGAGGCCTTGGGGGCGGAACAGCAGGGCGAGGATGATCGCCGAGAACAGGGCGAGCGGCGCCGCCGCTGCCGACCACACGACCGAGACGACGCTCGACAACGTGCCGATCAGCACCCCGGCGAGCAACGTGCCGGCGACGTTGCCGATGCCGCCGAGGATGACGACGGCGAAGACGATGCCGAACCAGGCGAACGGCGTCGACGGCGTGATCGCATTGCTCAGCGCCCACAGCACGCCGGCGACGGCGGCGGTGACGCCCGCCAGGCCGGCGAGCAGCATGCCGAGGCGCCGGTGGTCGATGCCGAAGGCGGCGGCGATCGTGCGGTCCTCCGCGAAGGCCCGCAGCGCCCGGCCGACGAACGTGCGCCGCAGCATGACATGGATGGCGAACGTGAGGACGACGGCGGCGGCGAAGGCGAGCAACGTCGGCACGGGGAACACGAAGTCACCGATGCGCACCGATTGCGTGGCGTAGCGGTTGCGGTCTGCGGTGATCCGCCGGAAGTCCTCGCTCCAGATGTTGCTCGTCGCCTGGATCGTCATCACGAGCACGCCGAAGCTGACGAGCAGCGAGTTGAGCTCGCTGATCGCCAGCCGGTCGAACACCCAGTAGAGGAGGGCGCTGGCCACGAACAGCACCGGCGCCGACACGAGCGTGGTCAGCAGCGGGTCGAGCCCCCACGACGTCGCCGTCTGGTAGGTGAGGTAGGCGCCGAGGAGGATCAGCCCGAAGTGCGCCAGGTTGATGATCTTGAGCATCCCCCACGTCAGCGACAGGCCGATCGCCATCAGCGCGTACAGCCCACCGACGAGGATGCCGGACAAGGCCGCCTGGGCGGTCGTCATCTGACCCCCGCGTCACCGATGCGAGCGACGTCGACGCGTGCCGACCTGCGGAGCCTGCACGGCCGGAATCCGACCTCAACGGCCTGCGTGAATGAGCGACGCTGCGAATCGGCTCAGCCCGCCGGCGGCCGCAGCTCGGCGGCAGCCCGCTCGGCCGGCCACACCATCAGCCAGTCGCCGTCCTGGATCTGCTTGAGTCCTTCGTTGCTCGGCCAGAAGTTGTTGACCTCCGGGTCGAACTCGAGAGGCCCGCTGAAGGTCGTTTCCGCGCCGTTCTCGTGCAGCGCGTCACAGATGGCCTGCTGGTCGAGGCTGCCGGCGGCCTCGACGCCCTGGGCGAGAATCTCCCAGGCGTTCCACGAGGCGGCCGCCTGCGTCTCGAACACCGTGTAGGGAACACCCTCCTCCTCGGCGCGTGTCGAGAACTCGGCCACGATCTCGGCGACCTCTGGCGGGTACTGGTCGAGCACCGCCTCGTTGGGCTCGAAGATCGAGACCGATATCAATCCGTCCGACAGTTCGCCGAGGCCGAGCGGCGGGCCGGGTGCCGGGAACAGACTGAACATCATCGGTGGTTGATAGTCGAGCTGCTGCATCGCTTCGATCAGGCCGACCGGGTCGACCCCGAGCCCGTTGTTGACGAGCAGGTCGGGATCCTCGTCACGGATCTGTGCGGCGATCGGCGCCCAGTCCGTCGTGCCCGGCGGGTAGGGGAGGTCGACGACCTCGTAGCCGCGCTCCTCGGCGATCGTCAGCATCCCTGGATCACTGTCGTCGTCGGGGATGCCGCGGGTGATGAAGTCGGTCGAGCCGCTCTGGTTCGTCGCAACGACGATCTTGGTCGGCGGCTCGGGCAGGCTCTCGACGGCGTCGAGCAGTTGGTTCGGGACGTATTCGTTCGGCGTCGGACCGATCGACCAGCCGGGGAACTGGCAGTCGTAGGTGAGCAGCGGTGCGATCACGGCGGTGTGCTGCGGGATCGTGTACCCGTGGCGCTCGGCGACGGCGACCGCCGACAGGATGTTCGGCGTCGCGTACGGGCCGATGATGAGGTCGACCTGGTCCTGGCTGATCAGGCGCTCGTACAGCGTCGTCACCTGCGCCTGGTCGGACTCGTCGTCGAGCACCGTCCATTCGACCGGCCGGCCGAGCAGTCCGCCGCTCGCGTTGAGCCGGTCGACGAAGAGCTCGCCGGCGATGCGGTGGATCACGCCGGTGGCGCCGAACGCGCCGGTCAGCGAGAGCGTCGATCCGACAGTGATCGGATCACCGGACGGGGCGGCAGCCGACCCCTCCGTCGCCGCGGCCTCGGAGGTGGGCGGCGTCGTCCGCGGCGCCGCATTGCCGAGCGGGGCGAACCCGAGCGCCAAGGCGGTGGCCGAACTTGCGGCCAGCAGTCGTGTCCTCACTTGTGTCACCTTTCCTTGCGGAGAAGCGGTGTCAGCCATCGCGCAGGATCGGTTCGCGCGTTGTGGCGATCGGTCGGTGCGTGTTCCCCTGTAGCGCCCTCGGCTGGCGCCCTCCCCATGGTCTTGATCGACCGTGACGGGCCAGCTCCTTGGGCCGAGTGTATGCTGGCAGCGCACAGCCAGTGCAATAGTGATGGACAGGTGGAGTCGACGTGCGGGTAGGAGGATCCGGTGAGCCAGGCGACAGTCCCGCCCCTGGGCAGTCGGATCCGCACCGAGCGACAGCGGCGAGGGCTGTCCGTGCGCGGGTTGGCCCGAGACATCGGTGTGTCGCCAAGCCTCATCTCCCAGATCGAGACGGACAAGAGCCAGCCGTCCGTGAGCACGCTCTATGCGATCACGACCGCCCTCGACGTCACGATCGAGTCGCTGTTCGGCGAGTCGGACAACTCGGCGACGGCGGTCGCCCGGTCCGACGACGGGGCGACCGTGCAGCAGTCCGCCGAGCGGCCAAGTAGCCGTACTCAGGATGTTCTCCCTGATCCTGCCGTTCGTCTGCCCTATAGCCCGGTCGTGCGACCGGACGATCGGGAGTCGCTGTACACTCGACTCGGGAGTGATCTGGGAGCGGCTCGGTCAGGTGCCGAACACGCACGTCGACTTCCTGCTGATCACCTACCAGCCGGGGGGAACCTCGTCGAGCTCGGGTGAGCTGATGCGCCATTCGGGCACCGAGTACGGCTACCTGCTGAAGGGGTCACTCATCCTCACGCTCGGCTTTGACGAGTATCGCCTCGGCCCCGGCGACGCCGTCAGCTTCGAGTCGACGACGCCACACGGCTACCGCAACGACGGGCTCAAGCCGGCAGTCGGTGTGTGGTGGGTGCTCGAGCGCACGTAGCGAACGACGACTTTCGCTAGCCAGGTTGTTCAGCTACATTGAACAGCGGCCGGTTCACGAGAGGAGCCAAATGGGTGACGGATCTGTTCTCGTGGTCGGTGGCACGGGTGGCATCGGTCGCGAAGTGGCCCGCCGCTATCACGAGCTAGGCCACGACGTGACCATCACCGGTCGCAACCTCGAACGCGCGACCGAGGTCGCAACTGAGATCGGCAGCTGACGTCGGCGCGTTGGCCTTCGACCTCGCCGAACCCGACACGATCGCCGAGGCGATCAGCGGGCTGGGTGCGGTGTCGCGGCTGGTCCTGGCGTCGATCGCGCGGGACAACAACCCGATTCGCGAGTACACGATCGCCGACGCCGTCTACCTGACGACCATGAAGCTCGTCGGCTACACCACGACAGTGCATGCCCTCATCGACCGCCTCTCGGAGGACAGCTCGGTGGTGCTGTTCGGCGGTCGAGCCAAGGACCGCCCGTATCCAGGTTCCACCACCGTGACGACGGTCAACGGCGGTGTGAGCAGCCTCATTCGTACCCTGGCAGTCGAGCTCGCCCCGGTGCGCTTCAACGCCATCCATCCCGGGATCGTCGGCGACAGCCCGTTCTGGGAGAACAAGCCACTCGACGCGGTCATCCAACGAACGCCGACGGGGCGCCTCGTCACGATGGCCGAAGTCGTGGACGCCACCGAATTCCTGTTGGAGAACCGGGGAGTGAACGGCGTCAACCTTGCTGTTGACGGTGGCTGGATGTTGCTGTGACAAGCAGACCGCCGATCTGTGTCAGCGAACACGACACCGGCGGTCGTGTTCGCTGACACATACGACTAAATCTTCGGCAGTTTGAAGCCGGACTTGGCGATCACGAAGTCGCGAGACTCCGTGGCTCGGCGGCGGACGGCGGGCCAGTCGACATGGAGCAGCTGACCGCCTTGCTTCATCACTTGGCCGCCAATCAGGACCGTGTCGACGTTGCCGGTGTCCATGCTCGTCACGACCGCCGTGGCGGGATCACCGAGCGGCGTCACGTTCATCCGATCCGTGCGCAGCATGATGATGTCTGCTTGCTTGCCTGGCGTCAGTGACCCCACCTTGGCATCGAGCCCATTTGCCCTGAGCGCCCTCGATCGTGGCATAGGCCAGGACGTCGCGAGCGGTGATCGGCACCGCCCCCGCGGCGCGAGCGCGCTGCAGGGCGAGCACCGATCGCATCTGGTTGAACATGTCGTTCGGGACGTTCGTCTCCACGTCCACACTGAGGCTGGGTTTCACTCCACGATCGAGGAACTTCTGGATCGGCGGCATGCCATGACCCATCATCATCTCCACCGGCGTCGCCAGGGAGACTGTTCCGCCGGTATCGACGATCATCTGGATCTCGGTGTCGTTGAGCGTCGTGCAATGGATGTATGTGGTGTCGGGACCGAGCACGCCGGACCGTCCGAACTGCTCGAACTTGGATTCCAGGCCGTAGGAGCCGACACCGACGTGGGTGGTGATCCGGGCTCCGGCCTCGCGGGCGAGCTTCCAGTGATCGCGGGTCACCTCGAAGTCGGTGAACTCCGGGCCGGGAGCAGCCAGCGCCAGGGTCAGCATCTGGTCATTGGTCGAGAAGTGTTCGGTGGCCGCCCGCATGAACCAGCTCGGTTGACGCTCTTCCCACTTGCCCCACCATGGGAACCCATACGCGAACACGGCTCGCAAACCGGAGTCCTCCAACGCTTGGATGACGGCGTCGGTGTGGTCGGGCGAGCCTTGGATGTGCGACCAGTCCAGCAATGTGGTGATTCCGGCGTCGATGCACCCGAGCGCCGATATCAGATTGCCCATGTAGGCATCCTCGGGCCGGAACGCCGGCGCCAACTTGTGCAGCACGTGCGAGAAGTAGCTCGACCGGCCTTCCAGGGGCACGTCGGTGCCGATGTTGCGGAGCAGGCCTTCCCAGGTGTGGCGGTGGCTGTCGACGAAGCCAGGCATCACGATCATCCCTGTGGCGTCGATGATCTCGGCGCCATCCGCCTCGAGGTCTCTGCCCACGGCCACGATTCGATCTCGATCGATCAGCACGTCGCAGCCGCTGACGTCGCCGATCTCGGGATCGAGGCTGAGGACGATCCCGTTCTTGACCAACCTCCGCTCGGTTGGCACCACCGAGAAGTCGACTCCTGCCGCGTAGAAATCGGGAAGGTCGGCAGCCACCGCAACCCTGCTGCCGAGCGACGAGGCGACGCGCTTTGCGGAAGTTGCGTTTGACCAACTCTTTGAGATCTCCGACCTGGAACAGGACGATCCCAACCAGCACGAGCAGACCGATGATCATCGAGCCGTCGGTGGGTGACAGTTCGAGGAACGGGAGTGCGGTGATGATGAGTGCGAGGAGCACAGCGGCAACCGTGCTCCCGACGAAGGTCGCTCGGCCGCCGGCGAGTGCTGCCCCGCCCAACACCG
This sequence comes from Ilumatobacteraceae bacterium, assembly GCA_963733085.1. Classification (GTDB taxonomy): domain Bacteria; phylum Actinomycetota; class Acidimicrobiia; order Acidimicrobiales; family Ilumatobacteraceae; genus Desertimonas. The sequence continues at coordinate 17,463 of CAVTBY010000008.1, forward strand.
CGGCCGTGATGCTGTTGAGCGCGAACGAACTACCGATCTGAGCGTTCCCGATCGGCGAGCGAGCCATGACGAAGAGCGAGGCGACGGCAGCAAGAACGCCTGACAGGAGCAGTGCTCGCACCCGAATCCAGTTGGTCCTGATCCCGCCGCGCTTGGCGGAACGATCGTCGAAACCGACTGCGCGCACCTCGAGGCCTGGTCCCGAGGCGTGCAGCCAGAGATCGAGCAGGCCGGCGCCGGCGACGATGACGATGAACGCGATGGGGATCGGCCCCACGCTCTTCTTGAGAAACGACACCAGGTCTTCGCTGATGATCCCCTGTGCGGTGGGTCGCATGGTCAGCGAGATCCCGTCGAGAATGCTGAGTGTCGCCAGGGTGGCGATGAGCGACGGGATCTTGAAGCCTCTGATCAGCACTGCGTTGACCGAGCCGAGGACCGAGGCCGCAGGCGAGAACCGTCGCGATCCCGATCAGGATCTCGATCGTCGAGGCGTCACCGGCGATCAGAAACGACCCGACGACGACGCCGAAGCTGATCATCGCCCCGACCGACAGGTCGAGGTAACCGACGAGGATCGCATGCGTCTGGGCGATCGCCGCCAGCGCGAGGGGCATCGCCAGGAGCAGAACCGTGGTGAGGTTCGCCCGGTTGATGAACCCGTCGAACCGAGTCTCGGTGTACCAGAGCAGGACGGCGATCAGCAGCACCTGCAGCGCCACTGGCATCCACAGTCGGAACTTGACGATCTTGCGCCACTCGTTCTTGTCGCGGGCATTGCGGGCGACCTTGCGGGCGAACTGTCTCGCCCGATCGACGTGTCGAGGTGTGGATCGCGACAGTCACTGGTCCACCGTCATGAACCTGACTTCGGCATCGCGACACCCAGCGGCGATCGTGCCGCCTTCGACATGCCTGGACCGCGAACGATGGACTCGACGATGCGGACCTCGTCGAGCTCGTCGCCGGGTATCTCTTCGATGATGGTGCCGCGCGACATCACGAACACGCGGTTGCACAGGCCCGAGAGCTCGATCGGGTCGCTCGACTTGACGAGCAGGGCGGCGCCGGCGGCGGCCCTGGCGTGGAGGGCCGCGTAGATGTCGATGCGCGAGCCGACGTCGACACCTTGGGTCGGCTCGTAGGCGAGGATCACCGACGGTTCCTTGAGAAACGATCGGGCGACGGACACCTTCTGCTGGTTGCCGCCGGAGAGGAACTCGACTGGCTGGTCGAGCGATGGCGTGCGGATCTCGAGCTGGTCGACGAGCGCTTGCACCGCGTCTCGCTCGGCCCGCCGGCGCAGCAGCCCGAACCGGCTGAACCGCCGCAGCGATTGGACGGTGGCGTTCACCCGCACGCCCAAGACGCCCATCAACGCCTCCCGTTTCCGATCGCCGGGGAGCAGCATGATCCCGGCACGCACCGCCTCCCGGGTCGAGATCAACGTCAGCTCCTTCCCGGCGCAGACGACGCTGCCGGCGCGAGGCGGGATCCGGCCGGCAAGGGTGTCGAAGAGCTGAGGCTGGCCGTTGCCTTCGGCACCGGCGATCCCGACGACCTCGCCGCGGTGCAGTGTGAAGCTGACAGGACCGAATGACTGCCCCTGCAGGGCATCGACGACGAGCACCTCGTCGACGTCGGCCGACGGCGGAATCGGTGGCGGGAATGCCGCCTCGAACGGGCGGCCAACGATCCGCTCGACCAGCTCCGCTTCCGTGGTGGTCGCGGCGTCGTAGGTTCCTTGATGCCGCCCGTCGCGAAGCACGGTGATCCGGTCGGCGATCTCGAGCACCTCCGGCAGCCGGTGGCTGACATAGACGACACCGACGCCTCGACGCTTGCACGCCAACACGGTTCGGTGGAGGGCCTCGACCTCCTCCGGACCGAGGGCGGTGGTGGGCTCGTCGAGCAGCAGCACCTTTGGTTCGGTCACGAGCGCCTTGGCCACCTCGAACAGTTGGCGCTCCGCCATCGTGAGCGACCCCACTGGAGCGTCGGGGAACAGCTCGAGGTCGAGGTCGAGGTCGGAGAGGACGCGGCGAGCCCATTTCTTCCTGTGCCGATAGCGCGGGCGTCCCTCGCTGGCGGCGTTGTAGAGGTTGTTCTTCACCGGCTCGGCGTTGACCGATGAACCGTCCTGGTAGGCCATCGCCAGGCCGAGCTTGCGCGACAGCGCTGGTGAGTCACGCGACAGCGGTCTGCCGCCGATCCGCACGGTGCCCTGATCGGGGTCGACGAAACCTGATGCGATCCCGAGGAGAGTCGACTTGCCCGAGCCATTCTCGCCGACCACCGCGTGGACCTCACCGGCGCGGCACTCGAAGCTGACAGCGGTCAGCGCGCGAACCGCACCGAACTGGCGGGACACGCCCGCCAGTTCGAGTACGGATTCGTCATTCATTGCATTCCACGGAATCGTGAACGTTCAACCGCCGAACATCACGCCGAGCACGTCGTCGGGCACCAGAGACGTCCCCGACACGACCTCGTTGACCCGATCGGGATTGCAGTCGGCGTCGGTGACCTGCCGCATCACGTGAGGAACAACGACCTCACCCGGAACGTCGGCGTCCTGGAGCGCGAGCATCGCCGTGGTGACGGCCACTCGGGACTGGAAGTTGCCGCCGGCCGAGTACCAGATGTTGTAGGTGGGCTCGGCGCGCTCCGCCCAGTCGCAGAACAGGGTCTGCTCGTCCGTGCGCAGCGCAACTGTCAGGTCCTGCACGGGGATTCCGAGCTCGTCGTACGCCTGGAGGGCCGTGTACAGCCCGTCGGAGTACTCGTATGCCCATCCCCTGATCTCGGGGTTCGTCGTGAGCAGGCCGCGAACCGTGTCGAGGGCCATCGTGTTCACCCAGAACGTGTCCCCGGTGGTCGAGTTCTCGTCGGCCGGCGGGTTGACGAGATCGACGCCGTCGGCGAGCGCGGCGGTCGTGCACTGCTGCCAACCGAGGCTGAGCGCGTTCCCCGGCGTGCCGCCGAGCATCGCCACCTCGCCGCTGCCGACACCGGTGTTGAGGACGTCGGCGAAGCTCTCGCCGAGGGCGCAGAGGTCCTCGCCGATCACCGCCGTGTAGTCCTCACCTGGGACGAGGGCGCCCTCCTGGCCGGGCAGTCCGACATAGCCGGCCGAGAACGACAGGTACGGGATGCCCGCGGCCTCCGCTTCGGAGACTGCTCCGGCGAGGGCGATGCCCACGTCGGGATACCCGATGATGAAGTCGACGCCGCTCTGGATCAGGAACCGCACGTCGTTGGCGTGGACTTCCGGATCCTGGTTGAAGTTGGCGGCAGTCGAGACGATCGAGCCGATCTCGGGGTACGTGAGCGCTTGGAGGATGGCCTCCATGTGACTCACCGAACGCCAGACGTTGACCGTGTCGCCGCCACCGTCGGCGTAGCCCATGACCAGCTCTCCACCGCTGCCGGTGTCGCACGACTGATTGCTCCAACACTCCATGGCCTTGTCGATCGTCGCTTGGTCGAGGTCCTGGTTGGCCCGGGCGATCGCCGCGAGCACGACGTCCCAGCTTTCCGGCGCCGACGGCTCGACCGGGCCGAGGGCCTTCTCGACGAGCGCCGGATCCGCCGCCGATGGATCCTCGCCGAACTCGGCCAGCGAACCGCCGCCTGGTGTCGGTGGTCGCGTTGGCCCCCGAGCCGAACGCAGTTGCCGTCATCGCAAGGATCGCGATGACTCCGAAGGTTCTCTTCAGGTGCATTGGTGTCTTCCCCCTTGGCCCGTTGATGGGCCTGTCTTGTGTTGATGTCATTTCGTCTCGACGGAGATTCGTCGTTCGCGGAAGAGCGCTTCGACGCCCTTGATGATGCGGTCACCCGAGATCAGCATCCCCCCGATGATCACGAGCCCGAACACGAGGAACTGGAGAGAGGTCGCCAGGCCGAGCGATCGCATCATCTGGTTCAACCCGGTGAGGAAGAACGCCGCGGCGAATGTGGACAGCGGACTCGCCAGGCCTCCGGCCAGCGACGCGCCACCGATGACGACCGCGGCGATCGGACCGAGGAGGTACGGCGAGCCGATGTTGACCCCGGGGTTGCGCAGCAAGCGCGGCCAGGGCGATCCCGGCGATCGCGTACGAGGACCGCCGCCACGACGTAGACGAGCGTCTGGGACAACGTCACCCGCACGCCCATCACCTGGGACGAGACCGGGTTGGCGCCGACCACCTGGAAGCGGCGTCCGACCGAGGTCGTAGCGGAGCCCGACGATGAACAACAGCGTGACGACCACGCCCATCCAGAAGATCGGGCTGACGCCAAGGAACCGGCTCGCCGCCCAGTCGGACAGACCGAGCGGTACCGCGCTCTGCACCGGGAACGTGCCGACGTAGCGGCTGACGACTCCGACCACGATCTGGCCCGTCGCCAGCGTGACGATGAGTGCGTTCAACTTGAGCCCACCGATGAGGATCCCGTTCACCAACCCGATGAGGGCGGCGGCGCCCACGCCGACGAGGATCGCGATCCAGATGCGGCTGTCGGACTGCTCACCGACTCCGGCCATGATCATCGCCGCGAGCGTCAGGGTGCCCGGGGTGCTGAGATCGATGCCCCCGGTCATGATCACCAGCATCTGGCCGAGCGCGGTGATCGCGAGCAGGGCACCGAACGGGGCGATCGCTGACAAGGCGACCCGGCTGAGGGTCTCGGGAACCCAGATCGCGGCCACGACGACGAGGAGGATCAGGGCGAGAAGACCGGCATGTAGCGCGACGCGACGACGAACCTCGTGAGGGCCGAGGCGGGCACCGACCTGGCCATCATCGCTGATCGGCTCCGACGCTGACGGCGGGCCCGGCGACGGAGACCTGCCGCTGGGCCGCCGACGCGAGCGCTCGTGCTCTCGCCACGTCGGCGGTGAGCTCGCCGTTCTCGACCAGCGCGGCGCCGCCGACGAAGACCCAGTCGATGTTCGACGTGTCCATGCCCCACACGACGGCGCCGATCGGGTCGTTGACGGGGGCGATGTTCGGACGATCGGCTCGCAGCACGATGACGTCAGCCCGCTTGCCCGGGCTCAACGAGCCGGTGACGTCGGCCAGTCCGGCGGCCCGTCGCACCATCGACGGTGGCGTAGCGAATGACCTCGCGAGTCCCGAGCAGGTTCGGGACACCTCCTTTGCCCGCCAGCTTGAGGTCGAACGACGTGGCGTGCTGAACGGAGATCACGGCCCGCATCTGGGCGAAGACGTCGCCGGGCGCGAGCCGTTCGACCCCGACACCCAGGCCCGGCCGGATGCCCCGGTCGATGAGCTGCTGCACGGGGGGCGGACCGACGCCGCCGACCATGTCGCTCGCCGCCGTGAGCGCGACCGCAGTCGACGAAGCAGCGATGGCGGCGAAGTCGGCAGTGCTCGAGACGGGTGCAGTGGGACAAGGTGACATCCGGCCCGAGCAGGCCGCGGCGACCCAACTCGGCAACCTCGCCGCCCGCCGCCGCCGACGTGCCGGCGTGGGCGTGAATCCGCTGTCCCCGTGCGCGGGCGTCGGACCATCCGGCCGCGAGCCCGTCGAGATCTGCCCCGACGAGATCGGGGGAGGCGAATGCGAGCGTGGTGTTGGCGGGACGCGAGTCGCGACGGCTCGCGACGAGACGAAGACCGTGCGCACACCGGAGTCGGCGTGGGCCGTCAGCGCCGCGTCGCGATGAGCGGCGTCATCGGGGAGATCGCACCAGTCGACGACGGTGGTGATGCCGGCCTCGAGCGCTCGGAGCAATCCGACCAGCGTGGCGGCGTAGATGTCGTCAGGTTGGTAGTGGCCGGCGATCTCCGTCTCGGACGCCGAATCGACGTCGCGGATGAAGGACTGCCACAGGTGGCGGTGGGCATCGACGAACCCGGGCATGACGATCGTGTCGGCGGCATCGACGACCTCGGCACCGCGTGCCCGCAGCGACGAGCCCACCTCGCTGATGATCCCGTCGTCGATCAGCACGTCCGCCTCGACCAGGTTGCCAACCGCCCGATCGAGCGACAGGACCGTGCCTCCTTTGATCAGCACCTTGGCCATCAGCCCGTCCAGTCGTCCATGCTGTCCTGACCTAGTCGTTCGTCTCAGCGGTCAGGGTGTCGTGGAGATATCTCCAGTCCCGGGCAAAGCGGTAGGAGTGGCGAGGTGGTGGTTGCGGTGCCTGCGTCTCCAGCCATCGGACGCGTCCCGAGCCGATGTTGCGAAACTCGTGAACGCAGCCGACACCGGCCCAGGCCACATCGCCGGGCCCGAGCTCGTAGGCGTTCCCGTCGAAGAACGCCTCCACCTCTCCGTCGAGGATCTGATACGTCTCCTCGAGCGGGTGGTCGTGGGCGCCGGCGAACCCGCCCTGCTCGTACTGCACCATGAACATCGTCGAGAGGACAGCGCCGAGATCGGAGTCGACCATCATCTTGACCGAGATGCCGCTGTACACGAGCAAGGCGGTACGCATGCTCGCACTGACCTGCAGCCGGTCCTGAGTTTGGTTGGCCGGGATCCATCGACTCGGCGTCGATGTGTCCGAAGTAGCGGTTGCGCGGGTCACGAACGTCGACCGGCCGGGCGGTCCCGGCAGCGAGCGGCGGGGGAAATTGAGTGTCGAAGTCGAAGCGTGACCGCGGGAGCGGCGCCTTCATCTCCGAGAACGACACCGGCTCGGTCCGAGGTGTTCCTGAATGCATGGGTGGAGCCGACCGGCAGGAGCCCGTAGTCACCGGCGACCGAGCTCGACGCTTCCTTCCGGCGTGTCGACGGTCAGCGAACCGGCAGTCACGTAGAGCGACTCCTCCCAGGAGTGCACGTGGCTGTCGACCGAGCCGCCGGGCTCGAGGCGGGCGACGCGGAATCCCATCTGGATCGCACCGCCGGCCTCGTCGACGACGTTGTCGCCGCTGTAGCCGGAGCTGCGCCCGACGAATTCGGCCGGCGTCTGGTAGTCCAGGTCGGCGACCTTCCTCACGACATGTTCGGCCATCCCGTCCGTTCCGCGATCAGTTCAGCGACTCGTGGATCGTCGCGGCGATGCGCTCGACGGACGGGATCGCCAGGTCCTCCAACTCTCCCGCCGCTGGTAGCGGTAGGTGCGGTGTCGTGATCCGAACGATGGGGCCGTCGAGATCCCAGAACGCCTCGTCGGCGACGATCGAGGCGACCTCGGCTCCCCACCCGCACGCCTGCGGGTTCTCCTCGACGGTGAACAGCCGGCTCGTCGCCGACACCGAGGTGAGCACGGTGGCCATGTCGAGGGGCACCAGGCTGCGCAGGTCGATCACGGTCGCATCGATGCCTTCGCCGGCGAGCCGATCGGCGGCGGCCAGCGCCCGACCGACCATCAGGCCGAGGGCGACCACCGTGCAGTCCGTGCCGTCACGGAGCACCTTGGCGGTGCCGAGCGTGTCGACGATCTCGCCGTCGGGCACGCTCCTCCTTCGAGGCGTAGAGACCCTTGTGCTCGAACAACAGGACCGGGTCGGGATCGCGCACGGCCGCCGCCATCAGCCCGACGACATCGGTGGCGGTCGAGGGGGCGACGACCTTGATGCCCGGCACGGCCATCGCCCAGTTCTCCACGCTCTGGGAGTGCTGGGCGCCGAAGCGCACCGAGCCTCCGTTGCCGGACTTGATCACGAGCGGGCAGCTGACCTGCCCGTTCGTCATGTAGCGGGCCTTGGCGATCTCGTTGACGACCATGTCCCAGCACACGGCGAAGAAGTCGGCGAACATGACTTCGGCGATCGGGCGCATCCCGGTCATCGCCGCACCCATCGCCGCCCCGAGGATCGCCTGTTCGGAGATCGGCGTGTCGACCACGCGCACCGGTCCGAACTCGTCGAGCAGCCCGGCCGTGGTCTTGAACACCCCGCCGGCACCGCCGACGTCCTCGCCGAGGAACACGACGGTCGGGTCGCGACGCATCTCCTGGGCGATGCCGCGGGTCACTGCCTCGCGGTAGGTCAGCTGCGCCACTGCCACCCCCCGTCGGCCCACACGTTGGTCCACAGTTCGGCCGGGTCTGGGGGCGGTGCCGCCTTGGCCGCCTCGGTCGCCGCGTCGATCGCCGCCGCGACGCTCGTGACGATCTCGGCGAGCCGCTCCTCGGCGACGCCGAGGCGCAGCAGCCGTTGGTGGTACATCGGGATCGGGTCGTGGGCGATCCACGCCTCGACCTCCTCGGCGGGGCGGTACGTGCCAGGGTCGGCGCGGCTGTGCCCGCCGTGGCGGTAGGTCTTCGTCTCGATCAGCGACGGTCCTCCACCCGACCGGGCGCGTTCGATGGCCGCCCGGGCGGCGAGGTACACGGCGTCGGCGTCGTTGCCGTCGACGACCGTCGGCTCCAGGCCGTAGGCCGCCGCACGGTCGGCCGCGGGGTGGCGAACGGCGGTCACCTCACCGATCGCCGTGTACTCCATGTAGAGGTTGTTCTCACACACGAAGATCGACGGCAGTCGATACACGGCGGCGAAGTTGAGCGCCTCGTGGAAGGCGCCGATGTTCGTCGCCCCGTCGCCGAAGAAGGCGACGGCCACCTGGTCGGTGCCGCGCAGCCGTGCCGACCAGGCCGCGCCGTTGGCGATGCACAGGTGGGCGCCGACGATGGCGTAGCTGCCCATCATCCCGTGCTCGACGCTGGTCAGGTGCATCGAACCGCCCTTGCCGCCGAGCAGGCCGGTTCCCCGCCCGAGCATCTCGGCGATGATCGGTCCCGGCGGAACGCCCCGGGCGATGGTGTGGCCGTGGCCGCGGTAGGTGGCGAACGTGTAGTCGTCGGGACGCAGGGCGACACCGAACGCGGCAGCCGCTGCCTCCATGCCGGTGGCGAGGTGGCTGGTGCCCTTGACGAGGTTCTGCAGGAAGAGGTCGTGGAGCCGCTTCTCGAGCTGGCGGATCTCCTGCTGGCGCCGGTACAGGCTCGAGCCGCGTGTCGAGGTCGATGTCGGCGTCGTCGAGGGCCGGGTCGAACGGCTCCGGCAGAATCGCCTTCGACGGTCTCGACGCGTTCGACGGTCGCACTCATGCTGCCTCTCCCGGCGTCGGTGTTGAGGTGTGATTGCGACTCGCGCAGGGTCGGCAGCGGCGAGTCGATCGTCCAGTAGCGGGTGCCGCAGACGAGCAGTTCCTCGGCGGGGAATCGGGTGATCACCTCGCAGCCGTCGGCGGTGACGACGACCTCTTCCTCGATGCGCGATGCCGACCAGCCGTCGGCGGCCGGCCAGTAGGTCTCCAAGGCGAAGACCATCCCCTCCTCGAGCACTTCGGGGTGGTCGAACGAGATCATCCGGCAGAAGATCGGTCGTTCCCAGATCGACAATCCGACGCCGTGGCCGTACTGCAGCGCAAACGCGGCCATCTCGTCGGCGAAGCCGAACTCGGTGGCCGCCGGCCACACGGCGCAGATGTCGGCCGTCGTCACGCCGGGCTTGACGATGGCGATCGCCCGGTCGATGTACTCGCGGCAGATCTTGTAGGCGTCGCGCTGCGCCGGCGAGGCGCTGCCGACCTGGAACGTGCGGTAGTAGCACGTGCGGTAGCCGTTGTAGCTGTGCAAGATGTCGAAGAACGCCGGGTCGCCGGGGCGGATGATGCGGTCGGAGTAGACGTGCGGGTGCGGTGAGCAGCGCTCACCGGAGATCGCGTTGACGCCCTCGACGTACTCCGACCCGAGATCGAGCAACGTCTTGGAGACGAGGCCGACGCACTCGTTCTCGCGGACACCGGGTCGCAGCGCCCGGTACAGCTCCTCGTAGGCGGCGTCGACCATCGAGCAGGCATGGGTCAACAGCAGGATCTCGTCGGCCGTCTTGATCCGCCTGGCCTCGAGGAACACCTGCTGGCCGTCGACCACGCTGAGGCCCCGCGCCTGCAACGCGGCGAGCACCGGCATCTCGACGAGATCGACGCCGAGCGGCTCGTTGGTCAGGCCGTGCTCGGCGAGCACGTCGTGGACCTTGGCGGCGACGTCGTCGGCGAGCCCGGCATCCGGCGGGATCGCCCCACGCAGCGTCGACAACCCCGGCCGCGAACCGTGAGCGTCGCGATGTGACTCACCGGGCGACCCGGCATGGGTGTGACCGTGGTCGAGCCACGGGTTGTACAGCAGATGGTGACGCGCCGCCGACCCGAAATCCCAGACGATCGGATCGCCACCACGCGGGATCAGCGCAAAACGGATCAGCTTGTCGATCGCCCACGTACCGATATGCGTCGCCGTGGCATAACGAATGTTGGCGAAATCGAAACACAACAACGCACCCAGCGACGACTCCTCCAACGTCTTGTGCAACCGGGCCAGCCGCTCCGAGCGCAACCGATCCATGTCGATGCGGACTTCCCAATCGACATTGTTCGGCCCGAACGTACGAATAGCCACGGCAGTCGTCCTCAGACCAGCGCCGCAGCGGTGGATGGCCTCGAGAAACCCCTCGTTGTCGACACGTATCCCCTCCGTTCAGCCGAGACCCTGCGCCGGTGGGTCTGGCTCGCCATCGCGACGGTACTACAATCGATTGCAACGAATCGTCAGGGGGTCACGATGCCGAGCCAGCTTCTCGGTGCCAAACGTTGCGATTTCCGCAAGGAATGGCACCCAGAATGCTCGAGCGTCCACGCTGAATGACCGTCACCACACCGAACGTCGGGTTCGCCGGGCTCGGTCGGATGGGCCGGCCGATGGCCCGCCAGCTGATCGATGCCGGGTTCCCCGTAACCGTGTACAACCGGACCTCGTCGGTCGCCGACGCATTCGCCGCCGAAGCGGGGGCAACAGCGGTCCAGGCGCCACGCTCGTTGGGCGAGCGGTGCTCGGTGGTCGTCACGATGCTGTCCGACGGCCCGGCGCTGATCGATCTGCTCGGCGGTGACGACGGGTTGATCGCTGGCCTCTCGGCGGGAGCCATCGTCATCGACATGGGTACGACTGGCGTCGAGCACACCAACGCGGCGCGACGCCAACTGGCCGACGTCGGCGCCCACCTCGTCGAGGCGCCGGTGTCGGGAAGCGTCGCCGCAGCGGAGGCGCGCAAGCTGCTGATCATGGCCGCCGGCGAGGAGCGACCGCTGGCGAGCGTGATGCCCGTACTCCGCGGCATCGCAGACCAGGTGATCGAAGTCGGCGGACCAGGAGCTGGGGCGGCGATGAAGCTCGCCGTCAACGCTGTCGTGTTCGCCATCAACCACGCGGTCGCCGAGGCACTGGTCCTCGCCGAGCGGGCAGGCATCGAGCGGTCCGTGGCCTACGACGTGTTCGCCTCGTCAGCGGTCGCCGCGCCGGTCGTTCATTACCGCCGTCCGGTGTTCGAGCACCCAGAGTCGGCTGCGGTGACGTTCCCGATCGACCTCGCGATCAAGGATCTCGATCTCGTCCTCGCCCTTGGTTCGGCGGTCGGAGCTGAGCTGCCACAGACCGAGACCAACCTGGCCGCGATGCGGCACGCGGCCGCCGCCGGTCTCGGAGCGGCGGACATCGGCAGCATCGCCGTCTACCTCCGCGAGCTCCGGCAGGTTCAACCCCGGGCTGCGATGCGTGATCGATGAGAGCAGGTTGCCGTCGCTGACGTGACCCTCAAGGACATCGCCGAGAGCATCGGCGTGAATGCTTCGACGGTGTCGCGCGCCCTCGACCCGGCCAAAGCGCATCTCGTCAACGAGGCGACGATCGCCCGCGTGCGCGAGGCCGCCAAGGACCTTGGCTACCGCGGCGACCACATCGCTGGGTCGTTGCGCCGGCGGGCGACGGCGACCGTCGGGGTGATCGTCGGCGATCTCGCCAACCCGTTCATCGCTCCCGTGATCCACGGCATCGCCAAGGCCCTCGCCGCCGAGCAGATGCTGCCGCTCATCTTCGAGACCCAGGACGACGCCGACCAACTGACGTGGGGCGTGAACCATCTGCTCAGCCGCCGTGTCGACGCCATCATCGTCGCTGGCGCCCGCTTCGGCGACCGACATGTCCTCGAGGCGGCGACCAGGTTCACGCCAGTGGTCGTCGCCGTGCGCGGCCTGCCGGGGAGCCCGCTTCCGCACGTCTTGCACGACGACCGGGCGGGCGGAGCGATGGCGGCGCGCCACCTGATCGAACTCGGCCATACCCGCCTCGCCGAGTTGCGCGGACCGATGGACATCGGCAACTTCGTCGCCCGGCACGAGGGGTTCCGCGACGCCTGCAACGACGCGGGCGTCGAGCTCGTCGACGGGCTCGGCTTCGGTTCCAGACCAATCCGCGAGGAAGGCGAACGACTCGCCAACGACCTGCTCGACCGACACGGCGGTTCCCTGCCCACCGCGGTCTTCGCCCACAACGACCTGATGGCCCTCGGAGCACTCAGCGTCTTGCGTCGACCGTGGCATCGTTTGCCCCCGCGACGTGTCCCTTGTCGGCTACAACAACTCGCCGACGATCGACCAGGTCGACCCGCCACTCACGTCGGTCGCCTACCCCGGCACCGAGGTCGGCCAGGCCGCCGGAAGTGTCGCCTTGCAGTTGATCGCTCGAACGGATCAACGCATTCCAGGCGTCCTCTTCGAGCCGACGATCCTCGTGCGGGAGTCGACGGCGCCGCCCGCGACCCGTTGACCCTGATTCTCATGCCGATTTCGTCGCGCTCGGCGCGACAGAACTGACATGAGAATCGCTATTCGCTGTCGGCTTCACGGAGGGGGCAGTACGTTCGCCGCCGGTGGAGGTCCGAGTGCTCGGCCTCGTGGAGCTGTTCGACGGCACCTCCGTGGTGCAGTTACGGCGAGCGGAACAGACGCTGCTCGCCGCACTCGCGGCGCGCGTCGGCGAGCGGGTGCCGGTGGACGTGTTGGTGGAGGCGTTGTGGCCTGAGGGTCCGCCGCCCTCGGCGCGCAAGTCGCTGCAAGGCCACATCTTGCGGTTGCGTCGGGCCCTCGGCCCGGCGGCGATCCTCGAGCGCGACGGCGGGTATCGACTGGATCCCGAGCTCGTCGAGGTCGACGCGACACGGGTCACGCGGCTGGTGGCTGCGGCGCGCGAGGCGCTGCGCCATGGCGACGCAGAGGTGGCCATTGGCCTGTTGGCGGATGTGAGCGAAGCGTTCCGCGGCGAGCCGTACGAAGGTGTGCCCGACACCGCGGTGCCGGCGGGCGAGGTGCAACGGCTCGTCGAACTGCGGCTGGCGGTTGTCGAGGACTCCTCCGAGGCAGAGCTCGACCGTGGCCAGGGTGGGCGATGCATCGGCGAGCTCGAGGCGTTCGTCCAGGCCAACCCGTACCGGGAGCGTGCCTGGGGGCTGCTGATGCGCGCCCTGTACCAGGCAGGCCGCCCGGCCGACGCGTTGGCGGCGTTCGGCCGCGCCCGGGTCCTGCTCGCCGCCGAGCTGGGGATCGAGCCAGGCCCAGCCCTGCGCGACGTCGAGCAGGCGGTCCTCACCCACGACCCACGGCTGACGCCGTCGCCAGCCGCGCGAGGCACCGCTGGCGATGTGAGAGCACCGCCCTTCGCGATCCTCGGCAAGCTCGAGGTGAGAGGTCGTGCGGGAGCGGAGCAGATCGCCGGTCGACGTCGCCGGCAGCTGCTCGCATATCTTCTCGTCAACGCGGGTGGCCGGGTCTCGATCGACGGCATCTGTGACGCCGTCTGGGAGGGAGCTCCGCCGTCCGGCGCGGCGGCGACGGTCCGTACGTATATCTCCCAGTTCCGGAGGTTCGATGTCGACGGACCCGGCCTGGAAATCAACGCCGATGGCTCGGGGTACGACATCGGGCTCGACCGGGCAGGGCTCGACTCGACCTGTTTCGAGGATCGACTCCGCGAATCCAGCCGGCTCGAGGGGCTCGAACGGCTCGAGCCGCTCGAGTCGGCGCTAGCGCTCTGGCGCGGCCCGGCTCTCGTCGAGTTTCTGGGTGCCGAGTGGGCCGACGTCGAAGCGTCGCGCCTGGAGCGGTTGCGGGAGGTCGCCGTCAAGGAGCGCTTCGACACGCTGCTGGCGCTGGGCCGTCACCGTGACTGCATCGCCGATCTCGCTGCCGCCGTTGCTCACGCCCCGCTCGACGAGCAGCTCTCTGCGCAGCTCGCCCTCGCCCGCTATCGCAGCGGGCAAGTCTCGGAGGGACTCGGTGAGCTGAGCTCCCTCCGTCGCCGCCTCGCCGGTGAGCTCGGCATCACACCAGGAGCAGAAGCGGTCGAGCTCGAGCGCCGGATGATCGAGCGTCACCCGGACCTCGATCCGCCGAGCATCCAGGAGCGAGCGGGTGGCGTCGCCCGCACGTTGCCGAGCGGCACCGTGACCTTTCTCTTCACCGACGTCGAGCAGTCCACGAGAATGCTCGGCGAGCTGGGCGATCGTGCCTACGTCGATGTGCTCGCCGAGCTGCGAGCCATGATCTCCGCGGCGGTCGAGGACGCCGGCGGCGTCGTGTTCGGGTCCGAGGGCGACGCCTTCTTCTGCGCCTTCGAGTCGGCATCCTCTGCGGCGCGCGCCGCGATCGACGCCCAACGATCGATCGGTGACCATCGTTGGCCGCGCCCGGTCCGGGTCCGGATGGGCGCGCACGCGGGCGAGGCAATCGCCGTCAACGGCGACTATGTCGGCGCGACCGTCCACGTGGCGGCTCGCATCGCCGCCGCCGCGCATGGGGGGCAGGTCGTCGCCAGCGATGCATGTCGGTCGTTGGACCCCGACCACGGGTGGGTGGACCTCGGCCGGCATCGCCTGAAGGACGTCGGCCAGCCCCAGCACCTGCACCAGCTCGACACCGGCGGTGGTCGGTTCCCGCCGCTGGCGACGGCCGAAAACGTGCCGAACAACCTCCTCGCGTCGCTCGATCCGTTCGTCGGGCGAGCCGAGGAGTGCACGCGCCTCGTCGCGCTGCTCAAAGAGGCCCGGCTGGTGACCCTGGTGGGCACCGGAGGGGTTGGGAAGACCCGGCTGGCGATCGAGGCTTCCCGTGAGCTCAGGGGCGCCAACCCAGGTGGCGTGTTCGTCGTCGCGCTCGCCCAGCTCGCCCTCGAGGAAAGCATCGAAGCGGTGATCACGAGCACCTTGCTCGATCAAGGTGGACGTGGCATCGATCTCTGGTCCGTCACGTCCTCGCTGACTGGAGATGACCCGACATTGCTCGTGCTGGACAACTGCGAGCACGTCCTCGAACGTGTCGCCGACGTTGCCTCGGAGCTGCTCGGACGGTTCCCGTCCCTGCGCGTGCTGGCGACGTCCCGCGAGCCGCTGCACGCACGCGGCGAGCGTGTCATCCGGGTGGAACCGCTGAGCACTACGTCTCGTGAGGGCGATCGATCTGCAGCTGAGGAGTTGTTCCTGCTGCGCGCGGAGGCGGCGACCGGCCGGCGACTCCTGCCCGCCGATGACGACTGGATCCGTCGCATCTGCACTGATCTGGACGGACTCCCGCTCGCCATCGAACTGGCCGCGTCACGGACGACGAGCCTCGCGCCGGTCGACATCGCTACCCGGCTCGATGATCGCTTCGCGCTCCTTCGCTCGTCGCGGGCTGTCGACGATGGCCGGCACCGCGCCCTCGGCCCGGTCGTCGCCTGGAGCTACGAGCTGCTGTCGCCTGAGGATCGTGAGTTGTTCAACCGGCTCTCGGTCTTCGGCGGGGAGTTCAGCCTCGACGTTGCCGCGGCCGTTGCCGGGGTCGATGGGATCGCTTCTGGGTACGTGCTCGAGGGGCTCAGCCATCTCGTCGACAAGTCGCTGATCCAGCTGACCTCCACCGCGCGAGGGACCACCTACCGGCTGCTCGACACGCTGCGCAGCTACGGACGGGCACGTCTGGCCGATGCCGGCCGGCTCGAAGCAGCCGAGAACAGCCTCATCGGCTGGGCGATGGCGGTGACGCTGCGACTGGAACGGGACATGCGCACGGAGCGGCAGGACGCCTCGTTGGCGGCCGCTGTTGCCGACCGCAACAGCATCCGCACGGCGCTGGAGCTTCAGCTCTCGCGGGGTCGGTACCTCGACGCCCTGCGGATCGTGGCCTCGGTACCGCTCGACACGGCGGTCGAACGGATGCGCCTGATCGACATGCTCGTGTCGCGAGTGGACACCGACGGCAACGACGAGGTGCTCGGCCGCGCCCATCTGGCGGCTGCCAACACCGAGTTCGAGCGGGCCAGATACGAGGAATCAGTGCGGCACACCCAGCTCGCTGCCGTGCACTTCGACCGCATCGGCGAGCAGCGGTTCGTCGCCTGGTGCTCATTTCAAGGAGCCTTCGGTTTGTGGGGGGCCGGTGACGTCGAGGGGGCGCGCGCCGCCATCGAGGCGGCGAGGGCCACCTTCGGGCGGCTGAACGAGCGGATCGGACTGGCCAACGCGTCGTGGGTCGCGGTGATGTTGCAGCCCGATCTCGTCGAGGCCGATCGCCTCGGCGAGCAGGCCGAGGGCGAGCTCCGAACGATCGACTCGCCGTTCGCTTTGGCCCATTGCCTCGAGGCCCGGGCGCTCGTCGAGCTCCGGCTCGGTCGTCCCGACGGGGCCGGGCCCCGGCTCGCCGAGGCGCTCACCATCCTCTCGGCCGCCGGCAACGCCGGTTGCACGGCCCACAGTTTGGAGGCCATCGCCGCGTTGGCGGTGACCCGAGAACGCGATCCCGGAATGATGGGCGTCACCGCCGAGCTGCTCGGCGCCGCAGAACAGCTCCGGGTCGCGAGCGGTCACCAGCACCGGCCGTGGGAGCTGGAAGGCAAGCGGTCCGCTGTCGGCGCACTGCAGGAGTCCCTCAGCGCCGAAGCGCTCGACGAGGCGATGATCCGCGGGCGTGGCCACAACCTGGTCTCGGCGACGGAACTCGGTCACCGGGTGGTCGCCGCAGCCATGCAGGGAGCATCGACGCTCCGTCGATCGTCCGTCGATCGCGCTCCCGCATGATCATCGACGACGCATCAGCGTCACCGAACAGTGATCGGAGGACCACCACATGTCAGAGCTGAGCGGAATCCACCACATCGCCCTCACCGTGTCCGATGCCGAGGCCAGCGCAGCGTTCTATGGCCAACTCCTCGGGCTCGACGAGGCGTTCCGCATCGATGACGACACCCTCTGCGCCCGCGTCTTCGCCGGCGACGGGTTCCTCTTCGGTGTACGGCACTACAAGGGCCACGACAAGGACCGGTTCTCCGAGTTCCGGACCGGCATGGACCACCTGGCGTTCGCCGTGCCCGATCGAGCTGCACTGACTGCCTTCGAGCAGCGGCTCGATGAACTGGGCGCGACCTACACACCGACGGCCGAGACGCCGTTCGGTGCAGTTGTCGTGTTCCACGATCCCGACGGCATCCAAGTCGAGTTCTTCGTCACCGCGAACGGTTCCTGACGACAACCGCCACACAACCCGCGGACAACCACCCGGGTCGACACTCCGAGACGCAACCGCTCGATGCCATCAGGGAATCGGCGATGAATGCACAAGGAGCAAACCCATGGCTATCCACGGATTGAAGGCGCTATCGATCGCGACCCTCGCTGTCGCCACGCCGCTCGTAGGCAGCGTCAGCGCGATCGCCGCGCCACCCACGACAGAGCCCGCCGCCGAATCCAGCCCGAGCGCGATGAGCATCGCGGAGACGCAGGAGGTCCTCGATGCCTACTTCGCCGCGTTGGTGGCCCGCGAGGACCTCGCCCCGTACTTCAGCGACGACGTCGTCCTCGAGCTGGTCGACGTCGGCCAGCGGATCGAAGGGCGTGACGAGGTGGCCGGCGCGATCGAGGAACTGCACGAGCAGACCTTCGATGCGACCCCCGAGCTGACGAGTTCGGTCATCGGCGAGGGCACGGCTGCGTTGGAACTGGTCTTCGTCGGCACCCACACGGGTGACTTCGCCGGTATTCCAGCGACCGGCATGGAGGTCGCGGTGCCCTATGCGGCCTTCTACGACGTGGCGGATGGAGAGATCACGGCGCTGCGCATCCACGGGTTCGGTACTGGGTTGGTGGCGGCGCTGACCGCGGAAGCGCCCACGACAACTGGGTCGTCCGCGCCGTAACGGCTGCGACCTGGTCGTCAGGCCACCGATGGGTGCTCAGGGGACGGTTCCGTCCCCCGGGCACCCATCGGTTGTTGCGGGTCAGTGGTGGTCGTCCTGGCGGCCGAGGGTCTCCACGGGGGTGGCGCCGGGGCGGGTCCACTGCGGCACGGGCCGGCTGGTGGGGCCCCAGTTGGCCACCCCGTGGGCGTCCGCGCGCCAGTACCAGCAGATCGGCGCGCCGTGCCCACCGACCGGCGAGCCGGCGTCAGGGGCGTCGGGCCAGCCGTCGGGGTTGTCCTCCCACGCCTCGCGGCGGCCGTACGGCGTCATGTCGAGCAGGCCCAAGGACCCGTCGGCCGGCTCGTTGCCCCGGCCTGTGGTGGAGTAGGTGAGGAAGACGCGGTCGCCGTCGCGCACGTAGCAGATGATGTGTCCCTCTTCGGCGAGGAGCGACGCCTCAACGCCGCGCACCGAATACCACGGCTGGGTGTATCCCATGAACTCGATGTAGGGAGCCACCTCGTCCCATCGGCCCGAGGTCAAGACGGCGAACGAGACGCCGCGGGCGTTGAGGTAGACGGCGTCGTCCATGTGCCAGACGTTGAAGGTGCAGCCCTCGCACTGGCCCTGGGGTGGCGCCCCGTCGTACCACATGGAGTGATAGACGACGAGCTCGTCGCGACCCTCGAACACGTCGACGAACGGGACTGGTCCGTCAGCGCCGGTGACCTCGACCGATCCGTCGACCTCGACCATCGGCAGCCGCCGCCGGGCCGCGGCGATCGCGTCGCCCTCACGGGTGTGTGCCTTCTCGCGGACGAGCAGCTCCTCGCGCGCCGCCCGCCACGTGGCCAGGTCGGCGATTGGCGGCTTGCCGGGGAGGTTGCTGCTGGCGTTGCCGGGCGTGGTCGTCATGGTGTCCTCCGCTGTCTCGACTCGTGCGCTCGCGGGCTCCCGAGGAGCTTGTCAGTTGAGACGACTCACCGTGCGAAGACTCATCGGTATCAACCAGCTCCCACCTGGTCCAACTCGCGTACCACTGAATGGCCGTTCGGGGGAAGGCTCCATTGGTCGTGGCCGGGCACTCGGGTGGCTCTTCGATCATCGGCCAGGGTTTGTTCACGTCGGCGAATTCTGAGGCGTACCACTGGAGAATCCGCCCATCGCGGGCTCGCGGCGGATCAGTGTGACCAACAGGCCGAGGGTGATGTCACCCGAAGACGCCACGATCTTCTCGACCGTCTTTCGGCCCGTATCATCGATCGGCAACTTGGCGACAGCGAGAACGGCAGACGCCGTGCGTACACCGGCGTGTCGCAGTTTCGCCACTCGCTCGTCGAGGTCCTCATCGAGGCCACTGTCGAGGAGGAGGATGAGCACTGCCTGGTCGCTCCAGTCGACGAGTCGCTCGATCGGCAATCGAGTGTTCACCATCAGCGACACGAGGTCCGAACGGGCCAACGATGTCACGTCTGGGTATCCCTCGGATTCGAGACGGCTGGCTTCTTGCAGGTCGATACCGTCGATCTGGGTCAACAGACGCGGTGTGGCGAAGGCCTGCGCGAAGGCGTTCCGAATCCCGCCGAAGCGGGCGTCGTCGCCCACTGACGCGCACGACGACGCCAGCACGCCGATCCGTTGCAAGACCGTGGTCGGCACCACGCCGGCGAGGAACGACAGGATCCAGAGGAAATGGTTGTCCCCGGTCTCAGCGAACAGCACGTTGATGAGATAGGCGAGCACGACGACGGTGACCAGCCGGGCAGTGATCTGGTTGTAGATCTTCGGCCGCAGATCGCCACGGAAGTAGCACTGCAGGATGAGGTACACGGCGAAGAAGTAGGCGCCGAGGAAGGCCATCGTGGCCGCGCTCGGCGTGGGAACGAGGAGCTGGAAGAACGGTCGCTGGATCGCGGCTTCAGCCGCCGCCGCGGTTGCG
Source organism: Ilumatobacteraceae bacterium (assembly GCA_963733085.1). Lineage (GTDB taxonomy): Bacteria > Actinomycetota > Acidimicrobiia > Acidimicrobiales > Ilumatobacteraceae > Desertimonas. Next base: position 37,349 of record CAVTBY010000008.1, read on the forward strand.
GCCGACTCCGTCGCAGCGCTCGCCTCATGCGTCCGCTTCGGCCTTGGTCTGACGGCGGCGTCGGATCCGCCGGCGCCGGACTCGGAACAACGCTGATGTTCGAGCTCTCGTTGGCGACCTGTACCGCCGCGTCGCTTGATGATGCTGCCTGGGCGGCCGCCGAACTGGCTGCTGCCGCGGCCGCTTCCGGGTCGCCCTCGGCGCTGGCCGCATCTCTCGCTCGTTCAGCAGCGTCGTCCGCTGAGCGCGCCAGCGTCGATACCTCCGTGGCTCCGGCGAAGTCGAACGACTCGGTTCGGACGACCAAGAGCGTCCACCCAAGGCTGATGAGGATCGTCGCGACGATGATCGGAGAGTGGCGCCCGCCGAGGAAGCGCACCGAATCGGTCGAGTAGGTCGAAGCTTCCGAGATCTGGTCGCCGTACCGTGCCCCAACGTCCGACAGCGTCTCCATCCGCCGGTCCATCCGAAAGATCGCCCGGACCCAGCTGTTGCGCATCGTGCCGACGCGCTGACGATCGAACTGGAAGAACAGCAGCGCCGGGAACAACGTCAGGATCGCCGTGTACGTCATCTGGATCACGCGGGACACCAGCCGGCTCTCCTTGCCGTCGACAACGCGCAGTCCGCCCTCCATCACGACGAAGTCCTTGGCGTCAGTCGCGACGAAGATCGCGACGGCAGGGAGGACCGCGCCGATCATCACGACAGCGACCAGCGTCAGGATGTGCTTGGCGCGACGCAACGTCTCATTGCCGTCGTAGTAGGCGTCACCGACGCCGTACTCGACGTCACCTTCCTCGGAATCGGCCGCCGCGGCGTTGTCGCGCCGAACCTTCTCGCCAGCCGCTGCCCTGCGCAGGACCACCGCGGTCACGGCGCCCGTGAGGACGGCGGCGCCGATGACCTCCCAGGTGAGCAACGTTCCGACACGCAGGATGTCAGCGACGACGACAGTCGTCAGGAGTGCCGCCATCCAGACCAGGACAACGGCGAGCGCCGAGCTCTTTGGCGGTTCGTGATAGACCCGAACACCGAGCTCGTGCCGTTGGCGCAGCGGTGGCAAATGCGGGGCGAAGGCCGCCAGTCGTTTGCCGCACACGACTCGCTCGGACAGCGGTGACAGGACAAGCTGTCCTCCGGCTGCGTCCCGCACCCTGATCCGTTTCGCTGTCTCGTTGTGAAGCAGGTAGCGCTTCGTCGGATCGATGTCGAATCCGCACGCGGGGCCAGGCGATGCCTGCTGGCCGACCTGCTCCTCGTTCGCGTCCATACGAGATGGACAGCACCGCACGGTCGTCTGATACAGGCTTCTGTATCACCGCAGCTCGAGCCCTCCTCCAAACACGCAGGAGATGGAAAGAGAGGGATCGGTGATGAGGCGTGTTCCAATCGGCGTCATCCGCTGAGCCGTATCAACCAGCTTCCATCTCGTCGAACTCGGGCAACAGCAGGCGGTCGCTGACCGCGTCGCCGGCGCCGGTGATGAGGTCGATCAGATCCGCGGGGCGGAGGCCACGTTTCGCGTCGCCACCGACATCGGCGACGATCCGGCCGCGACTCATGACAACGATGCGGCGGCCCATGGCGAGGGCGTGCTCCATGTTGTGCGTCACCATCAGCGTGGCGCAGCCCGCCTCGGCGACGACGTCCGAGGTGAGATCGAGCACTCGACGGGCGGTGGCGGGATCGAGGGCGGCGAGATGCTCGTCGAGCAGGAGGACCGTCGGCGCGCCGAGGGCGGCAAGCACGAGGGTGAGGCTCTGGCGTTGTCCTGCCGACAGCAGGCCGACAGGGTCGTGCATCCGGGTCTCCAGCCCGAGGTCCAACGCCGCCAGCCTCTCCCGCATGACCCGCCGCCGCTTGGCGTTGAGGGCGAAGCGCAGCGTCCGGCGGCGGCCCCGGCTCATCGCCATCGCCAGATTGTCCTCGATGGTGAGTTCCGGGGCGGTGCCGGTTCGCGGGTCGTCGAACACCCGAGTCACGATCGCGGCGCGGCGATGGTCGGGCATGCGCGTGACGTCCCGGCCACCGATCCGGACACGACCGGCCGTCAGGCGGACGGTGCCGGCGACCACGTGCACGAGGCTGCTCTTACCGGCCCCGTTCGAACCGACCACCGTGACCAGCTCGCCGGCGCTGATGGCCAACGAGACCCCGCGCAGGGCGCGCACCTCGTCGGCGCGGTGCCGGTTGTAGATCAACGACGCGTCGTCGACCTCGATCGCCGGCCCGTCCGCATTGAGCTCGCTCACCGGTCCCTTGCCATCGTCGAGGGAATCGCCGGCGTCGTCGCCGTCGTCGGAGCGCGCCGGCCCGCCAGCTCGTCTCCACGATCGCCGAGCAGGGCGCGGTAGCGGCGTAGCGCCGGGGTGATGTACGACTGCGCGGCGACGGCGATCACGAGGGTGAGCGCGGTCACGCCTCTGAGGTCGCCGGCGGGCAGGCCGAGGCGAAGGGCGCCGACGAGCACGAAGCGGTAGAGCAGGCTGCCGACGCCGACGGCGGCGACGATGCGGATGACCTTGGAACCGGTCGGGTTGAGGAGGAGCACGCCGAGCAGTACGGCGCCGACGCCGGAGACGAACATCCCGGCGCCGACGTTGACGTCGGCGAAACCCTGCACCTGCGTCACAAGGTTGCCCGACAGGGCGCTCAGTCCATTGGCGAGCATCAGCGACAGCACGAGCAGACGTCGTTCGTCGACGCCCTGACTGCGCACCATCAGCGGGCTCAGCCCGCTGGCCCGGAGGGCGAGGCCGATCTCGGTCTTGAGGAACACGGCGATCGTGACGAGGACTGCGAGGACGATGGCGGCGAGCTCGATCGAACTGGCGATGTCCGCAGATCGACCCGGTCGGTCGATGAACGGCGAGAGGATCGTGTCGACGCCGATCACGCTGACCGTCGGTGTACCTAGGACGCGCAGGGTGACGCTGAACAACGCCATGTTCATCACCAGCCCGGCCATGAGCACGGGGATGCGCAGCACCAGGTGGAGCGCCGCGGTCGTCGCTCCGACCGCGGCACCGGCAGCCACCGCCACTGCCAGCGCCACGAGCGGATGGTGGACGCCACTCGACGTGAGGATGACTCCGGTGACGGCGCCGCCGAGCGCGAAGCTGCCCTCGACCGACAGGTCGAAGTCCTGGCGGATACGCAGGACGACATAGATCCCCATGAAGGCCGGCACCATCGGCAGGCCGGTGACCAGGGTGTCGAGCAGGATGCGGTCCATAGCCGCGTCCGTCAGTTCAGCGCTTCGGTGGTGGCGGTCGCTTGCTCGAGCAGCTCTTCCGGCACCTCGAGGCCGAGCTGTTCGACAGTGTCAGCGTTGAACTGCAGCTCGACACCGTCGGGAGTGGCGAACGGCACCGTGCCTGGGTCGGCGCCGAGGAGCACCTCGACGGCGGCGAGACCTGCCGTTGTCCCCAGCTCGAAGTAGTCGGGACCGATCGAACCGAGCAGGCCGGGCGTGGTGAGGTCGCCGCCGATGGCGTACAGCGGGACCGAGTCAGCCACCGCCGCCGCGCCGACTGCGTCGAGGCCGGCAAACACGGCGGCGTCGGGGCCGATCAGGATCACGTCTGAGCGGCCGAGCAGGCTGCGCGACGCCTGGGCGACTTCCGCGGTGCCGGCGATGGTGGCCTCCACGAGTTCGATGTCGGTGCCCTGCAGTGTCTCCTTGAGGTCGGCGATGAAGACCTGCATGTTCTGGTTCGAGGGGTCGTAGACCGTGCCGAGACTGGCCAGCTCGGGATGGATCGCCGTGATCTGTTCGACGAGCAGCGCAGGGTCGACGTAGTCGATGCTGCCGGTGACGTTGGCGCCGGGCGCTTCGAGGCTTTCGGCGACGCCGGCGCCGACCGGGTCGCCCATGGCGAGGGCGAAGATCGGGCGGTCGGTGATCTGCTGGGCAACGGCGATGATGGCAGGGGTTCCGATCACGGCGAAGGCATCGTGATCGGAGGCGGCGAAGTCGCGGGCGATGCTGGCGACGAGCGATTGGTCCCCGTTGGCGTTCTGTTCGTCGAAGGTCACCTCGGTCGGTTCCAGGCCGTCGACGACCGCCTTTTCGAACTCGGTGACGACGTCGTCGAGCACTTCAGCCTGGGCGATCGAGAGTACGCCGATCGAGATCGGCTCGGAGGCGGCGCTGGCCGGCTGCAGCGCGGAGAGCGGCGCAGCAAACGTGGCGGCGAGCGAGAGGCTGCAGGCGGACAGGAGGAGAGTTCGGTGCTTCATCGGTATCCCAGGTCTTGATTTTGGACTTGTCGGGATCCTGTTCGGCGCCGGCGAGCGCGCGGATCACGGAAGTTCCCCCGTCGGCACGGAGAAACGCCCGCTGCGAGCGGTTCGTCGGAGTTGAACCGTCGATTTCTGGGACTCCTCGGGTTTGTGTGGGTTCGATCGATGCGCCGGCAAGCGCGCTGGCCCTGGAAGCCGGCGGTCTGCTGAGCGCCGCGACGGCACGGCGATGCAGCGCGAACGACGGTCACCGCAACCATTGGGTGTGTAGGGGACGGTTCGGTCCCCCTGGCACCCATCGATTGCGGGATGAGCACGCCCCGCACGCACGTTCATGCACCCAGGCGATCAACGGGCGCGACCCCCGGGTGCGTCCACTTCCAGAGCCATGCAACCGTGACGCAGAGAGCGGCCGACCCACACAAACCCGAGGAGAACCCAGATCTGGCCGCTTTGAGCGGGAAGAATCCGAAGTGCCGACTGAAACAACCGTTTCGTGCCTGCTGCGTCGGCAGATCTCGCCGCTCACCCCGTCGACACCCGGAACTGTGAGCGCAAACAGTTAACGCTCCGAAGTTCACAGTTCACGGGAGACGAGACGGCCCGACACGACTTCACTAGCCGCCGCTTCTAGGCCATACCACGTAACGCAGCGCGCGGCCACACCGAGCGACCCGAGTAGAACCCGATTTCGGACGCTATGGCTCCGAAGTCCCCCAGGTGGCGCACAGTTGACGACTGGTTGCGGATTGGCGTCCCCCGCCGAACGCGTGACGCCGGTCAGCGGGTGGCGGGCAGCTCGCCGTCAGGGCCCGGGTCGCCGTCGTCTCCGGTGTCGCCGCTATCGCCGGGATCCGCGACGGTGCAACCGGAGATCGTGAGCAGCTCGTCGGGGAGATCGCCGGACATCATCACGTCGGTCCCGTTCCAGCTGAACGTCGCGCTAGCCGCTCCCGACGGCGCGGCGTTGGGGTCATCGTCGCGAGGCCAGCGGTACGCGACGGTCACCGAGTCGCCGGTCGCTGCGGTGACGGAGGTGTACCCGAACGCGCACGCCGTCGCGGTGCCGACGTAGGCGCCGCGGTGGAACAGCATCACGTGCTGCGGCGATGAGCCGGTGCCGCCTTCGATGTCGACGATCGCGTAGCTGAGGTCGGCGCATCGGTCGTAGTTGCTCTCGCCGAGGTAGGTCCACGGAATCCTCGGCGCCTGCTGAGCCGGTGGCACCGCCGAGAGGTTGTCGGTGATCGCCGGTGCCTGCGGGTTGACGCCACACTCCCCAGTCGTCGGCGGTGCGGTTTCGGCGGGGATGCGAACGGTGAGGGAGAAGTCCATCGTCGTGGTGCCGGCATTGTCGACGCCGAGGACGTAGTCGCCAGTCTCCGGCAGGGTGACCGAGACCGAGTTGCCGCCGTTGGCCAGTTCGCCCTCGCCCCAGATGAAGGTGCGGGCGACGAAATCGTGAGGACCGACCTCGACGTACACGGTCTGGCCGGCACCGGCGCGGAAGAGGTAATCGGCGTGGGCGCCGGGCGCGAGTGTGCCGCTGACGGTGGCGTTGTCGGTACCGGGGGCGAACTCGATCCGCTGGGGATCGGCGGACGGCGGAACGGTGGCGGGAGCCGCCGTCGTGGTCGTCACGCCGGCGAGCAACACGGTCACGGCGACGCCGAGCGCGGCTGCGACCCGCGCGACCCGTCGCGGGATCCCGGTCGGGTTTGGGGTGGGACTGAGGGTTGTCATGGCGCTCAGACGCCGCGACGCACCGGTGCGCGCGACTTGCTTGGCGAACTGAAACCCGCTTGTCATGATCGTCGCGATAACGAAGCTGACGCCACGGTTGCGATGCTCCGAAAGCAAACGCGGCACAGTTGTAGCACCGATGGGTGTTCAGGGGACGGTTCCGTCCCCGAGGCACCCATCGGTTGACGGCGGCACTCGGTGGGTTACGGCCGGGCGAATGCGCGGTGGGCGGTCGTCATGACCGGAACGGTGCCTCGGCGCCAGCGGATGACAGCGGTCGCCAGCAGCGCAGTGGCGATGGCGTTGACGGTGAGGTGCCACCAGATCCTGTAGGTCCACAGCCCAGGACCAGGGTCGAGGGCACCGAACAGCGTGGACAGACCGCGCGGGCGGCTGCCGACCACCACCGAGACCGTGAGGGCGACGTGTTCGAGGACATGGGCGGATTGCACGGCGACACCGGCCCGGGCCGACCGTTGGCTGCTCGCCGGGCCGCTGCGGTTGACGATGACGAGGATCGCGATGGCCCCGACGAGGAAGATGGAGTTGCCGACGAGGTGCAATGCCTCCATCCCGAATCCAGGGGTGCCTGGGGCGAGGCTCCCGAAGCTTTCGGCGAGGGCATTCGCCCACGGCGTCATCCATGGTGCGCCGTCGGTGTGGGCGGTCCAGTACCCGGCTTGGGCGACGTGCTCGCCGAAGTGGCCGAGCTGGAAGAGGCCGCCGCCGATCGCACAGGCGAGTAGCGCCCACCGCCACCGTGTCCAGCCGAGTCCACCGATGAGGAAGCTGGCGACGACGACGAGCAGGACGATCAGTGCGCCTGCGCCGAGCGTCGAGGCGTGTGAGGTGTGGTGCATCGCCTGTCTCCTTTCCGCGTCTGCCGACAACCCCACGACCCGGACCTGGCAACGCTGGCGGGCCCGAGTCTGGGGCCGACGGCTTGCTCACGAGTTCGGAACAGGTCGGGCATCGGTTTGGCCAGCGGAGCTGTTATGCGTCGGTGTCGAGCTCGACGCTGAGGCTGACACCGAAGAGCGGGACGCCGTCGACGACGAGGTCGGGATTGTTCAGTCCGAGCATTGTCTGCGTCTGGGTACCCGTGGCGCCGGTGTAGTCGCCGGTGCCGCCCACCACGGCCCGCTCGACGGGCACGTCGACGTCGATCAACTCGAACCCACTCGTCACGATCGTCTGCTCGCCGACACTCTCGCCGAAGTCGAACACCTGGGTCGTCACGATGATCGGCCCGGACGACGTTGTCGCCGCGTCCTCGGTGTGCGTGCCGTAGCACGTCCAGGTGCCGAGCAACCGGTCGGGGAACTCGGGTGACGGCGTGCCTTCACCGTCGTAGACGACGCCGTCACATGTCCCGTCGGCGCACGTCAGCGTTCCCCGCTGGTACAGATAACCATCGGTCACGAAGTAGTTGCCCCGTGTCGGAACGCCTCCGGCGTCGACGAAGTGTTCGTCTGGCACGAACCGGCTTCCCGTCTCGGCGACCTCGACGGTCAGTGCTCCGGAATGCTTGTCGGCGGCGCCGTGGCCGGCCGACGGCACCGTCAGGGCAATCCCCGACAGCGGCGACAGCCGCGGTCGCGGTCCACGTTCGTTGATGCTGCAACGTTCCTCCTTCGAAGGGGTGGCAGGAGCGTCCCGCCTCCTCCCCACTCAATGCCGATGTCGTCGAACCCGCTGCGTCACGTGACGCACCGAAAATGCGTGATCTGGCTCATCGGTGTCGCTCTACCGTGAGGCGAATCGAGGAGAGTCGATCGCTGCCGCCGGGCTGCTTGCTGAACCGGCTCGGGACCAACGACCGGGCCGACTTGCTCGCTGCTGGATTTCGCCGGACCTATGCCGCCGGCGCAACGATCATCCACGAAGGCGACGATGGCGACTCGACGTATGTCTTGCTCAACGGGCGCGTCAAGGTCAGCGTGACCGCGACGGATGGGCACCAAAGCGTGCTTTGTGTCCTCGGCCCCGGGGAGCTCCTCGGCGAGTTCGAGTCGATCGACGAGGACGGAGGGCCGCGCTCCGCCGACAACGTGGCGCTCGAAGCCGTCGAGTGCCGGGTTCTCCGCGGCGTGGACTTCCGCGCCTTTCTCGAATCGCATCCACGAGCGGCGCTGGTTCTACTCGGCACGTACGTCCGCCGTATCCGTCACTCCGACCGACGCCGGGCCGACGTCCTGGCACTCGACACCAACCATCGCGTGGCGCGGCTCCTGCTCGAACAGGTGAGCCGGCGGGACGTCGGCGACGACGACGAGATCGACGTCGATCTCCCGCTGACCCAGGAGGAGCTCGCCGGACTCGCCGCGGCATCCCGGGAATCGGTCGTCCGCGCCCTCACCACGATGCGTTCCCGCGGGCTGATCACCACGGCTCGGCGCCGGATCACGGTCCGCGATCTGGACGGGCTGCGAGAGTACGCCGGCTGAACGCCGCCGGCGCAGAATCAGGCCGCCCGGTATCGGCGACGGAGGTCGACGGGCGTCGCTCCCGAGGATCGCCGTTGATACGTCCAATCCGGCTGCTTCTGGAGATGGTGGTCGTCGACGACGGCCTGTCCGTCGCAGATGTCGGCGACCTCGGCGATGTAGATGGGAGCGACTCCCGGGGCGGCGCGGCGGACGTGGGCGTCGAACTCGTCGCGGAACCGGTCGAGGATGCTCGCCAGCACGGTCTCTTGTTGGACCCCGAGGTTGCACCGTGCGCCATAACCGACGGTGTTGATGCGGTGCTCGATCTCGTCGAGGTCGGCCGCCGTAGCGTTCGATGCGGCGAGGCGGGCGAGTAGTTCGTACAGCGTCGTCCCGTCGGTCTTGCACGGCGTGCACTGCCCGCACGACTCGATCGACAGGAAGCGGGCGACACCGGCCGCGACGGCGACCATGTCGGTGGGCTCGGCGAAGACCATGAACCCGGCCGACCCGAGGCCGCAGCCGATGCTCCTCATCCCCTCGTGGCTGACGGGGACATCGAGTTGATCGCCGAGGATCACCGGGTTGGCGACACCGCTGAGCACAGCCTTGATCGGCGCCCCAGGGATGGGACCGCCACCGAGACGCTCGAGGACGTGGCGCAGCGGCGTGCCCATCGGGAACTCGCCGACGTCGTCGCGTTGGAGCTGGCCGGTGACGGTGCACACCACGGTGCCGGCCGAGTCCGGCGTGCCGACGGCGTCGAACCAGCGAGCGCCGCGGGCCACGATCTGGGGCACGTTGGCGATCGTCTCCACGTTGTTGACCAAGGCGGGACCGTCACCGACCGGGCGCCAGGGGTCGTGGCCACGGAGGCCGACGCGGAACGGCGGCACGACCCGCGGGAACGGACCACGGCCGTCGATCGTCTCGAGCAACGCCGTCTCCTCGCCATAGAGGTACTCGTCGGGGCCCTCGAACACGGAACACGGGATCGCCTCCGGCAGGACCTTGGCGGCACGCATCTCGTCGAGCGCGGCCCGGGTGCGCGCCACCTCGCCGTCGAACGACCGCTTGAGGGCGATGATCACCCGATCGGCGTGCACGGCACGGGCCGCGACGAACGCTCCTTCGATGACCTGGTACGGGTTGTGGCGCAGGATGCTGCGATCCTTGAACGTGCCCGGCTCGCCTTCGGCGCCGTTGACGACGACCGTCGGACGGGCTCGTGCTGAGGGCGTTGGCCGCCACCGTCTGCCACTTGCGCCCGGTCGGGAAGCCGGCGCCGCCGCGGCCGCGCAGCCTGGCGTCGAGGATGCTTTCGATGATCTCCGAGGGATGACGTTCGGCGGCTGCCTGCAGCCCGACGAGCCCGCCAGCGGCCCGGTACTCGTCGAGCGAGGTGATCGTCGTTGCGTGCAGCACGCGACCGCTACCGGGGAGTTTCTTGCGATCGGTCGGGTGGCACGGAGCCTTGCGGACGCTGGGTGGTGGCCGCAGGGGCGGGCGCGTGGGCGTGTACTTCGAGATGGTCGTGGTCATTGCAGCTCCCGGGGGTGGGGGTCTTGGACTGGACAGAGAGACGCCCGACCGAGTCCAATCGTGACATCGGCCGCCGGATGTCACATCGGGGGCAGTCCGATCGTCATCTCCTCATGAATCGCAACGAGCCCACCGAACTCGACACGCCGTTCGGGGGAGCGTGGCGGGAGCACCGCCGGTACGTCCTCGACATCGCGCTGCGTATGCTCGGCGATCTCGGTGAGGCCGAGGACGTCGTCCAAGAGGCGTTCATCCGACTCGACCGCACCGACCTCGACGAGATCGACGACGTGCGGGCGTGGTTGACCACCGTGGTCAGCCGCCTGTGCCTGGACCAGCTTCGCTCGGCCCGGCGCCAGCGCCAGGAACCGCTCGACGACGGCACCGACGGTCTTTCCCCGCTCGACCGTGTCGCCTCGACCGCCGCTGTCGACCCCGCCGATCGTGTGACCCTCGACGACTCCGTGCGCCTCGCGCTGACGGTCATGCTGGAGCGACTCACCCCTGCCGAGCGCACTGCGTTCGTGCTGCACGACGTGTTCCAACTGTCATTCGACGACATCGCCGGCATCGTCGGCCGTTCCGCCGACGCCTGCCGGCAGCTGGCCAGCCGCGCCCGTCGCCACTTGGCGAGCGACGGCGATCCCGCTCGGTTCGTCGTGGCGACGACCGACCAGAACGACGCCGCGGCCGCATTCATCACGGCGGCATCCACCGGCGACCTCGACGGACTGCTCGCCGTGCTCGACCCCGCCGTCGACGGTGAAGTCGACCTCGGTGGTGGCAAGCGTGGCGGGGGGCTCGCCGGCACCCCAGGCGCTCCAGGCTGGGTCGCCCGAGTCGCCCGTGGGGTGCTGCGCTACATCGGACCGCGCGCCGGCGTCACGCTGGTCTCACTCCCCACCGGCCCGCGGCCCAGCATCCTCGCCCTCCGCGACGACGAGGCCGTGGCGGTGCTCACGCTCACCGTGCGCGACCGTCGCATCGAACACATCGACGTGCTCGCCGACCCGGTGAGGCTGGCGTCGATCACGGCCGCCCTCGGCGGTTGAGAGGGCGCGCCGGTGCTCTGGCAGCTGCAACAGCTGCCGCGCTGATTCGAGGCCCCAAACCTGACAGAAATGTCCGGATCGTGACCTCAGAATCCGAGCAGGAACCCGAGGAGAACCCGATTTGGCACCAGAAGCTGATGCTCGGTTCTGCGCCAAGATTGGGCGCATGCAGCCGCCTGATCCTGGCCCACACTCGCCGTCGATCGAGGCGATCACGAGGCACGACGACGTTGACCTCGACGATCCCCACTGGGTCGGCGAGCCCCCGGCGGCGATGCCGATCGCCGTGGTCGATCCCGATCCGTCGTGGCCGGCACGGTTCGACGATCTGGCCGCCCGCGTGCGTGGCGCCTTGGGCGATCGGGTGCTGGCGCTCGAGCATGTGGGTTCGACGAGTGTCCCCGACCTTCCCGCCAAGCCGGTCATCGACATCGATCTGACTGTCACTGACTCGAGCGACGAGGCGGCGTACGTGCCGGCGCTCGAGCAGATCGGGTTCGTCCTGCAGGTTCGGGAACCCGGGTGGCATCAGCACCGCCTCATGGTCGCAACGTCACCGCCGGCCAATGTGCACGTCTTCGGTCCCGACAGCCCCGAGGTGATCCGGCATCGGATGTTCCGTGAGTGGCTGCGTGACCACGCTGATGATCGCGTCCTCTACACCGACGCAAAGCGCGCGGCGGCCGACGAGTCGAACGCCGCCGGGGAAGGGATGCCGGAGTACAACCTGCGCAAACAGCCGGTCATCCGCGACATCCTCGACCGCATGTTTCGCGCCAACGGCATGCTCTGACCGCGCGCTCGCGCACGCAGAGCGTCAGCTCTCTCGGTAGCGGCCGAACACCAACTCGCCGGAGACGCAATACAGCCCGGCGACGCGGCCGGTGAACGAGCACGCCGATTCGGCAGACAGGAACCGACCGTCGAGGGCGGTGACGTACGTGGCGGACTCCGTCCGCATGTTTCGTACCCGAGATGGATCACGTCGGACGTCATCCCCGGCCCGAATTCCGCCACCGGGTCGCGGCACTCGGCAAACAGGGTGATCGGGCCGGAGGGGAGGTCGGCGCCGTGCTCTTGAACGATCGTCGGCAGGTGAGCGCGGGCGACAAGTTGATCGCCGTTGATCTCGAGGTCGTAGTGGTGGTCCTCGTCGTAGCGGATGGTCAGGCCGCCGACGCCGCGGGCCTCGACGGTCGCGCTGATCCGAGCGTCGAGGCGGCGCTGACGCCGGCCGACGAACGTTGGCGCCGGGTTGTCCATCGACCGGCCCTCGCCGCGTAGCGTCATCCGGCCGTCCGACACCGTCGCCACCTCGCCGGGGAACCGGCGCACGCCGATCCACTCGGGACCCAAGACGGCATCGTCGAAGTCATCGTCGAACGTCGGTGCATTGACGGTTTCGCCTGCCGTCACCGGTGCCATCACCGGCCAACCGTCGACCCACTCGACGTCGGTGGCGAACGTCTCCCGACCGAGCGGGGAGAAGCCGCGGGTCATTCCCCTCGTGCGAACTCCGAGGAGCACCGCGACCCACGTCCCGTCCGGCGTCTGGATCAGGTCGCCGTGTCCGGTGTTCTGGATCGGCCTGTCGGTGCTGCGGGCGCTCAGTACCGGGTTGTTCGGGCACGGCTCGAACGGCCCGACGGGTGACGTCGAGCGGGCGATGCTGATGCCGTGGCCGCGCTCGGTGCCGCCCTCGGCGATCATCAGGAACCACCAGTCACCAATTCGATACAGGTGTGGTGCCTCGGGGAACATCAGACCACTCCCTGACCACATCGACCGTGGCGGTTCCAGCGCCGACCCGCGATCGAGGTCGAGGCGTACCTGCTGGATGCCGAGGTGGCGGCCCTGCTCGGGGCCGGGCGACAGGATCAGACCGGAGTAGGTCAGATAGCAGTCGTCGCCGTCCCACGCCAGATCGGGATCGATGCCATCGACGCCTGCTAGCGGGACACCGTCGCTCCATGGTCCGGCGGGGTCCGTCGCCGTGAACAGCAGGGTGCCGCGTCCGAGGGCGTCGGTGACGACGACGTGGAACGCGCCGTCGCGCCAGCGGATCGTCGGCGCCCAGGCGCCTCCGCCGGTCGGCACGCCGTCCATCTGCAGCTGACCAGGGCGGGTGGCGACGTGGCCGATCAACTCCCACGACTCCAGGTTGCGGCTGTGGTGGATCGGGATGCCCGGGAGATACTCGAACGACGACGTCGCCAGGTAGTAGTCCTCGCCCACCCGCACGACCGCGGGGTCCGGGTGGAACCCGGGCAGCAGCGGGACGGGCAGCGGCATCGCGGTCGCGACTACTTGACCGAAAGTTCGAGGCGCACCGGCGTGTCGTCGACGCTGGTGCCGGCCAAAAGGGCGAAGTCGCCCGGCTCCCACGTCCAACCGTCGTCCCAGTGGGCGAACTCGCGGCCGCGCACGTTGACCGCGACGTCGGCCGACGTTCCCGGATCGAGTTCGACGGCCTCGAAGCCGACGAGCCAGCGGCTCGGTCGCTCGATCGCCGAGTTGGGGCGCTCGGCATAGACCTGCACGACCTGCTTCCCGCGGCGTGAACCGGTGTTGGTCAACCGGACCGTCACCGACAAGTCCTCGCCAGCCCCGACCGCCGCCGGGGCGGTCGCCGAATCGATCGTCCACGTCGTGTAGCCGAGACCGAACCCGAACGGGTACGCCCACGAATCGCGGCTGCGCAGCCACGCCCGATACCCGATGTGGATGCCCTCGGTGTAGACGACCTTGCCGTCCTTTGGCGTCACGTCCGTCACCGGGATGTGAGACTCATCGGCCGGCCAGGTCGTCGGCAGGCGACCACCCGGCTCGTGCTCGCCGCCCAGCATCGACACGAGGGCGTTGCCAAACTCCTGACCCGGGAAGTAGGTGAGCAGTACGGCCGCTACGTCGTCGCGCCACGGCAGCAGCACGGGAGCACCGGCGTTGACGACAACGATCGTGTTCGGATTGGCGGCGACGACGGCACGCACCAAGTCGTCCTGGCGTCCGGGCAGCGCCAGCGTCGTGCGGTCGTAGCCCTCCGACTCGACACGGGAGTTGGTGCCGACGACGACGATGGCGACATCGCACGTCGCAGCCAACGCGGCGGCCTCGTCGAGCAGCCCGTCGGGGTCGGACGTGTCGGGTTCGAGGCCGAACGTGAACGACAGGGCGTTCCCCAGCGGGCCGGCCCCGCCGCGGAGGTCGAGAGTGACGAGCACGTCGAGCACCTGACCGGTGGACACCTCGAAGGGCGCTGCCACCGAAGGCGGGGCGAGGAACGCCGCGCCGAGATCGGTACCGGAGGGGACCAGGTGGTCGCGCAGCAACTCGACACCGTCGACCGCGATGGTTGTCGGGTGGATGCCGGCGAACCCGAGCCGGATCGTGCCGTCGGCCTCCGCCCGGTAGTGGGTGTGCAACGTGAGAGAGTCGGCCGCGGCGATCGGCGCGTCGCCACCGAAGTACACGAGCGCGGTGGCCTGCCGGTCCTCGCTGAACAGCGCGGTACCGTCGGCGTCCAGGAACGTTGCCCGCAGCCCCGGTTCACCGGTCTCCGGGTTGGTCAACGTCGCCATCGGGAGCTCGGCGACGCCCTCTTGGACAACCGCTCCGAGGGCGTAGCGCACCTTGTCGCCGAGGGAGTCGGTCAGAGCACCGAGCGGCGACGACACGTGCTTCGGCAGGACTGTCGCGCTGCCGCCGCCCTGGGTGCGGGCGTGGCGGGCGTTGTGGCCGATCAGGGCAACGGTGCCGACCGCAGCGAGATCGAGCGGGAGAATTCCCTCGTTGCGCAGCAGCACGCTGCCGGCGATCGCCACAGCACGAGCGAGTTGCTCGTCGGCCTCGGCGCCGGGGTCTGGACGCGCCGGAAGACCGTTCACCGAGATCTTCCCGACGCGGGCGGCGAGGAGCAGCAGGCGCGAGACCTTGCGGTCGATCGTGGCCTCGTCGATGTCTCCCGCCCGGACGGCGTCGATGAGAGCTTGCCCCCACGGACCGTCCGGTCCGGGCATGACGAGGTCTTGTTCCTTCGTTGCGCTGTGCAGCGACCGGACGGCCGTCCAGTCGCTGATCACCACGCCGTCGAAGCCCCACTCCGTCCGCAACGGCGCCGCCAGCAGATCGTTCTCCGTCGCCGTGGCGCCGTTGATGCTGTTGTATCCGCTCATCACCGTCCAGGCTCCGGCGTCGACGACCGCATGCTCGAACGGACGGAGGTACAGCTCGCGCAGCGGGCGCTCCTCGACGACGACGTCGACGGTGAACCGGTCGGTCTCGAAATCGTTGGCGACGAAGTGCTTGGCGCACGCCGCCACGCCGCGGGCCTGTAGGCCGCTGACGTAGGCGCCGGCGAGCTCGGCCGACAACAGCGGGTCCTCGCTCATGCACTCGAAGTGGCGCCCGCCGTACGGCGCGCGGTGCAGGTTGATCGTCGGACCGAGGACGATGTCGACCCCCTTGCGGCGGGCTTCGGCACCCAAGGCGTCCCCGTAGCGGGTGGCGAGGTCACGACTCCATGACGAGGCGAGGGCTGTCGACGAGGGGAGGTTGAGCGATGGCTCGCGCTCGTCCCAGCGCTCGCCGCGCACTCCGCTCGGGCCATCCGAGCACAACATGCTGCCCAGCCCGATGCGGTCGATGGCGACCGTGTTCCAGAAGTCGCGCCCGGTGAGCAGGGCGACCTTCTCCTCGAGGGTCAACGACGCGCAGAGCTGCTCGATCGCTTCCGTGGTTGTCGCGGTGATGGTCATCCCGAGGTCCTCCCGAGCTCATCGAAGGCGACGATCGTGTCTCGATACCAGTAGGCGCTCGCCTTCGGGATGCGCTCCTGGGTGCGGTAGTCGACGAACACGAGACCGAAACGCTTGTCGAACCCCTCGGCCCACTCGAAGTTGTCGAGCAACGACCAGGCGAAGTAGCCGCGCACATCGACGCCGTCCGCGACCGCCTGGCAGACCGCGTCGATGTAGCCGCGGAAGTAGTCGATCCGCTCGACGTCACGGACCTCTCCGTTCGGGTCGACGTAGTCGTGGAACGACGCGCCGTTCTCGGTAACGAAGACTGGCAGCGCCGAGAACTCCTTGCTGACGCGCCGCAACACGGCGGTCAGCGCCGGTGGGGTGTTCGACCAGCCGAACGACGTCGGCGCCGGCTGGACATGGTCGATCCGCACGCCTGCCCACGACCGACCGTCGTCACCGTCGCCGGCGTACACGAGGACGTTGGTGTAGTGATTGATGCCGACGAAGTCGGTGGGCGCGGCGATCAACTGCAGGTCGCCGGGTTGCACGAGCGCTCCGTCGACCTCGCCGGCGTTGAGCCCTGCCCCTGCGAACACCGCAACGACGTCGTCGGGATACTCGCCGTGGTAGCACGGCTCGAGGAAGATCCGGTTCATCCGGATGTCCAGCTCGTGGGCGGCAGCCACGTCAGCAGGCGCCTCGCTGCGCGCGTTGACGTTGCTCAGGATGTTGGTGATGCCGACCCTCGCGTCGGGTGCCTTGCTCCGGAAGTGCTGGAGTGCCAGGCCGTGGGCGAGCAGCGTGTGATGTGCGGCGCGGATCGCCGCTGAAGGATCGCGGAGTCCTGGCGCCTGGACGCCCCACTCGTGGGAGAGGAACGACACGCACCACGGCTCGTTGATCGTGATCCAGTCGTCGACGAGGTCAGCGAAGGCGTCGATGCAGCGGCCGGCGTAGTCGGCAAAACGATGAGCGGTCTCGCGGTGCGGCCAACCGCCGGCGTCCTGCAACGGTTGCGGCAGATCCCAGTGGTACAGCGTGACGAACGGTGTGATGTCGCGTTGCCGGCAACCGTCGAGCACGTCGCGGTAGAACGTGACGCCTTCAAGGTTGAGTGGTCCGGAACCGGTCGGCTGCAGTCGCGCCCACGACAGAGACAGCCGGTAGGCCGGTAGCCCGAGCTCGCTCATCAGGTCGAGGTCGGACTCCCACCGGTGGTAGTGGTCGCAGGCGATGTCACCCGTGTCGCCCCGGTGCGTTCGACCCGGCGTGTGCGAGAACGTGTCCCAGATGCTCGGCCCGCGGCCACCCTCGGCGACGCCGCCCTCGATCTGATACGCGGCGGTCGCCGTCCCGAACAGGAAGTCGCGGGGGAGGACCGCCAGTTGGGTCGGGAGTTCGGACGTCACGCCGGGAGGCGCCCCGGCGGCCATCAACTCACGGCGCTTCTCGCGGCGCTCGGCCTGTTCGTCGGGGTCGGGCACGGGTGACGCCATCATCAGCCGCTGCGTGTACGGATGTTGCGGCTGGGACGTGACCTGCTCACCGTCCCCCCACTCGACGATCTCGCCCCGGTACATCACGGCGACCCGGTGACTGAGGTGACGCACGACGGCAAGGTCGTGGGAGATGAGGAGGTAGGCGACGTGCGTGCGCTCCTGGATCTCCAGCAGCAGGTCGAGCACGCGCGCCTGGGTCGACAGGTCGAGCGCCGACACCGGCTCGTCGCACACGATCAGTTTCGGGTCGAGCGCGAGGGCACGGGCGATGGCGATGCGCTGGCGCTGACCGCCGCTGAACTCGCGTGGCCGACGCTCGGCCGTGTTGGCCGGGAGGCGCACGGCGTCGAGGAGCTCGGCGACGCGCGCCCGGGCGGCCTGCTTGGACACGTCGCGGACGGTCAGCGGCTCGGCGAGGATCTGCCCGATGCTCATCGACGGGTTGAGCGATGAGTACGGATCCTGGAAGACGACCTGGACGTCGTTCGCCAGCTCGCGTCGCTCGCCGCGCGAGCACTTGGAGATCTCCTGACCGCGGCAGCTTGATCGAGCCGGCGGTGACCGGTGCCAGGCCGAGGATTGCCCGTCCGAGCGTGGTCTTGCCCGAGCCGGACTCACCGACGAGCCCGACCGTCTCGGCCTCCCGGATGTCGAGCGACACGCCCTTGAGCACCCGGTTGCCGGGCCGGCGGAAGCCCTTCCCGGGATAGGTGACCTCGACGTCGTGGAGTTCGAGCAGCGCATTCATTGCACGGACTCCAGCGCCGCGTCAGTGGGTGATGGCGGGGCGTAGGGCTTGCGCGCCGGGCCACCTTCGAGGATCGCATCGAGCAGCGACCGGGTGTAGGGATGGCGGGCATCCTGGAAGATCGATCGCACCGGTCCGGACTCGACGATCCGGCCGTCCTTCATCACGGCGACCTGATCGCACAGGTCGGCGACGACGCCGAAGTTGTGGGAGACGATCAGCAGGCCCATGTGCGTTTCCTGCTCGAGTTCGCGCAACAGGTCGAGGACCTCGGCCTGCACGGTGACGTCGAGGGCCGTGGTCGGCTCGTCGGCGATGATCAGGTCGGGATCGCACGACACCGCTCCGGCGATGAGGACGCGTTGGGCCATGCCGCCGGAGATCTCGTGCGGATACGAGCGGTAGGTCCGTTCCGGATCGGGGATTCCGACACGGGCGAGCAATGCCAGTGCCTTCTGCTTGGCCTGGGCCTTGCTCATGCCGAGCGCAACGCGCATCGGCTCGACGAGCTGGCTGCCGATCGTGAACGACGGGTCGAGGTTGCTCATCGGCTCCTGGGGCACGTAGGCGATCCGCGTGCCGCGCAGCTTGTCCATCGCCTCGACAGAGGCGCCGACGAGCTCGACGCCGTCGAACTGGATCGAGCCAGCGAGCACCTTGCCGGTCGAGGGCAGCAACCCGAGCACGGCAAACGCCGTCTGCGTCTTGCCCGAGCCGGACTCACCGACGAGGCCGACGACCTCGCCGCGAGCGACGGTCAGCGAGACGTCGTGGACGACCGGCGTGTAGCCCCCTTGCCCGTCGGGGTAGCCCACCGCCAGAGCGGAGACCTTCAGCAACGGTTCGTCCGTCTGGTCAGGCGCCGGATGGTGGTAGTGGTCGTCGATCGTGGCGACCGCCACCGGGACCTCGGCCGGCGCCGGCGCCCCGGCGGGCGGCGCGCTTGACGCGGGGACCGACACGTTCCAACTCGTCGCGGACGGCGTTGGCGAGAAACACCAGCGAGAGCATCGTGATGCCGAGGACCAGCGCCGGCCACAGCAGTAGCAGCTGCTGACTGAACATCCGGTCGAAGCCGTCGACGAGCAGCGAGCCCCAGGTCGCCACCTCGAGGTCGCCGAGGCCGAGGAACTGCAAGCCCGCCTGCACGGCGATGGCGATGCTGAAGACGATGCCGGTCTGGATGATGATCGGCGCGCGCACCACCGAGAGGATGTGGCGGCCGATGATCCGGGTGTCGCTGAGGCCGCTCACCCTGGCGGCGTCGATGTACAGCTCGTCGCGCACGCCGCGAACCGTCACGTAGACGAGGCGGTAGAACGCCGGGGCAAGGAGAAAGCCGAAGATCGTCATCGCCGTCCAGAGCGACGGTCCGAGCACGCTGCTCGCCGCCAGCAGCACGACGACAACGGGCATCGACATTGTCAGCCCCGCAATCCAGCTGTTGACGGAGTCGAACCAGCCACCGAAGTAGCCGGCGATCAACCCGGTGACGACGCCGACGATGAGGGCGATGCCGACGGCGAGCGCCGCCGCGGCGAGGCTGTTCTGGGTGCCGTACAGCAGCCGCGACAACACATCGCGGCCGGCGCTGTCGGTCCCCAGCCAGTGGTCGCCGCTCGGCGACGCCAGGGCGTTGCCGATGTCGGTGGCATTGGGATCGTGGGGTGCGATGAAACGGGCGATCACGCCGGCGAGCACGATCACGCCGAGAACGATGAGCGGCACGAGAGCCATCGGATTGCGCAGCACCCGCTTCCACAACGAGTGCGTGGCGATGGGCGCGTGAAGATGGGCGACCTCGACCGCCTCCGCAGCCGTGGTCATGTCACCCTCACCTTCGGGTTGAGCCACCCCGTCAGCAGATCGATGACGAGGTTGACGACGACGACCAGGAAGGAAACGACGATCACAAAGCCCATCACCAGAGGGATGTCGCCATTGAGAGTCGAGTTGTAACCCACCTGCCCGAGACCCGGCATCGCGAACACGATCTCGACGATGACCGCGCCACTCAGCAGGCCGATGAACTGGACCCCGATGATCGACAGCGCCGGACCGGCGGCGTTGCACGGCGAAACGCACTCAGGTGTCTCGCCGGCTGTTGAGCCAGCTGACCCCTTTCCGGGTCGCGGTGGTCGATCAGCTCGAAGCCATCCGCCGACGGGACCCGGTTCTCGCTCACGTCACCAGTATCGACGGCGGCCGTCAGTGCCGCGTTCTACCGCCACAAACGAGACACATTTGTCGTCTGCGGCGCCGCAGAATCGCGGCACCGTTGCCGACGTCGACACGCCTGCTTCCAGAGCCAACGCGCCTGACCGGCGCAACGACTGGACCCACGGAAGGGTGAGAAGAGCCGGATTTTCGTCGTCTCGGCTCACCAATCGAGCGCAGCTCGCTCGATCGGGGCGTGGCAGGCTGGCGTTTGTGTATCGGGAGTGGCAGTCGTCGATCACCGGATCGATCGCCTGGACAGCTGAGTCCGACGGGACCGCCGGCCGCGTGCTCCCCGACGGGTGCATGGACCTGCTGTGGATCGGCGGACACCTCGTCATCGCCGGGCCCGACACGAGCAGCTTCGTGAGTTGGCAACCGCCTGGCGCGGCGTACGCCGGGCTGCGCTTCGCCCCTGGTCTCGGGCCCTCTGTGTTCGGGGTTCCCGCCCTGGCCGTGCGCGACATGCGGGTCCGGCTCGATGCGCTGTGGGCGCCGGCCGAGGTTCGTCGACTCGAGGAGCAGGTTGCCGCGGCGGACAGCGTGGCAAGCGGGTTGGAAGCGGTCGTCGCCAGCCATGCCCGGGGTCCGGTCATCGTTGACCCGGCGCTCGCCGACGTCGTTCGCCGGGTCCGCCGTGGCGAATGGGTCGCAACGATCGCACCGGCGATCGGGTTGTCGACGCGCCAGCTGCAGCGCCGTGCCCTCCACGCGTTCGGCTACGGGCCGAAGCTACTGGCGCGCATCCTCCGCTTCGGCGACGCCTTGGCCCTCGCCCGCCGGGGCGTCCCGCTCGCCGAAGTCGCTGCGGAGTGCGGCTATGCCGATCAGGCACACCTCGCCAACGATGTCCGATCGCTGGCCGGCACCACACTCGGGGAGCTTGGCCTCGGCGCGCGGCGTCAGCCTGCTGGTGCCGCAGCGGGCAGGGCGGCGAACAGGTCGACCGGGTTGCCATCCGGGTCGCGCACCGTGGCATAACGCTGACCCCAGAACGCGTCCCACGGCGCCCGGTGGCTCTTGTTG
Source organism: Ilumatobacteraceae bacterium (assembly GCA_963733085.1). Lineage (GTDB taxonomy): Bacteria > Actinomycetota > Acidimicrobiia > Acidimicrobiales > Ilumatobacteraceae > Desertimonas. The sequence continues at coordinate 58,598 of CAVTBY010000008.1, forward strand.
CCGGCGGCGACGAGGTCGTCGTGGGCGGTGTCGACGCCTGCTGGATCGCCGCAGTCGAACGCCAGCGCCATTGCCGGACCGCCGACCGGGGTCGTCCACGACGCGTCGAACGAGCGGATCGTCGCTTGGGTGTCGAACATCAGCCGGAGCCCGCCGGGAAGGGTCACCTCGACGTGTGGCTCGGCCTCGGCGCCGGCCGCAAACTCCATTCCCAGACGGCGGTAGAAGTCGAGGGCCGCCGCCATGTCGGCGACGACGATTCCGATGGCGTCGATGCGCGGTGTCATGGTCACGACGGTAGGGATCTCGGCCACTCGCGGTCTTGACCAAATCGGACATCCACCCGGGCCAACCGATGGGTGTGTAGGGGACGATTCGGTCCCCCTGGCACCCATCGGTTGCGGTACCAGAGTCCCGGAATCTGGAGAGGCGGCTCCACGTTTTCTCCACATCCACTCCAAGCATCCTCGAGCCGACTCCCGCAAGGTGGCAGGCGTGACTCGACAGCCCCAGGACGATTCGGCCGTACGACCGATCCCTGAAAGGGCGACAGACCATCATGCTGAACATGGTGGGACTGCGCAGGAAGTCGCTTGACAGGCGACGATGCGAAGAGCAGACTCGCCTGAATCGGTCGATCGACCGATTCCTCATCTCCACCACCAGACCACGAATTCACACAAGGAGCACATGACATGACCATCACCGGAACGCCCGTCGACAACGGCGTCAACAGCGCCGCCCTGCTTGCCGCTCGCGAAGCGCTGACGGCGGCGCCCGAGGCCGCCGAGTTCGCCTGGAGGGCGACTTGCTCGTGGGTCAACGGGACGCACAGCCGCTCGACGGTCGAGACGTTCGCTGGCCTCGGCCAGGAGCACACCCACGAGTCGACGTTCACGTTCGACGCCGATCACCCCGTTTGCTTTGCCTCCGAGGACCACGGCGCCACGCCCGCCGAGATCGTCCTCGTCGCCTTGGGCAGCTGCCTCGTCGGCGGCCTCGCCGCCGTAGCGCAGAACCGCGAGATCCAGCTGCGCACGGTCACGGCGACCATCGAAGGTGACATGAACGTGCTCGGCATCCTCGGTGCCGACCCCGACATCCGCAACGGCTATCGCGACATCCGCGTCCGCTTCGAGGTCGACGCCGACGCCACGCCGGAAGAGATCAAGGCACTCGTCGCCCAGTCGCAGAAGCGGTCGGCGGTGTTCGACGTGATCACCAATCCGACCAACGTCGTCGTCGACGTCGCTTGATTCAGGGCCCCGTCAGGCGAATGCATCTTCCCGTCGTCGTCATCGGTGCCGGCCACGCCGGCCTAGCCATGAGTCGCCGCCTCACCGAGCGCTCGATCGACCATGTGGTCATCGAGCGCGGTGTGGTGGCGAACTCGTGGCGCACGCAACGGTGGGACTCGCTGCGCCTGCTGACGCCGAACTGGCACGCCAACCTCCCTGGCGCGGCCGCCTCCGGCCATCACCCCGACGGCTACATGACCGTGCACGAGGTTGCCGGGCTCATCGAGCGCTATGCCGCCACCGTCGACGCCCCGGTCGTCGACGGCACCACGGTCACCCGGCTCGGCCGGCTCGGCGACGGCTACGAGGTGGTCACCGACCGCGGTGTCTGGACGTGCGCGGCCGCAGTCATCGCCAGTGGCGGCTTCGTGGCGGCGTCGGTGCCGGCGTTCGCCGCCGAGTTGCCGCCGTCGATCACGTCGGTGACGCCGCTCACCTACCGCAGTCCACGGTCGCTGCCCGACGGCGGCGTGCTCGTCGTCGGGGCCTCGGCCACCGGCGTGCAACTCGCCGAGGAGATCCGCGCCTCGGGTCGCCCCGTCACGCTGGCGGCCGGCGAGCACGTCCGCATGCCACGTACCTACCGCGGGCGCGACATCTTCTGGTGGACCGAGACCGCCGGCATCCTCGACGAGCGCTACGACGAGGTCGACGACCTCGTGCGTGCCAGGCACTTGCCCTCACCGCAACTGATCGGCACACCGCAGCGACGTTCGATAGACCTCAACAGCCTGGGGGACGCCGGCGTGCGGATCGTCGGCCGGCTCGGTGGGATCCGCGGCCCGGTCGCCCAGTTCTCCGGCGGCCTGGCCAACGTCTGCGCCCTCGCCGACCTCAAGCTCGACCGGCTCCTGCGCAGACTCGACGACACCGCCACCGACATGGGATTCGACGACGAGGTCGGACCGCGGGAGCGATTCGAACCGACACGTCTACCTCGCACCCCGGTGAGCGAGGTCGACCTCGCCGCCAGCGGGATCCGCACGGTGATCTGGGCGACGGGCTACCGGCCCGACCACCGCTGGGTGGACCTGCCGGTGTTCGACCACCGGGGCCGGATCCGCCATCGCGGCGGCGTCGTCGACGACGCCCCCGGCATCTACGTCCTCGGACTGAACGTTCTGCGCCGGCGCCGCTCGACCTACATCGGGGGTGCCGCCGGCGACACCGCAGAGCTGGCCGACCACCTCCATCGCCAGCTCGACAAGACCGCCACCACAAGGCCGGCATCGATGGTCGGTGCCGGCTCGTCCTGACCACGCCGTGAGGCGACCACAAACCACGAAGGAAACATCATGAACAAACCAACCACGGGTCGCGTGGCCCTGGCAGCCGGCATGCTCGTGCCGCTCGCCCTTGTCGCGACCGTCACCGAGCCGGTAGCAGCGCACGGAGAGGAGCAGCAGGAGCGGTTCCTCTACGTGACCACGATCGCCCAGAGCGCCAGCGATCCCGACTTCGTCGCCGTCGTCGGCGCCGATCCGGAGCAGCCCGACTTCGGCCAGATCGTCAACCGCGTCGACATGCCCAACGTCGGCGACGAACTGCATCACTTCGGGTACTCGGCCGACCAGAGTCGGCTGATCGTGCCGGGATTGTTCTCGAACCGGATCCACATCCTCGACATCGACAGCGACGGGTCGACGATGACACTCGGCGCGGTCAACGAAGACCTCGCCGCCGACAGCGGCTACGCCGTCCCCCATGGGGTGATGACGATGCACGGGATGGTGCTCGCGCCGATGATCGGCGCGGCCAACGAGCAGACCCAGCCGGGCGGCATCGTTCAGATCGACGATCAAACCGGCGAGTTCGTCGACTACTACGGCCCATCGCCGGAACGAGGCCCGAACGAGTCCGGCCCGACGTACATGTACGACTTCGCGATGACACCGGACTCCGAGTACGGGATCAGTTCGACGTTCGGGTCGCCGGCGTTGTGCGCTGCGGGCATCGACCCGACCTGCCTCGGTGACGAGGTCGCCGTGTGGGACGCCCACTCCGAAGAGGTCATCCAGACCGAGTCGCTCGGTACGAACAGCGGCGCGCTGATGGTCCGGTTCATCAACGAGCCGGGGGTGCGGCGGGCGTTCATCAACGCGCCGGGCACGAGCGCCATCTGGCTCGCCGCCGACGACGACGCCGACGGCGCGTTCGACTTCCAGCAGGTGCTCGGTTCCGACGAGGGCATCGAGCTTCCGATGGACATGGTCGTGTCCTACGACAACGCTCACCTCTACGTGACGAACTGGTTCGCCAACACGGTGCAGCAGTTCGACATCAGCGACCCGTTCGCCCCCGAACTGCTCGCCACCGTCTCGGTGCCGCACCCCAACATGCTGCGCCTCAGCCGCGACGGCAGTCGGCTGTACGTCACCAACTCGCTGCTCACGCCGTGGGACAACGACCCCGACTTCGGCGCCCCGCGCAACAGCGACTACGGAATCTGGCTGTTCGAGGTCGGGTCCGCAGGCGGCCTGACGCCGCTCAACGCCGACGGCAGCGCCTGGGTCAGCTTCGACAACGTCGAGAAGCAGACGACCACCGGCCCGGCCGGCCCACACATGATGCTGTTCGACCCGAGCATCCCCCTCGACGAGGGCGAACACTGACGGAGTGACGGGATCGCCTCAGCCGTCTCGCTGTCGTCGTCCGTCGGGCGGCGGCGCGAGGCGGTGGGCGATCGCCGCCGCCTCCTGCCGGTTCGGCGCGCCGAGCTTGTGGAGGATGTGCGACACGTGGACGCTCGCCGTCTTGGTGCTGATGATCAGCGTCGCGGCGATCTCGCGGTTGGTGTAGCCGCGGGCGACGAGGGCGAGCACCTCGGCCTCGCGCGCAGTCAGGCCGAGAGTCTTCTCCAGGCTGTCGTGCCGGTTCGGCTTCGTCGCGTAAGGGTCCGCGAGGTCGAGCCGGGCACGTTGGGCGAGCAGGTCGATCTCACCCAACAGCGGCCTCGCCCCGATCTGATCGGCGATGACGTGGGCTTCCCGGAGGGGTCGACTCGCTTCGATGCGGGAGCCGCCGACGGCGACGCATGCCTCCGCTTGGCGCCACCGGCAGTACGCCACAATCGGCGGGCGTTCAAGCCGGTCCCATGTCTCGGCGGCATGAGACCACAGCTCTGGCCGCGGCGTCTGAAGGACGTGCTGGTACTCCGCCTCAGCCACGGCGAGCCAGCCGCCGGAGTTCGGGGTGATCGCCGAGGCGTCTACCGCCGCACGGCGCGCGGAAGTGAGCAGGCTCCGCGCCCGGTTGAGGGCGTGCCGTTCGCCGTCGGCGTCACGGCGGGCGCGGGCGAGCGCGGCCAGCTCGGCGCTGGCGCGCAGTCCCATCGCGCTGAGCCACACGCGGAGCTGCGTCCCCCACCGAGGCCGCGCCGATTCCATGCCCTGGCGAACCGCCTCGTCGGCGTCCATCCATTGCCGCTCCCACAGGGCGAGCTCGGCGAGATATCCGCTCAACGTCGCCAAGCCGGGCTCGTGGCGAACCGTCGGACGCGCAGCTTCGTAGCGCACACGTGCGGCGTCGAAGTTGCCGCGACCGGCCTCGAGAGCGGCCCGCAAGCCGAGAGGCATGTGCGGGTAGTTGGCATTGGTCGCGCGCAAGAGGTTGGCGCTGGCGTCGTCGGCCCGGTCCCATTCGCCGATCGCCAGCAGCGCCTCGATCCAATTCGCCGCGAGGACGGTGGTGTCGATCCCGTACCGGCGCATCGCGGCAAGCCCTTGCTCGCCGACTTTGGCGGACTCCCGTGGCCGTCCGATCATCGTGAGCACGTCGGTGATCGAGACGTACACCCGGTGGAGGGCATGAGGGTCGGCGATTCGCTCAGCGTCCTCGAGGGCCTGGTCGAGGAGAGCGAGGCCATCGTCAGCGCGACCGAGGTAGGCGAGGTCGTTGCCGAGCGTCGTCAGGGCGCGGACCTCCACGTCGATGGCACCGACGTGGCGGGCGAGCTCGAGCGCCTGCTCGCACATCGCCTGTGACTCGTCGTATCGCCAGACGATCTGCAATCCCCTGCCGAGCGCTTCGAGGGCCTGAGCGCGTTCAGCCGAGGGTTCTGCCGGAACGATCGCGACGGCCCGCTCGTTGGCAGCCAGGAACGTGTCGCCGCTACCGCTTTCGAAGAGGTAGCGGCCGAGGCGCTGGTGGAGCAGCGCAGCGCGTGACCTGTCGCTCTCACCGACGAGCTCGATGGCACGCTCGGTGAGTGCGACAGCGTTCGGGGCGGCGCCCGTCAGGCTGGCGAGCTCGGCTGCCCAGGAGCACAGCTCGGCGTAGTCGAGCCCGACCACCTGCTGGGCAACCGGCACGGCATCCCACAGGGCGAGCGCCCGCTCGAGGTGAGCGCGAGCCTCGGCGAGTCCGAACACGACCTCTGCCTGGTGCGCCGCCTCGACGGAGGCGACGAGCGCTTCTCTCGGTCGACCGGCGGCCGCCCAATGCGGAGCAAGTTCGGCGGCGGCGGTCGTTTCGTGACTGGCGAGCTCTTCGGCGAGCCGGCCGTGCAGTTGCTCGCGCTCACCAGGGAGGATCGTCGCGTAGATCGCCTCCGCCAGGAGGGCGTGGCGGAAACGAAACAGTCCGGCGGCCTGGTCGGCCACGAGGACGCCGGACTCGACCGCTTGGCGCAGCGACTCGCGCACGTCGCCCTCGGGAAGTTCGCTGGTGGCGCGAAGCAGTAGGTACGCGACGTCGCGTCCGGCAGCCGCGGCGAGGCGGAGCAGGTTCTGCGTCGGACGATCGAGCCGTGTCACGCGCTGGAGCAGCAGGTCGCGCAAGCCATTCGGGAGCGCGCTGTTCGGCCCGCGTGCGGCAGCGACGAGCTCCTCGGCGAAGAACGGGTTGCCCTCGGAGCGGGCGACGATCGCGTCCGCCAGCGCGGTTGACAGTGGAGCGTCGGCGTGGGCGGTGAGCAGCGCCGCCATCGCCTCGGCCTCGAGCGGCCACAGCTCAACCAGCAGCGACGCACCGGAGCGCCTGACGCCTTCGGCGAGTCGCTGCATTCGATCGGCGGACGTTGGTTCGTCGGCCCGGTACGTGGCGAGCAGCAGCACGCGACGATCGTCGAGGTTGTGGGCGAGGAACACGACGAGGTCCAGCGTCGAGGTGTCGGCCCAGTGCAGATCCTCGAGCACGAGCAGCATCGGGTGCGATCGCGGCGCGCTCGGTGAGCAGGGCGAGCGTCTGCTCGAACACGGCCAGCTGCGAGTTCGGCCTTCCGGCACTGACGTGCCGAGGATCCCCGAGTGGGCGCAGGGCTTCGACGAGCGGCTGATAGGGCAGCTCCGTACCGACGAGATCGATCGAGCGACCGAGTAGGACATCAAAGCCTCCGTCGGTGGCACGCCGCGCCAGCTCGGACGCCAGGCGGGTCTTTCCGATGCCGGCTTCACCGGCGACGAGCACGGTCGCACCGGTCCCGGCCTGGGTCGCATCAAGGGCGCGCTCGAGCTCGCCCAGCTCCCGTGCCCGCCCCACGAACACTTCGCTCCTGAGAGCCACCATCCCGGCCCAGTATCACCCAGCCGAGCTGCGGCTGGGCCGGGTTTGTAAGGACCTCGACTGGGCGGCGTAGGTATACCGGCGATCGGGAATGAGGCGCTCCGCCCGATGCGCTCCAGCTCCCGAACCGTCACGATCGGCTCGCTCACCACGAACGAGGAGGTGCGATGTCAACGGTTTGGAACAGCGGCGGACGAAGCTCACGCCGGCGAATGCTGAAGATGGTCGGGGCGGCGGCAGCGATCCCGGCAATCAGCGGCCTCGGGGCACACGCAGCGGCGGTTGCGCCACGGCGGGCCGTCGCCCATCGGCCCCCTGACGAGGCCGTCGCACCGATGAAGATGTACACGGTGCCCGGCGGCGGCGGGCTTGGACTGCATGTTCGCGAGTGGGGGAAGGCAAACGGACCGGCGATCGTCTTCATCCACGGCTGGTCGCAGAACCATCTCTCCTGGGCGAAGCAATACGAGGGCAGCTTGGCCGACGAGTTCCGTCTGGTCGCTTTCGACCTCCGTGGTCATGGCATGTCGGAGGCACCGCTCGAGCCCGGGCACTACACGGACGAACGGCTGTGGGCCGACGACGTGGCGGCGATCATCGACCAACTTGGCCTCGATCCGGCCGGTGCTCGTCGGCTGGTCCTACGGCGCGTTCGTCATCTCCGACTACCTGCGCGCCCATGGCCAGGATCAGATCGCGGCGATCAACTTCGTCGGTGGCGGTTCCCAACTCGGCCAAGCGGTGTTGGGCACGATGATCGGCCCGGGATTTCTCGACCACTTCGCCGACGCCACCGCCGACGACCTTCCGACGAACATTCGGGCCATGCGCTCCTTCGTGCGGGCATGTGTCGTCAAGCCGGTGGCTGACGAGGACATCGAAACCGCGGCGTGCTGTGCCGTGGTCGTCCCCGCCAGCAATTCGCGCCAACCTCGCCGCTCGCGAGATCGACAGCGACGACGTGTTGGGTGCGCTCACCGTGCCCTTGCTCGTCACCCACGGCCGGGCGGACACGGTCGCCCTCCCAGCGATGGCCGAGCACGTCCTCGCCACCTGCCCGACCGCCGAGGGCTCCTGGTACGACGGTGTCGGCCATGTGCCCCACCTCGAAGAACCCGAACGGTTCAACGGCGAGCTGGCCGAACTCGCCCGCCGCGGTTAGCGATTGAGTTGGCACTCATCGTTGCTGGCGCGAGCGGGAAGTCATGGTTGGACAATCTCGGCGTCGGCGACGTGAGCGTTCGGTGCCGATATCGGCCTCGACAGCTCACAGTTCCGGCAGGTCGGGGCGGGCGGCTGTCGGCATTGTCAGCCGACACGACCGTCGGGTTCGGCTGTCCGTCGGGTTCGAGATAGATGCACTCGCCTGGGCAGCGTTCGACCGCATCGATGGCGGCCCGTTCGTGTCGGGCTGGGACTGCGACGCTCGGGTGATGCGCGTCCGTGATCACCGATGCACCATCCCGCACGTATCCGATGCCGTCGTCGAGGACGATGAAGAGGTCGGGGCAGTGGTCGACGCACAGCCCGGCCCCGGTACAGCAGTCCTGGTCGATCCAGACGCGCATCGGCCAGACCCTCCTCAATACTCCCGGATCACACCGGCGACCGCGATGGCGAGTTCTGCGGCGACGCCTGCGCCATCCCACGCGCCGGTCTGTCACCTGGAACTGTGAGCGTTCGGTGCCGATATCGGCCTCGACAGCTCACAGTTCCGGCTAGGTCGGGGCGGGCGGCGACAAGTGCCGTCGCGATCGACACGAAACCGATCGTTTCGGTCGGCACTTCGAGCACTGCCCGCGTTGAGCGGCCAGATCTGGCCGCCTTTCGACGTCGGCTTCGCCGTCGCGGTACTGGGAACGAGGGAACCCCTGCTTCCAGGGCCAACACGCTCGCTGGCGCATCGATTGGACCCACACAAAGTCGAGGAGAACCGCAAATCACGAGGAATACGCCCGGGCAACGCGTCGCGACGCAGGGTCGACGCTCAGGACAATGGTCGCGGCGATGGCGGCGATGGAGAGAGTGATCCAGCGCAGTTGCCCTGCTCGCCAGTTCGGGTCGAGGTTGGGCTCAGCCCACGTCCACTCGTAGAGCCGCGGGTGTCCGAGTGTGCAGATCGCAATGACGACGAGGCTGACTGCGGCGCGCATCGCCGATCCACGCCAACCGAATCCTGCGATCGTTGCCGCGGCGAAGAACCAGCCGCAGATGACGAGGGCGACGAGTTCGAGAAGGAGTCCGGCGAGTGGAAGCGGCGCATCGGACTCGGATCCGACCGCGAGGACGGCACCGACGAGGGCGACACCGCACCAGATGGTGACGACCACAATGGTGGTCACCCCCAAGGTCAGCGCCCGGCGCCGCAATCGACCGTATGGCGTGGCCACGGTCAATGGCTCGCAGCCGTCTTCGAGACACGTCGACGCGGACGCTGCGAGCGACACCGCGGCCAGTCGGAGGACCTGGATCAGCTCGAGGTTGGACTCGACGAGTGACGCCCGCCACCAGACGATCGCTGCGCTGGCGGCACCAGTGGCCCCGATCGCGACCCACGGCACACGCCGGGCGGCCGCTCCGAACACGAGGGCTCGGCGATCAATAGTCAGCGGTGTGCCCATTCACGCCCCGTAGCGTTCGAACACGACTGCCTGCACCGCGGCGAGAACGATGACCATGGTTCCCGAAATCGCCAGCGCCAACCACAGCGTCCGGTCGCGCCGATGCCTCAACACCGCAACAACGACGGCGAGGATGGCGACGGCGACGAGGTAGCCGAGGTGCCACCACGGCGTCGAGTGGTCGAATCCCCGCACCGGGAGGTCGCACACTGGGTCGTTCTCGCCACAGCCAATCCAATCTCCATGGACCACTCCGGTGGCGAGCGGGAACCACCAGTTCGCGACCCCCGTCTGTGCGCCGAACCAGCCGCCGGCCAGCGTGAACTGCGAGGCAGCGAGGAACAGCAACGGGGCGGCGACGAGCCACGTCGGGATCCAGCGGACGATCGCCAAGGCAATCGCGCAGACGGTCGCAGCCGCGACAGGGCCCTGCAGGAGTTGGGCGATGTTCGGACGAGGGACCTCGGTGCTGGACGGCGAATAGAGGTCGCCCATCGGGCCGAGCCGCGCCGGCGGGTTGAGGGCGACGTAGATCGCGGCGGTCGCCACCACTCCAAGCAGCGCCGCGGCGACCGTCGACAGGCCATGCCCCAGGCTGCGGCGGTCTGGTCCGACCGGCAGCGTGACGAGCAAGCTTTCGGTGCCCGACATTCGCCCTCGTAACACGGCGAGGATCGTCACGGTCATCATCACGAACGCGGGCAGCACGAGGACGAAGCCGATCAGCGAGAGGTACTGACCGTCGGCGCTTGCGCCCTCTCCCATCTCCGCCACGACCCACGGCACCAATCGCCGCAACCGCCAGCCAGACTGCCGGGTGGCGCAGCAGCCGGACTCCTTCGGCACGCGCAAGTTGCACTTCGGGGTTCACGCCGGCACACCCTCGGGAATTCCACCGCTCAACAGGAGGTAGCCGTCTTGCACGGTCGGTGCGATCAGCTCAGCCCCGGCCGGAGCCTCACCGATCATTCGATGACGGCCTTCGCCGGTGCGCCACGACACCAGGGCACGCTGATCCGGGTGGGCGTCGACCCACACATGACCGGTCGCCAGGGCGGCGAGTCCCGCTGGGGTGCCGTCGAACGTGATCTGGCCGTGGTCGAGGACGACGACGCGATCGCACAGCGCCTCGACGTCTTCGGTCATGTGTGTCGACAGCAGGATGCAGCGCCGCTCGGCCTGCCGCGAGATGACCTGTCGAAATCGCAGCCGCTGCTCCGGGTCAAGGCCCACGGTGGGCTCGTCGAGCACGAGCAGTTCCGGGTCACCGAGCAGCGCCTGCGCAAGCGTGACGCGTCGGCGCATCCCGCCTGAGAGCTTGCGGATCTTCTTCGACCGGACGTCGCCGAGATCGACCTCGTCGAGGACTCGACGCACTTCTTCCTGGCGGGCGCGACGGTCGACGTGCTCCTTGAGGATGGCGATGTAGTCGACGAAGTCGAACGCCGAGAAGCTGTTGTACAGGCCGACCTCCTGGGGGACGTAACCCAGCCGGCGGCGGATCTCCAAGCGGTCGCCGCCGTTTCCGGGGTCGAGGCCGAGCACCCGCAGCCCACCCGATGACGGTGCGAGGGCGGTGGCGACGATCCGCAGCATCGTCGTCTTGCCGGCACCGTTGGGACCCAACAGGCCGACGATCCCGGCGCCAATGTTCAGATCGATGTGGTCGAGCGCCGCGGTTCGGCCATAGATCTTCGACAGCGACTGCATCTCGACAGACGTTTCCATCGTCACACCTCCCGGTACTCGAATGCATGACGGCGAGCGACCATGACGCCGATAGCCATTGCAGCGGCGACGACCGAAGCGATCTGCACCGGGGCGCCGAACAGGTCGAACAGGTCCGCCACGGGAAGACGCAACACCAGAGGGACGGCAACCCACGCCGTCCCGAGCGCAATCGCCGCGGCCTCGACCCTGATCCAGCTAGAGAGAGCGATCGCTCCGACGGACAATGCAAGCGACGGGAGCAGCCAGGCTGCGGCAAGCCAACCACGGTCGAGCAGCCACGGAATCGACAAGGCCGTGAGGGCGATCGCCGGCGTCACCGCCGCGATGACACGCAACAACAACACACGCAGCGGCGACGTCGGGACGGTGCCGAGCAACTCGTAGACCGGTTCACTCCATCGTCCGAACGCCACTGCCGTGGCGACCAACGGGCCAATCGGTGCGACGACGAGGAACATCCCGAAGGCTGCCTCGCGCGGCGACTGCGACGCATTCACGGCCAACAGCACGCTGAGGCAGACCGCGAACAGGTACGCCCACCGCGAACGTGTCGTCGCGGCGATGATCCTGGCTGTCGATTCCGAGCAGCCGAGCCGGCAAAGCGATCGTTCCACCAGGCCAAGCGACGGGCGGTCGAGCTGTTCGGTCACGCCGGCCCACACCGCGTCGAGCAGGTCCTTCCCAGCGGTCATGTCGACGACGCCACCGACCGTCATCTGGCAACCGGCGCAGTGCAGCAAGTGCGCCTCGACGGACGCCACGCTCGTCGCGTCCAGCTGGCGATCGGCATAGCGCCTTGCGTTGGCCTCGTCCACGTGCCAGCTCATGCGAGCGCTCCTCTCAGCTCGATCCGTGCCCGCATCATGCGGGTCTTCACCGTGCCCGCCGGGATCCCCAGCAGCTGCGCCGCCTCGCGCGTCGTCAGCCCATCGAGAATCGTCGCCTGCACAACCGCGCGCAGTTCCGGTGACAGTGTTCGCAGCGCCCCCGCCAGGTCGCCATGTTCGGTGCCGCCGAGCACGAGCTCCTCGACGCTGACCACATCGACCTCGCCGTTCGGAACCACCGCTACCGGTTCCGGCCGACGCTTGCGCAACAGGGCGATCAGTCGCCGGATCGAGATCGCCCACAACCAGCCGGCCACCTCGCCCGAGCCTCGATAGCCGGACGCGCCGCGCCACACCGCCACGAACGTGTCCTGGAGCGCCTCGGCTGCCAGGCCTTCGTCGGCACACCGATGACGCAGCCGCAGCAACAGCCAACCGGCATGGCGCCGATACAACTCGCCGAGCGCATCGCGATGCTCGTCGGCGACCAACGCCACGAGCTCCGCATCGCCACAGGCGTCTAGCCGGAGCCCCACGTCCTCACTGTCGCGCCGAAGCCAGCAAACGGTTCGGGGATATCAGGGTTCTCCTCGCGTTCCATCGATCGCCTGGGTGCATGAACGTGCGTGCGGGGCGTGCTCACCCCGCAACCGATGGGTGCCAGGGGGACCGAACCGTCCCCTACACACCCAATGGTTGCGGTGACCGTCGTTCGCGCCGCATCGCCGTGCCGTCGCGGCGCCAGTAGACCGTGAACCGCGACGGCCGACACGCGACAACAGGGCGATGCGAGATCACAGCCAGAGCCCCGCCAGACCCGGTGCGTTGCTTGTCCCCCCGGCACCGCCGCCTTCACAGCACTCTCGTGCAGCACTTCGGACCATCCTGAGCTGGCTCCGCTGGCTTGCGATCGTCCCGATCGTGCCGGCGATCCCGCTGCTGTTCTTCGCGTTGGCGTGGGGCGCCCCCGTCCAACTCGCCGCTGGTCTCGCCCTGCTCGCTCTGTCGTCCGTCATCTGGATGCTGTTCGACCGCGACTGAACCTGCGTGCACAGGCCATGACCGATCGCCGTGATCTCAACCCCAACAAATGACCAAGGAGTACCCCCATGAAGCAAGCACTCACCGTCGCCGGCCTCGCCGCAGTCGTCGGCATCATCATCACCACCGCCGCTGTGGCGGCCACCGACACCAGCGGCTCGAATGCCGAGGCCACACTGCGGCTCGCTGATGGCACCGAGATCGGCTCCGCTGAATTCCGTGCGCAAGACGGCGCGGTCGAGGTTCAGGTGTCACTCAGCGTGCCCGCCGAGGCGACTGCGGTCGACTCCTTCCACGGCTTCCATATCCACGCCGACGACGACCCGGCCAACGGCGATGGCTGTCAAGCGGATCCGGCAGCCGAGCCGTCAGAGTGGTTCGTGTCCGCCGATGGACACCTGAAACAGGAGGGGCAACTGCATGGCGGCCACGACGGCGACATGGCACCGCTGTTCCTCGACAGCAACGGCCGTGCCGAGGCCACCTTCATGATCAGGGGGATCGACGCGAGCGGCCTGGATGGTCGGGTCGTGATCGTCCACGCCGGCCCCGACAACCTGGGCAACATCCCTGTCGGCAGCGATCCCAACCAGTACAACCCCAACAGTCCCGACGCAGTGGACCGCACCCAGAACACCGGAAATGCCGGCGACCGGGTCGCCTGCGGCGAGATCACCGTCGGCTGATATCCGGGCTTGGACATTCAGCGTCGCGACATACGACGACCGACGTCGTATGTCGTGACGCAGAGACTCATCGCTGGTCCCACATCGCGGCGACGTGGCGGGCGTCGGTTCCGCAGCACCCGCCGATCAACCTCAGATTCGGCAGGTACTGGCGCAACTGGGCTTGGGCGGTGGCGAGTTCGGCGGGGTCGCCCTCGTCCAACTCGGTTGCCGCGTCGAGCTCGGCGTGACTACGGGTCGAGGCGTTGGCGCGGATCCCGACGATGCGTGAGCGCCACGCTCCGGGATCCTGCAGTCCGCGTTCGATGTGCGAGGGATGCGCACAGTTGACCATGAAGTAGTCGGGACCGCCTGCGGTATCGACCTCGGCGATGGCCGTGGGGAGCGACGTCCCGTCGGGCAGCCGGCCGTCTTGCTCGACAGTGAAGGAGACCGCCACCGGGATCGCCGCCGCTCGCGCGGCTCGGACGATGCCGATCGCCTCGCCCGTGCCGGTCAGCGTGAGCACCGTGACCACGTCGGCACCGGCCTCGGCGAACGCCTCGATCTGGGGCGCGTGGTAGGTGGCCGCCTCGTCGGGATCGACAACCTGCTCAGCCACGTAGCCATCGCCTCGTGGACCGAGGCAGCCGCTGACGAGCACGGCGTCGAGGCCCGAGTCGTCACGCAGCTCGGCGAGAAGCCTCACCGCGTCGATGTTGACTCGCCTGAGCTCCGCCACGGAATAGCCGAGGCGCTCGCCCCAATCACTGCTGGCTCGCCACGTCGGCGTGTCCAACTGCAGGGCGATCCCCGCCCGCTTGGCGATCGCGCAGTAGTCGTCGTAGTAGGAGCGCAGCAGCTTCCGACCGCGATCGTCGTCGAGCAACGGAAACGCAGCGAAGTCAGGCAGTTCAACCCCGTGGTGATAGACGAGGTCGGTCTCCAGCCCCCCGTCGGTCACCACGGGATGCCCCGACAGTTGGGGCAGCTGAACGTTCTTTGTGATCATTCCGGGTTCTCCTTGTTCCAGACTGTCTGGTCTGTTTTATCAGACCGATCAGTCTGATTCAATGTGATTCGTGCCCAAGGACGGATCCGTGACCCGCCAGCGGATCCTCAGCGCCGCCGAGCGGCTGATGATCGAACAGGGCTACAACGCCACCTCGCTCGACCAGGTGATCGCCGAAGCGGCAAGCTCGAAGGGAGCGTTCTTCCACCATTTCAGCTCGAAGGCCGACCTCGCCTTCCAGCTCACCGAGCGCTACGTCGACACCGACCTCGCCCACCTCGCCGCCGGCCTCGAGGCAACGGCGGGCATCGACGACGCAGTGGAGCGCGTGATCGCCTTCGTCCGCTTCTACGAAGACGGGGCCGAGGCCCTGATGGCCGAACAGACAGGCTGCTTGTACGCGACGGTGCTGGCCGAGCGCCAGTTCACCGGAAGCGACATCAATCGGCTCGTGGCCAAGGCGACGATGGTGTGGCGCGAGGCCTTCGTCGATCTACTGCGTCCGGCCCTCGCCCGCCATCCCGACCGCGAACTCGACCTCGACGCACTCGCCGACCACCTCTTCACCACCTTCGAGGGTGCTTTCATCCTCTGCCGCACCCTCGAAGCCCGCACAGCGATGGGCGCCCAGCTCCGAATTCTCCGCCAGCTGCTCGAGTCGCTCCTCCTTCCCGGCGACGTGGTCAGTCGGACGGCGTCGCGAGGAGCGAACGCACGGCGAGCTTCATGACGTAGGCCCGGCTACGCGTCCGGTGCTCGGCTGCCATGAAGTGATTGCCGATCCACAGGGAGAAGGCGAGGACGCACCGCACCTCGACATCGTCCTCGTCGGTGCACAACGCTCCGAAGAGCGTGCGCATGTAGTCCATCCTCCGGTTGTCGACGCGGCGGAGTCGATCGGCGACGTCAGGATCATGTCGGGCCCAATCGCGGACCGCCAGGTCGATGGCTACGGCGTCGTCCGATGCCAAGGCGAAAAGTCGCCGAAGCTTCGCCCGGGCGTCGCCTCCCTTCGCTTCGACCTGCTCGATGACCTCATCGAGCAGGAGCCGTTCCCACTCGTCGAGAACCTCATGGAGCAGGGCGTTGCGATCTTCGAAGTGCCAGTAGAACCCACCCTTGGTGACACCGAGCCTGCGGGCGATGGTCTCGATCCGGATGCTGTCGGGGCCGGCGGTGGCAAGCGCGCGCAGGCCTTCGTCGACCCAGCGGGTCCGACTGGTGTGGGACGTTGCCATCGCACTCACTCTCGCATACGCCCCCGTATGGACACGCGGGCATCCTTCGTGTATCGTGCTTCCATACGCTACCGTATGGAAAAAGACGCCGTCGTTGCGCCCGCAGTACGCGGTCTCCCACCAGGACAGGTGCGCATCGACGGGTTCCCCCGTTTCGGCGTGCAACTCGACCGCCCACCGCCCGCCGTCCCCGCTGACCCATCGATCGAGATCGGCGGGATCGTGGCCAAGTCGTTCACCATTCCGCTCGCGGCTCTAGGTGCCCTGCCACGCCGTGAGCTGATCGCCGACTTCCACTGTGTGGCTGGCTGGTCAGCGACCGACCTCCGGTGGGAGGGCATTGCGTACGAGACGTTTCATCGTCTCGTCATCGAGCCGGCGCTCCCGGTGAGCCCGATCGCCACCCACGCCGTCTTCGAGGGCCTCGACGGCTACCGGTCGATCGTGTTGCTCGAAGACGTCCTGCGGGACGGTGTCATCCTCGCTGACCACCTCGACGGGCGCCCCCTCGACGGTACCCACGGCGCGCCGATCCGGCTCGTGAGCCCCGACCAGTACGGATTCGTCAGCACCAAGCACCTCCGCCGGATCGAGATCCACGCCACCGAACCCACGCAGCGATACCACCCCGCTCCGTCGATCCAGGCGACGTTGCAGGTGGTCAAACCGCACCGACGGGCGAACGTTTGGCGAGAAGAACGGCATCGGTACCTCCCGGCGTGGTTCGTTCGACCGATCTACCGGCACGCCCTCGCGGCGATTCGCTACTTCCACGGCCGTGAGCGACGCCATCCCCAGTAGACGCGCAGATCTCCACGAAATCGTGACGATTTCTCCGTGACTCGCGGCGGTCGATCCTTCATCGTGGTTGGTCCCCCGGATGGGCGAGTCGCGGACGACGCCCACGTTTGCAAGGACGACACAACAGCGATGGCAACTTCAATGTTCGCGGCCGAGGCCGTCCCGAACGTCGCCTGGGATCACCCGGGTCCGACGATCTCCTTCGACACCGATCCGTTCGATCGGATGCTGCTGACCGCCGACGGCACCGTCACCACGTTGCTGGAGGCCTGCACCGGCGAGCCGATCGTCACGAGGACGACCCGCCAGGCCGGCCCGGCCACCCTCCCGGAGATGCTGAGAGCCGTCGGGCGTTGGTGGCACCCATCCCCTCGACTCCTCGAACTCACCCCAGCGGAACGGCTGATCGCTCGACGCGTCACGTTGCGCGGTGCGCGCAGTGGTGTCGCCCATGTCCTGGCTGAATCACTGGTCGTGCCCGATCGCCTGCCGGGTGAGATCGCCGACCGCCTCGCGCGTCCGGGTGCCTCGCTCGGGCGTCTACTCGCAACGCAGCAGCTGGAGTCGCGGCGTGAAGTCCTCGAGATCGTCGCCGTGCGTGCCGCAGAAGCCGGCGAGCACCTCGGGCTCCACCCGTCCGCGACGGTGGCCCGCCGCACCTATGCGATCAGCATCGGCCGTCGAACGGTCGCCGCGGTGACCGAGTGGCTCCCGCCCGGACGCCTGGCTGCGATGACAGATCCTCCACGGCGTGCTTCGAGGGCCCTTTCCATCGCCGCCAGTGGCACCATCAGCTGAACCCGGCCAACGATCGCGTCCTAAAACCTGGCGCTCCGCATCAAGAGTTCGAGAGTGCTCTTCCGGGGGAAGAGCGCGTCGTCGGAGGTGTCCGACGTGGTGCTGTAGGTGGCGAGGCCGACGCCGGCGAGGGCGAGGGCGGCGGCGATGGTGGCGATCAGCTTGCGCATCGGTCCTCCTTCGGGGTCGTTTCTCGACGGGTTCGGAGCGCCCGCCGGGTCGGATGGCGGCGCGTAGCGGTCGTTTCGTCTGACATGAGCGATGGTCGATCGCTTTGTGTCAGGCAAGCGACCGGATCGTGGTCGCCAGGCCGACGCAAACCGGGCGGCGGCTGCTCAGGGCAGAAGCGACACTTTGACCGATCGGTCGGCGCTGGCGACGAGTTCGAATGCCTCCTCGAACCGTGCGAGCGGGAGCTGATGGCTGCAGATGCCGTCGAGCGGTAGGGCGTCGTGCTCGATGAGCTCGATCGCCTTGGGCCAGCAGTGCGGTCCGAGATGGGCCCCGAGGATGTCGAGCTCCTTGTCGTCGCCGACGATCGTCCAGTCGACGCTGGCCTCGGCGCCGAACACGCTGTACTCCACGTAGCGGCCGAGCTTGCGCAGCAACTGCAATCCCTGGCTGACGGCACTCGGGTGGCCGGTCGCCTCGAAGTACACGTCCGCGCCGTAGCCGCCGGTCATCGACCTGACGGTCTCGATCGGATCCACGCTGGAGACGTCGATGACGTCGGTGGCCCCGGTCTTGCGGGCCAGGTCGAGCCGCGCCGGATTGCGGTCGAGGGCGACGACCCGCCCGGCCGACTTGGCGACGGCGCCGGCGATCATGCCGAGCCCGATCGGTCCGCAGCCGGCGACGACGACGAAGTCCCCGAACGTGAGGCGGGCGCGCTCGACAGCGTGTAGCGCACACGAGAGCGGCTCGGCGAAGGCGGCGTGGTGGGCGGCGAGTGCAGCGGAGACGCGATGTACGCGGGACTGACGAGTGAACAGCATGTACTCGGCCATCGCCCCGTTCACCCGACGCTTGAAGCCGTAGATCGCGTGCGGCTCGCACATCCAATAGGCGCCGTCGCGGCAGAAGCGGCAGTCACCGCACGGCACGATCTGCTCGGCGACGACACGGTCGCCGACGGCGACGCCCCATCGCTGCGCGGCTTCGTCGTCGAGCTCGACGATCTCGCCGACGAACTCGTGCCCCGGCACAACACCGGGCTCGACGTAGCCGGCCCGCGTGCCGTCGCCCCAGAACTTGGGCGCGCCGTGGAAGCACTTCAGGTCGCTGGCGCAGACGCCCACCGCCTCGACCCGCACGAGCGCCTCGCCCGGACCAGGCTCGGGAACGGCGATCGTCTCGAGGCGATAGTCGCGTGGGCCGTGGCACACGACCGCAGCCATCTTCTCTGGACGTTCAGACATTCCGATCACCTCCGAGCCCACAAGCAAACGCTCTCGCACGGAGGAAAGCAAATGCTTGTTACCAACGCGGAAACCGGTTGACGGGTCGGTGATCGACGGTTGCAATTCGCTGCGTGATCGCCGGCATCCGTGCGTTGATCGTGTGTGCAGCGATGCCTACCGGCGCGCTGGCAGTCCCCGTCGAAGCGGTGGCGTCGGTCCCACCGGTCGAACCGCCGTTGTCGGGCACGTACGAAGTGGCCGAATCGGGCTTCCAGTTCGAGGTCACGTTCCGCGCCGACGGGTCGGTGCAGGGTCTCGCCAGTGGTGGTCGGGTGTGCCCGGCGGACGGCACGTTGGTCTTCTCCGCGACGTGGTCCGGCGCGGCCTACGCGGGCAAGACGTTCCAGTTCATCCCCGCTGACGACGGCTCGTGCACGCTTGCGTTGAGCTATTTGGCGTCGACGTTGGAGATCGTTTCGCCGACACAGCTGCGGTGGTGCACGGAAGCAAGCGAGATCGACCCGGAGGGCGGCGCCTGCGGCACGTTGCGCCGGTTGATGACGAGCTACGTCGTCGAGTTCGTCACCTGGATCGGTCACGACTCGCTCGTCGATCCTGCGCTCCCCGGACCTGTCGGGGGGCTGCCATCGGACCTCCTCGAACTGGCACCGGAGGCGCTGCGCCCGTGCATGGCAGCCGAGTCGGTGGAGTCCTCGGTTTCGGGGCAAGGCCATCGCGACATCGGCGGTCCGGCGCTCGCAACCGTGCGCGCGACGTTCACTGTGTCGGCGAGCGGGGCGATCAGTGGGTTCGACAGCGAGGTCGTGCCGCTGACGATCGACCGTCGCGTCCTTGGCCTGTTCGAATCTGGGGCACCCGCTGAGTGTGCCCAGTCGGTCACGCTGGCCGGCGACGAGGTCGGCAGCGCAGTCGTCACCGGCGACACGGTCAGCCTCAAGTTCGACACCGACCTCGGCATCGTGCCCGTGAGCGCGGCGGAGCTGGCGCCCGGCGAGGCCGGCGTTCTGCGTCGGCTCGGATGTGACGACGGCGACCTGTCGTGCGACCTCACGGCCGTGGTGCCGACAACGCCACGAATTCGCGCCTCGGTCGATCTTGTCATCAAGCCCGACGGAACGCTCACGGTGGCCGCTCAGACCCCATCGTTCCCGAGCTTCGGGCTCCGCGTCTTCGCCGAAGCCGAGGTCTCGGCGACAGTCGTGCTCTACGACAGCGTCTGCCACCGCCTCACCGGGGACGGCGGTCGCACCAACCTCGTCGCCCTCCTCGCTCGTCCCCATCGACTCGACGCGACGCCGATCGCGGCCGTGATCTCGCACGAGTGCGTCCCGTTCGCCCTTCCCGGTGACGGCGCATCTCCGGACGACGACTTCCGGCAGTACCCGGAGAAACTCCCGGCCTTCGTACTCGCGCGCTACGCCGACGCAAATCGTTGATCCCGTCGACTACGGTCGCTGAGCGGTCCTCGTCGGTGGGCCCAGAAGCGAGGGGGATCCATGCCGCTACGAGGTCGTCGAATTCTGGTCGCCGCGGTGGCGTCCGCGTCGGTGCTGGCCGGAGTGGGTGCCGCCGCTTCGAGCGTCGTCGCGACGTCGGACACGACCACCGACACGAGCGTCGGGCACCGGCGGCGACGGCAGCGGTCGAGATCCTGCCACCCGATGAGCCGTTTGCCGGTCTGACCCGCGGTGAGTGGGATGCCCGCCAGTGGCAGTGGCTGGTCAGCATGCCTGTCGACGTCAATCCGGGCGACGACACAGCCGGCGATCGCTGCGGATACGGGCAGTCCGGTCCGGTCTTCTTCGTGATCGGAAGTGGTGGCGGGGGAGAGCGCACCTGCGTCGTCGCCGAGGGCATCGCGATCTACGTCATTGTGGCCACGGTTGAGTGCTCGACTGTCGAGCCGCCGCCGTTCTTCGGGCGAACCGAGGAAGAACTGCGAGCCTGCGCCACCGCGGACATGGATCTGGTGACGGACGTCAGTGCTCGTGTCAACGGAGTCGACGTCGCCAACCTCGACACCTATCGGACCGCGTCACCGCTGTTCACGCTCACGTTCCCGGACAACAACATCTTTGGAGTGGAGTCCGGCGTGGCCCAGGCAGTGTCCGCGGGATACAGCTTCGTCATCGCCCCGCCGCCGCCAGGGAGTTACGAGATCACCTGGTTGGTCAGCTATCCCGACGGTCCGCTCGGAGGCTCCGCCACCGTCGTCGTCGAAGCACCTCAGGTCATCGATCCACCGACGACCTGAAACTGGCGGCACGCAGATCAGTAGTCAGAGCACTGCGAGCGCCGGCAGGGCGTCGATGATGTCGCTGACGAGCAGTTCGTCGCCGAAGACGGCGTACTCCAGCTCAGCCGGGTCGATTCGCGCGCTGATTCCCCGACAGAGGGCTGCGGCCTCGGTGACGATCTCGGCGTCGACCGCGTCGTCGCCGGCCGGCCGGACGGCGCCGGCGGGTCCCAGGTCGACATCCCATGCGGCGTCGCCGAGGTCGGTGAAGCGGAACCGGGCGAGCCGGCCGGGACGGTAGCCGCCGCGGGCGGCGAGTGTTCGCGGCACGAGGCCGCAGGCGGCGTGGGCCATCGTGAGCAGCGACGCCGGTGGCGGGACGACCATGCCGGCCCCGATCGCCCTGCGGATGTCGTCGGCGTGCGTCCACGTCTCGAAGGCGCGCACCAACACCGCCATCGACGTCGGGGCGTGGCCGCCCCACCACTCGATCCGCTCATCGAGGCGGGCCTCGCCGCGGGCCGCGATCTCCGTGGCCGTCGCCTCGGCGGCCGCCTCCAACTCGGCGACCGCCTGCGCCGGGGGCCGCCCGGCGTGACGGGCCTGGGCTTGGGCAGTGCGGCCCTCGTTGTCGGTGGCGGTCTCGGAGATACCCGGCACCGGCACGCCGAGCTGGAGCGCGAGCAGCGACTCGTTGGCCACCAAGTGGACCACGACGTCGTGGACGGTCCAGCCGTCGAGCTCGGGCGGGTCGACCGGGCGGGTCCAGTCGTCCACTGTCAGGTCGCGCAGGAGCAGGATCACCCGCGCCATCTCCACCCGGTGGACGTCGATCGGCGATGCACCGGCGACAACCTCGGCCGGCGCGCGGCGACGACGAGCTTCGGCGAGGACCCGGAAACGCAGCTCGGTCGGGGGGCTGACTTCATCGACGATCGCCGCGGCGAACTCCCCGGCCGCCGAGCGCAGGTCTTGCTCCCGGCGGACGGCGTCAGGACTCGTGTCGAGGTGGGCGGCGATGACTTCGGCACCCTCGGCGTCGTGGGCGTCGAGTGCGTAGGCGGCCAGGTCGTCCGGTGAGATCGGGGGCTCGTGTGATTCGTCGATGTTCATGCCGATCGTCCGCCTTGCTCGCTCAGTTCCGGTCCGAGGTGCTCGGCGATCCGTGTCAACGCCAGGCGTAGCCGCGATTTTGCCGTGCCCTCCGGGATACCCAACACCTCGGCGACCTGCCGGTACGTATATCCGTCAAAGTACGCCAGCTCGAGCGCCTGGCGCTGGGCATCGGGCAGTACCTCGACCGCAGTGCGGACCCGGCCCGTCGTGTCCGATCGGAGCACCACGTCGGCAACGTCGGGCACCGAGTCCTCGTGCCGCGCGACGCGGACCTCCCGGCGCCGGCGCGCCTCCTCTCTGCGCACGGCGTCGACGGCCCGGCGATGGGTCAGCGTTCCGAGGAAGCCGCGCAAGGTCCCGCGTCCCGGATCGATCTGTTTGGGGTGCTCCCACAAGGACACGAACACCTCCTGGGTCACTTCCTCGGCGATCTGTCGGTCGACGAGTGTGCGCACGGCCAGGCCGTACACGAAGGGTGCGTAACGGTCGTACAGCTCGACGAGGGCAGTCTCGTCGCCGCCGGACAGACGCTCGACCAGCACCCGCTCTGCCCACGGGGCCTGGCGCCGTTCGTCCATGAGGCAAGTCCTCTCCACAATGCGTTGTTCGAAGCCGGTGTCCGGAGCGGATCACCCGAATTATCTCGCGTCAGCCACTCGACCGGTTCCTCCATTTGGCGACGGGTATGCCGCCGATCCCCCAGTTGGCGAGTGGAACCTCGTCGATGACGACGAACGTCGCCGCCGGGTCCTTGCCGAGGACACGTTGCAGAACGTCGGTGACACCGGCGATCAACTCGGCTTTGGCGTCAGCGGTCACGTCCTCGTCAGTGACCTCGATGTGTACGTAGGGCATCAGTTCTCCTCGGCCAGCTCGTAGTGAAAGACCTTGGCGATGATCTGCCATCGATCGTCGATGCGGACCAGGGTCAACACGTCGTCGAAGCGCTTCGGTCCGATCGAGCACTCGACGCGGGCGACGGCCGTGACCGGGCCGACCAATTCGATGGACACGACTCGGTCGTGGCGGGTCTCGAGGTTGGAGGCGGGCGACGGTCGCGCGTCGACGATCCGGAAATACTCGTCCATGGTGCGATGGACGAGCTCGCCGCCGGTCGCCGAGGCGTAGATCGCTTGCGGGTGGAAGACCCTGCTGAGCTGGTCGATGTCACCGTGGTACAGCCCGTCGAAGTACTCCTGCAAGATGCCCTCGACCGTGGCGGTCATGGGGTGGCCTCGACGAGCGCGGCGCGGGCGACGCGCATCCGGCCAGCGAGCTCGGCGACACGGCGTCCGAGATGCTCGGCGGTGAGCCGGTCGGAAGCGGGCGGCACCAACTCGGGGCCTTGATCGGCATTTGACTGAGCCATCGCGCCGATGAAGGCGGCCAGCCGGTTGAGGTCGTCGGCCGACCCCTCACTCGTGTGATTGCCCGGGGCCAGGCCGAGTCCGACCCAGATCATCCCGTGCTGCATGGCGAACAGGGCGAACTGCTGCAGCGTCGCCAGCTTGTCGCCGTTGAGCCCAGCCGAGTTGGTGAAGCCGGCCGCCAGCTTGTCGCGCCAGCGCTGGTCGCCGTACCGCGGCGACGTCGAATCGAGGAAGGCCTTGAACGGCGCTGATGCTCCGGCCATGTAGGTCGGCGAGCCGAAGATGATGGCGTCGGCGTCGTCGAGTTGCTCCCAGTTGGCGTCGACGTCCTCGACGGCGATGAGATGGGCAGTCGTTCTCTCGACGCTGGCCGCACCGTCGCGGACGGCGGCGGCTTGCACGCCCGTATGGCCGAAGCCGCTGTGGTACACGATGGCGACAGATGTATTGGTCATGGCGGTCACGGTAGGAACCCTTGATCTATTCAACTACGACGAATCTTTGATGGATGATCTAATCTGTGCTTATGGATGTCGACATTCGGGACCTCGAGCTGCTCGACGCGCTCGGCGAGCACGTCACCCTCACCGCGGCGGCTCGTCACCTGTACGTCAGCCAGCCGGCCCTCAGCCAGCGCCTGCTGCGCCTCGAAGAGCGTTTGGCGACGCCGCTGTTCGAGCGGCGCGGCCGCCAGCTGGTCGCCAACGCCGCCGGACGGCGAATGCTCCACGCCGCCCATGTCACGCTCGGCGAGTTGCGCGCCGCCCGGCTCGACCTCGATGAGTTGGCCGACGGCCATCGTCGTCCGCTCCGCCTGGCGTCGCAGTGCGCGACCAATTTCCAGTGGATGCCCGATGTCGTGCGGTCGTTGCACCAACGGCTGCCGGGCGCCGAGGTGCGCTTCGAAATGCTGCCCGACGACGACCCGATCGCGGCCCTGCTCGACGATCGCCTCGATGTCGCCCTCGTCACCAAACTCACTGGCGACGTCAACCGCGTTCGACTCGAGCGACTCTTCGACGACGAGCTGCGCGCCGTCGTCAGCGCCCGCCATCCGCTGG
Organism: Ilumatobacteraceae bacterium; assembly: GCA_963733085.1. Taxonomy (GTDB): domain Bacteria; phylum Actinomycetota; class Acidimicrobiia; order Acidimicrobiales; family Ilumatobacteraceae; genus Desertimonas. The sequence goes on from CAVTBY010000008.1 coordinate 83,336, forward strand.
CCGCCCGGGACCGTCTCACGGCCACAGACTTCGCCGACGCGCGCCTCGTGCTGTGCGACAGCTACGACCAGACGCGGAGCCCCGTCGTGCCATTGCCGATCCCGCCCGGAGCGCGTCCGGGGCGGCTGACGACGATCGCCCTTGGCCCCGACTTGCTGATCGAGACCGTCGCGACGAGCGACGCCGTGACGGTGATGCCGTCGTGGGTCGTGGCGCCGTACCTCGTCAGCCACGAGGTTGTGTCGCTGGCCGTCGGCGACCCACCCCAGCGCCGTACCTGGTACAGCGCAACCCGTCCCGAGCGCAGTGACCTCGTCGACACGTTCGTCGCCATGATGCACAGCCACCTGGCCGGCGATGCACCGCGAGCCCGCGTGAGCGTGCCGGCCTGAGCGGCCTGGGAGCGCCGCCAGCCACACGCTCAGACCGACAACGCCGAGCCCGGCGCCGATGAGGCTGACGCCGAGCCACCCTGCGCTCGCGTAGGTAGCCGTCGACGCGATCGCGCCGCCGGCCGATCCGAGTGCATAGAACACCATGTACGCCGCAACGGCTCGGCTGCGGGCGTCGGGCACGGCGTCGCTGATCATGCTCTGGCTCGTCACGTGCACGGCTTGGACGGCGCCGTCGAGGATGAGCAGCCCGAGAACGAGTGCGGCGAGCGACCGCGTCAGCATGGCGATCGGCACCCACGCCAGCGTCATCGCCACCAGCGCGACACCAGTCGTGAGGTGAGCCAGGCCGCGATCGGCAAGGCGGCCGGCACGCCGCGCCGCGGTCGCGCCGGCGAGACCGACGACCCCGATCAGCCCGATCGCGCCGTTCGACAGCGGCCGCGGTGCGGACGTCAAGGCGAGGGCGAGCGACGACCACAGAACGCTGAGCGTGCCGAAGATGATGAGGCCCAACAGCGCCCGTGTGCGCAGCACGGGTTCGTCGCGCACGAGCGTCGCCATCGAGGTGACGAGCTGCCGGTAGCGAACCACGGGTTCGGCTGATGGCACCGTCGGAAGGGAGCGCCGCAGCAACAGCGCGACGAGCGAGGTCAGGACCGCGGCGGCGATGTACGCCGCCCTCCATCCCCAGACGTCGCTGGTGACGCCGGCGAGGATTCGCGCCGTGAGGATGCCGAGCACGACGCCGCTCGTCACGGTCCCGATCACCCGTCCTCGATCGCGGGGATCGGCAAGTGATGCGGCGAAGGCGACGAGCACCTGCGTCAGTACGGCGAGGAGGCCGAGCGCAGCCATCCCGACGAGCAGGACCGGCGATGAAGGGGCGACGGCAATCACCGCTAGCGCCACCACCGACAGTTGCATCAGCGTGACGACGAGACGCCGGCGATCGACCATGTCGCCGAGCGGCACGAGAAGCACGAGGCCGAGGCCGTAGCCGATCTGGGTGACGGTGATGATCACGCCGGCGCCGGCCGAGCTGATCGAGAAGGCACCGGCCAGCTCGTCGAGCAGCGGTTGGGCGATCGTGATGTTGCCGACCGCCACGCCAGCGGCGAGCGTGAAGACACGGAGCAGCGCCGGCGTGATCATCCGTGACGACCGAGGAAGTCACGGACGAGCGTGGCGATCTCCTCGCCGCTGGACTCGAGCGCGTAGTGGCCGGCGTCGAGGAGATGGATCTCGGCGTCGGGCAGATCCCTGGCGAAGGCGCGTGCTCCGTCCGGTCCGAAGATCTCGTCGTGCTCGCCCCACACCACGAGGGTCGGCGGCTGGTGATCGTGGAAGTACTGCTGGAATCGGGGGTACTCGTCGATGTTGACGCGGTAGTCGCGGAAGAGGGCGAGTTGGATGTCCTTGTTGCCAGGGCGATCGAGCAACGCTTGGTCGAGCGTCCACGTGTCGGGGGACAAGCGGTCGAGCTTCGTAGCCGGAACGCCGTGCGAGTACACCCACTGCTGGCCCGAGTCGAGGCTGGCTCGCACCTCCGACGCGTTGGTGACGCCGTCGCCCGCGAACGCGAACAGGGCGTCCCAGAACGGCGTGAACCCCTCGACGTAGGCGTTGCCGTTCTGGGTGATCAGTGCGGTGATTCGCTGCGGTTCGCGGCTGGCGATGCGCAAACCGATCGGCGCGCCGTAGTCCTGGACGTACAGCGCGAAGCGATCGAGCCCGAGCTGGCCGAGCAGCTCGACGGTGATGTCGGTGAGGGCGTCGAACGTGTAGGTGAACGAGTCCACCGGCGGCATCGACGACTGGCCGAAGCCGAGGTGATCGGGAGCGATGACGTGGTAATCGTCGGCGAGCTCGACGATCAGCTCGCGGAACATGAACGAGCTCGACGGGAACCCGTGGAGGAGGACGACAGCGGGCTTGGCCGGGTCGCCGGCCTCGCGGTAGAAGATCTCGTGCGTGCCGACCTTCTCGGTGCGATAGCGAGTGACGAACGCGGACATTGGAGGGTTTCCTTTCGCGGCGGAGAATGGTTATTCTCTGACCGAGAGGACTCTAGAGAATAATCATTCTCCGATCAAGGGGGAATTGCGAATGGACGACAATTCGGCACGCACGCAGGTCATCGAGGCAGCTGACCAATTGTTCTACGAGCACGGCATCCGGGCGGTCGGCATGGCCCAGATCCGCGACGCATCGGGAGTGTCGCTGAAGCGCCTGTACCAGCTGTTCCCCGCCAAGGAGTTCGTCGCCGCGGCCGCGCTGCGCCAGCGGGACCTCGCGTTCCGCGACGCACTGCGGGCGTACCTCGATCCACTGCCGACGCCCGAGGCGCGGGTCCTCGGTGTCTTCGACTTCCTGCACGACTGGTTCGAGGAACCCGACTTCCGCGGCTGTCCGTTCGTCAATGCCTACGGCGAGACGGCGAGCGGACCGGAGTGCGTGCTCGAGGTCGTCGCGGAGCAGAAGCGGGCATTGCGCGACTATCTCGTCGCGCTCGCCCGAGCCGCCCGCCGGCCGGCGGACGTCGGCGATCAGCTGTCCCTACTCGTCAATGGGGCGATGGTCACGGCGGCGATGCTGCACGACCCGGCCGCCGCCCTCCACGCCAAGCACGCGGCTGAACGGCTCCTCAACGCGACGGCCGGCTGACGACCGATGGGTGTTTAGGGGACCGTTCCGTCCCCCAAACACCCATCGGTTGTGGGTCAGGACTCGGGGGGTGTGGCGCCGAGCGACTCGAGGGCGGCGATGGCGCCGGGATGGAGCGGGATCGGTCCGGTCTCCACGGCGGTGATCGGGTCGAACTCGGCGGCGGCGGGGTGGATCGTGGTCAGCTCGTCCACGCTCGTCCAGATCAGCCTCGTGATCGCGCAGGCGTCGTTGGCCGGGAAGTCGTCGCGCACGAGCAGGACGTTGGGTACGACGATCGTGTTGACGTCGGCGTCGAGTCCGTACGCGTCGGCGGGGATCACGCCCTCGGCGTAGACCGGGTTGATCTCCTGCATCGCCTCGAGCTGGGGAGTGACGTCGAGGAACGTCACGTCGCCGGCGTTCGTCGACAGGAGGTCGGTGACCGCCGCCGTCGGCAGTCCGCCCGACCAGAAGAACCCGTCGATCGTGCCGTCCTTCATCCCGTCGACGGTCTGGCCGAGCTCGAGTCGCTGGGCGTCGATGTCGTCGCTGGACAGGCCGGCCGACTCGAGCAGCCGGTTGGCGATGACCTCGGTGCCCGAACCGGGCGACCCGGTCGAGATGGTTGCTCCCTCCATGTCGGCGATCGACTCGATCTCGGCGTCGTTGCGGACGATGACCTGCGTGTAGTTGGTGTGGATCCGGCCGAGCGCCTGCACCGGCTGGGGTTCCTCGAAGCTGGCGACGCCTTCGACGGCGTCGGACGCCGTGTCGGCCAGTGAGAAGGCGATGTGGAAGTCGCCGTTGACGAGCTGTTCGATGTTCTGCACCGACGCACCAGTCTCTGCCGCTGTTGCCTGGATCGGTGTCTCGTCGCTGATCAGGCCGGCGATCCCGCCCCCGAGCACGTAGTAGACGCCCGTGCTGTTGCCGGTGGCGATGGCGATCCGTCCCTCCTCGGCCTCGCAATCGGCCGGCGCCGGGCCGACGGAGCCGGTCGGTGCCGTTCCGGCCGTTTCGGTCGGTGCCGTGCCGGCCGATTCGGTCGACGATGGTTCCGTGCTGTCCGACGTCGCTCCCACCGAACCTGGCCCGGCGCCGGCGGTGACCAAGGTCGCGGCCGACAGCGTGGCGACCCCGAGTCCGACCGTCAGCCGACGAACGCGATGCCCGATCGTGCGGTGCTTCATGCTTGCTCCTTTGCGGTGATGACGTTGAGGGCAATAGCAGCGGCGAGACAGGCCAGTCCGGCGAGGACCGAGAGCGGTTGGAGATAGAGCAGTAGTCCGGCCGCTGGAACACACAGTAGGCGTTCCGGCCACGACGCCGGACCGGCGATCCAGCCGCCGGTGACGATGGCGAGGGCGGCGACCGCCGCAGCCGAAACCAACGCGGTCAGGACGATCGCCCCTGCCGAACCCTGCCAAAGAAGGTGCGACCCGTTGGGCGTGAGGACGAAGGCGATCGGGACAAGAAACGCCGGCAGGGTGTACTTCGTCGTCTGCACGATCGTCCGGAACAGGTTGCCGCCCGTGATCGCCGCCGACGCGACCGCAGCCAGTGCTGTCGGTGGCGACACCTCCGACAGCACCGAGTAATAGAAGATGAACATCGCCGTCTCCGGCGCGCTCGACGTCGAGGCTCTGCAAGGCCGGTCCGATCACGACCCACGAGATGATGAACGACGCCGTCACCGGGACAGCCAGTCCGAGAATCAGGATGGCCACCGCCGAGAACGTCGCGGCGAGAACGAGGATCACGGTCTCGTTGTCGGACATGCCGACGGCAGCATCGACGAGGAGGTTGGCGAGACTCTGGCCGAGCCCGGTCTTGGCGATCACCGACGTGATGATCCCGGCCGCGGCGCACACGGCGGCGATCGGCAGCACCGACCGAACGCCGGCCGCGAGGGCGAGGTACATGTCGTAGGCGTAGTCCCGCAACGCCACGGGCAGCGTCGTCCGCACGCTGTCGGGATCGGTCGGATCGCGTCGCGACACGACGCGCTCGGCGAGGCCAAAGGCGGCGGCGACCATCGTGGCGTATACGACCGCCTTGAACGGCGGGACATCCCGCGCCAGGAACAGGATGATCACGCCAAGCGACAACAGGTGGTAGCCGTAGCGCAGCAGCAGCCGCAACGGGCTAGCGGTGACGACGTGCACTTCGGTCGCGCCGAAGCGGCGGGAGTCGATCTCGACGGCGAGGATGATCCCGAAGTAGTAGAGCAGCGTCGGGATCATCGCCCACATCAGCACGTCGAGATATGACGTCTGGAGGAACTCGGCGATGATGAAGGCGGCGGCGCCGAGCGTCGGTGGCGACAGGATCGCACCGATCCCCGCAGCAGCCAGCAAGCCGCCGGCATTCTCCGGCGGATATCCCGACTTCTTGAGGATCGGCCAGGTGACCGACCCGAGGCTGACGGCGGTCGCCGTGCCCGAGCCGGACACCGAGCCGAGGAGCAGGCCGCTGAGCGTGACGGTGCGGCCAGGGGCGCTGCGCGACTTACGGAACGTGGCGAAGCTGAGGTCGATGAAGAAGCGGCCGGCGCCGGTGCGGTCGAGCACCGCGCCATAGATCGTGAACAGCACGATGTACGACGCGCACACGTCGAGGGGGACACCGAAGAACCCCGACTGATCGTTGTACAGACCGTTGATGATCTGACTGACCGAGAACCCGGCGTGACCGATCGGCCAGCTCAGCGGGAAGATCTCTCCGTAGTAGGCGTAGAGGAGGAACACGATGCAGACGATCGGGATCATCACCCCCGTCGTCCGGCGGGCCGCTTCGAGGACGAGCAGCGTCAAGATCGCCCCCATGACGACGTCGAGGGTGGCGAGCGATCCCTGGCGATCGAGGAAGGCGTCGAACCCGCCGCCGCCCTCACCGAACGTGAACGGCTGGATCGGGTAGATGCACACGACGAACGCGACGGCGGTGAGGATCCAGTCGAACCACCGCGGGTTGTCGGTGGTCCTGGCCGGTCGCCCGCGGGAAGCGCGGGCCCGGTACGTGATGAAAACCAACGGCAGCACCGCCGTGAGGAACAGGATCAGGTAGTACTGCTTGCCCTGCGACTGCGGGTCGAACACCTGGCGGATCACGAACAGCGACGTGAGGAAGCACCACACCGTCACCGCGGCGTCGAGGCGACGTGACAGCCGGCGGGCCGGGCGCTCCTCGTCGTACTCGGCGATCAGGTCCTCGGCGGACCGACCATCGGCTGCAGACGCGGGGCCGAGCGGCTCCGCGTCATCACCGGCAGCGACGACGCCGAGGTGAGTTCCCCCCACTTCGGTCATCGCCGCTAGATACTTACATCGTCTGCGACGAGCCCTGTCCTCAGAGGTTGTCGATCTCGGTGATGGTGCCGTCGAGGCCGACGACGTAGGCGGTGTCGCCGATCAGCTCGAGCGAGGTTGGTCGATCGAGGACGAGCTCGTCACCAGCGGCATCGACAACCGGTACGAGTTGACCGGCGCGGTTGGCGGTGACGAGGCGGCCGGTGTCGGGCAATGCGGGACTTCCTTCGGCGACTTCGTCCCATTGACCCTGGGACAGCGCGTACAGCGTCCTGTCGCCCGAGAACTCGACATCGACGATCAAGCTCGCACCGTTGGCCACTTCCGCGGCCACCGTCGAGGTCGGCCCCAACGTCACGACCTTGCCGTCTCCTGGGAGGTGGGGGAGCGGTCCGGCCTGGCCCATCACAACGACGACGCCGAACGTGTCCAACCCGGTCGGGACGATGTTGCCGAAGGCGATCAATTCCTCGACCGTGCCGTCGAGGCCGACCCGGAGGACCCGGTTGTGGTGTCCGTCAGTGACGAGGAACCCGCGGCCGTAGCGCTCGAGGGCGTACTGCACGCCGGTCGTCAGGAAGAAGTCGGTCTCCGGCGGATACTCGATCGACCAGGCACCGATGTCGGCGATCACCGTGAAGCTGCCGTCGTCTTCGAGGCGGTAGATCCCGACGACATCGTCACCGATGTGGTCGCCGTCGACGATGTCGCCGCCGACCATCGTGACGAGCACGTATGCGGTGTCGCCGACGAAGGCGACGTCCATCGCTCCGCCGATGCCGAGCACTTGTGGTGGCAGGCCTTCGGCGAACGAGGTCACTTGCCCGGTCTGGCGGTCGACGCGCAGCACGCTGCCGGCGTTGGGGTCGGTGACGTACAGCGCGCTGTCCGGACCGATCGTGCTGCCCGCTGCCAGCCCACTGCCGAATGACGCCAAGGTCGACACCTCCGGCCCCGGCGGTTGCGCCTTCGCCTCGGCGACGGATGGAGTCACCAACGCGGCGAGCACCGCCGCCGCCACGATCACGAATCGCTTCGTACTCATCGTCGTCACCCCCACCGCTGCGCGGCGTCGGGATCGATGCCCAAGCAGAGCTTGGCGATCAGCTCGTGAGCGAGCAGCGTGTTGCCGGGGTGAAAGCGACCCATCCGCACGTCGCGGAAGAGCTGTTCGATGCGGCTCCGCTTGAACGCGCCCGCGCCCCCACTCAGGTCGAGCGCACGGTCGACGATGTCGAACGCATTGTTGATCACGGTCTGGCGGGCGCTGATCAGTCGGACCGGCCAGTCGGCGTGCTCGACGCCGCCCGCCCAATCAGCCGCCGTGCGGTCGAGCAGTGCCTCGGCGGCGTCGTAGGCCATCCGCATCTCCGACACGTTGTGCTGGACCTCAGGGTGGTGGGCCATCGAGTTCGTCAGCGCGATCGACGTGCGCCGGGGCATCTGTTCGAGCGTGATGTCGTACGCCCGCTTCGCCGCGCCGAGGTAGACGGAGGCAAAACCGAGCAACGCCCAGGCGAAGACCGAGACGTGGAACAGGCTGGCGCCGCCGAAGCCCGGCGGGCAGACGATGGCGACCAACTCGTCGGGAACGAACGCCTTGTCGAGCACCGTGTCCTGGCTCTGCGTCGCCCGCATGCCGAGCGTGTCCCAGGTCTCGACGATCTGCACGCCCGAGGCGTCGCGGGGAACGAACCCGTGGACGATCTTCGGCGCCGCCGGGTCCGATGTGTCCATCGCATGGAACCCGCCCAACGTCCAGACGGGCGTCAAGCTGCCGAAGATCTTGTGCCCGCTGATCAACCAGCCGCCATCCGTCCTCACCGCCGAGGCGGTGGATTGCACCAACCCGACGTCGTTGCCGGACTCGCCGTGGAGAGCGCAGAGCACTTCTCCCGCTGCGGCCTTGTCGATGATGAACCGGCACGAGTCGTCGCCGGCGCGGAACAGATCGGCGGCGACGCCCGTCCAGTAGATGTGCATGTTCACGGCGAGCGCTGTCGCTGGCGCGTGGTAGCCGAGACGGCGGAGCAGCCGTGAGTACTCGTCGAGGCTGACGCCACCGCCTCCGAGCGCGCTCGGGATGGCGATGTCGAGGAAGCCGGAGGTTCGCAGCTCGGCGAAGTCTTCGTCGAAGAACCGGTTGTCGCGGTCATAGATCGGGGCGCGCTCGTCGAAGCGAGCGAGCATGTCGTCGGAGAGCACCTCGGCTGGTGTCGAGGCGCGCTCGACCGGCTGGGTCGTGGTCATCGGTCGTGGATTCCTTCCTGATCTTCCGGTGACGGCGGCGATCGGATGGACTCGGTGCGTGTTAGGTGACGACGGCGGGCGGTATGAACTGGTCGACGGGCACGATGACGTCGGCCGGCAAGCCGGCGCGGGCCGCCGCTTCGCGGATCGCCTCGACGCTCGGTGCCTCGTAGAGGCAGTACGACTTCTTGCGGTCTGCGGACAGGAACGAGTAGATCCAGCGCACACCGACGTCGTCGTTGACGAGCTTGATCCCTTCATGGTTGAGCTCGTCGAGGTCGAGTTGCTCGGCGAAGTTGCGTTCGATGATGAAGAGGCCCATGGTCGTTCCTGTCGTCGGCGACGGCTGCCCGCCGGATCCGGCGGACAGCTGCTCGTCGCCGTCGCAGTACACGGTAGAGATCGAAGGATCGGCTGTCATGACCTGGTCTGGTCGTTCGGGAATCCCCGCCGATCGCGGTCGTCGTCGGTCTATGGTCAGATCTGACTAGTCCGGGGCGGAGAAGGGGTGGTTCAGTGACGAACCCGATCGCCCGACGATCGAAAGTGACGGCAACGATTCTGGCCGCCGGCGTGGCCGGGTCGAACGACCGCAACGCCGACTCCGCTTCGCTGCTCGTCGAAATCGCCCGACGTCACGGCGGCCATGTCGTGCGGTCTTCGCTCGATGGACTCGTCGTGGCGGCGTTCGAGGGCACCGCACCGGCGTTGGCGGCCGCCGTCGACATGCAGGTGGCGAGCTCGACTCCTGAGGGGTTGCGTATCGGTGTCGCTGCCGGCGACGTCAGCTGGGAGGACGCTGCCGTAGCAGGCCCGTCCGTTGCCGCCGCCGCCTCACTGCAGGCGGCTGCGACTGGCGGCCAGATCCTCATCAACGAGGTCGTCCACCTACTCGCCGGGGAGCAGCGCGACAAACGGTTCGAGTTGACTGGCCCGCTGGAGTCCGAGGGGCCGACCGGCTCGACGAGAGCCTACGGGGTCGAGTGGGTGCCACCGGCGACCGCCGACGCGGTCGAACGACCTCAGCCCCCACCGTTGCCGCTCTCGCTGCGTGCCCCCGCCACTCATGCCTTCGTCGGGCGCGCGGACGCGTTGGCGTCGCTCGAACAGTCGTGGCAACTCGCCCGTTCCGCCGGTCAGATCGTGCTCGTCGGCGGCGAGGTCGGATCGGGCAAGACCCGCCTGGCGGCCGAGTTCTCCCGACTGGTGCACGGCGACGGTGCCGCCGTCTTCCTCGGCAGCTGCGACGACGACCTCGCCGTCCCGTATCAACCGTGGGTGCAGGTCGTCGAGGAGTTGACCGGTAGCCGGCTGGAGCCCGAACTCGTCGTGCAGTCGCTCGATCCCGAATCGGCTCGCTACCGGTTGTACGAGGCGTTCGCCGACGCCCTGCGCGAAGCCGTGGCGCGCTGGCCGACGGTCGTTGTCCTCGAGGATCTGCACTGGGCTGGCGTGCAGACGCTCGCCCTGCTTCGCCACCTCGCCAGGTTCGGCCTGCCGGCGGGATTGCTCGTCGTCGGCACATTCCGGGACACGAGCGACGAGCTCACCGAACCACTTGCCGCGTGCCTCGCCGACCTTCGTCGGAGTGGCGCGGTCGACCGCTTGCGCTTGGAGGGGCTTGATGGAGACGCCGTCGAACGCTTCGTGACCGAGACGATCGGGCACGAGCTGGACGAAGGGTTCAAGGACCTCGCCGCCGAGCTCAGGACGCGCAGCGCCGGGAACGCCTTCTACATCGTCGAGTTGTGGCGACACCTCGTCGCCAGCGGGGTCATCACGTCCTCGGCGGGAACGTGGGTCATTCAGGATGGCGCTACGGCGTCGATCGTGCCTGACAGCGTCCGCGAGGTTGTCAGCGTCCGTCTCGCCAAGTTGTCACCGGCGGCGCAGAGGATGATCGAGATGGCCGCCGTCGCCGGGCAGCGGGTCGATCTCGATGTCCTGGCGACGGCACTCGAAGTATCCGCCGACGAGCTCGACGCTCCGCTCGACGAGCTGGTGTCGGCGGGTCTGCTGACCTCCGTGGCGCGGGCCGGCCTGCTCTTCGAGTTCGAGCATGCCCTCGTGCGCGACACGGTCGAGGCGTCCGTGTCGCAAGTCGGACGCAGGCGCGCCCATCTCGCCATCGCCGAGGCGCTCGAGAAGGCCCACGTCGGTGATCGACGACCGGTGCTCGCCGAGTTGGCTCGTCATTTCGCCGCCGCCGTGCCCCTGGCGCCGGTCGACAAGGCCGTCGACTACGGCCGGCGGGCCGCTGCCCAGGCCGTCCGCTCGGCGGCCTACGAAGAGGCGGCGTCGCACCTCGACGCGGTGCTCGCCCTCGGCGCTCCGGACCTCGAGCGGGCCCAGGCACTGATCGAGCTGGCGAACGTGCAGCTGCGGGTTGGGCTCCACGGATCGAGCCGCGACCGCAGCCGCGAGGCGTTCACGCTCGCCAGCGCGGTCGGCGCGGCCGACGTCGCCGCCGAGGCGGCGCTGCTGTTCGAACTCGCCACGCACATGCCGGGCCTGCCGGGCGGTCCGGCCGTCGAACTGCTGAACCGGGCCCTCGACCTGATGGACGACCGCACGACGCCGCTGCGGGTGCGACTCCAAGCGTCGCTCGGGCGAGCGCTGGCGATCGAGGGCAAGGGCGACCTCGCCGACGAGGTCATCCACGTCGCACTCGCTCAGGCGAGACAGACCGGCGACCTCGCTGCCCTCCTCATCGGGCTGGAGGCCGTGATCACAGCGGCACACGATCCGGCCCGCATCCTCGATGCCGCTCGCGAGTTGGTAGCGCTCGCCCAGCGTGGCGACGACCTCGGGGGGATGGCGTATGAAAGTGCCTGGGGAATCGCTTATGGAAGCGCCAACTGCTGCCGCGCCCAGATCGCCCTCGGAGACCTCGGCGATGCGTCATTGGCTCTCGAACGGTTCCGCACCGCCACTGCCACCGGGCGCGTCCCTGCGTTTCAGTTCATGACGACCCACCTGGAGACGATTCTCGCCATCGCCGCCGGTGACCTGACCGGCGCTGAGGCGCTGGCGGAGCGCGGGCTGACACAGGACCCCGCCGACGAGAGTGCCGCGAGCGCCGGCGTCTACGGCGTGCAGATGTTCACGATCCGCCGCGCCCAGGGAAGGCTCGCCGAGGTCACACCCGTGCTGGAGTTGCTCGCCCGATCCGCTGATCCACCGCCGGTCTGGCGGCCCGGTCTGGCGGCGCTCTACGCCGAACTCGGGATGCTCGACGACGCCAGGGCGCAATTCGACGAGCTCAGCACCGACTCGTTCGCGGCCGTCCCCAGGGATTCGATGTGGCCGGCCTGTCTGATGTTCCTCGCCGAGACCTGCCTCGCGCTCGGCGACACGGACCGTGCCGACGTCCTCTCCACCGAGCTGCTCCCGTTCCACGGCCGCAACCTGATGGCGGCGTTCACGATCTGTTTCGGCCCGGCCGACCGGCTGCTCGGCGGACTGGCCGAGCTTTCGGGGCGAACTGTCGTCGCCGATCGCCACTTCCAGGCCGCGCTGGACCTGGCCGAGCGCTGCAACTCACCACTCTGGACGGCGGAGGTTCTGTTCGACTGGGCAGCGGCCGTGTCCGCGCGGGGAGATGCCGTGCGCGCCGCGGCGCTCGGTCAGCGCGCCGACGAACTCGCAGCAGGAATCGGAATGGCCAGGCCCAACCGCGCCAGGCGGCTGGAGGTCGCCGACGACAGGCCACCGTTGCCGTCCGGACTGTCCGAGCGCGAGGCGGAGATACTGAGGTGCGTCGGCGAGGGCCTGTCCAACCGTGAGATCGGTGTCCGCTTGTTCATCAGCCAGAACACCGTGGCCAATCACATCCGCGCGATCCTGCGCAAGACCGGATGCGCCAACCGCACCGAGGCGACCACCTACGCCCACCGCGCCGGCGTCATCGCCCGATGAGTTCGCGGCCGACAGAAGACAACCGATGGGTGTTTTCATGACCGAACGGTCAGGAAAACACCCATCGGTTGGCGATTTCCTAGTCGGCTGCGGATGGCGGGCCGGAAGAGCCGCCGGCGACCTCGAACGACCACAGCTCGGACGAGACCGAGACCGGTCCGCCGTGCGGCGATGGTCGGTCGGCTCCGGCGTGGCCGTGGGCGAACGAGGGTGACGACACCCACGCGTTGAACGCCTCGTCGTCGCGCCATCGCGTCACGACGAGCCACTGGTTCCTGCCGTCCGTCGGTTGCAACAGCTCGAACCCCTCGAAGCCTTCCTGATTGTCGACAGCTCCGGCGCGGGCGGCGAAGCGACGTGCCAGTTCGTCGCCTGATTCGTCGGGGACAGTGATGGCGTTGATCTTGATGACGGTCATTGGCCACGCAGGCTAGGACGCTGAACTCCAACCGATGGGTGTGTACGGGACGATTCGGTCCCCTGAACACCCATCGGTGCCGGTTCCGGCCGTGGTCGGCGGGTCTTCGTCGCCACCGAGCGAGCCGTAGTAGCCGTACAGACCGATACCGGCCGTGATCGAGGTGTCGACCTCTTCGAAGCCCTTACGCCGAACTGTGACATGTCGAGGCCGATATCGGCGCCCTGCGCTCACAGTTCCACCGGACAACCCGGCCGCGCGCCTCGCCGTTGGACGGCGACACACGAGATCAGGAGAGCGAGCACGGCACCGAACCTCTTTCGTTGGCCGTTGATGCGTGTCAAGATGGGTCCGCCGCTCCTGGCAGCGGCAGCGGATCGGTGTTGCTCGAGACCCCGGCGACTCGCGTACGAGCGGAAGCGAGGTCGGGAATGGTGACCAATGGCATCGGTTTCAGTGGCAGCAAGTCTGCTCTCACCTTCGTCGACGACTCAAACGGCAGCTCCTCGCCGTTCGGCGACTTCGCTCGAGTACCTCTCGACGGCGAATTCGTCGGTGACTCAAAGGTTGCGCGGGCGTGCGCCGGGGCGGCGATAGCCCGCGTCGAGCGAGAAGTCGGTCACTTGTGGAGTGACTCGATGCAGGCAGACGACCGTGCGATGTCGCAATGGCTCGCCGAGGTGAGCCACGCGCTACATCGCGCCGCCCGCCTGCTGACGCAAGACGACGCGATCAGCTAGACGTCCGCCACAACGCGCGCGATTGCCTTCCCGCGGAGACTGGCCGGGCGTCGGTCAGGTGCTCACGATCGCGAGCACCTGCGGTCTGACCGCCCTCGAATCGCGCCCCGAACTCGACCAAATCTCGGCGTTCGGTATCGGGGCACTGTCGACCGCGTACGAGCTTCAGTGGCGGTACGCCAGTGAGGTCGCCAGGGCGCCGATCGCCTTGAGCGCCTCCTCGGCGTCGGGCCACTCGTAGCCGCGGGTGCACACCGCAACGACGAGGGCGTCGGGCCCGGGCTCGCCGATGAACGCAACGTCGTGGCGGATGCCGTCCACCCACCCTGACTTCGATCCGAACGGCACGCCGTCGGGCACGTGAGCCGTGAGCTGACGGTCATCCTGGCGGCCGAGCATCTGCGTCATCCAGGCGGTCCACTCAGGGCTGGCGAGTTTGCCGGTGACGATCGCGGCCATCAGCGTCGCGAGGTCGCGTGCGGTGGCGCGGTGGCTACCGCCGAGGGCCTTGGCGGCAGCGAGATCGGAGTACTTCCGCCCGAACGAGCTCGACGTCGCGCCGGCGTCGGCCAGTGCCGCGTTGGCGGCGTCGCGGCCCACCAGTTCGATCACCATGTTCGTCGCCTCGTTCGACGAGACCACGATCATCCGCTCGATCACGTCGGCCAGCGGCATCGGGGTGCCCGGCGGAGGCATGCCCTCGTCGAGGTCGTCGGGGTCGATGTGGAAGTCGGGCGCACCCGGCGCCTCGGACTGGAACGTGTCGGCGCTCGGCAGTGATGTCTCCAGCGACACCGTGCCGGCCTCCAGCGCTCGAGCCGCGGCGGCGAGGACAGCCAGCTTGACGGTCGAAGCCGCGTAGAACTCCTCGTCTGCCAGACGTTCGGCCAGTACGGCGCCAGACGCGCGGCGCACGCAGTAGGCGACGACGGGCACACCGTCGCTGTGCGTCCCTGTCTTGACCATCAGCGGTCGGCTTCGCGGACGACTCCGGCGAAGGCTTCGATCAACGCCCGCGACTGCTCCGTGTTGACCGCCGCATCTGCCGTCGCCTTGGCGACCAGCGCCGCCCGGTCGAACCCCTCGGCAGCGAGTTTGGACTCGTCCCACTCCTCCAGTCGCGAAACGGACACCTCCGGGTGGAACTGGACCCCCCAGGCGGCCCGGCCGATCCGGAACGCCTGGACGCGACACAGCGCCGACGTCGCCAGGTGCACCGCACCCGGCGGCAGGGCCGTGATCGAGTCGTGATGGTTCTGGATCATCCGCAGGCCGTCGTAGCCGGTGAGACCGGCGAACAGCGAATCGTCGCTCGCTGCGTCGAGCAGGTCGACCCGGCACGAGCCGCGCTCGGTCTCCCCGGACTTCGCCGTCACCTCGCCGCCGGCGACGTAGGCGAGCATCTGGGCGCCGAGGCAGATGCCGAGCACCGGCACGCCTGTCGCGACGGCCGCGCCGACCAAGCCTCGCTCCCATGGCAGAAACGGGTAGCGCTCGTCGTCATCGGGCATCAGGCCGCCGCCGAGCAGCACCAGCCCGTGCAGCGGCTCGCCGCGGGCTATCTGCTTACGGAGGTTCGGTCCGTCGACCACAACGGCCTCGATCCCGTCCTCGGCGAGCCATCCGGGCAGGCGGTCCGGCCCGCTCGTTGCCGTGTGTTGAACGACGACGACGCGTGGCTGGTCGCTGTTCACGACTCGATCCCGGCGGCGGTGAGGGCGGTGCGCTCGGCGTAGTGGCAGGCGGCGAGGTGCCCTGCGGCGGTGCTGTCGGTGAGCGCCGGCGACTCGGTCTTGCAGCGCAGCGGCACGCCGTCCTCAGCCGGCTCACCTCCCGCGGCGAGCTGAGCGGCGAGCCAGCACCGCGTGTGGAAGCGGCAACCCGACGGTGGGTCTGCGGGTGAGGGGATGTCGCCCTCGAGCACGATCTCCGGGCTGGCGAGGCGCGCCGCCGGGTCGGGTACCGGCACTGCGGACATCAGCGCTCTCGTGTACGGGTGAGTGGGGTCGTCGTAGACGGCGGCCGCGGTGCCGTGCTCGACGATCCTTCCGAGGTACATCACGGCGACCTCGTCGGCGATGTGTCGAACCACGGCAAGGTCGTGGGCAATGAACAGGTACGACAATCCGAGCTCGTCCTGGAGGTCCTCGAGCAGGTTGATGACCTGGCCCTGCACGGACACGTCGAGGGCGGACACCGGCTCGTCGCACACGAGCACCTGCGGCTTGACCGCCAGCGCCCTGGCGATGCCGATGCGCTGACGCTGCCCGCCGGAGAACTGATGGGGATAGCGGTGGACGTGACCGGGGTCGAGGCCGACGAGCTCGAGCAGCTCCTTCACCGCACGGTCGCGCCCGCCCTTGGACACGGCATCGGGGTGGATGCGGAACGGCTCGCCGACGATCTCGCCGACGCTCATCCGCGGGTTCAGCGACGTGTAGGGATCCTGGAACACGATCTGGACGCGACGGCGCAACTCGCGACGCGCCGCACGCGACATCGTGGTGACGTCGACACCATCGACCAGCACTTCGCCGCTCGTTGGTCGCTCCACGCCGACGAGCAGTCGCGCCAAGGTCGACTTGCCGGACCCCGACTCGCCGACGAGGCCGAGCGTGCGGCCTCGCCGCAGCACGAACGACACCCCGTCGACGGCCTGCACCTGCCCGACCGTGCGGCGCAGCACCACGCCGCGGCGCACCGGGAAGACCTTGACCACGTCGTGAACCTCGAGGATCGGCTCACCGCCCGGTAGCTCAGCCACGGGCTTCCTCGAGAACCTCGGTCGCCACGTGGCACAGGCTGGTTCGCCCGCCGGGCAGCTCGACCAACGGCGGCGGCGTCGTCCGGCACACGTCGAGCGCGGCGTCGCAGCGCGGGTGGAACGGACAGCCGAGGGGAACCTCGCCGGGTCGCGGTGGGCGCCCTGGGATGACGTCGAGACGGCCGCCCCTCGCCTTGTCGGAACGTCGCGTCGCCGGCATCGAGGCTCGGCATCGCTCGCAGCAGCGCCCGCGTGTAGGGGTGCGCCGGGGCGGCGAAGATCTCCTCCACCGACGCTTGCTCCACGGCGTGCCCGGCGTACATCACGGTCACGTCGTCGGCGACCGTCGCCACCACACCGAGGTCGTGAGTGATCAGCACGAGCCCCATCCGTCGTTCGGCCTGGATCTCGGCGAGCAAGCGCAAGCACCTGCGCCTGCACGGTCACGTCCAGGGCGGTCGTCGGCTCGTCGGCGATGAGTACCTCCGGGTCCATCGCCAGGGCGGCGGCGATCATCACCCGTTGGCGCATGCCACCGGAGAACTGGTGCGGGTAGTCGCGGATCCGGTCGGCAGCTCTCGGCACCTTGACGAGGTCGAGCAGCTCGATCGCTCGGCGGCGAGCCTCGCCGCGGCCGATGCCGCGCCGCACCCGCAGCACCTCGGTGAGCTGGTAGCCAACCGAGTGCACCGGGTTGAGGGCGGCGAGGGCGTCCTGGAACACCATCGCCACGTGCTCGCCGGCGAAGGTGCGACGGGCCTTGGCCGGCAGCGCCAGCAGGTCGGTGCCGCGGAACCTGATGGCGCCTTGCGTGATCCGCGCCGTCGGGGCGAGCAGCCCCATCACCGCGAGCGAACTGACCGTCTTTCCGCAGCCCGATTCCCCGACGATGGCCAGGGTTCGCCCGGCCGTGACGGTGTAGGACAGACCGTCGACCGCGGCGACCACGCCGTCGCTCGTGTGGAACTCGACGGCGAGGTCCTCGACCTCGAGCAGCGGGAAGGTCTCCTTCCCCCTTTGACATTCATCGCAGCCTCGGGTCGAGGGCGTCGCGCAAGGCGTCGCCGAGCACGACGAGCGAGAGCACGGTGGCAACCAGGCAACCGAGCGGGAACAGCAGCATGTAGGCGTATCCACCGGTGACCCACTCGGCGCCGTTGCTGATCATGATGCCCCAGGAGATCGCCGGTGGCCGGACGCCGATGCCGAGGAACGCCAGCACCGCTTCGGCGCCGATGATCCCGGCAATCGATGTCGGCACGAGCGCCGTCACCGGGCCGATCGCGTTCGGCAGCACGTGGCGGTACATCACGCGCAGGTCGGAGGCGCCAAGCGCTCTGGCGGCGGTCACGTAGTCGAGGCCCTTGGCCTCGAGGACACTGGCGCGCACGTAGCGGGCGTAGCCCATCCACCCGAACATGGTCAGGACAACTGCCGGCAAGAGGATGACGTTGAACGTGCCCGAGCCGACATCGACGTTGCGGAACAGGGAGAGCAGCAGGAGGGCGGCGAGCAGCAGTGGGATCACGAGGAAGACCTCGATGGAACGCGAGATCAAGGCGTCGATCCACCCCAGGTAGTAGCCGGCGAGAAGGCCGAGGACGATGCCGATCAGCACCGACGTTCCGACGACGATCAGGGCGAGCAGCAGTGAGGGGCGGGCGCCGTACACGAGCTGGGCTTGTAGGTCGCACCCGAAC
Source organism: Ilumatobacteraceae bacterium (assembly GCA_963733085.1). Lineage (GTDB taxonomy): Bacteria > Actinomycetota > Acidimicrobiia > Acidimicrobiales > Ilumatobacteraceae > Desertimonas. Next base: position 101,475 of record CAVTBY010000008.1, read on the forward strand.
GCGTCGGTGCCGAACGGGTGCGTTTCGCCGAATCCCTGGGGGTGGATCTTCGACTCGCCGATCAGGCAGCTCTGCGGGTCAGCGTCCGTGAACACCGAGGGAAAGGCGACGACGAACATGAAGAAGGCGAGGATCACCGCGGCGGCGATGGTGTCAGGGCGACGGCGCAGACTGCGCCAGGCGTCGCCGGACAACTTGCGCGACGCGACGTCCGTTACTGCGGTCGCGGTCGCCACCTCCCGTGCCGTGGCGTCAGTCATAGCGAATCCTCGGATCCAAAGCGGCGTAGGCGATGTCGACGACGATCATCACCACCACCGTCACGATCGACAGGATCGTCACGATGCCGACGACGAGCGCGACGTCCGACGCCCGTACCGCCTCCCACAACACTCCGCCCATGCCGTAGATGTTCATCAACCCCTCGGTGATCACGGCCCCGCCGAGCGCATCGGCGAACGTCAAGCCGACGGCGGTGACCACCGGAACCGAGGAGTTGCGCACGACGTGGTGGGTGAACACGTGTCGCTCGGGCAGACCCTTGGCCCGCGCCGTGCGCACGTGCTCGCCGCTGTAGCTCTCCAATTGGCTGGCGCGGACGAGGCGCATGAACGCCGCCGAGCCGGCCAAGCCGAGAAGGATGCCGGGCACGAGCAGCGTCGCCCACGGGTGGTCAGCGTCGAAGGATGGCCGGAACCAGAGCGCCGGCAGGCTGTCCTCGCCGAACGTGTCCTCGGCCCAATTCGACAGCGGCACGGCGAACACATAGCGGTAGACGATCAGCATCACGAACACCGGGAGGGCGTCGATGAGGACGCTCGTCATGCGGACGCCGTGGTCGACGGCTTTGCCGCGCCACTTCGCGGCGATCGAGCCGAGCGTCATGCCGAGCACGAGCCAGGTGATCGTCACGATGCAGAACAACTTGAGCGTGTTCGGCGCCGCCGTGGCGACGATGTCGGTGACCTCCCGACCGCGCAGGTTGGTGCCGAAGTCGCCGTGGGCGTAGTCCGAAAGCCGGTCGACGAACGGACCCAGGCACGGGTTGCCGACCTGGTCGTAGCAGGGGTCGTCGAGGCCGTAGCGCGCCTCGACGGCGGCCAGCTGCGAGGCGCTCGGGATGCGGTCGCCGAAGAACGCCAGCGCCGGGTTGCCGTTGAGTTGGATGGCGAGCGTCGTGAGCAGGTGCAGCACGAGCACCACGAGAAAGAGCGTGAGCACCGCCTGCAGACAGCGGCGAGCGATGTACCTACCCATCAGGAGTATTCGAGCGGAAAGACAGGGCCTTTCCGCTCGAACACATCGTCACTTGTGGATCAGGCGTCACTCACCTCGACCAGCCGCAACTCGGTGGCGCCACTGAACGGATCGATCACGACGTTCGACAGGCGCTCGCTGTGGTACACCGAACCGACTCCGAAACTGAGCGGCACCGTCGGGAAGTCGGCGGCGAGAATCGCCTCGGCCTCCTGGTAGTGGACGACCGCTTCCTCGAGCGTCGCCGCCGCGTCGCCTGCGGCGATGGCTGCCTCGAAGTCGGCGTTGTAGTAGCCGAAGTTGGTGTTGCCGTTCTCGGCGTCGCCCGAGGCGTACACCGGTGCCAGGTAGTTCTCATTCAGCGGGTAGTCCGGGAACCAGTTGTTCCGGAACGGGCCGGTGAAGGCGCGGTCGGAGCGGTTGGCAAAGAAGTCCGGCGTCGGGTTGAGCTCGTAGGGGATGCCGAGCGTCGCCTGGATGGAGTCGCCGATCGCCTGGAAGTACTGCTCGTTGGTCTCGTTCTGGCCAAGGCTGATGACCAGCGTCTCGCCCTCCGGCCAGCCGCCGGCCGCCTCGAGTGCGGCGACCGCAGCCTCGGGATCGAACGTGCACCACTCGCAGGTACCGGCTTCGCCGCCGGGCACGCCCCCGGGCACGACCCACGAATCGGCGGGCACTTCTTGACCCGGGAAGAGGGCGTCGATGATGCCCTGCCGGTCGATCGCCATCGAGATCGCCTTGCGGAATTCGATGTCCTGCCACGGGCCGTCGAGGTACAGCGGGAAGCCGAGGTAGGTCAGCGCGGCGCCAGGCCGCTCGACGTAGCGCGACTGCAGGTCGGCATCGGCTTCGGCGGCGGCCTGTTCGGCTGGCGGCGGGACGCTGGTGTCGAGGTCGCCGGCCAGGAAGTCGGGCCAGCTCGACGCCCCGGCGTACTCGGTCCACTCGATGCGGTCGTAGTTCGGGGTCTCGTCGAGCGTGTAGTCCGCCCACTTGCTGGCGGTCATGCTCACGCCCTGCTGCCACTCGTCGATCTGGAAGGGACCGTTGCCGATGGGTTGCACGGCGCACGCCTCGATGTCGTCGAGGCACGCCTGGGCGATCGGGAAGAACCCGGTGTAGCCGAGCATCGTGGAGAAGCCGGCGAATGGGGCCTCGAGCGTGACCTCGAGGGTGAGGTCGTCGACGACCGTCAAGCCGGACAAGGTGTCGGCCTCCGGCTCGACGGTGACGTTGCCCTCGTCGTCGACCTCGCCCTGCATGAGGTCGTAGCCCTCGAAGCGCTCGAAGAAATAGTTGTTCGCCATCGCGTTGGGGAGGTAAGCGGCGTAGTTCCATGCCCGGGCGAATGCGTTGGCGTCGACGGGTTCGCCGTTCTGGAACGTGAGGTCCGGCTTGATCGTGATCGTCCACGTCTGGTTGTCGGCGGTCTCGATGCTCTCGGCAACGTAGGGATACGGCGCGGCAGTTTCGGAGTCGTAGCGGACCAGGCCGTCGTACACGATGTCGAGCACCCAGATGTTGTCGACTTGGTTGGAGTCCATCGGCAGCAGCGTCGGCATGTCCTGGTCGAGCGCCAGATGCAGGGTGACCGGCTCGGCCGAACTCTCGACCTCCGCAGCACCGCTCGTTCCCACGGCAGAACCCGTGATTCCCACTGTCACCGCAGCTGCGGCGATCAACCGTCTTCTCGTCATTCGGCAGTCTCCCCCGATTCGTGTGGCGCTCGTCCGCCACCTGAGGGCTGGAACATAGTCGGCGCGTCCGCCGTTCAGTGAAACAAACGTGCCGAAGCTGGGCAGGATGGGTCGATGACGTCGTCCTCGCCCGCCCCACTTACGGCCGGGGTGCGGCCGCGCCGGCTGAGTGAGGGCGACGTCGTCGCCCTCATCGCCCCATCGGGGCCTGTGCCGCCGGAGCAGCTGGATGCTGGCGCGGCGATCCTCCGGTCGTGGGGGTTGACGGTGCGCGAGATGCCCCACGTCCGCGACGTCCATCCCGGCCACGCCTACCTCGCTGGCTCTGACGAAGGACGTGCCGAGGACTTCGCGATCGCCTGGGCCGCGCCGGACGTGCGGGCGATCGTGTGCGCCCGCGGCGGGTACGGGGCGCAGCGGATGACCGACCTCGTCGACTGGTCCGCGCTGCGCGACGCCGAGCCGACAGTGCTCCTCGGGTACAGCGATGTCACTGCCCTGCAGGAGGCGGTGGCGGCGCGGCTCGGCGTCGTGACGCTGCACGGACCGATGTCGGCCACACGGTCGTTCCTCGGTTCTGCGGCCGCCCAGGTGCACCTGCGGACGACCTTGTTCGAGCCTGAGTCGGTGCAGGTGCTGTCGCCTCCGTCGGCGCGCCCGCTCGTGGGCGGCACGGCGGTCGGCGTGACGACGGGCGGGTGCCTGTCGGTGCTGTCGATGTCGGTCGCTACGCCGACAGCGCTCAAGGCCCGTGGCGGAATCGTGTTGCTCGAGGACGTCAACGAGCAGGCCTACCGGATCGACTCCTACGTGACCCACCTGCGCCGGTCGGGATGGTTCGACGGCGCCGCCGGCGTCGTCCTCGGGTCGTGGGCCGACTGCGAGCCCGCCGAGCCCGTTGTCGCCGACGTGCTCGGCGATCTCGGCGTGCCGATCGTCGCCGACTTCGGGTTCGGCCACGGTGACGACCCGATCACGATGCCGCTCGGCGTGCTCGCCGAGTTGGACGCCGACGCCGGGAAGCTGACGTTGGATCAACCGGCGCTGGCATGAACGCCCGGCTGCTCTTCACATGTCGGCCGCTCGCCGGTCATTACGATCCGCTCGTTGCGCTGGCGGCTGGGGCTAGGGAGGCTGGTCACGTTGTGGCGTTCGCCACTGGGGAGCCTTACGACGAGCGAGCTCGCTGCGACGGATTCGAAGCTTTCCGGGTGGGGCCGTCGGAGAGTTTCAGAGATGGATCGAAATGCTCCTGCCACACCGATCCGATCCATGACAGCGACGCCTTGTCCTGGCGCGGCGTTGGCGACCGATGTCAAAATCTCCAGCTGGCAGGGGCGCGAGGATCCGGAACGTAGGCGCAATAGGTGCCGGTGCGGATGGTCCGGCTGAGATGCTCGCCGAGCGAGGGGGCATGTTCACCTATCCGGGCTATCGCCTGGCGAACCGCGCGGGTCGCACCGACCCGAGCGCGCTCGGACGCGGACGCGGCTCGTCGATCGCGGCCACCCAAGCCAACCGCGCGTGAGAGCTCGGCAACGAGAAAGTCGCGCTCGGAGTGGGCCTGCGCTTCGCGCTCGGCGTCCCCGTTGGCGCGTGCCTGCTCGATGTCGTCGTCGATGTCGGCGAGGCGTCGGCGGTAGGCGTCCTTGGCTCGGGCGTCGAGCATCTCGCCCGCGTCGCCGAGTGCCGAGCGCGGCAATTCGGTTGTTGTCTGGTGGCTGCGTGTGCGCGCGACGCTGCCGGTCTCGGCGGCGACGAGGTCCAGCACGTGGAACTCCCGGCCTGGATCGGCGAGGAGCCGGGCGAGGTAGCGCATGCCCTTGAGGTCGCGCACATGGACGGTGTGGCCTTCGAAGATCACGGACCAGTAGTCACCCTCGCGACGGAACACATTGACGCCCCCAGCTGGCGGCTCGTCGAGTGTGTCGTGGTGTGCGACGTCCACAGGTGGGGGCACCGAAGGGTTCGCTTCGATCGCATCGAGGATCGTTCGGGCCGCTTGGCGCTCCAAGACGGCCCGGTGCTCGCTGCCGCTGGCGTGGTGGGCTTCGGCGAGACCGAATCGTGCGATGGCCGCCTCGTACGGGGCGCCGACTTCGTTCCACAGTCGTACGGCTTCGGAGAAGGACTGTTCCGCGCCCGCCGCATCACCGTCGGCGACCTGCACTCGTCCTCGCGCGAGGGCGGCGCCGGCGACCAACGCCTTGCTCTCGAACCGGGCGGCGATCAGCTCGAGCTGGTCAGCAGCCGATCGGGCTCGGCCGATGTCGCCGGCGGCGACTTCGATCTCGACCTGCGCCTCGAGCAGCGGCGCCCGCTGCAGTTCGGTGTTCGGCGGTCGCTCCTTCGACGGCACCCGCAAGGGGCGCTCGAGGGCGTCTCGAATCGAGGCAGCCGCACCCGCCGCGTCGCCTTGGGCCAGGCGCACCAGCGCCAGACCCGGTTGGGGATCCCATCCGGCGCGATGAGCGGCCAGCAGGGCTTCCTCCGCGCCGGTGATATCTCCCTTGTGCAGCCGGATCCGGCCAAGCTCGTTCAGGGGCCACCCCAGCTCGCGACGCAGGTAGGGCCGCAGTTCCTCGCACGCCAGGAGTGCCTGACTCTCCGCCTCGTTGCACGATCCGCGCAGCCTGAGGATCTCGGCGCGATGGACCCGGCAGCGCCCGTGGAGGCTACCGATGGCATTGGTCTCGCACCAACGCTCCATCGCCTCGGTCCACTCCTCGGCCACGTCGTACTGGGCGACGCCCTGCAGGGCGCACACGAGCTCGCAGTAGACGACCCCTGTCGAGAGCGGATCGAGGTCTCCGGAGACCGTTGCCACCCCGGCTTCGTCGAGCAGCGCCAGGCCCTGCTGGACATCACCCTCCAGGATGAGCAGCCGTGCCTCGGCTACCCGTCCGATGGCGCATGCCGCCGGGTCAAACGTCGAACCGACCTCGATCGCACGCCGGGCCCACACCCTGGCGCCGACTAGATCGCCCGTCAGCATCCGCTCGTAGGCGCGCACCACCGCCAGCCATGCATGGGCCGGCGACTCATCGTGACCTTCGAGGAGACGCTCCGCCCGCCCTAACCAGCCGCGCACCGGCGCCATCAGCGCAGTGTCGAAGAGCACGTGCATCGCGACGCGAACGGCAGCACCCGCGGCCGCGACCTCGTCACCGGCCTGCACAAACGCTGCGTGGGCGCGTTCCCACGCCTCGATGGTCACGTCGAGGTGCCCGGCCGCGTAGGCGATTTCGCCGAGCATCGGTAGGTCGCTGGCGGCCAGCGGACCGTCGGCGTCCGCCTCCACGAGGAGGTCGAACGCCGCCTGCCAGTCTCCCCGGGCTGCCGCGTCGCGGGCGTGCTCGCCGACGCCAAGGCCGGTCTGCTCGCTCACTGGTGCACCATGGCCGCGTGGATGTTCACCCTGGCCGACGGGCGGTGCACCCGTGAGCCAAAGGCGCCGTAATGCTGATTCGCTCGCTCGAAGACTCGCTCACTCATCCACGAACGTATCGGTGAGTGTTACCGCCGTAACAGTGTTGCTCACGCCGTGGGGTTGCGTATCGAGATTCGATGCGAGGAAGAAGGAGATTGCAATGCCGTTCATCAACGTGAAGCTGATCGAAGGCGTCTTCGATGCCGCTCAGAAGCGGGAGATCATCGAGAAGCTGACCGACACCCTGGTCAGCATCGAAGGCGAGAACATGCGACCGGTGACGTGGTGCGTCATCGAGGAAGTGCACAGCGGCGACTGGGGCATCGGGGGCAACACGCTCACCACTGCCGACATCAAGAACCTCGCCGCTGGCAAAGCGGCGGCGACGTCGACATGATCACCGCAACGGTCAATGGCGTCGAACTCGAATACGAGGTGGTCGGCTCCGGCGAAGCGGTGCTGCTGATCAGCCCCGTCCTCGCCGACGGGTTCCTACCGCTGATGTCAGAACCAGCGCTTGCCGACCAGTACCAGCTGATCCGCTACCACAAGCGGGGTTGGGTCGGCAGCACCCACACGCCTGGGCCGGTGAGCGTGGCCGACCACGCCGCCGACGCCGCCGCCCTGCTCGATCACCTGGGGATCGCCCGCGCTCATGTCGTGGGCCACTCCAGCGGCGCAGCAGTCGCCGTTCAGCTTGCCCTCGGCGAGCCCGATCGAGTTGCCACGCTCGTCCTGCTCGAGCTGTCGCTGTTCTCGGTGCCCAGCGGTGAGGCGTTTCTCGAGGCAGCGGCTCCGGTGTTCGACCTCTATGCCAGCGGGCAGCACGAGGACGCACTCGCCATGTTCCTCAGCGCGGTGAGCGGGCTCGACGCGGCGACATGCGGGACGCTGCTCGACGAGCGCATCCCCGGAGCGGTGGCCCAGGCGATCAAGGACGCCGACACGTTCTTCGGCGTCGAACTGCCGGCGCTCACCCGGTGGACCTTCGGTGCCGAGCACGCAGCAGCCATCCGCCAGCCGGTGCTGTCCGTGCTGGGCAGCGAGACCGCGCAACTGTGGGTCGAGGTCGCCGAGTTCCTCCGCACCTCGATGCCGCCGACGTCGAGGAACGCACCATCGACGGGGTCGGGCACCTCCTCCACATCCAGCAGCCCCAGCCCGTCGCTCCACTGCATCACGGAGTTCCTTGGCGCGCAACTCGATGACCGGACCGTGACGCCGGGTTCCGGCACCATCGTCAGCTTCTGGGTGCCAATCGTTGCGATTTCCGCAAGGTATGGCGCCCAGAATGCTCAGACCAGGGCGTCGAGCACATCGGTGACGGTGAGGGTTACGAAGCTGATCCTCGAATCGGCCGTGCCGAGCGGCACGAGGATGCGCTCCTCATGGCGGAGCGCGCCGCACGAGTAGACGACGTTCGGAACGTAGCCGTCCCGGTCACCGGGGGGCGGGGCGATGAGCGGATGATCGGTTTGGCCCAGAACGATCGTCGGGTCGTGCAGGTCGAGGAGCAGTGCGCCCATGGAGTAGGTGCGCATCGGGCCGACCCCGTGGGTCAGGACCAGCCATCCCTCGTCGAGCTCGATCGGCGATCCGCAGTTGCCGACCTGGACGCAGCTCCACACGCGATCGGCGACCGGGAGCGGAACCGCGGTCGGCCAGTGGCGCACGTCGTGGGATCGGGCGACGAAGTTGGCTGCGCCGTCGTGACGGGACAACGCGTAGAAGGCACCGTCGATCGCCCGGGGGAAGAGCGCGAGGCCTTTGTTCTCCGCAGCGTGACCGAGGAGGGGCGAGGACGTGAACCTCCGGAAGTCCGTCGTCTCGAGCAGTTGCTGGCGGATCGCCACGCCGTCGTACGCCGTGTAGGCGGCGTAGTAGGTGACGGTGCCATCGTCGCCGGCGAAACGCACGAACCGGGCGTCCTCGATACCGTTGGACTCGGCCGTGCACGACGGAGTGAGCACGCGTTCGTCCAACGCAGAGGAGGCCGGAAACTCGACGGCATAGCACCGCGAGGCACGTTCGATGAACCCGGACACGGTGGGGGGGACATCGCGACGCGTGTCCTGCTGGCCCTCGAGCTCGTGCAGGCGTTCGTCGAGCTGACGCGAGGTGAACTGCGCGCCCAGGCCACCGAGCACCCAACGCGCTCGACTCCGACGCCGGGTCGCTCGCCAGATCGCGGAACAACGCGGGATCGAGGGCGCGGTCGGCGACATGACCGGCCGTCGTGAAGGGTCCCCGCCGGTCGATCGCAACGCGTCCATCGCGCCCGAACACTCCCTGGCGGAATCCCACTGACGAGCGGTGGCCTTCGCCGATTTGACGGACGCTGAGCACGAAGCGCACGTCCCCCGGTTCGAGTCCAGTCTGGTCGACCGCGGGTACCGCGCTCGGGGTTGCACACGGCCGTCGCTTCGACGGCGTACTCCTGCGTGAACGTTGCCCCGAGGAGCCGCCGTCGCTGCTCAGAAAGCTCGACGTCGGGCAACAGCCGATTCGACAGCCGCTCGGCGTGGCGTTCGAACATCTCTGTCAGGTCCCGGTGGCGTTGGCCGAAGCGCACCTCGATGTCGGCCAGCGCGTCCGACACCTCGTCGTCGCTGAGGTCGAGAACATGGGTGACGACACGCGACGCCTTTCGCTCGCTCTCGCCGGCAAGCGCATGTCCGGGGACGAAGAGCTGACCGAGGACCCGCGTCGGGTCAGGGCACAATCTGACGCCATCGTCTACGGCCGGCTCGGTGTCCGCTCGTGATGTCATCCGGCCGACGCGATCGTTCGGGCGTGCTGCAGCGTCGTGATCAGCGCGAGTGTCGACTCGGCCCCGCGATTCTCATTGACCCCGTTGGCCTCCAGGCCGTCGAAGCATGCCCCGCGTTCGGCATCCCGGAGTGGTGTCCCGGTGTCGTTGACACCGAGGAACCAGCCGACGGCGAGCCGGAGGCCATCGTTCCAGTTCGGATCTCCGGTGATCTGAAAGGCGCGAGCACACGCATCAGCCATGGTTGCGGCCTCGATCGGCTGCTGGTCGAACATCGGTGGGCGGTCGCCGGGGCCGGCGCCGTCGGTCCCGGTGGGTGACAGGTGGCCGGCAACCGTCTCGCGGGTCAACAGCCAACGCAGGGCGGCGAGCCCGTCGTCGAGTACGTCCGGTCGACCCAGAAGCGCTCCCGCAGCGATCGTGGCCTCGGCCAGCACCGCGTTGGCGTACGTCAGCCGCTGCTCCGGCCACACCCAGCCAGGGTCGGAGTCGGGCCGCCCGATTGCCTCGACGGCGTCGGACAACAACTGCCGAGCGCCGGCGTGCTGTGGTCGGACTGCGAGGACTTCAGCCGCTCCGAGCGCTGCGAACGCCATCGCGCGCGGCCACGGCGACCGCAGTTCCACGCCACGATCGAACGACACCTCAGCGCTGTCGCGCAACCACTCTTGCGGCGCGCTTCGCATCGCCGTCCCGAATGCCCACATCGCACGCCCCCAGCAGTCTTCTACCCCGTAGGGGTCGCTCCATCCGCCATGCACGGCGCGCCGGTTGCGAATCATTCCGTCGCTGCCCTGGGCCCCGATGAGGAACAGGTACGCCATCCGAGCGAGGTCGGCCGCGGTTTCGTCCGCGCCCGGCTCGCGGCATGCGGCAATGAGCACCCTGGCCATGTCGTCGGTGCAGTAGCCCTCGTCGGCACGTCGCGTCGAGTGCTCGGCGTGTTCGAACGTGCCGATCCCGTCGCTCATCGCCACGATGTGGGCGAACGTGGCCGCCACCGACTCGCTCATTGGTGCACCATCGTCCCGTGGCAGGTTCGAGGCGGCCGACGGGATGGCGCACCAATGAGCGCAAGCGCTGCCGTGTTGTTGGTTCGCTCGCTTCGCTCGCTCACACGCTGGCCCGTTCTGCGGCTGCGAGGGAGTCCGCCAGCTCGGCGTAGCGGCGGGCCACCGCCAGCCACGACATGTCCGGTGCTAGTCGCCGGCACTCGGCGCCCATGTCGTCGAGCAGCTCGGGATGGTCGACGACGCTTCGCACCACATCCGCGATCGCCGCCGCGTCGCGCTGGGGCACGACGACCCCGGCGCCGCCGCACAGCAGCTCGATCGCGTGGGGGAAGGCGGTCGAGACGACGGGACGGCCACAGGCCACTGCGTCGACGAGGACGCCGGACGTGACTTGGTCGTCGGAGTCGTATGGGAGTACCACTAGATCCGCCGCCCGTATCATCCGCGTGAGTGCCGGCAGCCCGCGATACGAGTCGTCGAACTCCACTGACCGACACGCGCCGTTCTGCCAGCTTCGGGTCACCAGCATCTCCCGATACGCCTCGCCCTCATTGGCCAGCACCTTCGGATGGGTTGTCCCGGCGATGAGATAGGACGGTCGGGGCCGCACATCGGCGAGCAACGCCATCGCGTCGATCGCCCACTCGATGCCCTTGCCCGGCCCCAGCAGGCCCCACGTCAACAGCCGCAGCCGATCGCCCGGACGATGCTCCGCAGTCGGGGCATTGTCAGGCGGCGTCGTCGCGCCGTGGGCGATCACGGAGATCTTCTCCGCGTCGACATCGAATCCGTCGATGAGCCGGCCCCGGGCATAGTCCGTCATCACCACGACGGCGTCCGCCGCTTGACAGATTGCCTCGAGCACGAAGCGCTGGCGAGACGTCGGATGACGGACGACCGTGTGGGCGACGACGATCGACGGCACGGCAAGGGCCTGAAGCACCCCGACCACGTCGTCGCCGTCGAGACCGCCGTAGATCCCGTACTCGTGCTGCACGATTGCCACATCGGCGTCGTTCAACGCTTCAGCGGCCGCGCGCACCCCACGCGGCCCTCCCGCACCAGTCGACGCAACGACGAGCGGATCCTCGACGTCCTCGCTGTCGCCGCATCGCACGACGTCCACCGTTGCGCCCTGGGCCACGAGCCCGGAGGCGAGCGCGGCCGAGAACGTCGCGATTCCGCACTCGGTGGGCGGGAACGTGGACAGGATTCCGATCGACGGCGCGTCGGCGCCGCCAATGCGAGCCACAAGTGGACGACCGACCATGTTGAACTCCAAACGTCAGCTCAGTCGAGACGTCGAGCCTGCGGAGGGCGACGAGTCGAGACAGACCGTCCAGCCCAAGCGAGGCGACTCGTCCAAGAGGATGTGCAGCTCACCCTATCGGGCAGCATCGACGACCCTGAGACAGCCACACAGCGGTCGCGCCAGATGGACGTCTCTACGCGGCGACGATCCACCCGGCCTACGGCGCCGGCTGTCGATCGCCGGTGATATCCCGGTAGACGCCGATGTACCGGTCCACCATGGTTGCGACGTCAAAGCGTTTGACGGCCGAAGCGCGGATCACCGACCGGTCGAGCTCCGCAACGGTGCCGACTGCGTCCACGGCTCCAGCGATGTCGGTCACGAGGAAACCCGTCGTGCGGTCCTCGACGATTTCCGGCATCGATCCGCGTGAGTACGCGACGACCGGTGTCCCGCACGCCATCGCCTCGACCACGCTGTATCCGAACGGCTCGTCGAAGCCGATCAGATGGAGCAGGGCGTGCGCACCGCCGAGGACTCTGGATCGGCTCGATGCATCGACTGGTCCGATGTAGTGGACGAGCTCGCCGCCGAGATGCGGCTCGACTTCTGTCTGGAAGTACGCCTCGTCTTGGATGATCCCGCCGATGTCGAGCCGCCGTCCCGTTCGGCGGGCGACCTCGATCGCCTCAGCCGTCCCCTTGTCGGGATGGATGCGCCCGAAGTAGAGGAGATGATCACCAGGTGCCGTGTCGATCGAAAACGACGTGGTGTCGATCCCGTGGTGAACGGTCGCCGCGTAGTGCAACAGCGGGTGTCGATCGGCGTCGCTGATCGCGACGTACGACGTGGTTGCGTCGTAGCGCTCATACACCTGGACGATCGCGGGAGAGGAGAACCCGTGGATCGTCGTGATCACGGGTGTGTCAACGAGACCGGAGTACGTGAGGGGAAGGAAGTCGAACCCGTTGTGGATGACGTCGAACTCGTCGGCGCGTTCGAACAACGACGCGATGTGCACGCACTCGGCGACCTTGGGATCGATCGACTCGTCCTCGGACCATCCTCGCGGACTCGTAGCGACGAGTTTCGCTGATGTCACCGAGTCAGCGGTGGCGAACAGCGTGACGTCGTGGCCCGTTGCGACGAGCCCCTCGGAGAGCAGTGACGCAAATTGCTCCCACGGTCCGTAGTGCCGAGGCGGCGTTCGCCACGCGAGCGGAGCGAGCACCGCGAACGCGAAGAGGCGGGCCGGCGCCGGCCCCCTCATGTCGGCGACCTCTGCTCCAAGACGAGTTGCTACTTCGAGGCGTTGGTGATCGCCGTTCGTGGATCCCGGTTGGGGTCGCCGATGCGGATGAGCGAGTCGCGGAACGAAGTCAGCGCATCGGTTCGTTGGTCGTCGGTCAAGTCGGCTTCCATGATCCGCTCGACGGACGGGGCGAGGTAGCGGTGCCGGCTGACCATCTCGTGGGCGAGTTGCTCGTTTGCCGCGAGGTCCTCGATCGGTGTGACACCGTTGTACCAACGGGTCGCGGGCTTTTTCTTGGTGACCATGGTGACTCATTTCTCGGTTCGGTTGGTCGTTGGGCTGAGGGGCATCGATGGCCGATCACTGGGACGGTCAACGCTGCAGGGAAGGGGATCAGGCCGCTCGCCGATCAGGTGAACGGGACGCTCTCGCCGTCAGGAAGCCCGACTCAACGCTGTTCGGATCCGTCGGCGCGCTGCGCGCACGGACCCACGATCGACGAATCATCACCCGGCGAGACGCCCCGCGACGAAGCGGCAGCGTGACCGCCGGATCCGGCGACGACGACACGCCACCTTCGCCGAGCGAGCGGTGACTGGGAGACGAATACGACGTCACTTCGGGCAACTCCTTGAACCGGGTTGGCTCAGGTCAAGGCGTCGAGCCTGCACGGGGCGACAGCGCTACCGGCCGTCCTGCCCAAACGAGGCGACTCATCCCAAGAGTCCAAGCATACCGCCGACGGCCAGCGCGGCTCGGCGTCGGACGTCACTTGGTGATGTTCACATGAGACGGTGCGGCGCCGCTCTGAACGCACCGCCCCGTAGCGACGAGGAGCCGCCGACACGGCCCCGGCGACCCTCGGTCTAGATCGAAAAACTTCACTTGCGTTGCACAACGAACCATCGAACCCGGTGATCTGGTATCACACCGAATTTGGACTCACTCCAGGATTGTGCGGTACGCTCCGAGTCGTGTCGGCACCGCCGGTTGACAGCAAGCAGATGGACAACGACGCACTGCTGCGTCGCCACGGTCTGCAGGTCACCGCGCAACGTTTGGCAGTGATGCGGGCCGTATCCGATCGACCGCACAGCACGGCCGACGACATCGGCAGCATCGTGCGCGCCGAGATCGGGGCGATCTCACCGCAAGCGGTGTATGACGTCCTTGCCGCCCTGACCGACAGGGGCATCCTCCGGCGCATCCAGCCGGCGGGGTCGCCGGCCCGCTACGAGGACCGCATCGGCGACAACCACCACCACCTCATCTGCCGGACCTGCCGGCGGATGGTCGACGTCGACTGCGCGGTCGGCGACACGCCATGCCTCACGGCCGCCGACGACTCGGGCTACGAGGTCGACGAGGCCGAGGTCATCTATTGGGGCCGCTGCCCCGAGTGTGCCGCGGCAGCGGCGACAGCAACCAATCATCAGCAGCAACCATCCACGAAGGAGACGGACGCACGTGTCTGAGAGCGAGAACCCAGTAGTCGAAGCACCGACGGTCAAGGCGACTCGACCGAATTCGAACCAGGACTGGTGGCCGAATCAGGTCGACCTGAGCGTCCTGCGCAAGCACGTGTCCGTTCCCAAACTGTTCGGAGACGACTACAACTACGCCGAGGAGTTCAAGACTCTCGACGTCGAGGCCCTCAAGCAGGATCTCATCGAGGTGATGACCACGTCGCAGGACTGGTGGCCTGCTGACTACGGCCACTACGGGCCGCTGTTCATCCGGATGTCGTGGCACGCCGCCGGTACCTACCGCATCGCCGACGGGCGCGGCGGCGGTGGCGAGGGCGCCCAGCGCTTCGCCCCGCTGAACAGCTGGCCCGACAACGTCAGCCTCGACAAGGCCCGCCGACTGCTCTGGCCGATCAAGCAGAAGTACGGACGGAAGATCTCCTGGGCCGACCTGATCATCTTCGCCGGCAACGTCGCCTACGAGTCGATGGGCTTCCAGACGTTCGGCTTCGGCTTCGGGCGCGAGGACATCTTCGAGCCGGAAGAGATCTTCTGGGGTCCCGAGGACACCTGGCTCGGCGACGAGCGCTACAGCGGCGACCGTGAGCTCGGCGGTCCGTTCGGCGCCGTACAGATGGGCCTGATCTACGTCAACCCGGAGGGTCCCAATGGCAACCCCGACCCGCTTGCCTCGGCCCGGGACATCCGTGAGACCTTCGGCCGGATGGCGATGAACGACGAGGAGACGGCGGCGCTGATCATCGGCGGCCACACGGTCGGCAAGTGCCACGGTGCCGTCGACCCCGAGTACCTCGGACCGGAGCCGGAGGGCTGCCCCGTCGAGCACCAGGGTCTCGGCTGGAAGAACAGCTTTGACAGCGGCGTTGGCGTCCACACGCTCACCAGCGGACTCGAGGGCGCATGGACGAACGAGCCGACGAAGTGGGACAACGGGTACCTCGACAACCTGCTCAACTATGACTACGAGCTGACGAGGAGCCCCGCCGGGGCCCAGCAGTGGACGCCCAAGAACCCCGAGGCGCAGGGCACCGTGCCCGATGCCCATGATCCGTCGAAGCGCCACGCCCCGATGATGCTGACGTCGGACCTCGCTCTGAAGATGGACCCGATTTACGGCCCTATCGTCAAGCGCTTCCACGAGAATCCCGACCAGCTCGCCGAGGCCTTCGCCAAGGCGTGGTACAAGCTGTTGCACCGCGACATGGGACCCGCCGTGCGCTACCTCGGACCGTGGGTTGCCGAGGAGCAGCTGTGGCAGGACCCGGTGCCTGACGTCGACCACGAGTTGGTCGGCGACGACGACATCGCCTCCCTGAAGAGCACGATTCTCGCGTCCGGGCTGTCCATCTCGCAGCTGGTGTCCACCGCCTGGGCGGCGGCGGCGAGCTTCCGCGGCACCGACCTACGCGGTGGAGCGAACGGAGCTCGCATCCGTCTCGAGCCGCAGAAGGACTGGGACGTGAACCAGCCGGCAGAGCTGGCCAAGGTACTGCCGGTCCTCGAGCGCATCCAGCAGGACTTCAACAGCGGCCAGTCCGGCAACAAGAAGGTGTCGCTCGCCGACCTCATCGTCCTCGGCGGCTGCGCAGCCGTTGAGCAAGCGGCGAAGAACGCCGGCCACGATGTCACGATCCCGTTCGCGCCGGGGCGCACCGACGCCTCGCAGGAGCAGACCGACGCGGAGTCGTTCGCCGTGCTCGAGCCGACGGCCGACGGGTTCCGCAACTACCTCCAGCCCGGCGAGAAGTTGTCGCCCGAGACGCTGCTGGTCGAGCGCGCCTACATGTTGAACCTCACGGCTCCGGAGACGACAGCGCTCGTCGGCGGCATGCGCGCCCTCGGCGCCAACTACGGGCAGACCGCGCATGGCGTGTTCACGGACCGACCGGAGACATTGACCAACGACTTCTTCGTCAACCTGCTCGACATGGGCACCGAGTGGAAGCCGTCGGCTTCCACCGAGAACGTGTACGAGGGCCGCGACCGCAAGACCGGCGACGTCAAGTGGACGGCGACCGCCGTCGACCTCGTCTTCGGATCGCACTCCCAGCTCCGCGCTCTCGCCGAGGTCTACGGATGCGACGACGCCAAGGAGAAGTTCGTCAACGATTTCGTCGCCGCGTGGAACAAGGTGATGACCCTCGACCGCTTCGACCTCAAGTGACGGCCTAGACCACGACGAGCCGGGACTCGTTGAACGACTGGATACACGCCTCGGCGAGTTGCAGCGCTCGTCGGCCGGCGCGCGCATGGATCGGCGGCTCCTCGGATCGCCGCAGCGCGGTCAGCAACTCGTCGAGGTGCAGTTCGAACATGTGGTCGAAGTCGCGGTCACGGTCGTTGAAGTAGCCGGCCTCCCAGACCTCGCGCACCTCGTCGCCCGGCACGGAGCGGGTGAAGCGCTTGACGGTGTCGACGATCTGCACCCTCCCGGCGGATCCGTTGATCTCGACGTAGTGGGTCTCGGGATAGGCATACGACGAGTCGTACGAACCGACCAGTCCGCCGACGGCACCAGATGTGAACGTCATCGCCACCGCCATCGTGGTGTAGCCGTTCCCGGCCCGGTCGGTCATGTGCGCGCTGACCGAATGGATGGGGCCGCACAGGTGCTCGAGCATGTCGAAGCCGTGGCACTGCGTTTCGATGAGGTTGGCGAACGGGTGCGTGCTCGTTCCGACCTCGCCGCCGAACCGCCACGTGGCGAACGTGATGTCGCCGAGCGCGCCTGATGTGATCGCTTCGTGGGCCATCCGCACGGGCCGGGCATAGCGGTGGTTGAAGTTGATCGCGAAGAACAGACCCTGCGCCTCGGCCTCGCGGAGCAATTCGTCAGCTTCCTCGAGATCGAAGACGAGCGGCTTCTCGACGAGCAGCGGATACCCGGCCTTGATCACTTGCAAGGTCGTGTCGAAGTGTCCCTCGTTGGGCAGGCACAAGCGAAACGAGATCGGGACGTTCGGCCGACAGCATCTCGTCGAGATCGACGTAGGGGGTCGTGCCGAATTCGGCCGCGCGCAGTGTCGTCTTGTCGCTCGAGCGCCCGACGATCGCGCAGAGCTCGAC
This sequence comes from Ilumatobacteraceae bacterium, assembly GCA_963733085.1. GTDB lineage: Bacteria > Actinomycetota > Acidimicrobiia > Acidimicrobiales > Ilumatobacteraceae > Desertimonas. Next base: position 118,699 of record CAVTBY010000008.1, read on the forward strand.
GTCGGGGCGTTGCGAGAACACGCGGGCGTGCTCGCGGCCCCACCACTCGCCGGTGCCGACGACAGCCACACGGAGGCGATCTGTGGTCACGATTGCTCCCTTCGGCCGATGATCGTCTGGGCCGTGACGACGACGATGAGGAACACGCCGCTGACGACTTGCTGGTGGAACGATCGAAGCGTCCCGACCTGATTGATCAGATTCTGGATGACACCGAGCAACAGGACGCCGATCAGCGTCCCGGCCAGCCCTCCCGCCCCGCCACTGAGCAGCGTCCCGCCGATCACCACGGCGGCGATCGCCTCCAGCTCGAGACCGCTGCCGATCGTCGACAGCCCGGACGACGACCTGGCGGCGACGAGCATCCCGGCCAGCCCACTGAGCAGACCGGTCATCGTGTAGAGGATGATCTTGACTCGCGCTACGGGCAGCCCCATCAACACGGCCGCATCCTCCGATCCACCGATGGCGTAGACAGCCTGGCCGAGCCGCGTGCGATTGAGCAGTACGAGGCCGACCCCGAAGAGGGCCAGGGCGATCCACACCGGCGCGCCGACGCCCAACACACGCTCTTGACCGAGGTTCGTCATCCATCGCTCCCGGTCGATGAGGTGCGTCGTGTTGCCGTCGTCGGAGACCTTGAACGCCAGGCCGCGGGCGAACAACAGACCTGCCAGCGTGACGATGAACGCCGGCATCCGCAGCTTCCCGATCAACGTCCCCTGCACCAGTCCGATGGCGCCACACGTCACGATCGGAACGACGATGCCGGCCAGCGACCCCCATCGCGAGCTGTAGGCGGCGAGCACGGCGGCGAGGGCGTACATCGAGCCGACCGAGAGGTCGATGCCTCCGCTGAGGATGACGAACGTCATCCCGATCGAGATGATCGCCAGGAACGACGACGCGACGGCGAGGTTGGCGAAGTTGCCGGTGTTGGCGAACTGCGTCCCGAAGATGATCACGCCGAACACGAGCGACGACGATCAGCACGACTCCGGCCGCCGAACGGCGAATCAGCGACGACAGCGAACCGAACGACTCGTGCGCCGAGATGTCGCCGAGCGGCTGGTCGTCGGGTGCCGGGGCGACGACGTGGGCGGTCATCGCAGTCGGTCCCGCTGGATGTAGACAGCCGCCACGATGATCAGCGCCTGCACCATCCGCGCATCGGCATCGGAGAGGTCGTGGCGGATCAACGTGGCGAAGATCAGTTGCATCAGCAGTGCGCCGGCGACGGTGCCGAGGACGCGGATCTCGCCGCCGGCGAGCGGTGTCCCGCCGACGACGACGGCCGTGATCGCGCTGAGCTCGATCAGCAGTCCGACGAACGACGGATCGGACGCCCCGGAGCGGGCCGTGCCAGCACGCCGGCGATCGGCGGCGAACAACCCCGAGATCACGTAGACGACGATGAGCGTGCGCCGCACCGGCAGGCCTGCCGTCTGGGCGGCGTCGGGACTGCCGCCGATCGCCACCAGGCGCTTCCCGAAGACGGTGAAGCGGACGACGACCCCGACGATCGCCGTCAGTCCCACGGCGATGAGCACTCCCGGCTGCAGGCCGCCGATGAGTTGTTTCGTGCCGAAGGCGCGGATCGCCGGATCGAAGATCTCCGTCAGCCGCCCGTCGGCGATCATCAGGGCGAGGCCGCGTCCGGCGATGAACAACCCGAGGGTGGCGACGATCGGTTGGATCCCCACGACCCCGACGAGCACGCCGTTGAACGCTCCGGCGAGCATCCCGACGAGGAGGGCGACGACGATCGCGATCGTCGGGCCGTGGTCGAGGGTCGCCGCAAGTGTCGCTGCGGCGAGGGCCATCGTCGCCCCGACGGAGAGATCGATACCAGCGGTGGCAACGACGATCGCCATGCCGAGGGCGACGATCACGACGGGCGTCACCTGGACGAGTTGCAGCCGGAGGTTGTTCAACGTCGCGAAGTTCGGTGTGAACAGCAGGTTGAAGGCGATGACGACACCGAGCGCGGCGTACACGCCGTGGGTCCGCAGGCTGACCCGCGAGCGCCAGTGCCCGGCGACGACGGCGGCGGCCGCGGTCACGCGTCGGCCTCTGTGGTCTCTGGGGCGGCCTCCGGGGCCGAGCCCATCAACTCCATGATCTTGTGCTCGTCGATCTCGTCGCGACCGAGTTCACCCACGACGGTTCCGCGATTGAGCACGACCACCCGCGTCGAACCCTCGACGACGTCTTCCAGTTCGGACGAGATGAGCACGATCCCCCGTCCTTGATCGGCGAGTTGCTGGATGATCGATTGCACCTCCGCCTTGGCACCGATGTCGATCCCTCGTGTCGGCTCGTCGAGGAGCAGAACCTGCGGTTCGACGCACAACATTCGGGCGATCAAGGCCTTCTGCTGGTTGCCACCCGACAGGTGAGCGATGTTCTGACGGCCGCCGGACGTCTTGATCCCGAGGCGGGCGATGAATTCGGTGACCACGCGGTCAACGCGCCGTCGGGCGATGAAGCCCCAGCGGCTCACGCGCGGAAGGGCCATCAAGACGATGTTGTCGCGGACCGACATCGTCGGGATGATTCCTTCGGCCTTGCGGTCCTCGGGGAGCAGCGCCGTTCCGGCAGCCAGCGACGAACGGGGGGAGCCGGTACGTACCCGGCGGCCGCCGACCCGCACGCTGCCGCGGTCGAGGCGTTGCGTCCCGAAGATCGCCTTCACCGTCTCCGACCGCCCCGAACCCAACAAGCCGGCCAAGCCGAGCACTTCTCCCGCCCGCACGGACACCGAGACGTCGACTAGTTGATGCCGGCGGGTGAGCCCCTCGGCGTCGAGCAGCACTTCGTCGAGCACCTGCTGGTCGCGGGTGAAGCTGGTGAGCCCTTCGGCACGGACGTCGGCGATGTCCCGGCCGAGCATCGTGGCGATCACCTCGAGCTTGGTCGTGTCGGCGATCAGGCTGGTCCGGGCCCGTCGGCCGTCGCGCAGGATCGTGATGCGGTCGGAGATCTCGAACACTTCGTCGAGGTTGTGGCTGACGAACAGCAGGGCGACGCCGGCGCTGCGCAGGCGTCTGATCATCCCGAACACCTGGGCCACCTCGCGCGGCTCGAGCGATGACGTCGGCTCGTCGAGGATGACGACGCGGGCGTCGGTCGACACGGCGCGCACGATGGCGATCATCTGTTGAACGCCCGCCCCGAACGAGTTCACCGGGCGGCGGACGTCGACGTCGATGCCGTAGCGGCGCAACAACGTCGTGGCGTTGCGATTCATCTCGCCGACGTCGATGAGCTTCCACCTCGATCGCGGTTCGTTGCCCAGGTACAGGTTGCGGGCGACCGACATCATCGGCACGAGGGTGATTTCCTGGAACGTCGTGCTGATGCCGAGGTCCCACGCGGCGCGTGGCGCCGACAGCGAGATCGTCTCACCGAGGTAGCTGATCTCGCCGTCGTCGGGGGAGTAGACCCCGGTGAGCACCTTGATCAAGGTCGACTTGCCGGCGCCGTTCTCTCCGACGAGGGCGTGCACCTCGCCGGGATGCAGGCTCAGGGCGACCCCGTCGAGAGCCGTGACGCCGGCGAAGTGCTTGGAAATTCCGACTGCCGTGAGTAGCGGCTCCATCAGTTGTCGTTCACTCACAACGGAAGCGTCGCGCGAAGGACGGCGAGCACTGCCCGCCGCCCTCCGCGCAGCCGACTAGTACGCGTTTTCCAGCTCGGCCTCGGCGTTGTCGACGGTGTACTCCTTGTCGGCGATGATCGTCACCTCGGGCACACCGGCGCCGCTGTAGAAGTCCTCGAGCGCCTGGAAGGCGAGCGGCCCGAAGCGTGGATTGGACTCGATGACGCCGGAGATCCAGCCGTCGATGATGCCCTGCACCGCTCCCTGCGTGCCGTCGATCGTGATGATCTTGACGTCGCCGGGGGAGTACCCGGCAGCTTGCAGGGCGGCAACGGCGCCGAGCGCCATCTCGTCGTTGTGGGCGTAGATCGCCGTGATGTCGGGATCGTTGGCGATCAACTGCTCGGTGACGGTCTGACCCATCGCCCGCTCGTAGTTCGCCGCCTGCTCGGCGACGACCTCGATCTCCGTGTCGAGCTCCTCGAGGCGCTCCATGAAGCCGTTGTTGCGGTCCGTCGTCACGTTCACGCCGGGAGCACCAAGGAGCACGGCGAGGCGGCCCTCGCCGCCGGTTTCCCTGACCATCGCGTCAGCTGCTCGGCGTCCCTGCTCGACGAAGTCGGAGCCGATCCAGCCGATGTAGTCCTCACAGGCGGTCATCGTGGTCAGCAACCGATCGATCGTCATGATCGGCACGCCGTTCTCGTTGGCGTAGTCGATCGCCGGGTCGAGGCCCTCGCTGTTCAACGGGGAGATGATCAAGGCGTCGACACCCTGGTCGACCATCCCCTGGATGTCGGAGATCTCCTTGTTGAGGTCGGACTCGGCGTTGGTGACGATCAGGTCGATGCCCCGTGCCTCGGCTTCGTCACGGATCGATTGCGTCTCGGCGATGCGGAACGGGTTCGCTTCCCGTTCGGACTGGGCGAACCCGATCGTTGCGCTGGCCAGGTCGACCTGCTCGACGCCGTCGCCGCCGTACTGCTCGTACGTGCACAGCTCGCCCGACGTGCCGGCAACCTGCTGGCTGGCGCCCGGCTCTGTGGAGCCGCTAGCAGCGGCATCGGTCCCAGGCGGTTCAGTTCCCGGCACGGTCGTCGCCGAGGAGCTGTGCGCTCCCCAGGCCGTGGCCGTGCAGACGAGGCTGACGGCAAGGATGGTTCGAGTGGTGCGTCGCTTGTTCATGAATTCCCCCATATAGGCGTGACGTGGTAATTGACAACGTTGTCGATTCTTGACAACGTTGTCAGAAGTTGACGTGTGATTCAAGTGGCAAATCGTTCGGTCGCCTCCTCGGTGGTTATCGGAGCGTGGCGGACACGGAGTCCCGACATCCCCCCGTCGACGGCGAGCGCCGTGCCGGTCGTGGAACCAGCTGCGCGGCCACCGAGGTACAGCACCGCCGCGGCGACCTCGTCGGCGGTTACTAGTCGTCCCGTCGGCTGGCGGGCCTCCAGGGCAGTCCGCTCGGCGGCGGGGTCGGCGGCCTGATCGAGCAAGCGGCCGACCCACGGCGTGTCGACGGTTCCCGGGTTCACGCAGTTGACCCGGATGCCGTCGCCGACATGGTCGGCGGCCATCGCCATCGTCAGCGACAGCACCGCGCCCTTGGACGCGGTGTAGACCGCCCGCTCGGGAAGTCCGGCGGTCGCCGCGATCGAGCACATGTTGACGACGGAAGCGTCGGGAGACCGGCGGAGATGGGGAAGCGCCGCACGCATCACCCGTACGATTCCGAGGACGTTGACGTCGAGGACGTGACGCCACTCATCGAGCGAGTTCGTCTCGATCGTGCCCTGGGCGCCGATGCCGGCGTTGTTGACGAGCACGTCGAGGCCGCCCATCGTCGATGCCGTCTTCTCGACGGCCTCGGCGACCGATACGTCGTCGGTGACGTCGGCGCTGAGGGCAAGGGCGCCGGCGGGGGCACCTGCGGGACCGACGTCGAGCACCGCGACGGTGGCGCCGCGGCCGAGGGCAGCGGTCGCCACTGCGTGGCCAATGCCGGACGCACCCCCAGTGACCAACACCCGGAGGCCTGCGTAGTCGTCAGCGCCCACTGGTGCCAGTCCACGCCGGACCGTCGGGGAAGTGGTACTGGGTGACGGATTCGTCGAGCAGACGAGCGCCCCCTCCCGGACCGGTGGGAGGGAGGTAGCGCCCGCCGCGAACCACGACGGGGTCGGTGAAATGCTCATGCAGGTGATCGACGTACTCGATCCACCGGCCGTCGGTCGTGCCGCTCACGGCGATGAAGTCGAACATCGCCAGGTGCTGAACCATCTCACACAGACCGAAGCCGCCGGCATGCGGACAAACCGGCACCCCGAACTTGGCGGCGAGCAGGAGGATGGCGATGTTCTCGTTGACGCCACCCACCCGGCAGGCGTCGATCTGCACGACGTCGATCGCCTCGGCTTGGAGCAGTTGCTTGAAGATCACGCGGTTCTGCACGTGCTCACCGGTGGCGACCCGTACTGGTCGTACCGCTCGACGGATGGCGAGGTGGCCGAGCACGTCATCGGGTGAGGTCGGCTCCTCGATCCAGTACAGGTCGAACCGCGCCAGCTTGGCCATCCAGTCGATCGCCTGACCGACCCCCCACCGCTGGTTGGCGTCGACGGCGATGCGCGCCCGCTCGCCCGCCGCATGGCGGGCGATCGCCAGTCGGCGGATGTCCGACTCGACATCGGAGCCGACCTTCATCTTGAGCATCGTGAACCCGTCCTCGACGGACTGGCGGGCGAGACGGGCCACCTTGGCGTCGTCGTAGCCGAGCCAGCCCGCAGACGTCGTGTAGGCGGGGAGACCGTCGGCCTCGAGGGCGGCGATGCGATCCTCTCGTCCCGCCGACTTGACCTCAAGCAGCTCCAGTGCCTCGCTCGCCGTGATGGCGTCGTCGATGTACGTGAAGTCGACCTGGTCGACGACCTCCTGCGGTGAGAGTGAGGCGAGCAGCCGCCACAGCGGTAGGCCGCTGAGGCGGCAGCGCAGGTCCCACGCAGCGTTGACGACGGCGCCGATGGCCATGTGCATGACGCCCTTCTCCGGGCCGAGCCAGCGCAGTTGCCCATCCCAGGTGAGCTCCCGCGCCAGCGCGCCGACGTCGCAGACCACTTCCACGACGTCACGTCCGACGACGTAGTTCTCGAGGGCGCGAACCGCCGCGCAGGCAACGTCGTTCCCTCGGCCCGTCGTGAACAGCAGGGAGTACCCAGCCACGTCGGCATCGTCGAGACGCAACGCGACGTACGCGGCGGAGTAGTCGGGTTCCGGATTCATCGCGTCCGATCCGTCGAGATCGCGTGACGTCGGGAAGCGGACGTCGGCGACGTCGAGGGCGGTAATGCGGGTCATGGTCGACTCTCGCTGGAAGTATGACGATTCAGCCGCCGAACTCGTCGGCGTTGTCGACGGTCACGATCTCGGTGCCCGTGTCGATCAACGGTTCGACCGGCTCTCCGTTGATGGCGTCGAGTGCAGCCTGCGCCCCGAACTCACCCATCCGCGCCGGGAACTGGGCGACCGACGCGAGCTGGTCCCCGGCGACGATCGCCGCGACCTCGTCCGGTCCGGCATCGAAGCCGACCACGAGGATGTCCTCGTCGGCACTCTCGATCGCTTCGAGCGCACCGATGATCGGCGGGCCACAGGCTCCGTAGATCGCCGTGACGTCGGGATTGGCGGTGAGGATGTCCTGCGCCGCGTCCAGACCTTTGGTCTGGTCACAGTCCGTTGGCAACGAGGCGACGATCTCGAAGTCTTCGCCGAGACCCTCCTCGAAACCTGTGACCCGATCTTCCAGCGACGGCGCGCCGGCGACACCTTCGAGGACGGCGACGGTGTCGCCAGGCTCGAGTTGCTCGGCGAGGAACTCGCCGGCGAGTACGCCACCGGCGAGGTTGTCGGTGGCCACAAGCGAGGTCGCCCCTTCCCAACCGGGGATGTCGTTGTCGACGAGGACGACGAAGATCCCGGCATCGACGGCCTCTTGCAACGCGTCCTGGACGTTCGGGCTCGTCGGAGTGACCACGATGGCTTGGACCTCCTGAGTCACCATCGATTCGATGGCGTTGATCACACCCTCGTCGTCGGTGCCACTCGCACCCTGGGCGAAGATCAGCTCGACCTCGGGATGTGCCTCGTTCCACGTTTCGGCGGCGTCGACCATCGTGTCGTAGAAGTCGACAGGGAACTTGGTGATGAATCCGATCTTCACGTCGTCGGGCGGGGTCGTCGCACCGACGACGTCAGACCCGGTGACCGTCGCCCCGAGGCTGACGCACAGCACCAACGGTGCCAATCGAGTGATTCGCTTCATTCTGGGTTCCCCCTTGTTGTCGGGCGGCGCGGCCGCCGGTTCTTGCCCGCGCTGAACTCACGGCGCGTGCCTGTGCTGATTCGAAATGTGGAGGACTACGCCGCGGTGCCGACGATCATGGCGACGATCCTCTGTTGGCTCTCTGGGCTCGGGACTTCCTCGCCCACCTTTCGGCCGCGTCGCATCACGACGGCCCGATCGGCCACCTCGGTCACGTGATCGAGGGCATGAGAGATGACGATGACGGCCTGACCCTCGGCGCGTAGCCGGCTGATCAGGTCGAGAACGCGGCGCGACTCGCGCACACCGAGCGCCGCCGTCGGCTCGTCGAGGATGACGACCTTCGACGCGAAGGCAGCTGCCCGGGCGACGGCGATCGCCTGGCGCTGGCCACCCGACATCAGGCCGACGACTGCCGAGCGCTCCGGCAACGACACCTGCAGGCGGTCGAGGACGTCGACGGTGGCGTCGGTCATCGCTCGGCGTCGGAGCACCCGCAGGGGTCGTGGCAGCCAACGCGGGACGGCGTCTTCGCGGCCGGCGTAGAAGTTCGCCGCGGGGGTCAGATTGTCGAACAGCGCAAGGTCCTGGTACACGGTCTCGATCCCGTGCGCCCGAGCCGCCGCCGGCGACGTGATGTGGGCCGGCTGACCGTCGATCTCGATGTCTCCCTCGTCGAGCCGATGGACGCCGGTAATGCACTTGATCAGCGTCGACTTGCCGGCGCCGTTGTCCCCGAGCAGGGCAAGTACCTCGCCGTAGTGGACCTCGACATCCACCGCGTCGAGTGCTAGCACAGCGCCGAAGCGCTTCGTCGCCCCGCGGACAGCGAGCGCCGCAGTCATGCCTGCGCCGCCTGAAGGACGCGGAAGCGATCCTCGAGACGAGCTCGCAGCACGTCCGATTCCACCGCCAGCACGATCACCACGCCGATGACGATCGGTTGTAGGAAGGCGTCGACGTTGAGCAGGTTCATGCCGTTGCGGATAACGCCGATCATCAGCGCACCAACGAGGGCGTTGCCGACGTTGCCCCGACCACCGAGGAAGCTGGCTCCTCCGATGATGACGGCGGCGATCGAGTCGAGCTCGGCGAGCGACCCCGCGGTCGGCGAGCCGGCGTTCAACCGGCCCGACGTGACGATCGCGGCGACGCCGGCAAGCAAACCGCAGAGCACGTAGACCGAGATGAGCACCGAGCGGACCGGGATGCCGGTGCGCCTGGCGGCCTCGGCGTTTCCGCCCGTGGCGTAGACCCAGCGGCCGAACACGAGGCGAGACATCACGACGGCAATCACCGCGGCGATGCCGGCGACGAGGAACGCCGAGTACGGCAGCCAACCGAGCGACCCACCGCCGATGGTCTGGACAATCTCCGGAACGCCACGGACCGGCTGCCCGTCGGCGAACCGCAGGGCCAGGCCACGGGCAATGCTCAGCGTCGCCAACGTGATGATGAACGGATGCGGCAACCGGCCCCACACGTATCCGGCGCCGTTGACGAAGCCGACCGCCGCCCCGGTGGCGAGCATCACGACGATCACCACCGCGGCGCCGCTGCCGTTGCGGAAGGCGAGCGCGCCCAGCACCGATGCGAGGGCCAGCGTCGAGCCGACCGACAGATCGATGCCCCTGGTGATGATGACGAGCAGTTGGCCGATCGCCAGCAACGCGATCGCTGCGGTCTGCGACAGGATGTTGCCGACGTTGCTGGTCGTGAGGAATACCGGCGACAGGAGCGTCATGGCGAACACGAGGCCGCCGAGGATGAGGGCGGGCCCGAGCCGGATCACCGTGAGGGCACCACGAAGCACTCGGTAGCGGCCACCCGGAGACGAGGCGGCCACATCGGCTGCGGCGCGATGGCCGACATTCGCCAACGTGTCCACTCCCCACCTCCCCGGATTGCGAGTCCCCCGATGTCGCCGACCGTCGACGACATGCTGTACCATACGCGCTCAGACATCCCATGTCTAGACCCCTTTGGGTACACATGGTGCAGCCGGCCTGCGTGGCCGGGGAACGCAATGGAGGACGTCAACGTGGCAGCCGGGTCGTTGACTGAAGCTGCAATCGAGCAGGTTCGTCAGCTCATCGCTTCGGGTGCTTTGTCGCCTGGGGAGCGCCTACCCCCTGAGGCCGAGCTCGCCGAATCGTTGGGCACCGGGCGCAACACGATGCGCGAAGCGGTGCGCGCCCTTGTCACCGCTCGTGTCCTGGAGATTCGTCGGGGAGATGGAACGTTCGTCACCAGCTTGCGGCCGGAGCTGTTGCTCGCCGGGATTGGCGCCGCAGCCGACTTGCTGCTCGATGACTTCACGCTCGAGCTCGTCCAGGTTCGCCGCATCCTCGAACCGGCGGCGACCCGGTTCGCTGCCGGGCGAATCACTGACGATCAGCTCGCCGAGCTCGACTCGCTGTTACATAGGATGTCTGCGGCAGGTTCACACGAGGAACTCGTCGAGTTCGACGAGGCGTTCCACAACGTGGTGGCAGCCGCCGCGGGGAACGCCACGCTGGCGTCGATGCTCAGCGGCGTCTCCAGCCGAACCACTCGCGGGCGGGTGTGGCGCGGTGTGCTCGAGGCCGGGGCGACCGATCGAACGATCTCCGAACACGCCGCGATCCTCGCCGCGCTGCGCGCCCACGACCCGCAGCTCGCCGAAGCCGCCGCCTTGCTTCACGTGTCGACGACGGAGCGGTGGTTCGCCAGCCTGGTCGGCGCCCGGGAGGATGAAGGACCTCCAAAGGTTCTTGGGGCTGCCGGAGAAGCTGCAAAGGATCGGCCGGAATCGTTGTAGCATCTCGTCGTGGATGCAACTCGCTTTGTAGCTCCGGCGTTCGGCGAGGCTCGCAGAACGCTCGGTCGGCACGGCTATGTCGCGTTCTTCCCGACTTCGGTCACGCGTAGCATCGACTTTCACCCTTCGACCGTGATGCTGCTCTCGGAGGCCGATCGGGCGCTTGGTCGCTTGGCCGGTGCTGGGCGCCAACTTCCCAACCCGCATCTGTTGATCGAGCCGTACGTCACCAGGGAAGCGGTATCGAGCAGCCGGATCGAAGGGACTCAGGCGTCGCTGTCCGACGTGTTCGACGCCCAGGCCCGCAACAGCGAGGCGGGTCCGGTTGGCGAGGTCTCGAACTACATCAGGGCCCTGAACCACGGGCTCGACCGCTTGGAGAAGCTTCCCGTTTCCAAGCGTCTGCTGTGCGAGGTGCACGCGGTGCTCATGAGCGATGTCCGCGGTCAGGAGAAGTTGCCGGGCGAGATCCGCCGATCGCCGAACTGGATTGGGTCACCGGACAACCGCCCCGAGACGGCGATCTTTGTGCCACCCCCAGTTGACGAGATGAACGCACTGTTGGACGACCTCGAACGATTCGTGCACGAGGACACCCTGATCCCACCGCTGGTCAAGATCGCCCTCATTCATTACCAGTTCGAGACCATCCACCCCTTTCTCGACGGAAACGGCCGGCTCGGCAGGCTGCTGATCGCATTCCTCCTCGTCGAACAGGACCTGCTGCCGAGCCCTCTCCTGTACATCAGCACCTACTTCGAACAGCGGCGCAGCGACTATTACGACTTCCTTCAGGCGGTCCGTGAAGAGGGTGCCCTGCGACAGTGGATTGAGTTCTTCCTCAGCGGCGTGACCACGCAGGCGAACGAAGCGGTGTCTGTCGCCGAGAAGCTCGTCGACCTACGCGAGCGATATCGAGGCGCGCTCGTCGGCGATCGTTCGCGCGCTCACGAGGTGCTCGACCTCATCTTCCTGAACCCCGTGCTCACCACTCGCCGCGTTTCCAGGACGCTCGACACGACGGTCCAGAGTGCCAACAACCACATTCGACGACTCGAGCATGCCGGGATTGTCACCGAGGTCGCCGGTATTCCCGGGCGCTCCAAACGGTGGGTGTCGCTTGACGTCCTGAGAACGATCGATCCTGCGGCCCCCGCTGATTTCACGAGGAGCGCTTCGTAGCCAGCGAGCTCCCGGCGGTGCGACACTGATCAGTCACCCGGGTCGTCGGGGGCGTCGGTTGGCGAGGTACTCGGCGGGCATGCCGGGGCCGATCTGGATCTCGACCTGGGATGGGTCGTGCACCGCGCCGCACGTGGCACACACAAGCTGTTGGGTGACGGTGCCGCCGCACTCGGCGTGGCGGTAGAGGATCGGTGGTTCGTCGGGCGCCGCCCAGCGGTCTCCCCATTCGGTGAGGGCGATCAGCGCAGCCGCGAGGTCCCGGCCCTTCTCGGTGAGGACGTACTCGTGCTGGTCGGCCTGCGTCGACGACAGCCGGCGTTCCATGATCCCGGCCGCGACGAAGCCTTCGAGGCGGGCGGTGAGGACGTTCGTGGCGATCCCGAGGTTGTGCTGGAAGTCGTTGAAACGGCTCACCCCGGCGAAGAGCGCATCCCGAACGATCAACAGGCTCCAGCGCTCGCCGACCACCTCGAGGGCCCGAGCGATTGAACACACCTGGGAGTCGTACGTCTTTCCGAGCACGTGACCCAATCTAGCAAAGCACTTGCATCACACAAGTACACCGGAGTACGTTGGCTTGCATCACGCAAGTCCCGGCAGCAATCCTGCCGCGGGGACCCGTCCGACTCACGAGGTAACCCCGATGAACGACCTGACCGTCCTCGAACGCTCGCCGGCCGGCACAGAAGCGCCGTCGGCGCCGCCGTTCCGGCTCGGCGTGATCCTGGCGCTGGCCTGCGCCGCGCAGGCGATGGTCTCCCTCGACATCGCCATCGTCAACGTGGCCCTGCCGTCGATCCAGGCCGACCTCGGCGTCAGCCAGAACACGCTGCAATGGGTCGTCGTCGCCTACGGCCTGTTCCTCGGAGGCTTCTTGCTGCTCGGCGGACGGATGACCGACCTGCTCGGTCGGCGGCGCATGTTCCTCGCCGGGCTGGGCATCTTCTCGACCGCGTCGCTCCTCGCCGGCGTCGCCCAGTCGGCCAACCTGCTGATCGCTGCCCGGGCGGTGCAGGGTCTAGGCGCCGCCCTCGTTGCCCCGGCCGCGCTGTCGCTCATCGCCGTCCACTTTCCCGAGGGTCACGAGCGCAACCGGGCACTCGGAATCTTCGGTGCGGTGGGTGGAGCCTCGGGGTCGTTCGGTGTCGTCGCCAGCGGCCTGCTCGCCGACGGCCCGGGCTGGCGTTGGGTGTTTTTCATCAACGTTCCGATCGGTGTCCTACTCGGGCTGTTCGCCGCCGCGTTCCTGACGCGCGATCGGACCGAAGCTCGGGGTCAAAGGCTCGACGTCGCCGGAGCGAGCACGGTAACGGGCGGGTTGTTGCTGGTGGTGTACGGACTTCACCGAGGCGCCGAGCACGGATGGACGTCCGGGTCGACGATCGGCCTGTTCCTCGCGGCAGCGCTGCTGCTGGTGGCGTTCGTGCGGATAGAAGCACGTTCTCCCGCCCCGCTCGTGCCCGCGACGGCCGTGAGGAATCGAACACTCGTCGCCGCCAACCTTTCGGCGTTCCTCACGTTCAGTGCCTTCTTCTCGTTCATCTTTCTCGGTTCCCTGCTGATGCAACAGGTGCTCGGCTACTCGCCGACGACGACGGGTGTCGCGTGGCTGGCGACATCGGGAACCGCGTTCGTGGCGTCCGCGCTCGCCGGCGCCCGGCTCGTCGCAGTGGCTGGAGTACGGCGGCTCCTGGTGATCGGGCTGTCGCTGATGACCGCCGGGGCACTGTTGCTGACGCAGGTGCCGGCCGACGCCAGCTACGTCTCCGATCTGCTCCCGGCGTTCCTCCTCGCCGGCCTCGGCCTCGGACTGTGCGCTCCGTCGATCCAGATCGCCGCCCTGTCTGGCGTCGCCGAATCTGAGGCCGGATTGGCGTCCGGGCTTGTAGAGACGATGCGCGAGATCGGTGCCGCCGCTGGCGTGGCCGCCGTCTCGACCGTCATGGTCTCCCGCGCCGGGCTCGACGGCTTCCGTGCCGGTTTCGTCGTGATCAGCATCGTCGCCGCCCTCGGAGCCATCACTGCAGTCATCGCATTCCGGCGCGATCCCTGACTATCGCCTGTGTGTACGGATCGTGCCCGAAACGCGTCGATTCCGCATACACAGGCGAGTGGTCACCCGTTCGGTTCTGGCGCGGGACTCGGTTCGTACGACTCTGCGAAGTCGACGAGCTGGTAGCCCCCCAGACCCCATGTCTTCAGCCCGTGCAGCAGCATCGTCTGAAACAGCGCCTCGGTGAGCTCCGTCTTGGTCAGGCCGGCGTTGAGCCCTGCCGCCAGGTGCAACTTGGCGCCGTCGATGTTGCCGGCGAGGAGGTCGAGGATGATGAAGACGAGCTCCTTGTACTTGAACGGGAGTCCGTCCTCGTGCTGGGCCATGACCGCTTCGCGCATCGTGAGGTACCCGTCGAGTACCTGTGGATCCGCTCGGTTCATTGCGTCGATCGCCGGCGGAACCTTGCCGAGGGTCTGGAGGTAGGCGTCGAATCGAGTGCTCATGGTGTCGTGGTGGTCCTTTCTCCGCGAATTTCGGTGATGCTGCTCGCCAAGGCTTCGACTGCCTCGTGCCCGGCGACGACGCCGAACTCGAGTTCGTAGATTCGCCGCTCGCCCGGTTCGAGCATCAGTGGCCAGCCCTGCTCGAGCAGCTCGTCGGTGGTGCCGAAGGGCGAGTTGCACGGCTCCAGGCCGTAGGCGTACAGGCCTTGCCGCATCATCCGCCACAACACGTAGCAGGGCAGCTGCGCTCGGCGCGTCCGCAGGAACACCGCCAGTCGATCCGTGCCGGTGCCGGTAGCAACAGCCACCGTGATCACCTCGTCGCCGTCCGATTCGAACGGCAGGGTGAACCCTTCGTGCGTGAAGTTCGGCTCCGGCTCGGTGATGTATTGCCACCGGTCCGGCGAGCGGACGACGCCAGATGCGGTGGAGAACGAAAGGTCGCCGACCGGGCCGTCCGGGCGGGCGATGACCTGGCCGGGCCAGCGCAGGAAGGGGAAGCCGAGATTGAAGTGGTAGAGGATCTGGTGGGGCGTCGGGAAGAAGCCTTCGTTGCAGACCTCGTCGCGGATCGTCACCGTCGATGTGCCAGCTTCGGCCTCATAGGTGCGCGACATCGTCAGGTTCTCGCCGTAGGCGATGTCCTGACGGACGGTGCCTTCCGCCCAAATGATGAGGCGGTCGCCGTCCCAGCGTTCCCCATAATTGAAGCGTTCCGCCGGAGTGATGGCGATGCGGTCGTGCGTGCCGTACCGGGCGGCAAGCCGCTGGGTGAAGCCGTACTGCGCCGTCGAAACCGTCTGCGGCGTACCCATCGAGACCAGGCCGGCGGTATTGAACAGCCCGCCGAGACCGACGCGGAGCCAGGCGTAGTCGTCATGATCGCCCTCATAGAACCACGGACCGGCGAGACCTTTCGGCGGCAGCCACGTCAGTCCGGTTCCGGCGAACTCGGCGAAGCCGATGTCGAATCCGCGGTCCGGCAGAACTTGGAACCGCAGCCCGCTGCCGGTGCGAATGTCGAGTCCTCGGGTGTTGCGCGCGTGACCGTCACCGAACGTGATCAGGTCGACTCCGCCGAGTTGCCGGCGGGAGCCGACGAGCGGCTCGAGAGTTCGTCGCGCGTACTCGCTGTTGAACACTTTCATTCGTTGCTCCTAATCGATCAGGAAGCCGCCATTGATGTCGACGATCTCGCCGGTGATGTATCCCGCATGCCCCGAACACAGGAACACGACGAGCGCGGCCACCTCGGCTGGCGTGCCGTACCTCCCGACAGGGATCGATGAGCGGTAGTCGGCATCGAGCGTGCCGAGCATCCCGGTGTCAATCAGCGTCGGCGCCAGGGCGTTTGCCGTCACACCGGACCCGGCGTACTCAGCAGCGATGGACTTGACGAGCGCCATCGCTCCGGCCTTCGACGCGGCGTATCCCGGGAGCGGCGGTGGGGCGGCTCCGGCTCCCGTGATTCCGGCGCTCGACCCGATGAGCACGACGCGTCCGAAGCCGCGTGTCGCCATCCCCGGAACCACCCGACGCGAGAGTAGGAACGGTCCGGTGAGATTGACCTTGAGGTGCCGATCCCACTCCGCAGTCGTGGTCTCGGCGAGTGGTGCCTTGGAGATCACCCCAGCGTTGAGCACCAGCAGGTCGATACTGCCGACATCGTTCTCGATCTCTGTGATGGCCGAGTCGATGCCGACCTCGTCGGAAACGTCGAGGGTGAGGGGCGTCACATCGTCGAGCTCGACCGGCACGAGATCCGCACCGACGACCCGGCACCCCTGGTCGACCAACGTGAGGCAGATCTGCCGCCCAATCCCTTGGGCGGCTCCGGTGACGAAGGCCACCTTGCCTTCCAACCCGTCAAGCTTCATACGGTGACCGCTCCTTGAAGTGTGAAGGAGTCGCTCCGTTCGTGACGACGCACGACGAGACGACGCGTGAGAATCTGCAGGGACAGAACACCGATCAACACGAGACCGCGCGCTGATTGGTAGTAACCGTCGGTGAGCCCCAGGTTGAGCAGGCCGCTGTTGAGCACGCTCATGAAGGTCACACCCACGGCTGTCCGGCTCACCGAGCCATAGCCACCGGCCAGGCTCGTGCCGCCGATGACGACAGCAATGATCGCGTCGAGCTCGAGCTCGGTGCCGGTATATGGGGAAGCGGAGCCGAGCTGTCCGACGGTCAGCGCGGCGGCGATCCCGACGACGACGCCCGTGGCCACGAACAAGCCGACGATGTAACGGTCGATGGCGATCCCGGAGCGACGCGCCGCATCCGGTCCACCACCGATCGCCGCGGTGTAGAGGCCGACTTTGGTGCGGCTGCGCAGCCATTGGCCCACGATGTAGGCGACGACGACGAGCGGTGCGGCGATCGTGAAGCCCGCCCACCGCTTGTTGGCGACGTCGACCAACCAGCCGTCCACGGGAATCGGCCTGCTGTCGTTGATCGCCAGCGTGAGGCCACGAGCCCAAATGAACGTCGCGAGTGTCGCCATGATCGCGCTGAGGCCCAGCTTGGCGACAAGGAAGCCGTGGAACAGCCCGATGATGACGCCTACTCCGATGGCGGCGAATACGGCAAGCGTCAACGAGGCCGACTCGGAGACGCGTCCGAGAACCATCCCCTGGAGGGCCAGCACCGAGCCGACCGAGAGGTCGATGTTGCGGGAGATGATCGAGAAGGTCAGCGGCACGGCCACGAGGGCGAGGGCGGCGGATTGCGACACCATCGTTTGAACCAGATTGCGATTGACCCACACCGGATTGATGACAGCGAACGTGCAGAACGCTCCGACGGTGAGGACCGTCAACACCCAGAGGTCGGCGCTGCCGCGAGCCGCGACCGCCAGCTTCACCGTGCGCCCCGACGCAGCAGACGATCGACCACGACGGCGAGTAGGAGGACCCCGCCGATCATTGCTTGCTGGAGGTTCGGCGGGACGCCTCGGATCGTCTGGTAGTTGACGAGCATGCCGATGATGACGGCGCCGATCAACGTTCGCTCGACCCTACCGACGCCGCCCGCGGTCACGCTGAGTCCGCCGACGAGCGCGGCGGTGATGGACGCGAACTCCAGGCCGGATCCATCGTTGGGGCTGACGAGGCCGAGTCGCGGCAGCATTGAGCACGCCGGCCGCAGCTGCCAGGACACTGCACGTGACATACGCCAGGATCTGGGTGACGTGGGCAGGCAATCCGGCGACGATGGCTGCCCGCCGGTTGGAGCCGACGGCGTACACGTACTTGCCGAAGGCGGTCCGATACAGCACGACCGCCACGACGACGTAGCAGCCGAACATGATGGCGACCATCAACGGGACACCACCGGGCAACTCGGCCGTGGCCAGCCGATCAAAGAATGGGTTGTCGATCTGGATGTAGGTCAGCCCGAGCAGCAGCTTGGCCACCCCGGCGGCGAGCAACAGCGTGCCCAGCGTGACGAGGATTGGTTCGATCCGCAGGACGACGACCAGCACGCCGTTGAGCAGCCCGACCAGACCGCCTGCGACGAGTGCGGCGGCGAGTGCTACGGGAATCGGTAGCCCGTCGCGCACTGCCAGGTCGGTCACCACAACCTCGCTGAGCAGCACGACCGAGCCGACCGACAGGTCGAGCCCACCGGACAGCATGACGACGGTTTGTCCGGCGGCGACGACAGCGAGAATCGTGATCTGTTCGAGAATGTTGCGGACGTTGTTCGACGTAGCGAAGACGTCGGCGGTCGCGGCGAACACGACGAACAGCGTCATCGCGACGAGGAGCGAGGCGAACCGTTCGAGGTTGGCGGCTACTCCGAAGCGCCCATGCCCCGACGACGCGGTCGTGTCGCCGTGAGGTGCCGAGACGCTCACACCGCTGTGTCCATCAGCGCACCCTGACTCGCCGCGAGAAGGTTGCGATCGTTGATCGAGTTCGCCCGAAGGTCGGCGACGACAGCACCCTTGAAGAACACGAGCGCACGGTCGGCGACGGCTTCGACCTCCTGGGTGTCACTCGAAACGACCAGGCAGGCGACACCACTCCGGGCCAGGGACTCGATCTCTCGATAGATGTCGATACGGGCGCCGACATCGACGCCTTGCGTCGGCTCGACCAAGAGCAGCACGCCGCAGTCACGCATCAGCCAACGGGCGAAGACGACTTTCTGCTGGTTTCCTCCGCTCAGGACGCGAACGGCGCGCGGTAGCACGGTCACCGACACTTGGACCTTCCCCGAAGCGGCGACGACCTGCTCGCGCTCACGCCGGGCAGACAGGATCGGCCAGTAGCGATTGCGGCGTGTCTTCCATGGCGACGCAACACTGACGTTGGAGCGGGCAGCAAGCTCGGAGAACAGGGCGTTGTCCATACGGTTGTCGGGCACGATGCCGATGCCGCGACGGCGAGCTGCTCGCGAACGCAGCGTGGAGATTCGTTGGCCACCGACATCGATCTCCCCGGCGTCGGACCGGGTGTCGCCACAGATGACGCGAGCAACCTCGGCATGGCCCGATCCCATCGAGCCGTACAGCGCCACGATCTGACCGCGCCGAACGCTGAACGTCAACGGTGCAGTGAGACCAGCAGTGCGTAGATCGGCGATGGCGAGCACCACGTCGCCGTCTCCCGGTGCTTGCCAGGTGCGGGCGAACATCGACTCGGCTCGTTGACCGAGAGTGAGTTCGACCATCAAATCGATGGTCATCCCGTCGGCGGTGCCGTGATGGACCACTTGCCCGTTGCGCAGGACGGTGACGTGGTCGCAGAGCTCCAACACCTCTTGATAGCGATGGCTCACGAAGATGACCGCGATGCCCTCGGCGACGAGCGACTTGATGGCCGTGAACAAGCGGGCGGCATCGTCGGCACTCAGCGCCGCCGTTGGTTCGTCGAAGACGAGGACGCGCGGGCCTTGCAACGTGAGCACCTTGGCGATCTCCACGAGCTGGCGCTGTGCCTGCGTCAGCTCGGCGACCGATGCGTCCACCGGGATGTCGTCGACCATCAGCGTGTCCAGCGCGCGGCGGGCGACATTGCGGGCGACGTCGGCGTCGATCCGTAGATGCCTCGTGGCCTCTCGTCCGAGCGAGATGTTCTCCGCCACCGACAGGTTCGGTAGCAAACTGAAGTCCTGATAGACGATGCCGATTCCGTGGTGATGGGCGTCGGCAGGTGACGACAAGTGAACGGTCTCGCCGGCGAGTTCGATGGTGCCGTCGTCGGGCGTCTCGGCACCCGCCAAGATCTTCATCAGGGTCGACTTGCCGGCGCCGTTCTGACCGATGAGTCCGTGGATCGAGCCTCGGGCGACGCGGAGGGATGCGCCATCGAGGGCGATCGTGTCGCCGTACCGCTTGCGAATGCCGGTCATCACGAGCACGTCGTGATCGGCGGCACCGTCGATCGTGCCCACTGCCACGTTCACCTCTCCCAAATCCTCTCGCGGGACGGTCGATGGGACTGGGCGCAACGGCTCAGTCCCATCGACCGTCACAGCGCTACACCTCGTCGAGGACCGTGCAGCCGAATGGGTCGGCGGCGATCTCCTGCAAGGTTCCCTCGAACGGGAAGTTGTCCAGGTCTTCGGTCATCGCCGTGGTCATCTCCACCACGCACTCAGCGTTCTCCGGCGTGACGAGCATCGAGTTGATCACATTCTCTGGCTCGTACTCGCCGCCGGAGGCGACGGCGTGGGCGAGCTCGGCGAACTGGAAGCCTGACCATTCGGGTGAATACGGGGCGGTCGCGAACATTCGCCCATCGACGACCTCGTTGGTGAAGATGCCGTCGACAGAGACGAACATCACGCAGTTCCCGAGCTCGGCCGGGTCGACGTCGTTGCGGCACAGCCGGTCGTCGCGCTCGGCGATGTTCATCGCCGGAACGGCGAGGGTGTCACTGAGGGCATAGACGAGCGACAGGTCGGGATAGCGAGTGAGCCAGTTCTCCATCGTCGCCGATGCTTCGTCGGCCTGCCAGTTCGTCGGTTGCACGTCGACGACCTCGATGCCATTGGCTTCGACGAAGTCGATGAAGCCTTGGGCGCGCAGGTCGCTGGCCGGTTGCCCGAGGATGCCGTGCAGCACGGCGACTTCGCCAGTCGGCTCGCCGTAGCGGGCCTCGAGCAGGCTGAGGGCGTGGGCACCCATCATCTCACCGGTGCGGATCTCGTCGAACGTGATGCTCGACGTGGCGCCCTCGTCGAGTCCGTAGAGGTTGACGATCGGAACGCTGTTGTCTGCCGCGTACTGGTAAGCCTCGGAGATCGCCGACGGATCGATGGCGTTGACCATGATCGCGTCGGGACCCTGATCGACGGTCTGCTGCACGACCGATGCCTGCACCGCTGGGTCGAGATCACCGCTCACGACCCGGAAGTCGAAGCCGAGTCGATCAGCGGCTTCGGCAGCCGCGGCGTGTTGCGCGTCCCAATATGGATTGCCTGCTCCCTGCTCGACCCACACGATCTCGAGTTCGCCCGCGGCCGCGTCGGATGACGGCGGTTCGGTGGTTGCCGCCGCTGCTCCTTGGCTGACGGCCACGGTCGCCATGGCGGCGAGTACGCCCGCCCTGCCGATGGCTCGCGGACGGTCCTTGCCCCTGTTTCCTTGTTTCACTTGGAACCCCCTTCGGTTGTTGTTTGTTGTTGATCAGTGATCTGCGCCACGCGCCTCATGTCTTCACCCGGCCGGCGACGAGTCCGCCGTCGACCGAGAGCGACGCTCCGTTGACGTACGTGGCCTGGTCGGTGGCCAGCCAGACGGCAGCTCCAGCGACATCGCTCGGCTGGCCCGTCCGGCGGGCCGGGATCTGCTCGATGATCGCGTCAAGCGCTGCCGGGTTCTCCCAGAGGTACTCACGGTTGAGCTCGGTCTCGATCCACCCGGGATGAAGGATGTTCGTGCGGATGCCGAGCGGACCGAGTTCCCACGCCATGCCGAGGGCGAGCATCTGCAGCCCCGCCTTGGCCACGGAGTAGTGGACCTGACCGGCGTAGGCCTCACGAGCGGCCGGCGACCCGATCACGATGATCGAACCGTGCCCGTTCTTGGCCATCGCCGCAGCAGCTGGCTGGCCGCAGTGGAACAGCCCCCACATGTTGACTCGCTGGACCTCGGCCCAGGTCTCGTGGGACAGCTCGAGCAGTGAGCAGACCGGGTTGATTCCGGCGTTGGAGACGAGGACGTCGACCCGTCCGAACGTGGCGACGACGTCGTCGATCATCGTCCGCGAGGTCTCGGCGTCGCCAACATCGGCAACGAACTCGACCGCTGCGGTGGCACCAGCTCCGGCGCACAGCTCCACCGTCTCGGCTGCGGCGTTGGTAACGCGGTCGTTGGCGACGACGATCGTTCCCTGCTCGGCGAACGCCACCGCGATCGCGCGGCCGATGCCGCGCGCGGCTCCGGTGACGACGACGACCTGGCCACGGAGTTCGGGGTACGTCGGTGCCGGCATCAGAAGTGGCCGCCCCAGGCGTCGTATCCGGCATCGATGACGATGTTGGCTCCGTGCATCGCCGAAAAGTCCTTGCCCGTGAGGCTGGCGACAGCGTTGGCGATCTCCTCTGGGGTGATCCATCGATTCGTCGGGACGCGACCGAGGAGTTTGGACTCCTCGATCGCTCCCGACTCGATGCGCATCGTCGCCTGCGCAGTCTTGGTGAGACCGGGCGAGACACACAGCACGCGGATCCCCGAGTCAGCGAGCGCCCACTCGACGGCGATCGTTTGGGTGAGGGACACGACGGCAGCCTTCGACGCGCTGTACGCGCCGGCGACGCGTGGTCGTGTTGCGGGCGTTCACGGATCCAAAGAGGATCAACGTCCCGCCCGCCGCGCGCAGCGCTGGATAGAGGGCGCGAGCGACGTTGAACGACCCGGTGAGATTGACGGCCAGCGTGCGGTTCCAATCGGCTGAGTCAATGTCGAGGATCGTGTCGAGTGTGGCGATTGCCGCGGAGTTGATCGCGGCGTCGACCGACTCCAGGGCCGACGCCGCGCTGATGACGCTGGCTGGATCGGCGACATCGACGGTGGACCAGTTGAGCCGCGAGTCATTCGCCGGATTGAGGTCCCAGCCCTCGACGTCCCAGCCGTCGTCGACGAACCGCGCCGCAACGGCTGCACCAATACCATTCGCCGCGCCGGTCACCACGGCGCGTCGTCCTTCCTGCTGTGAATCCTGCGGCATTCAACCCCCCCGCCACTACTAAACGATATCAGAATCGATTCCAGCCGTCGGTCGCTGCAGTACGCTCGGCCTGATGGCGATCGAGACGGTCTCGGCGCGCCGCTACGTGGTCCCCCTGGATCGCCCCATCCACCTTGGCGACGTCGTCATCGCCCACCGGGATTATGTGGTCGTCGAGGTCACGACCACCGATGGCCTGGTCGGGCGGTCGATCGGTAACGCCCGCAACTCGCCGGTCCACCTGTTCGTCCGCGACGTGATCGCGCCGGTCGTCATCGGTTTCGACCCGCTGCGCACTGAGAACGTGTGGTCGCAGATGTACCACGGCTGTCTGCCGATCGGTCAACGCGGGGCGCTGATGAGCGCCCTCAGCCTGCTCGACATCTGCTGCTGGGACATCAAAGCGCAGAGCGCGGGCATGCCGCTGGCGACGCTGCTCGGCGGCTACCGCGATGAGGTCGACGTCGCTATCGCCGGTGGCTACCCCGACCTGACGCCAAATCCAGCGGACGTCGCAGAGGAGGTCGCCGTCCACGTCGCCGCGGGATATCGGGCGATCAAGATCGCCGCCCATGGGTCACCTGCAGACACGGCGCGGTTGCAAGCAGCTCGAAGCGCCATTGGAGACGCCATCGAGCTGATGGTCGATCTGCATTGGTCCTGGCGAGACCTCCACTCGGCGACTCGTGTCGCGACGCAATGGAGTGACCTCAGCCTCACCTGGATCGAGGACCCGTTTCCGGCCAGGCTCTCCAAGCTCGTCACGGCGTTCCGTCGCGTCGTACCCATTCCGCTCGCAATCGGTGAGGACCGAGCCGGCCTCGATGATTTCGTCCAGATCCTCGATCACGATCACGCCGACTACCTCCGCGCCGACGCCACGGCGTGCGGTGGTATTACCGAGTTCCTTCGCATCGCTGCGGTGGCCAGCACCCACGGGCGGTCCGTCAGTCCCCACGTCTTTCCGGAGATCCACGTCCACCTCGCCGCCGCGCTGCCCAACGTCATGGGTGTCGAGACGCTCGAACATCGTCCTGAGGTCACCCCGATCTACCGGCTCGTGCAGCCGATCGACGTCCACGAGGGCCGAACAACGTCGCCGAAGGTGCCGGGTATCGGTCTGATCTTCGATGATGAGGCGTTACGGCACTTCGAATCGGCGTGAGTGCGATCGGGTGCGCGACCTCAGCGGGTGGAGGCGGCGACGACGGCGGAGTCGAGCAGCCAGGAGAGGTAGGCGTAGAGCTGGTACTCGGGGACGTGGTCCTCGATCTCGACGACGTCGTCGTCCTCGGAGACGTCGAGGATCGTGCCGAGCACGAGGCGCACGCCGTTGACCGCCTGCATGAACGACGTCAGCTGCTCCTCGCTGAGCGTCACCTTCTTCGCCGACCCCTCGAGCACCTTCGTGACCGCCGCGATGCCGGCGAGCCGGCTGGTGATCAGCTCGTCGCGCATCAGTCGCTGATACTCGGCCTCCCGCTCGGCGTCGTCGGGATGAACGACGGGGAACAGCCGCGCCGTCGCCGGCTGCTCGGCGGGGGAGCTGAGCAGCTCGGTGAGCTCGCCCAGGAGGCGGATGACGAGCGCCCGCTCCTGCGGCGCGATGCGCAGCACGTACCCGTTGCGCCCGCGCCCGAACGCGCTGCGCTCACTCACGGCTCACTCATCGTGCTCGAGGGTGGCCCAGAGGCCGTGCTCGTGGAGGCGGAAGACGTGCATCTCCGAGCGCTCCCGAGTGTCGCTGGCGACGACGGCCTTGCCCTTGTGGTGAACGTCGAGCATCAACTCGGTCGCCTTCTCGAACGAGTAGCCGAACAGCTTCTGGAGAACGAGTGTGACGTAGCTCATCAGATTGATCGGATCGTTCCAGACGATCACGATCCACGGACGGTCCTCGGCGACCCTGTCCTCGGTGGTTGGCCGCTCGATGGTGACGGTCTCCGGCGACGGCACATCTCCATTCAATCGGGTCGTACCATGGGGTCGATGTCCGTCGGCACCCGCCCACTCGTCCCGTCGCGCCTGACGCCGGGTGGGCTGGCGGCCGGCGCCCACGGAGCCCGGCGAACCCCGACGACGCTGATCGGTAACTACCTGGCGCTGACCAAACCGCGGATCATCGAGCTGCTGCTGATCACCACGGTCCCGACGATGGTCCTCGCCGACGGTGGCTGGCCGGGCTGGGGACTCGTCGCCGTCACCCTGCTCGGCGGGTCGTTGGCGGCAGGTGGGGCGAACGCATTGAACATGTACGTCGACCGGGACATCGACGCCAAGATGCAGCGCACCCGGGGCCGCCCGCTGGTGACTGGGGCGATCGCTCCCGGGCATGCCGTCGTCTTCGCCATCACCTTGGAGGTCGCTGCCTTCGGCGTGCTGTGGGTCGGAGCCAACCTCCTTGCGGCCGCCCTCGCCTTGGCGGCGACGGCCTTCTACGTCGGCGTGTACACGATCTGGCTGAAGCGCACGAGCACCCACAACATCGTGATCGGTGGCGCCGCCGGCGCCGTTCCCGTGCTCGTCGGATGGGCGGCGGTCACCGGCTCGTTGGACTGGCCGGCGATCGTGCTGTTCGTCGCCATGTTCCTGTGGACGCCCCCGCACTTCTGGGCGTTGGCGATCCGCTACGCCGACGACTACCGCGCCGCGGACGTCCCGATGCTGCCCGTCGTGGCGCCCCTGCGCGATGCCGCCAAGCAGATGGTCGGCTACACGGCTGGGCTCGTCGTGACGACGCTCGTGCTGATCCCGGTCGGCGACCTCGGCTGGCTCTACGCCGTCACCGCCGTTGTGCTCGGGGCGATGTTCCTCGCCGGCACGATCCTCCTCGTCGGCAACCCCACGGCGGCGGCCAGCATGCGGGTGTTCACGTTCAGCATCACCTACGTCACGCTGCTGTTCGGGGCACTGACGCTCGACGTCCTCCTGCGAGCGTGAGATTTCCGCCGCGTCCGGAGCCGACAAGTAGAGTCCTGCGCGACGACGCCGTCAGCCCACCGCACCACCGATGAGCACACTCGACCCCACTCTGGAAAGCCCTGTCGTCGGAGAGGCGACGCCGACCGAGCGCCGTGATTCGGTTGCCGCCTTCGGCGTGGTGACGACGAGCGATCACAAGACGATCGGCAAGGCCTTCGTCGGTGCGTCCCTCATCGGCGTGCTTGCTGTGGCCACGATCGCGATCATCCTCGGCATCGAGAGGGTCGACGGCGACGACTCTCTCCTCGACGCCGACGACCTCAGCCAGCTGTTTGCCGCCTATCGAGTCGGTCTCGTCGAGTCGGTCCTCCTGCCGTTGCTGTTGGGCATCGGTGTCCTCGTGGTCCCGCTGCAGCTCGGGGCCCGCGCCCTCGCCTTTCCCCGCGTCGCCGCCGCCGGCCTGTGGGCCTGGCTGGGTGGCACGGTGCTCGTCGTCATCGCGCTGGCCAACAACGGCGGTCCCCTCGGTGGCGACTCGCAGATGGTCGAGCTCTACCTCGGCGGCAATGTCCTCGCCCTCGGCGGTCTCACCGCCGTGGCGACGACGATCGCCACCTCGGTGCTCACGACGAGGGCGCCGGGGATGCGCCTGTACCGCACCCCGTTGTTCTCATGGGCGGCGCTCGTCGGATCGATCGCCCTCGTCCTCGTCCTCCCCGTCGGTGTCGGCTCGCACATCCTGCAGTTCTTCGACTATCGCTACGGCGGCGCCGCCTTCGGCGGGTCGAGCGGGATCTGGCCGTGGACGTCGTACCTCTATACCGGGCCGGTCCTAGGGATCGCCGCCGTGTTCGCCGCCGGCTTCGTCGCTGACGTCGTCGCCGTCACGTTCCGCCAGCGCTTCCCCCGCCGCGCCGTCGCCCTCATCGGCATCGGGCTGATCGGCACCGCGGCGTTCGCTGGGATCGGCCAGCAGGACGTCATCGCCCTGCCCGGCACCGGATCGGAAGTCCGCCTCGAGAACTTCGCGACGAAGCTCGGCTTCCTCGCCGTCTGGGCCGCCTTCACGCTGCTCCCCGTGCTCGGCGTCGTGGTCATCATGGGGCTCAGCGCGCTGACCGCCAAGCCGCAGGGCCAGCGTCCGAACCTCAACGCCCCGATCCTGTTCGGCGTGTTCGGCCTCGGCCTCGCCGTTGTCGGCATGCTCGGCGCGGCGACGATCGGGATCGAGGATCTCGGCCTCGAAGGCACGGTGTTCGAGGAGGGGGCGGCGGTGGCGACGATCTACGGGGCCGCCCTCGCCGGACTCGGCGCCTTCTCCTACTGGTTCGCCAAGGCGTCGGGACGCAAGCTGCCCGACTTGCAACTCGCCGGACTGGCCACGCTCGGCGCCCTCGGCGGGGCGCTCGCCTCGGGGCCATATCTCATCGCCGGCTTCCTCGACCAGCCGGCAGCATCGGCGGTCTGGGACAACGACGGTCCGGGCGAACTGCTCAACGCCCTCGTCGTCGCCGGTCACGCGGCCGTCGGGCTCACTGCCCTCGGATTCGCCGGACTCGCGGCCAAGACGTGGCGTAGCGGCGAGGTCGCCGGCGACGACCCCTGGCACGGCCAGACCCTCGAATGGGCGACGACATCGCCGCCGCCGCCAGACAACTTCGCCACGACGCCGACGGTGATGTCGGCCGAGCCGCTGCTCGACCTCCAAGCCAAGCCGGACTTCGCCGAACGTGCGGAGGGATCGAGCTGATGCACGCCCTACCCCCCGCTCCGACGCCACCGCCACGCCGGCAGGTGCTCGTCGGGACAGCGGTCGCCTCGCTCGGCGTGTTCACCCTGATGGGCGGCATGCTCGCCGTCTACATCCGGCTTCGCGAGGACGTCCGTGACGCCGGTGAATCGTGGGTGCCCGAGGGGATCTCTATTCCCGGGGTCCCGACCAACGTGATGTTGATCAGCTTCTTCGCCCTCGTGCTGTTCGCCCAATGGAGCGTTTACGCGGCGCGCCGTCGTGACCGCGCGCACATCGGCTTGTCCCTCGGCCTCGTCGGCGTGATCGGTCTGGCGATCATCAACGCCCAGGTCTACGTGTACAACCGGATGGCATTGCCGGCGGCCGAGTCGACGTTCGCGTCGACGTTCTACGCCGTCACCGGGACGATGACGGCACTGACGATCGTCGGTGTGGTGTTCACCGCCATCACCGCCTTCCGCCTCCTCGGCGGCCGCGAGTCCGACCAGGAGATCGTCGCCGCCCACGCCCTGTACTGGTACGTCCTCACCGCCGTCTTCTCCGCCCTGTGGCTGATCGTGTACGTGTCGAAGTGAACACGCCATGATGATCCCGGTCGGTTCTCGGTTGCTCATCGGGGCAACGGTGTTGACGGCACTGGTGGCGACGCTGTACGGCGTCACCAACGGCGGCTCGCTTGGCACGATGGGGCTGATCAGTGCCGCCACCGGCCTCGCGGTGCTGGCGGCGATCAACCTCTACACCCGCGACGCCGACGTCTCGGCACTCGACGAGACGGCGTTGACCGACGCACCGGCTGCCCATCGCGCCCCGTGGCCGAGCCTGTGGCCGGCCGTCGCCGCCGTCGGTGCCGTGCTCGTGGTCATCGGCCTTGTCACCTACCCGGTCGTGTTCGTGCTCGGCATCGTCGCCCTGCTCGCCGCGACCATCGAGTGGATGATGCAGGCCTGGGCTGAACGCGCCTCGGGCGACGCCGAGTACAACAGCGAGGTCCGGGAGCGGTTCGCCCACCCGGCCGAGTTCCCGATACTCGCCGCCCTCGGCTTCGGCGTCATCGTCTACTCGTTCAGCCGGATCATGCTGTGGCTGTCCAAGGAGGGTGGGCCGGCGGTCTTCGGAGTGATCGCTGCACTCGTCCTTGTCGGCGGGTTCCTCGTCGCCCTGCGGCGCAACCTCGACACCAAAGTCGTCAGCGGGGTCGCCGCCGTCGCCCTCATCGCCCTCGTCGCCGGCGGCGTCGTCGCCGCCCTCGACGGCGAGCGGGAGATGCACCACCACGAGACGATCGAGGACGTGGCCGCAGCCGGCGAATGCGGCGAAGAGGAGACCGAGGCCGACGACAACGCCTCGCAGAGCGTGTCGGACAAGGCCAACCTGTTCGCCGAGATCACGCTCGCCGGCGACGGGACGTTGCACGCCACCGAAC
Source organism: Ilumatobacteraceae bacterium (assembly GCA_963733085.1). Classification (GTDB taxonomy): domain Bacteria; phylum Actinomycetota; class Acidimicrobiia; order Acidimicrobiales; family Ilumatobacteraceae; genus Desertimonas. The sequence continues at coordinate 147,389 of CAVTBY010000008.1, forward strand.
TCGACATCCCGGGCGAGACCACCACGCTCACGTTCCAGCGAGCCAACCCCACCAACGTCCTGTTCCTCAACGAGACCGACGATGATCGCCGGCTCGTGCTCGAATATGCCGTTCTGCCCGAGGACGCCGAAGATGGCAACGAAGCCGTACCGGCGCACGAGTGCACACAGCTCGTCGAGGAGGGCGGCAGCCAGCTCCTGACGTTCACGATCGACCTGTCGTCGACCGTCTACGGCCCGTTCCAGTTCGTCGTGCCGGGCGTCGAAGACCAGGCGATCGAGGTGATCGTGCCGTGAAAAGGATGGGTACGGTGGCGGCCATGCCGCAGCGACGTGTCCGCCGCCTCGTTGTTGCTGCCGGCGCCATGGCGGGAGTCGCAGTCCTTGCGGGGTGCGCCGACGAGGCACCCCAGGACACCTGGCAACCTGCAGGGGACAACGCCCAGAAGATCCAGGACCTCCAATGGCCGGTGTTCGCCATCGCCGGTCTCGTGCTACTCGCCGTCGCCACGGCGGTCACGTGGTGCGTGTATCGCTACCGCGATCGCGGCCAACCGATCCCCAAGCAGACGCACGGCCGGCCGGCCCTGGAGATCGGGCTGACGATCCTGCCGGCGATGATCCTCATCGGGATCGCCATCCCGACGGTCGGCACGATCATGGCCCTCGCCGAGACCGACGACACGGAGTGCGTCGTCAACGTCACCGGCCAGCAGTGGTGGTGGGAGATCGACTACCCGGTCCAGGACGGCTGCCTCGATGGCGGCATCACCGAGCCGATCGTGACGAGTGGCCAGCTCGTCATCCCCGAGGACACGAACGTGCTGTTGCGGGGTACGAGCAGGGACGTGATCCACAGCTTCTGGGTGCCGCGGATCAACGGCAAGCGCGACGTCGTGCCCGGACGCATCCAGACGCTGCGCCTCGAGGCCGACAATCCGGGGATCTACGCCGGCCAGTGCGCCGAGTTCTGCGGGCTGTCCCACGCCAACATGCGGATGGAGATCGTCTCCCTCACCGAGGCCGACTTCCGGACGTGGGTGGAGGGTCAACTCGCCCCCTACGAGGCCCCGGAGGAGGGAACGCAGGCCGCCGACGGCGAGGCCGTGTTCCTCCAGCAATGCGCTCGCTGCCATCAGGTGAACGGTTTGCTCGACAGAAACGGCGAGCCGGAGATCGCTCATCCCGAGGACTTCGTCTATTCCGGTGCGGCGCCAAACTTGTCGCATCTGATGTCACGGAACACGTTCGCCGGGGCGACGTTCGACTTGCTCACCCCCGCCCGCCGGGAGACGGTGTGGGGAGCCTCGCCCGAGGAGTTCGGCGATCTCTACCTGCAAGGCGTCACCGCCGAGTACCTCAACGCACCCGACCTGCGCGACTGGATCCGCGACGCACCCGAGAAGAAGCCGATGTACACCGACCCCGAGGAGCTCGACGCCACCGGTGGCCTGCCGCGTGGCATGCCGGACCTCGGCCTGTCCGAGGACCAGATCGACGACGTTGTCGCCTACCTGCTGGAATTGAACTGACATGGCGATCATCGAACGTCCTCCCGTGCCGGCGGTCGTCGGCGCGCCGCCGGAGATCGTCACCCCCTCGCGCGCCCTCGGCGTGTTCCGCCGGCCGGTCGCCGCCACAGGGTGGCGCTCCTGGGTGTTCACCGTCGACCACAAGCGGATCGGCATCATGTACGGCGTCGCCGCCCTGTTCTTCTTCGTGGTCGGCGGCATCGAGGCGTTGCTGATCCGCGCCCAGCTCGCCGGCGAGAACGGCACGCTGCTGTCGTCGGACGTCTACAACCAGCTGTTCACGATGCACGCCACGTCGATGGTGTTCCTGTTCGCGATGCCGATGGCGGCGGCGTTCGGCAACTACCTCCTGCCGTTGCAGATCGGCGCCCGTGACGTCGCCTTCCCGCGCATCAACGCCTTCGGCTTCTGGACGTTCCTGTTCGGCGCCATCTTCGTCAACCTCGCCTGGTTCCTCGGTGGCGCCGCCGACGGCGGGTGGTTCATGTACTCGCCGAACTCGAGCGTGCCCTTTTCGCCGTCGCACGGCATCGACTTCTGGACGTTCGGCCTGCAGATCACTGGCATCGCCTCGCTGACGAGCGCGATCAACCTGATCGTGACCGCCCTCAACATGCGCACCAAGGGCATGTCGCTGATGCGCATGCCGGTGTTCACCTGGATGATCCTCGTCATCCAGTTCCTGCTGCTGTTCGCCATCCCGGTGATCACCGTGGCGCTGTTCCTGCTGATGTTCCAGCGCACGTTCGACGCCACGTTCTTCACCGTGTCTGCCGGCGCCGATCCATTGCTGTGGCAGCACCTGTTCTGGATCTTCGGCCACCCCGAGGTGTACATCCTGGTGTTGCCCTCGTTCGGGATCGTGTCCGAGGTGCTCCCGGTCTTCTCCAAGAAGCCGCTGTTCGGCTACCCGTTCGTCGTCTTCTCCGGGGCGGCGATCGGGTTCGTCGGCTGGGGCGTGTGGGCCCACCACATGTTCGCCTCCGGGATCGGCCCGATCAGTGTCGTCTGTGTTCGCCATCGCGACGATGGCGATCGCCATCCCGACCGGCGTCAAGATCGTCAACTGGACGCTGACGATGTGGGGCGGCAAGCTGCGCTTCACGGTGGCGATGATGTTTGCCATCGGACTCGTCGTCGAGTTCACGATCGGCGGGCTGTCGGGCGTCACCCACGCCGTGGCGCCGTCGGACACCCAGCAGACCGACACCTACTACATCGTCGCCCACTTCCACTACGTGCTGTTCGGCGGCGCCGTGCTCGGCTTCTTCGCCGGGTTCTACTACTGGTGGCCGAAGGTGTTCGGCAAGTGCCTGTCCGAGAAGCTCGGCCGGTGGAACTTCTGGCTGATGATCATCGGCATGAACTTGACGTTCGGGCCGATGCACATCATCGGTCTGCAGGGCCAGCCACGACGGATGTACGTGTGGACTGACGAGCGGGCCGGCGAAGGTTTTTCAACCTTGGCTTCTGGAACCTCGTCGCCACGATCGGCGCGTTCATCCTGGCCACCGGGATCTTGCTGTTCCTCGTCAACATCTGGCTCACCCACCGCAAGGCGCCGCCGGCGCCACTCGACCCATGGGACGCCCGCACGTTGGAGTGGATGACGACGAACCCGCCGAGCGAGCACAACTTCGACGCCCTGCCCGAGGTCCACTCGCTGGACGAGTTCTTCCACCGCAAGTACGAGGACGTCGGCGAGGGCGATCAACACGATCTGCGCCCCGTCGCCACGGCCGAGGAGATCCTCGCCGAGCAGGCTGCCCACGCCGACCACCACATCCACATGCCGTCGCCGTCGTACTGGCCGATCCTCGTCGCCCTGCCGCTGCCGATCATCGCCTTCGGGATGATCTACAACTTCCTGCTGTCGATCGCCGGCGCCGCCTTCCTCGTGTTCGCCGTGTTCGGCTGGGCGCTAGAGCCTTCGGTCGCCGACGACACCGATTACGACCCACCGGCCGACGATGCGTCGAAGGAGTTGGCCGTCAGTGGCTGACGCGACGATCACGGCCGCGGGCGAGCACAGCGTGCTCGGTGAAGGTGTCGAACACCCCGCGCTCGGGTCCACGACGGGCCTCTCGAACAACAAGATGGGGATGTGGTTGTTCCTCGGCTCGGAGTGCCTGCTGTTCGGCGGGTTGATCTCGACGTACATGCTCTACCGCGGCCGCAACGAAGGTCTCGGACCGGACCAGATCTACGACATCCCGTTCACGTCGGTGTCGAGCTTCGTTCTGTTGATGTCGTCGCTGACGATGGTGCTCGCCGTGTCGGCGGCGAACCGCAAGGACATGCGCAATGCGAAGGTCTGGCTGGTGGTCACGGCTCTGCTCGGGGCCACCTTCGTCGGCGGCCAGGCGTACGAGTTCACGTCCTTCTACCGCGAAGGTCTCGGATTCACGACGAGCCTGTTCTCGTCGAGCTTCTACACCCTGACCGGCTTCCACGGAGTGCACGTGTCCGTCGGCATCATCATGTTGCTGTCGCTGGCGATGATGCTCCGGTCCGACCGGGTGACAGGCGACAAGTCCGAGGTGATCGAGCTCGTCGGGCTGTACTGGCACTTCGTCGACATCGTCTGGATCGTCATCTTCACCCTCGTCTACCTGATCCCGGCGTGAGGAGGTGGCCGCGTGAGCAGTGACATCGAACGACTGGAAGCGCTGACCGAGACCGGCCATCACGTCACGGGCGCCACCGGCCACGAGGAGCATGGTGCGCTCACCGACAAGCACTACGTCATCGTCGCCTTGTCGCTCTCCGTGATCACCGGCCTCGAGGTGTCGCTCACCTACATGGACATCGGGCCGCTGTTCCTGCCCCTGTTGATCGTCCTGATGCTGATCAAGTTCTTCACGGTGGTGCTGTTCTTCATGCACCTGCGCTTCGACAACAAGCTCTACTCGCTGCTGTTCTACATGGGCCTCGGCCTCGCTGTGTTCGTGTACATCCTCGCCATGTTCACGTTCCACGTCTTCGACATCTGACGTTTCGACCTCATTCGTTCGCTCGCTGGCGCTCGCTCTCTCCATTCGGTCGAGCGCCGCCGCATCGGGGGGCTACCGCCCCCCGAACCCCCCGACGGCGGGTGTACCTCCGAATTCGCGGGCAGACTGTGAACGTGCTCGCTGCGAGTCCGTGGGCGTTCCAATGGCATCCGGAGGTGCTCGTCCTCGTCGGGATGCTGATCGGGTCGTACGTCTACCTCGTCCGCGGCATCGGGCCGGTCGCCGTCGCCGCCGGCGAGCCGCCGATCACGCGGCGCAACCTGCTCTGCTTCGTGCTGGCGATGGCCGTCCTGCTGGCGGCGAGCGACTGGCCGATCCACGACATCGGCGAGGGCTACCTCTACTCCGTGCACATGCTCCAGCACATGATGCTGTCGTACTTCCTGCCACCGCTGGCACTGCTGGCGACCCCGGAGTGGTTGCTGCGGGCACTGATCGGCCGCGGCCGCACCTACCGCGTCGTGCGCTGGCTCTGCCATCCGGTGGTCGCCGCCGTCGTCTTCAACGTGGCGGTCATCGTCAGCCACATCCCCGGCGTCGTCAACGCCTCGCTGGAGAACGGCGCGCTGCACTACGGCATCCACCTCCTTGTCGTCTCGACGGCGCTGTTGATGTGGATGCCGGTCTGCGGGCCGATCCCCGAGTTCCGCATCGGCACCGGAGCGACGATGATCTATCTGTTCCTGCAGTCGGTGGTGCCGACCGTGCCGGCGGCCTGGCTGACGTTCGCCGAGGGGGCGGTGTACCGCCCGTACGGCGAGCAGCCGCTCCGGGTGTGGGGCCTCACCGTCACCGAGGACCAGCAACTCGCCGGCGCGATCATGAAGACCGGCGGGTCGATCTTCTTGTGGACGATCATCGTCATCCTCTGGTTCAAGCGCTTCTCGGCGAACTATCGCCACGAGCACGACTACCGGCGGCAACCAGCCGAGGTGCTGACGTTCGACGACGTCGAGCGCGAGTTCGCCAAGACCGCCCCGCCACACGAGCAATGAGCACCGGTAACGTCGCGGCCCTGTGATCGACGTCCGCCTGCTGCGCAACGACCTCGACGGGGTGCTCGTCGCCCTTGGTCGCCGGCACCGCCCTGAGCTGCTCGAGCAGGCCACCGCCGCCGCCAAACTCGACGCCCGCCTGCGCGACATCACCGCCGAACGCGACGCCGTGCGGGCGAACGTGAACGACTTGTCGAAGCAGGTCGGCGAACGACGGCGGGCGGGTGACGCGGCAGCCGCAGACGAGTTGGCGGCGCAGAGCCGGGCCGTTGGGGACCAGGAGCGTCAGCTCGCCGCCGAGCACGAGTCGGTCGCCGAGGAGCTGCGTGAGTTGCTGCTGACGCTCCCCAACCTTCCTCACCCCGACGCCCCCGACGGCACGTCCGAGACTCGACAGTCCGACCGTGCACGGTCCGTTCGGGCTGCCCGAGGAGTTTCCCGAGCATCAGCGCGTGCCGCACTGGGAGACGGGCGCCGCCCTCGGCATCCTCGACAACGAGCGGGCGACGAAGATCAGCGGCTCGATGTTCACGATGACCCGTGGCCTCGGGGCGACGATGGGGCGGGCCCTGTGCCAGCTCGCCCTCGACCGCAACGCCGATGCCTTCGAGGAGATCCGCCCGCCGTCCCTTGTCACCACCGCCACGCTCACAGCGACCGGGCACCTGCCGAAGTTCGCCGACGACGCTTTCGCCATCGAACGCGACGGCCTGTGGGCGATACCGACTGCGGAGGTGCCGCTGACGTCGATCTACGGCGACGAGATCCTCGACGAGGACGAGCTGCCCAAGCGACTGATGGCCTACACCCCGTGCTATCGCCGCGAGGCGGGCTCGGCCGGCAAGGACACGCGGGGCATGCTGCGCGCCCACGAGTTCGACAAGGTCGAGATCCTCGCTATCGCTACGCCGGAGCAGAGCCCGGCGATGCTCGACGAGCTGCTGGCCCGCGCCGAGGGTTTGATCGCTGAGCTCGGCCTGCCGTATCGCACGATTGACATCTGCACCGGCGACCTCGGCCAGAGCCACCACCGCTCGCTCGACGTCGAGGTCTACTCGCCGGGCACTGGAACGTGGTTGGAGGTGTCGTCGGTGAGCTGGTTCTCCGATTACCAGGCGCGGCGGGCGAACATCCGCCTCCGCCGCCGTGGCCAGAAGGGCACCGAGATCGCCCACACGGTCAATGGCTCGGCAATCGCCGTGCCCAGAGTGTGGGCGGCGATCCTCGAGAACTACCGCCAGCCGGACGGCTCGGTCGAGGTCCCCGAGGCGCTGCGCCCCTACATGCGCGGTGCCGAGCGCATCAGGTGAACAACGATCTTCGTACGCGGCGCACCGAGTACGAGGCGGCCGGCCTCGACGTCACCGATGTCGCTGCCGATCCGCTGCAGCAGTGGCGGCGCTGGTACGACGAGGCCAGCGCGGCGGGCGCAGTCGAACCCAACGCGATGACGGTCGCCACCGTCGGCCTCGACGGGCATCCCGACGCGCGGACGGTGCTCGCCCGCGGCGCCGATGATCGATCCATCGTGTTCTTCACCAACTACGGCAGCGCGAAGAGTCACCAGCTCGAGGCCCACCCGCATGCGGCGGCCGTGTTCACGTGGCTCGAGCTGCATCGCCAGGTCCGCGTGCGCGGCTTCGTCGAGCGCGTCGACGGCGACGAGAGCGACGCCTACTTCGCCAGCCGGCCGCGGGACAGCCGGCTCGCCGCCTGGGCGTCGCCGCAGAGCGAGGTGCTGGCCGGCCGTGACGAGCTCGAGCGCCGCTTCGCCGAGTGCGCCGAACGGTTCGCCCATAGCGACGTGCCACGCCCGCCGTTCTGGGGCGGGTGGCGCCTCGTCGTCGAGTCGGCGGAGTTCTGGCAGGGTCGGCCGAACCGGCTCCACGACCGCGTCCACTACCGCCGCGACGGCACTCACTGGATCATCGAACGCCTGGCTCCGTGAATTCGTTGTCCGCCGACGGGCAGCTAGGTTCCTAGAGGATGCTCGTGTGGATGGATCTGGAGATGACGGGGCTCGATCACACGCGAGACCAGATCGTCGAGATCGCCACGATCGTCACCGACGACGAGCTGCGCATCATCGCCGAGGGCCCTGACCTCGTGATCCATGCCGACGATGAGGTGCTGGCCGCGATGGATCCCGTCGTCGTCGAGATGCACACGAGGTCGGGGTTGCTCGACGCCATCCGTTCCTCGACGATCACGATCGAGGACGCCGGGGCGGCGACGCTGGACTTCATCAAGGCTCACGTCGCTGACCCGCGCACGGTCCCGCTGTGTGGCAACTCGATCGGCACCGACCGCCGCTTCCTCGACAAGTATCTCCCGGAGATCGAGAACTACCTGCACTACCGGTCGGTCGACGTCTCCAGCGTGAAGGAGCTCGTCAAGCGCTGGTACCCGGACCTCACCCAGGGAATGCCGCGCAAGGCCGGACTGCATCGTGCCCTCGACGACATCCGCAGCTCGATCGAGGAGCTGCGCTACTACCGCGGCGTCGTGTTCGTGCCGCCGGTCGCCGTCGCCGTGGCGCCGGCGCCGGCGACCGTCGAACCGTCCACTCCCTGATGCGAGCGGTCGTGCTCACCGAGTACGGCGGTCCGGAGGTCCTGCGCGTCAGCGAGGCCGCCGACCCGGTCCCCGGACCCGACGAGATCCTCGTCGCCGTCGAGCACTCGGCTGTCAACCGCCCCGACGTGCTGCAACGGCGCGGCCTCTACGCCGCCCCGCGGAACGCACCGGTGGAGATATTGGGTCTCGAGTACGCCGGCACCGTCGCCGCCTGTGGCGAGCGTGTCACCGAGTGGTCGGTCGGCGATGCCGTGATGGGGATCGAGAGCGGTGGTTGCTACGCCGAGCTCGTCGTCACCCACGCCCGGCAGGCGATGGCGGTTCCGGACGGGCTGGACCGGCGCGACGCCGCGGCGGTCCCGGAGGTGTTCATCACGGCGTGGGACGCCTTGGTCGCGCAAGGCGGACTCACCAGCGGGCGGTGGGCGCTGGTCCATGCCGGGGCGTCGGGAGTGGGCACGGCCGCGATCCAAATCGCCAAGGCGATCGGCGCCAACGTCGCCGTCACCTGCTCGGCCGCCAAGGCGCAACGGTGCGCCGAGCTCGGTGCCGACGTCGTCCTCGAGCGGTCACCGGCCGACTGGCTCTCGGCGCTGCGCGAGTCGCTGGAGGCACGTGGGCTCGATGGCGTCGACGTCGTGCTCGACGTCGTCGGCGGCGAGGAGGTCGAGCGCAACCTCACCGCGGTGCGTGTCCGCGGCACCATCATGCAGGTCGGCCTGCTTGCTGGGGGGGCCGGAACGTTCAATGTCGGTGCCCTGATGGCCAAGCGGGCCAACTGGATCGGCACGTTGCTGCGCCCCCGGCCGTTGGAGGAGAAGGTCGCGGTGTGCCGTCGCTTCGCCGCCGAAGTGCTCCCGCTGTTCACCGCCGGGGTGATCCGACCGGTCATCGATCGACGCTTCGCCCTCGATGACGTCGCCGAGGCTCATCGCCTGATGGAGGCCAATGTCAACGTCGGCAAACTGATGCTCGACATGCATTGAACGCGCGATAGGTCAATGCGCCGATTCGCCGGACAGGGCGTCATGCGCACGCTCGAGTCATGTCCCGACGTGACTCCTACAACGCTGCACTAGCCGCCTGGGCTCGGATGCCCCTGCCGTCACCCGCCAGCTACGGCATGTGCGGATCGATCTCGCGCGCCCTGATCGCCCGGCAACGCGACCGACGCCAGCGCTGAAGAACTCGTATCAGGCTCCGCTGACAGGACTCTGAAACTGCATGGACGCTGCCACGATCATCAAGCGTTTCGCCCGTTGCGCCGACCCGCGTAGCAGCTACACGTCGCTGTTCTTCTCCGACGAGCCGCTCGAGGTGGCACGGGCCAAGGCGATCTGCTCGAGCTGTGTCGCCCGCGTGCACTGCCTCGCCGCGGCGATCGCCAGGGAGGAGCCGTGCGGCGTATGGGGTGGTGAGATCTTCGTCGACGGGATCCCGGTGGCCGAGAAGCGCCGCCGTGGCCGTCCGCCCCGCATCCCACGCGCTCCGCTCGTCGTCAACGAGATCCCAGACGTCGCGTAGGGCACCGCGCGTCGAGTGTGACGGATGCCCACCAGGTTGGTGACGAAACCTCCTTGACGGCGCACGGCCGCGTCTGATTGCCTAGCGGAACGGTGCAACTCGCGCGACGACAAACGTGAGAGAAAGGTGACGAGCCCGATGACAATGACCTACGGCATGGAGCGCCCGGCAGTGATGCCGACCGCACCTGTCGGTGCGGTTGTTGCCGGCCGTCACCTCGCCGCAGCCAACGCCTCCGTGGTGCACGGCACCTTCGCGCCTTCCGCGAAGCCGTGGACCACCGGGTACGACCGCCAGATCGGCCACCTCTTCGGCCGAGAGATGACCGGTCGACCCGCCCGACACCTCGGGAGAACATCGACGTAAAAGCGTCAGATGATCGCTCGCAGGCCGTCGGGTTCACCCGACGGCCTTTTTGGTTTTTCGACCTCCAACTCCGAAACGAACAGCGATGTACCACCAGCCAAGCACCACCGAGACGACCGAACGAGCAGATCAGACGCTGAATCCGACCTCGCCGCGCGCGTCTACACCACCACGAGACACCGCGATACCTGGGCACCGCCCAGACCCGCCACGAGAAACGAAGCGAACCGCAGGGACCCCTCATGACGAACACGATTGCCGAACTCCCAGAACCCGACCTGGACATACGTCCGGCGGTGATCCGCACCGCCGGACCGCGCTGCGCTGACGGAAGTGGCACGCTGACGCCGCTGTTCTTCTCCGACGACCTCGTCGACATCGGCAGGGCCAAGGCGATCTGCAACAAGTGCGTGTTGCGCGACAACTGCCTCGCCGACGCCATCCACCGCGAAGAGCCGTGGGGCGTCTGGGGCGGCGAGTTGCTGCTCAACGGGCGCATCGTCACCAGCAAGCGGGCGTGTGGACGTCCCCCCAAGCATCCACGCCCCGCCCTCGTCATCGACGAGCTCGGCGTCGTCCCCGTCGAGAGCGTCGCCTGACGAGGTCTTCGTCGGTCATACCGGCGAGGGGTGGCGCGGGCGTTCCCCCCACGCCCGCGCCACCCCGCAGTGGGGGACCTAGCCTCCAAGCGTGGCCGACCGCCGTCCGTGGCTCCGCGCTCCTTTCTTGGTGCTGGTCGCCTTGGCGGTCGTCGGAGCCGGCGCGTTCGTGTGGAGCCGTACGATCGCCGACGACGGGGACGAGGTCGTCCGCCTCGACGAGCCTGGGGAATATGCCGACCCGACAATGTCAAACCCGCCGAACGACGGCGTCTCGTTGCCGGACGTCGAACTGACGACCGTCGACGGAGACTCGACGGCGCTGCGTGTCGATGGCCGGCCGATGGTCGTCAACCTGTGGTACTCGACCTGTCCACCGTGTGCCCGGGAACTGACCTACTTCGCCGCCGTCGAGGCTGATCTCGGCGACGACGTTCGCTTCGTCGGCGTCAACCCGATGGACGACGTCGACGAGATGCAGCAGTTCGCGGCCGAGCGCGGCGTCGACTACGAGCTCCTCCGCGATCCTGACGGGACGCTCGGCAATTCGCTGGGCGTCGTCCAATACCCCGTCACGTTGTTCGTCTCCACGGACGGCGAGATCGTCGCCCAGACCGGTCCGCTCAACGAGGCCGAACTGCGCCGCCACACCTCCGAGTTGCTGGCGTGATCGCGGCGATCGACTCCAACACTCTCGGGCTCGCCTTTCTGCAGGGCATGGTGGCGTCGATCAACCCGTGTGGGTTCGTCCTGTTGCCGACGTACCTGCTCTTCTTCCTCGGCGTGCAGGCGGCCGAACAGGTAGCCGATCAGCGCGCGTCGATGCGCAGGGCCTTGGTCGTCGGATCGGCCGTGGCGGCGGGTTTCGTCGCCGTGTTTCTCGTCGTCGGCGTGATCACGGAGACGATCGACACGTGGTTGCTGAGCAACGCGAAGTACGCGACCGTCGTCATCGGCGTGGCATTCGTGGTCCTTGGCGTCGCCATGCTGGCCGGCTACAGGCCGCGCTTCGCGACTCCGCACCTCGATGCCGGCGGCCGGACTCGCAGCGTCGGTTCGATGTTCGTGTACGGCATCGCCTACGCCGTGGCGTCGCTCGGCTGCACGATGCCGCTGTTCCTCGTGACCGTGTTCGGCACGGGTCGCCGCGAGGGGTTCGCCGCCGGCGTGGCCAATGCCGTGTTCTACGGCGCCGGGATGGGACTCGTCGTCATCGCCCTGACGGTGAGCCTTGCCGGGGCCAACCAGTTGCTGCTCGGCGCCCTGCGTTCGGCGATGCGCTATGTCGACCTCGTCGCCGCCGCCTTCCTCGTGCTGTCGGGTGTGTACTTGCTCTACTACTTCGCCGTCGTCGATGTCGGCGAGGACACGACCTCGATCACCGATTCCGTGCAGCGCTTCCAGAATCGGGTGACGACCACGTTGGTGGATCGATGGGAGGTCATCGCCGTCGTTCTCGCCGCCGTCGTCGCCGCCGCCCTCGTGCTGGTGACCAGACGGCCACGTCCGAGGGCCACACCGCAGGGCGGAACGGAGCGAGCATGAGTGAAGAGATCCCCTTACGGCCGGCGGCGACGGTGATGCTCGTTCGCGACGCCGATGGCGGCGGCGTCGAGGTGTTCATGGTTCGCCGCACCGCTGCGTCCGCGTTCGCCGGAGGCCTTTACGTGTTTCCCGGTGGCCGCGTCGACGACGCCGACGGCGCGCCGGAGGTTGCTCCCTTCGTCGCCGGCCTCGATGACACTGCCGCTTCGGCGACGCTCGGCATCGCTTCTGGTGGGTTGGCGTACTGGGTGGCGGCGATCCGCGAGTGCTTCGAGGAGGCCGGTCTGCTGCTCGCCCGCGTCAATGGCGACGGCGCCGTCCCGGCGACGTCCGCTGCCGAGCGGTCGGCGGTGCATGACGGCGAGCTGTCGATGATCGAAGTGTGCCGGCGGCACGACGTGATGCTCGACGCCGGCGCCCTGCGCTACGTGTCGCACTGGGTGACGCCCGTGGGCGAGACATCACGGCGCTTCGACACCCGCTTCTTCCTCGCCGCGGCCCCGGGCGGTCAGGACGGTCGTCACGACGACGCCGAGCTCGACGACAGCCGCTGGGTTGTCCCTGGTGACGCGTTGGCCGCGGCCGACCGCGGCGAGCTCGTGCTGATGCATCCGACAGCCGCCAACCTTCAGTTCATCGCTGGCTGCGCCACCGTCGCAGAGGCTTTGGCCCTGGCCGACGCCGCCGCCGCGCCGCCCCGCATCGAGCCGCGCATCCGCCGAGGTCCCGACGGCCGGCTGGTCAGCATCGCCCTCCCCGACGACCCCGACTACGACAACCTTGCCTGAGGTCGCGACCGACCCCGTCGAGCCGACCGATGTGTGTTTTCATGACGGTTCGAGGCTGTTGCGTTAGCTCCCAGGGACTGCATGGTCATGCAATGCCCCGAGGGAAGCGCGAGCGTCGGCGGACGCCGTCCGACCGCTGGGTGCCAACCTGGTTTGCGTCAGCCCGGCGACCACCATCGGGCCTTCTGGCTGACACAAACCGTCGACCCCGTCGTTCATGTCAGACGAACGCGCCGCTACGTGCACATCCAGCTGACACAAGTGATCGTCGAGACCCAAGAGGCTGCCGTTCGGCGGCGCACAGCCCTCGAAACCCGTCGGCCGACATCGGCCCGTGCCGCTTCGAGCACCAGACTCGGATCACTCGGTCGATCCAGGCTCGGGCGGTTCGGCATAGCCGAGATGCAGTTCGTTCGGGTCGAGGCGGCGCCGAGGTGAAGTTCCGTCGTCGCGGTAGACCTCGAGTTCGCTCATAAACCCATCGACGACGTGGAGGAGCACGTGCACCACCATGCCGTCGGTGTCGACCATGTGACCCTCCGTCGCCACGCGAGCCGTCACTGAAGCGCGGGGGACGTCGGCCAGCACATGGAGTTCGAGGCTGCCTTCGTCATCGATGGTGCGGCACCGAACGTGCACGATCTGGCCGATCAGCTCGTCGCGACCCGGGAAGTCTTCGGACAGCAGCAAGGAGATGACCTCGCGTTCCGCCGGCGCGAGTGTCCGCACCGGGTGTTCATGGTGCCCCAGATCAGCCAACTTCAGCCGTCCAACGAGTGACTGTCCGCACTGCCGTCTTGGCGACGATCGGATTGCGGTGGCGGGTGAGGAAGACGACGGGCCGCAACGCTTCCCGGGCGTCCATCTTGACGAGGCCGAGCAGCGCGAAGAGGACGACATCGTCGTCTTCGAGGAGCTTGAGGAGGGTGTCGAGCGCCGCTTGGCGGGCGTCGTGGTGCATGTTGCCGAGAGCGACGACGGCCATGCCGCGACCGGTGCCGTGCGTGGGGTCGGAGGCGATCGCGATCAGTTCGTCGAGCACGGTGTTGTCGGCGACACGCTCCAGCGACGTGCAGATCGCCGCCCGCACCATCCCATCCGACGGCGTGGTCGATCCGTCGATGCGGTGGTACTCGTCGAGCAGCGCCCGGAGACCTTCCGGTTGCGCCCACCGGCTGGCCAGCACGTAGGCGATGTCGCCACGGAGCGGGGCGAACGTGGCGCGCGGAAACCACTTGAGTAACGCCGGCAGGGCTCGGCGGTCGCCGACCCCGCGTCGGCGCAACTCGCCCAGGCGTTCGACCTTGAAGCCGGCCTCCTCGAGTTCGGCAGCGAGGCCGGCAGCGTCCTCGCTGTAGAAGTCCTGGTCGAGGTCGGAGATCGGCCGCAACATGCGAGCGCTACTCGCTGGTCGGCTCGATGAGCTGCTCGGTCGAGTCGGTGAGGTCGGTCCAGTACCGCGCTGGCGAGCCCTGCGTTTCGAGGTAGACCTCGAGGAGATCGTCGGGGTCCGGACCGACGTCCGATCCGAGCCAGATGCCTTCACACTCCTCGCAGACCCAGAAGGTCGAAGCGCCGGGAGCGTGTTTGCGGTAAACCCAACCCTGTCTGCAGCTCGGACACCAGATGCAGGTGTGTGCCGCTAACGCCTGCGCCGCGATCGCGCAGCAGCGGGCCGATTAGGGGCCTCTACGGCTTCGTCGGAGCGATGCGATCTGAAATCGCATCGTCGAAAGCGCGCGGACTGCTGCGATCTGAAAACGCAGCAGTGAGACGGCCGATCAGTGCCGCGCGAGCGCGTCGGTCTGCGCGTCGTTGGGCGCGTCGCGCACGTTCAGCAGTTGTTCGAGCTCGCGCATGCGACCCTCGAGCATTTGGATTCGCGCCGCCAACTGCTCCACCAGTTCACGCTGCTGGCGCAACGCGTTGCCCGTTGCGTGGCCGATGCCTCGGGCGATTTGTGTCTCGTTCATTTCGAATCCCTTTCGCTTTCGAATCTGTTCACGATCTGTCGGACTGCTCCGGTTTCAAACCGGAGCAGTGAAAAGACCCCGCCGCACTGTGCGAGCTCATCAGCGCAGCCGGCGCGGGTCGTCGTGCCGCATCGGCGAGTCGCGCACAAGGTCGACCACTGCATGCCCGAGCCGCTGCAGCAGTTGCGCGGCGACCTTGTGCTGCGCCCTTCGAAGCGTGCCCTGCACGCATTGATACGACGCCACGCCGATCGCGTCTGCAATTTCCTGCAGTTCCGCGGTGTCCTCGCCGCTACGTTTCACGGTGGCAGCGCTCGGGCGAGCGCTTCGACTCGGCACCTGCACGCAGAGAGACGTTCGCGCACTTCCCGCTCGGGCAGCGTGCGCGCCTGCTGCTGCAACTGGTCGAGCAGCGAGCGTTCGCGCTGCAGTTGCTGCAGCAGCAGCATCGATGCCATGCTCGCGGGATCGGTGTGCTCGCTCTTCACGAGCGCGATGGTGCGCCTGCTCGGGCGCGCATCGCAAGGGGGTACGCGATTTCTACGGCTTCGTCGATTAGAGCGCTACGGCGATGCCGGGTGTCAGCGTCCCGGTTTCCGAGCGAATCTGGTCGCCGTCCTCGATCACGAGTTTCGGCGCGCCGGGGTGCAGCAGATCATCGACCGCCATCAGCAACAGCAGCAGATCGCCCGACTTGACGTCACCGCCAAAGCATCGACCGGCGGGCAGCGGCTGCGCCGGATCGAGCACGATGTGTCGCCATTCGATCCGCGTCGCCGGCTGGCCGGTGTCGAACGTCCACTCGTTGCCGTGCGCCGCCGCGTTTCTCAAGTGGTACAGCAGCAGGAACGGCACCTCTTTCTGAAAGTGGTGCGACCCCTTTAGCTTCAGCTTTTCCCACACCACGACAGTGAGCATGCAGCACAAGTCCGATTCCAAGTCGTCGAGCGCGGTGTCGGCTCGGACTCGTTCGACCACTTGACCGAGGTCGATGCGCGTCTCGCCTCTTGCCACGCCCGTGATGCGACCGCGCCGGTCTTTCGGGAAGTCCGGGTAGGTGTTGGCATCGAACACCGCAGTCAGCCCGGCCAACGCACCGAGGAATGCGACGACGGGCTGCAGCAGCGTGCCGCCTTTGGCGAACTGCAGCGCTGGATTGAGGCGCAGAGTCACGTCGTTGCCTTGCGTGGTGAACACCCCGCTCTCGCATTGCATGTTGTAGGTGTATTCCATCTGCCCTCCGGTCGGCCGATTATCGCGACGCTGCGTCGTCGATCTGTTCCCCGAGCTCGTCGATCTGCTATCGGACTGACTCGTTCGGGGGGCCACCCCAGGGGGGGAGATTGCATAGAAATCGATGCCGCCTCGACCGGACTACGTCGTGCCATTTGCACCCGGAACGGTTTATAAACCTCGCCCATGAGACGCGGACCGCCACCCAAAAGCCCGGCATTGCGGGTCGTCGAATCGGGCAACAAAGTGCGCGCACGGTTCGTGAACCGCGATAACGGGCAGGCGTCGTCGTTTGATCCCATCGGACCGCCGCCGTCGCACTTGACCGATCAGCAGGCGGCCACCTGGGTTGCGCTGGCGGACGGCGCGCCCGCGGGAACGCTCGCGGCATGCGATCGGGCGTTGCTCGAGGCGTTCGCCGTGTTGTCCTGCGCGCACTCGGCGATGGTGGCGCAGCTGAACGCGGCCACGCCCGCCGAGTCCGCCGCCATCGTGCGCGAACTGCGCCGCATGGCGACGCTTATGCGCGGGCTCGCGGGCGACCTTGGATTTGCACCGAGCGCGCGACTGCGTCAGTCGGTGCCGGTTCCGAGCGAGCTCGCCGATCCGACCGCGCGATTCTTCGACGGGCCGGCTCGGTAGGCACGCAACCGAACTGCGCACGCGAGCCGAACGCCTACTCGTGCCCGCCCTCCGTCTCGCCGAACTCCGGCGTGACGTGTTCCGCCCAGATCTCAGTGCCGTCGGCGCATCGCTCCGACGTTGGACGATAGACCGCCCATTCTGGCGACCTGGTGCCGGGGCTAACCGGAACCATCGCATGTTCGAGGTGATACGCAACCCTGATGCGCCTGCCGTTTGCTGGGCCGCCGCGTAGCTCAATCGTCTTGATACGTATGAAATCCATGTGCCGATGCTGCACACGGTGCGTCCCCTCCATCCTCCTCGGTGAGAGGGGGCGGTCGACGCGGTGAGGTCATTTGAGTGCGCTACACAAAATCGATGTAGGCACCTAAATCCAGCATCACCAACGGCTCGAATTTGGCGCACCGCTGCGGGACGGCCGCGAGCTCGCGGCCGACGTGCGGCGTCAGCAGCTGCGCCTCGATGTGACGCATGCAGCGGTCAGCCCTGAAAGCGTCGCACTCGACGCACATGCGGCGGTCGTCGAGCGGGTCGCGCTGCTCGATCAGCATCGCCACCGCCTGCACCTGCTCGGGGTTCCAACCCCACCGGCGCAGCCGCCTTTCGATCGCATTGCCGGGACCGGTGGCGTTGTGTCCAACTGTCTCCACTCTAAAGAGTGTGGAGACAGTTGGACACTCAACACGCCCGCCTTGTGTCCGATCTCCGATTCGGTCATTGGAGACAGTTGGAGACATTGGAGACACTGTTTGCACGCTCACTGCGTCGACGCCAACCCCACGACGCCGCCTCCAACCTCACGCAACCGCTTTCCCTCGATCTGTTTCTTGATTTCCTTGTAGACCGACGCGGGTCTGTACCGGGTGCCGAAGTGCTTCACGAGCGCACCGCGCGTCATGCCGCCGGGAAAGTGGGTCAGCGCCTCGATCAGCGCGCCGGCGATCTCGCTCGGTCGCTTACCGCTGTCGGTCGCCGGCTTCGGCGGCGCATCGGTCGCGTCGACGACACACGACGCGCGGTCGTTGCCCCATCGGTTCCGACCGATCACCACCTGGCGCAGCCGAAAACCGAACCGGGTGCCTCGACCGTCGAGGTCGCGCTGCTTTGTGACCTCGGCGACGTGCGTGCCGGTTTCGTCGTTGCTGGTGACCTCGATCTCGGTGTCGATGAACGCGCGCACGCCGGACCACCCGCGCATGCCGTTGGCAGCGTTCTTGCCGGTGTGGTGGATCAGCAGGAAAGTCGCCCCGGCATCGCGCCGGCGACGCCTGGTCAATCAGGGCTTCACGCCGCGCCGGGTGGCGCAGCTCGAGCCGCACGTCCGCGTGCTCACGGAGCGCATCCTGGACGCGGTGGCGCCGCGCGGGGGGTGCGACCTCGTGACGGACATTGCGGCGCGACTCCCCCTGGGCGTGATCTGTACACTGGTGGGTGTCCCACCGGCGGACTGGGATCTGATGTTCATGCTCACCAACCGCGTGCTGGGCGCCGACGACCCGGAATACCAGACGGTCGCGGGGGACAGCCGGGAGACAGCCAATCAGGGCCTACGGGAGATCTTCGGCTACTTCGCGCAGCTCGTTGCCGCCCGGCGCGCCGCGCCACAGGACGATCTGCTCAGTGTGCTGACGGCGGCGGAACTGGACGGGGAAGCGCTCACCGATGAGGAGATCCTGTACTTTTGCTATCTGCTCATCGTCGCCGGCACGGAGACCACCCGCAATGCCATCTCGGGGGGGATGCTCGCGCTGTGCGAGCACCCGGTCGAGCGCGCGCGGCTCGTCGCCGAGGCGGCGCTCCTGCCCACGGCGGTCGAGGAGATCCTCCGCTGGACCTCGCCCGTGCTGCACATGGCGCGCTACGTCACCCGCGATACCACCCTACACGGCCAGCCGATCCGCGCCGGGGAGCGCGTGCTGCTGTGGTACCCGTCCGCCAACCGCGATGCCGCCGTCTTTCCCGACCCGGACCGCTTCGATGTCGGCCGCACGCCGAATGAACACCTCGCCTTCGGGCTAGGGGAACATTTCTGCCTCGGGGCGGGGTTGGCGCGGCAGGAAGTCCGCGTCATGGTCGAGACGCTCCTCGCGCGGCTGCCGGACCTCGAGCTGGCGGGGCCCATCGAGCGATTACGCTCGAGCTTCATTGGAGGCATCAAGCACATGCCGGTCCGCTTCACCCCGCGGGCACCTCAGGACGAGACACGAGGGCCAGGGTGATCGCATCCTCCTAACAGGCCCAACACCCAACACTGACTCTGTTGGGTAAGTCAACAACGCGTGCCAAAGCGGTCTTGCATCCGATCTATGAAAGCCAGAGAAACCGGGGCCATTTCCCTGGAGAAGCTCACGTACATGACTTACCCAACAGAGTCGGTTGTGGCGAGGTTTGGGCACAGAGCAATTTTCGCATGATGGACTTCGAACGAAGGGAGGCATCCATGAAATGGACGACGATCCTGCTGCCTGTGACGTTGGCCGTGGGCGTGGCGTTGGGCATGATGGGACATGGGCTGCTGAGCGCCCAGCCACAGGCCATCACGCGCACGCCTCTGCAAAAACTCGATCTCGCTCGGGCCCGAAGGCAAGGAATTGAACATGTGGATCTCGGAACTCGCCCCAGGGGCGGCTTCTGGCAGGCACTATCACCCTGGAGACGAAGCACTGTACGTGCTGGAAGGCGCGGTGACGTTAGAGTACGACGACAAGCCGGCCGTGACGGTGAAGGCGGGCGAGTCAGCCTACAACGCCCCAACACTGGTGCATAACGCGAAGAATGCCAGCACCACGACGCCAGTCAAGATCGTGACGTTCATGGTCAGCGAGAAGGGGCAACCCTTAGTGATCCCGGTGCCGTAGCGAAGCGCGCGGTGAGGCCGCGTGTTCGCGGCACAAGCCGGCGACGAGAGGATGCTGCCGCCCAACAACCGCAGCGAGGGGACCGGGTGCACGCGGCGTGGCGCTGGCGTGCACCCGGCCCCTCATGCGGAGCGTGAGACCAGTGCGCCTGCGCGAGTCGGCGGAATTCCCCCCTGAGGTCAAGGAGCTCTTGACCATGTTTGAAGCATAATACTGGGAAAAATAAAGATAATTTCGAGTCGTAAAATTATTCTTGTGCGACATGACTCTCCCGCGTTTCGGTTGCACATGGGTGCATTGATGACCCTCATGTGCAAGAAGGTCTCTGGCCTTAATATAGAGAAGGTGTCACGAACCGCCACGGGACTACACTTTGCGGTAAATGCCTATTTTAGGCAAAGTTGTAGAGAGCACCCCTTGGAATTGTGCTGCTGCTAGAAGCCTCTTCGAGGACGTCCCAGCTCCCATTTTCGGCAAAGTTCCCCGCAAAGCGATCGTCAAACGCCTGTCAGGGCTGGTTGTAACCGCATGTGGCGGCGTATGACAGCCACTCTAGTGTAAGGCCAATTTATGAGGCCTAACGTTCGACGTGACAAACATGGCCAAGGCCGACTCTGTTGGGTAAGTCGCGGCAGTCACGCTCCAACTTCATTGGAGTGCGTGTCACTTGAGGCATAGCCCTGGTCTCTCTGGCCTTCAAGCGTCGTATACAAGGTTCCTTTCCTACACGTTTTCGACTTAACCAACAGAGTCATGACCTCCTTTACGCTGGCGCGGAGTTAAGTCGACCGTATCCCACATGCATGAGCGCGATGAGCGGCCATGCTACCCAGAGGAATGATGAAGCCTCCGACGCGCGATGATCGAAGTCTTGATATGTCAGGACTTACACTGATCCGACACGGTCGTTTTAACTCCGCACCGATGTAAATGACCTTTTGGCCCGGTTTGTCCCGAGTTGCCGAAAAACCGCCTTATCAGATCCTCGACGAGGGGTTCTCGTCGGCATGATCATCCTCACTATCCATTCCCCGAGCACGTCATGGTGGACCGCGTGACGTAGCTCGCGCCGACGGACGCCGGTGGCCCCACGGGCTCCGCGGCGGCGGTGCAACATTGGTTGCTCTGCAACGCCGGTTGCACGAGACGATGGCTTTGATTTGCAATGCGTTCTGCGACTGCCGTCCGGCCAGTGTCGTGTGGTGTTGCAGGACGGGGGCGCGTTTTCACGGCCCCATCGTATTCATAACCCACTGAAACTTCACTTCATAAAGGAAGCACTGCGTCCTGGCATGGCGGATGCACTCTGACGGAGCAAGGCTGTGGATGCCCGACTGCGGCAGGCTCAAGCCGATGGTACGGCGGAGCAACTGTGCGAGCCCGTGACGATGCAATCTCGGCCAAGCATGAGAAAGAAGGCTACACCAACGGGGCTCAGCTGTTCCAGCATGATCGACGTTCCCTCAATGCAAGGAGAAAAGAAGATGGCAACACATAAGACTGGTACCCATGCACAGTGGCTTGCGGCGCGGCTCGCGGGTGTGCGACACGCATCAGACCTCATGGAGACGTGTAGGTCGACGATGAGGAAAGTGCGGCGGCAAGCCCTCGGCATGGCCTTAGCCACCGGCCTGGCACTCATGCTGGGTGGTCCGTTGCATGCAGAAACACCCTCCGAAGAGGTGCCCGTCTCGTCCGCTGAGGAGACGGCCAAGGAATTGTCCGCACCGCCTGCCGAGGCGGGCGAACTGTCCTTGCCCGACAACGCGCCTCTCGGCACGACGGTGTACAAGATGCTCTCCCCACAAGACGCGCAGACGCGCGCCGGGGGCAAGCTGCCGTGCGGGCTGAGTTACTACGAAAACCCCGCGAGTGGGGGTGCCAAGTCCGTCGTGTTCTCTATCGGCAACTGCCATAACTTCGGGGTTTCTCGCGCCGTCAATTTCGATCCAAGTCGGCCGACACCCCAGTCGGACTGCATGCACATCAGTCCGCATTTTACGGCTATTGGGCGTTCGTGGGTGGGCGCGAATCAACATGTCTCGAAACGCGGCACTGGCATGGTCAGCTGCCGTTGAGGCACAAACGCTCTTGCTGACCCTGGGGCCGGACACGTGGGTGGAGGCCAGGAGAGGCACCCGGGGTTGATGAGGCAAAGGGAGACCGCGCGTGGTCACCCGCAGGCCGGGGAGCGCGCGTGCAGCGCTTGTCGGCTGTTTCGGTGCAAACGTGCCATGGCAGGCGGTCGTCTGGTGATGCCGCCTCATGCCAGTGGTGTATCTCATGGACGTCGTCTGCTCACGCATTGATGAGACGTGGTTGAGTAAGATGACAACATGAGAGGAGTTGCTCGGCATGGCCGCCTCGGACGCGGTCCATGCCCCGCTTCTCATGGAACCTGCGATGGCTGACAGTCATCCTAAGTGCTTATTTCGTAAGAGCTCAGCGCTCGAGGCCCGCAATGTCTCCGCATCACCGAAACAGCCGACACGGGGAGCGGGTGCCTGCGGCGCGGTAACCCGAGACGCCGGTGCGCGCCCGCCGTGCGGCACCCGGCAGCCGCGAGACCACGGGAGGTACAGATGCACAACCGGCTGAGGATCACGCTCAGGCGTCACGTCCGTCTCGCCCTGGTGCTGGCGATGACCACCGCGGCCAGCCTGGGCAGTGTTGGCGGCGTCAGCCGCCCCAGCGCCGCCCCGTCTACCGCGGCGCGGCCTGTGCCGACCTGCGCCCAATTCTGGCGCCACAGTGGCCACACGGAGCGGGTGCGCTGGTATCACTGCCATGCGACGAGTAGCCCCTTGACCAAGCGGGTGCACATTTGCGGCGACAGCGGCACGCTCCATGGGATCAGCGTGACCAGCCGCCCCGACGGCCATTGGCCGAGAACGAGGCATCGGCATGACCGCGGCGGCGAGGGGTGCCGCTGACGCGAGACCGTCGCAGGGTGACGGTCAGCAAGGTAGCCCGGATGGCAATCCAGGAATGAGGTTGGAATAAACCGCGACGTGCGGGACGACGCACCTGTCAATCAGCGTCGCAGCACACCCACTGCCCCGAAATCGGCTAAGTCATTCGAGGACTTGGGAGTAGCAGCCTACTCGGGTTGGCGAGGCGGTTGCACTGCTGTGATGCGGAGGCAATCGGCAGTCAAATGACTCGCAACGGATTGCCGCCGGAAAGGAAAACATTATGTCAAACGCTCGATGGTTTACCAGGAGCGTCCTCGGCGCCGCCGCACTATTCCTGACCGCTTCGTCCGTCTTTGCGGAGCCCAGTTGCACCGTCAACTCCGGCAACCCGCGCAGAGGCAAATATTACATCGAATCGGTGGGTTCGTTCACCTGCACAGGCCCGGTGAAGAACGTCAGGATCAAATCCCAGCTGCGGTATAAGTGGGCCGACGGCTGGCGCGAATCGCGCCCGAGGACAGCGACTTTCAAACAGATCAACGGGACCAAAAAGGGCACCGTTACGGCCTTTATGAACCCCGTCACCACCACTGGATGCCACACGGACCTGGGCCGTATCACACTGTATTACCAGAAGGGGAACAGCAGCGTGGGGTTCGGGTCCGACGATTTCTCGAATGAAGTCAGTATTCGCTCCGGAGGACAGCCATGTTAGCTATGGCTGACCATCCGATCGGGCGGCGACCTGGCGCGCTCCACTAGCGGCGCACGACGGCCGCGAACACGGGCGGCTCCGATCGCGCTCGCAAGCGCCCGTCAGCGGGGGTGCGTTTGAGCAAAGGGGGTAACTCTGGGGTGTGACATAACAACAAGACCAGCATAGATTGAGGGCATGCAAAGGATCACTCCCGAAGGAGGTGCCCCCACCTATGCTGGGAAGTGCTTCTATGTTGCCGCTATTGTCAAGCCCTTTTTACGCCTTTTTTTCTTTCTTCTAGGGTTAGCGGCAGCAGCGAAACCAAAACCTACGGTAAGGGCGCCACGGGGAGAGAACACGAGGAGCAGCCAACTCTCCCGAGAAGAAGCATCTTCGGGAAAGATATTGATGAAAGATCACGTATTTTCAATGCGTTGCACGTTCTGTTCTCTCCCACCGAGGCACTCTTTTCGGGAAAGTTGTCGTGCACAGCTATCGCGGGACGGTGGAGAGCATCACTCGCAGGAGCCAGCTCCATTGGTAAAAATACCGGTCTGCAAGTAGCTGAAATAGCGCGTGTTCTACGCTACCGTAGGTTTTGGCACGGCTGCTGCCGCTAACCCAGGTAGGGCTGGACACACGGCCACGCTTTGGCGTAGCTGTTGGCGTTGTGCTTGTCTCCTGCTGGCCCCCTGATGGCACGACTGCAGCAGAACGCTTTTTTGGGCAAAAGCCCCGCTCGATGTGTGTCACTATCCTGGCATCTGTGGAGCTACCACCTGCGCCTCTCAGTCCTCCGCGGCGAGCAGGCGGCGAGAGCCACGGGCGGCGAGTGGCCGACGCGGTGATCGAGACTGAGCTACTCCAGGGAACACAACCCCAGTACCCGCCCTATGCGCCTCCGGCCACCTTCAGGCCGGCCAGCCGCTGGTAGCTGGGCGCGGACCAGCCGCAGGCGGTGCTCTGAGTCAGGCACTGCGCAGGCGGGGGTATGACGCCTGCGCAGGCCTGGGTAGAGTTCCTGCAAGTGGCCAAGAGCATGACCGCCCACCTCACTCACAGCGCGTCCTCTGCCTCCAGGGAGAGCCCATAGTGCGCCAGATGGGCGAGCGATTGGGGAGGCCCTTCCAGAAACTGCACGCCACACCCGCGGCGACCGCAATGGATGACGATGGCGCGCAGTTTGCACGGCCGCCCTGACGGTAACACGAAGGCCACCGTCAGCAGATTGCCGGGGGCTACCTCGTGCGCGACATGGCGTAAGGCGCTGTCGATATACATCCCCTGGAGGGAGAGGTTGCGGACCACCCCCAGCCACGCCCGCCCATCGGCGGTGACATAGTCCACCCGCACGGTGACGGCCCGGCGGACGCAGGCGCGGCGGTGCCACGGCCGACGTGCGCTCTGGTCTGCGGTATCGTGGCGCTTGCGGTGCTTCATCGGTGTTCCTTCTACACGAGGCGCCAGCAGAGGACGAGGTGATAGACCAGCACGCGCCCCATAGCCGAGGGCGAGCCCGGAGAGGCCACGCACGGCGAGCGGCCATTGCTGATGGGCCGCCAGCACCCACACCGCCCGCCCCGGTGAGGCCGATCTTGAGCGCGAGAAAGAGCGTCTGGCTGTGGGCCATGGCCAGGTGCATCAGCGGATTCGCCTCACCCCCGCCGTCTTGCAGGTGGTGCAGGGTCAAGAGCGCATCCAGGAGTGAGCCCACCACGACGCAGAGTGCGAGCACCACGGTCGGCCGCGCGAGACCAGTCGACATACGCCTGGTGGCCCTCCCCCGCCCGCCGAAAGCCTGTGCGCCGGCCCTGCCAGCGGAGCGCACTCCAGAGCGTCGGGGGACGCGCACGGCGATCCGCGAAGCGGCGCCGGTCGACAGCCGGTTCTGCTGTGTGTGTGCCATAGACGCCATTGCTCTCCCTGAAGTCCTGCTGGTACGATGCGAGCAGAGGAGTGTAGCAGAGCCCCTCTTAAGACAATATAAAATGGTTAAAAATGTTCTATTACAGATGGAGAGGGCCGAGGGCCGCGAGACGTCACCTCCGTAGGGAACATGTGCGAGGTGTGAGGTGTTGTCATCCGTTCTCCCTGTGCGACACTACCCACCTTACCGCTGAAGTACGCCATCGCGGTGCCGCACTGCACCTGGCAATGGCGCGGCGTTCACTGGCGAGAGGGAGACAGAGGCTGATGAGTCCTCTGCGTATGTGGCAGCGCCATACGCGTCTTCAGGTGTCGCATGGCGTCGTGTGGCTGCTCCTGATGGCTTGGCCCATCCTCGTGTACGCTGAACAGTTCACCGGGAAGGTGGTGGGCATCAGCGATGGCGACACCCTCAGCGTGCTGCGCGAGGGCAAAGCCGTCAAGGTGCGGGCTGGACCAAAAAACGTGGTTGGTCCCTTCTTGGCTCTGGGCGACTCTCGGCACTGGTTCCGTTTCGTGTAACTCAGTCTTCGTTCTACATTTATGCCGCTTTTTGAATCAAGAAGAGCTCATGGAGCGCGAAGCCATGGTCCAGAATCCCTAAAGCCACTGCCGGGACTTGCCGTGTCGTAAAATGCACCCGCACAAAATTATGCACGATCCAGTAGACATCCAATCTTTCCTGGAGGCGTCCTGCGTTTTTGGCATACATATTGGTTTGCCTCCGATAGGTCGCACACCGGCGTCTCAGCGACGTATGGAAGGCTTCCAGATGATTGGCATGAATCTCTGTGGTGGCCACAGGCTGTACAGTGTCGGGATGCTCTGGATACGGGGCTTGATACTTGGGCCGTTTGCGACCGCGCTTATGCCTTTGTGATCCTTTATTCTTCAGCCGCACTTTGACGCCTTTGGGCAGCGTCTTCTTTGGGCGCCCCCGCTTGCCAGTGCGTAGGGCTTCACTACACAGCTCAAACAAGAGACTCCCATAGCGCCTCTCGCCATCGGTCAGCAGCGTCAGATCGCCTGTTTGCTCGATGACGTGACACAAGAGGCGCATCGCATTTTTAAACAACTTGCGGTCTTTGCGTCCACATTGCATGTCCCACAGAAAACGTGTCGCCCGATCCATCAACACAATCGTCCATCCTTGTGACTCGTCGGGAGCGACATTCTTCTTGACTCTCGTGTACAGCTCATCTCCTTCAATGATCTGTTGTAAAAACTGATGGGTCAAGGCAAACAACAGCAGCGTTTTTTTAAGCCACTGAGCCGCTCTTGCCAGCGATAGATGCTATTTTTGCTCACACCATAGAGGCGTGTCGCCGCGTTGATACCTACCCCTTCTGTAAGGGCGGCAAGGACTTGCACCACGAGGGCAATGGGCGTTTTCAAATGGGCAAGGGGGGTATGGCGTGTTTCGGAAAAAGCCCGTTCACAGCAGGAACAATGATACATGGTCCGTGGTGCACCACATTGGATGGTGTAGATGCGTTGTTCCGCGACGTTCTTCCCATCACAATAGGGGCATCGCCTTTGGGTCAGTGTCATAATCTCCCCCTGAGGACAAGGATATTACTCTGCGGAGGAGCATGACTCGACACTGCCGTGACGTCCAGAAAAATTGCTCGTGAGGGGCCGCCATCAAACGGAACCAGTGCCCCCCCTATGACCAACGGTGATGCATGAGGGAGAGAGACGATGGCGATCAGTTTCAAGGGTGCCCATTTCCCCAAAGAGACATTCTCATGGGGGTGCGGTGGTATGTGGCGTATCCGCTGAGCACACGCCATGTCGAGGAACTCATGGAAGAACGTGGGGTTGACGTCGATCACTCCACCATCAACCGGTGGACCATCAAGTATAGCCCGCTGCTGGAAGAGGCGTTTCACCGGCGTAAGCGCCCGGTGTGGGTCAGTTGGCGGATGGACGAGACCTACATCAAGGTCAAGGGCCAGTGGCGCTATCTCTATCGCGCCGTCGATAAAACGGGCCAGACGATCGACTTTCTCCTCACCGAGGAACGTGACGAGCAGGCCGCCAAGCGGTTTCTGACGAAGGCGATTCGCCGCCACGGCGTGCCGGAGAAGATCACCATTGACGGGAGTGCGGCCAATGAAGCGGCCATCAAGAGCTATAATGCGGAGCACGGCACGGCTATCGCCATCCGTAAAGTCAAATATCTCAACAATATTGTGGAGCAGGACCATAGAGGAGTAAAACGGATCACGCGTCCTATGTTAGGGTTCAAAGCGTTTGACGCGGCGCAGTCCACGCTCGTCGGCATCGAACTCATGCACATGATCAAGAAACGACAGCTGGTGGTCGAAGAGGGAAACGAGGGCCTCACTGCGGCCGAACTGTTCTACTCCCTGGCCGCCTAATCCCTTCCACAGACAGGGGCAACTGCCCCTTCACGACCTCCTGAGCAAAATTTGCGACAAAACCGCAAATCTACACGCTCGACGAGATGGTCGATGACTTGAATGCTGATAAATACCTGGAAGCCTGCCAGCAGGCGTCCTCCAATCCCCTCTACCACTGGCTGAGCGACGCGTACACGGACCCGCAGGTTCCCAAGCCCCTGCGGGTCATCCGACCCTCCCGGCTCCGTGCCGGGCTGGCGTTTGCGGACCTGGCGGCGCAGGTGCAGCAGCCCTCCGGGTTAACCGCGGCGCAACGCGCCATTGTCGGCGCCCACTACCCCGAGCACGTGCTGGTGGTGCAAGGCCCGCCGGGCACCGGCAAGAGCCACACGCTGGGCCTGGCCATTCTGGCGCGCGCCTGGGCGCTGAAGAGTATGGCGCGGCCGTTCCGGGTGGCTGTGGCGGCAAAGACGCATGCGGCGGTCAGTATCGTGCTCGACAGTGTCACGCGGGGGTTGCAGGAGCTACGGGCCAGCCATGGCCAGGACGGCCAGCTCGACCTGTTCCAGCACGTGCGCATTGCCAAAGTGTGCAATGACGTGGACGAGGCTGTGCCGGCTGGGGTGGAAGTGCTGCTGGCCGAGGGGAATAACGAGCAAAGCGCCGGCGAACAATGGCAGGAGCTGCTGGCCGAGCCCGTGCTGATCGTCGGGGGCACGCCCGGCGGCCTGTACCGGCTCGTGAAGCGGGGCGCCTCGCGGCGCGGAGCGATCGACTGGACCGCGTCCTACTTCGATCTCGTCGTGGTGGACGAGGCGTCGCAGATGGGAATCGCCGAGGCGCTCACGGCGGCCGCCTTTCTGCGGCCGGAGGGACAGTTTCTCGCGATAGGCGACCACCGGCAGATGCCCCCTATCCTCGCGCACGCGTGGGACCGCGACAGCCGGCGCGACGGAACCTGAGGCGTTGC
>CAVTBY010000009.1:0-167455 GCA_963733085.1 Ilumatobacteraceae bacterium
AAGATTCAGCGGGTGACATGATCTCGCATCTGATTCGACCATCGACCTCCGGCTCGCGGCACGCACGATCATCAAGCGCACGCCATCTGCGTCAATCCTCTACCGAGGGGGCGCCCAGCCAATGACGGACGGCTGGAGGCGCTTTCGCAAAGACAAGGCCGCTGTGTTCGGCGCCGCGGTGATCGCCGTCGTGGTCGCCGCGGCGGTTCTCGCGCCGTGGGTCACGCCCTACGACCCGCACGAGCAGTTCTTCGACGGGCTGACGCTCGAGGGGGCCCCGCTGCCGCCGAGCAAGCGCTTCTGGATGGGCACCGATCTGCTTGGACGCGATCTCTACACACGGATTGTCTATGGCGCGCGGACCTCGCTCATCATCGGTATCGCCGCCAATGCGGTCGCGGTGCTCATCGGCACCTTCTTCGGCACGGTTGCCGGTTGTGTCCGCGGATGGGTGGGCACTGCGATCATGCGGTTCACCGACCTCATGATGGCGTTTCCCGCGCTCCTGCTGGCGATCGCGCTCTCCGCGATCCTCAAGCCGAGCCTCTGGATCGTTGCCCTCGTCATCGCGCTGGTGAACTGGGTGCAGACGGCGCGCGTCATGTACACGCAGACCTGTGGCTTGGTGGAGCGCGAGTTCATCGAGGCGACCCGCGCGCTCGGGGCCGCTTGGCCGCGCATCGTGCTGCGGCACATCGTGCCGCATTTGGTGCCGAACATCCTGGTGTGGATCACTTTGGGCATCTCGGTCACGGTGTTGCTCGAGGCGACGCTCTCCTTCCTCGGCGTCGGCGTGCAGCCGCCGACGCCTTCGTGGGGCAACATCATCTTCGAGAGCCAGAACTACTTCCTCACGGCACCGTGGCTGGTGGCCTTCCCGGGCGCCGCGATCCTGCTCGTGGCGTTGGCATTCAACCTTGTCGGCGACGGGCTGCGCGATGCGCTCGACCCGACCCAGCGTGGACGAGAGTGATGCTGCGCTTTCTCGCTCGACGCTCGGTGCAGTCAGTCGTGATTCTGATCGGCGTCACGATGATCACCTTCGGCCTCAGCTTTCTCATCCCGGCAGACCCGGTGCAGTTGATCGCAGGACGGAGCGCGACGCCGGAGACGGTCGAGTCGATCCGCCACCAGCTCGGCCTGGACCAGCCAATCCCGGTGCAGTATCTGCGCTACCTGGGCAACCTGGTGCAGGGCGACCTCGGCCGTTCGTACGTACAGCGGGCCGAGGTGAGCGAGCTGATCGCCAGCCGGCTGCCGGCGACGCTGCAGCTCATGGTCGCAGCGATCTTCTTCGAGCTACTGCTCGGTTTGCCGGCCGGGATCTATTCGGCCACGCGGCGCAACCGGACCTCCGACAAGGTGGTCATGGTGCTGAGCTTCATCGGTGTCTCGGCGCCCCAGTTCGTGGTCGGACTGCTGCTCCTCTATGTGTTCGCGTACAAGGTCGAGCTCTTCCCCCTCGGCGGCTACGGGACACCGGCCCACGTGGTGCTGCCGGCGCTCACCCTCGGCATCACCATCGCCGGCTGGTACTCGCGGATGAGCAGGTCGAGCATGGTGGACGTCCTGCGCCAGGACTACGTGCGCACCGCCCGCGCCAAGGGGATGAGCGAGAAAAGGGTCGTGCTGGTGCACGGCCTGCGCAACGCCATCCTGCCGATCGTCGCCATGGTGGGCATCGACATCGGCTTGTACATGCAGGGCGTCGTGGTCGTCGAGGCAGTGTTCGGCTGGCCGGGCATCGGGCAGCTTGCATTTCAGGCGATCCAGCGGGTCGACATTCCCGTGATCATGGGGGTGACGCTGGTCGCGGCGGTCGGCATCGTCCTCGGCAACCTGCTGGCGGACATCGGGACCTCGTTCATCGATCCCAGGGTGCGCCACCGGTAGTAACGTGCAGAAGCCGCTCGTACAGAAGTTCAGGGGGATCGCACATGCTGAGAGCGCTTGCCGTGACGGTGATGTCGGTGTCGGTGTCGGTGCCTGCGCTCGCCGCGACGCCGTGCCGCGACAGACGGGCCCGGAGGCGGGCCAACAGGGCGGGGAGATGATCGTCACCTACAAGGACGACATCTCCACCTTCGATCCGGCGATCGGCTACGACTGGCAGAACTGGTCGATGATCAAAGCCCTGTTCGACGGGCTGATGGACTACGAGCCGGGCACCACCGAGCTGATCCCGGACCTCGCCGAGAGCTACACGATCTCGGACGACCAGCTCACCTACACCTTCGTGCTGCGCGACGGCGTGACGTTCCACAACGGCCGCGAACTGGTGGCCTCCGACATCAAGTACTCCATCGAGCGTGCCGTCAATCCCGAGACACAGAGCCCCGGCCAGGGCTTCTTCTGGCAGATCGAGGGATTCGACGAGATGGTCGCCGGCGACGCGAGCGAGCTCTCCGGCATCACCACGCCCGACGATCGCACCGTGGTGTTCCAGCTCACCCAGCCTGACGCGACCTTCCTCCACGTCATGGCCATCAACTTTGGCTTCGCCGTCCCGCAGGAGGCGGTGGAGGAGTTCGGCCAAGACTTCGGCCGCAACCCGGTCGGCACCGGTGCCTACAGGATGACCGAGTGGACGCTCGGCCAGCGCGTCGTGTTCGAGCGCAACGAGGACTACTTCCGCGAAGGCGTGCCCTATCTCGACACGATCATCTTCGAGGTCGGGCAGGAGCCGCAGGTGGCGCTCCTTCGGCTCGAGCGCGGCGAGGTCGACGTGCTCGGCGATCCGATCCCCTCGGCCAACTTCCTGGAGGAGTTGGAGGACCCGGCGAACGAGGGCCTGATCGTCGAGGGCGAGCTGTTGCACACGGGCTACATCACCTTGAACACCACCCAGGCGCCCTTCGACAACGTGCAGGTGCGCCAGGCGGTGAACATGGCGATCAACAAGGACCGCGTCGTCCAAATCGTCAACGGCCGCGGCTCGGTCGCCAACCAGCCCCTTCCGCCGGCGATGCCCGGTTACGCGCCGGACTACGAGGGCTACCCCTACGACCCCGAGGCGGCGAAGGCCTTGCTCGCCGAGGCGGGCTATCCGGACGGCTTCGAGACCGAGCTCTACGCCATGAACACCGACCCCAATCCGCGCATCGCCCAATCGATCCAGCAGGACCTCGCCGAGATCGGGATCGAGGCCGAGGTCGTCTCGCTGGCCCAGTCGACCGTGATCGCGGCGGGCGGCGACGGCACGGCGCCGATGGTCTGGTCGGGCGGCATGGGATGGATCGCCGACTTTCCCGACCCCTCCAACTTCTACGGGCCGATCCTCGGGTGCGGTGGTGCCGTGCCCGGCGGGTGGAACTGGGCGAAGTACTGCAACGAGGACATCGACGCGCTCGCCGCCGAGGCCGACGGCATGTCGAGCCCCGAGCAGGCCGAAGAGCGCATCGAGCTCTGGCGCGACATCTACCTGCAGATCATGGAGGACGCGCCCTGGGTGCCGGTGTTCAACGAAGTCCGCTTCGCCATGCACTCGCCGCGGATCGGCGGCGACGACATCTTCTTCGCCGACCCGATCCACATCCCGGTGCACTACGAGTACGTCTACGCCATCGATGCCGGCTGACCTGCGCCACACGATCCACAGCGAGCACCATCACTTCGGCTGGGACAACGCCAACGAACCGGTCCTCACCGTCGCGCCCGGCGATACGGTCGAGTTCGACACCGTCGACGCCTCGGGGGGTCAGCTGTCGCCGGAATCATCCGTCGCGGATGTGCTCGGGCTCGACTTCGGAAGGGTCAACCCGGTCACCGGCCCGGTCCGTGTCGACGGGGCCGAGCCGGGGGACGCGCTCAAGGTCAGGATCGAATCCTTTACGCCGTCGGGCTGGGGCTGGACGGCGGTGATTCCCGGCTTCGGCTTGTTGGCCGACCAGTTCCCCGAGCCGGAACTCAACATCTGGCGCTACGACACGACAGAGCTCGCGCCCGCCGCGTACGGGCCAGGCGGTCGGGTGCCGCTCAAGCCCTTCTGCGGGACCATCGGAGTAGCGCCGGCGGAGCCCGGGACGCACAGCATCGTGCCGCCGCGGCGCGTGGGCGGCAACATGGACGTTCGCGACCTCGCTGCGGGCACGGAGCTCTACCTGCCAATCGAGGTCGCGGGTGGGCTGTTCTCGGTGGGCGACACCCACGCCGCGCAGGGCGACGGCGAGGTCTGTGGCACTGCAATCGAGAGTCCGATGAAGCTGGCGCTGAGCTTCGACCTGGTGAAGGGCGCCGATCTGCCGTTCCCGCGCTACGAGACGCCCGGACCCGTCTCGCGCCACTTGGACGAGAAGGGCTACTTCGTCACCACCGGGATCGGTCCCGACCTGATGGAGGGCGCTCGCGCCGCCGTGGCGGGCATGATCGATCAGCTCTCCGCCACCCACGGCATGTCGGCGGCCGAGGCGTACATGCTGTGCAGCGTCTGCGCTGATCTTCGCATCAGCGAGATCGTTGATCAGCCCAACTGGGTGGTCTCGTTCTACTTTCCCAAGGTCGTCCTCGACTGACGGGCGCCGGCGTGGAACGGCCACTGCTCGAGATCGACGCTCTGAGCATCTCCTTCCGAACCGACTCGGGCCAGATCCGTGTTGTCGAGGACGTCTCCTTCGCCGTCGGCACCGGCGAAAGCGTCGGTCTCGTCGGCGAGTCGGGCTGTGGCAAGAGCGTGACGGCGATGGCGATCATGGGACTCAACCCTTCGCCGCCCAGCCGAGTCGACTCAGGACGCATCCTGTTCGAGGGCCGCGACCTGCTGGCGCTCGGCCCGGCAATGCGCGACATCCGCGGCAACCGGATCGGCATGATCTTCCAGGAGCCGATGACGAGCCTCAACCCGACCTACACGGTCGGCTTCCAGATCGCCGAGGTGCTGAGGATCCACCGCGGCATGAGCAGAGCCGCGGCGCGCGCCGAGCTGCTCGAACTTCTCCGCCTCGTCGGCATCGGCGCGCCCGAACGCCGCGCCGGCCAGTACCCGCACGAGCTGTCGGGAGGCCTGCGCCAGCGCGTGGTGATCGCGATGGCGATCGCCTGCCGCCCGGCGCTGCTGATCGCCGACGAGCCGACCACGGCGCTCGACGTCACCGTGCAGGCGCAGATCCTCGAGCTGATCAAGCGGCTGCAGGGCGAGATCGGCATGTCGGTGCTGTTGATCACCCACGACCTCGGCATCGTCGCCGAGACCTGCGAACGCGTCATGGTGATGTATGCGGGGCGCATCGTCGAACGAGCGAGCGTCGGCACGCTCTACCGCCACGCGCGACCACCCGTACACCAAAGGCCTGCTGTCGTCGTCGCCCCGGCTGGGCCACAAGCGCCCGAGTGCTGGCAACGATCCCCGGCATGGTGCCGGCTCCCGGCCAGCGCGGTCCGGGCTGCTACTTCGCCTCTCGCTGCCCGCGCGCCCTGGACCAGTGCCTCGCCGCGATCCCGCCCCTCGAGCCGGTGGTGCCAGGCCACGACGCGGCCTGTTGGAACCCGGTGTCATGACCGTTCATTGCGTTCCCCGGCCACGCAGGCCGTCATTGCGTTCCCCGGCCACGCAGGCCGCGCATGACCGCTCCTCGGCTGGCGCCTCGTCGCTCGCATCGGTGGTCGCGCTGGCGCTCGCTCGCTCGCATGCGTACAGGGTCGTCCAGTGACTGTGCTGCTGCGTGTCGATGAGCTCGCCAAGCACTTCGCGTCGCGCGACGGCAAGGGCGTAGCTCCGTGCCGTTGACGGAGTCAGCTTTACGGTCAAGCGCGGTGAGACGCTGGGCATCGTCGGCGAGTCCGGCTGCGGCAAGTCGACGCTCGCGCGCACCGTCCTGCGCCTCGTCGAGCCGACCGCCGGAAGGATCGAATTCGACGGCACGGACCTCCGAGCCCTCGATCATCGGGCGCTCCGCGCCATGCGGCGCGAGATGCAGATCGTCTTGCAGGATCCGTACGCCTCCCTCGATCCCCGGCTCAAGGTCGGCGCCATCGTCGCCGAGCCGCTGGAGATCCACCGGGTCGGCGACCGCGCCAGCCGCAAGAAGGCGGTTCTGGAGTTGCTCGACACGGTTGGGCTCGAGGCCGACGCCGCGGAGCGCTACCCACACGAGTTCTCGGGCGGCCAGCGTCAGCGCATCGGCGTCGCGCGGGCCCTGGCGCTCAGGCCGAAGATCATCATCGCCGACGAGCCGGTCTCCGCGCTCGACGTGTCGATCCGGTCGCAGATCCTCAACCTGCTGGTCGAGCTGAAGCGGCAGTTCAACCTCTCCTACATCTTCATCTCGCACGACCTCGCAGTCGTCGAGCACGTGAGCGACACCGTCGCTGTGATGTATCTCGGCCGGATCGTCGAAACGGCATCCGCTGATGATCTGTTCGCGCGGCCAAGTCATCCCTACACCGAAGCGCTGCTGTCGGCCGTGCCGCGCCCCGATGTCGAGCGCCGGGCGGGGCGCATTGTGCTCGAGGGTGAGATGCCTGACCCCGAGTCTCCGCCGTCCGGCTGCCCATTTCATCCGCGCTGCCCCAAGGCGATGGACATCTGCCGCACGACGGTGCCGTCCGAGCGCGACATCGGGCATGCCGGGCGGCGACATGTCGTACGTTGTCACCTCTACTAGCGGGCCTCGCGGTTGACGGGGGCTACACGACGCCGCTGCGGACGCCGGCGCCGCCGTCGATCACGTAGGTCTCGCCGGTGATCCAGCTGGCGGCGTCGCTGGCGAGGAACGTGACGAGGTTGGCGATGTCCGCCGGCTCGCCGAGGCGGCCGGTCGGGAGTTGCTTGGCGAGTGCCTCGCCGAAGTTCTCGACGAGCACGCTGGCGAAGTCCGTCTGCACCAGGCCCGGCGCGACCCCGACGACCCGTGTCGGGCCGAGCTCGTTGGCGAGCTGGCGAGTGAGATGGATCAGCGCCGCCTTCGTGAGGTTGTAGACGCCCAGGCCGAACTCCGCCCGCAGCCCGCCGACGGAGGCGATGTTGACGATGACTCCGGGCCGCTCGCGGAACGCTGCTTCCCAGGCGTGATGGCACCAGTACAACGGACCCCGCAGGTTGACGTCGAACGTCTTGTCGAACCGCGGCGGGTCGATCCCGAGCGTCGCCCCGTAGTACGGGTTCGTAGCGGCGTTGTTGACGAGGATGTCGAGCCCGCCGAATCGCTCGACGGTCACTCCGACACATGCCTCGGCGGCGTCGAGATCCCCTGCGTTGGCGGCGTACACGGCCGTCTCCCCCGCTGCCCCCGAGTCGGCGATCTCGGCGGCGGCGGCGTCGAGCTGCTCGCGCTTGCGTGAGCTGAGCATGACGTTCGCTCCGGAGGCAGCGAACTGCGCGGCGATCGCCTTGCCGATTCCCTTCGAGGCACCCGTGATGAGCGCCGTCTTGCCCGCCAGTGAGATGTCCATCGGCTGCGAAGGTAACCGTCCCGCGCCGGTCAGCGAGATTCGGACGCTGACGGCGCGGGCTCGCCCCCGGCTTGCTCGCCGGGCTCGACGCGCTTCGATTCCGACACGTAGCTGATCCTGACGAGCCGGACACGCCGACCGTCCATCTCGTCGACCAGGAATCGCCAGCCTTCGTGGTCGATCGACTCGCCGACGTCGGGAACGTGCTCGAGCGTGCTGAAGATGAACCCGCCGACGGTGTCCCAGTCCTCGTTCGGCATCGTCACGTCGAGCAATTCGTTGATGTCCTCGACCGGGGTGCCGCCGTCGACCAGGTAGTCACCATTGGGCAGGCGTTCGATGTCGACGTCCTCGACGTCGTACTCGTCGACGATCTCACCGACGAGCTCCTCGAGGCAGTCCTCCAGGGTCACCAGGCCGGCGATCGCCCCGTACTCGTCGGCAACGATCGCGAGGTGGAACTTGTCCCGTTGCATCTCCCGCATCAGCCGGCTCACCGGCATGTTCTCTGGCACGAACCGCACCTTTCGAGCGAGATCGAGCACGGGCTCGTCGCCACGCCCTTCGCGTTCGACACGGATCAGATCCTTCGTGTAGGCGAGCCCGACGATGTCGTCGCCTTCGGTGCCGTGCACCGGTAGACGGCTGACGCCGTTGGCGATCGCCAGGTCGAGTGCGGCCGTCACCGTCGCGTCGTTGTCGACGATGAGCATGTCGGGGCGGGGGACCATCACCTCGCGCACGACGGTGTCGCCGAACTCGATGATGCTCTCGATCAGCTCGCGCTCCTCGTGCTCGATCACCTCGTCGTCGGCCGCCGCGCCGACGATGCCGAGCAGCTCCTGCTCGCTGACGAACGGCCCCTCCTTGAGTCCTTTGCCGGGTACGAGCACGTTGGTGAACACGATCAGCGCCCTGCTCACGAGGCGCAGCGGGGGGAACGACACCAACCACTCCGTCGGTCGAGACGTCAGGAGCGCGGCGCGTTCGGCTGTGAGGACCGCCCACGTTTTCGGGACGGCTTCCGTGAGCACGAAGAAGACCACGACGTTGAGGACGAACCCGACGGCGACGCCCCATCCTCCGAACAGGTCGTTGGCCAGCAGCGTTGTGAGGAACGCCTGGCCCATCTGCAGAACCGTGACCGTGACGAGGAGTGGAGTGATGAAGCGCTCGGGATGGGTGACGAGGCGGAGCAACGCTTGAGCCGACTTCGTGCCGCGCGAGTCGGCGATCGCCTGAGCCTTCACCCGGGAGATGCGGTTGAGCGAGGTCTCGGCGATGGCGAAGAAGGCCAACACGAAGAGGATGACGAAGATCGCCACCGCCATCCAGACGTGCTCGGGTTTCAGCTCGGTCACTCGTGCACCTGGCGGAACGCTGGTGGTGGCGAACTTCCCCAGTGGTGGGCGACGAGCAACTCGAGTTCCCTCGTCCGCATCGCCTCGGCCTCTCCGGCCTCGGCGTGGTCGTAGCCGAGCACGTGAAGGACGCCGTGAACGACGAGCAGAGCGAGTTCGTCGTCGAGAGAGCCAGCATGCGTCGGCGCCTGCTTGCGGGCGACGTCGGGACAGATCACGACGTCACCGAGGAGGGTCGGGACAGCGTCGGAATCGAGCGCCGAGCGAACCGACAGCGACTCGGCCTCGGCATCGAGAGGGAACGACAGCACGTCGGTCGGGCCGGACTTGCCGAGATGCTGAGCGTTGAGGTCGGCGATCTCCACCCGGTCGACGAACGTCAACGTCAACTCGCCGTGCAAGTCGCAGTCGCGTAGCACTGCGGCGGCGAGCCCGCACCAGCGGTCGACGTCGACCTCGACGTCGGACTGCTCGTCGGCGCCGACGACCACGACGGGTTGGCCGGTGCCGACGGTGAGACTCGGAGGCTCCGTCATTGCGTTCCCCGGCCACGCAGGCCGCAGCTGACCGCTCCCTCGCTGGCGCTCGGTCGCTCGCACCAGAGCACGACTTCCACGTACTCGTTCATTGCGTTCCCGGGCCACGCAGGCCGCAGCTAACCGCTCCCTCGCTGGCGCTCGGTCGCTCGCACCAGAGCACGACTTCCACGTACTCGTTCATTGCGTCGTGAGTACGTCCCCGGCACTGTCGCGCTCGTAGGCGGCGACGATGTCGGCGACGATGCGGTGGCGGACGACGTCGCCAGCGCCGAGCTTGACCCACGCCAGGCCCTCGATCCCTCGCAGGACGCGCTCGAGGCCGAGCAGGCCGCTCTTGCCGTTGGGAACGTCGACCTGGGTGACGTCGCCGGTGACCACGACCTTGGAGTTGAAGCCGATGCGCGTGAGGAACATCTTCATCTGCTCTGGAGT
The DNA here is from genome assembly GCA_963733085.1 of Ilumatobacteraceae bacterium. GTDB lineage: Bacteria > Actinomycetota > Acidimicrobiia > Acidimicrobiales > Ilumatobacteraceae > Desertimonas. Next base: position 9,719 of record CAVTBY010000009.1, read on the forward strand.
CGTGTTCTGCGCCTCGTCGAGGATGATGAAGCTGTTGTTCAGCGTGCGTCCGCGCATGAACGCCAGCGGGGCCACCTCTACCGTCTGACGTTCGAGCAGACGCTGCGCCGCCTCCGGATCGACCATGTCGTACAGGGCGTCGTACAACGGCCGCAGGTACGGGTCGATCTTCGCCATCAGGTCGCCGGGCAGGAACCCGAGGCGCTCGCCGGCCTCCACGGCCGGCCGGGTGAGGATGATCCGCTGCACCTCCTTGGCCTGCAACGACTTGACTGCCATCGCGACGGCGAGCCACGACTTACCGGTGCCGGCGGGACCGATGCCGAACGTGATCACGTTCTCCTCGATCGCTTCGATGTATCGCTTCTGGCCGCTCGACTTCGGGCGCACTGGCCGTCCCCGGGCACCACGCATCACGTCATGGGTGAGCACTTCGCTCGGACGTTCGTCGGCCGACACCATCTTGATCACCCGCGTCAGACCGACGGCGTCGATGTGATGACCCATCTGCAGCAGGTCGACGAGCTCGTCGAAGAGCCGCCCGACCTCCTCGGACTGGTCGCCACGGATGCTCACCTCGTTGCCGCGGACGCTGATCTCGGTTCCCGGGAAGGCGTCCTCAATCTGACGGAGGTGTTGATCTCGGGGTCCGACGAGGGCGGCCATGAGGTGAGTGCCAGGCACCACGACGGTCGCTGTGGTTCCAGTTGCCGTCATGTGGTCACGGTTCTCGAGGCGCCATTTGCCCCGATCAGCACCGTTCGCTCCTGCTCAACGTTCATTGGCCATACCAGCGTAGCCGTGATCGGCAATCCCCGGTGGTGAATCGGTGTTGAGGTTCCACTGCTCGATCACCGGAACCTCACGTTCGAAGCCGAGCACGCTGATGCTGGCCGGCAGCAACGTCAGCCGGCTGCCGCCGATCGCCGGGAAACCGCACCATCGAGCCGCGAGGATGCGCAGGAAGTGGGCGTGGGCGAACAGCATCACCGTTCCGTCCAAGGCGTCCAGCCTCGCGAGCACGCGATCGGCGCGGCGCGCCACGTCGTCGAGCGACTCGCCGTCGCGGATCGTCGTCGTCCAGATCGACCACTCGGGATCGGTCTGGCGCAGGTCAGCCGTGCGCGTTCCTTCGAACTCGCCGTAGTCCCACTCGACGAGCTCGGCGTCGACACTCGCTCGGTCGCCCATGCCCGCCAAGGCACAGGTTTGGCGGGCCCGCTGCAACGGACTGGTGAACACCGCCGCCTCGGCAGCGGCGGGGAACGAGGCCAGGAACGGGGCAAGTTGGCGGGCCCGCCGTTCGCCCTCGTGGTTGAGCGGGAGATCGGTACGCCCGGTGTGTCGACGGTCGGCCGTCCAATCCGTCTCGCCGTGACGGATCAGCAACACGCACGCGACCACGCCGGCGCACCGTACACGGCGCCCGTGACAGGGGCTGCGTAGAGTCCACCGCGTGTCCGTCGACCCGATCACCGTGCTCGGGCGCGGGGTCATCGTCACCGATGGCGATCCCGTGCCAAGCCGGTGGGCGGCCACCGAGTCGGTGACGATCGACGCGGCGAGTCTCGACGCGCCCGCGCTCGTCGTCGATCGGCTTCACGAATGCTGGTCGACCCGCCGTCCCGTCGTCGTCCGCCTTGGCGTCGACCCGCGCGCGTTCCGCGCGCCGCAGACGATCGCCGGCGAACCGTGGATGAACTCGCCGAACACCGAGCCGTGGTTCGACCGCCTCCATTTCCTCGTGTGGGCGAACAACTACGACGCCCGCGGCGCGGGGGCGCCGGTGTGGTGGTGGGGACGCAAGGCGAGCCGGCTCCTCGACGGGAGCGCTGTGGTCGACTGGGAACCCGACGCCGGGCCACCTGCCGGCGACGTCCGCCTCACCGATGGGACGCTCGTGTGGATCGACGGCGGGCCCCGGCAGCCGTGGGATCAAGGCCTCGGTGCGGTTATCCACGCCGAGTCGATCGACGCCGGCCGACCTGCGGTAGCCGGTCCCGTGCCGCGGTCAGGAGCCGATCTGGCCGCCGATCAGCGGGCCGCTGTCGAACACGAACGAGGACCGGCGCGCATCATCGCCCCCGCCGGTTCCGGCAAGACACGCGTGCTTACCGAGCGGCTGCGCCACCTCATCGTCGACCGCGGCTACGAGCCGTCGGCGGTCCTCGCCGTCGCCTACAACAAGGAGGCCGAGCGCGAGCTGACGGCTCGGAGTTCCGCGTTCTCGCCGCACGTGCGCACGCTCAACTCGCTCGGCCTCTGGGTACTGCGGGAGCATCGCGGCCGGCTGCCGCCGGTCATCGACGAGGTCGAGGTACGCAGGCTGATCGACTCGTTGCTGCCCGGGCATCGCCGCCGGCGGGCCAACGTCGACCCGATCGGCCCATACTTGGAGGGCCTATCGGCGATCCGCCTCGGGCTCTGCGACCCGGAGGAAGTCGAGGCATCGCGAGACGACGTCGACGGACTCGCCGACCTGTTCCCCCGGTTCCGCGCCACGCTCGGCGATCGCGGTGTCGTCGACTTCGACGAGCAGATCTATGCGGCGATCGAGACGGTTCTCGCCGACGGCCCGTTCCGCGGCCGGTTGCAGCGGCGCTGCCGCCACCTACTCGTCGACGAGTTCCAGGATCTCACGCCAGCCCACGTTCTGCTGATCCGGCTGCTCAGCCTGCCGGGTCTCGACGTCTTCGGGGTCGGTGACGACGACCAGTGCATCTATGGGCATGCCGGCGCCGACCCTGGCTTCCTGATCGACTTCGGCGCCCTGTTTCCGGGGGCCGGCGAACACGCCCTGCGCGTCAACTACCGCTGTCCCACCGAAGTGGTAACGGCCGCGGCAACGCTGCTCGGCTACAACGAGCGGCGCGTCGGCAAGGACATCGTCGCCGGCCAGGACAACGACGCAACGCCGGGCGGACTGTCCGTCGTCGAGCACGGCCCGGATGAAGGGGCCGAAGCGATCGCGACCGTCGTCGCCGGATGGCTCTCCGACCCCGGCATCGAACCCGTGTCGGTCGCCGTGCTGGCCCGGGTGAACTCAATCCTCCTGGCCCCTCACGTCGCTCTCCGCGCCGCAGGTATCCCGCTCAACTCCGTCGTGACGCCAGACGTCCTGACCCGCACCGGTTTGCCGCGCCGCCCTCGCCTACCTCCGCATCGCCGTCAACGCCGGTGGCTTCGCCGCCGCCGACGTCGTCGAGATCTTGCGACGGCCGTCGCGCGGTCTACCCCAGTGGTTCCCCGAGCGCATCTCCCGGCGACGCTCATGGACCGTCGAGGCGATTACGGCCCTGAGTCAGCAGGTTCCCGACAAAGACCGTTCCAAGGTGCTCGACCTTGCCGCCGACCTCCGCCTCGTCGTCGATGCCGGCCGTCACGGGACGACGCGACAGATCCTCGAAGTCGTCCGGGACTCCGTCGGTCTCGGTTCGGCGATGAGCCTCCTCGACCGCACCGGCGGCGGCCAGGGAGCCAGCCACCTCGACGATCTCGACGGCTTGATCACCGTCGCTGACCTCCATCCCGGGGCAGCCACATTCGAGTCGTGGTTGCGCGAGGCGTTTCACGCCGAGCGCGATCCGCTTGGCGTCTCGGTGTCGACGATCCACCGTGTCAAGGGTCGGGAGTGGGACCACGTGGCCGTGTTCGGTGTCGTCGACGGCATCGTCCCGCACCGCCTCGCCGAGGACACCGAGGAGGAGCGCCGCGTGCTTCACGTCGGCATCACCCGGGGCCGCCACCGCGTTGCGGTGCTGACCGACCGCTCACGACCATCGCCCTTCGTCCGTGAGTTGGACGGCTCGGCGCCGAAGCGCCCGGCCGTGAGGACGCCATCGCCGGACAGTGCCCGGCGGACGCCTCGACGCGAGGCCGCACCCATCGACGTCGAGCTCTCCGTCGATGCCATCGCTGCCGAGAAGGCGCTGCGTGACTGGCGCTCGCTGCGGGCCAAGGTAGACGAAGTGCCTGCTTACGTCGTGCTCAACGATCGCCACCTTCGTGGAATCGCCGTCGCCCGTCCACGCGATGCCGCCGCCCTGGCGGCATGCGACGGGATCGGGCCAGCGAAGCTCGAGCGTTACGGCGACCAGATCCTCGACGTCCTCAGCGCGCGCTCGTGACGTTACAGCGGGCGGTGCATCACGAGGAGTCCGACCTTGCCGCGCGTCGGGTGATCGAAGGCCCGCGGGATCGTCGCCAGCACATCGAAGCCGAGCGAGCGCCACAGGGCGACCGCGTTGGCGTTCGTCTCGACCACTGCGTTGAACACCATCGCCTCGTAGCCGTCACGCCGAGCCCGTTCGACGACGGCTTCACCGAGCGCTCGCCCGACGCCACGGCCGCCGTGGGCCGGGTCGACGATGAACCCTGCGTTGGCAATGTGCCGGCCGGCGCCGCCGTAGTTGGGGTGGATCTCGGCGGTGCCGAGGACCGTCTCGTCTGTATCGGTGGCGACAAGCGTCACACCGGGCGATTCGCGCATCCACAGGCGACGGGCCGCGGCCTCGTCCGTGTCGCGGTCCCATGTGAACGTCTCACCGGCACCGATCACGACACGTAGGAACGGCCAGATCGCCGCCCAATCGTCGGGATGAGCGTCGCGGACGAGCACGGCGGCGAGTCTGGCCTGTCACTCCGACGCGGTCATGTCGAGGTCGGCAACGACCTTGCTGACGCGCAGCCGCACTCCGAGCTCCCCGAGCACCCCGTTGCGAGCGCCGAACTCCTCGGCGCGATCCGCTCCCATGTAGCGGGCTCCGTTGAGCGTCGCGATCCGGCGCACCTCGCCGAGTTCCTCGGTGACCTCGGCGACGCCTTGCACCTGCACGAAGCCGTAGGGCGGTTCCTCGAGATCGATAGTGAGCACAACGCGAGGATCCCGTGCCAGCGCCTTGCCCTTGGCCGTGTCGGCACCGGTGTTGAACAGGAGGTCGTCGCCCTCGACGACGAACCACACGGGGGCGACCAGCGGGCGGCCATCGGCGGCGACCCAGCCGAGCTTGCCGGTGCGGGTTCCGAGCGTGAGGAAGTCGAGGATCGGTTGCGTCAGTGTGGCCACACCGCGATCCTGCCACCCGGTGGGGGGATCACCGGGTGAGCAGGCGGAGCCTGGTCGTGATCGTTGTCCGACCGGCCTCCACATCGTCGCGGAGGTGCGCCCACGCCTCGTCCGCGGTCACGCCGATCGCTGAGGCAAACGCCAGATCGCCGTCGAACCTCTCCGCCTCGGCGGTCCAGGACGGCACCACCTCGAGCAGGCGTCCGTCGCGACCGCGCACGTGGTTCTCGCGGTAGTCGAGCGTCGTCCGCCAGCCGGCCCGTTCCAACGCCCGACGGTCGTCGGGCTGCACCAGCACACCGTGCCGGCGGGGACGATCGAGCGATTGGCGGATGCTCATCGACATAGCGCGATTGTGAACGACGAGACCTGTGGATCGTCAGCCCCCTTAGCGTGTGAATTTGCTGGGGACAGAGCGCTCTTCGCTGTGGACGCCGAGCCGCCAGCTCGGCCAATGGGCTCGCCGCCCTGCGCTTGTTGTCACATTCGCTGCATTGGCTGCGTCACTCCTCTGATGGACCAGGAGCGGGTGGCCGAGGCGACGCTCGCCGACTCGGTGACGGCGGCACTTCTGGTTTCCCTCGACTCGCTCAACCCTGGTGAGCGACTTGCCTTTGTGCTGCGGGACGTGTTCGCTGTGCCGTTCGACGAGATCGCCCCGATCATCGGGCAGTCCCCCAAGGAGGCGCGAAGGCTCGTCGCCACCGCTCGCCGCCGCGTGCAGAGTCCGACTTCTTGGTCGCCGTGAGGACGTTGGTGGCGCCAAGTCCACCAAAGACTCTGACGAAGCCCTGATTGGTGACGCTAGGTCTTCTCTGTCGCGGGGACGTTGAACAGTCGTGTTCAAGGGCAGTGGGGAGTTCGACCTTCCTCTTCGACAGACGGTGAGGAACTGACCGAGGCAGATGATCTCGGTGCGGAGGACGGGCAGGCTTTGCTGCCCGTCCGGAGCTCCATAGATGGGGGGATCCAAAGGGGGGAAGGTCTCCTTCCCCCCTTTGCTAAGCGCCGGTCGCGGTGACGGACTCGATGACCACGGCCTGGGTCGGCTGCTCCGTAGCCGGGTCACCGAGCGTGCCGATCAGATCGACGACGTCGAGGCCTTCGGTGACCTCGCCGACGACCGCGTAGTCGGGCGGCAGGCCGACGTCGGCACCGGTGACGACGAAGAACTGGCTGCCGGCCGTCCCCGCTGGCTCGGTTCCGGACTTGGCCATGGCGACCACGCCGTGGGTGTATGCCGCATCCGGTGCCGGAACGTCGACGGTCTGGTAACCGGGTCCACCACTGCCGGTCTGCGTCGGGTCGCCGCCCTGGATGACGAATCCGGGCACGATGCGATGGAACAGGGTGTCGTCGTAGAACCCGTCCTCGGCGAGGGCGACGAGCGACGCCGACGTCTCGGGCGCCGACTCGAGGTCGAGCGTCACGACGAACTCGCCACAACTCGTGTCGAACGCGAGCGTCCACGTCTGGTCCGGATCAAGCGGCTCCGTGGGCGCCGTAGCAGCGCCGTCCGGACGAGGCTCCGGAGCGTCGACATCCTCACAGCCAGCTGCCTCCGACGGGGCGGCGGCTTCGTCCTCGTCACCATCGTCATCGCCACCGCACGCTGCCAAGCCGATCGCCACGACCGCGCCGACGATGACCACTTTGGACCGCATGGCCGGGCAAGCTACAGCCGCCATGAAGTACCTCGCCGTCGACGTCGGTGGAACATCAACCCGGGCCGTCGTCGTCGAGGACGATGGAACCTGTGTCGGCTACGGCACGGCAGGCAGTGGCAACCCGACCTCGTCGGGGTCTGACAGCAGCAGTCTCATCGATCCTCACGGCGGCGCACGCTGCCACGGAACAGTCCGGACTCATGGCTGCCGATCTCGCCGCCGCCACCGTCGGGATCGCCGGCGCCGGCGGCGCAACGGGTCCGCGGTTCCACGCCGAGCTCGTCGGTGCCGGATTTGCGGAGCCCCTGACCCTCGAACCGGACCTCCTCGTCGCCTTCCACTCCGGCTCGATCGCCAGCGACGGCTATGCCCTGGTGGCCGGCACCGGATCGGCCGCAGTTCGCGTCCGCGGCGGCCGGATCGAGGCGACGTGTGACGGCATCGGCTGGTTGCTCGGTGACGGCGGCTCCGGTTTCTGGATCGGCCACCGGGCGGTCCGCGCGGCGAGCAGCGCCCTGGACGATCGCGGACCTCCCACTGCCCTCGTCGGTCTCGTGCTCGCCAATCTCGGGATCGAGGAGACGGGGTCCCGTGATCCGAGCGGACGTCCGTCTGCGCTGCAGCACTTGGTTGATGCCGTCTATCAACTGCGGCCGATCGAGCTGGCCGGCTTCGCGCCGCTCGTATTCGAAGCCGAGGCGGACGGCGACGACGTCGCCCGCCAGATCCTCGATGCGGCTGCCGACGCTTTGGCGACCACACTCGCCGCGGTCGTCATCCCGGACATCGCCGGGCCGCTCGTGCTCAGCGGCAGCGTGCTCTCGAAGCAGCCGTCGGTGGCCAGGCGGATCGTCGAGTCGGCACGGATGTCGAGTCATGATCCGACCGTGATCACCGTGACCGACGGTCTCGTCGGCGCCGCGCTCCTCGCCCTGCGTCGGGCGGGTGTGACGGTCGACGACGCGGTGTTCGCCCGCCTTCAGGCGTCGCTCGCCACCCTCCGTTGACGTCAGGCCATGCGGAAGTCGTACTCGGCGGGGATCGGCTCGTTTGGGAAGACGGCGGTCCAGAGGGCGTCGACGCTGCGCTCCCCCTCGCGCAGGTCGGCTACTTCAAGTCCCTCGTCGAGCACAGCCCGCGCCCGATCGGCGTCGCCGGCTTCGTGCGCCGCCCACCCTTCCAGCAGCCTGAGCCGGCCGCGCTCACGGACTGCGGCAGGCAGCCCGTCGACCAACGTCCAGCGCTTCCTGTGGCCGCCCGGCGTCGAGCAGCCGGCCGACGGCCTCGACGGCGAGCCGCCACTCACTCGGCGCCATGCGGGCCGCGGCAACGGCGTGATCTGCGGCGTCGTCGGGCCGTCCGTCGGCTCTGGCGACCTCGGCGAGGCCACGCCTCGCCCAGCAGTTGGGCTGGCGCTGCAGTGACGACTCGTAGAGGTCATGGGCGCTACGTCGATCGCCGCGGCCGTGGGCGAGCACGGCGCGGTGGTAGTCGGTGAGCCAACTCGGTGGCGCGGCCGCGAGCCGAGACTCCCAGTCGGTCCCGATGACGTACGAGATCGGCGGATGATCCGGCGGGTGCTCGGGCAACGCGCCGGTCCGCAGCAGGTCGAGCCATGGTTGCTGGTCGGGGCCGAGCGAATCGTCCGGGAAGGGCGTGCCGGCGTCGTCGAACCATGGCTCTCCCGCTGCCTCCCGGCGGAGCCGTTCCAATGCTCCCCAGCCGGAACCGGACGCCAGCAGTGTCTGCGGTGGTCGGTCGGCCACCAGACCGGCGCTCCGATGCAACCCGTCGAGCCGGTCGGCTGGAACCAACCGGTCGATCACCGCGCCCACGTGGCTCACCGCCCCCGACCACGACGACCCGTGGCTCTGGTCGACTTCGACGGCGATCGCGCCGAACGCCTCCGTCCAACTCCATTCGGCGCCGGCCGCCATCATCACGTGCTCGAACTGAGTCGGTGCGAGGCCGGCCTGGATCTCGGCGTAGACCTCGCCGCCTCCGTGGGACAGCCACTGCTGCCAGCGGCTCCCACCGCTACCGGTACCCCACACGAACAGCTTGCGACCGCGGAGCCGGGACGTCGAGACGTGGGCGATCCCCGTCCCGTCGCCGTCGACGGCGGCGATCCACGGTCGCTGGTCGGATGGAATGTCGAAGAAGAAGTCGGCGGCATGGGTGTGACGGGCGGGAAACGTCACGTCGTTGCCACCGTCGTCCGGGATCGTCGCCACACCGAGGCGGTGCGGGTATTCGGTGCGGAAGGCGCGGACCGCCGGGGCGAGGACACGGGTGTCGGGGCGCACCGCCACCGCCGCGTTCGTCCACCAGTACATCGGCGTTGGCACATCGTTGACGTTGCGGATCCGGGTGGACGCCAGCAGCACCGGCGCCGACTCCGGCAGCCACAGGTCGACCTGGAACACGACACCGCGGATGCGCTCCCATTCCCAGAGGCGCAGCATCGGCTCGCCGTCCGGTCCGTCGACGATCGCCGCGTGGAGCGTGTCCATCGTCGTCGGCGAGTGACCTCGAGTCCCGATGTTCCACTCGACGCCGCCCGAGAACCAGGCGTTGCGCAGCGCGAGGTTCGCCGGCTGCACGACGGGATTGACGTAGAGCAGCGGGCGATCGGCGCGACGATCGTGCAACGACAGCAGCCGTCCACCGAGATCGAGCGCCACGGTGGCGCGCAACCACTCGTTCTCGAGGACGGCGACGCGATGCGGTCGACGGCGACAGGTTCCGGCCGTAGTCGTCCTGGGCCTGATACGGCAGCAGGCTCGATGGGTAGCCGTGCCGTGCCCGTTCGACGATCTCGGCGGGCACGTCCTCGTCGATGTCGCGCGATCGGATCGATGCGGTTGAGCATCGGCAGAGGGCTGCACGGGCCCAGCGAGGCGGTCGGCAGCTCGATCGTCGTCACGACGAGCTCGGTCACCACCTACTTCATCGTGCCCTTCGTCGACCGAGCCGCGCGAGCTGGCGCTGGAAGATGATGTACATGATGAGCACCGGGACGACGGTGATGACGACGGCGGCGAACAGCGAGCCGAAGTCGACGGCGTAGCCGGCCTGCGACGCGAAGCGGTTCAGACCCTGCGACAGCACGTAGTTGTCCTGGTCGGTGTTCAGTGCCACCGGGAGGAGGAACTGGTTCCACAGTCCGAGGAAGTTGAAGATCGCCACCGAGACCATGCCCGGCTTCGCCATCGGCAGCATCACCTGGAAGAACGTGCGCCATTCGCCTGCGCCGTCGACGGCCGCCGCCTCGGCGATCTCGTTGGGCAGTCGCTTGAAGAACGGGTACAGGAAGAACACGGTGAACGGGAGGGCGAACGCGACGTACACGACGACGAGCCCGGGCTGCCGGTTGAGCAGGTGCAGGTTGCGCATCAGCAGGAACAGCGGAACGATCGCCAGGAACAGCGGGAACGTCAGACCGGCGAGCATCAGGTAGTAGATGAGCCGGTTGCCGGGGAAGTCGAAGCGGGCGAGCACGTAGGCGCACATCGAGCCGAGCAACATCACGATGACGAGGGCGCTGCCGACGATGACGACGGTGTTGACGAAGTAGTCGCCGAAGCCCTCTTGGTCCACGCCGTGCGGAAGTTGTCGAGGCTCCAGTCGGCCGGCAGCGTGAACGGCGAGTCGAAGATCTCGCGGGATGGTCTTGAACGCCGACAGGAACGTCCACAGCAGGGGGGCGATGACGATGACCGACCACACGAACAGCATGACGTGGGAGGCGGCCGACACAGTCGACGTCGCCGCCCGTGCGCGGTGGAGTCGCCGCGGTGCGCGGCGGTAGTCGCCAACGCCGGTGTTACCCGCCTGCTGCGGCGACGCAGGGTGCAGCTGAGACCCGTCATTCGATCCGGCTCTTTCCGCCGGTCAGGCGGTTGACGGTGAACACGATCGCGGCGAACAGGAGGGTGACGATGGCGAGCACGACGCCCATCGCGCTGGCGTAGCCGAACTTGCCGTCGGTGAAGGCGGTGCGGAACAGCTGCTGGCTCATCACGCAGCGTCGAGTTGTCCGGCCCGCCGCTCGGGTTCAAGCGCCTGCACGTAGACGAAGGCGTCGAGGGCGAGAATGCCGAGGTAGATGTAGGCGGTCTGCACGGCGTCGCGGATCATCGGGATCGTCACCGAGATCGTCATCCGCCATCGGCCGGCGCCGTCGATGCGGGCCGCGTCGTAGACCTCGGCCGGAACGCCCTTGATCGCGGCGATGAACAGCACCATGTAGAAGCCGACGAATCCCCAGATGATGACGACCATCATCACCCAGCGCGCCGTCGACTTCTCACCGAGCCAGGCGAAGCTGTCGAACTGGTTGAATCCGACTCCGGTCAGGACGCCGTTGAGCAGGCCGTTGTTCGGGTCGAAGACTTGCCGCCAGATCAGCCCGATGACGATCGCCGGGATCGACGTACGGGAAGAACGACACCACGCGGTAGAAGCTGGAGTTGCGCAGCCCGCTGAGTTGCCCGTGGCTCGAACCGCCGATCGTCATCATCGTGGCGAACGTCAAGGCGATCGACGATCGTGACGAACGGCACGACGATCGCCATCAGGAGGTTGTTGCGCACCGTCTTGCTTGAACAGCTCGTCGTCGAGCAGGCTCGGAAGTTCTCGAGGCCGATGAGGTTGTAGTCGGCCGAGAAGCCCGACCAGTCGGTCAGCGCGTAGTAGGCGGCCTGCCCGAACGGCCAGATCACGAACACGAGGAACACCGCCAGCGGCAGGCCGAGGAAGCACCACCATGAAGCTGACGTAGTCGAACGTCAGCTTGCGTCGGCGGCGACCCCTCCGGGCGGTGATCCGACCGCCGGAGGCGGCGACGATCCCGTCGTCACTGCTGTGCGACGAGCCGTCACTCCACCGATGAACTTGGTGATCGAGTCGTCTTCGCGGATGCGGTCGGTGATGTCCTGCAGCCCGCTGGTGAGGTCCTCGACCGACGAGTCGCCGCTGAGGAACGAGTTCCACAACACGAGCTGTTCCTGGTTGGTGCCGTAGAAGTCGACGAACTCGGAGTTGAAGATGTCCTCGCCCGCCGCAGCCAGCATCTCGGCCTGCGACACGAGCGCCGTCGACCCGAAGCCGTCCTCGGGAACGAGGCCTGTGACGATCGTCGGCGCCAGCTTCGTCTCGGCGAAGTTGGTCGCCGCCTCCGTCGACAGCATGATGCCGAAGCAGCTCCTTGCCGCCGGCGACGTTGGCGCCCTGCGACGGAACGATGAACGGCTCGCCCGCCGCCGGCGTGGAGCGCCGTCGCCGGCATCACCGAGTCGGCGGTGACCGCGAACGACGGCACGCCCCTCATCTGGAAGCCCTCGGCGGTCTGCTCCTTCATCTCGTTCTCGATCCACGACCCCGACGGGTACATGATCGCGGTCCTGGTCGAGGCTCCACTGCGCCTGGGCGGCGGTGAACTGGGTGCCGGCGCCGCCGGGCTGCATGTACTCGTTGTCGACGACCTGCTTCAACGCCTCGAACACCCCCTGGACGGCGGGATGCGACCAGCAACCTTCCTCGAGGTTCTCCAGCGCCAGGCGGACCTCGTGGCCGCCTTCCTTGATCGCCGAGTCGACGGCCAGCGTCTGGTAGTACGTCGCTGCCTCCACGCCCCAGCAGAACAGGTACTTGTCCAGCTCCTTGGCCGCGGCACCGAGCTCGAGCGCCTCGGCCCAGTTGGTCGGCGGGGTCCAGCCGTTCTCCTCGAACAGGCTCCCCGAGTACCACACCCCGTAGACGGTCAGGGCGTAGTTGATCGCGGCGAGCTTGCCGTCGAACGTGCCGGCGACGAGCACGCCGCCGTACAGGGTGTCGCGGATCGTCGTCCCCTCGAGGTTCGGTGCGTCGATGATGTCGGTGAGGTCCTCGAGCTGGTCGAGGATCGTGTTGAACCCGATCGCCTGGGCACCGGAGTTGTCGATGATGTCGGGCGGGTTGCCGCCGACGAAGCGAGGCTGCAGCTCGGCGGCGATCTGCGTCGACGGGCGACACCTCGACGGTCGAGCCCTCGTGGGTCTGGTCGAAGATGTCGGCGGCGAACTCGACGTAGTCGACGCCGTAGCCGCCGTTGAAGATCACGGCGTCGACGGTGGAGTTGTCGGCGATGCCGAACGGGTTGACCGCATCGACGCCGGCCGCGGCGGTCCCTTCGCCGCCAGGCGGGACGGTCGTCGCGCCGACGATGCCGGCCTTGCCGAGGTACGGCGCGAGCGTCGCGCCGACGCCGACGGCGGCAGCGCCGCGGAGGAATCCACGTCGGTTGGTGGATGCCTGATCGATCTTGCTCTCGTTGTTCATTTCGTTGTTCACACGTTCCTTGTCGAGTGTCGTTTTGGGATGGGGGAACAACCGGTTGGCGATGAGCGCAGCCTCCCCCTGGAGCTGCCCCCGAATACTGTCGCTTCCGGATCGTGTCACGCCAAGCGGCGGATCCTGCCGCGGTAGCGGTCTTCCAGCGCGTGGTTGTGTTCGTCACCTCCTGGGATGTTCGCCGAGATGTAGACGGGCGGGATCTGTCCCGACTCGATGAGCAGGTTGGTAACGGTGATCGTGAGCACCTGGGCGATGAACGCCGCGGTGATCGACGAGACGGCGCCGACGCCGATCCCGTCGCCGATCGTCATCGTCGTGTCGCCGTAGGGGGCGAGATTGTCGATTACGACGTCAGCGACCTCGGACAGCCGCTTCCCGCTCGGGTGCTTGGGGGTCACGGCATTGCTGTGTTCGAGGCTGGTGACGGCGATCACGCCATGGCCGCGCTCCTTGGCGCGCACCGCCATCTCGACGATCGAGCCGTTGACCCCGGAGTTGGAGGCGATGATGAACACGTCGGCGGGATGCAGTGGCAGACCATCGAGCAGCTCGCTCACCACCGATGCGTCGCGTTCCAACGCCGCCCCGGACAGAATCGACGCGTCACGCTTGCCGTCGAGAACGACATCGCGAAGCGCGATGCGGTTGGTCGGAATGAGACCGCCGGCCCGGCCGGCGATCTCCATGGCGAACGCCTCGGAGTGACCTGTCCCGAAGGCGTGCACGATGCCGCCGGCCTGGAGCGCCTCGACGATCAACTTGCTGGCGGCGTCGACGGCCTCGGCGTTGGGGCCGTCGAGAATCCGCTCGAGGCGGCCCAGGACCTCGCCGCGGTAAGCCGTCGTCAGGTCGCCCACGAGCGGTTCCGACTCGAGAGATGGGCGTTGACCGTCAGGCGCGCCAATGTGACCAACGTTCGTGCGATTCCCCTGTGATGCGAAGTCCTGCAACAGTTTGCGAGATTGACGCGATCTTTGCGCAGAATGTTGCGTCCGTCAAGGTCGCCAACCCGCCGGAGATTGCCAGATTTTTCTCGCCGTCGTGTCATCGCCGCCGTTCTCTGGACTCTGTACACGGCAACGGAACAACACGATGTGCGCCGGACCCGGCCACGTCATGAGCAGCGATACAGGGGGCTGGGGAGTGATTCTGCGAGCGACAAGGCGCCAGCCTGCCGCGCCTGAACGGTCGGACCTCACCCTGAGTCGCCGGCGGCTGCTGACTGCGGGTGGCGTTTCCCTTGGTGTGCTGGCCACCGGTGGACTGTTCAACCATCGGTACCGCGCCGCGGCGGCACCGATCCTTCGTCAGCCCGGCACGGCGGCGGCGAGCGTCGAGGTGCAGATCCTGCAGACCGCCGCATCGCTGGAGAACGTCGTGATCGCCACCTACGGCAGCGCGTTGGAGTTGCCGTTCATTCGCAACCATGCTCCGCTTCGACAGTTCGTCGAATCGACGATGCAGCACCATGTCGAGCATGGCGAGGCATTCAATGCCCGTGTCGAAGCACTCGGCGGAGAGCGACAGACAGCGCCGAACACGACCTATGCCAGCGTCGTGGAACAGGCCTCGCCATTGCGCGACGTGACCGCCGTCGTGCGGCTGGCCGCGACCCTCGAGGAGGTCGCCACGGATACATACCTCGCCGACCTGGCTCAACTTCACGATCTCGACGCGCGGTCGTTGACTGCAAGCGTGATGGGCGTCGAGGCCCAGCACTTGGCGACACTGCGCGCCTTCGACAACCTGTTCAGCAGCTCCCTCCCCGACCTCGTCGCCACGCCAACGGATCTGCCTCGGCTGCCCCGGTCGATCGGCAGCGCGGCGTGCCCGAGAGCATTCGAACTGCCCGATCGAGCGAGCCCGCCGACCGAGGGAGCAGTTCCTTGAGTGCCGATGGCGGCATTGCGCTTCCCACGCTGCCCCCACTTCCCCTTCCGATCCCGATCCCACCGCTAACCGGCGGTTCGTCGACCGCCCCGGCGACGACCGCGCCGGCGACGACGGTGCCCGGATCCACAGCACCCGCACCCTCGCCGACGGTGCCGCCGGCGACGTCCACGGCCCCGGCACCCCCGACGGCGAACCCGCCAACGTCGGCTGCCGCACCGCCGGACCCGGGCGTCTCCCCCGGGACGACCGGCCCGACCGGGACGTCGCCGGACGGCCCGACGACCACCTCCGGTGCTTCGACAGAGTGCGCCGGCGAGACGACGACATCATCATCGAGCGCGCCCGAGAGCTCCGGTCCCGAATCGTCGCCGTCGTCGACCGACGAACCCGCCGAGGTACCCACGACGGAGTGCGAGACGCCGGTGGATGGCTCTGATGCCGAACAACGGACCACCCCGAGGAGGCTGGCACTCTCCGATGGCGACCACGCCTCGACGGTCGCGCTAGCCATGATCGACGCCCTCGCGGTGCACGCCTATGGCGCCGTTCAGGAGGCGACGACCGCCGGAAACCTCACCGCCGTGCCGCCGGCAGTGAACGACTTCGTGGCGATGGCTCTGGCCCACCACCAAGCGGACCTCGACGAGTGGAACACCATCATGATGTCGGCGGGACGGCAACAAGTCAGCGCACCCCCGCTCAATCTGGTCGTCACCGTCAATGAGTCCTTCGGCAACCCCAGCGTCCTCGCCGATGTGATCGCGATGTTGGTGAGCGTCGAGACCACCGCCGCGGCCACGTATTTTCGCGCTCTCGGATCGTTGGAGTCGCCGTCGGCGATCTCGCTCGCCGGCTCCGTCTACGCGATCGCCCGCCAGCACTTGTCCGTCCTGCTGTTCTTCCTCGGCCGGAACCCCGTGCCGGACACCTTCGCCAGCGCCGAGTTCGCCTACGTGCCCGCCGGCCAAACGTGATCAGCCCTCCCTGCGACCGATGGGTGTTTTCCTGACGATTCGGTCATCAAAACACCCATCGGTTGGTGGATGTAGGCACGCGCGGTCACGCAACCAGTCGCACGGGGAGCGTCTTGATGCCGTTGATGAACGAACTGCGTAACCGGCCGACCGGGCCGGTCAGCTCGATGCGCTCACAGCGCCGAGCGAGCTCGCCGAACAACGCCATCATCTCCAGCCGGGCGAGGCTGGCGCCGAGGCAGAAGTGTGGCCCGCCGCCACCAAAGCTCAGATGTGGATTCGGGTGGCGCCCGATGTCGAAGCGGTCCGGGTCGGCGAACACGTCGGGGTCACGATTCGCCGACGCGTAGAACAGGACGACCGGATCGCCCTCACAGATCGTTTCGCCGTGCAGCGTGACCTCGGACCGTGCAGTGCGCCGGAACGTGTTCACCGGTGTGGCCCAGCGCAGGATCTCCTCGACCGCAGGGCGGATCAGTTCCGGGTGCGACCGCAGCATCGCCCATTGATCGGGGTGCTCGATCATCGCCACTACCCCATGGCTGATCGCGTTGCGGGTCGTCTCGCTGCCCGCCACTGACAGCAGGAGGACGAACACGTTGAACTCGTGCTCGGTCAGCACGTCGCCGTCGGTGCCGTTGACGAGGATGGTGATGACGTCGTCACGCGGGTTCGCCCGGCGATCGGCGGCAAGCTCCTGGGCGTACAGGTACAGCTCGGCGGCTGCCGCCGCGCCGTCCTCCTGTCCACCTGAGTAGTCGGGGTCGCTCAATCCGACCATCCGGTTCGCCCACTCGAACACTCGATGTCGGTCCTCGATGGGAATCCCGAGCAACTCGGCGATGGCGATCAGTGGCAGTTCGGCGGCGACCGCGGCGACGAAGTCGATCTCGGTTGCGCCAATTGCGTCGTCGACGAGGCGCCGCGTGACGTCGGCGTAGTGGTCACTGAGCCGGCGCATCGGCCGCGGGGAGAATCCTCGGCTGACGAGGTTGCGGAGGCGGGTGTGGTCGGGCGGGTCGATCTCGAGCATCATCCGCGCCAGCTCCATGTCAGGACGCTCACGGGCGAGCGTCACCCCGTCAGCGGAGGAGAAGACGTCCCACTGCCGGCTCACCGAGACGATGTCGTCGTAACGGGTCAGCGCCCAGAACCAGTCGATCTCATCACGGTTGGCACTGTCGTGTCGGAACACAGGCGCCTCACGGCGCAACCTGTCGAACCGCTCGTAGGGCGGCCCATCGAGGTACAGGTCGTGGCTCTGGATGTCGAACTCGGGGTCCACGGTGCTCGCTCCCACGGTCGTCGCAGAGTAACCGTCGACGCCAGAACTGTGAGCGTCAACAGCACCGGACTGGCGCTTCTCACCGATCCCGTGGGTCCGCCCGCTCGCTTCGCCACGCGCGAATGCTCTGGAAGCAGATGGTTGTGGCCGCGGTAACGGGTTTGGCACTGATCCCAGCCGTCGGTCATTCTGCGGAGTTGAATCGTCGGATGCCGACGTCGTGGCTGCGGAGGTCGGCACACGCTCGACCCGCGCCGCGAGGTGAACCCTCGGAGGGGTGAACACCCACAAGATTGCTGCGACAGCTCACAGTTCTCCGTGCCGGTCAAGTAGACACGCGGAGAGCACCCAAGCCCCGAGCACTGCGAGGAGATTGCCAATGGCTGAGCGAGACGGATACATCCCCGGCGTCCCGTGCTGGATCGACACCAACCAGCCCGATCCCGAGTCGGCCCTCCCGTTCTACAGCGGGCTGTTCGGATGGGAGTTCGAGGACGTCATGCCTCAGGGCTCGGAAGGGCACTACTTCATCGGCCGGATTCGCGGCGGCGATGTGGCGGCGATCGGGTCGACCCCGGAGGGGACACCACCGATGGCGATGTGGAACACCTACATCTGGGTCACCAACGCCGACGAGACCGCCGAGAGGGCGCGCGAGGTGGGCGGCACTGTGGTCACCGCGCCGTTCGACGTCCTCGACTCGGGTCGGATGGCCGTGCTCACCGACCCCGAAGGCGCAGCGTTTTGTGTCTGGCAGCCGAAGTCCCACAAGGGCGCTCAAGTCGTCAACGAGCACGGCTCGCTGAACTTCAACGGGCTCGCCACCCGTGATCGCGCAGCCGCCGAGGCGTTCTACGGCGCCGTCTTCGGCTGGCGGCTGCTGAACTTGCCCTCCGGCCCGATGTGGGCCCTGCCCGGCTACGGCGATCACCTCGAGGAGGCGACCCCAGGACTTCGCGAACAGATGGCCGGAATGGGCGCCCCCGAGGGCTTCATCGACGTTGTCGCCGCGCTCAACCCGATCGCCGTTGATGATTCAGACGCGCCCGCGCATTGGAACGTCACGTTCGCGGTCGACGACGCCGACGCCACTGCAGCGAAGGCGTCCGAGCTCGGTGGCGAGATCGTTGCCGGCCCGTTCGATGCCCCGTGGTGCCGGAACGTCGTGGTCAGAGACCCGCAAGGGGCGACGTTCATCGCCAGCCAGTTCGTCTTCGAGAACAAGGACCTCGAGGCCTAGAGGCGGTCGACGCTCGTGTCCTCGGTGCTCCACGAACAGCCGCTGCTCCCCCACCTG
Source organism: Ilumatobacteraceae bacterium (assembly GCA_963733085.1). Lineage (GTDB taxonomy): Bacteria > Actinomycetota > Acidimicrobiia > Acidimicrobiales > Ilumatobacteraceae > Desertimonas. The sequence goes on from CAVTBY010000009.1 coordinate 28,236, forward strand.
ATCGTGCGCAGCCTCGGCGTCCACGACGACGCACCGTGCATCTCGCTCGGCGGGCGGGTGGCGTCGTACGCCGAGATCCGCCGCCGGACCAGCCAGCTGATCCAGGCCCAGCGGGCGCGGGGCGTGACTCGGGGGTACCGCGTCGCGGTCATCTCGAAGAACCGGCCAGAGGTCCTCACCAACCTGACCGCGTCGCTCGTCAACGGCTGTGTGCTGACGCCGCTGCACCCGATGGGCTCACTCGCAGATCACGCCTACGTGATCGGCGATGCCGAGATCGACTGTCTCGTCTTCGACACCGACAACTTCACCGAGCGTGCACGCCAGCTCAAGACGCAGTACCCCGACCTCACGCTGCTCGGCTTCGGCCCCAACGACGTCGGCGACGACTACCTCGCGCTCGCCGACGAGTTCGAGCCGGAGCCGCTCGTCGCCCCTGACGTGGGTCTCGATGATCTGTGCACCGTCGTCTACACCGGCGGCACGACCGGACGCCCGAAGGGTGTGCTGATGAGCCACCGCGTGTGGCAGGCGATGACGTGGATCCAGATGGCCGAGTGGGAGTTCCCCGACGAACTACGCATGGCGATCGCCACGCCGCTGTCGCACGCGGCGATGTCACTGGTCGCGCCGGTTCTGCTGTCGGGCGGGGCGTTCTATGTGATGGAGTCATTCAGCCCGGGCGGCTTCTTCGACTTGGTCGCCAACCATCGCATCACGGCGACGTTGATCGTCCCCGCAATGCTGTACGCACTACAGGCGCATCCCGGCTGCGACTCGGCCGACATGTCGTCGATGGAGACCATCTTCTACGGGGCGGCGCCGATGAGCCCGGCCAAGCTCGCCCAAGCGATCGGCGACTGGGGTCCGATCTTCTTCCAGTTCTACGGCCAGACCGAGGCGCCGATGGTCATCACCCACCTGAAGAAGAGCGAGCACGATCCGGCCCGGCCGGACCGGCTCGCCTCGTGCGGCCGCCCAGTTCCGTGGATGCACGTCGCCTTGCTCGACGCCGACAGCCGGCCGGTCGCACCGGGCGAGTCGGGCGAGATCTGCACACGGGGTCCGCTGGTCATGACGGGGTACAAGGACCTGCCCGACGAGACCGCCGAAGCGCTGTCGGGCGGCTGGCTGCACACGGGCGACGTCGGTCGCTTCGACGATGACGGCTATCTGTACATTGTCGACCGGACGAAGGACATGGTGATCACGGGCGGCTTCAACGTCTTTCCCCGAGAGGTCGAGGACGTGATCAGCTCGCATCCCGCCGTCAGCATGGTCATGGTCATCGGCGTGCCGGACGACAAGTGGGGGGAAGCGGTCAAGGCGGTCGTCGTGCTCCAGCCCGGTCACGAGCCCACGGACGAGTTGACTCGGGAGCTGCAACAACTGGTGAAGGACGCCAAGGGTTCACAACAGTCGCCGAAGTCGATCGACTACGTCGACGCGCTGCCTCTCACCCCGGTCGGCAAACCCGACAAGAAATCGGTGCGCGCCCGGTACTGGACAGACACCGACAGAGCAGTCTCCTAAGTCACCGCTGTGGTCGGTCAGTCGTCGACCACAGCGGTGACTCAAGCGAGATCAGGACTCGGCTGGGGGGAGTGCCAGGTCGCCGACGTCCTCGAACTCGGTCGTCAGCGGAACGACCTTGCCGTCCTCGAGCTGGCTGTACACGACGCTCCGGTTGAAGAGTCGCTGGTAGCCCTCGAGGCCGTCCGTCCACTCCTGCGTGAAGTCGAGCACCGGCACCATGCCGTTGAGGTCCAGTTCCGACGTTGTCGACGCCGCCTCGTAGAACGACTCGGCGGTGATGTCACCCTCGATCGTCTCGGCGATCTGCGTGAACCCGACATAGGCAGCCCAGGTGCCCATTCCGCCCAGTGAGTTGTAGTCCAGCTCGCTCGTGTCGAGCCCGGCCTCCTCGAGGGCGACCCGGTACTCCGCCCACGGCTCGGTCGAGATGTCCGGGTACATGCCGACGATGATGTCGCCGTTGGTGGCCTCTTCGTTGCCGGCTGCCGACACCTCGTTGAGGTTGCCCTGGGGACCGTACTGGCGAGCCTCCGTGCCCGACTGAGTCCAGGCGGTGTTCCACGTGATGTACGGCGTCTCGGAGATGATGCCGATCACACAGTCGGCGCCAGTCGTGGCCTGAGCCACCTCCGCCGAGTAGTCCTGGGCGGTCGGCGGCAAGATGATGACCTCGCCGAAGCTCCGGTCGAGGTTCGCCATCGCGTTCTCCATCGGCTCGATGAAGATCTGCGCTCCGTCAATGATGACGGCGTTGATGTTCTCGCAGCCGTCGTCGACTGCCTTCTTCACGGCCCCGACCGCATACATCGGCTGGTTGCCGATGTTGAACGAGTAGGGACTTGTCAGCTCGGACGGCGTGATCGGGCAGCACGCCCCGAACCAGGTGATGCTCGACTCGGCGATGACGGGCACGATCGACTCGGCGAAGAACGTGAACGAGCCGACGACCGACACCATGTCCTCTTCGACCGCTTGCCGGGCGCACGTCGCCGCCACGGCCGGGTCGAACTGCTCGTCGCAGACCGTGACCTCGAGCGGCCGGCCGGCGATGCCACCGCGAGCGTTGATGTAGTCGGCGTACACGTTGGCGGTGTTGGCAATGTTCTCGTACGTCGGCCCGGCGGCGTTGAGCGTGGTCACCGTCATCAGCTTGATCGGATCACCGCTCGGCTCGTCGCTCGGCACGGTGGTGGCGGTGGCGACACCGCCCGACGCACCGGCGACCAAGCCGACGGTGGCGACGAGCATCAGCGTGCGCCGCCACGGACGCCGCCGTTGAATCGAACACAGATCGCCCGTCGTGGACATCATCATCTCCCCCATTGCGATTTCGGGCGCACGATGCGCTCCGACAATCGACAGTAACGCACAATACATCCGACAGTTCGAGACGCAGAGTTGGGGAGCGGCACCAGGGGACGATGAACGAGGTCATCAGATTTGCCTTGTTGGGTCTAGGCGTCGGCGCGTTGTATGCCTTTGCCTCCCAGGGCCTGATCGTGATCTACCGCGGTACCGGGATCTTGAACTTTGCGCTCGGTGCAACGGCGATCGCCGGCGTCTTCATGCAGTGGGAGTTGCATGAGGAGTACGGCTGGCCGTTCTTGGCGTCGGCGATCGTGGGCGTTGCATGGTCGGGCTTCCTCGGGGCGCTCACCCACTGGGTGATCATGCGACCGTTGCGACGGGCCAGCTCGCTGGTCCGCGTGATCGCCACGCTCGGTGTGCTGATCACGATCCAGGCGGCGGTCGTGATCCGCTACGGCTCCAACGCTCGTCAGGTCGCCAGCTGGCTGCCAACGGACCGCGTCACGCTGTGGGGAGACGTCGGGATCACGGTCGATCGCCTCATCCTCGTCGCCATCGGGAGCGCGTCGGCGTTCGGTCTGTGGATGCTCTATCGATCGAGCCAGTTCGGCCTCGCCACCGAGGCAGTGGCGGAGAGCGAGCGCTCGGCAGCAGCGGTCGGGCTCTCTCCAAACCGGATCGCGTTGCTGAACTGGGCGTTGGGGTCGTCGATCGCCGCCGTCGCCGGGATCCTCGTGGTTCCGATCATCACCCTGCAGGTCACGGCGATGACGGCGCTGATCCTGGCAGCGATGGCGGCGGCGTTGATCGGCGACTTCCGGTCGTTTCCCATCGCCACGATCGCCGGGTTCGCCCTCGGCGTCGGCCAGGCGGTCGTCGGACGGTTCTCCAATCAGGAGGGCCTTGGGGCATCTCTGCCGTTCCTGGTCATCATCGTGGTCCTCGTGTTCCGAGGGCGATCGCTGCCACTGCGTGACCACTACCTGCAACAGCAGCCGATGCTCGGCAACGGTCGAATCGCGTGGGCCTGGGCGCTGTTCGGCTGCGGCGCCGTCGTCTTCGTGATGGTGACCAAGGAGGCGAAGTGGATCGACGCCATCACCGTGTCGCTGGGGGTGGCGATCGTCCTCCTGTCGATCGTCGTGCTGACCGGGTACGCAGGACAGCTCTCCCTCGCGCAGTACTCGATTGCCGGCTTCGGCGCCTACGTGGCAGGGCGGTTGGTCGCGGTGTTCGACATCCCCTTCCTGCTCGGGCTGCTGGCCGGCGTCGCGGCCGCCGTGCCCCTCGGTGTGATCTTCGGTCTGCCGGCGGTGCGAACTCGAGGTATCAACCTGGCGATCGTCACCCTCGGGTTGGGATCCACGATCGAGCTGATGTTGTTCAAGAACCGCAACTACACCGGCGGCGTCCAGGGCACCCAGGTGGGGAACCCCGACCTGTTCGGCTACGACATCGGGTCGATCAATCACCCGGCCCGCTACGGGATCTTCGTGTTGGTCATGACGATGCTGGCGGTGACGGTCGTGGCCAACGTGCGACGGGGCCGCAGCGGCCGTCGATTGATCGCCGTCCGGACCAACGAACGGGCTGCGGCGGCCCTCGGCATCGATGTGATGGTCGCCAAACTCTTTGCCTTCTCACTGGCGTCCGCCATCGCTGCCCTGGGCGGCATCGTGCTGGCGTTCCGGCTCAGTTCGATCAGCTACGAGTCCTTCAGCAACTTCACGTCGATCACCTACGTCGGACTGGCATTGTTCGGCGGGGTCGGCCAGCTGCTCGGCGCCTTCGTCGGTTCGACGATGGCCACCGCGGGGATCAGCCAGGAGATCCTGGAGACGACCTGGGAGGGGGTCGGCAGGTGGATCCAGCTGATCAGCGGCATCGCCATCCTGGTCACGCTGTTGATCTACAAGGACGGGGTTGCCGCCGAGTGGGTCAGGATGTCCCGCCAGATCAAGAAGATGAGGAAGTGGAGCCGGCCGTACACCATCGAGCTCGCCGATGTTGCCGAGCCCCAGCCCAGCTCCGAAGTCCATGCCCGGGTCCCGGCGCGAGCACTGACCATCGAGAACCTCACGGTGCGGTACGGGGCGGTGGTCGCCGTCGGCGACGTGAGCTACCGGCTCGAACCCGGCACCGTGACCGGGCTGATCGGACCGAACGGGGCCGGCAAGACCTCGCTGATCGATGCCGTCAGCGGATTCGCCTCTGCCCAAGGCCGGGTACTGCTCGACGACGTCGACCTGTCGAAGCAGCCGACGGTCAAGCGCGCCCGGGCCGGTGTTGCCCGGTCGTTCCAGTCACTCGAGTTGTTCGAGGACTCGACGGTGTTCGAGAACCTCAGCGTGGCTGCCGACCCGCAGGACTTCCGCTCGTACCTGCGGGACCTGATCTGGCCGGTCAACCCGCCGCTCCCAGCCCAGGTGGCGCGAGCCATCACCGAATTCCAACTCGATCAGGATCTGCACCGCGACGTTCAGGACCTGTCGTATGGGAAACGTCGACTCCTGGCCATCGCCAGGGCGGTGGCGATGAGTCCCAGTGTGCTCCTCCTCGACGAGCCGGCGGCTGGCCTCAGTTCAACCGAGAGCGTCGAGCTGGCCCGCGTTGTCCGCCGCTTGGCCGATGAGTGGGGGATGGCTGTTCTCGTCGTCGAGCACGACATGAACTTCGTGATGGGTGTCTGCGACCGGGTGCTGGTCCTCGACTTCGGGAAGCTCATCGCCTCGGGCTCCCCCGCCGACGTCCGCTCCGATCCGGCGGTGATCGCCGCCTACCTCGGCGACCGGATCGACACCGAACCTGTCGCCCAGCTGGTCGGCGAGCTGGCGCCGGCGCCGTCGCCCGCATCGGTCGCAGGGGGTTCGTCATGAAGGCCGCCCTACTGGAAACCCGCCTTCTGAAGGCCGGGTATCTCGGCCGGGAGGTGGTCCGTGCGGTCAACCTCAGGGTCGAGCGTGGCGAAGTGGTCTGCCTGCTCGGCCCGAACGGAGCGGGCAAGTCGACGACGCTGCTGACGATCGCCGGCGAGCTGACGCCGGTCGATGGCATCGTCATGTTCAACAACGTTCCGACGTTCACGCCGATGCACCAACGGATCCGCGACGGTGGCATCGGTCTGGTCACCGAGGAACGACTGGTGTTCACCAAGCTGTCGGCCCGTGACAATCTGCGCCTCGGTGGCGGTTCGGTCGAAGGCGCCCTGGCGCTGTTCCCCGAGCTCGAACCTCGGCTGTCGGTGCGGGGCGGGATGCTTTCGGGCGGCGAGCAACAGATGTTGGCACTCGCCCGGGCGTTGAGCCGCAACCCGTCGATCCTCCTCGCCGACGAGCTTTCCCTCGGGCTCGCGCCGAAGATCGTCGACCGGCTCCTGGGCGCGGTCCGGACTGCGGCTGACGAACGCGGTACCGGGGCTTTGATCGTCGAGCAGCATGCCCACAAGGCGTTGCAGTACGCCGACCGGATGTACCTGATGGCACGCGGCCAGATCCTCCTCGACCTCCCCGCCGACGAGGCACTCCAACGCCTCGACGAGATCGAGGACGCCTACTTGCGTGGCACGTCGGAGACCGAAGAGGACCACATCGAGCGGCTGCGCCAGAAGCACAAGCGGAAGCAGTGGAAGCGGCAACGGGTTCGCGAGCGCGAGCTTGCACGTCTGACCGGAAAGATCGTCTCCACGAGGAAGGCAGAAGATGACGACTACTACTTCGAGGTTGAGCGCCGACTGCGCTCCTGGGCGAAGCGCGTGAGGAGGTAGCTGGCCATGGGTTACAGAACCGCTGAGCTCCCGCCCGTCGAACTCGACGAGTTCGCCAAGATCCCGTTCCTCGAGCGGATGAAGATGCTCCAACTCCATTGGGTGGAGTACGGATTCGGCACTCCGAAGCAAACGATCAACTTCTACATCTGGAAGATCTTCTTCTACGCCCTGTTCGGGTTGATCTTCGCCGGAGCGTTCACCGCCGGACTGGAGTTCGACAACATCGCAGGGTGGTGGGACGAGCCGATCCTCTACCAGAAGCTGATGGTCTGGACGATCCTGCTGGAGATCCTCGGGCTGGCGGCGACGTGCGGTCCGTTGGCGTTCCACTTCGATCCGCCGATCGGGGGGGTTCTGTACTGGTGGCAGAACGACACCCTCCGGGTCCCTCCCTACCCGAATCACGTCCCGTTCACGAAGGGCAACCGGCGGACGCCGTGGGATACCGGCCTCTACAAGCTGATCGTGTTCTGGCTGGTCATGATGATGTTCCTGTCCGGAGAGCAGGTCGACGGTCTGCCCGAGGGCTCGGCCGGTGTGCTGCCGCAGTGGGCGTTGGTGACGTACTGCTGCCTGATCCTGTTGATGGGCCTGCGGGACAAGATCGTCTTCCTGTCGGCGCGCTCCGAGCAGTACGTCCCGACGATGCTGTACTTCGGGCTGTTCAGCAACTTCGTCGACATGATCGTCGCCGCCAAGATCGCCATCGTGGTGATCTGGATGGGCGCGGGCTTCTCGAAGCTGCAGCACGGCTTCACGGCGACGGTGGCGATCATGGTCCAGAACACGCCCTGGATGGTGTCCGACCGGTTCCGCAAGGCAACCGTCAAGGACTACCCGAACGACATCCGGCCTTCGAAGGTCACGCATGCCCTCGGCCACATCGGCGGCACTACCTGCGAGCTGGTGATGCCGCTGATCCTGTTGTTCTCGCCATGGACATGGTTGACCTGGGTGGCGATCATCTCGATTTGGATGCTGCACACGTTCATCCTGTCGACCATCCCGATCGCGGTGCCGTTGGAGTGGAACGTGTTCTTCATGTTCGTTGTCGCGTTCCTGTTCGCCAACTTCCCGCCTCAGGACGGATACGGGGTCGCCGACATGAACCCAGTCCTGCTGGTGATCGTGGTGTGCGTCGCCCTGGCGCCGATCATCCTCGGAGCACTTCGGCCGCAGTACGTGTCGTTCCTGGTGGGGATGAAGCAGTACGCCGGCAACTGGGCGTCGGGCACGTTCTCGTTCCGCGACAAGTCGATGGAGGACCGGATCAACGAGCGGATCGTGAAGGCCGCAGACAACCAGATCGATCAGCTCGATCCGCTGTTCGGCATCGAGATCTCGGAGATCTTCATCCAGAAGGCGGTGGCGTTCCGGATGATGCACCCGATGGGACGGATGCACATCTCGGCCCTGATGCGCCACACGGACGGACTCGACCATCGGATCCAACGAGAAGGCGAGTTCGTGAGCAATGTCCTCACCGGTTGGAACTTCGGTGACGGCCATTGCCTCGACGAGCGACTGATCGAGGCACTCCAGGAGCGATGCCAATACGAGCCTGGCGATGTGATCATCGCTTGGACGGAGTCGCAGCCGGCCTTCACCAAGAAGGTGCAGTACCGGGTGATCGACGCCGCGCTGGGTACGGTCGAGAAGGGCTGGTACCACAACGACGACGCCGCCAACGAGCAGCCCTGGCTCCCCAACGGCCCGATCCCCCACACGATCACGTGGAGACTCCCCGGCTACGAGCCGCCGGGTGTTCCCTATCCCGGCAACGGCGGCCGCGTCTGAGTCCGAGCGCCGGCAAACCGTGACGTCGTGACGTCCGCGATCGTCGTCGGCAGCGGCCCGAACGGGCTCGCCGCGGCGGCGCGGCTGGCGCGTGCCGGTCTCGACGTGACCGTGCTCGAAGCCAACGACATGATCGGTGGTGGGACACGCAGTTCGGAGATGATCGTCCCCGGTCTCGTACACGACCACTGCTCAGCGTTCCATCCGATCGCCGCCGCGTCGCCGTTCCTCGCCGGGTTGGACCTCGCTTCGAACGGCTTGACATGGCGCCAACCGGCGGTCGATTCGCGCGCATCCACTCGACGACGGATCAGCCGGCGTGCTGTACCGATCGATCGAGCGGACCACGGACGGGATGGAGAGGGACGGTCAGCGATGGCGCCGGTTGTATTCGCCGATGGTCGCGCGGTTCGACGATTTGTTCGCCGACGCGTCGCAGCCGTTCCTGCGCGTGCCGCGCCATCCGTTGACGCTGGCGCGGTTCGGCACCGCGGCGATGTTGCCGGCCACCACGCTGGCTCGGCTCTGGAAGTCGGACGAGGTCAGGGCACTCTGGGCCGGGATCGCGGCCCATGCCTTTCATCGCCTCGACCGTCCGCTGACCAGCGCGATCGGGCTCATGCTGATCGTCGCGAGCCACGCGAAAGGGTGGGTGGTCGCCGAAGGCGGGTCGCAGGCAATCGCCAACGCGCTGGCTATCGACATCGAACGGCACGGCGGCAAGATCGAGACCGGTCGGCGCGTGACCGCGCTGGCTGACCTGCCACCGAACGATGTGTTGATGCTCGACGTGTCGCCGTCGATCGCCGCCGGCATCCTCGGCGATCGGTTGCCGAGTCGAGTCGCCCGCTCGTACCACCGATTTCGTCACGGCCCGGCTGCGTTCAAGGTCGACTTCGCCGTCGATCAAGGCATTCCCTGGACCTTGTCTGCGGCTCGCCAAGCGGGCACGGTCCATCTCGGCGGCGGTCTCGACGAGGTCGTTGCCAATGAGTTGGCGGTTCACCGCGGGAGGATGCCCGAGCGTCCGTTCGTGCTCGTCGGCCAGCAATATCTCGCCGACCCGGCCCGGTCGGTGGGCGACATCCACCCGGTGTGGTCGTACGCCCACGTGCCATCCGGCTACTCGGGCGATGCGACCGAGTCGATCATCAACCAGATCGAGCGTTTCGCACCCGGGTTCCGGGAGCGGATCATCGGGACAGCGGTGCGATCCACTACGGAAATGTCGGCCTACAACGCGAATTACGTCGGTGGCGACGTCATCGGCGGGTCATCATCGCCAGCGCAACTCCTGTTCAGACCACGCTTCGCCGTCGACCCCTACTTCACTGGGATACCCGGGGTCTACCTGTGCTCGGCGTCGACGCCGCCCGGGGCGGGAGCGCACGGGATGTGCGGCGCCAACGCCGCCGATCGAGCGCTGAAACGGTTGGGAGCCCGTTGAAATCTCGGCGCGTCCTCGTCAACAATCCATCGGGATGAACCAGGAACAACGCGCTGAGCGAGAAGGAGCGAAGGGCGAGGGCCACGACGGTCTCGCCGCCGTCGCCATCACGCTCCTGGCCGCGGCGCTCGTGATCTTGGTGATCACCCAGATCACCTAGTCGTGCCGATGCTGCCACCCGCGACCGGCAGATCGCCGCGCCGAACGCCATTCTTGGCTGCGCCGGCCGGTGTGCCGATTCGGCGAGTCGGGTACGGAGCAGAGGACACAGCAGAGGAGCAGGAATGAGAGCAGTCGTCTGGCATGGCCGGCAGGACGTCCGAACCGAGACGGTGCCGGACCCGACGATCCAGGAACCGACGGACGCCATCGTGCGAATCACGAGCAGCGGGCTCTGCGGTTCCGACCTGCATCTGTACACGGTGCTGGCGCCGTTCATGACACCCGGCGACGTGCTCGGGCACGAGCCGATGGGGATCGTCGAAGCGATCGGTTCGGATGTCGACAACTTGGCGGTCGGCGACCGGGTCGTCGTCCCATTCAACATCTCGTGTGGGCACTGCCTCATGTGCGAGCTAGGCCTCCAGTCGCAATGCGAGACGACACAGGTGCACGAGCACGGCACCGGAGCTTCCCTGTTCGGCTACACGAAGCTGTACGGTCAGGTGCCGGGCGGACAGGCTGAGCTGTTGCGAGTTCCCCACGCCGACTACGGCCCGATCCTCGTTCCCGAGGGACCTCCCGACGACCGCTTCGTGTTCCTTTCGGACGTGCTCCCGACGGCCTGGCAGGCCGTGCAGTACGCCGACGTCAGCAAGGGTGCCTCGGTAGTGGTACTCGGTCTTGGGCCGATTGGGGACATGTCGTGTCGGGTGGCGCGCCACCTCGACGCTGGGCGCGTGATCGCCATCGATCTCGTGGCCGAGCGGCTGGAGCGGGCGCGAGCGCGGCGGGGTGGACGTGCTCGATCTCAACGAATTCGACGGCGACGCTGATCTTGTCAGTGCGGTGCGGGAGATGACCGGTGGACAGCGGCCCCGACGCCGTGATCGATGCCGTCGGCATGGAGGCTCACGGTTCGCCCGCCGCGCAATTCGCCCACAAGGTCACGGCGCTGATGCCGAACACGCTGACCGAGCGACTGATGCGGCGTGCCGGCGTCGACCGGCTCGCGGCCCTCCACCTGGCGATCGACCTCGTCCGCCGGGGCGGCACTATCTCCGTGATCGGCGTGTACGGCGGCCAGACCGACCCGATGCCGATGATGACGCTGTTCGACAAGCAGCTCACGATCCGCATGGGACAGGCCAACGTACGGCGCTGGTCCGACGACATCCTCCCGGTGCTGACCGACGACGATCCGCTCGGCGTCGACCAGTTCGCAACGCATCACCTGCCATTGAGCGAGGCGGCCTCCGCCTACGCGATGTTCCAGGAGAAACGCGACGGGGCGGTCAAGGTGGTGTTCCGCCCCAGTGACGGCTGACTCGGCGTGCAGGTCGTCGTCGTCGGCGGCGGCGCGACCGGAAGCGTCGGGAGGCTGTGCTGCGTGCGCCGCGGTCCAACCACGAGGTGCGTTCGGTGCTGGCGTCGCCAGGCGACCCCTCCAGCCACAGGCTCGCGACGACAAAGCGCGCTGGCACGGTCGAGCAGCCGCGGACCGTGCTCAGTCGGACGGATCGGGAGACGCTTTCAAGCGGTCGATCACGTCGAGCAGAGCCTTGCGGCGGGCCTGCTCGCAGATCTCCTCGGGTGTCCCCTCGAAATGGCTGATTGTCGTGGCGACGCGTCCCGCGAGCGATGTGCCGATGTACACCGTTCCTGGAGGGATGCCGTCAGCGGACTCGGCACCAGCGACACCGGTGGTGGAAACGGTCACGTCGGCATCGAACAACTCTGCCGCCCCAGCCGCCATCTGAGCCGCCGCCTCGACTGACAGTACCGACTCAGCGACCACGCCGAGCAGGTCGTGCTTGACCGCGTCTTGATAGGCGACGAGACCACCTCTGAGAAAGTCGACGGCGCCCTCGACGCACGCCAACACCTCGGCGATCCGACCCGCGGTGCACGACTCAGCCGTGGCGATCGTGCGACCCGCGAGCAGCCCAGCCACCCGGTACGCGAGCTGCTCGTCCTGCACCCGGTGGATCGTAGATCGACCGTGTTCAGTCATCTGGGGAGGATTCAATGTCGATGTCTGACACGAAACTTCCCCGGATGCGGCAACAGGCCACCGATGGGTGTGTAGGGGACGATTCGGTCCCCCTGGCACCCATCGGTTGCGGCAGGAGCACGATCGGCGCACACGGGTCCCGTCGTACGAGCCGTCTGCGCCGGCATCGACCTTCGTCGCCAGCACGAAGCCGGCCGGCAGGCCGCCCGCCTCGGCGAGAGCCCGGCCGATGCGCCGTTCACTTTCTCCACCGCTGTAGGCGTTCGACGTGTCGAGAAAGCTGATCGGCCCGCCGAGGACGCGCCGCACGGTGGCGACGCCTTCGGCGGCGCCGATCTCGCGGCCGCCGTTGTCGGTGATGCTGCCGAGCGGCCCGCCGCCGGCGCCGACCGCCGAAACGACAAGTCCCGTGTCACCGAGCGGGCGCAGCCAGTTCATTGCGTTCCCCGGCCACGCAGGCCGCAGTTGGTCGCTCCCTCGCTGGCGCTCGCTCGCTCGCAACGGTTGAGCGGCAACTCGCGTCCTACCGAAGGTCGCGTGAGCGCTGCTCGATGCCGGGCGGCCCGTACGGGTAATCGGCGACGAGCGGGGCGCTCACTTCGGTGAGCCGCTCGGTTTCTTCGTCCGACAGGTGCATGCCGGCAGCGCCGAGGTTGTCGTCGAGCTGGGCAACGGTGCGGGCTCCGAGGATCACCGACGTGACGGCCGGGCGATCGGCGAGCCACGCGAGCGCGACCTGCGCCATCGAGGCACCGCGACCCTCAGCGACCTCGCGGACGGCGTCGATGATCCGCCACGTGCGCTCTTGCGCATTGCGCGGACCGTATGCCTCTACGCCACGCTCGGGGTTCTCGCCGAGGCGGGTCGCACCGACCGGCGGCGTGTCGCGGAGGTACTTTCCAGTCAGCCAGCCGCCGGCCAGCGGAGACCATGGCAGGATCCCGATGCCCTCGTTGCAGCACACCTCGACAATCTCCAGTTCGATGTCGCGAGCGAGCAGGTTGTACTGCGGCTGCAGCGTGACGATTGGCGCGACGTCACTCGACAGAAGCGCGCCCTTCTGGAGCTGCCATCCGATGAAATTGCTGACACCCGCGTAGCGGATCTTGCCGGCGCGCACCGCGTCGCCGAGGAAGCCGAGCGTCTCCTCGATCGGCGTCACCGGATCCCAGGCGTGTGCCTGGTAGAGGTCGACGACGTCGACGCCGAGACGGCGAAGACTCGCGTCGAGCGCGTGGGCGAGGTGGGTGCGTGAGAGGCCGACGTCGTTGGGTCCGTCACCCATCGGAAAGCGGCCCTTGGTGGCGATGACCAGCCGGTCCCGGATACCGGTCCGAGCCGCCAGCCACCCGCCAATGATCTCCTCGGAGCGCCCGCGAGTACACGTCTGCGGTGTCGATGAAGTTTCCGCCGTGCTCGACGAACCGGTCGAGCTGAGCGTGCGCTTCCTGCTCGTCGCTCTCGCTGCCGAACGTCATCGTGCCGAGGCACTGCGCGGACACGATCGTGCCGGTGGTTCCCAGCGTCCGGTACTCCATGGCAGGTCGAAAGCTACTCGCTGGCCGTGGCCCCACGCTCCACAACGTTCTCTGGAACGAGGCGCAGTGTCACGATTCGATACGGCGTGATCTCGAAGCTGACCGCGTTGTCATCAACGGTGCAGCCCTCGGTGTCGAGCGGTTGTTCGAGAATGTCACACCGCTCCGCGTGAGCCAGTGGGAACCCGGCAGTCAGCGTCACGCGTCGCCGGGACCGGTGATGCTCATACAGCCTGACGATGACGCCGTTCCCGTCCTCGGCTCGCTTCACAGTCTCGATGACGACGTTCGGTTGGTCGACGGCCACAAGAGGGACCACCGCTGGTACGTCGGTGCGAGCCCTTCCCCCAGTAACCGGGCGGACTAGCACCGCGTCGTTGAGGTGGTACGCCGCCGCCACCGTGCCGTTGCGCCAGTCTTCGGCGTGCGGGAACAGGCTGTACGTGAACTCGTGTCGCCCGCGGTCGGCATCGGCGTCCGGTGAAGTCGTCGAGCGCAACAGCGTGAGTCGCAGCACGTCGGCCTTGACGTCGTGGCCGTACTTACAGTCGTTCAACAGACTGACGCCGTAGTCCCCCTCGCTGAGATCGACCCACTTGTGAGCACACGTTTCATGCTGTGCCCAGTCCCAGGAAGAGTTCGTGTGAGTGCTGCGTGCCACGTTGCCCCACTGAATCTCGTACGTGGCGACCTGGGCGAGAATGTCGACCGGGAAGGCAACCTTGAGCATCGTGTGGCGCTCCTGCCAGTCGACGGACGTCGCGAAGTCGATGCGGCGATCGTCGCGACACAACCGAACTCGCTGGACGATCGTGCTCGCACCGAGAAGACGGCGAAACTCGATCGACGCGCGCACCGGCCCTTCCTCGACGATTCGGGCCTCCCCTGCCGGCTCGGCTGACCACTGACGGTCGTTGATGAACAGATCGATGTTCCAGGCGTCGAACTCGATTGGTCGGTCCTCGAAGGCTTGGAAGACGTTGGCCGGGCGACCCTGCTTCACGACCTCCCGACGATGCTCTTTGTCGAGCAGTCGGGTGATCTCGCCGCCCTCGGACAGCTCGACACGTAGGACCTCGTTCTCCAGAACGAAGCCATCGTCGGCACTGCTCGCCCGGACGCGACCCGAGCCGGCGGCCGAGCCCGGGGAGTGAGCATCAGGTGACCGCTCGCCGTTGTCGGCCGGCTCCTCGGTCTGGCGTTCACCGATCTCGACGACGCCGAACCCATCCGCCTCGATCTCGACAAGAGTCCCGCCGTCGATCGCCTGTTGGGTCAGTTCGGAGCCGGTGCGAACGTCGATGTAGGTCGCCCCGATCGTCGGTGGGGTGGAAATCATGGCGCGTAGACGGCCCCCGAAGGCCGTGGGATTGATCGCCACGTAGCGGGTGCCGACCCGCCACAAGGAGGACAACGCGGCGACCGCATCGTCGACGACCTGGGCGGTGATCGAAGCGATCCGGGCGTGATCGTTGGCGGCGTCGACGTAGACCTCGGCGATCGACGAACCGGGAAGGATGTCGTGGAACTGGTTGAGGCAGAGCAGTCTCCAGGCCTCGGCGAAGCGCTCGGCTGGGTAGTCGGCGGCTGCAACGACTGTCGCCCACGATGCCAGCAGTTCGGCATCGTGGAGGGCGATCTCGCAGTTGCGGTTGGCACGCTTCACGTCACCGTGAGTCGTATACGTGCCTTGGTGGTATTCGAGGTAGAGCTCCCCGTTCCACGTTGGTAGGCGCGTCCCGCAGCGCCGATCGAGTTCCTCGAAGAAGTCAACGACTCGGCCGCGAGCGACTCGCGGCGTACCGGGAAAGTCGGCCATCACGGCGAGGTTCTCGACCATCTCGCGAGTTGGGCCTCCACCACCATCTCCCCACCCGTACGACATCAGGACCGGCGCGGTCTCCCCTGCGGCAGCGGCGTCGCTGTGGAGATAGTTCTTCCACGTGCCGAACACGTCGGCAGGCCATGCCAACGCGTTGTAGGTGCTCCAGTGCATGTCATCGGTGGACGGTGTCGGGCTGAAGTGGGTGAGCACCCTGCTTCCATCCAGGCCTTGCCACCAGAACGAGTCGTACGGCAGTCGGTTGTAGAAGTTCCAGCTGATCTTCGTGGTGAAGAAGAACTCGAGCCCAGCCGACTTGATGAGCTGGGGAAGTTGCCACGCGTAGCCGAACACGTCGGGGAGCCACAGGACTGGGGAGTCGACGCCGAACTGCTCACGGAAGAACGTGCGGCCGAGCACGAATTGACGAACGAGCGCCTCGGCGCCCGTGATGTTGCAGTCGGCTTCGACCCACATGCCGCCAATTGGTTCCCAACGACCCTCGGCGACCCGCTTCTTGATCGACTCGAACAGGTCGGGGTAGTCGCTGCGCAGGTAGTCGTAGAGCTGTGGCTGGCTTTGCGTGTAATGGAAGTCGGGGAACTCGTCCATCAGGCGCAGCGCGTTGTGAAACGTCCTCCCGGCCTTGCGGCGTGTCTGGGCGACCGGCCACAACCACGCAACGTCGATATGGGCGTGCCCCGCGGCAGTCACGTCGATGTTCGCCGCCGGCCCACACGCTGCAATCGCCTGCCGCGCGATGCGCAACGCCTCTGGGACGCTGGCGTAGAAGTCCTGCCCGAGAGGTTCTCTCGTGTCGAGGACGAGGACTGCCTGGTCGAGGGCGGCGAGAAGTCCCGAGCGGATTGGGTCGACATCGCCGAGCTCCTCGACCACTCCGAGAGCGACACGAGCGAGAGCGTGCAGGTCCCGGGTTGGTTGATCGATCTGAACGATTGAGCACATGCCCATCACGAGCGGCGTCACCTGGTCGCTCGTGACACCCAATCCGGTCGTGGTGCCGCCCGTCCAACCGTGCAACATGAGCTCGTGGCTGTTGCCGTCGCACCACCGGGCGGGAAGCAGAATCTCGTGATGGTGGCGGTCGCAGCTGGCGTACGGCTCACCATCGATGTAGACGAGCGCCTCGGGATGGCTGAAGTCGCCGGCGATGCCCAACGGCAGATGAAGGGCGATCTGGTCATCCGCGCTCCAGTCCGTCGGCACGGAGAAGCGGCTGCGCAGGACGAAGTCCAGTCGCGGCCGCCCCCACGGTGATCCCCACTGAATCGTGACGAATCGATCGTCGATCGGCTCGTCGATCGACGGCTCGACCGCAGGGGACTCGAGCGCTCGGAATCGGAACGGCTCGATGGGTGCCAGCTGGGCATACACCTGCTGCTCGATGAGGCTGAGACGTGTGCGCACCTTGTCCACGGTGCGGCGGGTTTGATGATTCATCACCGGCGTGGCCCCCTTCCCCACCGACTCTGCGCACCGTGCGACGGGCGCGACCGATCACACTAGACCTCCGAACTGTCGTCAACCTCCGCTGGGGCGCCGATTTGGTCGGCCACCGAGGCGTCCTTTTCCGCGCACGCACGGCCGCCTCGGTGAACATGCCTACAATGGCGCGGTGAGCCGCAAGGACTGAGCAGTGGACTTGCGAGTCCGCACGCGGCACACCTTCGTCAAAGGGGGCTTTGACCGGGAATGAGCTGGGTGCACACATGGCCCGGCACCGCGCTTCACTGCGAACTATTGGGGGAAACATGATCAAGGTATTGAAGACAAGAAGACATCTCGGGTTGTCTATCCTCGGCGCCGCCGCGCTGCTGACGACGACTGTGGCCGGGGTGAGCGTGTCCGCCGACCAGGCACCAAGCGGAGTCGAGGATGTTCCGCCGCGAGGAGACGGTGATCTTCGACACCGATTCTGCTTCGCTCGTCAACCCGTTCAACTTCAACTTTATGGTGCCTGGCAACGACCGCAATCACGGCTATCACCAGGCGATGATGGAGCCGCTGTTCATCCTCAACTACGAGACCGGCGAGATCGATCCATGGCTCGGTCTCGACATGCAGCCGAACGAGGACCTCACCGTCTGGACGATGAACCTCCGCGAGGGTGTCAAGTGGCAGGACGGCGAAGACTTCAACGCCGACGACGTGGTCTTCACGATCAACCTGCTGAAGGACGGTCCACCCGAGGCCAGCGATTCGGCCGGGATCAAGCAGTGGGTCGAGAGCGTCGAAAAGATCGACGACCTCACCGTGCAGTTCAACCTCACCGGGCCCAATCCGCGCTTCCAGCTCGACCACTTCTCGGTGCGCATCTGGGGCGGCGTGATGATCTTGCCCGAGCACATCTGGGCGGGCGAGGACCAGCTGACCTATGAGTTCTACGATCCCGACGCCGGGCTGCCGATGGGCACCGGCCCGTACACCTTGACCAGCGCCAGCGAAACCGAGATGGTCTGGGATCGGGACGACGACTGGTGGGGTGCCGAGACCGGCTTCCAGGACCTGCCGGCACCTCGTCGGCTGATCTGGGTCATCACCGGCCCGGAGGAGACCAAGGCGGCGCTGGCGAGCGAGAGCGAGTTGGACAGCGTGATGGACGTCACCCTCGGCGCGCTCGAAGCGATCCAGGCCCGCAACCCCAACGTGATCGGCTGGCTGGACGAACCGCCGTACGCCTGGTTCGATCCCTGCCCGCGCCAGCTGTCGGTCAACCACACGGTCGAGCCGTGGGGCGAGGCCGACCTCCGGAACGCCCTCAATCTGGCGATCGACCGCAACGAGATCGTGGCCGTCGCCTACGAAGGCACGACCATTCCCTCACGGTCGATGTTCGTCGAGTACGCCGGGCTGCTGCCGTTCATCGAGGACATGGAGGCCGCCGGCATCGCCATCGACCCCGCCGCCGACGTCGACGGCGCCCGGGCCCTCATCGAGGGAGCTGGGTTCGAGCTCAACGGTGACGGTATGTACGAGCGCGACGGCGACGTGCTGTCGCTCGACATCCAGACCAGCGAGACCTTCATCGAGAAGCGCCGCATCGCCGAGGTGGTGGTCGAGCAGCTTCGCGAGATCGGCATCGACGCCAGCACCCGCGCAATCGCCGAAGGGACGTGGAACGAGAACAAGTTCCTCGGCAACTACGAAGGCACGATGGACTGGGAGGCCTGCGCCAGCGTGAACGAGCCGTGGGCGTCGATGAACCGCTTCCACGAGCGGTTCGTGGTGCCGATCGGCGAGTCGGCGCCGAACCAGAACAACCACATCCGCTGGAGCAACGCGCGCTACAGCGAGATCGTCGACGAGATCGGCGTGCTGCCCCTGGGTGACCCGGCCATCGCCCCCCTCGTCGCCGAGGCGATGGAGATCTGGCGTGCGGAGATGCCGTTCATCCCGATCACCCAGGCCAGAAAGATCGTGCCGTTCGACACGACCTACTGGGTCGGTTGGCCGACGGCGGAGAACAACTTCAACCACCCGGCCACGTGGTGGAACAGCACCCACCAGATCATCCACAACCTGGAACCGGCTGGCTGACCATTGATGACGACATCGCGGGGTCGGGGAGCCACCTCCCCGACCCCGCCGTGGTGCAAGTCGGGTCGTCGCCGACCGCTTCAGGGGTAAGCCCGGCGAATGCGAAACATCACCCTTCGCTACGTGGTCCGGCGATTTGGCATCTTCGTCCTCACCGTCTGGGTCGCGGCGACGATCATCTTCATCATCCCCCGCTTGGCGCCGGGGGATCCGATCACGGCGATGGTCGCCCGCTTGTCGTCGCAGTCCGGTTACGTCGAAGGTGCTGATCAGATGATCGCCGCCTGGCGGGAGCGCTTCGGCCTCGACGATCCGGTGCTGGTGCAGTACGTCCGCTACCTCCAGTCGCTGGTCACGTTCGACTTCGGGTACTCGCTGGCGCACTTCCCGACCCAGGTGAACGACATGATCATGCGCGCCCTTCCCTGGACGATCGGTCTGCTGACGATCACCCTCGCGATCACCTTCGTCATCGGGAACCTGCTCGGCGCCCTGCTGGCGTGGAGGTCCACGCCATGGCTCGTCAAAGTCCTCATCCCGGTCTCGATGATGTTCACCTCGATCCCTCCGCTGCTGGCTTCGATCCTGCTCCTGTACCTGTTCGCCATCGTCCTCGACTGGCTACCCCTCCAAGGCTCCTACGGGCGCGGGATGCAGCCCGAGCTGACCTGGGAGTACGTGCAGAGCATCGCCCTGCACAGCATCCTGCCGGCGCTGTCCATCGTGTTGGTGACGTTCGGCTACTGGGCGCTTGGAATGCGCGGGATGATGGTCACGATCGAGGGTGAGGACTACATGACGCTGGCCCGCGCCAAGGGACTGACGTCTCGCCACGTTCTCTACCGTTACTCGATGCGCAACGCGATCCTGCCCCAGGTGACCGCGCTGGCGTTGAGCGTCGGCACGATCGTCGGCGGCCTGATCCTCGTCGAGGTGGTCTTTCAGTACCGCGGCATGGGCACACTGATCTTCACAGCGATCCGCAACCAGGACTATTCGACCATCCAGGCAACGTCGTACATGGTCATCCTGACCACCGCGATGGCCGTGCTGATCCTCGACCTCATCTACCCGCTCATCGACCCACGCATCTCCTACGAACGGAAGAAGTAGGCCGATGTTGCCTGGCGTCGAGGAAACGATCATCACCACGGAGCCATCCCGGCCCGCCGGGAGCATGGGACGCTTCAACCGGTGGGACACACCCTGGATCAACCCCAAGCTGATCATCGGCGTGACGATGATCGCCCTGATCGTCCTGTTCGGCCTTTTGGGCCGTGTCTTCTGGGACGAGAACCTTGCCTTCGTCGCCAGCGGGCCATTGAGCCAGCCGCCGGTCGGACTCACGAACCTACGCGGCGAGGTCGGCACCTGGACCCATCCCCTGGGCACGGAAAACAGCGGCCGCGACATGCTCGCCCTGATGATCGTCGGCGCGCCGAACTCCCTGTGGGTTGGTCTGGTGGCGGCGACCATCGGCATGGTCGTCGGTATCATCCTCGGGTTCACCGCCGGCTTCGTGGGCGGGAAGGTCGATGACGTCATCCGGGTGATGTCGGACGTGACCATCACCATCCCCGCGCTGCTCGTCCTGATCGTCATCCAATCCGTCGTCCGCGAGATCAGCCTCACGGACATGGCGCTGCTGATCTCCCTGTTCACGTGGCCGGGGCCGACGCGACTCATCCGCGCCCAGGTGCTCAGCATGAAACAGAGCGGCTACGTGCTGATGGCGCGGCTCTCGGGTACATCAACCGGACGGATCATGTTCCTGGAGATGATGCCGAACCTCCTTCCCTACCTGGCCGCCAGCTTCATCGGGACCGCCGCGGGGGCGATCATCGCCGCCATCGGCCTGGAGGTCCTCGGTCTCGGGCCCCAGCGGGTGCCGACCCTTGGCGTGACGATCTACTTCGCCCTCGAGTCCGCCGCCATCCTCCGCGGGATGTGGTGGTGGTGGGGGCTCCCCATGGCGGTCCTGGCCATCATCTTCGGCGGGTTGCTGTTGATCAACCTCGGCCTCGACGAAGTCGCCAACCCGCGTCTGCGACAGGCCTCGGAGTGACGCTCGAGTGACGTCCACCGAGCGATCCAGCAACCGCCGTGTCGTGCTCGACGTCAAGAGCCTGCGCATCCACTACGAGACCCCGAAGGGGGACGTGATCGCGGTCGCCGACATCGACCTCACACTCGAAGAAGGTGAAACACTGGGGCTCGTCGGGGAGTCCGGATGTGGGAAATCCACGGCGGCCATGGGAATCCTGCAACTGGTCCAACCGCCGGGACGCATCGTCAACGGTCAGGTCGTCCTCGATGGCGACGATGTGCTCGAACTCTCGAACGACGACCTCCGGCGTCTGCGTTGGACGAAGATGTCGCTCATCCCACAGGGCGCGATGAACTCCCTCAACCCGGTGATGCGCGTCAAGGATCAGATCGCCGACGCCATCCGGACCCACGAGGGGCGCGCCTCGAAGGCAGAGCGCGGCGAGCGCATCCTGGGGTTGCTACGCATGGTGGGCCTCCCAAGTCGGGTCTACAACATGTATCCCCACGAGCTGAGCGGCGGCATGAAGCAGCGTGTCTGCATTGCCATGGCCATCGCCCTCAATCCCACTGTCATCATCGCCGACGAATCCACCAGTGCCCTGGACGTTGTCGTGCAACGCGTCGTCGCCCAAACCCTCATCAAGGTCAAGGACACCCTGGGCGTTTCGATGATCATGATCGGACACGATATGGGTCTGATGGCGCAGCTCGTCGACCGTATTGCGGTCATGTACGCTGGCAACATTGTCGAAACTGCCCCGGTTGACTCGATGTTCAAGGAGCCGCTGCACCCCTATTCACAACTCCTGATCGAGTCCATTCCCACTTTGAAAGAACGCAAGCCGCTCAAGATCACCGAAGGAATCACCCACGACCCACGCAATCCGCCGCCAGGTTGCATCTTCCAGCTGCGCTGCCCGTTCGTCATGGACCGCTGTCGCAGCGTGCGACCGCCCATGCGTGAACTCAAACCGCGGCACACGGTTGCGTGCCACCTATATGACCAAACAGAAGACGGGTGAGTCTTCGATGTCGGACCAGTTGCTGGAGATTCGCGATGTCAACAAGACATACGGCCGCAAAAAAACCGAGGTCGTTGCTCTGCAGGATTTCAACCTGAGCATCGCCAAGCACCCAGCGACCATCACAACCGTCGCCGGAGAGAGCGGGAGCGGCAAGACCACACTCGCCAAGCTGATTCTCGGCTTCGAATCACTGTCCTCAGGCCAGATTCTGTTCGAGGGCCAGGACCTGTCGCACACGAATCACAAACAATGGAAAGCATACCGACGCAACGTACAGGCGGTGTTCCAAGACCCCTATGCGGTCTTCAACCCCTTTTATCGCGTCGAACACGTCTTCCACGTGATCATCAGAGCCTTCCGGCTCGCTCATGACAAACAGGCACGTCGCAAGATGATCGAGGACGCACTGAACGTCGTCGGTCTCCGCGGCGAGGACGTGCTCCGCAAGTATCCCCACCAACTGAGCGGTGGCCAGCGACAGCGCATCATGATGGCACGCGCCTACATGATCAGACCCAAGCTGATCGTGGCCGACGAGCCGGTGTCGATGGTCGACGCTTCACTGCGGGCCGCGATTCTCGACGTGATGCTGCGCTTGCGCGATGAGATGGAGATCTCCTTCATCTACATCACCCACGACCTGAGCACCGCCTACCAGGTCGGTGACCAGATCTACATCCTCTATCAGGGGGCGACCGCCGAAAGCGGCGCGACCACCGAGGTCATCGACCACCCCAAACATCCCTACGTGCAACTTCTGGTCGATTCAGTGCCTGCCCCCGACCCGGGTCAGAGATGGGATACCGACATCGAGCTCCCCGCCGAAGAGGAACTGGACGGCTTCTCCACGAGTGGCTGTCGCTTCTACCCTCGCTGCCCGCATCGCATGGAGCACTGCCTGACGCATCGGCCTCCGCTGTATGTGACCGATCAACGCGAGCATCTGGCCTCCTGCTTTCTGTATGACGACGAACTGCTCGCCGAAGTGCGACGCGAGACAACTGGAGCGGAGGGACAATCGTGACCGTGAATGCGCGTGGTATCAAGGCAACCTTCGAACGCGACGGGATTTACTTCGCCCGCGGCGTCTTCGACGCAGCGACTATCGATCGCCTCGAGGCCGACTTCGATCGCATCGTCGCCCAACTCATCGAATCGCGCGAGTCGATCGACGCGACCTGGACCACCGCTGACCGGAGCACCGACCACAATCGGGTCGTGCTGCACACTCACAACGTCCAGAACTACTCACCGAGCTGGCTGCGCGCGATCCTCGACGCACGATTCCTCGACGTTGCCGAGGCGATCCTCGGAAGCGACATCGTGCTCCATCACACGAAGCTGTTTCAGAAGCCACCCGGTCGCGGATCGCCGTTCCCGATGCACCAGGACTGGCGCTACTTCCCAACCACCGATGACCGAATGATTGCGGCGATCATCCACCTCTCCCCGGCAACGGCTGACATGGGCTGCGTCGCCGCGTTTCCCGGAAGCCACCGACTGGGTCGCATGCCGTCGACATCGGGCGAGCCCGACTACGACGATCCCGACGGTTATCGCTCCTTCGCCGAGCAGCACCCGATCAGCGAAGCGACGCTCTACGAGGCAGCTCCCGGCGATGTGCTCTTCTTCTCGTGCCTCACGGTTCACGGTTCCGGTCCGAACCTGTCGCCAGACGTGCGCAAGACGGTGCTCGTCCAGATGTACGCCGGGGCTGCCTCATTGGAGGAGTCTGATCATCCGGTTGCTGGCCTGGTGTTGCGCGGATGGAATCCTCATGCAACCCGATCGTCGGTCGGACGCGAGAGTTCCTGATCCTCGAGCGCGCGTGCTTGTGCCCCTTCATGAGCTGACGGGCGATGCAGTACTCCTCCTCATCTCACAAAGCCCCTCGTAGATACGCATGAATCAGCAGGCGCGGGTGCGTTCGGGGCGCGGTCGCGGCGCGGTCGTGAGACGAGCTCGAACATGGAGCCGGCTGGCCACTCGCTGATGCCACATACCGCCGAATCGGTACGGACCCGAGGTCGCGATCGCGCCGCCGCGCTCGCGCAAGTTGCCTCCACCCAAGCAGGCACTTCGGCGCTGCCTAGGCCGGAACCTCAGGCGACTTGGGACCGATCGGCGCCGCATCGGTCAACGGCGCACGCGATAGCGCAGGTGAAGTACCCGGTTGCCCTGAATCACCGTGTCAGGATCCTCCAACAGGTGCTGCGCGTCGACCGACCCGAAGTAGCGCTTGCCGGACCCGAGCACAGCGGGTGCGACGTCCATGCGCACGTCGTCGATCAGGCCTGCCGCAAGCACCTGGCCACCGACATCGCCGGCGGCGACCTCGACGGTGCGGCCACCGGCAAGTTCCTGCGCCTTGGCCACGGCTGCCTCGATGCCGTCGACAAAGTGAAACGGCGCCTCGGGGTCCCAGCCGGCGGGCGCCGGCCGGTGCGTCACGACGACCACGTGGTCGACCCCGCCCGGAGGCGTCCCGTCCCAGCCGTCCGTGATGTCGAATACGTGGCGACCCGCGATGGTCGCCCCGATCTCGTCCCAGTACGGCCGGACGTAGTCGAACGACGTCTGCGACACGTTCAAGAATCCGCTGTCGTCCAGCGGCACGTCACCGCTGGTCAACCAGTCGAACAGGGGTCCGGGCTGGTCGCTCTCGTCGGCGATGAAGCCGTCGACCGACACCGATGCGTACATGACTACCTTGCCCACGGGGCTCGCGTTTGCTTGTGACATGGCTTCATGTTGACGAGTCGTGAACTGGGGGTCTTGTAAGAAATCAATCGGCCGGCAGCGGCCAGCCATCCAGCACGTGGCCGGGATGATCGCGCAGGAACTGCCGCCGGACTTCGACGTACCGGGTCGGCGTGAACCCGGTGAATTCTCGGAACTCGTGTCCGAAGTGGGCCTGGTCGAAGTAGCCGGCGCCGGCCGCGACATCGGCCCAGTCGATCGGTTCGGCCGGGTCGAGCGCGAGCACGGTGGTGGCGAAGCGGTAGCTGCGGGCCAACCGCTTCGGGGTGACGCCGACGAGCGCCTTAAACCGCTGTACCAGATGCGTTCCGCTCACCCGGGCTGCCACGCTCAGGTCGCCGACCGCCACCGCCCCGCTGGTCTCGGCGATGACGGTGCTCGCATGACGGACGAGTGCCAGGCCGGGGGTCTCGCGCAGCCGTCGCATGAGTTCCTCCTCGAGCAGCGTCAGCATCTCGTGCGGTCCGGCCGCCGTGGCCAGCCGGTCGCGCAGCTCAGCAACGGCGGGCCGGCCCCACACCTGCTCGACCGTCGCCGGCCGGTCGCACAGCTCGGCCGCGGGCATCGGCAGAAACGGCCCCAGCCCCCACGGCTTGAAGTGCACGCCGACGGACCGAGTTCGAGGTGGGTAACCGAACTCCCACGCCCGGGTGGGCGTGGTGACCACGCAGCCGTCGGCGTACTCGACCGTCTCGACGTCGGTGCCACCGCGGATACGGAACGGCGCCCCCAGGTTGACGATCAGCAACGGCGCCGGCGCCGCCGGCAGGGTCAGCCGGGCGTAGGGCGGCGCACCCTCCAGGTAGTAGAGATCGTCGATCAGGCCGTCCAGAGGCGGTCGCGGCACTCTGGACACGTACTCCACGCCCACAGCATGGCCGACGCCCCGCCGGGATCGTGGGCCGGCTTGGCGGCGCGGCCTATCGCCGGCTGAGTGGCGCGCTCTTGGGACCGCTAACGCGGCTGTGCTGCCTTCCGCGAGCGCGACGGATCGACGGTGATGGGTCCCCGCTGTGCCTGGCCGTCGTGACGCTTCGCGATCGCTGCCGCGCCGGCATCGAGTCGGCGAGACCAGCACGGGCACACGTGGCGGACCGACGCGGTCACAGACGTTGTGTACCGCCCGTTGCGCTTCTCGATGTATCCCACGACTGACCTCGTTGGGCACGTGCGGGGCGCGGTTGGGTGCGAAACCCCGGTCTTTGGAGGTCACTCACGGTCAACAGCGGTCACTTGCGGCCACGCAAGAAACGGCCTCTGACCTGGCAAAATAGCACGTCGACAACTGGAGGCGACGCCGGGAATCGAACCCGGGTAGAGGGCTTTGCAGGCCCTTGCCTGAACCACTCGGCCACGTCGCCGGGTGACGGCTGCTGCCGTCATGGCGAAGGGCCACGATAGCGCTGGCGATGGAGATGTTGGGCGGCGCGCTCGATCGCCGACGTCACTGAGTCGCGCACGCTCTCCCCACGGGTCGCCGAGGCGAGGTAGCCGGCGGCGAACGCGTCGCCGGCGCCGGTCGAGTCAGTGACGTCGGGCAGCGGCCGCACGTCGACCTCGAACGGCTCGGGACATCCTCGAACACGTACGGGTCGAGGGCCGTCCTTGACGATCGTCAACGTCGATCGCTCGCCGGGAAGCAACGCCGACTCCGGGTCGCTGGCGAACACGACGTCGGGTGCCAGTTCGGCGAGCAGTTCGCCGTAGCGCTCGACTCCGTAGTCACGGACGACGCTGACGGACGAGACGTCGATGCTCAGCCGCCCACCGGTGTCGCGCACTGCGACGATCAACGCGCGAACGGTGGCGCCGATCGGCTCGCTGAGCAACGAATACGAGGGCACGTGGAGCCAGCTCACCCCATCGAGCCACGCCGTATCGACGTCGGCCAGTTCGGTCGCCGCGGCCCGGTCGGGCAACATCGTCCGCTCCCCGTCGGGACCGACGAGCACGACGACCGAGCCGGTGCGGCCGCGACGCTGGACCCGGACTTCGACACCGTCGGCAGTGAGATCGTTGACCAGCCACTCCCCCAGCTCGTCCTCGCCGACGCAGCCGATGAACCGCACCATCGCACCGGCCCGGGCAGCGAACGCCGCCACGTTGGCCGCGCTGCCCCCGCGGCGTCGCACGATGTGTGCCGGGGTGTCGGTGCCGAGCGCCGGTGGCGAGCCGATGCGCACGACGATGTCCTCGAGCAGGTCCCCGATCACCACCAACACGGCGGTCAAACTAGGCCGGTGGCTCGGCCGACAGCGTCGAGCCGTCCCGCTCTACTCCGTCAGATCTGTGACCACCCGGGCCTGTTGTGAGGCCCCAGCTGTCACAGTTCCCGGCGCCGCGCCGCGACGATCTGTTTGACGACGGCGACGACCTCGGCCGGACGTCGCGTCGCATACCAACCGAGATACTGCAGGTCCCAGCCGCACGCTGCGGCCGCCATGTCACGCTGCTCGTCGAGTGGCTCGACGTCCGGCCCGAAATGAAACCGACGGCTGTGCGCCTCGAGACCGAGACGCACCGACGGAATGGCCAGGTCGGTCCGCGCCACGAATCGACCGTCGCGATCGCAAATCGGGAACTGCAGCTCGATGCGTGGGATCGCCGGGTCGTCCAGGCAGATCGCCACGAGCTCTTCGAACCATGACTCCGGCACTCGGCCTTCAAAGGGGATGGTGGCAAGCTGGCGCAGGAGCACGGCGACGCCGGACGGCCCGGGTCGGAACAATCGATCGGCGGTCAGTTGTATCCAACGCAGGCTCGTGCCGCGACGTCGCGCCGACGTCAAGGCCCGCCGCACGGCAAGCGGATCGACCACCATCCCGAGATCGCAGAGCGTCCGCGCCAGCCCGCAGCACGGGATTCCGTCGATGATGACGACATCGGATCGGTCGAGTTCGGCCACGTGATGGACGATCACGTCGCCCGCGCCTCGCCACCGATGATCACGGGTGACGCTCAGCTCGACGACGTCACACTCCGAGAAACCATCGAGATCGTGCAAGCGCGCGGCGGCGCGATGAGAGGCGACGGCGTGCCCACCCCCAGCGAGGGTCGCCGCTTTCAGCCGTTGGTGCCAGTTCTCTCCGGCCCCGGCGATCACCAGAACGCCGGTGTACGGCTCG
The DNA here is from genome assembly GCA_963733085.1 of Ilumatobacteraceae bacterium. Taxonomy (GTDB): domain Bacteria; phylum Actinomycetota; class Acidimicrobiia; order Acidimicrobiales; family Ilumatobacteraceae; genus Desertimonas. Next base: position 56,140 of record CAVTBY010000009.1, read on the forward strand.
TGCAGCCAGCCGAGGCGCTTGGCGGTGGCGACGCGATCCTTGTCGAAGTTCAGTTCGGCAGCCTGGCGACGGGTGAACGCACGATGCTGAGAGGCTGCAAGCTCGGCAACGGCGCGTACAGCGTCGTCCGGCATAGCGCCGAACGTACGCGAGGGGTGTCAGCCCACCCCGCTCGAGCGCGATCTGTGACCGCTCGGGCCCGATGTGAGGCCCGTACGGTCACGGATCGACCACCGATGACCGACGGGATTGGTCAAGCTAGGTGGCTAGCCGCTGGTGAACTGCACCTCGGCGACGGGGACCATCTGCCGTGGCGCCTCGCCACCGGGCGGGTAGGTCGCCGTGATCTCCATCGTCACCGTCGTCGCTGTGATGTCGACCGGGAGCGTCTGCATGGAACGCGAGTCGGCGAGATCCTGAGTCACGGTGGTGGAGTTGTCGAACGTCCACCGGACCTGCCGGACGCGGTGGTTCTGCGGGAAGCGATCAACGCCCGGTCAGCGGATCGACCTTCACGTAGCCGCCGATCAGCCCGACCGACGTGAGATGTGTTGCCTGGTCGAACGTGAACGTCAGCGACTTCGGTGACGCGGACGCCTCACAGCGCCACGCCGTGGCCGGGTTGCGATCGAGCACGTTGCCGGGCGAGAACACGATCGGCGTGCCGTCCGCCTCCTCCGAGTTCGGCGCCTGGCACGACGGAACGGTCTCCCGGGGAACGACGCCGCCGGCCGGCGCGGCGAACGTCGTCGTCGGCCGCGCAGGCGCAGCCGTCGGGGCAGGCGCCGGCGCGGCCGTCGGGTGCCGGAGCAGGTGCAGCCGTCGGTCGGCGGCGCGGTCGCCGCCGGCGGGGCGCTTGGCTGCGGCTGTGGTTGCGGCGCCTGGGTTGCCGCCGGAACGGCTCCACCCTGGGGGACGCCGAGTTGTTGGCCGGGCACGATCAGCGAGTTCTCGTTGAGCCCGTTCGCCGCCAGCAGATCCTGGAGCCGGACGTTGACCTTGCGCGAGATGCCGAACAGCGTGTCGCCCTGGACGACCGTGTACCGATCGCCGATCGTCGGGACCGGCGACGTCGGGATCGTCGGCTGCGTCGGTGGCGCCGTCTGCGGAGCGAACGTCGGTGCCGCCGTCGGTGGTGGAGGGTTGGTCGACGGCGCCAGCGTCGTCGGCGCCGTGGCCGGCACGAACACGGTGGTTGTCGGCGCCGTCGACGTCGTCGTCGTGCTGCTCGCCGTGCCGATCGGCACCTCCGGCGGATTGTCGAAGCTGCGCTCGCCACCGCACGCGGCGGCCGTGATCGCCACCACGGCGGCGATGACGGCCGGAGTCGTCCGACGGTTCACGCGCGCGATTACAGGTTCTCTCATCCGGTGAGACCAGCCTACGCGCGACGACCTGGCGATTGCCGTCACCCTCGCTCGAGGCGGCGGCCAGCGCTACCCGACGCTGCGCACGGTGATCGAGCCGTTGTCCGTCTCCAGCCTGATCTTGTGCGGGGAGTCCGGATTGTTGGTGACGAGGATGTCGTCGCTCCCGTTGGAGGTGTCGGCGGTGACGTCATACCCGATGTCGATGTCCGGCACGACGACATCGATGCTGCCGTTGTCACCATTTGCGGTCACCGTGTCGGGGGGCTCGGAGTACGACAACTCGATGCGCCCGTTGCTCGATCCCGCCGTCGGTGACCGGGCTGGTCAGATTGCTCGCCGAAGATCCTCCCGTTGTCGCTGTCGACGGCGACCCTCCCGGAGACATCGGAGAGCTCGATCGACCCGTTGTCCGACTCGATCCGCAGATCGCCGTCAACGTTGCTGACGCCGACTCGGCCGTCGTCGGCGTCGACGTCGAGGTCGAGATCCCGTGGCACCTCGATGCGGTACGTCACGCGGCACCACATCGATCCGATCACGGGGCACGATCCGTGCAGCTCGAGTGTCGAGCCGACCACCTCGCGGCGGAAGCCGGTGCGGCGCAAGCCTTCCGACACCTCGGCCTCGACGCTGATCTCGTCGGTGTCCGTCCCGACGATCGTCACCGACCCGGTGTCGTTGTCGACGAGCAGACGGTCGAGCGACGCCGCGGCCACGGTGAACCGCTCGGTGCGCTCCTCGTGGGCGATCAGCTCGACGACGTTGAACGTCCCCCACCAGAGCCCGCCGAGGAGCAGCAGCGACCCGAAGATCACCCACAGCGCGCGGCCACGGACCGGTCGCCGCGGATCCACGCGGTCGAGCCCCGGCTCCGGAGCCACGGCGGGACGTTCGTCGATCATGCTCACTGGTGCACCATGCCTCATGTGATTGACCGTGGGAGGCGACGGGCGGTGCACCATTGAGCTAGAGGCGCCGTAATCCTGATTCGCTCGCTCGAAGACTCGCTCGCTCATCTCAGCTCCTCACCCATTGCAGCACCGCCAGGACGCGGCGGTGGTCGTCTTCAGCCGGCGGCAGGTCGAGCTTGGTGAGGATGCTGCTCACGTGCTTCTCCACCGCCTTGTCGGTCACCACCAAGGCCCGGGCGATCGCCGGATTGCTGCGCCCTTCGGCCATCAGCGCCAACACCTCCCGCTCGCGTGGGGTCAGCCGCTCGAGCGGATCGCGGCGCCGCGACCGGGCGAGCAGCTGGGACACGACTTCGGGATCGAGCGCCGTGCCCCGATCGTCCCACCCGACGTGCGGCGTCGACGAACTCGGCGACGTCGGCCACCCGGTCCTTGAGCAGGTATCCGATGCCCTCCGTCGCCTCGGCGAGCAGCTCGGTGGCGTAGCGCTCCTCGACGTACTGCGACAGCACGAGGATGCCGATCGCCGGCCACCGCTTGCGGATGGCGATCGCCGCCCGCAGCCCGTCGTCGGTGTGCGTCGGCGGCATCCGCACGTCGACGACGCACAGGTCGGGCTGGTGACGCTCGACGGCGACGAGCAGCTCGTCGGCGTCGCCGACCGTGGCGACGACGTCCTCGCCGGCATCGGCGAGGATGCGGGTGAGCCCGGCGCGCAGCAGGACGGAGTCCTCGGCGATCACGATCCGCATGGCAGCTCCACCGACACGGTTGTCGGCCCCCCCACGGGGCTGATCACGTACATCGAGCCACCGAGGCCGGCGACCCGGTCGCGCAAGCCCTGCAGCCCGGACCCGACGGCCGGATCGGCGCCGCCCTGTCCGTTGTCGCGCACCTCGACGACGAGGCGTTCGCCGGCGCGGGCGATCGACACGTGGGCGCGGGTGGCGTTGGCGTGCTTGGCGACGTTGGTCAGCGCCTCGTTGACGACGAAGTAGGCGGCGCTCTCGACGGCCGCCGAGGGCCGTTGCGGCCACGTGCACGTCGAGCGTCACCGGCACCGGGGAGCGAGCGACGACGGCAGACAGGGCGGCGTCGAGCCCCGATCCTCGAGGATCACCGGGTGGATGCCGCGCACGAGGTCGCGGATCTCCTTGAGCGCCGACTTCGCCTCCTCGTGAGCGTCGGCGAGGAGGCGGCGCCCTTCCTCGGGATCGACGTCGATCTTCTCCTTGGCCGCACCGAGCCCGGCGGCGAGGGCGACGAGGCGCTGCTGGGCGCCGTCGTGGAGGTCACGTTCGATGCGCCGTCGCTCGGTCTCGGCGCTGTCGACGGCGGCGCTACGGCTCGTCTCCAGCCGCTGCACCTGAGCGGCGTGGGCGGCGTCGGCGTTCGGGCCGAGCAGCGCGCTGAGCGAGCGCGACGCTCAACCGCGTCACACCGACGGTGACCCACGGTGCGACGAAGACGAGCCCGAGGAGCCCGACGCGCTGCCGCGGCCAGGGCACCGGCACCCTGGGTGATCTCGAAGAAGTGGAACTTCGCCGAGTCGCCGGGCAGCGCGTCGACGTACAGCGGCAGCAGCAGCATCGCCAGCGAGCCGCACCACGCCGCGATCGTCAGGGCAAAGCCGATCGCCGCGACCGGCAGATGGGCGAGGTGGTAGGCGATCTCCTTCCAGCGTGGCCGCGACTTCGCCCGTTCCTTGAGCCGCCCCCACCACCCGCGGGACGGTGAGCGGCGGCACGGAGTCGTCGATCCGCACACCTACGAGCGCAGCGGCGCGACCACGCTCGAGGTGGCCGAAGCCGCGGGAGAGGACGAACATCAACCAGGCGAACGGAAGGGCGATGACGAACGTGATCAACAACCCGACGCTGGTGGACAGCATGGCGATGATCAGGCTGAACGTCACGGCGGCAACCGGCAGGGCGGTCACGTTGTAACAGGCAGCCAACCAAAGTCGCAGCGGGGTGGGTCAGCAGCGGGTTGAACGACCAGCCTGGTTGGGGAGGAATCCGTCATGTCGGTGTCATTCTCGCTAGCTGGAGGCGATCGCGGCGAGGATGTCCGTCTTGGCGGCACGTCGCGCCGGCCGCACGGCCGCCAACACACCGGCTGCCGCGGCGAGGCCGAGCACGACGGCGAGCGGCACGATCGGCAGGGCGAAGGTGCCGAAGCCCTCCTGTGCCTCGAGCGCCCGCACCAGCCCCCACCCGAGGAAGCTGCCGAGGCCGAGACCGCCGAGCGTTCCGAAGAGGGCGATGATCACTGACTCCCAACGCACGGTCGAACGCACTTGCGATGCGATCCTGGCCGACGGCCCGCGAGAGGCCGAGCTCCCGCTGCCGCTCGTGAATCGAGAGCGACGAGAGTGTTGGCTATGCCCATCAAGGCGATGATGACGGCGACGCCGAGCATGCCGTACACGAAGTAGAGCATCGTGTCGATCTCGGCGGCGACGCTGTCGCTGTACTCGTCACGGTCCATCGGCTCGGGAGCGCCAAAGCCGGCCGCGAGCGAGGCGACGTCCGCTTTCACGGCGTCGACGCTGGCACCATCGGCGACATCGACGAGCACGACGGTGACGTTGTCCTGGGCGACGTGTTCGGCCAACGCTTCGGTGGAGACGATCACGTCGCCGAACGTCATGCGATCGTGGTACACGGCGGTGACGACATGGTCGCTCGTCTCACCGTCGACCCAGGTCATCGGGATCGACGAGCCGACGGCAAGACCTCGGTCGTCGGCGAACTCCTCGCTGATCGCCACGTCGCTGTCGACGAAGCCGTCCAGCGATCCGGACGTCACGCCGAGGTCGAACACCGCGGCGAGGCCGCTGATCTCGGTGGCGGCGACCTCGACGGTGCCGCCGTCGATCACGGTCGGGCCGTAGGCCGTGCCGACCGCCGACTCCACATCGGGGAGCTCGGCGATCGCCGGGGCGAGGTCGGGGCTGAGCAGCGATCCACTGAAACCCTCGGGCAGGACGATCAGGTCACCTGCGAAGTCGGCGTCGACAGTCTCGTCGATCGACGCCTTGATCGACGCGCCGAGCGTGGTGAACAGCCCGACGACCGCGGCACCGACCATCAGCGCCGATGCGCTGGCCGCCGTCCGTCGCGGGTTCCGCATCGCGTTGCGCCGGGCGAGGCGACCGGTCACACCACGGAACGCGGCAGGACCAGCGCCGAGCACGGCGGCGGCGGGGCGGGCGACGACAGGGCCGAGGACGACCGCACCGACGAGAAGCCCCAGCGATCCCAACCCGGCGCGGACCATGGCGTTCTCCGGAGTCGATGTCGAGGTGATCAGCGCTGCCGCCCCGACGCCGGCGACGAGGGTGCCGACCACGGCTCGGCGCATCGAGCTGCCGGAGCGATCGATGGCGACATCGCGCATCGCCGCCAAGGGAGGAACCCGCGACGCCTTGATGGCCGGCCCGACGCTGGCGACGAGCGTCGTTCCGACTCCGACGATGACGCTGGCGACGATCGCACCGGCATTGATCACGAGGTCGGCGGCGGGCAACTCGAGACCGGACTCCATCACCGACTGGAGGACGCTGGCGATGCCGACGCCGGTCGCGAAGCCGATGCCTGTCGCCAGAACACCGACGGCCAGCGCCTCGGCGGCAACGGTGAGCACGACCTGACGGCGCGATGCGCCGACGGCGCGCAACAGCGCGGACTCACGGGTGCGCTGGGCGACGAGGATCGAGAACGTGTTGTGGATGCTGAAGGCGGCGACGACGACGGCGACACCGGCGAAGGCCAGCAGCAGGGTCTGGAAGAAGCCGAGGAAGTCACTCTCGACGTCGCGCTGTTGCTCGGCGGTCAGCTCGGCGCCGGTGAGCGCCTCGATCCCGTCCGGAAGCGTCGCTGCGATCCGCGCTTCGAGCTCCGTGGCGTCCACTCCATCCTCGGCGCGAACGAGCACCGCGGTGATCGAGTCGGACCTCCCGGCGAACAGTTGCTGCGCTGAGTCGGTGTCGAACGCGAGGTACGTAACTCCGCCGACGTTCTCGGTGCCGCCGTACGTCGCCAGGCCGACGACGGTGACCGGGACCGGCTCTGGCGTGAGCACCGTCGTTTCATCGCCGATCGACAGCCCGGCCTGCTCGGCGGTGGCCCGGTCGACGACGACCTCACCACCGGCCTGCGGGGCGCGGCCCGCGGTCAACGTGAGCCAGCTGAGCTCGGTGTCGGCGACCCAGTTGGCGGCGATGGTGGGGGGTCCATCGCCGCCAACGGGCTGGCCGTCGGCACCGACCAGCTGGGCGGTGCCGCGGACTTCGGCGACGGCGGACGCGACGCCATCGACGGCGGCCACGTCGGCGACCGTCGACTCGTCGATCAGGCCCCGCATTCGGCTCTCCTCGCTGCCGATGCGAGTGTCGTTGCGGACGACGACGTCGGTTCCGTCGTTTGCCGCCGTGAACGTGTCGCGGAAGCCGGCTCTCGTCGTCGCTCCGAGGATCAGCGTGGCGGCGAGGAACGCGACGCCGAGGACCACGGCGATGCTCGTGCTGGCGAGCCGCCGCTTGCGGCTCCACAGGGTCTTCAAGGTGGTTCGAATCATGGTGATCAGCCGAAATCCTTCATCCGGTCGAGGATTCGTTGCGGGGACGGGGACGCCATCGAGTCGACGATGCGACCGTCGGCAAGGAAGATGACGGTGTCGGCGTAGCTGGCGGCGACCGGGTCGTGAGTGACCATCACGATCGTTTGCCCGAAGGCATCGACGGCATGCCGCATGAACGTCAGGATCTCGGCGCCGGCGCGGCTGTCGAGGTTGCCGGTCGGCTCGTCGGCAAACACCAATTGTGGCTTCGAGGCCAGCGCCCTGGCGACGGCGACGCGCTGTTGCTGCCCACCGGACAGCTCGCTGGGGCGGTGGCGCAGGCGGTCAGCGAGCCCGACGGTGGCGACGACGGCGTCGACCCACGCATCGTCCGGCTTCGTACCGGCGAGCGTCATCGGCAGGACGATGTTCTCGGCAGCACTCAGCGTCGGCAGCAGGTTGAACGCCTGGAACACGAAGCCGATCCGTTCCCGGCGCACCTTGGTGAGCTGACGATCGCTCAGCGAGCCGAGCTCGATGTCACCGTGCGGCGAGTTGAGGAACACCTTGCCCGACGTCAGCGTGTCGAGCCCGGCGAGGGCGTGCATCAGCGTGCTCTTGCCCGACCCCGACGGCCCCATGATCGCCGTAAAGCGGTGGGCCGGCAAGCCGACGGTGACCCCGTCGAGGGCGCGGACTTCGGTGCCGGCTCTGCCGTAGACCTTGACGGCGGCTTCGGCGCGAGCGGCGAGGGGAGCCGGCTCGGCCCAACGGGGCATCTGCTCGGCTGGGGGTGCGAACGTTGCGGTCATGTCTCCACGGTGACGGACTCCGAGGACGACTGCAGTGGAGCAGTCAGGCCTCTTGACGCGGGGGACGTCTCGCCCGGCGACGGGGGTTGCCCCTACCCCGCGAGGCATTCTCATGCCACTTGTGTCGCGCCGAGCGCGACCGATTCGGCATGAGATCGGTCAGTGGACGTGGGCGGCGAGCCAGGCGCCGAGGGCGTGGGCGCTGGCGTCGACGAGCGCTGGCCAGTCGAGGGCGGCCTCGTCGGCACTGTCGGAGACATGCTTGACGAGACGCACCGGGACGCCGAGGCGGCGGCACGCGTAGGCGATCGCGTAGCCCTCCATATCGACCAAGTCGGCGCGTTCCGCGAGGCGCGACCGCGTCACCGGATCGGTGACGAACACGTCGCCGGAGGCGAGAACCGTGCCATCGCCGTTATCAAGTTCGATGATCTCGGCCGGGTCATACCCGAGCGCCCGTATGGCGTCGGCGTTGATGTCGTGGTTGATCACCGTGCTCGGCAGACACAGCCCGCTGAGCCCGTCACGCAAAGCGCCGACCGTGCCGATGTTGACGACCGTCACGTCGCTCCCTACCCCGCCGCGCTCGATCACCGCCTGCGTCGTCGCCGCCGCAGCCGCCGACTTGCCGATGCCGGTGATCACGACGTCGAGCCCGGCCGGCACGTGGTTCGCCTCCGCTGCCGTGGCGCTGACGACCAGCACTTGAGCCACGGGCCGAACGTACCTCCACCCCACGAACTGGGGCACCGTCAGAGCGAGCCGCTGACGACCTCACCGGCGGCGATCACGGCGACGACCTCGGCAGCGTCGTCGAGGATGACGAGATCGGCGCGCTTGCCAACCTCGATCGTGCCGACCTCCTCGGCGATGCCGAGGACGTGGGCAGGGTTCGCCGAGGCGGCACGGCTGGCGACCACCTCGTCGAGTCCCGCTGCAACGGCGTTGTGATAGGCGGCATCCATCGTCAGCGTGCTACCGGCGAGCGAGCCACCCTCGGCCAGCGTCGCCTTCCCGTCGCGGACGTCGACGTCGAGCCTCCCGAGGCGATAGCGGCCGTCGCCGACCCCCGCGGCCGTCATCGCATCGGTGATCAACAGGATCGCCCCTGCTCCCTTGCTCGCCGCGGCATGGCGGACGAACGCCGGATGCAGATGATGACCGTCGACGATCAACTCGCAACTGACGTCGGACGCGTCCAGACACGCCCCGACGACTCCCGGGTTCCGGTGGTGGAGGGGGCTCATCGCATTGCCGAGATGCGTCGCCACGGTCGCCCCGGTGGCGATCGCCTCGCGGGCCTGCTCGAAGGTGGCATCGGTGTGGCCGATCGCGGCGATCACGCCGGCCGACCGGAGCTGTGTCATGGCGGTGAGCGCGCCATGTCGCTCCGGCGCGATCGTCATCATCCGCAGCTGGCCCCCGGCCACGGCGACAAGTTCGTCGATGACGTCGGCGTCGGGATCGGTCATGTACTCCGGGTCCTGGGCACCGCAGCGGGCCGCGGCCAGGAACGGTCCTTCGCAGTGAATGCCGGCGACTTGGCGGCGCAGCGCCGGGTCGGCGTCGTCGAGCAATTCGCGGATCCGCCCGGCCGCGGCGACGAGATCGTCGGCGGGCGCGGTCACCAGGCTGAGCAGCGTCGTCGTTGTCCCATGGCCGAGATGGAATCGCACACCACCGACGACCGCGTCGGGATCGCCGGCGGTGAAGCTGTGCCCGCCGCCGCCGTGGACGTGGAGATCGATGAACCCGGCGACGATCGACCAGCCCGCCATGCCGGCAGCGCCAGCCGGGGCAGTCCCCTCACCGACGACAGCGATGCGCTCGCCGTCGGTCTCCACCCAGCCGCCGACGACCCCCGTCGGGGTCACGACGCGACCGGCGATCACACTCAACCCACGACCTCATCGGACAGGTCCCACTCGGTCGACTCGATTGCGGCCGCGAGCTCGGCGACGTCGCGGCCGGCAGCGAGACGCCAGGCCTCGAGGGCGGCGCCGACGAATCCAGCGTCTGCGGCAAATCGTGCGTTGACGATGCGTGGCAGCTCGCGCCACGGAAGTTCCGCCGCCAGCGCCTCGGCGAGCGGAGCGGTCAGCGTTTCATTGGAGCGTCCGAGCCCACCGCCGATGACGAGAACCTCGACGTCCAAGGTGGCCACGGCGGCGGCGAGGACGTGAGCCAGAGCGGCGACTCCTGCACCCCAGACGCCCGAGGCGATCGGATCGCCGTCGCGCACGAGAGCGACCACCTCCCTGGCGTCGATGCTGCCGACCGGCCGGCCGGCCACGATGGCGTACTGCTCCGCGATCGCCCGCGCCGATGCGACCGTCTCCAACGTCCTGCCCGGGGCGACGAAGACCTGGCCGATCTCACCGGCCCGGAACGTGGCACCCGGATGGATGACCCCATGAATCACGACGGCAGCACACAGGCCGGTGCCGATGGGCACGAACAGCGACGAGTCGGCGCCGGCGGCGGCGCCGAACGTCGCCTCGGCGACCGCCCCGGTACGCACGTCGTGGCGGACCGTCACCGGAACACCGAGCCGTTCCTCGAGCGGCTCACGCACCGGGACGTCGCGCCAACCCATCGTCACGGAGAGGCGGCCGACTCCGGTGTCGTCCACGATTCCGGGTACCGCCACACCGACCCCGGCGACATCGAGGCCGACCTCGGAGCACTCGTCGACGAGACCGGCGGCGACCGCCGCGATGTTGTCGAGTACGGCGTCGGGCCCGAATTGCCGCCCCGTCGGAACACGCCGGAGCACACGCAGCCCGGCCGGGCCGAGGATCCCCGCCTTCAGCGATGTGCCGCCGACGTCGATGGCGACGACCGCGAGTCGACCGAGCTCGCTCACGTCGTCTGTTCAGGATCGAGGATGACGCTGAACGACAACGACCGTGGCCGGTCCGGGTCTCGACCGCCACGGTGGGCGAGTTCGATGGCGAGGCGCTGGACGCGGATGAGGTCGACCATCGGATCGAGATTCTCGCTCACGAGTTGCGCACCCGTCGCCTCGACGTCACGGCCCAAGCCAGGAGGCAGGTCGCCGAACACCCACACGACCGTCCCTGGCCCGCTGACGCTGATCGGACCGTGGCGGTATTCCATCGCCGGATACGACTCCGTCCAGAACGCGGCGGCTTCCCGGCACTTCAGCGCCGCCTCGTCGGCGATCGCCCCCGCCCAGCCGCGACCGAGGAACGTGATCTGGCGTACGGCCGCCGCGTCGACAGGGGATGCGGCGACAACGGCAGCGGAGCCGGCACTGATGACCTCGGTGAGGTCCTCACCGAGAGATGCGCGCAACAGGGCGAGGACCGAAGTCGGGAAACGGGTCTGTACGACCGACTCTTCGGCGGCGAAGGGTAGGGCGATCACGTGGGCTGCCGACCGCACCATCCGACTCGTCGCGTCGACGGTGATCGCCGTGACTGCGGCGCCGTCGATACGGCCGATGGTGTCGAGCACCTCCGTTGTCGTGCCCGAGCGGGAGATCGCCACGACCCGGTCGTAACGCCGACCGAACCGATACTCGCTCGCCGCGAAGGCGTCCGTTTCGCCGTGGCCGGCAGACTCCCGCATGGCGGCGTAGGCGCGGGCAACGAAGAGCGAAGTTCCACACCCGACGACCGCCACACGCTCACCTGCGGCGGGCAGGTTGACGGCGTGGTCGGTGACGGCGGCGATCGCTTGTCCCCAGCACCCCGGCTGGGAGGCGACCTCGCGCTCGACATGCGTGGGTGGCGTGGTCGTCTCGGTCACGGGGCCTCCGGCGTTGGGCGGTAGATGTAAGAAGCTGCACTATTTATACGCGTATATTGCACGTTGTCGCAACGAACGCCGTGATCGTGCTATTTTCGGCCGCGATGCAGCGACCGACGCGCTGGACGGCTCTGCTCGACATGCTGGCAGGCGACGGTCACGTCGAGATCGACGCCGCCGCCGAGCAACTCGGCGTCTCCCCCGCGACCGTGCGTCGAGACCTCGACGAGCTGGCCAATCAGCAACTGCTCGTGCGGACGCGAGGCGGCGCCGTTCCGACCAGCGTGTCGTACGACCTTCCCCTGCGCTACAAGCTGACGAGGCGACCCGACGAGAAACACTCGATCGCCACCGCCGCCGCCGGCATCGTCGTGCCGGGCAGCGTCGTCGGTCTCAACGGGGGAACGACCACGACCGAAGTCGCCCGCGCCCTCGCCCTCCGTGCCGACCTGCGCGACGACAGCGGTGACGGCAATGGCAACGGAAACCCGATCACGGTGGTCACCAACGCCCTCAACATCGCTCACGAGCTCGCCGTGCGGCCCCACGTCAAGCTCGTCGTCACCGGAGGGGTCGTGCGATCACAGTCGTACGAGCTCACCGGGCCGCTGGCGATGCCGGCACTCGAGCGACTCACACTCGACGTGACGATCCTCGGCGTCGACGGCATCAGCGCGCCCGACGGGGCGACCACGAACAACGAGACCGAGGCAGCGGTCAACGAGCTGATGGCGCAGCGGGCACGAACGGTCGTCGTCGTCGCCGATTCGAGCAAGCTGGGCCGGCGCGCGTTCGCCAGGATCTGCCCGATCGAGCGCGTCGACATCCTCGTCACCGGAGCGACCGGTGACGGCAAGCTGATCGCCGAGCTTCGTGCATCAGGCGTCGACGTGATGACCGTGCGCGCACACTCGTAGCTCTCGACTGGATTGGTGAGCCCAGAGAGCGGAAACCTCGCTCTTCTCACTCATTCGTGGGTCTGGCCGTCACCCGGTCGAGCACGTTGGCTCTGGAGCAGGCGGTGTTGACGGCAGCGACGGTGTGGCGATTCTGCGGCGTCGCGGACGACAAATGGGTTCTCCTCGGGTTTGTGCGGGTCGGCCGCTCGCTGCGTCACGGTTGCTGGGCTCTGGAAGCGGACGCACCCGGGCGTCGCGCCCGATTTGATCGCCGGTGTGCATGAACTTGCGTGCGTGCGTGGTCATGCCGCAACCGATGGGTGCCAGGGGGACCGAATCGTCCCCCACACACCCATCGGTTCGCTTCCAGGGCCAGCGCGGTTGCCGGCACCTCGCTCGGACCCACACGAACCCGAGGAGTCCAAATATGTCTCGTTTGTGGCGGTAGAACGCGCAAAATCGTGACGACAGCACAAACCTGCTGCGTGAGCTCACCAATGTCGTGAACGAGCGAGCTGATGGTTGAGTCGCGCTGCCTGGCGCAGTTGGTGATCGCGTTCGGCGAGGTTGGGTGCGTTGCGACCGGCACTGGCATAGAGGCGCGCAGCGAGTTCGAGTTCGCCGTTTTTCTCGTGGAGGTACGCGGCGACCGCTTCGCGCCGCGGCACGTGTTCGTCGACCGCGGCCAGTGCCGCCAGTCCTGCGGGCGCGCCGTCGGCCTCACCGACTGCGACCGCGCGGTTGAGCCGGACGATTGGAGTGTCGGCAAATCGAAGTAGCTCGTCGTACCACTCCACGATCTGGACCCAGTCGGTCTCCTCGACACGTGGCGCATCGGCATGGAGCGCGGCGATCGCCGCCTGCGCCTGGTACTCGCCGAGCCGGTCGCGCGTCAGCGCCGCCTGGGCGATGGCGATGCCCTCGGCGATGAGGGCGGCGTCCCATTGGCTGCGGTCCTGCTCGGCGAGCGTCACGATGCTTCCGTCCGGTCGGGTGCGGCTGCGGCGACGGGCATGGTGGAGGAGCATCAGGGCGAGCAACCCGTGGACCTCAGGGTCGTCCACCAACGCGGCCAGCTGCCGGGTCAGTCGGATTGCCTCGGCGGCAAGGTCGACGTCGCCGGAGTAGCCCTCGTTGAACACCAGGTACAGCACCCGCATCACCGTTCGCACGTCGCCCGGACGATGGACGCCGGCCCGACCGACCACGCCCTTGGCCCGGCTGATGCGCTGCGCCATCGTGGCCTCGGGAACGAGGTACGCCTGAGCGATCTGGCGCGTGGTGAGACCACCCACGGCTCGGAGGGTCAGCGCAACCGCCGACGACGACGTCAGATCGGGGTGGGCGCACAAGAAGTAGAGGTGCAGCGTGTCGTCGGTGCTCGCGATCGCGCCCGCCGGCGGTGGGGTGTCGAAGCGGAGCTCCCGGCTGCGGCGCGCAGCATCTGACCGCGTCATGTCCAGGAACGCTCTCCACGCAACCGTGATGAGCCAGGCCTGGCGGTCGGCAGGCGCCTCGTCCCCCCATGCGGAGAGCGCCCGGATGAGCGCCTCTTGGACGGCGTCCTCGGCCGTCGCGAAGTCTGCCCCGCGACGGACGAGGACGCTCAAGACCCGTGGGACGAGCTCGCGTAGCTCGACGTCGTCCACGGTCACTCGGTGACGGTGGGCGGATGGGTCAGGAAGGGGCGGACCTCGAGCCATTCGTGGATCGGCTTGCCGCCGGCCCCAGGTGCTGCCGACAGCTCGCCGGCGAGCTCGATCGCTCGCTCGTAGCTGTCAACGTCGATCACCATCCATCCGGCGATCAGGTCCTTCGATTCGGCGAACGGGCCGTCGGTCACGGGCGGTCGCCCCTCGCCGTCGTAACGGACCCAGACGCCGTCGGGCGACAGCGCCTGTCCGTCGATGAACTCGCCGCTGCTCTCGAGCCGAGCTGCGAAGTCGTTCATGTACCGGATGTGGGCCTCGACCTCGTCGGGCTGCCACTCGTCCATCGGGACATCGTTGACGGCCGCCGGCGCCCCTCGGTAGTGCTTGAGAAACAAGTACTTGGCCATGGTCTTTCTCCTCTGTGTACGTCGGCCCTGCCGGCCGATTGCACCCCTGGGACGGAGCCAACCTCGAAGCTCTCGACATCGTCGCGGAAGAATTCTGCACGAAGCCTGACCGATGGGTGCTGAGGGGACCGTTCCGTCCCCAGAACACCCATCGGTCGGCGTAAGTCGGGACTTTGGTCCTCAGCGCGCCTTCGTCACCTTCCCTAATGTCTGCCCGATGACCAGCACGGTGAACGACCAGGATGCCGCTCGCGCTGATGATGACGCCGAACGGATCGACGCCCTCGAAGAGCAGCTCAACGGCTACCGGGTCAGCCGCGACGGGTGGACCTTCGCGATCTTCGGCATCGCCATCCTCACGGCGATCGCCAGCATCGTCGCCATCGGCCTCGCACTGCGCGACGACGATGACGAGGCCGGCGACGCCGGGCCCGTTGCCGCGGCGCCGATCGAGGCGTCGCTGAGCGAGTTCGCCGTCTCGCTGTCGGCCGGCTCGATCGACGTGGGAGGCAGCATCGAAGTGACCAACGCCGGTTCGCAAGTCCACAACCTCGGGGTCGAGGGCACCGACCTGATCACGCCGGACATCGAGCCCGGCGGCTCGGCCACACTCGACCTGAGCAGCCTGGAGGCGGGTAGCTACACGCTCTACTGCGACATCCCCGGACACGCGGATTCCGGGATGACGATCCCGCTGGTGATCGGGCCGGCGGGCGAAGGCGACCCAGCGGAGGCCGCGGGGCACGCTGACCACGCCACGATGACGCCCGACGAGGCTGCTGCCCTCGACCAGAAGATGATGGACTCGCTGCTGGCGTTCCCCGCCGACTCCGAAGGCCGTGGCAACCAGGCCCTCGAACCGGAGGTGCTCGAGGATGGAACCAAGCGATTCGAGTTGACGACCTCCATCGTCGACTGGGAGGTGCGCCCCGGCGAGGTCGTCCAGGCGTGGGCCTACAACGGCATGGTGCCGGGGCCCCGGATCGACCTCGACATCGGTGACCAGGTCGAAGTCGAGGTCACCAACGAATTACCGCTCGGGACCGATGTCCACTGGCACGGCATCGACGTGCCCAACAACCAGGACGGGGTCGCGCCCCTCACGCAGGAGCTGATCTCCTCCGGGGAGACGTACACCTATCGCTTCACGGTCGAAGAGGCGGCCGTCGCCATGTACCACGCCCACGTGCACGGCCAAGACGCCGTGCCCAACGGGCTGTTCGGCACGATCTTCGTCGGCGACATGCCGTTGCCCGCTGGGCAGACCGTGTCGGGGCAAGAGGTCCCGGAGGACATCGAGATCGCCCAGAACATCCCGATGGTCCTCAACGATGCCGGTGTGATCGGCCTCACCCTCGACGGCAAGAGCTTCCCGGCGACGGCTCCGGTCATTGCCGAGCAGGGCGACTGGATCCAGGTCAGCTACTACAACGAGGGCCTCCAGGTGCACCCGATGCATCTCCACGGCTTCGAGCAGATCGTCATCGCCAAGGACGGTGAACCGCTCGACCATCCCTACGCCGCCGACACGGTGCTCGTCGCTCCCGGCGAGCGCTACACCGTGATCTTCAACGCCAACGCACCCGGGGCGTGGGTGTGGCACTGCCATATCCTCAACCACGTGGAATCGTCTGACGGGATGTTCGGAATGGTCACCGCGGTCATCGTCAACGAACCGACCTGAGCGAGGCGCGGGCCGGAGGAGATGATCTTCACCCAGCATTACCTGGCGTGCCTGTCGCACGCCTCGTATCTGATCGGCGACGAGACGACCGGACGAGCCGTCGTCGTCGACCCACGCCGGGACGTCGCGGAGTACCTCGAGGAGGCCGCGTCCCACGACTTGATCATCGAGCGGGTGATCGAGACACACATCCACGCCGATTTCCTGAGCGGCCATCTCGAGCTTGCAGCCCGCACCGGCGCGACGATCTCCTACGGTGCCGGCGCCAACGTCGAATTTCCGATCGACGAACTGGCCGACGGACGACGTCTTTCTCTCGGCGAGGTCACGCTGGAGATCATGGCGACGCCGGGCCACACCCCGGAGTCGATCTGCATCGCCGTGTACGAGCACCCCGACGACCATGTGCCGTTCGGGGTGCTCACCGGTGACACGCTGTTCGTCGGGGACGTCGGCCGCCCCGATCTGCTCGCCGCCGCCGATCCCGAGCTCTCCGCCGAGACCCT
The DNA here is from genome assembly GCA_963733085.1 of Ilumatobacteraceae bacterium. Lineage (GTDB taxonomy): Bacteria > Actinomycetota > Acidimicrobiia > Acidimicrobiales > Ilumatobacteraceae > Desertimonas. The sequence goes on from CAVTBY010000009.1 coordinate 72,718, forward strand.
GGCCCGTCAGCTCTACCACTCGCTGCACGAACGGTTACTGCAGCTTCCCGACGCGACTCGCGTGTTTCCTGCGCACGGCGCCGGGTCGGCCTGCGGCAAGCAGTTGTCCACGGAGACGAGCTCGACGATCGGCGCCCAACGATCGGGCAACTACGCCCTGCAGCCAATGTCTGTGGACGACTTCGTCACCGCTGTCACCGAGGGGCAACCGCTGCAACCGCAGTACTTCGAGTTCGACGCCCAGCGCAACCGCGAGCTGCGCCCACTGCTCGACGAGGACCCTCCGGCGGAGCTGTCGCTCGACCAGGTACTCGAGCACCAAGCCACCGGCGCCGTCTTGCTCGACTGCCGCGAGCCCGCCGACTTCGCCGCAGCCCACCTGCGCGGGGCACTGAACATCAGCTTGCAGGGTCGCTTCGCCGAGTGGGCCGGCGACGTCCTGTCGCCGCAACGAGACATCGTCCTCGTCGGTGATCCGTCGACAGCCGACGAAGCCAAGGTCCGCCTGGCCAGAGTCGGGTACGACCGAGTCGTCGGTCAGCTCGCCGATCCCGGGGCGGTGTTCACTGGATCTCCGGACCGCGTCGAGGCGAGCTCACGCTTGACGGTCGAGCAACTCGCGCAGACCCGCGCCAGTGCGCCAGACCTCCAGCTCATCGACGTCCGCGATCCCTCCGAGATGGCAGGCGGAACGATCCCGGGCAGCCGGCCGATCCCGCTGGCCACACTCACCGCGTCACTCGCAGCGCTCGACCGCGACCTGCCGATCGTCACCTACTGCGCGTCCGGGTACCGCTCGTCGGTCGCCGCCAGCGTGCTCAGCGCAAACGGGTTCGGTGACGTCTCCGATCTGCTCGGTGGCTACGGCGCCTGGGCAGCCGCTTCCCCGTAGCCAGGGTTGACACGTCCTACGCTCGCTGAGGATGGACGAGACCACCGATCAGCGCAGTTGGCGTCAGTTGCTCAACGCCGTGCTGACGATCGGGTCGGATCTCGACCTGCCGGCGATGTTGCGACGAATCATCAGCAGCGCCGTCGACCTGGTCGACGCCACCTACGGTGCACTCGGTGTCCTCGACGAGTCACGCACCGGCCTGTCCGAGTTCGTCACCGTCGGGATCGACGACGCGACGTATCGGGCGATCGGCGACCTGCCTGCGGGTCACGGAATCCTCGGTCTGCTCATCGCCGACGCCAGGCCGCTGCGGCTGCCCGACCTCACCAAGCATCCGGAGAGCTTCGGGTTCCCGCCACATCACCCTCCGATGCGGTCGTTCCTGGGAGTGCCGATCCGGATTCGTGACGAGGTGTTCGGCAATCTCTATCTCACCGACAAGTCGACGGCGGCGGAGTTCGCTGCCGAGGACGAGGACCTCGTCGTCGGCCTGGCGGCGGCAGCAGGAGTCGCCATCGAGAACGCGAGGCTCAGCGCCAGGGTGCACGAGCTCGCCGTCGTCGAGGACCGCGAGCGCATCGCCCGCGATCTCCACGACACGGTCATCCAGCGGTTGTTCGCGACGGGAATGCTGCTGCAGAGCACGACACGGCTGGTGGCCAACGACCAACGGCGAGCAGTCGAGCGGATCGGCGAGGCGGTGGATGATCTCGATGTCACGATCAAGGAGATCCGCACGGCGATCTTCGATCTGGAACGGCGTGGTCGGGCTGGTGAGGCCCTGCGCGGTCAGATCCTCGACGAGGTGCGCACTGCCGCAGAGTCACTCGGCTTCGAGCCGCGCGTGATCCTCGACGGCCCCGTCGACTCGGCGATCGACGAGACCGTCGCGGTCGAGCTGCTGGCCACCTTGCGCGAGGCGCTGAGCAACGTGTGGCGACACGCCGCGGCGACCCTGGTCGACGTCGAGGTGGTCGTCGGTCGGGACGTCACGCTGCGGGTTGCCGACGACGGGACCGGTCCACCTGCGGCGTCCACACCGACAGGGAAGGGGCTGGTCAACATGGCTGCGCGCGCCGCCGGTTGGGCGGATCGCTCCTGCTCGACCGGCGCGAGCCGACAGGAACACTCCTCGAATGGCGGGTGCCGCGACGCTGAACGGCGTTGCCGAGCCGGCTCCGACTGCGATGATGGCGTCCGTGAACGATCGGATCACCGTGTTCCTCCTCGACGACCACGAGATCGTGCGACGTGGGCTCCGCGACCTCTTGGAGGCGGAAGGTGACATCGCAGTCGTCGGTGAGGCGAGCACGGAGGCCGAGGCCGTCCGCCGCGTCCCGGCCCTCGATCCCGACGTCGCCGTCCTCGACGTCCGTCTCCAGGACGGAAACGGCGTCTCGGCGTGCCGCGAGATCCGCTCGAGTCACCCGCGCACGGCGTGCCTGATCCTGACGTCGTTCTCCGACGACGAGGCGTTGTTCGAGGCGATCATGGCCGGGGCAGCCGGCTACGTCCTCAAGCAGATCCGCACGACCGACCTCGTCGACGCCGTGCGCAGGGTGGCGTCCGGACAGAACCTCCTCGACCCTGCCGTCACCGCCCGCGTGCTCGAGCGGCTCCGGCGCGGCCCGGAACAGGACGAACGAATCGCCCGGCTCAGCCCGCAAGAGCGCGAGGTGCTCACCCTCCTCGCCGAGGGGTTGACGAACCGCCAGATCGCCGAGCGCCTGTACCTCGCCGAGAAGACGATCAAGAACTACGTCACATCGGTGCTGGCCAAGATGGGCATGGCGCGACGCACCGAGGCGGCTGTCTACGCGGCTCGACACTTGAAACCCGACACCGAACCGGAGTAGCGGTGCCGCGATTCTGCGGCGCCGAACACGACAACTCTGTCTCGATCGTGGCGGTAGAACGCGGCGTCGAGGACAGTCGCGAATTGACGTTGATGTTCGTCGATGTCGGCTGCCTCGCGGCTGCCAGGGGCCGACCTTGCCGGACGTGTCGTTAGCGCCGACCTCTATCAGGCTGACCGCCAACACGACGATCGCGAGCAGCGCCGTCCACGACGAGCATCGGCAGCGAACGCCACCATCGGATGATCGGCGACACGATCCCCAGCCGCTCGTCCATGACGGCCACGGTACTGATCGCAACCCGCCAGGTCATCTGCCCGGTTGCGGAGAGCCGCCTCCCGCTCGAGGTGGAGATGGACACTCTCCAGCAAGCCCGTTGTCGACCACCAGTCGAGGGGGCATTGCCACCGGATCACCACGAGCGTGAGCCGTCACCGGCAGGCCAGTGCACGATCCGCCGGCCGGACACGAACGTCGGCTCGATGCGGATGATCGCTCGCCGCTGCCCGTCGACGAAGGGCGCCAGCCCGGCGGCGAGCGCCTTGAACGCCACGTCTCGGTCCTCGACGACCTCGGAGGGCCCGACCACGAGGACGCTCCACCCGGAGCGGTCGGCGGCGTTGAAGTCGTCGACCTCGAAGGCGACCACTGCCCCGGACGCCGCCGCCGACAGCTTCGAACCGGGTGCCGACCAGAAGACAACGCTCCCGTCGAGGAGGCGGTAGTTGACGGGGAAGATCGCCGGCAACGCGCCGATCGTGACCCCGACGCGCCCAACCTCACTGTTGGCGAGCAGGCGCAGCGCCTCGGGCTCGTCCAGGATCTCGAGACCTTCATCGATCAGCACGTCACCAGGTTGACGGCCGGCGAGATCGCCGCCCAGGGACCGAAGTCCCTGGAATGACGCCGATCTGCCCATTGGGAGGCGGCGCAGCCTGCACTCGGGGACAATGGGCCGATGCGCACGCTGATGTTCAACACCAAGCGATACGACCGCCTGTCCTTCGACGAGACCAATCGCCGGCACGGCCACGAACTCGAGTATCTCGAGGCCCGCCTCGACCCTCGCACCGCCGAACTTGCCGCCGGATTCGCCGCCGTGTGCATCTTCGTCAATGACGATGCCGGCAAGGAGTCGATCGACCGACTCGCCGACGTCGGCGTCCGGGTGATCGCCCTCCGGTGCGCTGGATACAACAACGTCGACCTCGACGCCGCCGCGGCTGCCGGCATCAGCGTCGTGCGCGTCCCCGCCTACTCGCCGGAAGCCGTGGCCGAGCACACGCTGGCGCTCATCCTCGCCCTCGATCGCCATGTCCACCGCGCCTACGCCCGGGTCCGCGACGGCAACTTCGCCCTCGACGGGTTGCTCGGTAACGGCCTGCACGGTGCCACGGCGGGCGTCGTGGGCACAGGACGCATCGGCCACCTCGTGGCCCGCCTGCTCGGCGCCTTCGGTTGCCAGGTTCTCGCCAGCGATCCCGTCGTGAACGAACAGCTTGTCGCCGCCGGGGTCGACTACGTGACCCGTGACGAACTGCTCCAACGGAGCGACATCATCGCCCTCACGTGCCCGCTGACGAGCGAGACCTTCCACTTGGTGGACGAGGCGTCGGTGGCGACGATGAAGGACGGTGTGATGATCGTCAACACCGGCCGCGGAGCGCTCGTCGACACGTCTGCCGTCATCGCCGGTCTGAAGTCGGGCCGCATCGGCTCGTTGGGCCTCGACGTCTACGAGGAGGAAGCGCCACTGTTCTTCGAGGACCGATCGACCGAGGTGATCACCGATGACGTGTTCGCCCGCCTGTTGACGTTCCCCAACGTGCTGCTCACCGCCCACCAGGCGTTTTTCACGCGGCCGGCGTTGCGGGCCATCGCCGAGACCACGCTGTCCAACCTCGACGAGCTCGACGCCGGCGGCGAGTGTGCGAATCGCGTGTCGTGAGGCGCGGCCGCCACGTCACGGTCGATGCGAGCCGCCACGCATCGCCCGAATCGGAACGATCGGCGGCGGGGCGATCGACAGGGCGATCCGGACGCCTGTGGCGACGCATCCCGAGGGACTGACCACCAGTGGGTTGACCTCGAGCTGCTGGATCTCCGGCGCCGCGGCGACGAGAGCGGCGACTCGCGTCACGACCTCGACAATGGCGTCGACGGGGAGCGGTGGTCGACCCCGGTAACCGTGCAGCAACGGAGCGAGGCGGAGTCCGTTGATCGCCGCGGCGGCTTCGGCCGGCGTGATCGGGGCGACGAGCAGCGCCCGATCGGCGCGCAGCTCGGCTTCGTCACCTCCGGCACCGACGACGATGAACGGACCCAACGCCGAGTCACGGGTCGCCCCGACGAGCAGTTCCAGGCCGGCCACCTGCGGGGGCCCCACGTCGGCGACCGCGGCCTCGGCATCCGCTTGTGGCTGCACGTTCAGACCGGCCGCCTGGAGCAGCGTGAAGGCGTCATCCTGGGGTAGCCAGGTCGTCTCCTCGAGATCCGCGGCGAGTCGCCGGGCAAGCCGGCGGGCGGCGATCAACGCTGCGGCGTCGGTTGCTAGGCGATCGGGTTGGTCAGCGCTGCGGGCAAGCCAGGCGGCCCGCCCGCACACCAGCGCCATCGCTGTGGCCGCCCGTTCGGGGGTCGGGTAGGTCGGCAGCCGCCCGGCGTCGCGGCGGCGTCCACCGATCGCCGTGACGGCGACAGGCACGTCGACATCGAGATCGTCGAGGAGTGCGAGGGTGTCGTCGAGATCGTGATCGTCCAGCTCGACACAGACCACGACGCACGCGTCGACCTCACCCGACGAGGCGATCGTGGCCACAGCGCCGGCGATCTCCCCCGCTGTCGCCGAGGGACCGGCGTCAACCGGGTTCTCGGTCGATGCCGCGGCCGCCACGAGCGTCCGCAGCCGGTGCTGGAGCTCGTCGCTGAACAGCGGGACGCCGGCTCCGCCCTCGTCCGCCGCGTCGGCAGCGAGGATCAGCGGACCGCCGGCATTGCCAACGAGACCGATGCGCTTACCCGCGGGTGCTGGTTGGCGGTCGAGCAGCAGGCCGATGTCGATCAGCTCTTCCATCGTCCTGGCGCGAATCACTCCGGTGTGGGCGAACAGCGCCTCGACCCCACCGAAGTCTCCAGCCGATGCGGCGGTGTGCGAACGGGCGCCTCGCTTGCCAGACTCCGACCGGCCACCTTTCAAGCCGACGACGGGTTTGCGCCGGGCGACCGCTCTGGCGACGCGGGCGAACCGCACCGGGTCGCCAAACGATTCGAGGTACAGCAGCACGACCCTGGTGGCGTCGTCGTCGGCCCACAGGCGCAGCAGGTCGTTGCCGCTGACGTCCGCCTTGTTGCCCATCGACACGAACGACGAGATGCCGGCCCCGCGCCGTTCCGCCTCAGCGGCGATGGCAATTCCGACCCCGCCTGACTGCGAGGCGACGGCGATCCCGCCGGGGCGGAACTGCTGGCTCGTGTACGTGGCGTTGAGTCCGCATGCAGTGGCCACGACGCCGAGCGAGTTCGGTCCCACGAGGCGCATCCCGTGGCGTCGGGCCGCGGCGATGACGTTCTCCTGCATCGCCGCGCCGATCGCTCCGGTTTCGGCGAACCCGGACGTCACGACGACAGCACTGCGCACGCCGGCCGCTCCACACTGCTCCATGACATCGGCGACGCCGGGGGCGGGGACAGCGACCACGGCCAAGTCGGGGGTACCCGCGAGGTCACCGATGCCATCGCCCGGCTCGACGACGCTCACCTCGCCGGTGAACGAGGCACGCAGGTGAGCGAGAATCCGCCGCCCCGGCGACGACTCGTCGTCGTCCGCGACGATGACGACGACGTGGCGGGGATGGAGAATCGGCTGGAGCGAGCTGACCGCGCCCTTCCAGTCTCGGAGGTCGGCGTGATCCTGGAGCAGGTTCTCTGCCGTTAGGTCGAGCTGAACCTGGACCGTGCCGTTCTCGAACCACAGGCGGTTGACGAGCCCGACATCGCGAAAGACCCGCTGCATGCCGACGTTGTCGGGCAGGGTCTCGGCGACCAACCGGCGAAACCCGGCCTCGCGGGCGAGACCGGCAAGATCTTCGAGCAACAGCGTCGCGATGCCCTCCTGGTGGTGGGCGTCGGCTACGGCGAAGGCGACCTCCGCCTCCTCCCCACCCGGCCTGGCGTAGTACTCGCCGACCGCGATGAGCTCACCCCTGGCGTCGACCACCAGCGTGATGTGATCGTTGACGTCCTGCTCCGTCGTCCGGCGCAGTTCCGCCTCCGGTACCGCCGACCGAACGCCGAAGAATCGGTAGTAGCTCGACGCCTCACTGAGCCCCTCGTAGAAGCGCGTGAGGGCGCCGAGGTCGTCGGAGGTGGCTGGGCGGACGCGCGCGGGGCGGCCTGTCGCCAGCAAGACGTCGCGTGCGAACGGCGCCAGCAGACGAGTGGTCGTCGAGGTCTGCTCCATCAGCGCCGCTGGTGTCAGTGCTCGGGGTGCCGCGTGCCGATGCGCAACCGGTTGCCGTCCGGATCGGTCAGCTGGATCTCCCGAGCCCACGGCTGGACGATCACCTCGGCTCCGACCTCCGAAGCGATCGCGTCGACGTCGTCGACGTAGAAGTACACGAGGGTGCCCGGCCGGGCGTCACCGGCGTGCTCGGAGAGATGCAGGTAGATGTCGCCACGCTGGAGGAAGAGGTAGAGCGGCAGGTCGGGGGCGAAGCGGTGCTCCCCCGCCACCGAGAACCCCAATCGCGCGTACCACTGGGCAGCGACGTAGCCGTCGGCAACGCGAAAGATCGGGACGAGCGCCTCGGACACGAAAGCGACAGTAACGGTCGGCGGGTGGACTCCGACGGTCGTCGTCCATACTGGACCCATGACCGACGAGCGCGATGCACCCGAAGAGCCAGTCGTCGACGACGCAGCTGGGGCGGCGCCGCACGAGACCACCGATGGTCCCGACGAGGCCGCGCTCGAGGCGTTTGACCTGGATGGCGACGGTCGCATTTCGGTGACCGAGAATGCTCGTGCCGAGCTGGGGATCGTTGACGCCCAGGCGGAGGAGATGAGCGACGAGCCAGGACTGAAGGGCAAGATCGGCAGGGCAGCCCACCGCCTGCTCGACAAGCTCGACAACGACTGAGTCCCGTCGATCCATCGCCGACCGCGTCAACCGTTGCGAGCGACCGAGCGCCAGCGAGGGAGCGCCACACGCGGCCTGCGTGGCCGGGGTCAGACTTAGAGGTGTCCCAAGCGTTTCGCTTCGAAGGTCAGGTGGTCGCGGTGGTCGGGATGGGCGATAGCGATCAGGGCGGCGGCCCGTTGGCGCAACGAGCGACCGCGTAGCTCGGCCACGCCCCACTCGGTGACGACCTTGTCGACGGTGTTCTTCAACGTTGTCACCACGTCGCCGGCGGCGAGCTGGGGCACGATCTTGGAGATCTCCCCCTCCTTCGCCGTGGACTGCAGCACGACGAAGCCCTGACCGCCCTTCGAGTACATCGCCCCGCGGGCGAAGTCGGCCTGGCCGCCGCTCGACGAGTAGTAGCTGCCGTTGACCGTCTCCGACGCGCATTGGCCGACGAGATCGACGGCGATCGTCGAGTTGATCGACACGAAGTTGGCCTCTTGGGCGATGACGCGGGGGTCGTTGACGTAGCTCACCGGCCACATCTCGAACGCCGCGTTCTCGTCGAGGAATTCGTACAGTCGCCGTGTCCCGAGGGCGAACGTGCCGACTGTCTTGGTGCGGTTGAGTTGCTTGGCGACTCCGTTGACGACGCCACGATCGACGAGCTCCATCAAGCCGTCGGAGATCAACTCGGTGTGCACGCCGAGATCGTGGTGTCCCGACAGGGCGGCGAGGATGGCGTTGGGGATCGCTCCGATACCTGTCTGGATGGTCGCCTCGTTGGGGATTCGTTCGGCGACGAAGGCGGCGATGCGGTCGTCGATCTCCCGGCGTGGCGGTGGCGGCACCTCGACGAGCGGGCGGTCGACCTCGACCCAACCGAGCACCTGACTGGCGTGGATCTGGTTGCGTCCGAACGTCCGGGGTTGTTGAGCGTTGGCCTCGAGGAAGAAGCGGGCGCGGCCGATGAACGAAGCGGCGTAGTCGGCGTTGACACCGAGACTGAAGTAGTTGTGGCGATCGGGAAGCGACGCCGCGGCAAGGACGAGCGGGTCGCGTGTCTGCTCGCGGAGGATGTTGCGCATCTCGCTGAAGTTGTTCGGCACGAGGTCGAGCGTCCCGGCACGGAAGCACGGTCGGGTGACGTGCGAGAGGAAGTAGGAGACGTGCCGCAAGCGGTCGCCGAACGCGCCGTGCAGGTATGGCCGGTCGTGGACGGCGTGCATCTGATGGACGCGGACGCCCTCGAGGCGTTCGACGTTGGCTTCGATGGCGTCGAGGAGACTGACCGGCTCACCGTTCGCCAGCGGCATGATGATGTCGGCGCCAGGCGAAACGTGCTCGAGCACGTCCTCCGGTTGCGATGCGACCATCATCGACCGCACCTTAGAAGCGAAACGGCGATGCGCGCCTGGTCGTCACCGTCGATCTGCGCGCATGCTTGAAACCGAACAAGGAGGGATCCCGATGGAGGAGCTGACCTGGACGGTCGAGATCGTGTTCAGCGAAGACGAGGACAAGACCCGAGCGGACGCCCGGCTGACCGGAGGTCCCGAGGAGTTGCAGGGCTGGGGCCGATCGCGTCGCAACCCGGAGGATCCCGACGTGCCCGCCGTGGGCGAGGAGGTCGCCGCCGCCCGGGCGCTCAGCGACCTCGCCCATCACTTGCTCGAACAGGCCGCCCACCGCATCGAGTCGTGGGAGGGCCAGCCCGTCCACCTCACCCGGTGACGCCGCCCACCCCGCTCTGTGTCAGTGAACACGACGTCGGCGGTCGTGCTTGCTGACACAGAATGCTTGGCTCAGGCCTTCACGCCGAATCGGCGAGACACATCGCGGCGAGGTCGATGCCCACGTCGTCGGGCAACGGCGTCAGACACCCGATGCGATCGGTGAAGACGTCCTCGACCGGTCCGTCGCGATCGAACAGGTTGCTGATCCCGTCCCACTCGTGGGAGGCGACGAGCTCGCCGGCGACGTCGGGGTGGATTCCCTCGCGTAGCACGATGGCGTCGAAGCGATGCGATCGCGGCCCTGCGTAGTTCGGGTTGCGTTGCAGCACGGTGAGGTCGCCGTTCGTCCAGCGTGCGATGTAGTACGGCCCGGCTGACGGGGCCATCGCGTCGCCGGGCACGCCGTCGATCGGAACGGCAACCCCGCCTGGAATAGCCGGCGTGCCGAGGGGGACGGGACAGAAGTAGGGCTCCGCCAGTCGCTCCAAGAAGTCGTCCGACGGTGCCGTCAGCGTGATCGCCAACGTGTCGCCGTCGGCGTCGAGTGAGGCGATGTCGTCGAGGAGATCAGCCCCGGGCGCATCCGCCCCAAGCTCCGGTGACAGGGCGCGTTCGATCGAGTAGCGGAACGTCTCCGCCGACACTGGCTCGTTGGACGGCGGCGAGAAGCGGTACCCAGAGCGGACAGTGAACGTGTAGGTCCGTCCGTCATCGGACACGGTGGGCATCCCGGTCGCCACCTCGGGCACCACGCCGTCGCGCTCCGTGTGTCGCACCAAGCCGGCGCATGTCGCGTCCGCGACCTGGCGCCCCAAGTCCGACCAGATCAATGCCGGGTCGATGGGTTCGAGGGCGTAGCTGCCGACGAACAGCTTGGCGACGTCGCCGTCGAGCTCGTCGATCGCGTTCTCGAACGTCTGGCCCGGGGGAAGTTGGACGAGGACCTTCCCGGCGCCCGCGGCGACCGCTTGGATCGGGTGACTGAATCGGTGGGTCGTGACTGCTCCCGTGGTGGCGTCGATTGCCGACACCGAGCCGTCGTCTTGGTTGCCGACCCACACCACGCCGTCGCTGTAGGACACCGCCCGCGCCCCGATCGCGGTGGGATGACCAGCGACAATGGCACCCGTGTTGTCGATCTGGTAAACGACGCCCTTGGTTTCGTCGGCCGTCCAGCCATAGCCGCTGCCGGCGGTGACGTAGTTGTTCCGTCCGTCGACGTTGACGGACGTCACCGTGTTCGACTGCGGGTCGATGCGGCTGACGTCGCCCCACGACCCCCCGGTCCACACCGCCGCATCGTCGCCATACGCCAGCGCCAGCGAACCAGGTAGCCGGTGGAATAGGTGCTGGACCTCGAACGTCGCTGGATCGAGCCGGGCGACCATGCCGATGCCCTCGTCGGCGTCTCGGCGGGCGACCCACAGAGAGCCATCGGCGACGAGGACACCTCCTGATCCTCCTTCGCCTGGCAGGTCGTCGAAGCGGTCCACCTCCCGCCCCAGTTGGACGTCGACCTTGTAGATCCCTCGCCCAGACCACTCGGTGATCCACAAGTCGTTGCCGTCCACCGTGTAGGACCCGACATCTTGGGTCGGCGAGGCGATCTGGCGGACGATTCGTCCGCTCTGCGGATCGACCTGCGCGAACGACATCGGCTCGAGGTTGAGCACCCAGAAATGACCGCCGGAGAAGATCGCCTCCGCCGGTCTCCTGATGACCGAGTCGGAGATCGAAGCCGTCCCCTCGCCTGTGGACGCGTCGATGATCGCCATTCCCGGCCCGTAGTCGAGCAGGCTCGCGGCTGCGTCGTCGTCGAACAGACGCGGGACGCTGATCGCCACCAGCGGGGCGACTACAGCGGCAGTGAGTGCGGCGGCCCACCGGCGACGTTTTTGCCGGCGCGGCGACGAGGGGGCCACGGCCTCCGCGGCCACCGGGATTGCGACGGCGCCGCCCACTGTCGGCGACGCGAGCGCCGAGGTCGCGGCCCGCGCCATCTCGCCGCATGACGGGAATCGTTGTCCGGGGCTCTTCGCCAACGCCCGACAAACGACGGCATCGATCGCCGACGGGAGCCCCGGAGCCGCCTGAGTGACGGATGGTGGTGGGTCCTCGAGGTGAGCGCGGATCAACGCCGCGGGGACCTCGCGGCGGAACGGCGGCGCCCCGGTCACGCATTCGAAGAGCACGCACCCGAGCGAATACTGGTCGGCGTTCCCGTCGAGTGGCTTGCCCTCGAACTGCTCGGGTGCGGCGTAGTCGAGGGTGCCGGCGAACCTGGTCGCGCCGAGCGAACTGTCGCCTTCCAGCCGCCTGGTCAGACCGAAGTCGGACAGGTAGACGCTGCCGTCGTCGGCGATCAGCACATTGCCCGGCTTGACGTCGCGGTGGACGAGCCCGCGAGCGTGCGCAGCGTCGAGGGCGGCGGCGATCTGGCGGACGATCGCCATCGCCCGGTCCGGATCGAGCCGGCCCTCCACGTCGAGCGTCGCCCGCAAGTCTGTGCCGGCGACGTAGCGCATGGCGATGAACAGCTGGCCCTCGTGCTCGCCGGCTTCGTAGATCGGGACGACGTTGGGATGGTCGAGAGACGCCGCCAGCCGTGACTCGCGCAGGAACCGCTCACGACCGCTCCCGCTGTCGTCGAGCCACGGCGCGAGGAGTTTGAGTGCCACCTTGCGTCCGAGGCGCTGGTCGTCGGCGAGGTAGACGATGCTCGTGCCGCCACGTCCGATGACCCGGTCGATCCGGTAGCCGGCGAACTCGCACCCCGGCACGAGCTCGCCGCGCCGTGCCGCCACAGGCCGAGCGAGCATGAGGCCAGGGTCCTGCCGCAAGATGTTGTCGTGCAGCGCCTGCAACTCGGGCGACGGGTCGATCCCCAACTCCTCGACAAGCACCTGCCGCGCCCGCCGGTAGGTAGCCAAAGCGTCGCCCTGGCGCCCTGACCGGTACAGCGCCAACATCAGCTGGGCCCACAGCCGCTCGCGCAGCTGATAGCGGCCGGTGAGCGACTCCAGCTCGCCGATGACCGCCGAGTGGCGTCCGGCGGCGATCTCGGCAGCGAGCTTGTGCTCGATCGCCGAGACCCTGAGATCCTCCAGGCGGGCACACTCTCCGGTCAGCGACAGCTCTTCCGCCAGGTCGGCGAACGCCGGGCCGCGCCAGAGTGCGAGCGCCCGGCCGAAGGTCGCTGCGGCGGCTGCCGGATCGGTCACCGCCTCCGTCCGGCCGCGATCGACGAGCGACTCGAAGCGCCTGGCGTCGATCTCGTCCGCTTCGGCGGTGAGCAGGTAGCCACCTGATCCACTGCGGATCCGTCCGTCACCGAGCGCCTTGCGCAAATGGGAGACGTAGCTCTGTAACGAGTTACGCACGGCCTCGGGTGGGTCGTCGCCCCAGACCTCGTCGATCAGCGTGCCGGTCGGCACCAGCTCGTTCGCCCGCACGAGCAGACGAGCCAGCACCACCCGTTGCCTGCGGCCGCCGAGCGGGACGACCCGACCGTCCTCGACCACCTCGAGAGGCCCGAGCACCCGGAACTCCACGGCCGCACCGTACTCACGAATGCCTCCGTCGATCAGCGTCTTTCAAGCCGCCTACACCGCCGGCCCAAGGACGTTCGGGCTCACTGGTTGCACCCGACTACAGGAGGCGGAGACTATGACAACAAGCACGAGGCGGCGAGCACGACGAGCCGTCGTCAATTCACTGGCGCTGACCGTCGTTGCAGGCGGTTTCGGTGGTGCGTTCGCATCGACGGCTGTGGCAACCACGCCGGAACGCGACCGTGACGTTGCGGATCGGCACCAACGACGGCGCCGACCAGCCGATGTCGGTGCCGATCAACGAGTTCGCCCGCCAGGTGGAGGACCTTTCCGATGGCGCGATGCGGATCGAGCCGGTCTGGAACGCCGGTCCTCCCGACACACCGACGATCGGCGAGTACATCGCCTGGGACCAGTTCGTCGCTCGCAGAGTGGTCAGCGGCGAGATCGACATGGGCATGATCCCCGCCCGGGCCTGGGACACCGAGGGCGTCACGACGCTGCGGGCCCTGTTCGCCCCGTTCCTCGTGGACTCGGATTCGTTGGTGGCGGAGATCATCGACGACCCTGAGCTCGCGGGTGACCTGCTCGCCGGGCTTGATGGCGCCGGCGTCACCGGCTTGGCGTTGTTACCGGAGAGCCTGCGCCACGTGTTCTCTTTCGGCGAGCCGCTGATGTCTCCCGATGACTTCGCCGCCATGGTGATCCGGGCGCCCTACTCGGCGACCACCTATGCGTTGTTCGAAGCACTCGGGGCGGTCGGCACCGATCTCAACGGCGACGCGTTTGCCGAAGGCATCGCCGATGGGTCCGTCGGTGGTGCCGAGTCGGCGTTCGCTCGGGCTGCTTTCCTCCCGGGCGACCAGCTGACCGTCGCAACGGGCAACGTCACGCCGTATCCGAACATCAACACCCTGGTCATCAACCGCGACGTGTTCGACGGGTTGAGCAGCGACCAGCAGACCGTGCTGCACGAGGCAGCCGGGCGCACCCTCGACGCAATCCTCGCCGGCATGGTCGGCGAGCTGGCCGCGGCTGAGGAGTTCTGTGCGGCTGGGGGCGGCATCGTGCTGGCCGGGGACGACGAGCTCGCCGCCCTCGACGTCGCCGCGCAACCAGTCCTGGAAGAGCTGATGCGTGACGACGCGACGGCCGCGTTGATCGAGCGGATCGGTGAGATCAAGGCGAGTACTCCAACGCCCCCGACGGTCGCCGCGTGCGAGCGACCCGCAAGCGAAGCGCTTGCGCCGACGTCGGCGAACGCCACCGGTGGGTCGGCGACGATTCCGAGCGGCACGTACACGAGAACGATCACTACCGCCGACGCCGAGGCGCTCGGCGTCGACGCGGGCTTCATCGACGAGGTGATCGGTCCCGACGACGAGCTCGCCATCGCCTTCGAGTTCACCGAAGACAGTCGTTGGACGCATCTCGGCGATTTCGCCGTCGCCGGCGTGCTCGAGGCGGGTGACTTCGGGACCTATGCGTACGACGACGAAGGAAGGTTGGTGACGACGAGCGAGAGCGAGGGCTGCCGGGGATGCGTCGGCGTCATCGAGTGGACCTACGCCAATGGCGTGCTGACGATGGAACTCGTTCCGTACGAGGGTTTCCCGGGCCCCTACCCACCCGACGCGATGCTGATGACGAACGGCGAGTACGTACAGGACTCGTGACCCAGAACCTGATCGACGAGCAAGCGTTCGCCTAGACGACGAACTCCGCCAACTGCTCACAGATCGAGGCCGCGACCGAAGGCACGACCGTCACTGAGTTGATCGAGCGCTTCGTGCGCGAAGGACTCGCCAGCTCTGCTCATCCCTGGCATCGTGTACAAGCCGGGCCCATCCGGTCGCCGAGCCGCGCTAGTGGGCGGGCCTGATGTGTGGGAGATCGTTGCCGCCCTGCGACACGTCGAAGGCCCTGAGTCCAAGCGCGTCGCCGCGCTCGCCGACCAGCTCGAACTCCACAAGCGTCAGATCGTCATCGCCCTCAACTTCGCGGCGGCCCACCGGGACGAGATCGAGGACCGGATCCGGGCCAACGACCGAGCACTGGCCGAGGCTCAGCGCATCGCCTCCGAGCGTGAGCGGCTGCTTGCTTGAAGTTCCTGATCGACTCGATGCTGCCGCCATCGATCGTCGAGCGTCTCGAGGCCCTCGGCCACGACTGCACCACCGCGTCGATGCTCGGCGCCCACAATCTGCCCGACGACGTGCTCGTCCGGCTCGCAAGCGCCGACGACCGCGTGATCGTGACCGAGAACGCCAGCGACTTCGCCGCGGCCACGGACTGCACCGTCCTGTTCGTCCGCAAGTCTTGGTGGCCGGCGGGGTCACTCACCTCACAGCTGACGTCGGCGCTCGACAGGTGGGCGAAGGCAACAGAACACAATCGAGAACCAGGACACCGGTCGCACTGGCTGTCCGACAACCTTCGATAAACCGCGGCGACCTCCGAAGAGGCCCCTGAGCTGGAACGATCTAGAGAGCGGACGACGGGATTCGAACCCGCGACCCTCACCTTGGCAACCTGCTAGGAAATCCGCTGTGGGCCGTTGAGCAGGGCAAACGATGCGCGCTGGCTCGGCCTCGAAGACTCTGCAGGCGTCTGCCGGCGAGAGTCGATTTGCAAATCGATTGGCAACGGCGGAGCGGTTCGGGCTTGAACTCGCGGGCAAACCCGTAGGCCCTCACGAGCACGGGTGTTTCGGCCATCGCCGTCCGGAGCACGGCGCGGCAGCTTCGAGGAAACGACCGCTGGTCGCCAGGGGCACGGATCGCCGAATGTGCGGCGGATGCCTCGCGTCGAGTCCGAGGCGGGTCTGTGGTGAATCTCGGTTCGGCGCTAGCGGAGCACAGATCTGAGTGCGTCGAGGCGCGACGGCACGAGGCGATACCAGACCCAGAGCCCTCGCTTCTCGCGTGTGACGAGTCCGACGTCGACGAGGATCTTCATGTGATGACTGACGGTCGGCTGCGAACGGCCGGACGGTTCGAGCAGGTCGCAGGCGCACACCTCGTCGGGGTCGGCGGAGGCGATGCAAGCTCAACAGTCGGAGGCGGATCGGATCGGACAGGGCGGCGAACGAGCGGGCCAGTGTCTCGGCCGTGGCCTCGTCGAGCATTTCGACGCGGACGGGTGTGCAACAGGCGATCGGATCGAGCACGGCAGCGGCCTTGGGCATGCTGTCGACTGTATCGACATTCGTCGAAGAAGTCCATTGACACTCTTCGATTCACTGGTACGTTCATTGCATCGACATTCGTCAATGTAAGCCAGGAGGCGCCTCATGTCCCGTGTTCAACTCGCCCTCAACGTCGACGACCTCGACGCCTCGATCGCGTTCTACACCAAGCTGTTCCAGACCCCTCCGGCCAAGGTCCGCGAGGACTACGCCAACTTCGCGATCGCCGATCCACCGCTCAAGCTGGTCCTGTTCGCCGACGCCGGTGAGCCGGGGACGCTCAACCACATCGGCGTCGAGGTCGAGTCCACTGACGAGGTCGCGGCGGCGATCGCCAGAGCCAACGACGACGGGTTCGACCAGAACGTCCAGGAGAACGTGTCGTGCTGTTACGCGGTGCAGGACAAGACCTGGGTTCAAGGGACCCGACAACGCCTGGGAGTTCTACACCGTGCTCGCCGACGCCCCGACGATGGGCTGCGACACGTCGAGTGCGACCGGCTGCGCCGCCGACATGGCGGACGCCTCCGTCGACACCACCCGCTGCTGCTGACCGACGCGATGCGTGCCGAGCAGGCGGCGTCGGGCGACCTCGTCGACCAACCAGAGATCGGCACCGGCGAGCTGGCACAGCGACCTGACGCGACGCCTCGCCGCTGAGGGCATCGGAACCGGCATTCCTGGTCATTGCCGTGATCGGCTCGGGGATCATGGCCAGCCGACTGACCGACGACACGGCGGTCCAGCTCCTGGCCAACGCGGCCGCCACGACCGGAGCGCTGATCGCCCTGATCTGGATGTTCGGCGCGGTGTCCGGCGCCCACTTCAACCCGGCCGTCACCCTGGTCGACCGACTGTTCGGCACGATCACGACCGGGCGACGCGCTCGCCTACATGGCGGCCCAGGTGGTCGGCGGCTGCGTCGGCGCGGTGATCGCCAACGTCATGTTCGAGCTGCCCGCGTTCGAGGTCTCGACCCACGTCCGATCCTCGGGCGCCCTGTGGTTCTCCGAGGTCGTCGCCACGATCGGTCTGCTGCTGGTCATCCACGGCTGCGTCCGCACCGGTCGCGGCGACGTGGTCGCCGTCGCCGTCGGGGTGTGGATCGGCGGCGCCTACTGGTTCACGTCGTCGACCAGCTTCGCCAACCCCGCCGTCACCATCGCCCGCACCCTGTCGGACAGCTTCGCCGGGATCGCCCCGTCGTCCGCGCCGATGTTCATGCTCATGCAACTGATCGGCGCGCTCGCGGCCTTCGTCCTCATCCGGTTCATCTACCCCCCCCGCCTCACCTTGGAGTGACCACCATGCCCGACCTCAGCACCCTCACCCTCGATCAGCAGTACGCCCTGCGCACCGCCGCCACCCGGCTGCGCGGCGAGTTCGACGGCGTGTTCTCCACCGAGACCATCGAACGGTTCCTGCAGACCAGCTACGACCAGTTCGCCGGACGAGCAACCGTGCCCAACTTCCTGCCGTTGATGGCCGAACGCTTCGCCCGCCAACGCCTCCGGGCTCTGGCGAAGGTGGAAGGTGCCAGCTCTGACGGCACGCCGATCGTGCTGTTCCTCTGCGTGCACAACGCCGGTCGATCCCAGATGGCCCTCGGCTGGTTCAACCATCTCGCCGGCGACCGGGCTGTCGCCTGGTCGGGGGGCTCGGAACCGGGCACTGAGATCAACCCCGCCGCCGTCGCCGCGATGGCCGAGGTCGGCATCGACATCACCGCCGAGTTCCCCAAGCCCTGGACCGAAGAGATCGTCCGGCCGCCGACGTCGTCATCACGATGGGCTGCGGCGACGCCTGCCCGCTCTACCCCGGCAAACGCTACGACGACTGGGAACTCGACGACCCGGCCGGTCACGACCTCGCCGCCGTCCGCCCGATCCGCGACGAGATCCGTCAGCCGCGTCGAAGCCCTCCTCGAACGAGGTCGTGAACACCTAGGCGGAGCACAATAGCTCCGCCGGACGCGCCCTGAGCAGGTGATCTGTGCGCCACCGTGTCGCTCAGCTGGTCGCTTTGACGGCGCTCTCAATCAGCGTGGCCACGGCTTGTGGTTGCGAGACGTAGACGGCGTGACTGGCAGCGGTCTCGACCACCGTGGCATTGGCTCGCTTGGACATCAGGCGCTGCGCATCCGGTGGGATCATCCGGTCCTCGGTCGCGACGAGGTACCAACTCGGCTTGGTCCGCCAGGCCGGCTCGGTGATCGCGCCACCGAGGGCGTCGAGGCCCCAGGGCACTTGCGAGTCGGCCATGAACGCCGCCAGGTCCGGGTTGACGTCCGCCGCGAACGACGCCGCGAATTTGTCCTTGTCGAGGAAGAGGAAGCCGTTCTGTGGCGGCAGGATTGGCGGGACAGGTGCGCCGGGAGGCGGGTCGGCGATGAGTGTGTTCACGGATTCCCCGCCGTCGGGGGCGAACGCTGCGACGTAGACCAGGGCCGCCACCTTCTCATGGGTTCCTGCCTCGGTGATCACTGCGCCGCCGTAGGAATGTCCGACGAGCACCGCTTGGTCGGGTTGCTGGTCGAGCGCTCGTCTGGTCACGGCCACGTCGTCGGCGAGCGAGGTCGTCGGGTTCTGTACGACGGTCACTGAATGGCCGGACTTGCGCAGGATCTGGTAGACGGACTCCCAGCCGGAGCCGTCGACGAACCCGCCGTGGACGAGAACGATGCTGACCATGTCGCTCCCTTTCAATCTTGTGTCGTGTCGGGTCGAACGCGGCGCGGACCTCAAGGGGCGGAGACTCGTTCGGCTGCGCCGACCGTATGACGGACAAATGACGACGTCAACTCCGCGGCAACAGTCTGGCTGCACAGGCGGATTTGACGCCGCTATAACAGGTTGCGCGAACGTGTTCCATCGCCAGTGAACCGTCAAGGGGGGTTGCACGATGGACACCGACGAAATCGATATCAAAGTCGGCCAGCTGTGGCGACGCAGGCTCGATGGGCGCAGGTTCATCCCGGCCAGGCGGATCGCCGACGGGTGGCTCGACCTCACCGGCATCAAGCGGACAAAGGCGGAGTTACACCAGAAGTATGTGCTGGTGCCGCTCGACGACTGTCAATCTCCAAGCTGAAGATCCGGGCTGTGTAAGACCTGTCTCCTGCGTTCGCCCGGCGATCACACACCGGCAACGCAGCGCGACGAGGTTGGTTGTGGGGGTAACCATCCATCTACACGACGAAAAGACGCTCTGGCGGGCGACACCGTTTTAGCCAACGCTTGATGCGCTGATCCGACCACCACCACCACCACGAGCGCCACGGGCAAAGCGCTCGCGGTGTCCACTCGTCGCGACCGGCGTCAAGCACGCCGCCTCGACCACGATCACGGTCAACTTCGGTGACCGTGCGAGCGCTTTGAGGTAGGTGTACCGATCTCCCGACACCGTCGCTGACGCCGATCGGGCTACTCGGTGGCGCGCTGGCCGGCGTCCCGGGCGGATGCGGGAGCCGTTGAGATGGGGTTCTCATGATGGCGGCCGCTGGTTCGGTCGATCACGGCATCGCCGACGTCGGCACCGTCACGTGCTGCGCGGCTCGGCGCAGGGCGGTGGTGAGCGCGTCCACGTCGTAGGGTCCGTAGTGGCGTTGACCGTTGACGAAGAACGTTGG
This sequence comes from Ilumatobacteraceae bacterium, assembly GCA_963733085.1. GTDB lineage: Bacteria > Actinomycetota > Acidimicrobiia > Acidimicrobiales > Ilumatobacteraceae > Desertimonas. Next base: position 92,693 of record CAVTBY010000009.1, read on the forward strand.
CGTTCCGGTCACGCCGCTGGCGTCGGCGCTGTCGACGTCGCGAGTCACCCGCAGGGCGAAGCGCCGTGACTGGATGTCGTCGGAGAACCGCGCAGGGTCCAGTCCGAGCTCTGCTGCATACGTCCGCAGGTCGTCGACGGTCAACGCGTCCTGGTGGGCGAAGAGCTGGTCGTGCATCTCCCAGAACTGCCCCTGCGCCGCCGCGGCCTCGGCGGCCTCGGCGGCGAGTGCGGCGTGCTCGTGCACTTCGATCAGCGGTAGGTGGCGGAAGACGAAGCGGAGGTCCTTGCCGTGGGTGCGCAGCAGCTCGCGTACCACAGGCTCGGCTTGTCCGCAGTGCGGGCACTCGAAGTCGCCGTACTCGACGAGCGTGATCGGTGCGTCGTCCGGGCCACGTACGTGATCGGTGTCGGGGTCGACCGGCTCCACCAGGTCGACCAGTGGCGCAGCGAGGCGGTCAGCGCCGGCGCGGGCGAGCCGCCGAGGGAGGTGATCGATCGTGCGGAACACGACCCAGGCGAGACCGGAGGCGACCAACGATGCGGCGAGGATTCCGAGCTTGGCCTCCTCCAGGTCGTCGCCGTCGAAGGTGATGTCGGCGATCAGCAGGGCGACCGTGAAGCCGATTCCGGCCACCGCCCCGGCGCCGACGAGTGCCGGCCATGTCGCCGTCAGCGGCACGCTGCCCAGCCGGCGCCGGGTGAACAGCCACGTCGCCCCCGTGATGCCGACCAGCTTGCCGACGACCAGGCCGACGAGGACTCCGAGCGTCACCGTCGACGAGCTCGCTCGCCGCAACACGTCGACATTGAGTTCGACGCCGGCATTGGCGAGGGCGAAGATCGGGACGATCACGTAGCTCGTCCACGGGGTGAACAACTGCTGCATCCGCTCGTTCGGTGAGATCGCCAGTGCGACACCGCGACTCGCCGAGCGCGCGTACTCCGGCGTCGGCTCCTCACGGAACAGCCGCCACTGCGCGCCCGCGCGTTCGAGGTCGGCGCGGGTGGGCGGGTGCGCCGTGGCCAACACGCCCAGCGCGATGCCGGCGATCGTGGCGTGAACGCCCGACGCGATCATCGCCATCCACATGGCGAAGCTGACCACGAAGTAAGCGACGCCGTGGCGGACGCCAGCCCGGCGCATGAGCAGTACCGTGCCGTACAACAGGGCGGCGACGAACAGCGCCGCGACGGAGACATCCTCCGTGTAGGCCAGCGCCACGATCGTGAGCGCGGCGACGTCATCGACGATGACGAGGGTGAGCAGGAACGTCCGAACGCTCGGCGTCCATCGCCCACCGACAAGCGAGAGCACGGCGAGAGCGAAAGCGGTGTCGGTCCCCATCGCGATCCCCCAGCCGTGGGCGGTCGACTGGCCGACGTTGAAGGCGAGGAAGATCAGAGCCGGGACAGCGATCCCGCCGAGCGCGGCCACAACGGGCGTGGCGACCCTGCGGCGTTCGCGTAGCTCGCCCATGTCGAACTCCCGGCGGAGCTCGACACCCGCGACGAAGAAGAAGAAGGCCATCAATCCGTCGTTGATCCAGTGGCGCAGATCGAGTGACAATTCGTTGTCGCCGAGACGCAGTGCAAGGTTGGTCTCCCACAGGTCGTCGTAGGTCGACGACCACGGAGAGTTCGCCCACACGAGGGCGGCGACGACGGCAACGAGCAGCACGACCGCGCTCGAGTTCTGCGTCGCGATGAACGCTCGCACGGACCCGGACAACATCGGTTGTCGTGACGTACGCCCCGTCAGCGATTCGGAATCCCGGGCCACCAACGCCCATCGTGTCGGATCAAGGGACCACGCGCTATCTCCGGCGCGAGCGCGTCGACACAACGTGGGCCGCGATGGCTTGGTAGCATGGTGGCATGGCGAAAAACCTGACGGTCCGACTCGACGACGAACTGGCCGCCGACACCGAGGCGCTGGCCCGCGCCGAAGGCCAGAGCCTCAATGAGACGGTCAAGACGGCACTCCGCGAGGCCGTCGAACGCCGACGCCGTGATCCCAAGTTCGCCGCCCGCATCCGGCGCATCATCGACGAAGACCGCGAGCTGCTCGAGCGGCTCGCCAAATGACCGTCATATACCCCGACTTGCCGACTACCTCGCGATCGCGGTCGAGGTGACCGGGCTGGACCTCGACACGATCCTCAAGGCCACCGACCTCAACCTTGCCGACTCCGCCTTACACGCTCCCGCTGCTGGTTTCGGCGACACCGATTTCTACCCGAATTCGTCGACAAGGCCGCCGTGCTCATCGTGCGCCTCCGCCCGCAACCATCCGCTACCAGACGGAAACAAGCGTGCCGCCTGGGTGTCACTGCGCTTGTTCGCCGAGCTGAACGGATGGCGATGGCAGCCGGCGCCATCGGTCGACGACTCAGAACGGGCTGTGTTGGCGATTGCCGCCAGCGAGTGGGACGAGGAGCGCACAGCAGCGTGGCTTGAGAGTCACCTTGCCCCTCCCGACGGAACCACCGTGATATAGTTCGTAGAGAGTCGAAGGCGTTCCGTGTACGGAACGGCGAAGCCTCAAGTCCGCGGTCGTTGCTGGCAGCGGGTTGGGCTGACCGCGCGCACGGGATTCGCCGCCGCCAGCGGACTGGCGGCTAGGGCTGCTCGCCGACTTCGATTGGTTCGCCGGGCGGTAACAGTCGGAAGACATCTCGCAGTTCGCCAGGGGCGTGGTCAATTTCCCGTTCGATGGCGTCGCGACCCTCGTGGAAATGCGACCAGCCCTCGTAGTGGACGGGTATCGCTACACGTGGTCGAAGCGCGCTGCACAGCTCGACGGCGTCACGAGCGGTCATCGAGTAACGAACGGGCCCGGTGATCGGGAACTGCACTTCGCCCAGGTGCAGGATCGCGACGTCGACGTCGAGTCGATCGGCGACGTCGCGGACGCCGTTGTAGAGAACAGTGTCGCCAGAGACCCACACGACGCCGTTGCGTTGGCCGTCCCCACGCAGGGCGAAGCCGATCACGTCTCCGACGATCGGGCGGCTGAGCGGCGGACCGTGGCGACACGGCGTCGCCGTCACCTCGATCGTTGGCTTGCCTTCTGCTTCGAGCCGCGTGACGTCCCACGGATCGAGGCCACGCACACCTGAGCCGAGCCGCCGCGCCCCGGCCGTTGTGGTGATCACCATCGGGGCGGCAGGGAGCAACGCACGGCCGGAGTCGTCGAGGTTGTCGCCGTGATGGTCGTGGCTGACCAGCACGGCGTCGATCGGTCCGACTTCGTCGGGCTCGAGCGCAGGTCCGGACAGCTTCGTCGACTTGCTGCCCCACCCGAACATGTAGGTCCTGCCGGGAGGGTCGAACGTCGGATCGGTCAGAATCCGCCATCCCAGCGCCTCGATGACGACGGTGGGACCGCCGATGTGCGTGACGCGAATCCCGGTCACGCGGGACCGGGACCGGAGGTGGTGCTCGCCGCCGCCGGCTCACTGACCAAGCCTCGGGCGGTCTTGCGAGCATGCGGTATGACGACGACAGGACATGAGGCGTGATGGGCCACGTGAGAGCTGACCGAGCCGAGCAGCAGTCGCTTGAAGCTGCCGAGACCACGTGACCCGACGACGACGAGATCCGCGTCCTTCGCCGCCTCGACGAGCACGGACGCTCCACTTCCGGTCCTGACCTTGACCTGCACCGGGACAGGCGGCCCGCTCGCGTCCGCACGCTCGAGCGCGGTCGCGACGACGTTGCGGGTGAGCGCTGCAAACCGATTGGCGGAGTCTGCACGCGTGGCAACGCTGACGAATGACGGGCGCCACGCATGGATCACCTCGACGTCCGCCTGCCGCGGCCGAGCCTCGTCCAGCGCCCAGTCGAGGGCGCGCCGCGACGTATCCGAACCGTCGACCCCGACGATCACTCGGTCGGGTCCAGTCCGGCGCGGACGGGAGAACGGCCGCACGATCACCACCGGGATCTCGGCATGGTGCAGGCAAGCCTGGCTGACCGAGCCGAGCACGAGACCGCGGACCGGCCCGAGTCCGCGGGCGCCGACGACGAGCAGGTCAGCTGCGGCAGCGCTCTCCAGCAGGCCGCGCGCCGGCAGATCGTTGACGGTGAGGCGCTCGACCGTAGCTGAGCCGCCATCGAGGACTCGGTCGACCGTCGTGTCGAGCGCGGCACTCGCGTCGGCCGCGGTGTAGGTGGGATCGAACCGCCGCTCGAGAAGCGGCGCGATGTTGATCGAGGAATCCCCAACACAGCACCGCCGTCAGCGGCCAGCCTCGCAGTTGCGATTCCCACGTCGCCCATCGCAACGCCTCGGCCGCGCCTGGGGACTCGTCCACTCCGACAACGATCGATCCCATTGCCTGCTCCTTCCGACGAGCCGATCAATGCGCGCAGGCGGTGGCCGCCGTCCGGGGGGAACAACAGCCACCGCTATCACGGGTCAGGTTGCGGCAACGGGTTCGAGCGTGGTGGCGGCGACCGCGTCGAGGATCGTGGCGGCGACGGCGTCGGGGTTGGACACGCTGATCGCGTGCGAGGCGCCGGCGATCTCGCGGGTGCCCATGGCGCCGGCCCGCTCGGCTTCGAAGCGCTGCAGCGCGGCGGGAATGTTCAGGTCTTCGTCGCCGATCACGAACCAGGAGGGGATGTGCTTCCACGCCGGCGTGTCGGTCGGGAGGCCATCGGAGAGGGCGGCCTGTGTGGCCGGTCGCTGCGTCGCGGCCATGAGAGCCGCCTGCTCGGCGGGCACGTCGGCGGCGAACTGGTGGTGGAAGAGCTCCTGTCTGATGGCGAGCTCGTTGCCGCCGGTGGAGACCGGGTAGGCGACGAGCGCGTCGCCGAGCGTGCTGCCGGGGAACATGGTCGACAGCTGGAACGCCGACTCTCCGTGCTCGGGAGCGAACGCGCAGACGTAGACGAGAGCGACGACGGCGTCGTTGCCGGCGGCGGCCTCGGTGATCACCATTCCGCCGTAGGAGTGCCCGACGAGCACGACCGGCCCTTCGATCGAGCCGATGCACGTCGCGTACGTAGGCGGCGTCGCCGGACAGGCTGCGCAGGGGGTTGGCGACGGCAACGACGTCGCCGAAGCGCGGTGGTGGCCGGCGACCAGTCACGGCGCCGTGGTGGTAGAGCCGCTCGATGACCGGGTTCCAGCTGGCGGACTCGGCGAACGCCCCGTGGACGAGGACGATCGTGGGCTTCTGTGTTGGACATGGGTGTTCTGCTTTCTGTTGGGTCCCGGATGTGAGGTCGGAGCGACAAGCGATGATGGCCTGCTTCGAGCGCTTGCCGTGCGGACCGAGCTAGGCGGTGCTGAGGGCCTTGCGGAGGACGTGGACCGCCTGCTCGACGGCGCCGGTCGTCGCGGCGGTCGCGCGGAGGGGGTTGAGCATGAGGAAGTCGTGGATGGTGCCGTTGTAGCGGACGCTGGTCGTGCGCACGCCGGCCTGCGGTGAGCTTGCGGGCGTAGGCCTCGCCCTCGTCGCGGAGCACGTCGTTCTCGTCGACGATCACGAACGCCTCCGGCAGACCGGCGAGCTCGTCGAGGGTGGCGCGCAGCGGCGAGGCGGTGATCTCGCCGCGCTTGTCGACGTCCGGGCAGGTAGGCGTCCCAGAACCAGGCCATCCCCTTCGCGGTCAGGAACGGGCCGTCGGCGAACTCGCCGGTAGCTGTCGGTGTCCTGGGCGGCGTCGGTGACCGGGTAGTACAGCGACTGGTGGACGAAGGTGACGTCGCCGCGCTGCTTGGCGAGGATCGTCAGCGCGGCGGCCATGTTGCCGCCGACGGAGTCGCCGGCGACCGCGAGTCGTGACGCGTCGAGGCCCATCGTCGGGCCGTCGCGCATGATCCAGCGGGCCGTGGCGTAGGCCTGCTCGATGGCGACCGGGTACTGCGCCTCGGGCGAGCGGTCGTACTCGACGAACACGACGGCGGCGTTCGCGCCGACCGCCAGCTCGCGGACGAGCCGGTCGTGTGTGCCGGCGTTGCCGAGGATCCAGCCGCCGCCGTGGACGTACAGAATCGTCGGCAAGGCTGCCGGAGGCGCCGACCGGCTTGACGATGCGGACCTCGACGTCGCCGACCTCGGCGGGGACCGTGATCCACTTCTCGTCGACGTCGGGCTTGTCGATCGGCGCGGCCTGGAGGTCGTCGAGCACCTTCCGGGCGCCGTCGACACCGAGCTCGTAGAGGAGCGGCGGCTGGGAGGTCGCGTCCGCGAGCTCCTGCGCCGCCGGCTCGAGAATGGGACTGCTCATGCGTTCGCCTCCTTTGACGATGGATGAGCAGTAGGACCGCGCAGTGTCGCGTTCTGTGACAACTCCCCACTGGTCGACCTGCGTTGCCGCTCAGACGATCGTCAGTGATCCAACTGGGTGCGGACCGTACGGAGCTCGCGACGGGTGGTGAGCCCGAGCTTGGTGAACACCTTGCTGAGGTGGTACTCGACGGTCCTGGGGCTGATGAAGAGTTCGCTGCCGATCTCCGGGTTGGTGCGTCCGTCTGCGGCCAACCGGGCGATCTGCGCTTCTTGCGGGGTCAGATCGGCGCCCGAGCCAACGGCGCGCTTGCGCACGGTCTCGCCGGTCGCGGCCAGCTCGCGACGAGCGCGCTCGGCGAAGGCCTCGGCTCCCATGCCGTGGAGCATGTCGTAGGCGACACGAAGCTGTTCACGTGCATCGAGCCGCCGGTTCTCGCGTCGCAGCCACTCGCCGTAGAGCAGGTGCGCGCGTGCGAGATGCACGAATATTCGGGTGCGCGCCAGCCGTTTGATCGCTTCGAGGTGGTACGCCTCGGCGGCGGCACCGCTGCTGAGAAGAGCGTTCGACCTGGCCAGGATGCCGAGGGCCCAGTCGGTGCGTGCGACGACGGTCCGTTCCTCGAGTTCGCGCAGCGCCTCGGTGGCGACGTCGGGAGTGGCGCGGCGCGCCGCAGCCTCGACGAGTTCGACGAGGACGAACCCGCGGACGCCGAGCTCGTCGTGTCCGGCATGCGTCTTGGGCGCCAGCCAAGGCTTCGTCGTAACCGCCGAGTCCGTTGTACAGGATTGCCGAGACGTACCCGACCTGAGCGATCCCTCGTCCCTCGCCCCGCAGGGTCGCGTTCGACGACGCCAAGGCGAGGTGATGCAGCGCCTTCGCCTCATCGCCGCGCCACGCGAGGAGCAGGCTCGAAGCGTACCCAAGGGGTGCGTAGCCGGTTGCGGCGCTGATCGAGTCGGATTCATCGATCAGCGCAGCGGCGGCGGAGAACTCTCCGGCGTTGACGTGCACCCCGGCGCGATACGCCAGGGCGATCGGAAGTTGTCCGAGCGTCCCCGAGTCTCGAGAACGCCGAACTGCGCCCGTTGCGAGTTCGTCCTGGAGCGCGTCGTCCCACAATTCCCCGGCGATGAGCCAAGCCAGCCAGAACCACCGCGCACTGCTCGCCCCATCGTCAGCGTGGCCGCGAAACATTTCCAGCGCGCTTTGCAACGGCGCTGCCGCTGCGCTGTAGCCGTCCGTGAACCTCATCGCGAGGCCGTCCAACAACAGATCGGCCGCCCGCGGTGGTGACGGTCGGGCCGGTGCCGCTCGAGCCTTCTCGGCTACCTCTCGTAGGGTGAGGTGCGTGCTGAGGCGTCCGGCGAAGATCCTCGCGCCGAGCGCTTCGAGGTACGTCTCGCGTGCAAGTCCGTCGTCGAGGTGTTCGAGTTGCTCGGCCGCATCGAGGAGCAGCGGCGGGGCGTCGCGTCCCCGACTGCGGGCAAAGACGATCTCGGCGCGCAGCCGCACCAGCATGGCGCGTTGGAGGTCGTCGAGGGGCCCGATCTCCGCCGCCGCGATCAGCGCCTCCGCGGCGTCGTAGGCGGCCGCCTCGAACTTTGCTTGTGCTGCCGCGAGCGCTCGAGCGGAGCGCCGCGCCGGGTCAGCTGTCAGCTCCGTCGCCGCGCTCGAGAAATGCGGCGGCCGCGGCGACACCGCCGCGGCTCTGCGCCCGCTCGGCCGATCGTTCGAGTTCGGCGGCGACGGCCTCGTCAGGCCCTTCCGCCGCATGGGCCCGATGCCACGCGCGCCGATCCGGGTCCAGCTGGGGGTCGGTTGCGTCAGCGAGTGCGCGGTGCACGGCCCGGCGGTCAGCGACGCTGCCCGCCCGGTAGGCCGCGGAGCGAACCAGCGGATGACGGAATCGCACGCGTGGACCGAGCTCGATCAACCCTTCGTCCTCGGCCGCTGCTTCAGCGCCATGCCCGACCTCGAGCCGGTCGGCGGCGCGCCGCACCAGCGTCCCGTCACCCAGGGGTTCGGCGGCAGCGATGAGCATGAGTCGTTGGGTCTGTTTCGGGAGCGATTCGACTCGCCTGATGAAGCTCTGCTCGATCTGGCCCGCCAACGGCCGCGTCGCCGGAAGGGCGAAGCCTCCTGCCAGCTCGGCCGCGGTCAGGCCGCGGGGCAACTCCAGCAACGCAAGGGGGTTGCCGCGCGTCTCGGCGACGATCCGGTCGCGCACCCGCACGTCGAGCCGCCCGAGACTCGCCGACTTCAGCAGCGCTTTCGCATCGCCGTTGCTCAAACCACTGACGGTCCGTTCCGGCAGCCCGTCGAGCTCCACCGCGTCGCTCGGCTCGCGTACGGCGAACACGAGGGCGACTGACTCAGCTAGCAGCCGTCTCGCGACGAACGAGAATGTCTGCGCCGAGACCTGGTCTAGCCACTGTGCGTCGTCGACTAGGCAGACCAGCGGTCGCTCCTCGGCAACCGCCGACAACAGGGTCAGTACCGCCAGCCCCACCATGAAGCGATCGGGTGTCCCACCGTCGACGAGCCCGAATGCCGTGCCAAGGGCATCGCGTTGCGGACCCGGCAGATCCTCCGCGTGGTCCAACATCGGCGCGCACAGCTGATGCACGCCGGCGAAGGCGAGCTCCATCTCGGACTGGACGCCCACGGCGCGCTCGACGCGACACCCGGCGGCGGTTCTCGTCGCATATTCCATCAGCGCGCTCTTGCCGACCCCCGCTTCACCGCGAAGCACCAGCACCCGACTCTGACTGGCTCGAATGTCCGTCAGCAGCTGATCCAGAAGATCGCACTCGCTGCGCCGGCCGACCAGGCCGGTTCCCGCATCACTGCTGAACACTGTTCTCCCCCGTGGCGACGACTCCTCTCGGACTCGGACACGATATTCGACGCCATTTGGGACTTGCCTGGTGAAACGGGCGGGGCGGATGTCACAGATCGGAGGATGGCTCGGTCTTGTGTCTGAACCCGAGATCGGGACCTGCGCTCATGTTGACCTACGACCCCAATCCACCGCTCGGCCCGATCGGCTATCAGCCGGTCGAGTTCCTCGATATTCCCCCCATGAATGAAGGCCTGGGCACCTCTCGTGGTCCCGATCGGATCGAGCGAATCGGAGCGCGATTGGACGGTCGAATTCGCTCCGACCTCGCCCGATCAGCCCGCCGGTTCATCACCGGCCTCGTGGAGCGCTACGACGGCGACAGCGAGGACGTGCGATCGATCATCCACGACCTCAACGCGGACGGCGCCTAGGAATGCCACGGCCCGGGCGGAACGTCGAGACGGAAGTACTCGGCGTCGGCGTAGCACCAATACCAGATCGAAGCGGCGCACGATCGGATGGTTCGTCGATGTCGGCGCGGCGCCTGCACTGCACAGTCGACCGACCGCCGATGCAGCCCGACCCCGAGCGCTGCCCTATCGGCGTAGGTCGCTGACCCTCGTCTAGCTCGCTGCCATTGGCCCGACGTATGGTTGGTCATACCGAGTGGCGACCGTGGACTTCGGGGACGGCGGCGCGAGTGCGACGTGCTCGACCGACTGGTCGACTCGGCGCGGGGTGGTCGGAGTCAGGTTCTCCTACTGCGCGGCGAGGCGGGGATCGGCAAGACCGCGTTGATGGACTACGTCGCGAAGAGGGCCACCGGGTGTCGCGTCGTGCGCGCCGCTGGCGTTCAGTCCGAGATGGAGCTCGCTTTCGCCGGCGTTCACCAACTGTGCCTTCCGATGCTGGACTACCTCGATCGACTACCTGGCCCCCAGCGCGAGGCGTTAGCGAGCGCGTTCGGCCTGAGCACCGGTAGAACACCCGACCGCTTCCTGGTCGCGCTGGCGGTGCTCAGCCTGCTCGCCGACGCCGCCGAGGAGCAGCCGCTGGTCTGCATCGTCGACGATGTGCAATGGCTCGACGAGCCGTCTGCGCTGACGTTGTCGTTCGTGGCCCGCCGCCTGCTGGCAGAACCGATCGCGGTGGTGCTGGCATCGCGGGATGGCGACGGCGATCAGGAGCTGGCGTGGCTACCGGACCTCGAGGTGCGGGGACTGAGCTCTGGTGATGCCCGCGCCTTGCTCGATTCGGTGATCACGGGTCCGATCGAGGGGCGGGTGCGTGACCGGGTCCTCGCCGAGGCGCGCGGCAATCCGCTGGCGTTGCTCGAGCTGCCCCGCGAGCTGACGCCGGCGGAGTTGGCGTTCGGGTTCGGACCGCCGGACGGGAAGCCCCTGATCAGCCGCATCGAAGAGGAATTTCTCCGCCGGATCGAGTCGCTGCCGGTCGACACGAGGCGACTCCTGCTGATGGCCGCGGTCGAACCGGTGGGTGACGCGACGGTACTGTGGCGAGCGGCCAAGCTGCTCGGGATCGGACCTGACGCGGCGGCTCCGGGCGAGGCGACTGGACTGGTCGACTTTGGCGTCCAGGTCCGGTTCAGGCACCCGCTGGTCCGCTCGGCGGTCCATCGCGCCGCGCGGCCGGCCGACCTTCGTGACATGCACCGCGCGCTCGCCGAGGTGACCGACCCGGAGGTCGAGCCAGATCGCCGTGCGTGGCACCGCGCCTACGCCACGCTCGGACCGGACGAGGACGTTGCCGGCGACCTCGAGCGCTCCGCGGGCCGGGCTCAGGCTCGTGGTGGACTCGCCGTCGCGGGCGCCTTCCTCGCGCGCGCCGCCGAGTTGACACCCGATGCCGGCAATCGCGCTCGACGCGCGTTGGATGCCGCCCAGGCCTACATCCAGGCGGGTTCGTTCGACTCGGCCCTGGCGATGCTGGCTATCGCCGAGGAGGGGCCGGATGACGCCTTCCGCCGAGCGCGGATCGACCTTCTGCGGGCGCAGCTCGCGTTCGCGTCGAACCATGGCAGTGAAGCCACGCCTCTATTGCTCGCCGCGGCGCAGCGCTTCGAACAGCTGGACGTCAGGTCGGCGCGGGCGACGTACTTGGCGGCGTTCGGCGCGGCGATGTTGACCGGCTGCCTCGCTGCCGGTGTTGGCCTGCGGGAGGTCGCGCGGGCGGCACGTCGAGCGGAGCAATCGCCCGAGCCGACGAAAGATGACCTGTTACTCGACAGCCTGGCCGTCCTGTTTACGGAGCGGTACGCGGATGCGATGCCGCTGTTGAAACCGATGTTGTCGGCGTTCTGCGCGGATGACACGTCGGGCAAGCAGGAACCGCGCTGGCTGTGGATCCCTGGGGCCATTGCGGCCGGTGTCTGGGACGACGAGAGCTTGCGCATCATCACTACCCGTCACGTGCAGCTGGCACGGGAATTCGGCGCGCTCAGTGAACTCTTGCTTGCGCTCAACTCGCGCGTATTCGAGCACCTGTTTGCGGGCGAACTGGCCGCGGCCGCCGCGCTCGTCGAGGAGATCGAGGTGGTGAGACAGGCGACCGGGAGCAATCTCGCACCGTACGGTGCCCTTGCGCTTGCTGCGGCGCGGGGTCGCCAGGACGAGGCCGAACCGGCGATCGCCGCCGGCGCGGCCGAGGCGTTGGCGCGCGGCGAGGGGGGTGGGTGGAGCGTGGCCCAGTGGGCCGCGGCGTTGCTGTACAACGGCCTGGGCCGTCATGAGGACGCCGTCGCCGCCGTCGGGCGAGCCGCCGAGTTCACCATTGGCATCGCCAACTGGGGGCTGGCCGAACTGGTTGAGGCCGCGGCAAGGAGCGCACGGCGAGATCTCGCCGTGGATGCCGTCGGTCAGCTTGGCGACATGGCTGGCGCGTCGGGCACCGACTGGGCGCTCGGAGTTCTAGCGCGCTCACAAGCCCTCGTGACCGACGGCGACGCCGCCGAGCCGCTCCATCGCGAGGCGATCGAGCGGCTGGCTCGAACTCGAGTCAGGCTCGAAACGGGTCGCGCCCACCTCCTCTATGGGGAGTGGTTGCGGGGTCAGCAACGACGCGTCGACGCCCGAGAGCAACTCCGCTGTGCGCACGAGATGTTCGACAGCATGGGGGCGGCCGCATTCGCCGAGCGTGCTCGTCGGGAGCTGCTCGCGACCGGGGAAACGGTGCGCAAACGCCCGGTCGACACGAGCGACGTACTCACCGCGCAAGAGGCGCAGATCGCCCGGCTCGCCGCCGCCGGCGAGACCAATCCCGAAATCGGCAGCCGTCTGTTCATCAGTCCGCGAACGGTCGAGTACCACCTGCACAAAGTGTTCACCAAGCTCGACGTCACGTCGCGTCGAGGACTCCGTACAGCGCTGCCCGGCGGTCGCGACGCGACGTCTGCGTAGCCGAGCGGCTACGCAGACGTCGTCGACTCTTTGAACCAATCTTCGAACGAGGTTGTGGCGAGCTGGGCGTCGGCGTCGGGCACCAACGTACGCTCGCCGAGCTGGGCACCGAAATACGGAGCGGTGGGATCGGTCACGACCCGCCGTGGGTCACCACGGGCCGCGAGCACGTTCCGGACGAGTTCGTCGAAGCGGAACTGCTCCGGTCCGGCGACCTCGACGATGCCGTTCAACGGTGGGTTGACGGCTGCCCTCCCGACCGCTGAGGCGACGTCGTCGGCGGCCATCGGCTGGATGAGAACCGCTGGTAGGCGGACGGTGTCGCCATCCGTGGACGAGTCGGCGATGCGGGCGAGGAACTCGAAGAACTGCGTCGCGCGCACGATCGAGTAGGGAATCGGCGAGCTCGTGATCAGCCGCTCCTGGGCGAGCTTGGCCCGGAAGTATCCGCTCGTCGGCGACCGGTCGGAACCAACGACCGACAGCGCGACGTGGTGTCCCACGCCCGCGGCACGCTCAGCTTCGAGCAGATTGCCGGTTGACGTCTCGAAGAACTCGAGCACGGCGGCATCCTCGAATGACGGCGAGTTCGACACGTCGACGACCACGGAGGCGCCCTCGAGAGCCTCGGCCAACCCTTCTCCGGTGAGTGTGTTGACGCCTGAATCGGGGGAGGCCGCGACTGCTTCATGCCCGTGCTCACGGAGCTTGGCGACGAGCTTCGAGCCGATCAACCCGCTCCCGCCGATGACGACGATCTTCATCATGACCTTCCTTCTGGCTCCTGGTGAGCGCGGAAGCCCACCGTTTCAAGCAGCAAGACCGGGCAGCGCGACACTCTGTGACAGGCAGCGCGAAAGTCGTGTCACACCCGGACGAGATCTTCGGTCTGTCCTCGCGGTGATCATCGACTTCGAGCAAGCCCATCTCGTCGCCAGTGCGTTCGACGACGCCCCCCGAGTGCAGGACGGGACCACCGTCCGCGCCGCCTACGCCGACCTCGACGCCCAGGCGGCGCGATGGTTCGACCGCCTCACCGGTGCGCGCGCTCGCAAACCGGTCCGAGTCGTGTACACCAGGACTCCGGAGCCATACGCGACAGCGCCTGAACTGTCGGATTCGGTCCGCGGGCATCGACTCCTCGAGATCTTCCCGGCGAGTCGGGATCGTGATCGCCGGCACCCGCTTCTCGACACCTCCGTCGGCGGCGCCTACGACCGATTTCGAGCCGTCCACGACATCGTGAGCCACGGATGGCGGCGCAACGGGTTCGATCGTCAAGGCGAGTTCTCCGCTTGGCTTGCCGAGGACCGCATGTACGGCGGACTGGCCCGCTGGGCGCTGGCGACGGAGCTCCACGGTGAGCACAGCATGCGCTGGACCACCGGCGACCTTGCCGACCACAAGGCTGTCCTCCTCGATCCCGGGCTGCTCGAAGCCTCGCGGATGCGCGGTGGCGTCGCGGCTCAGCGCGGGAACCGCGATCGAGCTGCGCCGGCCGACCGGCACGCGCCGACGTCACCAGTTGGGAGGCCCTGGTCATCCGCTGGGCACGCGACTGGGGACTGTCACGGAGGCGATTGACCGGGGGCGGCGCGATGGTGGTCCCAATCGATCCCGACGACGGCGATTGGCGCAGGAGCATGAACGACACACCTGGCGAGCAACCAGATCGACAACTCGAGACAGTGCACCAGCTGATGAACGAGAACGTCACCATCGAAGGCGACGTGATCGAGGTCGCCACCAACACCTGGGCCATTCACGGCGTCACCGCCGTTGACGGTGACGTCATCGTCGCCGAGTTCGACACCTACGACCAGGCACGGGCCGTCCTCGACGAGCTCGCCGCCGAAGCGGGCGACGACACCGCCCGCTGACCGTCAACCGGGAGAGCCGGCCGGAAGCCCGCTCCTGTCACGAGCACCACGAATCGACCTGCCCCCTGACGTCCGCGCTCGCTACCCCCAGATCGGAGGCCCACAGCGGTGAACGCTCAGCTGACATCCACGACCAGCAAGAAGGCATATTGCGGGCGAACTGCCGAACAGGCGGAGCGACCGCTCGACGATGGCGCCGAAGTCTTCGCGAGCTTGCGTCGGCGGCTCTTCGGCATCGCCTATCGGATCACCGGCAGCTGGACCGAGGCCGAGGACGTCGTGCAGGACGCGTGGTTGCGGTGGCAGTGCTTCGAGCGCACGACCGTTCGGAACGCAACGGCGTTCCTCGTCACGACCACCACCCGCCTCGCGATCAACGCGACCCATTCCGCTCGGGCGCGCCGCGAGTCGTACCTTGGCGAGTGGGCCCACGATTCAGTCCACCCGGGCGTCGACCCCGCCTCAGGAGCCGTCCAGAACGAAGAGCTCGAACTCGGGCTGGTGCTCCTGATGGAGCGGCTCTCGCCGAGCGAATGCGCTGCATACGTGCTGCGCCGAGCATTCGGATACCCGTACTCGAGGATCGCCGACTTGCTGCAGTCGACGGAGGCCAATGCTCGCCAACTCGTCAGCCGTTCCGGCAAACATCTCGCCAGCGGACGACGACAGTCCGCTCCCCCGGTCCAGCGGCGACGCCTGCTGAACGCATTCCTCGCCGCGGCACACACCGGGCAATTCGGCGCTCTCGAGGAGCTGTTCGGCCCCCAGACGTCGTCGGTCGGTCTCACGGCTGGCTGACGTTCCAACGTGAGGGAGCCGCGCAACCGTGCACTGACGGCGAGTCACAAATCGTGCTGCTCGCCGGTCTTCATCGTGCCCGACCGGCGGTCACGACCGCCGCTACCAACGTCCAGAAACGGAGCCCCCATGCGCCTAGAGACAGTCACCCTCCGAACGTCGTTGTTGCGGCTGATACCCGCGATGATCCTGATCGGCGTGCTCGGCCTGATCGGCGCCGGTCCCTCCGCGACGACTTCCGCCAGCAGCCCTGATCAACTCCAGGACGGCCCGACGATCGTTCTCGTACACGGATCGTTCGCCGACGCCTCCGGGTTCAACGATGTGCTCCAACAACTCCAGGCACTCGACTTTGCAACGATCGCGCCGTCCAACCCACTCCGCACACTCGCCAGCGATGCCGCCCACATCCAGAGCGTGCTCGACAGCATCGACGGACCGATCGTCCTCGTCGCTCACTCGTACGGCGGCATGGTGATCACCAATGCAGCCACCGGCAACCCCAACGTGCAGGCCCTCGTCTACATCAACGGATTCGCACCGGCGGAGGGCGAAACCGCCGGCGACTTGGTGTACCAGTTCCCCGGCAGCCTGATCATCCCGGAGAACTTGACCGTGCGCCCATACCCGGCCACGGACCCGGCCGCTTCGGGACAGGAGGCATACATCAACGCCGACGTCTTCCAGGAAGCCTTCGCTGCAGACCTCGATCCCCAGACGACAGCGGTGATGGCCGCCACGCAACGTCCCATCGACCTCGCCACGCTCGAACAACCCTCCGGCCCACCCGCCTGGGAGACCATCCCGTCATGGTTCATCATCGGCACCGAGGACAACACCATTCCCCCCGACCTCCATCGGTTCATGGCCGAACGCGCCGGCGCCGTGAGCACCGTCGAGCTCACCGCGTCACACGTCGTCATGATGTCGCAGCCAGAGGCCGTCGTCGACGTCATCGTCGAAGCGGCGCAACAGCAGTGACGAACGACATCGACGCCCGGGCGCGCTTTGAGACCGAAATCAAGCCCCTCTTCCGGGAGCGTGATCGGATGGCGATGCAGTCCCACTTCGACCTCTGGTCGTATGACGACGTCAGCGAACACGCAGGCGACATCCTCATGCGCCTCCGCGATGGCACCATGCCGTGCGACGGCGCTTGGCCGTCTGCACAGGTCGACCTGTTTGAACGCTGGGTCGAAGGCGGAAAGCAGCGGTGAACGCCGACCGGTCGCTTTAACAGTGACCCCGCGTTTTCTCTACGACCACTCGGCGACGCAAGGAGACCAACGATGAGCGACGATCAGGTGAACGCCAACCTCAGTGGCATGGATGACCTTGACTTCGACGGATGGAACAACGCCGACTGGCATGGCGTGTTCGCCCACCAACACGCCGAAGACGTTTACGTTGACTTCAAGGGCGCGGCGCCCACTCGAGGTCTCGACCAGCACATCGATGCAATGAAGGCCTACGTCGAGTCCGTCGGCGGAACGCCGCCGCAGGTCGTTGCCCACCCGATCGCGTTCGGCTCCGGCGAGTGGACCTGCGTCGTCGGCGAGTTCTCCGACGGCAGCCGCATGGTCACAGTCGCCAAGTGGCGCGACGGCGTGATCGCCGAGGAGTACATCTGGGTTTGACGCCGGCTCAGAGCGCGCGCCATAGGTGCGACGGGTCGCCGTAGGGCGACTTCACGGCTGCATTGCTCTTGAAGATGGTTGGTACTGGCCGGCGGCGACGGCTTGAAATGGTTTGTGTCAGCAAATCAACCCATAGTCAGCCGTTGAGCTGACGGAAAGGTTGCTGAACTGGTTTGTGTCAGGCGATCGCCGTCGATCTGGTCGTTTTCCTGACGCAAACCTGGTAGCCGCCGGTTCAACTCCGAAAGTTGTGGGCGATCGTCAGCCACGCACATGCGCGGGTCGGCGGTCGTTCTCGGCGCGGACACCCTCGCCGGGGAGTGACCGCTGGACGAAGTCGAGCGCCGTTTGGGCGACCTCGCGCCAACCATGGTCGATCGTGAGAGCGTGGCCTCGGTTCGGTATCTTCACGATCTCTGTCACGCCGGGGTTGCGCCGCTGGCGCTTGTAGGAGGCGTTGGCGATCGCCCACGGCACCGTGTGGTCCCTCTCGCCCTCGATGATCAGCAGGGGACCGCGGTCGGGGTTCTTGGTGTTCACCTTCGCCTCCGTCCACGGGTTGAGGTTGGCGTTGCCCATCTGCGCGAGCGCGATCCCGGAGCCGGCGACGTGGAACTTGTCGTAGAGCTCCTTCGCCTCCTTCTCGTCCAGTGCGTTCGCCCAGCCGTACTTGAACTGCTTGAACGTGAGCGTGATCGCGCGGCGACGGTTGAGCGGGTTGATCAGAAATGGGCCTGCCGACCTGAGCACGGCTGGCGGTAGGGGCAGCACGCCGCGGAACACCCCTGGATCGATCGCCACGGTCGCCGCCGCGAGGCCTCGGCCGGCGAGCATCTGCGCCAAGAGGCCGCCGGTCGAGTGTCCCATCACCACTGGCTTCTTGTCCAACGCCTTGATGATCGCGGTGGTGTGGTCGGCGATCTGCTTCAAGGTCTTCCTGGCGAGGACGTTCGGGTCTTTCCGAGCCGCGTCAACCGTGGCTGGGTCGTCAGGCCAGTCCGGCGTCAGCGGCGCGTAGCCGGCCTGTTTGAAGAAGTCCGCCCAGTTGGCCCAGCTGCTCGGCAGCACCCAGAGGCCGTGGATGAGGACCACCGGGGTGTCGCCGGAAGCGTTGGCCGCCGCGATCTCCTGCCTCTCCCGATCGGAAATTGACGTCATGACGAGCTCCCCTCCGGACGGGTGACGGACCACCGTCGTGTCACCGCTTCACTTCGTGGCGCCAGCGTCGCATGGGTCGCCGCGGGTCGCATCCGTGTCACTCCCTAGTCACGGGCAGCCGGCACCAGCGACACGTCCAGTTCGAGGTCGACTTCCTGCGCCAAGGCCACGCCGCCACCGGGGACCGGGGCGTTCCACGTCATCCCCCACAAGGCTCGATTGACCTTGGCGGTCGCTTTCATACCGAGCCTGGGAGTGCCCAGCACGTCTGGCGCTCGCCCGAACGCATTGACGACGAGCTGAACCGGTTGGGTAATGCCGCGGATGGTCAACTCTCCGTGCACGGTGTAGCGACCCGCAGCCAGCACCGTGGCACCCCGCGAGTGGAAGGAGATCCTCGGGTGGCGCTCGACCTCAAAGAACTCGTCGCTTCGTAGGTGGGCGTCACGCACCGCCAAGGCCGTGTCGACGGAGGAAGCATCGATGTCGACGTCGATCTGCGTGGCCTCGAAGCGCGGTAGATCGATCCGCACGGTGCCGGAGAACGACGTGAAGCGGCCGCGCACGAGCGTGAACACCGCATAGCGGGCGACGAACTCGAGCGCCGAGTGAGTCGGGTCGACCTCCCACGATCCGTTGAGCGGAAACAGATCGTCGCCAGCGTGAACGTCGACAATCGCAAGGTCCTCGGACATCCGTCCCTCCTCGCCCTCGTGGATACGGTCGAGCGATCGTAGACCCGCCTATGCAGTGGCTTGACGGCGGTGACGATGTTGCCTGGCCACAGTCCCGAGGCGTCGGCGTCGGCGATGGTCTCCGCGGCACGCTTCCGCTGGTCGTCGGAGGTGTAGAAGATGGCTGACCGATAACGCGGCCTGCGACAACCAGGGGGTTCCACGGATGCGACGTGCATGCGAGACGGTCAGGCTGGTCGCGTCACGACGGAACGGCCCGTCGGTCGAGTGCAGGAGGTCCTCATGAGCTCATCGTCCGCCCCGCCGCCCGCCCCGCAAGGTGCCGGATCCGTCTCGGATGTCGTGAACTCCCCTGCCAGGCGGGACGTCATCGTCGCCGACCAGCACGACGCAGGCGTGCCCGATGACGCCGTCACCGGGCGCGACACCGGCACCCAAGCCGAGGAGCTTGTCGCCCTGGAGGGAAAGCTGGGCGAGCTCCACGGGTGCGACGGGCTGACGACAGGATCAGGCCCCGGGGCGGTGTGCAAGTAGCTCTTCACGAGCGTTACCGCTCCACGTTGGACCAGTCACGACTCCAGGACATTCGACCTCGATGCGCACTTCGCTCGAAGAAAGGTTCATTATGAAGTTGTCCGACAGCGAACGGAGCAGATCGTGATCAACGACCACCTCGGCGAGCAACCCGACCCCCAGCTCCCGTTCCTCAAAGACCTCATCGACGAGCACGCCACCATCGCCGGCGACATCATCGAAGTCAGTACCGGCACCTGGGCGATCCACGGCTCGATCGCAGTCGACGGCGAAGTTCTCATGGCTGAGTACGACTCGCTCGACCAAGCACGTATCGCCCTCGGCAACCTCCCTCAGCAGACCACGGAACCGCCGGACCTGGGAGGTGAAAGGTGAGGGTCGTTAGCCGAGGATTCGCCGGCAGACGTCGGCAGCCCGGTGCCGGGCTAATACCGCCGGGCCAGTACGTCGTTGATGACTTTCCGGTGTTGTCGGCGGGGCCGACACCGTTCACGTCGCTGGAGGACTGGGACTTCACGATCATCGACGAGTCCGGGTCGGTGGCGGCACGCTGGACGTGGGACGAGTTCCGCGACCTGCCCGCGGAGGCACCGACGGTCGACATCCACTGTGTGACGAAATGGTCCAAGCTCGGCACCCGTTGGGAAGGTGTCGCGGTCGACACGCTGCTCGATGGCCTCGACGTCGATGCCGAGTTCGTGGTCGCCTTCGCCGACGGCGGCTACACCACGAACCTGCCTTTGGCAGACGTCAGCAATGGTCAGGCGTGGGTCGTGTATGGCTTCGAAGGCGACGAACTCGAGCCAGAGCACGGCGGGCCGGCCCGGTTGTTGGTGCCGCATCTGTACTTCTGGAAGAGCGCCAAGTGGGTTCGAGGACTGCAGTTGATGAGCCGACGACGAGCCGGGCTTCTGGGAGAGCGTCGGCTACCACAACTACGGCGATCCCTGGCGTGAGCAGCGCTACTGGGGCGACTGACCGGCGTGCAGTGGCTGGTCGCGACCGTCGCCGAAACGATCGCCGAGACGGCCAGCACCACCACCTTGCGACTCGACGTGCCCGGCTGGCAGGGTCATCGGGCAGGTCAGCACGTCGATGTCCGCCTCACCGCCGAAGACGGGTATCAGGCGCAGCGCAGCTACTCGATCGCGTCGCCACCGGACACAGACCGCCTCGAGTTGACCGTCGTCCGCATTGACGACGGCGAGGTCTCCCCGTACCTGACCACGGTCGCCGAGGTTGGCGACCAGTTCGAGGTGCGCGGCCCGATCGGTGGGTGGTTCGTCTGGGACGGCGACGACACCACCCCGGTGCTGCTCGTCGGCGGTGGCTCGGGAGTAGTACCGCTGATGGCGATGATGCGCCACCACGCCCGCACGGGCAGCACCGCGGCGATGCAGCTCGTCTACTCGGCGCGCACGCTCGGCGACGTCATCTACCGCGACGAGTTGACCACGCTCGCCGACAGCGGCCACCGGGCCGTCACCCTCACCCTCACCCGCGAGAGGTCACCAACGTGGACCGGAAATCGAGGACGCGTCGACACCGATCTGCTCGGTGAGGTCGGCTGGCCACCACAGGTTCGACCACGCTGCTACGTCTGTGGACCGACGCCGTTCGTCGAAGCCGTCAGCGTCGCGCTCGTCGGCCTCGGTCACGATGCCGCCCTTGTCAAGACCGAACGCTTCGGACCCACAGGAGAATGAGATGAGCCCACACCACCCTCTTGACGGCAACGCCACCGCCGGAGACCTCGCAGACATCTTCGCCTTCGACGCGACCCCGGCCGTCACCACCTGCGCCACCTGCAGCCACACCCATCCGATCGCCACGCTGCGCGCCTACGTGCGGGGACCCGGCATGGTGCTGCGCTGCGCCTCCTGCGACTCCGTCCAAGTCCGCTTCGTGCGCTCGCCCGCCCGTGCATGGCTCGACCTACGCGGCATCGAGATGATCGAATTCCCGCTGCCCGTCGAAGCGACTGCTGGCGAATGAGAACCGAGTCGTGACAGGCGCAGGTCGAGCCGGTGGATGTGAAGACCTCGCCCACGGCGCTCGGACGAGGAGGCAATCCCGCCGCCCCAGCGACGTGACCGTCGGAGGATCGACATGAAACTCGAGGTCATCGTCATCCGCGTCTCGGATGACGCTCAGGCGAGGCAGTTCCACGGAAGCCTCGGGTGCGGAATCGCCGCGGCAGAAAGCCGATCCGCGTGGTGACCATGATCACCGCGGCCGTTGTGGTCATGTTGATCGCGGTCGCCGTGATCTGGTACCGGGTGGAGCGCGGATCCCAAGCGACGATTACGCATGACGACTTCGACGACGCCTACGACGAGTTCGTCACCAAGGGCGAGATCGTCGACCCCGACCGGGACGCTGCGTGGCGGGACTTCGATGCCTGGCAGGTGGAGAGCGAGAAGGAACGTCGGTCTTGGGAGGAGGGGGCCGGCGAATGAGCTGCTAGCGATGGCGGTGAGGCTGGCAGCCCATCACGTCGCCGGCGACGACGAGCCGCCACGTCTGAGGCGATTACTGAGCCGTCCGCCGGCGACATCTACGACGATGGGTACTGGTGATCGGGCAGTCGATGCTGGCGCGGCGACATCACCGGTGTCGTGTGACGCGCCTCATCGTACGATGCCTTGCAACCCGTGAAGGGAGGCATGGCATGGCCGGAATCGCCATCATCACGGAGTCCTGCATCGACGTGAAGGACCGAGCCTGCGTCGACGTCTGCCCGGTGCAATGCATCTACGAGTTCGACGCCGCCAACGGCGTGCTGTTCTCGGAGGTCGAGGCGGGCGGTGGCGTCGAGAACACCCATCAGCCGAACCCCGACACGATCGGCATCTTCGGCGACACCCTGCTGTACGTCAACACCGAGGAGTGCACCTCGTGCACCGCCTGCTACCAACCCGACGTGTGCCCGGTCGGAGCGATCTACTCCGAGGAACAGGTTCCCGACGGAGCGACCAACACGAAGTACAACCAGGCCGACGAGAACAAGGGACACGACCACACGTTCTTCGTCCAGCTCAGCCGCGACGTCTTCGCCGACTGAGGTTCACGCCCGGCGCTCGCCGATTGCGCGGGCGGTGCCGAGGACGGAGCGGACCAGGCGAACCGATCGCCGCGCGTCGCCGCTACGACTGCCGGTCACGACGAGAAGCCATCGACTTCGATCACGGCTTCGACGAATTGCTCCGGGGCTTCTTGGGGCAGGTTGTGTCCGACACCGCCGGAGATGGTTCGGTGCGAGTACTTGCCCGAGAACCTTGTCGCGTAGGTGCTCGGTTCGGGGTGGGGCGCACCGTTGGCGTCACCTTCGAGCGTGATCGTGGGCACCGTGATGATCGGGACTCGTGGCGAGTTGCTGCTCGAGGTCGTCGTATCTGCGATTCGCCGGGCGCCAGGCCGAGTCGCCAGCGATAGTTGTGGATGACGATGTCGACGTGATCGGGGTTGTCGAAGGACGTCGCGCTCCGGTCGAACGTGTCGTCGTCGAAGTTCCACTGCGGTGAAGCGGTGCGCCAGATGAGCTTGGCGAAGTCGTGGCGGTACTTGTCGTATCCGGCCCGACCCCGTTCGGTGGCGAAGTAGAACTGGTACCACCAGGACAGTTCGGCCGGCGGTGGCAACGGGGCCGTGTTCATCTCGCGATTGCCGATCAGGTAGCCGCTCACGGACACCATGGCCTTGCACCGGTGCGGCCAGAGCGCGGCCACGACGTTGGCCGACCGCGCTCCCCAATCAAAGCCGCCGACGATCGCCGAGTCGATGCCCAACGCGTCCATCAGGTCGATCACGTCAACGGCGAGGGCCGACTGCTGGCCATTGCGAACCGTGTCGTCCGAGAGGAATCGGGTTGTGCCGTAGCCGCGGAGGAACGGCACCACCACCCGGTATCCGGCAGCCCCCAGCGTCGGGGCGACGTCGGCGTAGCTGTAGATGTCGTACGGCCAGCCGTGCAGCAGCACGACTGGTTGACCGTCGGCGGGTCCGACCTCCACGTACCCGACGTCGAGCGGACCTGCCTCGACCTGCCGCACCGGCCCGAGTGGGTGTCCGTCCACGTCAGCCGAGCTTGGCGATCGCGGCTTCGATCACGCCTGCGACGACGTCGGGCTTGGAGATCATGATCACGTGTGAGCCCTCGACCTCGGTGATCTCGGCGCCGGCCCGCTCGGCGTGGGCACGGACGACATCGGTCCCGGCCGCCTTGTCGTCGGTGGCCACGACCGCCCATGACGGCAGCGTCTTCCATGCCGGCACACCGGACGGCTCGCCGAACGCGAGATCGGCCACTGGTCGTTGGATGACACCGATCAACGCCGCCTGGGCATCGGTCAGGTCGGCCGCGAACGCGTCGCGTGCCTTCGCCGGGTCGATGAGGAACTCGGTGCCGGCACCGCTTCCGGTTGGGTACTGGCGTGGGACCAGCATCGTACCGAGGACGCTGTCCTTGGAGGCACCTGTGACCTCGATCAGCTGCTCACCTTCGTCGGGGGCGAAGGCGGCGACGTAGACCAGGCCCACGACGTTGCTCGCGCCGGTCGCGGCGTTGCTGATCACCGCTCCGCCGTAGGAGTGGCCGACGGCAAGGACGGGACCGGGGATCTGCTCGAACACGCTGGCGACGTACGCGCTGTCGTGGGAGATGCCGCGCAGCGGGTTGGCGGCGGCGACGACCTGGACGCCGTTGGTCTGAAGGCGCTCGATGACGCCGTTCCAGCTGGAGCTGTCGGCGAAGGCGCCGTGCACGAGCACGACGGTCGGCGGTGAAGTGGTTGTTGCGTCGGACATGGTGATTTCCTCCTTGGTTATCCGAACGTGAACACGAAGGCCTCGACGCCGGCGTCGAGGAACTCGATCTCGAACCGACGACCGCCGATTGGCGCCGGCTGGCGGACCAGCTGGTACATCCGCTGGTAATCGGCGGTGCCGTCGCCGTCTCCGTCGATGTCGACGCCGTGTCCGGGGCCCGGCGCAGCGCCGTCGATGCGGACCTTGAACCGCACCGGTGGGTGCCCGAGCGGTGGCCCCATCACGAGATGCAGGTCGCGGGCGTGGAACTGAAACGAGATCGATCCGCCGGCCTCGTCCAGGTGCGCACGAACGGGACCCACCCGCCACCGGCCGGACAGCGCCCATTGGTTGCGGCGCATCCGGGCCGGCGCCGAGTAGACGTGGGGTTCGTCCGGCACGAGTCCGCCAGCTGAGATGAAGTTGACGGCGCGCCCGTAGCCGACGTAGGTCTCCGGTGACCCCAAGCTGGCCCAGTCGGCTGGTGCCTCGACACCAACAGGCTCGACTCGCACGAGGCCCTGATCGACGTCACGACCGGCCTCCCGCAGCAGCATCTGAAGGACCATCTCCGATGCCTCGTACTCGCCCTCGCCGAAGTGGTGGTGGCGCATCCGACCCTGGCCGTCGACGAAGTACAGAGCCGGCCAGTAGTGGTTGTCGAAGGCCTGCCAGACGGCGTAGTCGTTGTCGACCACGACCGGATAGCGGACGTCCATCTCCTTGAGGGCGCGGCCGACGTTGTCGAGGTCACCCTCGAACTCGAACTCCGGCGTCTGCACGCCGACGACCACCAGCCCGAGGGCCGCGTACTTGTCCGCCCACGCCCGCACGTAGGGAAGCGAGCGGATCCAGTTGATGCAGGTGTAGGTGCCAAAGCTGACCAGGACCACGCCGTCCCGAAGCCCTGCCGGCGTCAGTGGTGTCGCGTTCAGCCAGGCAGTCGCCCCGTCGAACCCAGGCAGCCTGCCTTCGACGGGAAGCTCGTTGCGATGACGAAACATGCCCGGCACCGATCAACGCAGCGACCGGAATGCCGCTCGCATCTCCGACGAGAACAGCTCCGGCTGCTCCCAGGCGGCGAAGTGGCCGCCTCGGTCGAGCCGGTTGTAGTGGATGAGGTTCTCGGGATAGGCGCGCTCGGCCCAGCTCCTCGGCGCCTGATAGAGCTCGTCGGGGAAGACGCTGATGGCGAACGGGATGGTGATGTTCTTGGCGTCGAAGAAGGCGGCCTTGTTCTCCCAGTAGAGCCGGGCCGCCGAGACCCCGGTGTTCGTCAGCCAGTAGAGCGTGAGGTTGTCGAGGATGTCGTCTCGCGTGAGGTCGCCGGGCAGGCGCCCGTCGAGGATCTGGGCGATGAGCCCGGGCTGGCCGGTGCCGTCGCCGTGGTCGATCGCGAACGCCGCGAGATCGATGGGCGAGTCCGCCAGGCCGTACAGCGTCTGCGGGCGCGTCGACATGATCTGGGCGTAGGCGACGTGCTTCGCATAGAAGGCGCTCAACTGGTCGTAGGCGCGTCGCTCCTCGTCGGACAGACCGGATGGCGGCGGCTCGCCCCGCAGGTAGCCGTCTATTTCCGGGGGTGCGGTGCCGGGCATGTTGGAGTGGATCCCCAGTAGCTCCGGGGCGGCCTGCGCACCCATCTGCTGCGTGACGGCCGCACCCCAGTCGCCGCCCTGGGCGACGAACCGGGTGTAACCGAGGCGCTTCATCAGCACGACCCAGGCACGGGCGATACGGGCGGGATCCCAGCCGGTGGTGGTCGGCTTGGCGGAGAACCCGTGGCCGGGCAACGACGGGATGACGAGATGGAACGCGTCCTCGGCGCTTGCGCCGTGTGCCGTGGGAT
Source organism: Ilumatobacteraceae bacterium (assembly GCA_963733085.1). GTDB lineage: Bacteria > Actinomycetota > Acidimicrobiia > Acidimicrobiales > Ilumatobacteraceae > Desertimonas. The sequence goes on from CAVTBY010000009.1 coordinate 118,553, forward strand.
TGGTGAGCGGTTCGATGATCTTCAACTGCTCGATGATCGAGCCCGGCCATCCGTGCGTGACGATGAGGGGCAGCGCGTCCTCGATGCTGTGAGCGGACATGCATGAAGTGAATGTCGAGCCCGTCGATCTCGGTCATGAAGTGCGGTAGGGCGTTGAGCTTCGCCTCGCACTTGCGCCAGTCGTAGTCGGTCGCCCAGTACCGGGCGAGTGCCTGCATGGTGGCGAGCGACACGCCCTGGGAGTCGTCGGTGACCGTTTCGCGATCCGGCCAGCGCGTCGCTGCGATGCGGCGACGCATGTCGTCCAGCGCCTCTTGCGGGACGTCGATCCGGAAGGGACGGACCGTGCCGTCAGCTGTTCCCGAGACGTTCGTGGCAAGGTCAGTCATGGGTCTCTCCTTTCGAGCCATCCTTAGGTTCGTCGTTGCGGAGTGACGTCGCACCGGGGTGTCTCCCTGGTCCTCACCGGGGGTGGGCGCCGCGACGGAGCAGTCCATGGCTCACCGCTCAACGGATTGCTGGCCGCCGTCGATCTCGAACGTCGCGCCGGTGACGGCGGTGTTCGTCATGAGGTGGACGGCGAGCGCGGCGACGTCGGCAGGACCGATGACTCGTCGAATCGGCAGCGTTGTCGCGAGCTGTTCGCGCCGTGCCCTCACCCGATCGCCGAGTATGGCCGCCGAGCCTGATGTGTCGACGAACCCGGCGGCGATCATGTTCACACGGATGGGTGCGAGCTCGGATGCGAGGCTCTTCGTCATTGCCGAGAGCGCAGCCGTGATCGCTGAAGTGAAGGCGGCTCCACCGTTCGCATGCCGACCATCGGTGCATCCCGTGAAGAGCACCGTTCCACCCGGTCGGACGGTGTGCGGGGCCTCGCGAGCGACCTGCAGCGGAAGCAGCAGATGCGCCTCGAGGTCCGGACGTGCCGCGTCGACGTCGAAGTCGGCGAGCGATATGTCGCGGGGACCCGGTCCGGTGACCAACACGTGGTCAATGGGCGTCAGCAACTCGTCGAAGAACCTCCCGAGCCGCTGGAAGTCCGTCGCGTCGAAGGCGGCGATGCTGCCGTCAACCTCGAGACCCGCGAGCTGCACACGTTCGAGGGTCGCGGCCAGTGATGATCACCCTGGCGCCCTCTTCGTGTGCGCGCCGTGCCGTCGCAAGGCCGATGCCGGCGCTCCCACCGATCACGAGCAGCGACTGCCCGGCGAGCTGGAGGCCGCGCGGGCTGCTGCCGGGCCTGTTGGGCACCAGGCCACCATGCGACACCGGCCGTCTCGTCGCACCAGGGGGATCGCCCGGTCAATGCGTGCCCGCAATGTTCGGTGCGACCAGGCGGTACTGTGTCTCGACGCTGGCTCGGACGCCGTGGGAGGTTGGCCGATGAGTGTCCTCGGGCGACACGCCGAGTGCCAGGTCCTCGACCGACTCGTGGCGGACGCAGTTGCCGGGCGGAGTGGGGTCGTGGTGCTGCGCGGGGAAGCCGGTATCGGCAAGAGGCGCTGCTCAGCTACGTCGCTGACCGCGCTGCGGGGGTGCGCCTCGTCAGAGCAGTGGGTATCGAGTCGGAGATGGAGTTGGCGTACAGCGGGCTGCACCAGCTCTGTGCGCCCATGCTCGATCACCTCGAGCGACTCCCGTCGCCCCAGCGCAGGGCGCTGGCGACCGTGTTCGGCCTGAGCGAGGGGTCACCGCCAGACCGCTTCCTGGTCGGGCTGGCGACGTTGACGATGTTCGCCGAGGTCGCCGAGCAGCAGCCGCTCGTGTGCGTCGTCGACGACGCCCAGTGGCTCGATCAGGCGTCGGCTCAGATCCTGGCGTTCGTCGCCCGCCGGCTCCTCGCTGAGCGCGTGGCGATCGTGTGCGCCGCCCGAACAGGAGTAGGCGACGAGATCCTGGCCGGCCTTCCCGAGCTCCGCGTCCGCGGACTGGGCGACCGCGACGCGCTTGCGTTGTTGCTGGAGAACCTCCAGGGTCCGCTCGATGCCGCCGTCAGCCAACGGATCGTCAGCGAGAGCCACGGCAACCCGCTCGCCCTGCTCGAATTTCCTCGTACATGGAGCGTGGCCCAGGTTGCCGGCGGTTTCGAGTTCTCCGAGGGTCTCGGCATGACGGGCCGGATCGAAGAGAGCTACGTGCGTCGCCTACGCCAGCTCCCTTCCGACACACAGCTCTTCGTCCTGACCGCGGCCGCCGAGCCTGTCGGCGACCCCGCAGTGCTCCGCCGTGCCGCCGAGACCCTCGAGATCGACATGACGGCAGCCGAACCCGCCGCCGATGCCGGGCTGCTGAGAGTCGGGCGACGGGCGGAGTTCGCTCACCCGCTCGTTCGCTCGTCGGCCTACGGATCGGCGTCGATTCATGCCCGCCGCCGGGTGCATCGTGCGCTCGCCGACGCCACCGACGTCGAGACAGACCCCGATCGACGGGCCTGGCACCGCGCGAGCGGCACGCCGGGGCCCGACGAGGAGATCGCCACCGAGCTCGAGCGCTCGGCGGGACGCGCGCAGGCCCGCGGTGGCATCGCCGCCGCAGCGGCGTTCCTGCACCGAGCAGCCGAGCTGACATCGGACCCGGCACGGCGTGCGGACAGGGTGGTCGCAGCGGCTGAGGCGAGCTTTCAGGCCGGTGCGTTCGACAGCGTGCAACGCCTCTTGGCCACGGCGGAATCACACGGGCTTGACGGGTTCCTCGGCGCCCGAGCCTTGCTCCTTCGCGGCCACGTGGCGGCGGTGCTCGGCTACGGCGACGACGCCGCGCCACTGCTCCTCCAGGCGGCGAACAAGCTCGAACCATTCGACATCGAGCTCGCTCGCGTCGCCTACCTGACCGCGTACGGCTCCGCGATGTCCGCCGCGGCATCTCGGACAGGCGGGCGTCTTCCTCGAGATCTGCCGAGCCATCGCAGACCTTCCTCCGCCCCATGGAGCCCCGGACGCCAAGAGCCTCCTGCTGGAAGGGCTCGCACGGATGCACACCGACGGACGCGCCGTTGCGACACCGATCTTGCAGCGGGCGGCGAGCGCCCTCGCACAGATGCCCGAGGAGGACGTCCTCCAATGGGGGTGGGTCTCGCCGATGGCCAGTAATGCGACGTGGGACTCGGACGGCTCGAGCGCGATCTTCGAGCGCCAAGCCAACATCGTTCGAAATGCCGGAGCACTCGCGGAGCTGCCGATGTATCTCTCCGCTTTGGCGCTGGACAGGGTGTGGAATGGAGACCTCGCGGCGCCCGACTCCTCATCGCCGAGAGCGACACCGTGGCCGCGGCAACCGGGAGCCAGCTCCCTCCATTCGCGGCGCTCAGGCTCTTCTCGATGGAAGGCAAGGAAGCCGACGCCTCCGCGCTGATCTCGGCCACGATCGAACACGCCACCGCACGGGGGCAGGGTCTTGCGGTGAGGGTCGCCCAGTGGGCGGCCTCCGTCCTGTACAACGGCCTCGCCCGCTACGACGAGGCGGCGGCGGCAGCGCGCCAGGTGACCGCGAACGACATCGATCCCTATCCACAGATGTGGGCGCTCCCCGAGCTCGTCGAGGCAGCGTCACGCGTCGGCGAGATCGAACTCGCCAGCGAGGCGTTCGAGCGTCTCGTCGAGATTACGCAGCCGGCCGGCACCGACTGGGCGCTTGGCACCCAGGCTCGCTCGCGAGCCTTGCTCAGCGACGGCGAGAGCGCAGACCGTCTCTACCAGGACGCAATCGACCGGCTCGGCAGGACCCGCCTGCGCCCCGAGCTCGCCCGCGCGCACCTGCTGTACGGGGAGTGGCTGCGCCGCGAGGGCCGGCGGGTTGATGCCCGTGAGCAACTGCGCAACGCCTACAACCTGTTCATCGCAATCGGGATGGACGCGTTCGCCGAGCGCGCCCGCCGCGAGTTAGCCGCAACCGGGGAGAAGGTCCGCAAACGCAGCCCCGAGACTCGCAACGATCTCACCCCGCAAGAGGAGCAGATCGCCCGGCTCGCCCGGGACGGACTGTCAAACCCGGAGATCGGGGCGCAGCTCTTCATCAGCGCGAAGACCGTCGAGTGGCATCTGGGCAAGGTGTTCGCGAAGCTCGGGATCAGCTCGCGTCGGCAGCTTCGAACGGCTTCCGGTGCCTAACCGCACCGGTCGCCGCGTCTGACGGCGAGATGTCGGCTCTCGAATCGCGCTGAACGCGCAGCCTGCTGACGCTCGCACGAGGCCGAGACGCTCAGTCGAAGGACATCGCCGGGGCACGTACCGGGGAGATGCCCGGGTGCGACTGGAGACGGATTGGACGACTGTGCGGTGCACGACACGTCGCGTCGCACACGAGCCGCCGGGCAGAGGGCACGCGCACATCAACATGCAGAGGAGGATGGCATGTCCGCAACACAACATGCGACCAGGGATCCGTCGACGTTTGATCGAGTGTGGCGCGGAAGCGGCATCGCGTTCGTCGTCACCTTCGTCGCCTCGTGGCTCATCTACGGTGCTCAGCCCGACATCGGCGCGTCGGCCGACACGCTGGCTTCGTTCTACGAGAGCGATCGCACGCGGCTCCTGATCGGGTCGTCGCTTCTCGCGCTGGCCCTTCTCAATTTGCTGTGGTTCGCCGCTGCCCTCGCATCCACCCTACGGGACGCAGGGCAAGGCATCTGGGGCGCGGCGGCAACAGCTGCCAGCACGGCGCTGGCCACGCTCATCTACGTGCGGATCTTTGTCGGCGCTGGCCTCGCGTACTCGATCGCCGGGTATGGCAACGACGCCGTCACGACCGGGTTCAACGACCTCTCCCAGGTCCTCCTCGTAGTCGCTTCATTCCCAGCAGCGATGCTCGTCATGGCCGGGACCTTCGGGCTATGGCAGGCGGAACAGATCTCGACCGGACCGTTCGTGGCCGGGGTCGCCGCTTTGGTGCTCGTTCTCCTGGGCGGTACGACGTGGGCGAACGATGGAGTGTGGGCACCAGACGGTGCCTATGCACGAGTGATCTGGCCGATCATCGCCCTCGTCTGGATCGCGATCGTCAGCGGATTCCTCTACACGCGTAGCGCCGCCACGGCGCCTGCGGAGCACTCCGCGTCGATCTCTGTGGCTTAGCCAGCCACCCCGTTCCTGTCGCGATCACGCTTCGTCTCAGCGGCAGGGCGCATGAGGCGATCGCCCCGTCAGCGTCAGATCGTGGCTGATCAACCCTGCATCTCTTCAATCGAACACACGGAGTAACGACCATGATGTCCCACCTAAAGAATCGCCGGCTCGCAACCCGCTGGGCCGCGACGACCCCCCTGATCCTCACCCTGGCAGCCACTGCAGCAATCATCGACACCCGCGTCGTTGTAGCTGATGCGTCCTCGGATCCAGTTGTGGAGACCGAGGGTGGTGCGGTTGGTGGCGCGGCGGTGGACGGGGGATTCGTGTTCCGCGGCGTGCCGTACGCCGCGGCCCCGACCGGGCCCTTCCGGTGGCAGGCACCGCAGCCCGCACCAGGATGGGAGAACATCCGTGATGCGACGGAGTTCGCGCCGAGCTGCCCACAGCAGGCGGGTCCATTCGCGCCGCCTGCGCCGCTCGATGAGGATTGTCTGTATCTGAATGTGTACACGCCGGCCCTTGGCGATGCCGACGATTCGGGGCGCCCGGTTCTGGTGTGGATCCATGGGGGTGGCTTGGCCATTGACGCGGCTCGGAACTATGACCCGACGATGCTGGCGGCTGAGGGAACGGTGGTCGTCACGATCAACTACCGCCTCGGCGCGCTCGGGTTCCTGTCGCATCCCGCGCTGGCGTCGCAGCCGGGCGGGCCATCCGGCAACTACGGGCTGATGGATCAGCAAGCTGCGTTGGCTTGGGTGCAGCGCAACATCGGCGAGTTTGGCGGCGATCCGCGCAACGTGACGATCGCCGGTCAGTCGGCCGGCGGCTTGTCGGTGCTCGCCCACCTCGTTGCGAGCGACTCCGAGGGGCTGTTCCAGAAGGCGATCGTGCAGAGCGGAGCCTTCGCGCTGACACAGCTTTCGCTGACCGACGCCGAGGCGTTCGGTCAGAGCGTCGCTGACGCCGCTGGCTGTGCGGACCAGACCGCGGACTGCCTGCGCGATCTGCCGGTGGATGCTCTGGTGAACAACTTTCCGACCGCGGCGATCCCCGGTGTCGTTGACGGCGAAGTCCTCACGGAGTCGATCGGCACGGCGTTGGCTGCTGGCCGGTTCGCCCGGGTGCCGATCCTCAACGGAATCAACCACGACGAGGAACTCCTCTTCGTCGCCGGACTTGGTGTGGCCGTCAGCGGCGGGACGTTCGTGCCGCTGGACCCGCCGGAGGTCACAGACGAGAACTATCGGCAACAAATCGAGTCGACGCTGGGAGTGTCCGAGACGCGGGCGACGGCGATCGCAGACGAGTATCCGACCAACCTGTACCCATCGCCGACGGTTGCCTTGAGCGCGTTGGTCGGCGACGCCAACTTCGCCTGCGTGGCACTGCAAATGAACGAGTGGACCTCTGCGCTGGTGCCGACGTTCGCCTACGAGTTCGCCGACGATGCAGCGCCTCCACGAACTGCGCCGATTCCCGCTGCGACCCACGGTTCGGAGCTCCCATATCTCTTTGATCTGCCGAACGCGCCGCTCCAAGATCCGCTCAACGCCGAACAACAGGAACTCGCGGGCACCATGCGAGCAGCATGGGCCAACTTCGCCGCGACCGGAGACCCCTCAACAGCCGCAGTTTCCTGGCCGTTGTTCGACGACGGCGGGCAAGGGCTTTCGTTCGTTACACCCGAACCACAGATCGACACCGAGTTCGCGTCCCGCCACCACTGCGCTTTCTGGGCCACAGAGTGAGCACAGCATTCAGCAACGTGTCACTCATATGGAGGAGACAGAAATGAGCACCACGGACGTCGAAATGCTCGGCGAGAGTACACCGATCACGAAGACCGTGGACCTCAAGCTCGAGGGTGTGGTCATCCCGGTGTCGAACGTCGAGCGCTCCAAAGCGTTCTACGCGAACCTCAGCTGGCGGCTCGACGCCGACTTCGACAACGGCTTCCGCGTCGTGCAGTTCACGCCGCTGGGTTCGGGCACGTCGATCCAGTTCGGCGCGGTGGGCACACAACGGCGCAACCGGTTCGATCATCGTCAACGGCAACAAGGTCGCCGACGACCAGATCGAGAAGACCTTGGCCAGGTGATCACGCCGCACCCACTCCGATCAGACGGATCTGGCACATCCAGCGGCTTCGGATCGTGGCACACGGACCGCGATGGAGAATCGTCTCCTCGCCGCACCGAATGACAAGACATCGACACCGCTGGAACCGACGAGTCCGTCCAGCGGCGTTCGGAGCGCGTCGCGCTGGTTCTACGCCGCTGGCTGGGGCGGTTTCGGCCAGCCCGACGATCTCGACGTCACCGAACCTCACGCGGTCACGGTCAAGCGGAAGGGTCAGAATGGTGATCGCCGTTGTCACGGGCGCGGCTCACGCGGTCGATTGTCGCATCCTCGAGATCGGCTGTAAGTGCGTCGTATCGCGCTCGGTCGCTCGGGTCGGCTGGTCGTTCGCCGAGCGGGCGGAGGTCGCTGTCATCGACACCATGGGTGGAGCGCCAGCCACTGATCTGTTCGACGAGACGTGCGATGGTGTCGCGGTCGGCGACCTTACCAACGACTTGACCGCGGTTCGAGCTCGTCGCCGGCGCGATCAACGAGGCAGTCTTGGCGCGGTTGGTGGACGGCGACGCCGCTTGACTCAGCGAGGAACGAGCACGACGACGGGGATCTCTCGTTCGGTCCGTCGCTGGTAGTCCGCATAGCCGCGATAGGCGGCGACGATGCGTGGCCACAGCTCTGCCCGCTCGGTCGCGTCGGCGGTATGCGCCCGCATCGGCCGGGTCGTGCCGCCGACGGTGAGCTCGACGTCCGGGTCGGCGACGAGATTGCAGTACCACTCGGGGTGACGGTCGTCGCCACCCTTCGACGCGACAAGCACGACCCGTTCCGGTTCGTAGACCGGTGCTGTCAGCATGACCGAGCGGCGACGACCACTTGCGCGTCCGATGACGTGCAGCTCGACGGCGGTCATTCCCATGACCGCAGTACCGAGTCGCCCGCCCGACACCGCAGCGAGGCCGCGGTGCACGACGTTCATGCCTTTCATCCACAGGTCGACGAGGTCATCGAACGCACCGATCCCCGGAACGCTACGTGCTGTCAGGAACGTGCCAATGCCCACAGCAGATGCCCTCACAGCACCAGGTGCCCGGCGCCCGGCGTTCTCGGGCGCGCGGCCCGGAGTGTTGTCCCCGCGATTGTCCGATGACGGCGTCCGGCGCGTTCGTTGCGCTCGCCTGCCCAACCCCACCGCGCTTGGAGTGCAGATGCACGACCGCGTCCAACCCGGCCGAGCCATGCAGTTTCGCCACGCGGATCCGTCTTTCGGTACGGCACGTGGATCACCTAACCGCCGCGCTCGTGGTTCCTTGGCTACGGCGGTCTTCGACCAGCAGCGCGACGGGCGGCGCCGCGACAAGACTGTGGCCGTGACTCCCACCGGATCGCATGTCAAACGGTGGGTCTTTTCCCGACACTCGCACCCCTGGAGCGCGTGGACACGGTGGGCATCAACACCGCTGGTCCTGCTCCCCGTGTGGAACCGCAGCGCAGGGCAGGGCGTTGTCGTCGCGGCATGGCTCGCGCTCAATCCCGTCCTCTTCCCACCACCTCGCGATGACTCCGCTTTCGCGACTCGGGCGGTTCTCGGCGAAGAGAGGTGGCTGGAGGAGCGTCCAGTGTCCGGTGCCCTGGCGATCAACTGCATGGCTAGCGCGGCCCTTCTCATCGCCATCGACGGCGCACGTCGTCATCGTCGCTGGCAGATGACCATCGCAACGATCGGCGCGATGAGCGCGTTGCTCTCATACTGGCGGGAGATGGTTCGCCTCTACGAGACGCCGGGTGACGGCCAATAGTCGGCCGCTACCGGACACCACCACGTCCGGCGGCACGCTGGCAGACCGCGCCGAAATCGGCGTTCCGGCGTGGTAATCGAACCGACTTGGGAGGCCCGCACTTCGCAGATGGCGACCGCTCCGCCCCGCCACCTGTCGCGCACGCCGCGTACCGAACCGCGGCCCGAGGTCGTTCTGTAGCGCCATCAAGCCGATGCTGGCGATAGCGGACACCGAGCCGCTCGGTCTCGTCCATGTCGACCGCGAAGGTCGGCCTCGGCGGGACCACGTTGTAGACGAAGTGCATCAGCCCGACGCCACCCGGTCGGCGAAGCGCTGGAGGCCGTGGCCCCAGCCGTCGGGGGCACCGACTGCGTCGCGCATCGCCTCCCAGCCGTCGCCGTGCCGGTCGAGGTTGCGGTGCTCGAGCTCGACCCTGGTGCGGGTCGGGCTCTCGGCGATGAAACGCACTTCGACCTCGCTGGTACGGGAGTGGTCGGTCTCGAGCTGCCACTGCGCGCTGACGTCCCAGCTGAACACGAGCCGGTTCGGCGGCTCGTAGGCGAGGACGCGGGCCCAGGCGCACTCGCTGCCGTCGACGCCGCGGTCGATGATGTGGCCGCCGACGCGGGGTTCGAACACCATCTCCTTCAGGTCGGCTTGCAGGATGTGGTGCTCGGGCGTCCACCACGACCCGATGTCGTCGGTGAACACGCTGAACGCCTTGTCGATCGGGGCGTTCACGACGATCGACGTCGTGACCGACGTGTCGGTGGTCTGTGCGGTCATTGCTCCTCCTGTTGTTCCACTCTGTGCTTGAACGATGTGAGCGCCTGAGTCCAGAACCGCTCGAAGTAGGCGCGCAGCGCGCCGATGCCATCGGGGTTCAGCTCGTACAGGCGCCTCGTGCCATCGGGCCGATCGATCACGAGCCCTGCCTCCTTCAGCACCTTCAGGTGCTGGGACACCGCCGGCCGGGTGACCGGCAGCTCCGACGCGATCTTGCCGACCGCGCGTGGCCCGTCTCCCAAGAGCTCGAACACGGCACGACGGGTCGGGTCGCCGAGTGCCGTCAAACCGTCAACTTGGTGAGTAGCCACTAACGGTTAGTCTGGGCTTACGACAGCCCGGCTGTCAAGGGTTCTCGTGGTCGTCGACGACGCGATGTCCGAGTCCCGCGTCCGGAAACGAGCGGCCGACACCCCGGACAGAGCATCCTCGAAGTGCCGTTACACGGGTGATAACACGCGCGCAGTAACGCGGAGCTTCCGGCCGTCGGGACTGCACGACTTTCGGCCCATACCGAGCGCCCATCACGACGCCCTTCGATCGAATCGCGGCGCGCCTCAGCTCACAGCCGACCGGACCCACGAGCGACCTCAAGATGCGCGCCCGATTCGGCGCTCGGCGCTCGCCGGACGGAGTAGTGGCGACGGCGTTCGATGCCTCTCGACGCTCTGGCCACGCTTCCCGCCGGTGACGCAACCGCGACCGAACATCAGGCTGACACATTCGGTCACGTGGGAACGTTCGTCGTCGCCCGCCACGCAACGGGCCCGACGTTCGATCGCTTTCCCGCCGCCGATGAACGAACCGTCGATCGGCGTTTGCGACCTGCGTGCATCGGATCGCGGTCAACTACCTCTTCGACCGCGCCAAGAGCAGCGTCGAGCGGATGGAGACCACGTTCGACCAGTTCGCCGCCGACCTGCTCGACGGGTTCGCCAGTGCGCCGAGCGCCGCCCCGGACGCCGCTCTGCTCCAGTGCCGGCCTTGACCGCCGGTTCCGTCCAGGTGTACTGCCGGTTGCGCGAGCCGCCGCAGGAGCCCGTCTCGTCAGGGTCTGCGGTGTTGCGCACTGGGTCGGGCCGCCGCTATGCGCGCTCGGAGCACCCGTCGATGTCGGCGCGCTGAGCAGGTGCGGGTTGACCGCTCGCGCACTGGTCCCTATAGCCGAGCGAGTGCCGGAGCGATTGGAGCTCGGCGCAATCAGGTGTGTCTGTCAGCGCTCTATTGGACTGATCGGCACTTCCGTACCAGGACGTTCGCCGCCACCGGAGGTGCCATCGCTGCATTGCCAGTATCCGCTGCTGTAGACCACACACCTGGTGGATTCCACACAAGCCCAACCATCCGGCAACTCAACCTCGCGTTTGCAGACAGTGAACACCGGGGCGATCTCGGCGTTGGCAACCTGTGTGCCGGCCAGCATGCCGGCGGTGCCACCAAGTAGCGTGGGGACGACGATCGCTGCGGTCAGTCGCTTCCGCATTGTGGTTTCTCCTTGTCCGGGTCGACTCCGTTCCTAGAAACGGGAGCGGCACGGCGCGGTTGCCGGTGCCCATCGAGTATTCGATGCCGGTGGGAGGGCGGATGGAATCAATCGTCGCTCCGGCGCCGAGATAGTCGACCCGGCTGGCGCACACCAGCTCCCCGCTTGATGGCATCGCTGTGGGTGAGTTCTGCCGCTTGCAGGAGATCGCTGTGCGCCAGTCGTGGGACTGACTCGCGATGTCCACCAGCGCCGGTGCGATTGGGGGACTGCATCTCGCGACCTTCGTGGCGCCGGGTCGGGTGGGTCTATCGGCCGCTTGCGCCGGCGACTCCCGGCGCGCGACCCAGCCGACCCCGAATCGGCGATCGGCACACGCGCCGCGATTACTGGTTGGGTTGCGAGCGCCATCGAGCCGGCGGTCGAGGACGCTCTGGTCCGCGATATGCGGACGCGTACTTGGACATCAGCGTGTCGCTGCCGCAGACATCCGCCGTCACCGCCATCCGGTCTCGGGCCTCGCACGCGCCGATCGGTCGACGCTGGATCGGTGGGACGAACGGATGGAACTCCGCTGCGGCTGTCGGAGCCCGCTGACATCCCAGCTCGGCCCACGCCGTCCGCGCTTACCGCGTCGGCGTCGTCGTCGGCGTGGAGGTAGCCGGTTGTCGTGACCGAACGGGAGGTGACACGGATCACAGCCAGGCCTGCGAGGTCGAGGTTGACCTTGACGCGAGGTCAACCCTGCAGGCTGGTCGCATGAGCACGACACCAGCCATCCGGATCGCCGGGCTGATGAAGTCGTACGGCGACTTCGAGGTGCTCCGCGGCGTCGACCTCGACGATGGCGCCGGGCAGCATCTTCGCCCTGCTCGGCTCCAACGGCGCCGGCAAGACCACCATCGTGAAGATCCTGTCCACGTTGCTCAAGGCCGACGGCGGCACGGCGGTGGTGCACGGGTTCGACGTCGCCACGCAGGCCGCGCGAGGTCCGCGAGTCGATCAGCCTGACCGGCCAGTTCGCCGCCGTCGACGAGATCCTCACCGGACGCGAGAACCTGGTGCTGATCGCCAAGCTGCGGCATCTCGACCAACCGGGTCGAATCGCCGACGACCTGCTCGCCCGCTTCTCGCTCACCGACGCTGGCGGGCGCCGGGTGGCGACGTACTCGGGCGGCATGCGCCGGCGTCTCGACATCGCGATGAGCCTGATCGGGAGCCCGCCGGTGATCTTCCTCGACGAGCCGACCACCGGCCTCGACCCGCACGCTCGGCTCGAGGTGTGGCAGTCCGTGCGCGAGCTCGCCGAGGGCGGCACCACGGTCCTGCTGACCACGCAGTACCTCGATGAGGCCGAGCAGCTCGCCGACCGGATCGCGATCCTGCACGAGGGCCGGATCCTCGTCGACGGCACGCTCGCCGAGCTCAAGGCGCTGATGCCGCCGGCCGAGGTCGAGTACGTCGAGAAGCAGCCGAGCCTCGAGGACATCTTCCTCGCCCTCGTCGGTCGTCGCACCGGTGCCGGCGCCGCCCTGAACGACACGGTGGCCGCCTCGGCCGCCACGGACAACTGAGGTCAGACGATGAACAAGTACTTCTTCCGCGACACCACCGCGCTGCTGGGTCGCTCCCTGCGGCACATCCTGCGCAGCCCGGACACGATCATCACGACCGCGCATCACGCCGATCGTCATGTTGTTGATGTTCGTGTACGTCTTCGGCGGAGCGATCGACACCGGTGGCGGCACGTACGTGAACTACCTCCTGCCCGGGATCCTGCTGATCACGGTCGCCTCCGGCGTCGCCTACACGGCCTTGCGGCTCTTCACCGACGTCGCTGGCGGCATCTTCGAGCGGTTCCAGTCGATGCCGATCGCCCGCTCGGCGGTCCTGTGGGGCGCACGTCCTGACCTCGCTGATCGCCAACCTGATCTCGCTCGTGCTGGTCGTCCTCGTCGCGCGTGGCGATCGGGTTCCGCTCCGGAGCCGGCGTCGTCGCCTGGCTCGGCGTGCTCGGCATCATCGTGCTGTTCACGCTGGCGCTCACCTGGCTGGCGGTGAGCGCCGGGCTCGCCGCGAAGTCACCAGACGGCGCCGGCGGGTTCGCCTACCCGCTGCTGTTCCTGCCGTTCGTCAGCTCGGCGTTCGTGCCCACCGACGGCATGCCCGGACCGGTGGAGTGGTTCGCCGAGCACCAGCCCGTCACCTCGATCGTGAACACGCTCCGCAACCTGTACGCCGACCAGCCGCTCGGCAACGACGTGTGGACCGCACTCGCCTGGTGCGTCGGCCTGCTCGTCGTCGCCCACGCGCTCGCCGTGCGCACCTACCGCCGCAAGCTCGCCTGAACCCGCCCGGCAGACTGACCTCGATGAAGAGCGGTCTGACATGCTGACGATCAGCCAGCTCGCGTCGTACGCCGGCGTGACCGTGCGAGCGGTCCGCCACTACCACGCCAAAGGGCTTGCTGCCCGAGCCCGCAGCGCGACCAGTCGGGGTACCGGCGTTACGACGCGGCAGCCGTCGTCGAGCTGATCCGGATCCGGACGCTGGCCGACGCCGGCGTGCCGCTGTCGCGGGTGCACGAGCTGCTGGCCGCCGACGAGGAGGAGTTCGCCGCGGCGATCGAGCGAGATCGACCACCGCCTGCGCGCCGAGATCCGCGAGCGGCAGCGTCACCGCGAGCGGGTCGCCGAGCTCGCGGCTGGCGACCGGTTGGCGCTGCCGCCCGAGGCGGTCGAGTACCTCGACCGGCTCCGCGAGCTCGACGTCCCGGAGCGGGCGATCGAGATGGAGCGTGACGCCTGGATCCTCGTGGCGGCGCAGATCCCCGATCAGATGCCGGCGCTGATGGCACTCAAACGCGGCCAGATCGAGAATCCGGCTGTCACCTCTATGTACCTCGATCTCGTCGAGGCGGCCGATTGGGATCCCGACGATCCGCGTCTGGCGGCCGTCGCCGACCGGCTCGTGGCGATGTTCGAGGAGGACGCCGAGTACACGGGCGACGGACGAGCTCGCCGACTTCGCGCTCGACCACGAGCTGGTCGCCCTGCTCGACGAGGTGTTCGTCAACGCGGTGCCCTTCGCCCGCACGCTGATGCACCTGCTCGAGGAGCGCGGCTGGAAGGGATGGACCCAGCTCGAACGCATCGACCCGCCGTCGTAGCCCGGCACCCGACGGCGAGCCGACGCCCGACAACCACCAGCCACCGCCCAGTTCCAGCGCGCAGACCGCCACGACCGTCCCCGCCATGCCGACCGCCACCTACTTGGCTGGCCGGTCGATCACATGAGGAGAGACAAGGGCTCGCACCAAAGTGGCCGCCGTCGAACCGCCCGGCATAACCGTCCTCGAACGCGCGCCAAGCGGGCCCGCCGGGCTCCGGGAAGCGCCCGAGCTCCACACTCCGTCGTTAGTGACGCGATGTCCGACGTCCGCGTGGGGATACCGCGCGGTCCACGACCGAGTAGGCATCCGCAAAGTGTCGGTCGGGGATGCCGCGAACACTCAACAATGCGCAAGCAACAAGCCCGCGCGCCCTTACCGCAAGGCCAACGTATAACGGCCCATACGAGCGCTCCATAACGACGGCGCGTGGGCGACGGCGAAGATCCTCACCCGCCGGCGCGGGCATGCCCGCGACGAGCCCTGCACGCTCCAGAGTCGGCGTTCCGGCGTGGTCATCGAACCGACTATGGGAGGCTCGCACTTCCCCGGGCGACCGCTCCACCCCGCCACCTGCCGCGCACGCCACGTACCGAACCGGGCCCGAGGTCGTTCTGTAGCGCCATCAAGCCGATGCTGCGCTAGCGGACACCGGCTGCGTGATTCGCTACACGGCGCACGTTCGGTGCTCCGCCGCTGTCGTCGCGCCGCGCCGATCACCGGGCGTTCGGAGCGGTGGGCACGCGAGATCGCTCCGAGGTACAACTTCGTATCGAATCCCATTCAGCAGCGCTCTTTCGCCGAAACCAAACGTCGGTCCAACCTGAAGGAGACTGAGACTTGAGATCGATCGCAAGACACGGTGTGCGGCTACTCGTCGCCTCCGCCACGATGGCGGCCCTACCCGCTCTCACCGCGGTGACGCCCGCCCACGCCACCGACGAATGCATCGGTAACACGAACAACAGCGAATCGGGCGACTGCGTCCACATGGAGGTCTACACCGCCGTGGACGAGAGCATCGTCGTCGCCTACTGGGGCAACCAGGACTACGACTTCTACCAGCTCCGCTGGTCGCGGCCGGGTCGCGCCGAGACCCAGCGCGTGGTGCGTGGAGAGGGTGCGTCCGGGGGCTGGTGGGCGCTGAACAACGCGTGGCACGCGGGTGCGGTCGTGCTTGGCCCGGTGGCTGCGGATGAGCTGCTCCCCGATCGAGATCTCGACCGTGTCACCAACGACCGCGACCTGCACCTGGCGACGCCGATAGGCGGACCCGACTCGATAGTTCGCGCCGGCGAAGCACACGTTGCGAGGCCGAAGCCGCCGAGGTTACGCTTGGAGGCGAGCTGATCGAGGACCAAGACGACCCGCTCGTCGCCAGTGGCAGGGTGACGGCGAAGCGGGTGGGCTCCTGCCCGTCGTCGTCGGCGATCGTGGCGCGGTGAGGAGGGAGCTTGATCGCCGTTGTCGATGCGGAATCTGTGGAACAGCGCCGCCGGGGCTGCGAACGGGGTGAACACCTTGCCGTTGTCGGTCAGGATCTGCTCGGGCACGCCGTGCTCACCAGCGGGCGCGTCAGCGCGACGCGCACCGGCCGGCGGTTGCCCGCTGCCAACACCCTCGCCGAGGTCACGTTCCTCGAGTGGCTCGATACGACTCACGAGACGGCTACGGGCCGCACGAGCGTGAAGCCGCCTACATCTCGTTGGATGAAACCTCCCCCCGTTCGTCTGTGATGCCGAGCAGCTCGCCGTGTTTCAGACGCCGACGACGACCACGACGGGTGTTGTTGCCGTTCACCGCGCCGGGCCGGCCGTTCAGTTGGAGCCCGACAGTGTCTACTTTGAGAATTGTGACGCAGCGAGGGCGGCAGGAGCGGCACCGGTCCACGTGGGCGATCCCGGCTACAGCTCGAAGCTGGATCGTGACGGCGACGGAGTGGGCTGCGAGAACTAGCGCACCGCACGGGTCGTCTCAGTTGCTGTAGATGGTCAGGTTGAAGCCGTTGTCCGGCTGATAGTTCCAGAACACCGTGACGTCCTCGAACACCGCCTCCTGCATCCCGTCGATCGCTCGGGTCGAGTCGATCCGGCTGAGCACGTCAGCTGGCAGCGCTGAGGCGACGCATGCCACCTTGTATGACAGCGTGGACTCGTCGGCTACGTCATCCAGATCAAACTGCACGCTGACGACGGTGATCGAATCGTCATCCGGCGAGTACTGGACATACGAATCACCATCAGGATCGGCAGAACTGACGCCGCACGATTCGGCCAATATGGCCAGGGGCGAATCCTGTGGCAACTCGACGTTGCCGTCACAGACGAGTGTGACCTCGGACGGCTCGATCGCCCCGTTGTCGTTGGCGTCCTCGCCCCACGTGATCGGGACCTCAAGTCCGACCCAATCAGCAGGACCGATCTGCCCCGTCTCGGGGAGGTCGGTCCGTTCGGTCTGCCAGTCCTCAACCGCCCCTGCCGTCTGGTTGCCAAAATCGCAATCGACGATGATGCCGAGACGACCCTGGATCGCCGCCACAGCGGGGCTAGTAGCCCCGACTTCGATGGGGAACAGCGGATCAGCGACCGTCGTTGTGGGGCCTGGTGCCGTAGTCGTCGGGCCTGCCGCAGGCACGGTCGTGGTGGGTTCGGCCGGTGGGGCTGAGGCGAACGCCAGGAGTGTGAGTACGGCTGCGCCAATCATGTCATGGTTCCTTCGTGGGAGAGTTGTTCGGTCGCCACGACGGGTCCTCGTGACGGACGGACACTGTTGAGTCGTGATTTACGTCCGCCGTGAACAACCGAAACCAGGCAAGAGGGTTTCGCCTTGAATCGTCGCCCAAGGATGCTATCGAGCTCGGTCATCACAACGATTGTGAACGGAGCCGCCCTCCCTGTCGCCCACCAGAGGAACGATTGTGACTCCAATCGAAGGCGGCTACTTCAAGGCTCGATCGAGCTCGTTGAGCAGCTTGCGGACCTCAGAGAAGTGGCTCGGCAGCCGTTCGACGACGGTGCGGATGCGCTTGCGTTCTTCGAATAGGTTCGCTGTGACCGTCAACAGTTCCGTGATCTGATCACGACTCAACTCGGCGGAGGCAGCCGACAGACGCAGCTGACGGAAGTGCTCCTCTGGACCCACGCCTGGATCGTAACGAACAATTGTTCGGACATGCCAGTCGTATCTGTTAATCAGATTGGTTGACAGTTCAACCGGCGTTGCGGGCTGCGGCCCGCCATATGGTTCTTCGCAGTCGGGATCGCTCACCTTGGCAAGGTGATGCTCTACCAGCTGAGCCACGTCCGCGTCGGCCAATGAATACCAGCGCGGCAGCGGCGACCGGACAGCCGGCAGCGCCGGTGTCAATGCTTCGAGGACTCTCCCGCCAAGTCGACACGGAGGACGAGCACGCCATCCTCGATCGTTGCGGCGGCGTCGCCGATGATGGCGAAGTCCTGGAAGTCGAGCTGCGCTTGGGCAATGAAGTGCTGACGCTCGTCACCGGCGACGGGCGGCAGTGGTCGTTGCTTCACCGCCTTCGCCCGCTCCCGAAAGCGCTCCAGCATCGCGTCGACGTCGAGAGTGGCCATGGCCCATTCTGACTCCCAAACGACCCCCGCGCGCCACGGGGAGGCCGCTCATGTCGGATGGATGTGCACGTAGCTGTCGTTTCGTCTGACATGAGCGACCGTCGATGGTTTCTGTCAGGAAGAAAACCGGATCGTGGTCGCCGGGCTGACACAAACGGGCTGCAGTCGTCGGCAGCTCATGCAGCAGACCGCGCGCGGCGCGGAACGCGTATCACAGAGTCACCCGTGACGGGCGTCCTCGCTCTCGCTCTCGCTCTCGTCCGCCGCTGACTCGACCTGCGGGATCGGCGGCGGTGGGTTCGGCTGTGGCGGGAATGGAGACGGGATCGGATCGGGTGTCGGTGGGTGCGGGATCGGCTCGGGCACCGGCTCCGGCGGTGGACCGGGCACGGGGGGCAGTGGCTCGGGCGGCGCCGGGGGCGGTTCCGGCGTCGGGAGCGGTGGAGGCTCCGGGCCGGGGAGCGGTTCGGGACTTGGAGGTGGCGGCGGCTCCGGTGCCGGTGGCTCCGTTGCTCGGCGGATCGGGCGGCGTCGACGGCTGCGGCTCGGACGGCTGCGGCTCGGACGGCTGCGGACTCGGAGGGCTGCGGCTCGGCCGGGACTCGGAGGGCGATGGCACCGGCGGAAGCGCCGCCACGACTTCGCTCGTCTCGTCCTCGGATGCGTCGTCGTCGTCGCTCGACTCGTCCACGGTCGTCGGCTCGCCATCGGCCGGCGCCGGAGCTGTGTCCAGGGACGGCGCGTTGGACGCTGCAGCGATGACCGCGGCCGCAGCTGCGGCGACCGTCTCGGCATCGGTGGGGGCAGCCTTGGCGCCGGCGAGGACGTCGGCACGCAGTTCGGCATCGCCGCGACGCCAGCGTCGGTCGCCCATCTCTTCGAGCGCTCCGAGCGCCTCCGGGTCGGTGCGCGTCGCCCGCACAAGCCGCACCCCGATCACCACGAGAACGATCCCCAACGCCACCAGGGCGATGCACAGCGCGACGACGGTGACCATTGTCGAGGCCAGCACCGTCGCGGATGCGGAGATGACTGCGCGCACGACACTGATCTTCGCAGGTTCTTGCGTCACTCCACCGGAATCGGTGAAACCCCGCACGTTCGTGATTGCCACATCGCCGCGGCACAATCGTCGTCGTGTTCGCCCTCGCGTGGCTCGACATCGTCGGTCTGCTCGGGATCGTCGTCGTGTGCGGCGGGCTCTACTACCTGTCGACGCGAATCGAACCGCACTGGGTGGCGAAGGACGAGTCCCGGTTCCTCACCGTCGCCCAGGAGCTCGATCACCACGGACTCCCGCTCGGCCGCCGACGCGATGTTCGGGTGCATTTCGACCCGGGCGGCGAAGCGCTGCTCGTCAGCCGTCGATCGTTCGTCCGGCCGAGCCCGGCAGTGTGGACGGTGAAGTCCAAGCAAGCGACCGGCCGGGGCCGGAACATCTACGTTCTGCGGCCGGCTTCGAAGGTCGGTGACGTCGCCTTGCTCGCTCTGCGTGTCCCGCAACGCAGCAAGGTTGTGCCGCGCCTCGATGCACTGCTCGAGCTCACCGGCGACGAGTCGACAATGCGACGCGAACGGGAGCGGTACCGAACCGAGCAGGATGTCGCCGACGCTACGGGAGCTTCCGGCAATCCAGGAAGTCCGCCACCGGAGCAGCCAGCCGATCGAGATTGATGAGGAAGGCATCGTGGCCGTGCGGTGATTCGATCTCGGCGTAACCGGCTGGATTGCCGATCGACGCCAACAACTCGACGAGCTGACGCTGCTGGTAGGTCGGATAGAGCATGTCCGAGGAGATCCCGACGGACAGCACCGGGGCATTGATCCTCGACATCGCCGCCTCGAGGTTGCCGCGGCCGCGGGCGAGATCGTGGAGATCCATCGCCTTACCGATGACGAGGTAGCTGTTGGCATCGAAACGATGACCGAGCTTCGTTCCGTGGTGGTCGAGGTAGCGCTCCACCTCGAACTGCTGCCACAAGGCGAGATGGTCACCGAGCTCGGCACGGTGGGCGATCGAGCGACCGAACCGCTCGGTGAACACGTTGTCGCTACGGAACGTCACCTGGGCGACCATGCGAGCGACCGCCAGACCGTCGCCGGGCCCATCGCCGGGGGCCGCGTCGTAGTAGTCGCCGCCGCGCCAGCGCGGGTCGAGGGCGATCACCCGTCGACCAATGCTGCCCCAGGCGATCTGCTGCGCGGTCGACTGCATGCACGCGGCGATGGGCACGAGGCCGCGGACCCGATCGGGATACATGACGCCCCATTCGAGGACCTGCATGCCCCCCATCGAGCCGCCGATCACCGTGTGCCACGCCCCGATGCCGAGATGATCGGCGAGACGTGCTTGCGCGCGCACCATGTCACGGACCGTGATGACGGGGAACCTCGAACCGTAAGGCGCCCCGTCCACCGGTGAGGCCGACGCCGGCCCGGTCGAACCCTGACAGCCACCGAGAACGTTGGCGCAGACGACGAACCAGCGATTCGTGTCGACTGCCTTGCCCGGCCCGACAAAGCCGTCCCACCAACCGGGCGTCGGGTGTCCTCGACCGGCTGGGCCCGCGGCGTGGCTGTCGCCGGTCCAGGCGTGGCACAGCAGTACAGCATTCGCCGCATCGTCGGCGAGCTCGCCCCAGGTCTCGTAGGCCACCACGACATTGCGCAGGGTCTCACCGCAGTCGAGAGCAAAGCCGCGGTCGACGGCGAACGTGAAGAACCGACGGTGCCCAGGGTCGTCACCGGGCTGCCACGCCCCAGATGCTGGCGTCAGATCGCTGGACGGCATTGCGTTCCCCGGCCACGCAGGCCGTCATTGAGTTCACTGGCCACGCGGGCCATCGCGGGCCGCTCCTCGGCTGGCGCTTCGTCGCTCGCAATGGTGCACCTGCTGGCGCCTCGTCGCTCGCATCGGTGGAGAGGTCCACCGCTCACTGGCACTCCTTTCTCGTCGCTGCGCTGTCACGGGCATACGAGCGGCCGTACGCCGTTGCCGGCGTGTGCCGGCCACATCCCGCCAATTGGCGGAGGCACCTTGGGGCGTTGACCAGGTTGCCGGGCCCGACGGATCGGACCGCTCGAAATGCTGCGGCGAACGATAGCAAGCGTTCCGCCGCCCACCGCGATCGGATGCGCGAGCGCGAGCCAACCGGCTAATTGGGGTTCACCGCCCGGCTACCTTGCGAGGGGTGCGAGTCGTGGTGGTTGGCGCCGGCGGAGTCGGCTCTGCGTTCGTGACGATTGCGTCGCGGCGAGACGCGATCGACCACATCGTCGTCGCCGACATCGACCTCCACCGGGCACAACGGGCGGCCGGCACGGCGGGAGGCACCCACGCTCGCAAACGCGTCACTGCGACCACCGTCGACGCCACTTCGGCGGATGCGGTGGCCGAGCTGGCCAGGTCCTGTCGCGCCGACATCGTCCTCAACGCCTGCGCCCCACGCTTCAACCCGGGAATCTTCGACGGCGCCTTCGCAGCCGGCGTGCACTACCTCGACATGGCGATGCATGTCTCCGTGCCGCATCCGGATCGGCCATTCAGCGAGGTCGGCGTGCTGCTCGGTGAGGAGCAGCTGGCGGCTGCGGCGGCATGGGAGGACCGCGGCCAGCTGGCGATCGTCGGAATGGGTGTCGAACCGGGTTTCTCCGATGTCGTCGCGCGCTATGCCAGCGACCACCTCTTCTCACGTATCGACGAGATCGGCGTACGCGATGGTGCCGATCTCGTCGTCGACGGCTACGACTTCGCCCCGACGTTCTCGATCTGGACGACCATCGAGGAATGTCTCAACCCGCCGATCATCTACGAACGCGAGCGCGGTTGGTTCACGACCGCCCCGTTCAGCGAGCCGGAGGTGTTCCCGTTCCCCGAAGGGATCGGACCGCTGTCATGCGTGAACGTCGAGCACGAGGAGGTCGTGCTGATGCCGCGCTGGCTCGACGTCGGACGGGTGACGTTCAAGTACGGCCTCGGCCAGGAGTTCATCGATGTCCTTCAGACCCTGCACAAGCTCGGTCTCGACGGCATCGACCCGATCGACGTGAAGGGTGCCGCGGTGTCGCCTCGCGACGTCGTCGCCGCCGTGCTCCCCGATCCGGCGTCGCTCGGCAAGGACATGCGTGGCAAGACGTGCGCCGGATCGTGGGTGCGCGGCGCAGGCCGCGATGGCGAAGACCGCTCGATCTACCTCTACCACGTCGTCGACAACGCCTGGTCGATGCGGGAGTTCGGCCATCAGGCCGTCGTCTGGCAGACGGCGGTGATGCCAGCAGTGGCAATCGAGTTGCTCGCCACCGGCGCCTGGAGCGGCGCCGGCGTGCTCGGGCCGGAGGCGTTCAGCGCCGACCCGTTCCTCGAGCTGCTCGACGAGCAGGGCGTCGAATGGGAATGGGACGACTGGCCGGCCCCGGCGCGCGCCGGCGTCCGCTGACTGGTCAGCTCGCTGACGCGGTGCCGATGACCGGCTGGGCGAAGCGCAGGCGGTGGTCGAAGCCCGCCTCGTAGGGCAGGAAGCCGTTGCGGTCCGGGTAGACGAGCTGCACGATCTCGAAGTCGTCGCTGCGGTACCACGCTCGGGCGGTTGCGAACAGCGGCGCCCACTCGGCGAGATTGACTGCTGCGAAGCAGCAGCGGAGCTCGTTGTCGAGGAGGCCGACGAGCTCATCACCGATCGGGATCTCGGTCCCGGCGGCCAGCGTGTCCCGAACGAGACCGAGTAGCCCACGCGCGGCGACCGGTGTCAGGCCGAACACGACGACATCGGGGAAGCCGACATGGTCGGGGAAGTTGATCGTGTAGGAGTATCCGGCCTGGGGCGGATCGCTGTCCGCATCTGGTGCGACGACCTCGAGGGCGTAGCCGTCGGTCTCGATCATCCACTCGATTTTTTCAGCATGCGGAAGATGGAAGTCGGGGAACTCGCCAGACATCGTTCCCTCGACGCTACGGCCTCATGTGTGGGCGTGCTCGTGCCGCAACCGATGGGTGCCAGGGGGACCGAATCGTCCCCTATACACCCATCGGCTGGCCCGGGTCGGGACGTGACCCCCACTGTCGGGCGCCGACGTCAGCCGGGCGCGTCGACCTCCCACGGGTCGACGACGCCGCTGCCGTCGGCGTCCGTCCCGCTCTGCGGGTGGACGGCCTGCAGCGCCGCCCAGGTGTCCGGCCCGGCCAGACCGTCGACCTCGAGGCCGGCGGTTTCCTGGAAGCGGCGGACTGCGGCCTCGGTGTTGGGGCCGTAGAAGCCGTCCACGACAAGGGCGTAGCCGGCGGCCGAGAGTGCCGCCTGCACGGCCCGCACGCCGTCACCCTCTTCGCACAGCCGCAGCGGATACTCGTCGTCGTTCGGCTGGTAGTCGGGACATGGATCCTCGGCGACCTCGATGGGCGTCGCCGAGTCGCCGTCGCCCACGACCCGGGCGAATTGGACGCGGTCGTCGATCCGGCGGGCGAAGATCAAACCGCCAAGGTCGGCCGCGGCGACATGCCAGTCATCGGGTACCGAGAACCATCGTCCCGATCCGTCTGAGTTGAGGAACGCGACCACCGGAAGCGCCGGGCCCTCCTCGGGCAACGCAGGGTCCTCAGGCGGACCGACGCTCGTCCACAGCGTCGCTGCGCCGGCATCGATCCACGCCGGTGGCGAATCGCCGCCAGACGCCGCGCCGGGCGAATAGTCCGGATGGCGCTCGATGGAGATCGCCCAGGTCGGATCGCCGTCGACGTACACCGTGCCGGTGTCGGCGGTGAGCAGTGGCGGGTACTCCACCGGGGGCGCCGGATCGCCGTTGGCGTCGACGTGCTCGATCATCACCGTGCCCACATTGCGGACACGATCGACCACCCCGCCCGTGGCATTGCCGAATGCACCGACCGGGAGCTCGAGATACGCCTGCGAGTCGGCGATCGGAGCCGAGGCAACGACCTGACCGACGTTGGTCCCGGTCATCGCGACAGCGCTCATCTGCGCTCCTGCGTCGTCCGACGTGAGCCCGTAGAGGTTGCCCTCCGGCCCGGCGACCGGGAACTTCGGCAGGGAATCGAGCGTGATCCGCGCTGACGCACCGCCGTCACCTTCGACGATGTAGGCCGCACCGCTCGGCTCGTCGACCACGATGGCATCGCCGTTCGACATCACCGCCACGTCGGGAAGGTATGGAAATCCGAGGTCGTTGGGCAGCTCGAGTTCGGCGAAGGGATAGAGCAGCAGATCGGGCGGCGGATCCTGATAGCTGACGGCGATCACCGGTGGTTCGACAGTCGTTGCCTGGGTCGGTGCTACCGGCGTCCGCCAGCACCGTCACCGCCGCCAGCAACGTCGCCTGATATCGCCGCGCCGGGCCCTGAGAGGTCATCCACCGCAAAGGTACCCACGCACAAATTTCGGAAAACCTCTCGACGCAGCGCTGGTCAACCTCTAGCTTGCCCGCACCGCGGGCTCGACCGGCCGGCGGAATCACTGCACAATCATCGGCGGCGGAACGCCAGGCGGAGGAAAGAATGAACATGACTGACACGAACTTGCACGCGCACGCGCGGCGACTGATCGCAGCGGCACTGGGGGCCGGCACCCTTGTCGCTGCCGGAGGCGGGGTCGCGTTGGCGACGACGGTGCCCGTCGATACGGCGCCGGCGGACAGCGCGGCACCGGCGGACAGCGCGGCACCGGCGGACACGGCGGCACCGGCTGAACCGGTGGCGATCGCTCTGACGCTCACGGAGACGGGGATCGAGGGACTGCCCGACGACCTCGTCGCCGGCCTCGTCGACATCACTATCGCCGACGAGTCGGGAGCAGCCGTCGACGGGGAGGTCGACTTCACCCTCGTCGAGCCGGGCACCGACGTCTCGACATTCACCGAAGGCCTCCCTGCCCTCGTTGAAGGCGGCCCCTTCCCTGACTACTTCCTCAACAACGCCGGAGCAGTCGGCCACACGATCACCACCCTCGACGCAGGCGAGTACATCGTGTGGGCCGAGCTGGCGTCGGAGGACGAAGAAGCCCCCGGCACCATCGTCGCCGCGCCGCTGACCGTTGGCGAGGGTGACGACGACGCCGTGATCCCGCCGACCGACGGCGGCATCATTCGTGGGGGTGACTACCTGTTCGATGCCGACGTCACAGCGGGCGGAACTTCAGTCACGTTCACCAACTCGAGCGACAACCAGTTCCACCACGTCGTTCTCATGGACTTCGGCACCAACGATCCGGCGATCGTCGAGGCGAACCTGCCCGCGTTCCTGTCCGAAGAAGAGGGCGCCCCGCCCGAAGGGATCGACATGGAACAGGTCAACTTCGAGTTCGCCTCCTCGCCGATCTTCGGACCGGGCTCGAGTGGGACGTTCGAAGCACCAATCGAGGCGGGGCACACGTACGTCGCGCTGTGCTTCATCCACGACCGTGAGGGCGGCCTTCCTCACGCACTCCAACACGGCATGTACGACGTGTTCCAGGTCGGCTGACCTCGTCGGCATCTCGGCCGGGGACCGCCGATACGGTCCCCGGCCGAGATGTACCGCTTCCTGCTCCGCCCGCGCTGGATCGCCTTCACGGTCGTCGTCATCACGGCGATCGTCGTGATGATCAATCTCGGGTTCTGGCAGCTGCGCCGCCTCGACGAGCGCCGGGAGTTCAATGACGCCGTTGCGGCGCGCATCGATGAACCGGCCGTCCCTCTCGAGGAACTGATCGCGACTGACGCCGAGGTCGGCGACGACGAGCTCGCTGCCGTCGAGTGGCGGCCCGTCGAGGCCTCGGGCCGCTACCTGCCCGACGAAGAACTACGCGTCGTCAACCGCTCGCAAGGTGGTCGAGCGGGCGACAACATCGTGACACCGCTGCTCCTCGACGACGGTCGCGTGTTGCTCGTCGCTCGCGGGTTTGTGCCGATCGACAGCGATTCGCCGCCCGTCCCAGCCGGTGATGTCGAGATCGAAGGCCGCCTGCGCCGATCCGAAGCCCGCCGCACCGGCGCACTCTCCGACGCGGGCGAGGGCGATCTCACCGTCGCCCAGCGTGTCGACATCCCACGGCTCGCCGATCAACTTCCTGGAGCTGTCGTACCGATGTACGTCGAGTTGACCAATTCAGACCCGGCGCAACTCGGCGACTTGCCCGAGCCAATCGCCGAGCCGTCCCTCGACGAGGGGCCGCACTTGTCGTACGCAGTGCAGTGGTTCATTTTCTCCGCGCTGGTTGCACTCGGCTGGGTCTTGGCCGTCCGCCGGAGTTCCAAAGGTCGCCAGAGTCGTAGAGTTCGTCCATGAGGCAGCTCTCCGGCATGGATGCGGCGTTCCTCAACATGGAGACGCGCAGCACGTTCGGGCACGTGTCGTCGCTCAACCTCTTCGACGTCTCCGGTCTCGGCCGGGACGAGTTCTTCGAAGGCACCCGGCGCCTCGTCGAGGAGCGCCTCGGGCTGCTTCCTCCGTTTCGCCGCCGGCTCGTCGAGGTCCCCCTCGGCCTCGACCTCCCCTACTGGATCGAGGACCCGGAGTTCGATCTCGACTTCCACGTCCGTCATCACGCCGTTCCGCCGCCAGGGTCGCCGCACCAACTCAGCGACGTGATCAGCCGGATCCATGCCCGCCCGCTCGATCGAACCCGGCCCTTGTGGGAGCTGTACGTGATCGACGGAGTCGACGAAGGGCGGCTGGCGGCGACGTTCACGAAGGTCCACCACGCGACGATCGACGGAGCGGCGGGGGCGATGATGCTCGCCAACCTTCTCGACGTCGAAGCAGCGGGCAGCCCAACCCCGGAGACCGATCCCTGGGTTCCTGAGGCCGTTCCCAGCGATCGGCAGCTGATCGAACGAACGATGCTGGAGTACCTCATGCGTCCGGAGAAGTTCGTCCGCCTGTCCGTTCGCGCGTTGCGCGATCTGTCCGTGGCGACTCGCAACGGCGGGCTCCGGGTGATGGCCGACCTGCTCGCCCAACCGGTCCCCGGCCCACTCGGCGACTTGGTGCGGCGACGGTTGCGCGGGACCGACAACGAGGTCGACCACCCGCCGGCCCTCCCGTCGACGGCGGCCCCACGCACTCCGTGGAACGCCTCGATCGGCGCCCATCGCCGGTTCGCCTACACGACCGTGCCGCTCGACGACGCCAAGGCCGTGCGCCGCGTGGTCGGGTGCACGTTCAACGATGTCGTCATGGCTCTGTGCTCGGGCACCTTGCGCCGCTACCTGACCAAGCATGACTGCCTGCCGGACGAGCCGCTGATCGCGATGGTTCCCGTCAGCGTGCGCACCGGCGCCGAAGAGGACACCTACCAGAACCGCGTGTCCGCGATGTTCGCCGATCTCGCAACGAACGAGCCGGATCCTCGCCGGCGAATCGACCGCATCAAGGCGACAATGGACCGGGCGAAGAGCGACTTCCGCGCCATCCCCGCCGAGACGCTGCAGGACTTCACCCAGTTCGCGCCGCCGGCGATCGCCGCCCGGGTGATGCGGATGTACAGCCGGCTGCGCATCGCCGATCGCGCGGCGCCGCCGTTCAACCTCGTCATCTCCAACGTGCCGGGGCCGAGCTTCCCGCTGTACGGCGCCGGAGCCAAGCTCGAGCACTTCTACCCGGTGTCGGCGATCGCCGACGGGATTGGTCTGAACATCACCGTGCAGAGCTACAACGGCAACCTCGACTTCGGGTTTGTCTGCGACCGCGACCTGGTCCCCGACGTCTGGCTGATGACCGACCTGCTCCAGGAGAGCATGGCCGAACTGCTCACCCTGACCTGAGCGATCCGCGCCAGGACCGAGCCAGTCGTTCGGCGAGGAGGACGACGGGCAGGTAGGTGCCACACGCCGGCAACGAAGCGAGCACGGAGGCGTCGCCGACGAACAGGTCGTCGTAGCCGCTCACTGCGCCGTCATCGTCGACGACGGTGCCAGTCGCGCAGGTCGAGGTGGCGTGGGCGTATCCGCCGAAGCCATCGAGTGTCCGGGCATCACTCACCACGCTGGCGAACGGTTCCGTGTCGACGAGCTCTTCCGTCAACGTGACGCCCGCCGCGAGGCGCACGGCATCGGCCCCACCGAGGTGTCCGAAGTCGACGACCGGGGGTGCCGTCGGGTCATCGGGGCGATCGGGATCGAGACGGACCGACCCGCGGCGCTGGTTGACGAGGAGGCCGACGAGGAGCGCGGCGTTACCCGGACTTGCCGAACCGAGGTGGTTCATGGCGACCACTTCGATCGCCCCTCGTCGCAGCACAGCGCCGGTGACGAGCTCGTGACTGACCGTCTCGCCGGCTCCGCGCAACGTCAGCTCGACGACCCGGCCGACGTGGTCGCGTAAGCCCTCGCCGATGGCGCCAACGTCCACGCCCGACCGCATCAGCAGCGATGGCGTGAAGATCGCCCCCGCGGCGCACACGATGCGATCGGCGTGGAGCACGGTGCCGTCGGCCAGCGCCACGCCGGTGGCCCTGCGGCCGGCGAGGATGACGCGTTCGACCAGGCTGCCAGTCATGATGTCGAGGTTGACTCGGTCGCGGGCGACGTCGAGGTAGGCAGTCGCCGTGCTCAACCGCTCGCCGCCGCGTCGTGCAAGCCGGGCCAGGGTGGCATCGCGCGCAGCGGCGAGCAACGCCCGGTCGACTGGACCGAGCTCGCTCGATCCCGGCCGTTCATCGGAGATCAGCACGCGGTCGCGCAGCGGGTCGTCGTGGGCCAGCGACAGCACGCCACCGTTGACCGCGCTGGACCCGCCGAGGCCACGGCCCTGGGGATATGGCCGGGTCGGGCCGCCGCCGTCTCGGGCGACGAGCCCGTCCCAGACGGCGCCCGACGTGGCACAGATCGTCGAGATAGCTCGCGGTGGTCGACGATTCGAGCCGGTCCGGCCTCGATCAGCGTGACGTGGTCGTGGATGTTCTCGCTCAACCGACTGGCGAGCACACATCCGGCGGTCCCGCCCCCGACGATGAGCCAGTGAGTCATCTGGCCGACAGATTCAGGGCCATCCGTCGAGCAGATGGGCGGCGTCGTTGTAACGATCGATCCGCCACCTGCCCCGGCCCGTGTCGGTGAGCCCGGTGAGCGACGTGTTGAGCGTGAACAGGTCGAACCAACCGCGAATCGGCAGGTGCAGGCCGATCCGCATCGCCACGTCGACGACGCCGCCGTGAGTGCAGACGACGACCAGCTGGCCGGGATGGGCAGCGAGGATCGCGTCGAGTCCGGCGGCGACGCGGGCGTGCAGTCCGGACACCGTCTCTCCGCCGGGATAGATCTCGCCGTCGGGATCCTCCAGTGACCAGTCCGGGGAGAAGCGGGCGATGAGGTCGTCGTAG
Organism: Ilumatobacteraceae bacterium; assembly: GCA_963733085.1. Taxonomy (GTDB): domain Bacteria; phylum Actinomycetota; class Acidimicrobiia; order Acidimicrobiales; family Ilumatobacteraceae; genus Desertimonas. The sequence goes on from CAVTBY010000009.1 coordinate 147,816, forward strand.
GTCATTCCGTCGCACTCCTCGCCGGGGTCGATCTCGGCGAAGCGCTCGTCGATGCGGATCTCGGCGCCGATCACCGGGGCGACGAACTCGGCGGTCTGGACTGCCCGGCGAACATGGCTGGCGTACAGGACCGCTCCGTTCAACTCGCCGGTGCGGTCGAGGCGCTTGGCCAGCAGCTCGCACTGGGCCCGCCCCTCGTCGGACAGCCCTCCGCACGTCCGGAAGTGGGAGATCGTCCGCGTCGCGTTGCCGACGGACTCGCCGTGGCGGATCAATACGACGCTGGTCCGAGGCGTGCGCTCGTCATCGATGGACACCCCACCACGCTACGGATTGGAGTGTTTGCTGCCACCGGAGTGTCACCTGCGGGGAAACTCGACACGTGGCACTCCGATAGCAGGAAACACTCCAATGGGCGTTGTAGGGTCGGGGCAGTGCCAGCCGGGTCGCGACTGACCATCACAACGATCGGTGACGACCCGCGGGGAGCGGCCATCGCAGCTGCCGCAGCGGCCAACCACCTACACCTGCCGGGCGATGTCACGGTTCGCGACATCGCCTTCGTCGAGGGAGATCTCGACGACGAGCAGCGCGATCGCATCGCCGCCTTCCTGGTCGATCCGCTGTTGCAGACGGCGACCTGGGATATTCCGGGCGACGACGACAACGCCGTCGAGATCGCCTTCCATCCGGGGGTCACCGACGCCGATGCCGATGCGATCGGGTACGCCGCACAGCAGTTGCTCGTCCCGGTGACGGCGGCGGCGACCGGCCGGCGCGTGGAGTTCCCGCCCGGCTGCACCGCGGCGACGATCGACGCGCTGCTCCGTCGCGTCATTGCCAACCCGGTCATCGAACGATGGGCCCCACACCGCATCGAAGCCGTCTTCCACCCCGGCTCTGGAGATGCGCCTCCCGCGGAGTTCGTCCCGATCCGCATCCTCGATGCCGATGGCCTGGCCGCGCTCAACACTGAACGATCGCTCGCCCTCGACCCCGAAGAGCTGGTCGTGATCCGCGACCACTTCTCCGAGCTCGCTCGCGATCCGACCGATGTGGAACTCGAGACGCTGGCCCAGACATGGAGCGAGCACTGCGCCCACAAGACGTTCCGGGCGGCGATCACCGTCGACGGCACGGAGACCACGCCGCTCCTCCACCAGCTCCGCGACTCGACCGAGCGGATCGCGGCGAAGTTCGTGCGTTCGGCGTTCGTCGGCAACGCCGGGATCGTGTCGTTCACCGAGGAGCAGACCCTCGCTCTCAAAGCAGAGACGCACAACCATCCCTCCGCCGTCGAGCCGTTCGGCGGTGCCAATACCGGCGTCGGCGGCGTGATCCGCGACGTCCTCGGTGCCGGTCACCGGCCGATCGCCCTCACCGACGTACTGTGCTTCGGCCCCGCCGAACTCGCCCCCGAAGTGCTGCCCGACGGCGCCCTCCATCCGCAACGCATCCGCCAGGGCGTCGTCGCCGGGATCGCCGACTACGGCAACAAGATCGGCCTGCCCACCGTCGCCGGGGCGGTGCTCTACGACGCAGAGTTCACGACCAACCCACTCGTGTTCTGCGGCTGCATCGGCAGGGCAGCCGACCGCGACCCACCGTCCGGCCCCTATCCCGGCGACCGGATCGTCCTCCTCGGTGGCGCAACCGGCCGTGACGGCATCCGCGGGGCGACGTTCTCCAGCGCGGCGATGGACGCCACCACCGGCGAGGTCGCCGGGGCGAGCGTGCAGATCGGCGACCCGATCACCGAGAAGTTGCTGATTGACGTGCTCGATGGTTCCGAGCACCTGTGGACGGCGATCACCGACTGCGGGGCCGGCGGTCTGTCGTCGGCGATCGGGGAGATGGCCGAGGAAGTCGGCGCCGAGGTCGAGCTCGACGCCGTGCCACTCAAGTACCCAGGCCTACAACCCTGGGAGATCTGGCTGTCTGAGGCGCAGGAACGAATGGTGCTGGCGGTCGCCCCGGACAAGGTGGAACAGCTTTTACGCCGCTGCGCGGAGCACCGTGTCGAGCTCGCCGACCTCGGCGAGTTCACCGGGACCGGGCACCTCACGGTGCGCTCGGGCGGCACGGTGGTCCTCGATCTGCCGACGGAATTCCTCCACGACGGACGGCCGCAGCGGCGGATGGCCGCGGTCGCCTCCCAGCCATCGGCGGTCGCGACCAATCGCACGGTCGACGATCCGCGTTCGACGTTGCTCGCCCTGCTCGCGCACCCGAACATCGCGTCGAAGGCGGCGGTCATCCATCGCTACGACCATGAGATCGGTGGGGCGACGGCCGTACGACCGCTGGCCGGCGCAGGCGACGTGGGCCACGCCGACGGCATCGTCCTCGCCCACCCGGAGGAGGACAACGGCGTCGCCGTCGGCATCGGGGTCAACCCGTGGTACGGACTGCACGACGCCGAGGCGATGGCTGCCGTCGCCGTCGACGAGGCGATCCGCAACGTCGTCGCCGTCGGCGCCGACCCTGATCGCGTTGCTCTGCTCGACAACTTCTCGTGGGGCGACCCTCGCGACCCGCACACGCTCGGCACACTCGTCGCGGCCGTCGCCGGCTGCTGCACCGCAGCTGAAGCCTTCGCCGCCCCGTTCGTGTCCGGCAAGGACTCGCTCAACAACACCTACACCGACAGCGACGGGCGGCGTCACTCCGTGCCGCCGACGCTCGTGATCACCGCCGTTGCCGAGGTCCCCGACGTCAACCGGTGCGTCACGCCGGAGCTGACCGCCGCGGGCAACCTCCTCGTCCTCGTCGGCGAGACGGGCGAGCACTTCGCCGGCAGTCATCTCGATCTCCTCACCGGCGCCCATCGCACGCCGTCGTCATCCTCCGGCATCACGCCACAATTCGATCCGGCGTCGCCCGCCAGGTACCGGGCCGTGCACGAGGCGATCCGCGCCGGACTCGTCGCCGCCTGCCACGACGTCAGCGAAGGTGGCCTAGCCGTCGCCGTGGCGGAGATGTGCATCGTCTCGCAGCTGGGAGCATCGATCGACGCCCTTCCGCACGCCGACACCGCGACCGCTTTGTTCTCGGAGTCCGCTGGCCGCCTCCTGGTCGAGGTCGCCGCCGCAAATCTGGCGCCGTTCACGGCGATCGTCGGGTCGGTCACTGTGCTCGGCACGGTGACGTCGCGATCGGTGCTCGACATTGCGGGGATGTTCGACCTCGGCGTCGACGAATTGACGGCCGCGTTCACCGGGATCAACTGGTGACAACGTCCTCGGCGATCGTGATCGCCGGCCCGGGCACGAACCGCGATCGTGATGCGGTGCTCGCGCTCGAGCTCGCCGGCGCCGTGCCGGAGATCGTCCTCGTCGACGAGTTGACCGCCAACCCGCGCCGCATCGGTGCGGTCGACATCGTCGCCATCGCTGGTGGGTTCAGCTACGGCGATTCGCTCGGCGCCGGACGCCTCCTGGCCCTCGACATCAGCAACGGTAATTTCGGGCATCTCGGCGACGCCCTGCGCGCGTTCGTCGCTTCGGGCCGCCCGGTGATCGGCATCTGCAACGGATTCCAGGTACTCACCCGGGCCGGCCTGCTCCCCGGCGCCCTCGGCCACAACGCCGGCGGTCACTTCGTGTGCCAATGGGTCACGCTGGCCAAGGAAGCGAGCTCCCGGTGTATTTGGACGAAGTACGCCCCCGATCTCATCGACTGCCCGATCGCCCATGGCGAAGGTCGCTACGTGCATCCCGACCCGGCCGCGCTGGCATCGTCGGGCCAGGTCGCCCTGCGCTACGCCGGCGGCAACCCGAACGGCTCGGTCGCCGACATCGCCGGAGTGTGCGACGAAACCGGTCTGGTGCTGGGGATGATGCCTCACCCGGAAAACCACAGCGTCGCCCGCCAGCATCCCCGCCACCGTCGCGACCCCGCCACTGTCGACTCCCTCGGCCTCAGCCTGTTCCGCTCGGCGGTGCGCTATGTCAGCTGAGCTGCCAACCCCATTCGTCGATATCGAGTTGCCGCTCGACGACCGGCGCGAGGGCAAGGTGCGAGTGTCCTACCGCGTCGACGGCGGTGCACGCTTGTTCGTGACGACGGACCGACTGTCGGCGTTCGACCGGATCATCGCCGGCATCCCGTACAAGGGCCAGGTGCTCAACCAGCTCGCCGCCTGGTGGTTCGCCCGCACCACCGACATCGTCGCCAACCACGTCATCGACGTCCCCGACCCGAACGTGCTAATCGCCCGGGAGACCAATCCGCTGCCGGTCGAGGTGGTGGTACGCGGGGCGATCACCGGCGTGACGTCGACATCGTTGTGGCAGCTCTACTCCACCGGTTCCCGGACGATCTACGGCTATCACTTCCCCGACGGGCTGCGGAAGAACACCATGCTGCCCGAGCCGATCGTCACACCGACGACGAAACCGGCCGCAGGGTCCGGCGCCCACGACGAGCCATTGACGTGGGCCGAGGTCGTCGAGCGCGGTTTGGTGGCCGGTCCGCGGTGGGAGCAGCTCACCGCCATCGCCGTCGAACTGTTCACCGAGGGCCAGCGGATCGCCGCCGAGGCCGGGCTGATCCTCGCCGACACGAAGTACGAGTTCGGTGTCACCGATCAGGACGAGCTGCTGTTGATCGACGAGGTACACACGCCCGATTCGTCGCGCTACTGGGTCGCCGGGACGTACGAGCAGCGCCTCGCTGCCGGTGAGGAGCCGGAGAGCCTGGACAAAGAGGTGGTGCGCCGGGCGCTCGCCGACAGTGGGTACCGTGGCGACGGTGATCCTCCCCCACTCGGCGATGAGGTCATCGCCGCCACCACCGCCCGCTACGTGGATGCCTACGAACGCCTCACCCGGGAATCGTTCGAGCGGGGGGAGTACCCGGTCGCCGAACGGATTGCCGCTCGTCTCGGTGAGATCTTGGTGCAGACGGGCGGTGGACGATGACGCGTCGTGAGCTGCACGTGACGGCGCTCGACGATGACATCCCACAGGAGGAGTGCGGGATCCTCGGGCTCTCGACGCCGAACGGCGACGGGGTCGCCCAGCTCGCGTTCTTCGGACTGTTCGCCCTGCAGCACCGTGGCCAGGAGGCCGCTGGGCTGGCCGTCAGCGACGGTCGCCGGGTCCGTGTGCACAAGCAGCCCGGGCTGGTGTCCAACGTGTTCACTCGCGAGGCCCTGGCGCCGCTGGTCGGCTACCACGCCATCGGCCACACCCGGTACTCGACGACGGGTGGCAACAGCGACCGCAACATCCAGCCGTTCGTGGTCGAGACGATGCATGGCCCGCTGGCGCTCGCCCACAACGGCAACATCGTCAACACCGCGAGCTTGCGCGAAGAGCTGTTGTCACGTGGCTTCGGACTGACGGCGTCGAGCGACTCCGAGGTGATGACGCTGATGCTCGCCGCCGCCGGCGGCCAGACCTGGGAAGACCGCATCGAGCGGACCTTGCCGGCATGGAAGGGGGCGTTCTCCCTCGTGCTGCTGTGTGGCGACCGTGTCCTCGCGGTGCGCGACCCGTGGGGATTCCGGCCGCTTTCCGTCGGTCGCCTGCCCCACGGCGGTTACGCCGTCGCCAGCGAGACGTGCGCGCTCGCCACGCTCGGCTGCGCCGACATCTCCGAGGTCGCCCCCGGTGAAATCGTCACGCTGCAGGGCACCGAGATCCATCGTCGCCAGGCGCTCACACCGGCAACCCGGGGCGCCCGCTGCACGTTCGAGTTCGTCTACTTCTCCCGGCCCGACTCGGTGTGGGACGGCCGCAACGTCCACCACGTGCGCGAGGCACTCGGTGTCGAGCTCGCCCGCGAGTCGGCGGTCGGCGCCGACGTCGTCATCCCCGTTCCAGACTCCTCGATCCCGGCGGCGATCGGCTACGCACGCGAGAGCGGCGTGCCGTTCAACGACGGGCTGATCAAGAATCGCTACATCGGGCGCACGTTCATCGAGCCGACGCAGGAGATTCGCCAGCGCGGTGTCGCCCTCAAGTACAACTCGCTGCCGGAGAACATCGCCGGTCGCCGCGTCGTCATGATCGACGACTCGCTCGTGCGCGGCACCACGGCCGGCCCGCTCGTCAAGCTCGTCCGCGACGCCGGGGCAACGGAGGTCCACCTGCGCATCACCTGCCCGCCGATCATCCATCCGTGCCATTTCGGGGTCGACATGGGCCACGACGGCGACCTGATGTCGGCCCGCCTGACCGTCGACGAGACGCGCGACCGGATCGGCGCCGACAGCCTGGCGTTCCTGTCGCTGGAAGGGATGATGCGGGCGATCGGCTACAACGACGTCGCCTCCGCCGGCTACTGCAACGCCTGCTACACCGGCGACTACCCCATCGCCGTCGCCGACGCCCACGCCAAACTCTCCTTCGAGGGCGTCCTCGCGTGACCAGGCCGGCGAACTGTGAGCTGTCGACGCCGATTTCGGCACCCTCCGCTCACAGTTCGCGGTTTCGCCGGCCGTGAGAGTCCTCATCATCGGATCCGGCGGACGAGAGCACGCGATCGCCTGGGCATGTCGGACGACATGGCCACGAGACGATCCTCCTTCCAGAGCTTCCTGACCGACGAGCGCGCCACGGCCGGATCTCGTCATCCCCGGCCCGGAGGCCGCGCTGGTCGCCGGAGTGGCCGACGAGTGCAGACGGCGAGGCATCCCGTGCTTCGGCCCACCCGCGGCCCTCGCCCGTCTCGAGTCTTCCAAGGGCTATGCCCGAGAGCTGGCGACGACCCTCGGCATCCCCGGCCCGAGATTCGCCCGCTTCGAGAGCAACGACCGTGACGCAGCGATCGCGTGGTATCGAGCACAAGACCATCCCGTCGTCGTCAAGCTCGACGGCCTCGCCGGCGGCAAGGGTGTGACGGTCCCCGAGAGCGTCGACGAGACCATCCAGGCGATCAACGCGACGACTGATGCATTCGTCCTCGAGGAGCGGATGTCCGGCCCGGAGTGCTCGCTGATCGCCCTCTGCGACGGCGCCACGGCGGTTGCCTTGCCGCTCGCCCAGGACCACAAGCGGATCGGCGAGGGTGACACCGGCCCGAACACCGGCGGGATGGGCGCCTACGCCCCAGCACCGGTGCCGTACACGGCCGACGAGTTGGTCGCCACGTTCGTCCAGCCGATCCTCGACCACTTCGCCAACGCCGGCACGCCGTACATCGGTGTGCTGTACGCCGGCTTGATGCTCACCGCCGACGGCCCGCGGCTCGTCGAGTACAACGTCCGCTTCGGCGACCCCGAGGCCCAGGCACTGCTGCCGCTGCTCGACGGCGACCTGGCCGAGATCGCCCTCGCTGCGACGAGCGGGCGACTCACCGACGCCGACGTGTCGATCCGATCCGGTGCCGCCTGCACTGTCGTCGCCGCCTCGGCCGGCTATCCGAGCGCACCGCGCACCGGCGACGCCGTGACCTTGCCGGCCATCGACCAGCTCGACGACGCGCTGCTGTTCCCAGCCGGCCTCGTCGACGGCGTCACGACCGGCGGCCGGGTCCTGTCGGTTACGGGGTTGGGCAAGGACCTCGCAGCCGCGCGCGCCAACGCCTACAGGGCGATCGAGCACGTCGACTTCGCCGGCATGCAGTACCGCCGCGACATCGGCTGGCGGGCACCGGGTGCCGCACTCGCCTCCTACGCCGCGGCGGGTGTCGACATCGCCGAGGGCAACCGCGCCGTCGCCCAGATGCGCCACGCCGTCGAGCGAACGCACGGTGCCGAGGTCGTCAGTGGCGTCGGCAGCTTCGGCGGCGCCTTCTCGGCGAAGGCGATCGCGGCGATGGACGACCCGGTGCTCGTCGCCTCGACCGACGGTGTCGGCACGAAGGTCGAGCTGGCGGCCCGGCTCGGGCAAGTCCGAGGACTCGGCCACGACATCGTCAATCACTGCGTCGGCGACGTGTTCGTGCAGTCGGCCCGGCCACTGTTCTTCCTCGACTACATCGCCGCCAGCACGCTTGACGCCGATGTCGTGGCCGAGATCGTCAGCGGCATGGCCGAGGCCTGCTCCGTCGCCAGGTGCACGTTGCTCGGCGGCGAGACGGCGGAAATGCCCGGCGTCTACACCGAGGGCTCGTTCGACATCGCCGGCACGCTTGTCGGAGTCGCCGAGCGAGACAGCCTGCTCCCCCGCTCCGACGTCGCCGCCGGTGATGTCCTCATCGGCGTAGCGTCGAGCGGCCCGCACACCAACGGTTACTCGCTGTTGCGCAAGCTGTTCGCCTGGATCCCGATGGACGTCACGCCGCCAGGATTCGATCGCTCGCTCGGTGAGGCACTGATGGAGCCGCACCGCAACTACCTGCCCGTGCTTGACGCCGCCGTCGCCCGGGGCGCCGTCAAGGCCCTGGCCCACATCACCGGTGGGGGGCTCATCGAGAACGTACCTCGGGTGCTCCCGAGCGACGTCGGCGCGATCATCCACCTCGGGTCGTGGCCGGTGCCGCCGCTGTTCCAACTCGTGCGCGAGTTGGCCACGGCGCTCGACGCTCACGAGCTCCACCGCACGCTCAACATGGGCATCGGCATGGTCGTGGTCTGCTCGCCGGCAGACGTCGAGCAGGTGCAGACGGCGATCGAGGAGGAGACCTGGGTGATCGGCGAGCTCGTCCCGCACGATCCGACGGGTGACCGGGTCCGTTTTTCGCAACCTTGATCGCAACCCCTCGGCAGACAGTCGTGCTGGTCGAGGGTATGAGCGACCAGGCGGCGATCGAGACGCTTGCCGCTCGACTCGGTCGCGACCTCCCGGCCGAGGGCGTGGCTGTCGTACCGATGGGCGGTGCTACGAACATCGGAAGGTTCCTCGAGCGATTCGGCCCTCGTGGACTTGACCTGCGCATCACCGGCTTGTGCGACCTGGCCGAGGAGCACCTTTTCCGCCGCGGACTCGAGCGAAACGGCATCGGCGTTGAACTCACACGTTCGGCCATGGAACGACTGGGCTTCTTCGTCTGTGTCGAGGACCTCGAGGACGAGTTGATCCGAGCCGTCGGCACTGACGCCGTGGAGCAGATCTTCGACGACGAGGGCGAGATGCGCTCGTTTCGAACGTTCCAGAACCAGCCCGCGCAGCGCGATCGATCGATCGAGCACCACCTGCACCGCTTCCTCGGCACCCGCGGCGGGCGCAAGATCCGCTACGCCACGTTGCTCGTCGAAGCACTCGATCTCAGCCGGGTCCCCCAGCCGCTCAATGGATTACTCGCCGCGATCTAGTGCCGCGTTCAGGGCGCGGGCACCCTATTGCGGTCAAATGCCGCCACACGCTCCGTGTCCTCGTAGTCCTCCCATCGAATCAGGCGGCCCCAGCGGAGCTCGAGAAAGAGCACCGCCCGGTTGTTGTACACGTCTGCCGCTTCGTCATCGCCGGGCACGAAGTCGTGCACGCGAAGGGCGATCCGGGTGTTCCACGGCGGCCCATTTACGAGGATGTCCTCGATCTGAAACTGGATGCCCTCGGCCACGAAACGGTCGGCGAAGGCCGTGGCCTCGTCGACTCCCCGGTGGGTGACGTGACGATGTCGCCCGCGCTGCAGTGGTCGGAACATCGTCGCCCATGAGTTCTCACCCGGGAAGGCGAGCTCGAAGTCGGGGCTCGCCATCTTGAGCATTCGTGAGTAGTCGCCACGGTTCAGCTGATCGATGCTGTGTCGGAGCAGCGCTCGGATCGAAGCCTTGTACATCGTCTCGCCTCCCAATCTCCAGAAACCGACGCTAGAACGATCACTCTAGTCGGTCTGCGACGTGACTAGAACGCCGGTTCTAGAATGATGTCGTGGCAGGCACCCGCGACCGGATCATCGTTGCGACCAACGAGCTGTTTCGACGCCACGGGTACAACGGCACGACACTCACCCAGATCTCCGAGGCGTCCGCTGCAACGATCGGCTCGATCTACCACTTCTTCCCCGGAGGCAAGGAGGCTCTCGCAGTTGCCGTCGTCGAGACGACGGGTGCGGTGTACCGCGAGCTGTTCGAATCGATCGTCGCCGAGGCCGACGACCCTGCGGCAGCGTACGTCGACTTCTTCGCCGGAGCCGCTGCCGTGCTCGAGGAGAGCAACTTCATCGATCCCTGCCCCATCGGAACCATTGCCCGGGAGGTGGCCAACACGAGCGAGCCGCTCCGAGAAGCGGCCAAGCGCGCCTTCGACTCATGGATCGCCGCCGCGCACGCCCATCTGACTGCAGCGCGAATCCCGAGCGACGTCGCCGACGAGTTGGCGACCGTCTTCGTCGCGACCGTCGAGGGCATGTTCGTGCTGAGCCGGACACAGCGAACGACGACCCCTCTCGTTGCCGCCGGTCGACGCCTAGCCGCACTCGTCGAAACCGCGATACCCGCAACACACGTTGTCTGACCCAGCGCTAGCTGGGGTTTTCCTCGCCGTAGTGACTGTTACACCGATCATGAGGGGCCTTGCGGCCCCTCGCCCGAGGGGATGTAGTTGGGGCTGGGCCCGGGTATGTCGTGAGGGGTTGGTGCGTCCAGCCCGGGTGACACCCTGACGGAGGAGCGTGCAGGTGTCCGAGATTGTTGCTTCGAGCACGGATGACACCCTCTTTGATCTTGCGCTCCGGCCGGGCCGTTGTCAGCTACCCGATTCGGAAGGAGGACTCGATGGATGTGCTGGTTGATCGGTGTGCGGCGTTGGACGTGCACAAGGATCAGGTGACAGTGTGTGTGCGGCGGTGGACGACGCAGGGTCGTCGCCGGGAGAGCGAAACTCGGACGTTCTCGACGACGTTGGCATCGTTGCGGGTGCTGCGCGCCTGGCTGGTAGGCGAGCGTGTGACGGTGGTGGCGATGGAGGCCACCGGTGTGTATTGGAAACCGGTGTGGTATGAGCTCGAAGACGCCGGTGTGTTCGAGCTGCAGCTGTTAAACCCGACGCATGTGAAGGCGGTGTCGGGCCGCAAGACCGATGTCCGTGATGCCCAGTGGTTGGCCAAGCTCGTCGAGTGCGACATGGTCGCTGGCAGTTTCGTGCCGCCACGGGCGATCCGCGAGTTGCGTGACGTGACCCGTTATCGGCGGCGTGTCGCCGAGGAGAGTGGCCGCGAGTGGCAGCGGGTGCAGAAACTGCTCGAGGACGCCCAAGTGAAGTTGGACTCGGTGGTGTCGAACATCACCGGTGTGTCGGCCCGGTTGATCCTCAACGCGATGTGTGACGGTGAACGTGACCCGGAAGTCTTGGCCGATCTGGCCAAGCAGGCGTTGCGCCGCAAGATCCCACAACTGCGTGAGGCAGTGCCGGGCCGGTTCAACGAACACCATGCCCTGTTGCTCGGCGAGCTGCTCGCCCACATCGACTACCTCGCCGATCTCGAACGACGCCTTGATGATCGTGTCGACACGCTGATCGTCCCTTTCGAGGCGGCGCGGGACCTGCTGGTGACGATCCCGGGGGTGCAGAAGCGGACCGCTGAGATCGTCATCGCCGAGATCGGTGTCGACATGGACCGCTTCCCAACAGCGCAGCACCTGGCGTCGTGGGCAGGGATGTGTCCGGGCAACAACGAATCCGCCGGCAAGCACCGCTCGGGCCGAACCCGCCGCGGTGATGCCTGGCTGCAATCGGCCCTGGTCGAAGCCGGCTGGTCGGCGTCACGCAGCAAGAACACGTCGATGCAGGCCCGCTTCTGGCGCATCGCCAAACGCCGAGGCGTCGAGAAGGCGACCTACGCCCTAGGCCATCACCTCCTCGTCGTCATCTGGTGGATGCTCAAAGAGCACGTCACCTACAACGAGATGGGTTACGACTACCTCGCCCGCCGTGTCGACCCCGAGCGACGGCAACGACAACTCATCCACCAACTCGAACAGCTCGGACTGAAAGTCACCCTCGAGCCCGCAGCCGCCTGACCCGGAGTACGCGACCCAGTCAACTACATGACACCCCTTGTTTACGATGTCGTACATGAGTTCGGTGAGGGGTGTCGAGCGGTTGGTGTTGGGGGATGATCCCGATGACGGGACGGTGCTGGACGCGTTCGTCAAGTTGCTGGTCGCCGACCCCAACGAGCGCAACAGCGAGGGGTTGGCCGGGTTGGTGCGTCGTTCGTTGCGGGTGCGGGGCTGGCTCGACGCCGTCGACGCACGGATCGCCGGGCGCGCCGCCGAGTTGGCCGCGGTCGGGCGTGAGTGAGGCGGCGTGCGACGGTGCTCGCCGGCGGCGGCCGACGCGCCAAGCGTGACGCCGAAGCAGCGGCAGCCCGCGGCACGGTGTGTGCAGCGGATGCCCCAGCTCGGCGCGGCGCTCGCTGATGGCTCGATCGGTGCCGGTCACGTCGACGCCGTGGTCAAGGCGGTGAGGCATCTCGACGACGACGCCAAAGAGGAGTTGGCCGGGCACGCCGAAGCATTGGTCAACGCCGCGGCGACGATGACACCCGAGCAGTTCGACCGCGAGGTTCGTGACCTCGCCCGTGACCTCGCCGGTGACGGCGGACTGTCTCGTCACGAACGACTGCGCCGGCAACGCAACGTCGGCCGTTGGGTCGACAAGCACACCGGGATGTGCAAGACGTTGCTCAGCTTGGATCCGCTCGACGACGCCAAAGTGTGGACAGCGTTCAACGCCGCGATCGGCGCCGCCCGTGCCGTCAACCAGGACGGCGACGAGCGCACCTGGGACCAGCTACAGACCGACGCCATCGTCGACCACATCACCCGCCCCACCAGCGATCGAAGCGACGGCAGTGGCGGGCAGGGGGCGGAAGTGTCAGTCCTCATCGACTACACCGCCCTGTTGCACGGCGGAGAAGCCAACGTCGCCGAGACCTCCGACGGCCAGGACTTGCCGGTCGAGGTGATCCGCCGGCTGTGCTGCGACGGCACGATCGTGCCCGTCTGGCTGAGCGGCGAGTTCGAGGTGCTCGCCGTCGGCCGCCAGTGCCGGCTCGCCACTCGGGCGCAACGGCGGGCGTTACGGGCGATGTACCGGACCTGCTGCATGCCCGGTTGCACGGTGCCGTTCGATGCCTGCCGGATCCATCACGTCACCTTCTGGGAACACCTCGGCCCGACCAACCTCGACAACCTGGTACCGATCTGCGAGCAGCACCACCACCTCGTCCACGAAGGCGGCTGGACCCTGCAACTACACACCGGACGACGAATCACCCTCCACCGACCCGACGGCACCCTCTCCTTCGACGGCATCACCACCGACCGCATCACGACGAACGACCATCGAGGTCGGCGACAAGACGCGGCTCGACGACCCGAGCCGCCTCCGTCGCCAGCGTCGTGTCGAGCGGAAACGGCCGCCACCGACGACCGCCACCGAGGTCGCCGAGGCGCTTGAGCTTGCCCTCCACGAGATCCAAGTCAACGCGCCGTGAACACGGCTCGGTCCTCCTCGGGCCTCATACCATCTCGACGTGACGACCAGCTCGACGTGGGCTGCTCGCTCGGCGCTGGTGGCGGTGACGAGTTCTCCGACATCGACTGTTCGATCGGGTACTCGGAGTCGCTCGGCGTCGACGAGGCCCAGACGCTCGCCAAGGAGCTGGTCGGGGTCGTCGGAGAGGTTGTGGACGCACTGATGGGGTGGTGGTGGCTCTCCTACGACCTCTCGACAGGTTGGGAAACGACGGCACGCGACCGCCTCGCTGCAGCAGCCGGCTAGACGCGAACGACAACGTGCCAGCCACTACGTCGTCTACGTCGTCCCGAGGAAGCGCAGGGCGTTCGTCGAGAGCAACTTGTCGCGCTGCGCGTCGGTGAGGTAGTCGGCGTCGCGCACGACCTTGCCCGCAGGGCGTTCGCCGAGCGGGTAGGGGTAATCGCTGCCGACGACGACCTGATCCTCGCCCATCGTGTCGACGAGCAGGCGCAGGGCGGCAGGGTGAAACACCACGCTGTCGACGAAGAAGCGGTCGGTGTACTCGCTCGGTGGACGTGCCGAACGTCCGCGCACGAGCTCGCCGCGCCGCTGCCAGGCATTGTCGAGGCGACCGAGCCAGAACGGGAAGCTGCCACCGCCGTGGGCGAAGCACACGCGCAGCGTCTGGGGAACACGGTCGAACACTCCCCCGAGGATCATCGCCAGCACGGAGAGGTGAGTCTCGGCGGGCATCCCCGAGAGCCAGCGGGCCATCCATCGATCGTGTCGCGGCCCGGTGGGCATGTCCCACGGGTGGACAAACACAGGAGCTCCGACCTCGGCGCAGTGCTCGAGGAATTGGACGACGCCGTCGTCGTCGAGGTCGCGCTCGCCGACGTGATTGCCGATCTCCACCCCGGCGTGTCCCGCCGCCAGGCAGCGGTCGAGCTCGGCGCACGCCGCGTCGGAATCCTGGAGCGGGACCTGGCAGAACGAGATCAACCGATCGCCGCCGTCGGCCACGCACTCCAGGGTCAGGTCGTTGAAGATCCTGGCCACCTTGATCGCCTCGGCGGCGTCACGCTCGTAGCCGAAAAATAGTGGTGTCGGCGAGACGACCTGACGATCGATGCCGTCGGCGTCCATGTCGGCCAGTCGTTCGGCGGCACTCCAGCAGGCGCAACCGATCGGCCGGTACTCACCGTCGCCGACCATGATCATCGCCGCCCGCTCGGAGTCGACGCGCAGCCACGGCCACCCGTCGCTGCCGGTGACGACGGCGAGGTCAGGCCACCCGTTGGGGACGACGTGCGTGTGCACATCGATCACGTCGGAACTCACGTCGGGGCTCAGCCTTTGCCGGGGTGCACGGTGCGGCAGTTCGGACACGTGCGGGCTTCGATGCTCTCGTAGAACGCCTCGAACAGCGGCGGCAGGTCGGTGACGATGTCACGTACCTGCACCTCGACCTCGTGGACCATGGCGTCGCAGTTCTCGCAGTACCAGCGGAACTTCTCCAGCGTGCCTTCCTCGCGCACACGCTCGATGACGAGACCGATCGAACCGGCCTCCGGGCGCTGCGGAGAGTGCGGGAGATTGCGCGGCAGCACCCACATCTCGCCCTCGTGGATATCGACGCGTCCGGGCCCCTTTTCGGTCATCACGTTGACGTGGATGTTGCCTTTGACCTGGTAGAAGAACTCCTCGTAGGGGTCGACGTGATAGTCGGTGCGCTGGTTCGGCCCGCCGACGACCATGGTGATGAAGTCGTCACCGGCAGGGAACAACTGCTTGTTGCCGACCGGCGGCTTCAACAGGTGCTGATTAGCAGCAACCCATTCCTCGAAGTTGACGGCGTCAGTCACATCACTCATCGACATCACTCCCTGCTCCTCTCCGGTATGACGGCAATTCCCTGCATCTCGATCAACAGATGCGGGTGGGGTAGTTCGCGCACGGCGATCGTCGTTCGCGCCGGCCCGGACGTCTCGTCGAAGAACTCTCCGTAGACCTCGTTGTAGCCGCCGAAGTCGGCCATGTCGACGAGGTACGTCGTGACCGTCACGAGGTCCGCCAGGCTGGCACCGACCGACTCCAGGATGCGGCTGATGTTCTCGATCACCGCCGCCGTCTGGGCTCGGATCTCGAGGTGGACCTCGCCGGCGGCGTCGACCTCGGCCCCTGCGATCGTGTCGTCGGGGCACCTGCTACTGGTGCCGGACACGAACGCCAACCCGCCGACGAGCTTGACGTGGGGATATCGGCCGCGTGGTGTCGCGAGCCCGGAAACGATACGAGTCTCACTCACTGCGGGACCTCCTAAATATGAGTGCCGCTGTGGTGGCGGCAACCGCCGCGGCGCTGACGGCCAGGGCGGCGTGCTGCAGCCGGACGCGGCGGCGGACCTCGGCGTACGGCGTCGTCGTGAACGACACCAGCTCATAACGCGAGCGATAGACACCTGGGAGCGCCTTCTCCAAGCCGTGCTCCACGCGCTTGGCCATGCGATAAACGGGAGAGGCGACGCGGTCGCGCATCTCGACAAAGTTGTCGAGCGCCATCGCGGCGATCGCCTCGGTGTTGTCCCGCCGGCGCCGCTCGAACAACGGAAGCGCTCTGTTCCAATCACCTGCGGTGTCGTCGAGGCAGCGGTCGAGCTCGACGACGTCCTCGAACGCGCAGTTTGCTCCCTGCCCGTAGAACGGGACGATGGCATGGGCGGCGTCCCCGACGAGGCCGACCCGGCCGGCGGCGTGCCACGGCGCGGCGTGCACGGTGCCGAGCAGACCGACGGGGTTGTGCTGATAGTCCTCGACAAGGGTTGGAGCGAGCGGGACGAAGTCGGGATAGTGGGTCCGGAAGTGACGCTCGATGGCGGCTGGGCTGCTCAACGCGGCGAAACAGCCGGTTCCGCCGTTGGGCCAGAACAAGGTGCAGGTGAACGAGTGGTCGGGGTTCGGCAGGGCGATCATCATCGACGATCCCCGCGGCCAGATGTGCAGGGCGCCCGGGTCCATGGCGAAGTCACCGTCGAAGTCATCGTGTGCACCCGAAATCGACAGCGGCGGGATGTGCAGCTCCTTGTAGCCGTAGTCGAGAAAGTCGAGCCGCTCGTCGAGCAGCCCGGCGCCGAGCAACTGGCCGCGCACTGCGGAGCCGGCACCGTCGGCACCGAGCACGACGTCGGCACCGGCGCGAACCTTGCCGCTCGGCGTGTCGAACAACATCTCTCCCACCGTCGCGTCGAGCTCGACGAGCTGATGCTCGAACACGACCTCCACGCCTGCTGCCGCTTCGGCGGCATCGAGGAGGGCATGGTTGAGCGCGGCACGGCTGATCGAGTTGATCGCCAGGTCACCGCCAGCCGAGTACGGCTGGAAGTCGAGCGGGCCGTGCACCGGGTGGATCATCCGCCCACGCATCGGCAGGGCGTCGGCCATAACTTGATCCGCGAGACCGACGCGGCGCAGCGCGTCGAGGCCGCGTTCGGAGATCGCCAGGTTGATCGACCGACCTCGTTCCGCCTGCCCGCTACGCGGGTCGGGGCGGCGTTCGTACACCCGCACGGCAAGGCCGCGACGGCCCAGATAGCAAGCGAGGAGACAGCCGGCGAGTCCCCCTCCGATGACGGCCACGTCGCCCCCGACATCTGCGCCTGCCGCAGTCACGACGATCCGATGACTCGTCCGAGCGCTCCAGCGGCGCGCCAGCAATCGTGATACGTCGAGTACAGCGGCGCCGGGGCGAGGCGGACGATGTCCGGTTGGCGCGTGTCGACGATCACCCCGTGCTCGAACCGCAGCTGCCGGGCGACCTCAACGGCATTTGCGACGCGCACCGAGAGTTGGGCGCCGCGTCGCTGAGGCTCCCGTGGCGTGACGATCTCGATCAGCGACCCGTCGAGAAGCGACTCGAGAAACGCAGTGAGTCGCACGCTGCGCTCTCGAAGCGCTTCGATGCCGACCTTGTCGAAGATGTCGAGCGACGTGCGCACCGGACTCATCGCCAGGATCGGCGGATTGGAGATCTGCCACGCCTCGGCGGTTGCGGGCGGTCGCGGCACAGGGTCCATCTCGAAACGCGTCGATTCCTCGGTGCTCCACCATCCCTCGAACCGCGGCAACGCTGATGTTCCGCGGTGGCGTTCGAGGTGGCGTTCGTGGATGAAGACGCCGGCGACGGCGCCGGGGCCGCCATTGAGGTACTTGTACGAGCACCATGCCGCGAAGTCGATACCCCAGTCGTGCAGCTGCAACGGGACGTTGCCGGCGGCGTGGGCGAGATCCCACCCGACGATCGCCCCTGCCGCCTGGCCAGCGGTGGTGATCGCCGGGATATCCAGCAGTTCGCCGGTGAGGTAGTTGACGCCGCCGAGCAGCACGAGGGCGACGAAGTCACCGTGACGATCGAGGTGGGCAATGATCTCGTCGGTGCCGAGACGCACAACGGTCTCGTCGGGGTCGAGCCCGTGATACGCCGCTTGGCTGCGCACGGCGTAACTGTCGGACGGGAACGTCGTGTCCTCGACGACGATCTTCGTGCGTTCACCGCTCGGCCGGTAGAACGACACCATCAGCAGGTGGAGGTTGACGGTGAGTGAGTTCATCGCCACCACCTCCGAAGGCCGCGCCCCGACGAGGCGGGCTAACGGCTCGGTGAGCAACTCGTGGTACGACAGCCATGGCCGGTCCGCTTCGAGGTGGCCCTCCACGCCGAGTCTTTCCCAGGCAGTCAGTTCGGCGTCCAGTTCGTCACGGGTCGCCTTCGGTTGCAGCCCGAGTGAGTTGCCGGCGAGGTATGCGACTTCGGACGATCCGTTGGCCGCCGGCGGGATGTGAAACAGGTCGCGCTGGCAGGGATCATCGAAGTCGCGTTGACGAGCTTCGTTTTCGCCGGCGGTCACGGAGGGTCGCTCCCTCCGCCCGCCATGTAAAACCCCATGGCCCGCTCGACGTCGACGGGGAGCGGCGGGATCTGAGAACGGGGCAAGAGATACGTCGACAGGTTGAACAGATCGGTGAACACCCTCGCCTGCTTGGCCGAGTCGTCGAGATAGTCGAAGCCCGACGTTCCTCCAGTGCCCATCCTGCTGCCGATCATTCGGCGCACCATCAGGGCGTGGCGATAGCGCCAGTTCGTCAACGCCTCGTCGACGTCCATCAGCGTGGCCAGCAGCCGGAATGGAAGTTGCGCCACCGGCTCGTCGCGATACAGGTTGATGAACAACGCGGCCTCGAACGCCCGGTGCGACAAGTGGGGGCGATAGCCGGGGTCGTGGCGGGCGTAGGCCTCGGCGTCGAAGGCGGCAGCGAAGTGAGCGGTCGAGCGGTCGAACGCTTCGAGTCGCCGGGCGCGCTGCTCGGCATCCAGCCGTGGGTCGATCTCGATCGTCCGGCGTTCATCCTGCAGGTTGTGCTCGACAGATGCGCGGTAGTCGCGCCAGAAGTCGTAGTCGGCGAGCGTCAGAAACGGTGTCCGTTCGAGCCACGCCTCGACGACGGCGAACAGGGTCGGCTCACCCTCGGTCCGCTCGATCAGTCGACGGTGTTCGGCCGAGAAACGCGTCGTGTACACGCCACCGCCGATCCGCGGCCGGCCTTGCGGGTCGACACCGAGGCGATTCTCGATGATGCGGAACTGCATGCTCTGGAAACCTGACGCCGGCACGAGCAGGTCGCGGAAGTCGAGGAAGTCGAGCGGCGTCATCGTCTCCAGCACGTCGACCTGATGGAGCAGCAGCCGCTCGATCTCGGCGACCCGATGCAGGTGGCCGACGGCGCGCAGCATGTCGCGATCGGCCACGACCCCGGCGAAGATGTCGAGGACAGCGTCGAGCTCGTGGAGGATCTGCTTGAACCACAGCTCATACGCCTGGTGGACGATGATGAACAACAACTCGTCGTGGGCCTCGCGCCCGAGCTGCTCGCTCTCCGGATGCTGACACGACAGCAGGCGATCGAGCTGCAGGTAGTCGTGGTAGTACAGCGGCTCCTCGGCGTCGCCCATCGCCACCGACGGTACCCGGCCCGAGTGGTGCTGGTGCCCCCCTTGAACTGCGACTGCTCGAGTTAGGTCGTCAGGCCAGCTCGAAGCGGATGCGCCGGTTGCGCTTGCCTTTGTTCTCGACCTTCGTGATGCGGAACGGCGCCGATTGGGCCGTGTTCGAGAGGTGTGTCCCACCACACGCCTGCCGGTCGACGCCGTCGATGTCGATGACGCGTAGCTGCCCGTCGGGCGTCGGTGGCGGGGCGACGGACAGGCTGCGGACGAGGCCGGTGGTCGTGCCTGCGGCGGACGCGTCGACGTAGACACTACGCACTTCGA